>NZ_BCPT01000004.1 GCF_001544095.1 Enterococcus casseliflavus NBRC 100478 | reverse complement strand
TTTGTCAACAACTTTTTTTAATTAATTTTGTTGATGTATCAACATCAATTAACTGTTTTAAAATTGCGACTTCGTTATAATATCATCTGTCGAGCTGTGCGTCAACTACTTTTTTCAATTCTTTTTAGGAATTCATTTAGTCATTTGGCACATGTAATAATATACCAACTAAATCCCTTACGGTCAATCATTTTCTATGGCTTTTTTCAATTTTTACAAACCCGTCTAATCGCATTGGATCCAGCTTTTATCGTTCGCATTTAATCCGTTTTCTGGCAACTATCGTGGCGTTTTTCCCTCTAATTCCTCGCTGTTTTTCTCCCTGATCCAGCAGACAAGAAAAAAAGCCGCCCATCTCTTGCGAGTGGACGGAGTTTTTTTATCTCATTGTTGGGAATAATAAAACGTCGCGAATCGATTGCGCATCGGTCAATAGCATCACTAAGCGATCGATCCCGATCCCTAATCCACCAGTTGGCGGCATACCGTATTCAAGTGCTTCTAAGAAATCTTCATCCACCCCATGGGCTTCATCATTTCCTGCTTCGCGCTCTTTTTCTTGCCCTTCAAAACGTTCTCTTTGATCGATTGGATCATTTAGTTCCGTGAAGGCATTCGCAAATTCACGACCAACGATAAATAATTCAAAGCGGTCGGTAAAGCGTTCATCTTCTGGATTCTTTTTCGCTAATGGCGAAACTTCCACTGGATGACCGAAGACAAAGGTTGGCTGCTGTAACGTTTCTTCAACAAATGTCTCAAAGAATTCATTGATGATATGGCCAACAGTCATGGTATCAGTGATTTCAACATGATGTTCTTTCGCTAAGCTGCGGGCTTCTTCAACGGACATTGGTCGCCAGAAATCAACACCTGTTTGATTTTTGATTGCATCGACCATATGGATTCGTGCAAAGTCGCTAGCTAGATCTACTTCTTGTCCATCGTATTGGATCGTTGCTGTGTGCAAGACTTTTTCAACAGCATTACGGATAATGCCTTCGGTCAGATCCATCACATCTTTGAAATCTGTATATGCCGTATACGCTTCTAACATCGTAAACTCAGGATTATGGGTCGTATCGATCCCTTCATTTCGGAAAACGCGGCCGATCTCATAGACTTTTTCCATGCCGCCCACGATCAATCGTTTTAAGTGAAGCTCAAGAGCGATCCGTAAATACAGATCCATGTCTAAGGCATTGTGGTGGGTAATGAAGGGACGAGCCGCTGCACCACCTGCTTGATTATGCAATACTGGCGTTTCGACTTCGATATACCCATGACCGTCAAGGTAACGACGAATTTCGCTGATGATTTGGCTTCGTTTCATGAAACGATCAAAACTTTCTTTATTACTGATCAAATCCAAGTAACGTTGACGGTAACGTTGTTCTACGTTCGTCAAGCCGTGGTATTTGTCAGGCAATGGACGCAATGCTTTTGATAAGATCACGATTTCTTTGGCTTTGATGGTCACTTCACCGGTATCGGTCTTCATGATTTCACCAGATACGCCGAAGAAATCACCTAAGTCTGCGTGTTTGAATACTTCGTAAGGTTCATCCCCTACTTGGTCTTTACGTACATATATTTGAATACGGCCTTCGCGGTCTTGTAAATGCGCAAAACCAGCCTTACCTTTTCCACGTTTTGTAACGATTCTTCCTGCAATGCTTGCTGAAAGATTCATTTCGGCTAATTCTTCTTTGGTTCTTTGATCAAATAACTCATGTAACTCGGCAGAATTATGGGTGCGTTCGAATCGCTTGCCAAAAGGATCAATGCCTTCTTCCCGTAGTTTTTCCATCTTTTCACGGCGAACCAACATTTGATCATTCAATTCTTCTTGTGTTTGTCGTTCCTCTGTCACGAGTTTTCCTCCATTCTTAACTTGGGTTTCCTTCTTATAATGCCAATGATGACGCAAAAAATCAAGCCGAACTTTCGAATCGACTTGATTTGTTTCTTATTCCTTAAGAGTTGCTAGCGGCTGTTTTTCGGTCTTTTCCACAAATGCATCTAATAAATCAAAAATCGTCTGCTTATCTTCCGCTTGGTTAATTGCCGCTTTGACTTTGGCTGCCCGCGAAATACCTTTTAAGTAGTACGCAGCATGTTGACGAAATTCTCGCGAAGCGATTTTTTCCCCTTTTAGATCAGCCAAACGTTCTAAATGAAGTTTCGCTGTCGAAATTTTTTCTCGCGGTGTTGGTTCTGGCAATAACTCGCCTGTCTCCAAGTATTGCTTGGTGCGGTGGATCATCCATGGATTGCCTAACGCTGCCCGTCCGATCATCACTGCATCTGCACCGACTTCTTCCAACATTCGCTTGGCATCTTCAGGGGTTTTGACATCGCCGTTGCCCATAAAGGGAATCGTGATACTTTGCTTCACTTGTTTCAACACGTCCCAATCAGCCGATCCTTCATACATCTGTACACGGGTTCTGCCATGCATACCGATCGCTGCGGCACCCGCTGCTTCTGCGGCTTGGGCATTTTCAACCGCAAAGATATGCTGCTCATCCCAGCCGATCCGCATTTTTACGGTAACGGGCTTGTCGATCGCACTGGAAACAGCATGGACCATTTCATAAACCTTGTCGGGATCTAAAAGCCACTTCGCACCAGCTTCTGCTTTGATGATTTTGTTTACAGGACACCCCATGTTGATATCAATGATATCGGCAGTTGTGTTTTCTGCGACAAATTGCGCTGCTTCTACTAAGGATGCTTTATTCCCACCAAAAATCTGAATACTAAGAGGATGCTCGGTCTCGTCAATAAATAGCATCTCAAGGGTCTTCTTGTTCCGCAGTTGAATCCCTCGATCACTGATCATCTCACAGACGACTAAACCCGCGCCAAATTCTTTGACTGTCACACGAAACGCAGAATTGGTGATCCCTGCCATTGGCGCAACGACGACGCGGTTGGGAATCTCAACCGAGCCGATCTGCCATGTTTGTCTATCTTTCACTTACGCTTCCGCCTCTTTCTTCAATGCCGCCAATTCCGTTTCATCAAAATGATACTTGTTGCCACAAAACGAGCAGACTGCCTCTGCCCCGTGGTCTTCATCGATCATCGCTTGGATCTCATCAGCCCCCAAGGTAATGATCGCCGTCGCAAATTTTTCTTTCGTGCAATCACAATGGAACTGGACTGGCATTTTTTCTAGTACTTCGATCGTCGTGTCTGGCAACAATGTCTCTAAGATCTCTTCTGGTGATTGTCCTTCATCGATCAAGGTTGATACTCGAGGCAATTCTCCCAAACGTTTTTCGATGGCATCAATGATCTCTTCACTGGCACCAGGCATGATCTGCAGCATAAACCCACCGGCTGCCCGAATCGAATCATCGGTTTCTACTAATACACTCAGACCAACAGCAGAAGGAATCTGTTCTGACACTGCTAAATAATAAGTAAAGTCTTCCCCAAGCTCCCCAGAGACGATCGGTGTTTGTCCAGAGAAGGGTTCTTTTAGCCCTAAGTCTTTGATCACGGTAAAGATCCCTTGGTCACCCACTGCGCCCCGAACGTCCAATTTCCCTTGAGGGTTCAACGGCAGACTGATCTGCGGATTTTTTATGTATCCTTTTACGTCCCCACGGCCATTGCTGTCTACGACGATTGCCCCAGCAGGACCATTTCCTTGAATTTTGACGGTCAATTTGTCTTCCCCTTTTAAGGTACTGCCTAATAACAAACTTCCCACCATCGCTCGCCCTAAAGCAGCGGATGCCGTATTCCATGTTTCATGGCGTCGTTGTGCTTCGGCGATCGTTTCTGTTGCCGATACTGCATATGCTCGGACGAAGCCGTCATATGCTAGTGCTTTTACTAAATAATCCTTCATCTTGATTCTCCTTTTTATTCATTAATGAATCATACTAGGAAGCGCCGCTTTTTTCAACTGAATGTGTTTGAATTTAAGGAAAGTCTTCTTAAATAGAAACAAAAAGGCACCGAGTTTCCTCGGTGCCTTGATACGTCTTATTTTAGGCGTTATCATCTTTGTTTTCTTGATCAGTCGGTTGGCTTTCGCTATTGCGGCGAACATCTTCCAATTGTTGATCAAAATCGTTTGATGGTGCATCTTCGCTGTGTTTTTCTGCAGCTTGCTTCTCTGCATCTTTTTCTTCCAGCGCACGTTTCGCTTCTTCAAACGTTTGAGCTTTTTCACTAGGATACTCAGAGCTTTCGGTTCCTTCAGGCATTTTGCCTTCTTCAAACAAGGATTTGATTGCTTTTGCATCTAATGTTTCATGTTCAAGCAGTTTTTCAGCGATCAATTTGTGCTGCGCACGGTGTTCTTCAATGATTTCATGGGCTTTTTGATGGGCATCCATTAAAATCTTGCGAACTTCTTGATCGATTTCAAAGGCAACTTGTTCAGAGTACGCTTTTGTTTGACCATAATCACGACCGACAAAGACTTGATGGTTTCCTTCATATTGAACTGGACCTAATTTGTCGCTCATTCCATATTCTGTCACCATGCTTCTTGCAAGCGCAGTTGCTTGTTCAAAGTCATTGGAAGCACCTGTTGATTGTACACCGAAGATGATTTCTTCTGCCGTACGTCCGCCAAGCAACCCAACGATTTGTTCAAACATATCTTCTTTGGTCATCAAGAATTGATCTTCTTTCGGTAAGGCGATCATGTAACCACCCGCACGTCCCCGAGGAATGATCGTTACTTTGTGTACCACACGGGCACGACTCAAGACTAACCCAACAATGGTATGTCCTGCTTCATGGTAAGCAACCATTTCACGTTCGCGTTTGTTGATGACCCGATCTTTCTTCGCTGGACCAGCGATCACGCGGTCTTCTGCTTCATCGATATCTGAAGCATCGATTTTTTTCTTGTTACGACGAGCAGCAACTAATGCCGCTTCATTCAAGACGTTTTCCAGATCCGCACCGGCAAAGCCTGGTGTTTGTTGGGCAACGACTTTCAAATCAACATCATCTGATAAAGGTTTGTTGCGGGCATGGACACGGAGGATCGCTTCACGACCTTTCACGTCTGGACGACCAACCAAAATCTGACGGTCAAAACGACCTGGACGTAGCAACGCTGGATCTAAAACATCCGAACGGTTCGTTGCGGCAATGACGATCACGCCTTCATTCCCATCAAAACCATCCATTTCAACCAACAACTGGTTCAATGTTTGTTCCCGCTCATCATGTCCGCCACCCATACCGGCACCACGTTGGCGACCGACTGCATCGATTTCATCGATAAAGATGATGGCTGGTGCATTTTTCTTCGCTGTTTCAAATAAGTCACGCACCCGGCTTGCACCGACACCGACAAACATTTCAACGAAATCTGAACCAGAGATCGAGTAAAACGGTACGCCAGCTTCACCAGCAACGGCTTTGGCTAGTAATGTTTTCCCGGTTCCTGGAGGCCCCTCAAGTAAGACACCTGCTGGGATACGAGCACCTAATTCAACGAAGCGTCGAGGGTCTTTCAAGAATTCCACGACTTCGACAAGCTCTTGTTTTTCTTCTTCTGCACCGGCTACGTCTGAAAAACGCACGCGGTTGGCTTTTTTATCTGCTTCTTTGGCTTTTGATTTGCCAAAGTTCATCACACGGCCGCCACCGCCACCGCCGCCACCTTGTTGGCTCATCATCATGTAGAAGAAGAAAATGATGATCACAAGTGGTAAGAAGCTAACCAAAAGCGATAACCAAATGCCGCTGTTGGATTCTTCTTCGATCGTGGTTTTGACCCCTTCTGCCGAGGCCAAACTGGTGACTTCGCTTAGTGTGGAATCATTCGGTAAAATGATCGTTGAAAAGCGGGTCGAACTCGCCTGTGTATTACCTAAAACAGACAAGCTGTTGTCATTGCTGACGGTTTGTTCTTCATTGTATTCACCCACGATTCGATACACACCGTTAGCGGGTTGAACAGTAAACTGTTTGATCTTCCCGTCTTTCAGCTGCTCTGTAAACGTGGAGTACTCGATCGTTGGGGTCTGCTGATTGCCATTTCCAAAAATGAAATATACGACCATGACCATCGCCAACAAGACAAGTACATAATATAAGGTATTTTTTACCATACCGTTATTTTTCTTATTCATGCGTACCTCCCTGGCTATTTTGTTTTATCAATCCTGACCATTTAATTGTATCACAATTGATTTAGAACAGTCACTAATTTGACTGATAAACACTAGGTTTTAAGACGCCAACGTAAGGTAAGTTTCGATATTGCTCTGCATAGTCCAGTCCATATCCAACAACAAACTCATTTGGCACATCGAAGCCGACATAATCTGCATCGATCTCAACAACACGACCTTCTGGCTTATCTAATAACGTTACGATTTTCACTGATTTCGCTTTACGGTATTTGAATAGATCCACCAGATAAGCCAATGTGCGACCGCTGTCAATGATGTCTTCAACGATCAAAAGATCGCGGCCCTCAACATTTGTATCTAAATCTTTGATGATCTTGACTTCTCCAGATGAAATCATGGCATTGCCATAACTTGAGACATCCATGAAGTCTAACTCCAAGTAACAATCCATCTCACGAACGATGTCTGCCATGAAAGGAACGGCACCTTTCAGCACACCTACGACTAGAGGATTTTTATCCGCATAAGCCGCCGTTAATTCTTGACCAAGTTCCACACAACGATTTTTGATTTCGTCACGGGAAATCAAAATTTTCTCAATATCTTTATCTAGCATAAAGTTCTCCTTCCAACTCTTACTTCTGGTATTTATAAAGAAGTATGTAGTGTATTTTATCAGTTTCTGGCGCAATACTCAAATAGGAAAATGTATGAGGTAGTAAGGCAATCACCTCTTTTTCAAGGTTTGTGACGACCCAACTTTTTTCTCGCACTTCATTAGGAATTTTTGAATCGATAAAAAAACGACTGATCTTTTTGGTCAGACCACGCGCCAAGCGGATTCGGTCTCCCGGCTGGCGCTTACGCACCACCAGCTCAGAGGAATAGTTTAGCGGTAAATCTTGGGAAAACTCTGACCAATTTGTGATTTTTTTGGGAATATGCTGTTCATTTATCGGAAAATACCCAATCCATTCCTTTTCAGAAAGATAGATCCCCTCCCCTAAAACCAGTCGCTGACTAACTTCTGTCAACGGCGCTGCAGGCCTTTGGGAAACAGTAACAGGTTCCAATAACAATTGATCATAACTGCGCCGCAGCTGCCACTGTTTGTGCAACGCCAATTGCCATTGCCCTTTCTTTTCATCCAGTAGACGCAATAACTGCGGCAGCTGTTTTTGATTGAGGGGCTGCTTCGTAAAAGCTTCTGCTTGCTGTAAAAAACCCGCATAGAAAAAATAGCGCTGCGCTGGAGAAAACGTCGGCAGCTGTTGCAGATCGATCACTAAGCGAGCAGCTTGCTGTTGAACGAACGCAGACAACCATTGCTGCTGCTCTTGTTGGATCAACTGATTGGCAAACTGTACTTCTTCAGAAAGCTGTTGAAAATGCGGCAGCAGCTGCGGATTTTCCGCTTTTAAGGCTGGCACTACTTGCTGGCGTAGTCGGTTTCGCAAATACAGCGGTTCGTGATTGCTTTCGTCTTCAAAGTAGGGAATCTGCTGTGCTTGCGCATAGTCGTAAATCGCTGCCTTGCTGACAGTAAGCAGTGGACGCAACAAGATCCCTGTGTGAAAAGGCTGCTGCTGTTTCATCCCGCCAGCCGATCGCAAACGACCTTCTCGCATCATCTTCATCAACATCGTTTCTACTTGGTCATCACTGTGGTGAGCAGTTAGCAAAACATCATAGCCTTCTTGAGACATGACATCGGCAAAAAAGGTATAGCGAAAGTTTCGAGCGCTAGCTTCTACGCCGGTTTCTGGCGGATTTTCCCAGCACCGTTCATAAAAAGGAATGCCGCGTTCTTGGCAGTACTGCCGTAAAAAAGCCGCTTCCTTGGCAGATGCTGGGCGCAATTGATGGTTCACATGTGCCACACCAAAACATGGCTCTTTTTGCATTTCAGGAAACAACTGACAAAAGATCTGCAACAAGACCATCGAATCGACGCCCGTCGATACCGCCAACAAAAAGCGGCGTTTTTTTTCAGGATCGATGGCACTGAGTTGCGCTCGAACGGTTTGAATGACCATCATTTGCCCTCCTTCTCATATGGTAATCCCACAAGAAAGAAAGCTGAAACAAAACGAACCAACAGTTTTGTTCCAGCTTTTTCCAACTTGCTATTCATGTTTAGTTACGGCGTCCGCCGCGGCCACCGCGTTTTCCTTCTGTATTTCGACGTAATGACGAAAGACGATCATCACTATCTTTTAGAAAAGAACTCATCAATGAATCGAAGTCTTGTTTATTTACATTCGTATTTTGATTGCGTGAAAAAGATTTTTTCGGATTTGGTCGATTGAATTCTTTTTTCGGGTATTCACGTTTTTCTTCCGGTTTATCTTCTGCTTTGCGGATCGATAGGCCGATTTTTCCATCGTTGCCGATTGCCGTAACAAGTACTGTCACTTCATCCCCAACAGACAACACGTCGTGAATGTCTTTGACGAATCCGTTTGATACTTCACTGATATGCACCAAACCAGTTTTCCCTTCACCAAGATCAATGAACGCACCAAAATTTGTAATACCAGACACTTTGCCCTTTAGTTTCGCTCCAACTTCGATTGACATATAAAAAATGTTCCTCCTAATTTTTACCCATTTAAAATAATTCAAACTACTGCGCTGAGTAGGTATGACATTGCTTAATCTTGTGACTCTGTGGATGATGATTCTTGTCCGCTTTGCGAAGAACGCTCATTGGTGTTTTGAGAATCCGTCCCGTCTGGCAAGACTGGATAGATTTTTTCACCATCTTTTGAGTAGAAGAATCGGCTGCGGGCCAATTTTGCCACATACTCATCGTCTTGCAGCAAGGCAACGTCTCGCTCCAGTGAAGCCACCTTTTGTTCTGCCTCTTTTTGTTCGGCGACTGTTTCCGCCTTATATTCCTTTAGCTTTTGCAGGCGCATTTGATCGTTGAACATTTGAATCCCTACGATCGCAAATATCGCTAATGCCGCCACGAAAAACGCCACCAGCCGACGTCGGCGAAACACCACTTGCCGCCGCTCTTTTTCAAACTTGGCAAATTGCTCTTTCGCATAATCGGTCTGCAATAGTTCTATTTTTTTATTTGATTCTTTTGCCACCTGAACTCGCTCCCGTCGCTGTCTTTGTTTTTTACATTATACCAACATCCGCAAAGCTTGTCTAACTGAAAATGCCGTAAAAATCAAGCATTTTCTGAGATTCTTTCCTCTGAAACGATCTCATACATTTTTGCAGCGTCTTCTTTTTTCGTCGATTCATGCAATTCATTGACTTTTACTTCCAAGACCTTATTCCCGAATTGAATGCGCATGGTATCGCCTACTTTGACGTCACTGCTTGACTTGGCTAATTTGCCGTTGATCTGAATGCGTCCCTTGTCTGCCACTTCTTTGGCCACAGAGCGACGCTTGATGATGCGGGAGATTTTAAGAAATTTATCTAATCTCATGTTTTTCACCTCTTCTTAATAGTTTCTTTCCAAATGGAACTAACAGCCATTCGCGAATCGTTAACAATTTGATTTTGATCGCTGCCCCGATAAAGGCTGCGCCTCCCAGACCGACACCGCCTAGGCAAAAAAGCAGTGCCTGTAGTCGATGGGTCAAATGACCGTTCAATAAGATCGCAACGAAGCTATAATATAAGAATAGCACGCTTGCCATGATCCCTAAACAAATAAATAGTTTTTTTCCATAATTTCCTTCATGCCAAAAGTGATTGATGCTGCTTTGTGCTCGACGCTGTTCGGAAACCACAAAACAGCATAAGGTCGCGCCTAACCCCAACAGTGTACTGATACTCGCTCCTGCAGTCCCATAAGAAGCAGTCAGCGGCCACATCGATAGACATTTGATCAAAAGACCGATCCCCGCAGCGAGCAAGCCGAAGGTGTAGGTATTGCGACTTTGTTGAATGCTTTGATAGGCTTGGATCGTCGCCATCAGAGCGATGGAAAAGACAAACAATACCAGCGCCGCATTGCCAGAACCGTCTTTGAATAAGGCAAAGTTGATATAAGGCAGCAAAATCGCTAAGCCCACGGCGGAAGCCGAAGCAATCCCGATCGTCAGGCGCAAATACATTTTTGCCGACTTTTCAAACAGCTGCTGATTTTTTACCGTCAAATACTTGGTCAACGTTGGCAAAAACGTCGAGCTTAACGCCATCGCCACCACAAGACCTAGTTGGACGAGGGGTTGTCCGCGATCATAGATCCCTTTTGAAATTCGGGCTGCTTGTGCCGTCATCCCCCCCGCTTCTAGCGCATTGGTCAATAAAAACGAATCCGCTAACTGGAACAAGATCAAATAGCCGCTATAAATCGTCAACAGACCGCCTTCTAAGAAGAACCGTTTCTTCAACGAGGCGGATAAAACAGCGGGATTTTCTCCTGTACTGGTGACTGGTTTATGCCATAGCGATAGGCGTTTACCGTTGATTTGTCGGCTATAATAACTTAAGATCCACCACGCTGCAAGGCCCCCGACTAAGGCACCCATCATGGCGACAGTCCCCGTTTGATAAATCGTCCAGCCCAATTGCTGGAAAGCTGCCGCAGCACCTAAAATCACACCAACTCTAAGCAGCTGCTCTACGACTTGGGAAACTGCTGTCGGCACCATTTGCAAATTTCCTTGAAACATTCCTCGATAAAAGGTCAAAGGCGGGACAAATAAGAAGGTAAAAGAAACGACTCGAATCAAGCCCGCCAGTTGGTGGTCCCCCATCACTTGCGCAATCGGACCGGCAAATAAAAAGGTCACCGCCCATAAACCAATCGCAGACCAAAGCACGAAAGGCGTCAACGCTTGCAGCCGTTCCTTGCTTTTCAAAGGATCGGGTTCTTCAGCGACGATGCGGGAGATAAACTGTGGCAACCCTGACAACGCTAACGTCATCGCCAATCCATAAATCGGATAGACTTGTTGATACACATAAAACCCTTCGTCCCCTACCAGGTTCTGAAAAGGGACCCGATAAACGGCACTTAAGATTTTTGCGATAAAGGAAGCGATCGTTAAAATAAACGCCCCTTCCATCGTACGCTTCAATTGTGATTTCGGCATCCCGCTGGTTCCTTTCTAGCCTTGGCTGGCGTATTTTTGTTCCCGTAACGCTTTGACAAAATCTTGGATTTCTAATAGCCAGGTGCTTTCCTTCATCACTGGCGGAATCTGTAATTTGATGGTCATTTGCTCATGATCGACACCCATCGTGGCTTTTAATTTAGTAGCTTTCAATGCTTCAAACAGCTGCTCCACCGAATAATTTTTCGTGCCGACTTTACTCAAAGTAAACGACACCGTCTGCTGCTGCTTGCGGATAGTTTCTAACAAGGCACGATCGCCGTTCATTTTGATCTCGCCCACCGTTAAGAGATGCGCCACTTCTACAGGGTATTCACCGAAACGGTCTAACAGATCATCTTGAAGTTCATCAACTGCTTCTTGGGATTCCAGCTCACGAATTCGTTTGTAAATCTCGATTTTTTGCCGTTCGTCTTCAATATACGAAGTCGGTAAGTAGGCATCGATCCCCAGATCGATCTCGACGGTCGTTTTTTCTGTTTGGGTATTTTTCCCTTGTTTACGAGTGACTGCTTCAGAAAGCATTTGCGAGTACATGTCAAACCCGACTGCATCGATAAAGCCGTGCTGCTGCGCCCCCAATAGATTTCCTGCCCCACGAATCGAAAGATCTCGCATCGCGATCTTGAATCCTGAACCTAACTCCGTAAAGTCCTTAATGGCTTGCAGCCGTTTTTCACTGACTTCGTTCAACACTTTTTGCTGTTCATACATGAAATACGCATAAGCGACTCGATTGCTCCGACCGACACGGCCACGCAACTGATACAACGTCGAAAGCCCCATGTAATCGGCATTTTCCACAAACAACGTATTGGCATTGGGAATATCCACACCGGTTTCAATGATCGTCGTCGTCACCAACACATCGTATTGCCCTTCAATAAAGTCAAACAGGGTATTTTCCAATTGGATCTCGGTCATTTGCCCGTGGGCATACGCGATTCGTGCATCTGGCACTAACGCCTGCAGTTCTTCGACTTTTCGCTCGATCGTATCGACACGATTATAGAGATAAAACACTTGGCCCCCGCGTGCCATCTCCCGTTGGATCGCTTCTCGCACCGCTCCTGGATTCATCTCCATCACATAGGTTTGGATCGGGTAACGATTTTCCGGTGGTGTTTCGATCACAGATAAATCCCGCACCCCTAGCATCGACATATGCAATGTTCGTGGGATCGGCGTTGCCGTCAACGTCAACACATCGACTTGCGAACGCAGTTGTTTCAAGCGCTCTTTGTGTTTGACCCCAAAACGTTGTTCTTCATCAATCACCAACAAGCCCAAATCAGCAAACTCGACATCTTTTGACAATAATCGGTGGGTCCCCACCAAAATATCGACTTGCCCTTTGCGCACTTGCTCGATCGTTTCATTCTGCTGTTTTTTCGTCCGAAAACGACTCAGCACCCCAACATTGACGGGGAATCCTTCAAAACGATCGACCATCGTTTCATAGTGCTGCTGCGCCAAGATCGTTGTCGGCACTAAGAAAGCCACTTGTTTGCTTTCTTTGATCGCTTTAAAAGCAGCCCGCAGCGCCACTTCTGTTTTCCCAAAACCGACATCCCCAACTAACAAACGGTCCATCGGCTTTTCTTTTTCCATATCCCGCTTGATCTCTGCCGTACTGCGCAGCTGATCATCGGTTTCCGAATAAGGAAAGGCATCTTCAAATTCTTTTTGATAGGCATCGTCTGGTTGAAAAGCATAGCCTTTTTCTGATTCGCGTTTGGCATACAATAAAATCAAATCATCCGCGATGTCTTCAATTTTAGCCGTCACTTTGCGCTTGGTCTTCGCCCACTCGCTGCCACCTAATTTATTGATTTTCGGTGTTTTCGATTCGGAAGCCACATATTTTTGAATCAAATTCAACTGGGTGACTGGAATAAAGAGCTTGTCTTCGTTTTGGTACAAGATCGTCATGTAATCTTGATGGACGCCATCGACTTCTAAGGTTTCCATGCCGATGTACTTCCCGATCCCATGATTCGCATGGACGACATAATCGCCGGCTTTTAACTCATTGTAGCTTTTGAGCCGTTCCGCATTGGTGACATTTTGCCTGCGGGCTCTTTTTTTGTTCATCTTTTGGAAAATTTCTTTTTCCGTAACCACCACTAGCTTGTCTTGCGGCATTTCAAAGCCGCTTTGCAAACGTTCCACCACGATTTGGGTGCGTCCCGTAAACAGGCGATCTGGTTGCGTCTGCACGGCATAGATATCATGATCTCGCAGATCTTGCTCTAACTTCTTGGCCCGTTCTTGGTCACTGACCAGAAAAATCACCGTTTGCTGTTGCTTCTCCCAGCGATCGATCTCAACTTTCAAGAGACCCATTTGGCTGAAAAACTGTTGCATCGGCCGGTATTGGAATTGATGGATCGCTTGGAAGCGAATATTCCCCATTCCTTTTTGGAATAAAGAAAAGAAGCTGGTCACAAAGGTTTCTTTTTGCAGCAGCTGATGGACATCGATCCCGAATTGCTGTTCAGAAAAGACCCGCAGCTCCGCTAATTTTTGGGTATGCCACTCCGCCTCTTCCCGTTCGATCTCACGATTGGTCTCCATGATCCGAGCATAATCATCGATCATCAAAAAGGCATCTTCAGAAAAATAATCTAAGACGCTCGTTTGCTGACGATACAGTAAATCCGTGTAATAACGGGCACTTTCACCAGGAATCCCTGCTTGCCATTGAGAAGCCAACTGGCCAAAATAATCTTCTAAAAAGGCGCGATCGGTTGCTTCTTTGGTGACTGCCAAGCGTTTGTTCAATAATTCTTGCAGCTGCTTTTGCCCCGCCGCTAAATCTTCCGCTGAGAAAACCAATTCAGTAGTGGGTAAAATAGCCACTTGCTGCAGCGTTTCTACTGAGCGTTGCGTTTCCACGTTGAAAGAACGCATCGAGTCGATTTCTACATCGAATAACTCGATCCGTACGGGGTATTCGGCGTTTAATGGATAAATATCGAGGATGCTCCCACGAATACTGAATTCGCCAGGTTTGCCAATCATTGACTGACGTTCGTAACCCATCAAGATCAATTGTTGCGGCAAACGCTCTAAATCGATCTCATCGCCGATCTGCCATTGAAATTGATTGGCTAACCAGGTTTTCTTTTCAGGCAAATACTTTCGCAAAGCCGCTACCGGCAACACATAGATCCCCGTTTTCCCTTGAGAAACAGCATTCAGCGCTGCCACTCGTTCTTCTCGTGCTTCTGGTGAAGAAAAAGCCATTTCGGCTGACAACACTTCATCCACTGGAAAAACATAGACATCTTCCGTCACATTGCGCAGATCTTCGGCTAGTTGATTTGTATAATAGAGATTTGGTGTCACGACGATCACTTGTTTTTGAAATGCCTGATACACACCAGTGATCGCTAATGTTTTTGCCGATCCAGCTAGACCGGTCAGTAATTGCCGGGGGGCCTGTTCACGTAAACCTGTATGCCAAGCCGCCACTGTCGGCACTTTATTTATTAATTCAATTAAATCCATCTCGGCCCTCCTTAGTTAAATCGATTCATTGTGGCAAGAAAGTCGCCGTTGGTCAAGTAATCACTACTTGCCTCGACCGCTTTATCAATACTTTGTAAAACGATGGGCAGATCGTCTTTTGCAAAAGGACTCAGGACATGATTGACCACGGTTTGTCCTGGACGTGGACGATCGATCCCGATTTTGATCCGGTCAAAGACTGTTGAATCCAAATGAGCGATCAAACTCTTGATCCCATTGTGGCCACCTGCACTGCCTTTTTGGCGCAAACGAATTTTCCCTAATGCTAAATCGAGGTCATCATAGACCACCACTAGTTCTTCTTGGTAGATACCAAAATAGGTCATCAACGGGCCTACCGCACGACCCGATTCATTCATGAAGGTTTGTGGTTTGACCAAAAGGATTTTTTCACCCTTCAAGAAAAACTCTGCCACCTCTGCTTCAAAAGCCGACTTTTTAAAGGTTGCTTGGTACTTTTGTGCCAACGCATCCACTACCATAAAGCCAACATTATGTTTGGTTTTTTCATATTTTTTGCCAGGATTTCCCAAGCCTACAATCATTTTCATTTTTATTTACGCTCCATTATTTCTAGTTTCAAGCTGATTCTTCATCTATTTTATCGGTTTTCTTATCCAAACACAAAATACTGGGCACACAAATGCGCCCAGTTCTTTTGCTTAGGTAATTATAACACGAAATGGACTGTTATGGTGGCACCCTCTTGCTCAGTTTTTATCTTTCTTAACGAATCTTAATAAAACCTTGATATATCTTCTTTTTGACGTAATAATAAAGAAAGCATTTACAACTGAAACAGCGATATTTTGTGTAATATTGTTGTGCAAATCACATGACAAACATACTTGAAAATGGTAGGATGATAGCGAGTAAAACAATTATGCGGAAGGAATGATACACAGATGACTGCAAAAACGAACAAAAAAGATCACCAAAAGGTAATTCTTGTTGGAGACGGTGCGGTTGGTTCTAGTTACGCGTTTGCGCTGGTGACCCAAAACATTGCGCAAGAAGTCGGAATCATTGATATAAATACAGCAAAAACAGAAGGCGACGCAATTGACTTGTCCCATGCTTTGGCATTTACTTCCCCTAAAAAAATCTATGCCGCTTCTTATGAAGATGCACATGATGCTGATTTAGTCGTTATTACTGCTGGTGCGCCTCAAAAACCAGGCGAAACCCGTTTAGACTTAGTTCATAAAAACTTGAAAATCAACCGTGAAGTAGTTACCCAAATCGTTGATTCAGGCTTTAACGGAATTTTCTTAGTTGCAGCAAACCCAGTCGATATTTTGACTTATTCTACTTGGAAATTCTCAGGCTTCCCGAAAGAGCGCGTTATCGGTTCAGGTACCTCATTAGACTCTGCCCGTTTCCGTCAAGCATTGGCTGAATTGGTCGATGTCGATGCCCGTAACGTCCATGCCTATATCTTAGGGGAACACGGCGATTCAGAATTCCCTGTTTGGTCTCATGCCAACGTAGCTGGCCTACAAATCTATGAATGGGTCAAAAATAACCCAGACATCGATGAAGAAGCAATGGTCAACATTTTCTTCAGTGTTCGTGATGCAGCCTACACCATCATCGAGAAAAAAGGTGCGACCTTCTACGGGATTGCGGTAGCCTTAGCACGGATCACTCGTGCGATCTTAGACGATGAAAATGCTGTTCTCCCATTATCTGTGTACATGAACGGCGAATACGGCTTAAACGACTTGTACATCGGTGCGCCTGCAGTCATCAATGCTCAAGGGATTCAAAAAGTAATTGAGATCCCATTAACAGATGGTGAAAAAGACCGGATGGCCGCTTCAGCAAAACAATTAAAAGATATTCTTGATGAAGCTTTTGCAAAATTAGATGCGGAAGACAATCAATAATTTCTTTTCCCTCGTGTTAAATAGTCAATTTTAGTTAGTCAATTATGCGACTGAACGAATCCTCCAGCTCACTCTTTTTCAGACCCCTTTGATCAAGATGGCTTGCTGCCGATTCGTTCAGTTTTTTTATCGTAAGAAATGCGTTTCTACAGCTTGCCTAAAGATAGTTTAAGAATTTTCTATTTTTCATGGAAGTTTCATTTGCCATATTCGCTTTCCCGTGGGAATATGGTATGATTTAAGCGTTATTATCTATTATGCCATTAGAAAAAAGGAGTAGTTGAATGACTCGTTCAAACAAACATACTGACGCCAAGAATAATACGAAGAAAATTGTTCTGATCGTTGTGGCTGCTTTACTCGTCGTGATCGCTGGCGGCTATACCTACCGAAGTACATATTATGCAAACCGTTTTCTACCAAAGACTGAAATCGATGGAATCGACATCAGCAACAAAACCGTTGCCGAGGCCAACGACCTGCTGCATGATCGCTATTCACAAGAAGACTTTACCATCAAAGATGGTGATAGCGAATGGAAAACAGTCAACCTTGCTCAATTTGGTTTGCAGACGGATTTCACCGATGAGCTGCAATCATTAAAAGATGAACAAAATCAGTGGAGCTGGGGAATGGCTTACGTTTCGGCTGCCGAAGAAAAGAAGCTAGACAATCTCTCAGTAGACCAAGACACCTTGACTAGCGAGACCAACACGATCCAAAAAGAACTCGAAACCTTAAATGAAGATCGTACCAAATCGGCTAATGCCACGTTGGAAAAAGGCGAAGACGGCTTTTCTATCAAACCAGAAGTTGACGGCGATGCCATCGATGTTGACAAAGCAGTGGCAGACTTGCAAGAAGCCATCGTCAGCGGCGAAAAGGAATTGAATCTCGTTGATTATGTCACAAAACCAAGTGTGACCGCCGATGATCCAGACTTAACGAAAGAAATGGATTCGTTGAATAAAATCGCCAAAGTAACCGGCAATTATACGATCAACGGAAATACGTTTCAAATCCCAAGAGAAACGATCATGGATTGGCTCTCTTATAAAGACGGCAACACAACGATCGACGAAGACAAAGTACGAAGCTATGTCACATCGATCGGCGAACAATACAATACTAGCACCAATTCTTCGACCTTCAAAAGTACCAAGCAAGGCGAAGTGACAGTCCCAGCCGGTACTCTTAGCTGGACGATCCAAACCGATGCAGAAACAGAAGCATTGATCGAGGCGTTAAAAGCAGGTGAAGACTTCACCCGCACACCGATCGCTCAAGGAAGCACCGATGCAGGCAGCCCGCTGTTTGGCAACACCTATATCGAAGTTGATCTAAAAAACCAACACATGTGGTATTACAAAGACGGACAGCTTGTTCTTGAAACAGCCATAATTTCCGGAAAACCAGCCACACCAACACCAACTGGCGTCTTCTATGTCTGGAACAAAGAAGAAGATGCAACCTTGACTGGTGAAGATTATGCGTCCCCTGTTGATTACTGGATGCCCATCGATTGGACCGGTGTCGGTATCCATGATTCTGATTGGCAGACGGAATACGGTGGCGATCTTTGGAAAACCCGTGGTTCTCACGGCTGTATCAATACTCCGCCAGGCGTGATGAAAGAATTGTACAGCAAAGCCGAAGTCGGTACACCCGTGATCGTGATTTAATCAAAAAAGAATCAAACCTTTTTATAGACGAACCAAAAGCTGCAAAAGAAAGATCTTTTGCGGCTTTTTTGTTGTCTCCCAAATGTTCCTATTTACAAAGAACCATTTAATTAATATACTTAATTAATCATTTTAATTAATAAGGAGAATCATTTTGGAAAAAGTCGTTTTTATTGATCGTTCTACTTTGGCTGGAAGTCTAATTAAAATTTTCGCCCGCAACATCCAACTGCTGTCCGAGGATCAAATCAGCGTAACTGTTGTGACACCAGAACGTCTGGCGAATTATCGTTTTGCGCAAGAAAAACTCGTTTTGGTCGATCCCTTGCTTTCTTTAACAGATCCGATGATCGAGCAGGCCATCCCACCACGCATCAAGCGCTTTTCGTTTCCTGTCAATCATTACAGCGGGATGAATACTGAAGCCATTCTAGAATTGATCCAACAAACATAACCTAAAAAGGCCGACGGAAACCAATGGTTTCTGCCGCCTTTTCTCATGCCACTTGCCCTTTGTTAGACCATCGCTTCTTCTTGTTCTAACAAAGTAACTTGCTCTCCTTTGCCTTGCAGTGCAGCAACGTGCATCGTGCCCCACTGGCAAAGAGTATCCAATAAGCCGCCTAAGGTTTCTCCATATTCACTCAAGGAATACTCAACTTTGGGTGGTACTTGATTATAGGATTTGCGAGTAACGATGTCAGATTCTTCTAATTCCCGCAATTGCTGGGTCAACATTTTTTGACTGATGCCAGGGATCTTCCGCCGTAAATCACTGGGACGTAATGCCCCATGGCGCAAATTACAAAGAATGATGGGTTTCCACTTCCCACCGATGATATCCATCGTTGCTTCAACACCGATATTATAAATTTTTTCTGCCATTTTTTCCACCTCATTACGCTTGATACCACACAAAGGTTACCAAAAGGTGGGTATCAAACAAAAAAGTACGTACTATACAGTATCACCACCTCATTATATGATGATACCAGAAAAAAATAAAGGAGATGTTTTTATGATCGAAAAATTATCAGATACCGTCACCCTGAACAACGGCAGCAAAATCCCTGGTTTAGGGTTAGGTGTCTTTCAAATCCCTGAAGCTGACACAGCAGAGGTTGTGAAGCAAGCGATTATCAATGGCTATCGCTTGATTGATACGGCGGCTATCTATGGCAATGAAACAGGAACAGGGGCAGGAATCAAACAAGGCTTGCAAGAAACGGGGTTGGTTCGTGAAGAACTCTTTGTCACTTCCAAACTTTGGAACGATCATTTAACTTATGATGAAACGATCCACGCCTTCAATGAAAGTTTGGCCCGCTTAAACCTCGAGTATCTCGACTTGTACTTGATCCATTGGCCAGGAAATCAAGCATTTCAAGAGTCCTGGCGTGCCTTGGAAGACCTCTATGCGGCAGGAAAAATCAAAGCGATCGGGGTCAGCAACTTCCAGATCCATCATCTGGAGCAATTATTGGCCGTTGCTAAGGTCGTTCCTGTTATCAATCAGATCGAACTGCACCCCAAACTGACGCAACAAGACCTGCGGGCTTTTTGTGCCGAAAAAGCAATTACGATCCAAGCCTGGTCACCTTTGATGCAAGGCAAACTGCTGAAAGATGACACCGTCTTGGCGATCGCCGATGCACAGCAAAAATCAGCGGCACAAGTGCTTTTACGCTGGGCTATTCAACAAGGGATCTTAGTCAATGTCAAATCGACACACCCCGAGCGAATGATCGCCAATGCAGCGATTTTTGATTTCCATTTATCAGAAGCTGACATGGCCCGCTTGAACGCATTAAATGAAGACTTACGAGTGGGTCCAGATCCAGACACATTCGATTTTCATTAACCAAACGATATACTAAACAAAACCTTAGGAGGAAGTATAATGACAAACACAAACACAGGCTTTTCAATGGTTAACCACGTGGGAATCACCGTCAGCAATCTCGAACGTTCCATCCAATTTTATGAAGCATTAACGGGAAAAAAAATCGCCAATCAAGATACGATTGGCGGCAAACGCATGGCGCAAACGCAAGGATTAGAAGATACACTGATCAAATATGCCAATCTTCATTTAGACAATCTCAACATCGATCTTTTAGAATACGTCGAACCAAGATCCAACAAAGCTAGCTATTCCAATGAGCAAATCAGCGCGATGCATCTTTGTTTTGAAGTCGAAGCTATCGATGAAGCCGTTGCTCGTCTAAAAGCCATTGGCGTTGAGCCTGACGGCACCCCCATCGTTTTTGAAGAACAAGATGGTTTAAAAAGCGGTTTCGGGACAGGTGTTGCCTACTTTACAGATCCAGACGGTACCAATCTTGAATTGATTGCACCAAAAGGCCCTTTTCAACGGGGATAAAAAACCGGATGGCGCTGCAAATCGCCAGCCGTTTTTTTGCTAGAAGCACGTATTTTTCGATTGTTCCCCTTCATAGAAGCGTTCATAGCGGATACAATAAGTATGTACTCATCTTTAGTTGCTTCACTTACTTATCCAACAAATCGCACGTGAAAGGTAGTGATCTCGATCGATATTGGACTTTTGTTGTTGATTTTTACGGGTATTTTTTTCATCGTCTTCTGGTGCTTTTTCCGAGAAGAACCCAATTATGTATTCGGCTTTCGCACCAAGCGCAGTACAGCCAGTGTCAGCAATTGGCGTTTTGCCCAGCAGTGGTTCTCCTTGTTAGCGATGCTCTTTCTAGGCGGGGTCGTTTTATTGCATCACAACGAGCTGATCGCAGAGGCTTTTTACCAAGTAGCCGTTTTTGGCAGCTATCTTCTAGCAGCGCTACTCGTAGAAACGGCACTGTATCTCAAAGATTCACGCACAAGCACCAAAAAGTAAGACAAAAAAGACATTCCAGCGAATGTCTTTTTTCTATTGTTTATTTTGATGATGGATCGTGATCCCCAACACCAAGGCTAAAATCCCTGAAACCACCCAGATAGTGCGGTGGAATAAGAAAATCCCTAGCAAGCTGCTTAAGACTGCACCAAAAAAGAAGCCGCCGATGATCAAGGAAATAGAAATGATCTTGGGTGTCACTGATCGGTCCTTTTTAAACCAGCGCATGTACACATAATCAGCCAGTGAACGTAAGTTGCCGGTGGTCATCGTGGTGGCATAGGGCATCCCTGCCAATCGACGATAGGCGGCATATTGAATCGCTGCAAAAAAAGATAACCCCGAATCGATCATGACATTGGGGAATGATCGAGCAAAAAAGCCCAGAACCAAAATACCGATTGCTTCAAAAATCAATGCGGCATTTTGCCAAACGATCCAGCCCCCTGTCGGAAAATGATGCTGCAGATAATTCGTCACTACGATCCCCACTAAAAACATGAAGATTGGCGGCAGATATCGAAAGGCTTGTTCAAACTGCCCCGTTGAAAGATTGATCCCTAACAAAATGACATTCCCCGACTGCATACTTGCAAATACTTCCCCGTGAAACAAGTAGGTATACGCATCTAAAAAACCACCTGCCATCGCAAGAAGAATCCCCACCGGCAAACTTTCATGCACGACAAACTCCGATTTGCTTTTAACACTGCTCAAACTTTTTTCCATTGGTTTCGCCTCTTGTTTTTTATACTTTCTGACAGCTTACTGCTTAAAAAACGTCGACAACTCGTTATGTTTTGCGGCGTTTAGGTGACTTTTTCGATAGCTGACAAATCAACCACCCCAAAAGAACGGCGGTCAGTGCTCCAGCTGAATCCAGCATGACATCTTGAAAAAGCGGCGTCCGTCCTCCCGTCAGCATTTGATGGTATTCATCGATCCCAGCGTAGCCGGTGGCTGCCAACCAAGCAAAAAAAGCGGCTAGCCAAAAAGGCTGTTTTCGCAAACTAAGCGTTAAGAACAAACTGCCCCCTAAGACAAAATAAGTGAAGAAATGCGCACCTTTGCGAATGAAAAATTCCACAAATGAGAAATAGCCTTTTTCCGCAATACTGATCTCCGACCCAGCATAGGAAAAAGAGATCGTCTCCAACCAATCTTTCAATGGTTCATTTTTTAAGATTCGTGAAAGCAACCCGATTTGTGATTGCTGCTCATAGGTTTGTGAAGAGCTGATAAAGAGGATGACCATTACCGCAATTGCGATACAAAAGTAAAAGTTCGGTTCTTTCAGTAATTTTTTCATAGTTTTCACTCCTCATTTTCCTATCTTACCATTTTCATTTGGTGATGCAACTGTTTTTCCAGCAAACCGTGGAGACATTGCACACACAAAAAGAGTGCTTCCGTCAAGTTTAGAAGCACTCTTTCTTTTTAAAAATAGCCATCGGTATGAAAAGCCGTCACCCGTTTGGTTGTGAGATCTTTGGGCTTGTGACGTTCAGCTTCCTCAACGATTCTCAGGGCTGTTTTGCGTTTTTTTCTCCAGTAAATAATGACGAACCCATCTCGTAGCCTTCTACATAATGATTCAACCGCTCGACGACCTCTGCTGCCGCTTCTTGTGACGGCGTGATGATCAATAAAATATCAAACCCTGCAATCGTGCCGACAATTTCTGGCAGCTCCATTTCATCAAGATAATTGGCGATCACATCGGCGCCGTTTTCAGCCGTATGAACGACAACTAAAAAGTCAATCTGCGTAATCTTTTTTAGATACTCATACATCGAAAACGCAATTCTGTCTTCTAGATCCTGCTCTTTGGATTCAAAGATCGAATAATACGGTCGGCCATTTTTGGCATACGTTTTAGCGATGTTCATTTCCCGCATGTCTCTAGAAATCGTGGCTTGGGTAGCTGAAACATTTTCTTTTTTTAATAAATTCATCAATTCTTCTTGAGACTCAATCCGATGTAGGACAAAGAGTTTTTTGATAATTGCTTGTCGCTCTTTTTTTTTCATTTACTTGATCCGCTCCTCTCAAGTCGCCTCGCTTACTGAAATAGTTGATCCGTCTCGTTCACTTCTTGAAACGCAGCTTACAAGAACAGCATCGAGAAGATTAAAATGGCAAGATTGGAAATTCCGATAACCAGTAACGGTTTGCGCATAAAGCGAGTCCAAGTAGAATAGTTGACCCGCGCCAGCTCCAATCCGCCCATCACGACGCCAGAAGTTGGTGTGATCAAATTCACTAATCCGCAACCAGCAGTAAAGATCATGACCATGACGTTCGGATTGAGTCCGATGCTTTGCGCCAAGGCACCCATGATAGGGATCGATACATATGCCAGTCCTGAAGTCGATGGAATCAAGAACGATAAGAGCAGATACAAAATATAGGCGCCAATTACGAACAGGACAGGTGATAACCCTTCTAAAAGATGGGAAGCCCGATCCAAAATAAACAGATCCAAGTACGTCGTTTGCATAATGTAGGAAGCCCCCCGTGCCACAACGATGATCAAGACAACGGATAAAATGTCTTTGACCCCATCGATAAAGTTGGTCACGATTTCTTTTTCTGAGAATCCTTGAATCAATGCAATGATGATACTGATGTAGAAGAACCACATAGCCAAATCACCAAAATACCATTCACCGAAGCTATTACCGGTCAAAAAGGCGGTCCAACCGTCAAACACGTGGATATCAAAGTCGCCCCAAGGAATCAAGGAAACCACCATGATCACAAAGGATAAGCCAAAAATCGTCAAAATCAGGCGATGCTTTTGCGTAAACGCTAAGTCTTCGTTCGTATCTTTGACAAAATGTTCTTCCATTTCTTTTTGCTCTTGCAGCGATAAGATCGTGGAGCCTTTGTCGGCTTTAACTTTTTTGGCATAAGACATCACCACAAAGATACAATACGCGGTCGTGACTAGCCAAAGCAATGCGCCAACTACTAGGATCGTGCCATTATTCGGAGCAATATCGATGCTTCGTAAAGCATCCATTGCCACCCCTGTAGCAAAGGGATTAACGGTGGAGCCGATCACACCGGCACCCGCCCCCAACATGACGGTTCCTGCTGCGACGATCGTATCAAAGCCCGATGCCACCATTGTGATTGCTAATAAGGAATAGAACGGAATCGTTTCTTCCGCCATTCCATAAGTTGAGCCACCAATCGAAAACAACACCATCAAAATCGGGATCAAAATCAACTCGTTGCCTTTGAGTTTTTTGACCAAATGCTGAATACCAGCTTCTAAAGCGCCTGTTCGTGTGACAATATTCAAAAAGCCACCCAAACAAAGAATAAACACACAGATCTCGATCGCATCACGAAATCCGTTAAAAGGCGCCATAAAGAAATCAGAAAACTTGGCACCGACGACTTGGCTGACCATCTCTTCTTGCCCTGCTGGTAATGAAGGTGCAAAGGGCTGACCGGCTAGTAGCCAAGAAGCGACCGTCAACGCAATAATGATCAGAAATAAGATACTGAACGATGTCAGCGACTTTTTTTCTTTTTGCTTTTTTTTCATCTTCGTTCCTCCTCTATTGAATCAATCTTAGATGCAAATTGCCAACAGCTAATCTGTCTGTGGTCAATTCGCAACATGGGAAAAATAATCTTTGTCATAAATAATGAGTTCTTTGTAACGATAATAAATCTTTCTTTTATGCACGAGCGCCTTGATGGTTTGACTGACCGTCTCTCGCGTCGTTCCACTGTATTTAGCAATATCATTGATAAAAACTGGAAAAGGAATGCGAATCTGCTCTCCTTGTGACTGTCCGTGCTCGATCATCAAGAGACCGATCGTATTGACGACTCTTGTCTGCGCGCTAGAGGTGACACAGTACTCCACTCGGCGTCTTTGCTTCTCCAACTGCTGGCTCATTTGCTGATTCAGCCACAGCAACTGACTTGTAGATGAAACAACCAGCGGTTCAAACAGCGACATCGCTGCAAACTGCACGACAATGTCTGTTGCAGCGAATGCCGATACATCATAGTTGTCTCTTTCAAACAAGCCAATCAAAGGAAATAACTGATCAGGCCCAACAAAATCTACATAACAATAGGAATCAGTTCCGTCGGTTTTTTCGATCCGTACGAGACCTTCGATCACATGGAATATCCGATCTCTTACGTCGCCTTCATAAAAAAGCACTTGGCCTTTTTTGTACGTACGGCAGTAAATATGCTCCTTCAATCGCTGTTGATTTTCTTCTTCCAGCCATTGAAAGCTATTCGCTCTTGTTGATGGATCTTTTATTTGGTAGTCGATCATTTCTCTCACTCCAATGTTTTGGACTTGCTTTGCTACTTCGCTTATTTCCAGGTGATCTGTGTACCAGCGTCTTCAATTTCTGCCAGCTTATCTAAGGAAGTAATCACTGCCCGTTTCTCTGTGCCCATTTTGACAAAATTCAAAGCTGCTTGTACTTTCGGTAACATGCTTCCCGGTGAAAAATGCCCTTCATCGACATAGGTTTCCAATTCAGCGGCGGTCACATGATCCAACCACTGCTCATTTTCCTTGCCAAAGTTCAAAGCGATTTTTTCCACGCCCGTCAAAATGATCAGCTGATCCGCATCGACTAAACGAGCCAATTTTTCAGAAGCAAAATCTTTATCGATCACGGCTTCAACCCCCAGCCCATTATCTAACACGGGAATGCCCCCGCCGCCTGCGCAAATAACGATCGTGTTTTGTTCAATCAGCGCCTTGATGCTGGCAACTTCTTGAATCGCTTGTGGTGCAGGACTGGCAACGACTTTCCGCCAACCACGACCAGCATCTTCACGATAGATGGCATCTGTTGCTGCCATGGCTTCTTTGGCAGCTGTTTCCGTTAAGAAAGGACCGATCGGTTTGGTCGGATGGGCAAATGCTGGATCTTGCGCATCGACTGTAATTTCCGTCACCACTGTTACCACCGGCTTAGCCATTTGGGCTTCTTTCAACTGGATTCTCAGCTCATTTTGCAGCCAATAGCCAATACTGCCTTGCGTCATTGCCACGCAAGTATCTAAAGGCATCGCTGGGTTTTTGCTAGAATCACTGGCTTGTTGCTGCAAAACCAAATTTCCCACTTGAGGCCCATTCCCATGGGTAATGATCAAATGAACGTCTTTTTGGATCAGGGGAATTAAATACTCGACGGTCTGTTTAAGCCGTTCTTTTTGCCCTTTGGCACTGGCATCATCTGCTAGGATAGCGTTGCCGCCAAGGGCGACAACGATCGTTGGTTTCTTTTCACTCATCTGCTCACTGCTCCTTCTTACACTCTAGGAATAAAGAGATCGCCTAAGGTTACTGCCATGATTGCTTTGATCGAGTGCATTCGGTTTTCAGCCTCTTCAAATTGACGGCCCCAGTGACTGCGGAAAATGTCGTCTGTGATCTCCATTTCAGAAATGCCGAATTTTTCTTCGATCATTTTTCCATACGTCGTATTCGTATCATGGAACGCTGGCAAGCAGTGAAGCACGATCAAGCCATCGTCTTGTTTTCCAGTCGCCATTACCATTTCGCGGTTGATTTGGTAATCTTTCAACAGCTTCACCCGTTCTTCAAACTGGTCTTCTTCCCCCATTGAAACCCAAACATCGGTATACAGAACATCGGCATCTTTGACGCCTTTTTGAATATCGTCTGTTACCATCAGCTGACTGCCAGATTCTTTGGCAAATTTGTTGGCATAGTCTGTCACTTCTTCAGCTGGGAAAAGTTCTTTTGGTGCACAGATGCGAACATTGACACCTAAAATCGCCCCCGTCACTAACAAACTATTCGCCATATTGTTTCGGCCATCGCCCACATAGACTAACGTAATGTTTTCTAATGTACCGAAGTTTTCTTTGATCGTCATGAAGTCAGCGATCATTTGGGTTGGATGCCATTCATCGGTCAAGCCATTCCAAACAGGAACGCCAGAGAATTTGGCTAAATCTTCAACGACTTGTTGGCTGAACCCGCGGAACTCAATGCCATCAAACATGCTGCCTAAAACTCTGGCGGTATCTTCAACGGATTCTTTTTTGCCTAGCTGGATATCATTCGCACCTAAAAATTCTGGATGGGCACCAAGATCGATGGCAGCCGTCGTAAATGCCGCCCGTGTCCGAGTCGACGTTTTTTCAAATAAGAGGGCGATGTTCTTGCCTTCCAAATAGCGATGAGAAATATTTTGCTTTTTCAACTGTTTCAAATAGATTGAAAAATCAATCAGGTATTCTAACTCGGCTTTCGTAAAATCTTTTTCTGCTAAGAAGCTTCTTCCTTTAAATACTTGTTTCATTAGTAATTCCTCCTCTAGATTAAATATCTTCTCTAATAAATGGCATGCTCATGCAGCGAGGGCCGCCACGGCCGCGAACCAATTCACTGCCGGAGATTTTATGCAATTTGATGCCGGCTTCAGTTAATTTTTGATTGGTGATCGTGTTGCGGTCATAGACCACGACTTCGCCAGGTGCGATCGTCAAGGTATTGGAACCGTCATTCCATTGTTCCCGAGCTGCAGCGACCAAATCGTTCCCCCCACAGCGAATCAATTCCACTGCATCTAATTCTAAGTAGCGGCACAAAATGTTTTCTAACGTATCTTTTTCTTCTTTGATGGTTACGCCATCCCCGTCACGTGAGATTGAATAAACGGTCAGTTCTCCTTCAATTTCTGGATGGATCGTAAATTTGTCATAATCAACCATTGTAAATACCGTATCTAAATGCATGAATTTGCGTTCTTGACCAATATCAAAAGCTAAGACGTACTCAAAACTTGGTTCATGTTGGAACACATTACGAGCCAACTGTTCAATGGAAGTGGCATCTGTTCGTTGGGAGATCCCGATCGCTAACACTCGTTTTGACAGAACCAATTCATCGCCACCTTCAATTCGTGTTGGCTGATCACGGTCATAAAGCAAGTGCGGTGGCTGTTGTTGGAACATTGGATGATGAGCAAAAATGTATTTGCCATACAACGTTTCACGACGTCTTGTTTCTGAATACATGCGATTCAAGGAAACCCCGTTACCGATCGTCGCAAACGGATCACGAGTGAAATACAAATTCGGCATTGGATCGATCAAAAACGGATACTGGTCATCCACAGCACCAGCTAAGCTTTGACTATGGGGCAATTTCAGTTCATTTTTCGCTAGACCTGCCATCGTTTTATCGATGAATTGACGGTTATCTTCAAAAGATAAGAAATAATCGGTAATTTCAGCAATGATTTCTGGGCTTTGTAACGTTGTTTCTTCTAAATATTCCTTGATAAACTGCTCTTTGATTTCTTGACTAGTTAACGCTTCTGCTGCTAAATCTTCTAAATACAACACCTCCACATTATTATTACGCAATACATCGGCAAATTGATCATGTTCAGCCCTTGCTTGTTCCAAAAAGGGAATATCATCAAATAACAAGCGATTTAAATGATCAGGCACGAGGTTTTCTAATTCTCGACCAGGGCGATGGAGCATGACTTGCTTCAAGCGGCCGATTTCTGAAAAAACATGAATAGCATTTGACATTTCTTTACATCCTCCTTTGTTTTGATTACGCCTACATAGTACAAGAATGTATGCGCTTACCAAGCGACGTATTTCGCCTTCATTATGCAAAGCATTTGTCATTATGCAATAAAGAGTGAATATCTTCTTGCGAGCGTTTTTTTACTCGTTGTTATTTTTTTTTATGTAATATTTATTCAGCAATTTTTAAATAAGAATTTGATGAGAATCAAAAAATGATCGATTTTGTTCTTTTCTTTGATTTTGACCTCCCCGCCCAATGCAGGCAAAGCTTACGAAAGAAAAGAACTTTTTCAACCAATAGCTTTCCTTTTTCGATTAAAAAAATCCGATGGTTGCGACTAAATGTGGCTATGCTATACTTAATAAGATCGTAGGAAAAGAAAGGGGTTTGATAGGAATGACCTATTCAATCAATTGGGATCTAGAAACAATTTTTCCAGGAGGCAGTGATTCTGTTCAATTAAAAGAACGCATGAACCAACTGGAAGAAGAAATCAAAACTTACCGTGAAAAAGTTGACGCTTGGGTACCAAACGCTTCAGACAATGCGACAAAATTAGAGGAATTAATCGAACTTTCTGGCACAATCAATCAAGGATTTTCACAATGTGGCAGCTTTATCAATGCCTTGCTTTCAGCGAATGTCAACGACAGCAAAGCCAAAATCCTGACCGGCGACCTCTACGCAAAACTGCCAGCACTGCAAGCAGCACAAACCGTTTTCTCGAAAAAATTGACAGAAATTTCTGAGGATGATTGGACCGCATTACTTACCGCGGAAAACTTAGCACCAATCGCCTTTCGTCTAAGCGAGATTCGTCGCGACGGCAAAGAATTGTTATCCGAAGCAGAAGAAACCATCATCAACACGTTAAATTTAGATGGCTTAAATGCTTGGAGCCAACATTACGATACGATCGTTGCCTCAATCGAAATTCCTTTCCTTCAAGAAGACGGCACGACGATCAACTTGTCCGCTGGTCAAGCCTTCAATAAAATGATGGGTGATCCAGATCCAGAAGTTCGTGCGCGTTTATTTGACACTTGGGAAAAGACGTGGGCAGAAAAAGAAGACCTCTTTGCAGATACCTTGAACCATTTAGACGGCTTCCGCCTTTCTACCTTCAAGCTTCACGGGGTCACTGATTACTTGAAAGAACCATTAGAATACAATCGTCTGCAAAAAGCGACATTGGATGCTATGTGGGGCACGATCCAAAAGAACAAACAGCCGATCGTTGATTTCTTGACCCGCAAAGCCCAGCTTTTCGGCAAAGAAAAAATGGAATGGCAAGACCAAGATGCACCGATCATCCTTGGTGACATGGAAGAAAGAACCTACACCTTTGATGAAGCAGCTGACTTTATTTTGACCAACTTCCGTAAGTTCAGTCCTAAAATGGCTGACTTTGCCCAAGTTGCTTTTGAAAAAAGCTGGATCGAAGCAGAAGATCGTCCTGGCAAACGTCCTGGCGGCTATTGCACCAGCTTGCCAGAAACCAAAGAGTCACGTATTTTCATGACCTACAGCAATTCAGTCAACGAAGTAGCGACGCTTGCCCATGAGTTAGGTCACGCGTTTCACAGCAGCGTTCTTTGGGAGCTGCCGGAATTAAACCGCAACTATGCCATGAACGTTGCCGAAACAGCAAGTACCTTTGCTGAATTGATCGTTGCTGATGCAACCCTCAAAGAAGCGACAACGAAGGAAGAAAAAATCAATCTATTGGATGCCAAAATGCAAAATGCGATCGCGATGTTCATGAACATCCATGCACGCTTTATTTTTGAAAACAGCTTCTACCAAGCCCGTCAAAACGGCTTAGTTTCAGCGGAGCAAATCACGGAAATGATGACAGCGGCGCAAAAAGAAAGCTATGCGGATGGGTTAGCAACTTATCATCCACATTTCTGGGCAGCCAAATTGCACTTCTTTATTGATGATGTGCCGTTTTACAACTTCCCTTACACCTTTGGTTACCTCTTTAGCATGGGGATCTATGCGTATGCCAATGAAAAAGGGTCTAGCTTTGAAGAAGAGTACATTGCTTTATTGCAAGATACTGCTTCAATGACGACGGAAGAACTGGCGCAAAAACACCTTGGTGTTGATTTAACAAAACCAGACTTCTGGCAAGCAGGGATCGATATGGTCCTAAAAGATGTTGCCAGCTTTATGGAATTGACTGAAGACTATATCTAAAAGAAAAAACCCTCTTCCAACACGACGCTTGGAAGAGGGTTTTTCTATCAGGCATTCAATAAAGTTAAGCCAATCGTTAAGTAGCCTGCGTACAGACACCAAATCAAATAAGGAATAAACAAGTACATTGCTTTTTTGTCGATGCGAGCAAAGAGGATCATGCAAATAATCACTGATAGGACTAACAAGACAATAATGACCGTTCCTGCCCAGTAAGCATTCCAGCCAAAGAAAACGATACTCCACAAGAAGTTTAGTACTTGCTGGATCGCAAAGAAGATATAGGCATTCTTTTTAAGCGCTGGATTGACTTTGGCTACGATCAACAGATACAACGCTGTTCCCATAAAGGCATACAAAATCGTCCAAACGATCCCAATGATCCCACCAGGAGGGGCTAAAAAAGGTTTTTCCATTTGCGCATACGTTCCAGCGATGTCTCCTGCAAACAAACTCGAGATGATTCCTGTTGCTTCGATGCCGATCACACAGACCAGCCAAATCAAAAATTTCATGTTCTCCACTCCTTCTTTTTTCATGACTCTCTCATTTAATCGTACCATCGAATCGAAAAAAAGCAGAATAGAACGCTTAAAAAAAGAAACGGCCGTGTGGACGTTTCTTTCAAGGTAATTTTGATTATATTCAATGACAGCTACTTTGATTGTTCCTCTTCAAACTTCCGGCGTTCATTTTCTACATATTTGTATAGCGCCCCGTAGCGGCTGCGGTAGCCTTTTTTCCATGGCTTCTCTTTGCCGCAAAAATGTAACAAAACGGTATGCTCGATGACCCAATCCAAACTCCATTCCCCTAAACTGATCGTTTCATACGTACGGTTTTTCCGTACATCATAGTTATAGAGCTGATCAGGAATCGCCAGCACCCGATCGCCGTACAACCCATTCAAAATGTCTTGATCTGGCAAAAAGAGGTTCAAATGATTTTTCTCAATGAACGCAGCGATCTCTGTTTCTTTGACCTCTTGCCGCAGCTGGTGCACATTCATCAGCAAGACACCTGAATTATAGTAGCCTTCTGACTCATAATTGCGCAAACGGACTTTATTGATGACCGTCGTCACTTCTGTCAGCTTGGAATGACTGGCAGCGGCATACAGAAAATCCCCTAACGTCAGCTCATACAAGGGGCGCAAATCATTGATGCACAAAATATCCGCATCCAGATACAGGATTTTTTCCACTTGCTGCGGCAAGTAATTTTGTGCCAATAATCGATAGTAGATCGACTCAGGGTAGCGATCACTGACTGGCGCGGTTTTAAAAATCGAGCCAGAACCGATGATGATGGGATGATAGGTCATCGCCAGCTTTTGACAAAAAGCCTTGAGCTCTGCACCTTGTTTCAATTCTTTTTCTTGTAAGACATAGACATCGAAAGATGCTGCTGTCGTATGACGTTTGATTGAATATAACGTTGTTTTTAATTGTTCGCTGAACCGATCATCAATCGCAAAAAGTAGATTCATGCTCTTGTTCACTCCTCTGTTACTGGTTGCGTGCTCGTTTTTGGAAAAATCGAAAGCAGTTGCCCGCATCTTCTGTTCTTCTAGTATACCCGATTTTTGGTCTTTCTTTCAGTGAAACACCCTTGCCAATCGAACCCTTGATTGGCAGACGCCAAAAAAGCTGTTCCATCCATGGGATGAAACAGCAAAGGATCGCTTATAAATGATTGCGTCTTAAAAACAGATCAGCGAATCGTGGCAAAAGCCGTTGACCACAACAACAATTCATCTAGCATATCATTGACACCCGCAGCCATGTGCTCACCGGGTTTGAAGGTACTGAAACTTTCAAAATCAGTAAATAAGTTGAAGGCTGGGTTGGTCCGCACGGTGGCAACTTTTTGTTCAGCTAATACGTTGCGCAATTGTTCAGCGGCCCGAATCCCACCGCCAGAACCGTAGCTGACAATCCCAGCAGCTTTATCAAACCATTCTTCCCGAGCAGAATCTACGGCATTTTTCAAGGAAGCTGCAAAACCGTGGTTGTATTCTTGCACGATGAAGATATAGCCATCTAATTCAGAAATTTTTTTGTTCCATGCCAAGTTTGGCTCAGCCGTTCCCATAAACGGTAAATCAAATGCCTTTACATCAACGATCTCAAACTGATGCTCTGACCGTTGATTAGCAATTTCTTGAATATATGCTCCGACTTGCGGACTTACGCGTCCTTCTCTTGTACTGCCTAAAATAATACCAAATTTCATGATAGGTTCCTCCTAAGGTTGTCTTATTTTGTTTTCTTAACGATTGGCAAATGTGTCTGCCCAGTCCAATAATTCCGTCAACATGTCGTTCATTCCTACAGTCATATGCTCGCCAGGGGTAAAGGTGGCAAAGTTTTCAAAATCAGTAAATAAGTTGAAGGCAGGATTGGTGCGCACCGTGGCTACTTTTTGTTCCGCCAAAATCAAGCGAACTTGCTCAGCGGCACGAATCCCTCCTGCCGAACCATAGCTGACGATCGCTGCTGCTTTGTTGAACCATTCCTCTCGAGCGCTGTCCAACGCATTTTTCAAGGAAGCTGATATGCCATGATTGTATTCTTGTACGATGAAGATGTAGCCGTCTAACTCAGCGATTTTTTCGTTCCACGCTTGGTTCACTTCACCTGTACCCATAAAGGGCAAGTCATAGTCTTTGATATCAATGATTTCAAACGAGCGGTCGCTATGCGCGCGTGCTGTTTGTAAAACATAATCGGCTACTTGCGGACTCACGCGGCCTTCTCTCGTACTGCCAACGATGATCCCGATTTTTTGCGCTTTTTTCTTTTCAGGGGTGCGATACACCTCTTTAATTACTTCTTTTTCAATTATCTGTTCTTTTTTCCCAAATCCAAAGACCATTCTTTTGTACTCCTTTTGTTGTGGTTTCTTTAACGATGGACTCAGCATACCAAACTTACTTTTAGTAAGTCAATCATTCTGCTTACTTTTTGTTAGAAAAAAATCTCAGCTGCTTCTTATTGACATTCATTCGGTACCGAACTATAATCAACTCATCGATATCGTTAGGTACCGAACGATAAACCAAAAGGAGTGTACACCATGAGTACAATGACCGACCACTTAATGAAACAGCTTCGTTTTATCAGCGAAGCCAGCAATGCCTTTATGAGTCAAAACAACCAGCGCCTTTCGGGACAGCAACGTGTCCTGGCCGTTTTAAATTTAGAAGACGGCTTGGTGCAAAGTTATCTTGCAGAAGTCTTAGACCTACGGCCAAGCTCTCTAGCGGAACTATTGAAGAAAATGGAAAATAGTGGCGATATTCAGCGCAAAGAAGATGCTGCTGACAAACGGATCAAACGAATCTATCTGACAGAAACTGGCCGAAAAAAAGCAGAAAAATTACTGGCACAAAAAGAAGCAGCCAGCAGTCAGTCGTTTTTTGCAGGGCTCTCAGAGGAGGAACAAACCGAATTTGCTCGTCTTCTTGAAAACATTGCTGCTGGATGGGAGACGGACTTCCAACAGCAGGCACAACGCTTTATTGACCCAATGGATCGTTTGCAAGCCATGCAAGAGATTCGGGAAGAAATGATGAAGCAATGGGGCGGAAATTGGCAGGAAATGTCGAATGACGAGCGCCGAAAAATGAGGCAACAAATGAAAGATACTTGGCAAGAAATGGGCGTTGATGAGCGACGCCAAACGAAAAAACAGATCAAGGAAGCCATGCGGCAAATGCCGTTTCCTGGACATCGCGGCATGTTTGGCAATCGGCCATTTGGGCCGTTTGGGCCGTTTGATAATAGCGAGGCGAATGATCCACGGTACACATGGGTAAAAGGCAACTTTTTTGATGCCTATGGGTTTGGACAAGACCGCAAAGCAAGACCGACTTCCGCTTCTAAAGACGAAGCAGCCGAGGAGGATTGGCAGGATTTCTAATAACACCTAATTAAAAAGAAAAAGCGGTGAGCCATCTTGCTTGCTGCGGAGGAAAACGAATGGAAACAACGACACCAACAGTGAACAAAAACAAATTTAAAATGAAAGACTTTATCCACCTGATCGTCAGTGTCAATCCTAAAAAAGGCTTGTTTCTTTTAGGGATGCTCTTTAGCCTGATCACAAGTGCCGCCAGTTTGGTCGTGCCGCAGCTGACGAAAACACTGGTCGATGCCAGCGGCACCCCCACGTTTAGCACCTCCATGCTGGTCGTTTTGATCCTAGCCTTTGTGCTGCAATTAGGCGTAGGGACTTTAGGCGGTTTTCTCTTGCGCTATGTGGGAGAAAGTGCTGTGAAAACGTTGCGGGAACGTCTTTGGAAACATCTGCTGCATTTGCCAGTCAGCTATTTTGATGACCACAAGTCGGGGGAAAGCAGTTCGCGACTCGTCAATGATACTTCCGTGATCAAAGAACTAGTCACCTCGCAATTTCCCAGCTTTGTCACTGGCTTGATCCAATTGGTCGGTTCGATGATCATCTTGTTTTTGATGGATTGGAAGATGGCTGCGATCATGTTCAGTGCGGTGCCTTTGATCACCTTGATCATGTGGCCAATCGGCAAGATCATGTCAAAACTAGGACGCCAGTTGCAAGCAGCGACCGCCGATTTCAATGCGGATGCCAGCGAAAAGCTCTCAGAGATCCGTTTGATCAAAGCCAGCAACGGAGAAGCCAGTGAACAAGAAAACGGTCGGCGCAACATTGGGGCAATTTTTACCCTCGGGGTCAAGGATGCGAAAGTCAGTGCGATTTTGCAGCCAATCATGACGACGGCCATGCTGGGCTTACTCGTAGGAATCCTCGGTTATGGCGCGATCCGTGTGCAAGCCGGCACCTTGACGAGCGGCGCATTGATCGCTTTTCTACTGTATCTCTTTAATATTATTGCGCCTGTGACGACGTTTGCGATGTTCTTTTCACAAGTCCAAAAAGCGATGGGTGCTACGGAACGGATCCAAGAAATTTTGGATACGCCGCTGGAGCCGATCCAGGCAGCACCCAAAGCCGCCATCGATGGCGCAGTCTTACGAGCAGAACAAATCGATTTCAGTTACGATCCCAAACGGCCGATTTTGCAAAACATTTCTTTTGAAGCCAAACCCAACACCGTGATTGCTTTTGCAGGACCAAGCGGCGGCGGAAAATCCACGATCTTCGCTTTACTAGAACGCTTTTATGAACCCACCAGCGGGCGCTTGCTGATTGGAGATCAGCCGATAGCTGACATTGATCTACAGGACTGGCGGGCACAGATCGGCTATGTTTCCCAAGACAGTGCGGTCTTTGCTGGTACGATTCGGGAAAACTTGCAATACGGATTGGGCCGAACACTGTCAGAGGAGGAATTGTGGCAAGGACTGGCATTGGCTTATGCCGATCAGTTCGTCCAAGAGTTCCCCGAAAAACTAGAAACACAAATCGGTGAACGCGGCGTCAAACTATCTGGTGGTCAAAAACAACGGATCGCCATCGCTCGAGCATTCTTGCGGGATCCCAAGCTGCTGATGCTGGATGAAGCGACTGCCAGCCTAGATTCTCAGTCAGAAGAAAAAGTCCAGCGGGCGTTGGATCATCTGATGGAAGGGCGCACGACATTAGTGATCGCTCATCGCTTATCGACCATCGTGGATGCCGACCAAATCTACTTTATAGAAAAAGGCACCATTACCGGTCAAGGTACCCATGCACAATTGATCAACAACCACCCGCTTTATGCTGCCTATGTCAATGAACAAATGATCAACTAATCGAAAAAACTGCTTATTGACGGATAAGCAGTTTTTTTCTATTAGCCAACGGCTGAATGTTGCTTCCCTTCACGCGTCCCAGGCACTTGATTCACTCGCTGCAATTCTTTCAGCACCTGATTTTCTGCCCGCAAAAAATCCCGTTCGCTTTGGGCAGTAGCAAGCTTTCCTTGATAGACCAAGACTTCTTCTTGGTAGGTTTTGGCGGTCTTTTGGACTTCTTCTTCTAACTGATCGATTTTATGGGTCAATTCTTGATTGATCTGTTCATATTTTAGGTAAAGCTTTTGGGCATTTTCGATATTCGTTTGTTCCAAATTCGCTTTGCTGGATACTCGGGTAGCCAAATAAGTAAGTACACCAGTAATGAGTGACGGCAAGACAACTGTTACGATCGATGTATCCATGATCCTCCCCCATTCTTTTTGATACAATTCATATCATCTGTTTCCAGTATAAAAGATACGATTCGTATCGTCAACTGATGTGATATTTTTTATATCAAATAATACAAAAATAGATACAAATTATATCTAACGTGCTATACTACAAAAAAGGAGGCGATCACTCATGCTTGGCGAACGGCTAAGAACACTCAGACTACGAACCAACCAAACACAACAGCAGATCGCAGATCAGCTAGGGATCACCCGCGCAGCGTATTCGCATTTCGAAAATGATCGTAACGAACCCGATGGCGAGACCATCGTCAAACTCGCGGAGATTTTTCAAGTATCCACCGATTTTTTATTAGGCAGACAAGTCCCGGCAGGCTTCACGCCACCCTCTGCAAAAGTTCAAACCGTTGCGGCCCATATTGATGATGACGTCACCGATGAGCAGATGGAAGACATCCTCAGCTATATTGAATTTATAAAACAGCGGCACGCCCAAAAGGAATGATGGAAATGGATAAAGTAGAAGAACTGATGGCCGCCTACCCAGACTTGCACTTTATTTTCGATAAAAATATGCCTGATGGTCAGCAAGGATTGTACATCGATCACCATATTTACTTGAACCCTGACCAATCACAAGAAGACCTCTTGAGCACCATCGGTGAAGAAATCGGTCATTATCTGACCAGTGCTGGCGACATTACCGCCCAAGACACCAACGAAAAACGCAAACAAGAACGCAAAGCCCGCGACATTGGTTCTGCGATCGTGGTCACGCCCTATGATATCATCGCTTGTTTTGAAGAAGGCTGCAAAACATTGGCGGCATGCGCTGATTATTTAGGGGTTCCCCCACAAACCTTCAAAGACGCGGTCACGTATTATGCTCGCCGCTTTGACGGTATCAAAACCGAAGAGAACTATACCTTGTTTTTCCATATCGACGGCACGATTGAAGTTATCAAAACCTTTGGCAATCAAGGCTAAGCCTTTTTCACACAAAAACAGACGTTCCTTTTCTGCTGCTAAGTGCAGCGTTGACGGAACGTCTATTTTTTATCCTTGCATGTTGACCCGCATCAATACACGGTTTGGTCGATAGTTTTCTGAGGATTGATGAACCAATGCACCTTCCTCAAAACGATACAAATTGTATCCATAGCGTTCTTCAAAACGGACCATCCCATCGCCTTCATCTTCCCCGACAAACGACATACTTGCCACAGTATAGTAAGGAATCCCTGCGATCGTTCCCGTAAACGCATGATGGGTATGTCCACTGAGAATACAAGAGATTTGATACTGCTGCAATAATGCCACCAAACGATTGGCACCGGCCCATGCCGGCGTGCTTGCTTGGTCGGGCAACAAATGATGGTGCGTCACAAAAACGATCTTTTTCTCTTTGAGCTGCGCCAGCGTGGCTTGCAGCCATTCAAACTGTCGCTCATCCACGATACCGTTGGCATAGCCATAGCAGGAATTATCGAAAGTCACGATCGCCAATGTCTCCGTTTCATAGACTTGATTAAAAGGTGTATCACTGGCGGTTTCTACTGACTTGCCTTGCCAGCCTTGGCGAAAATGCCGTTTGATATCATGATTACCTAGCGTTACTACGATGGGCACTGAGCCAAAGGCTTTTTCTAAATATCGCTTCAAAGAGGCATAATCGGCAGGCGCGCCATCTTCGGTCAAATCGCCACTGATCACCACCAAATCGATCGCTACTCGCGCCTTGGCATCTTGGATACACTCTTCAAGAGGAATCAAGGGATTTTGCATAGCTGCCAGCATTCCTTGATACCCTTCTTCACAAGGCAGGTAACTTTCTCGAAAATGGATATCTGATATATGCAATACATTCATAGGTTTATCTCAATTTCTTTCTGATGATTCCAGTCAACTGGTCTAATAAGAAGACGGTCACAACGACGCCCAACAAAATAATACTTACCTTGCTCCAGGTTCTGGTTTGAATAGCAAAAATCAATGGTGCACCGATCCCGCCAGCACCGACTAACCCTAACGTTGCCGCACTGCGGACCGCAATTTCAAAATGATTCAGTGCAAAGGAACTATAGATAGGCGCTAAGTAAGGGACCCGCACGAAAAACATCGTCTGCCAAAAGTTGGCACCGACGGCTTGCATCTCTTCCGTCAAGCGCTCATCCATGGCTTCCATTTCTTCGGTAAACAACTTGCCCAGCATACCGATCTGGTGGACACCGATCGCCATAACTCCAGCAAAAGGTCCTGGACCTACCACACGGACAAAAATAATCGCATAAACCAGCTCGGGAAATGCCCGCAAGATATTGCAGATCATTTTGCCGATTTTTGCGACCCACGGTGCAGAAGACCATAGGTTGGCGGCACTCAGCAAGGTCACCGGTATCGCGCAGACTGTTGCGATCATCGTTCCTAGACAAGCGATCCCGATCGTCAGTAACAATAAGCTCCACAGATCCTCCCCGCTACCGTCGTAAAAGAAAGACCAGTCTGGCTGACTCAACCCTTGCAGGACATCTCTTCCCATCGCTAAGGAAAAAGTACTCAATCCGGAATAATCCAGCGTCGCTGCAGATAATGCCAGTAAGATAGCAAAGAGTCCCCATAACAGCCAAGTCGTTTTCTTCACTTCTCTGATCATCATAGGAAAGACCTCCTTACCCGCTCACTGAGAAAATCAACGATCGCTACCGTCAGCAAAATCGTCAAGATAATGATCGAGACCCGCTCATAATTCAACAATGCCAATGAGGCGTTCAAGATGACCCCGATCCCGCCGGCACCAACATACCCTAACACCGTCGAAGCTCGAACATTGACTTCAAAGGCATAAAAAGTATAGCTGGCAAACTGGCTGATGACTTGGGGAATGATCGCCCAAACGGTCACTTGAAATTTATTCGCTCCTACCGCTGCTGCTGCTTCGATCGGCGCAAAATCAATGGTTTCGATCGCTTGAAACATCAGCTGTGAAACCATACCAAAGGTAAAGACCGCGATGGTCAAAACACCAGTGGCTTCACCGATCCCAAAAATCGCTACGAACAATGCCGCCAACAATAGATTGGGGATCGTCCGCACCAGCCCTAAGAGAAAACGCATCGGCACCGAGACCCAACGGCTTTCTGTCACGACTGTTGTCGCCAACAGACTCACCGGTATCGCTGCGACTACTCCTAAAACGGTGCCTAAAAAGGACATCTGCAATGTCTTGATCAAGGGCATCATCAGTTGCGGTAGATAACTAAAGTCTGGGTGCAAAAAGCGAGCCATGAAAGCCGTCATCTGGCTGCGATTCGACCACACTTGGGCAAAATCAGCCCCTGTGATCCAGGCACTGCTTTGAAAAAAGAGCAGCAATAAAAGAACCAGCAGCAGGTGTTTGTACCAATTAAAATGAACTGTTTCTTTCAGTTTCATCGATTTCTCCTGCCTTTTCTTCAAAAATTGCTTTGCCATAGATTTGTTCTAAACGCTGATCTGTCAAAGCGGCTGCGTTGCCGTCAAAAACGATCGCACCTGCTTTTAAGGCAATGATCCTTGTCGCATACTGACGAGCCAAGGGAATCGAATGCAGATTGATGACAATCGTTTTGCCCATTTCTTGATTGATCTTCTTCAGATCCTCCATCACTTTCTCTGTCGTGATGGGATCTAGTGATGCCACGGGTTCATCTGCTAAAATCACCGGCGCTTGTTGGACCAAGGCACGGGCGATGGATACCCGCTGCTGTTGCCCACCACTCAACTGGTCACTTCTCGTTTGCAGTTTGTCTGACAAGCCGACAGTCGCTAGCGCTTCTTTCGTTCTTTCGTAGTCTTCTTTCGTAAACAACCCTAAAATACTTTTCCAGGTCCCGTAATACCCCAAACGCCCAGACAAAACATTTTTTTGAACGGTACTGCGTTTGACCAAATTGAAGCTTTGCGAGATCAATCCGATTTGTCGACGAATCAAGCGCAATTCTTTTTTATTGGCTTTCGTGACTGATTTGCCGTCTACTCGGATATCTCCTTCAGTGATTGGCACTAAGCGATTGATCGAGCGCAAAAAGGTACTCTTACCAGCACCGCTCAAGCCAATGATGGCCACAAATTCACCTTGCTCAATCGTTACATCTATGTTCTGTAATCCTTTGACCCCATTTGGGTAGACTTTGGATACATTCTCAAAAGTTATCATCTGTTTTCTCCATTATGTAGGGACCGCGGCAAAGTTTCCCCAATCGGTCACGGTCTATCTCACTAAAAAATGCACTGGTACTGCGTATTCCACCTATTCCCCTAGTAAATCGCTGCACATCTCCGTGTCCCGTTATCCTTCTACCGCAATCCCTGATTTTTTACTCTGCTGCTCGTTGTGTATAATCGCGAATGGTATCGTAAGCAGAATCTGCTGCTTCTTCATACCCTTGGTGTCCCCACAAGCTCATTGCTTCGGCACCCTCTTCATCATCTGCCATGTTCAAGAACACTTCTTTGATCTGCTCTTTTAGTTCAGCATCCATTGATGGTTGGACGGCAATGGCGTCATTTGGAATATCCCCTTCGGTCAAGTAAAGGACTTTTAGGTCTTTGAATAAGTCGTTGTCTGGGAAGCTTGACGCAAAGACATTTCGTGCCCCTTGGAACACAAAGGCGGCGTCCATCTGACCATTCAAGACTGCAGTGATCTCACTTGGAATATCATTCACGGTCGTTAATGTAGCATCCGTCGTTGGATCAACTCCTGCATCTTTCAACTCGGCAACTGGGTAAATATAGCCGCTAGCAGAGTTTGGACTCAATGTAGCGATTTTTTTCCCTTTTAAGTCCGTCAATTCTGTCATGTCGCTATCCGCACGGACCAAGATCTCCCCTTTGAAGGTATTGGTTTTTTCCCCTTCTAATGGCAAGCCCGTCTCTGGATCATAAGCACCTAATTGAGAAGTCAAAATCGCTTCAGCTGCATCCATGTCTTTGGCTTGAACATAAGCGGCTGGCGGCATGATCCCTAAATCAACTTGTCCAGAAGCCATAGCTTCTACGATCGTCGAATAATCCGTTGCTAACGTTACTTCTACTTCACGGTCTAATTTTTTTGATAAATACTCAGCAAACGGTTTTGCTTTGGCTTGCATCGAGCCGTCATTATTGGTCGGTACGAATTGTACCACCAGCTTTTCTTTTTCGGCTGCGGCACTGCTGTCGCTGCTGCTGCTCCCATTCCCACAGCCGGTCAATGCGGCAACTAACGCAATTCCTAACATTCCTTTAACAATTCGTTTCAATGGCATTTTTTCTCCTCCTAATGGTTTGAAGCATTCTTACATTCAAATCATACCAAGTATCCCGTCAAAATGAAGTGACACATGTCCTATTTTACCTTATTTTTACATACAATTTACATTAGTTTTTATTTATCGTTCGTGTTGAGTCAAAAGGGGAACTAAGCTATACTTAAAGAAAACCATTCAGGAGTGGCTGATTCCCATGAAAAAAATCGATGATACCGCACGCCTCAGTAATTACATTGACACATACGATCTGCAATCTTATATGGACAATGATTTGTTAGCGATGGCCACTTTGCATTCCTTTGAAAAAGAAGAGCACCTGATTCGAACGGGCACGCCTTCTGAATACTTGTATTTTCTCGTAGAAGGAACCGTGATGGTCTACTCCTTCTCTTCGGATACCCAAACGATTTGTATTGATTACGCTAAGCCGGCTGCACCTTTAGGGGAAGCTTCCTCTTTGTGGGAACTCTTGCCGAAAAGCAGTGTCAAAGCCGCTTCTGCTTGCGTCTGCGTCTGCATCCCTTTGAATCGCTACCGCAACACCTTGCAACAAGACGTCCGCTTTTTGCAAACCATCTGTCAGTTGCTAAGTTCCCGCTTGAATTCGGGGATCAACTTAGCGAATTCATTGACGGAACCTGTAGAGACACGGTTGGCCAAATTTATTCTTGCGCATCAAGAAAATCAACACTTTTCCTTTCAGTTGACCACCTGTGCCGCGATCTTGAATGTCAGCTATCGCCACCTGCTGCGAACCTTTACCAGCTTTCGGGAAGACAAGCTGATCGAAAAACAAAAACAGGGCTATGCGATTCTCGATTTCCCCGCTTTAGAGTCGCTTGCCGAAAATTTAAGCCATGTGTAAGGAGCAGTCCCCAAGAATGTTCGGGTTTTCCCTGAGCAGGCGTTCCTGATGTTGGTCTTGCCCTTAACTCGCGCTGTGACAAGCGTTTGCTACCGTGTCAGGCAAGCGAGAAGGGCAACTGCGCCTTATTTTCTTACAAAAAACCCGATCCTTGCTGATATTCAGTCGAGGATCGGGTTTTTTTTGCTTATTTCACGATGGCTAAGAAGTCTTCTCCTTGCAAGACATCGGTTTGGTTCATATCCATCACATCTAAATATTGGGGGGTGTTCGTCACAACGATCGGTGTGATCGTGGATAAGCCAGCTGCTTTGATCGTATCTAGATCAAACTTCACTAACAAATCGCCGCGTTTGACTTGATCGTCTTGTTTAACAAAGACCTCAAAGCCTTTGCCGTCTAGTTCCACAGTATCCATACCAATATGCATCAGAACTTCGGCTCCATCCGTGGTGGTCAAACCAACGGCATGGCCGGTAGGAAAGAGCGTCGTGATGGTGCCATCTGCTGGCGCATATAAAGCCCCGACAGTTGGTTCGATAGCGATACCTTTTCCTAATGCACCAGAAGAAAAGACTTGGTCTTTGACTTCTGCTAAGGGAACCACTTTGCCTTCTAACGGACTGCTGAGGATCACACGTTCTTTAGACGAACTATCGGTGGGTGTAACTGGCTCTTTTGCTGGTGCTGCACTGGCATCGGTTGCTGGCTGATCTTCAAAACGTAAGAAGAAGGTCAAGACAAACGCGGCGCCAAAAGCGATAGCCGTTCCGATCGAAGCGGCGATCAGACCACTTAGATCTTTCGTATCTTGTGGGATAAAGGAAGGCAGACTTAGTAAGCTGACTAACCCAAAGGTATAGTTTTCGACTTGGCTGAAGCCGATGAAGGCTCCCCCGATGGCACCACTGATACACGCGGCGATAAATGGTTTTTTCAATGGCAAGGTTACCCCATACACCGTCGGTTCTGTGATCCCAAAAATTGAGGTGATCGTTGAAGAAAGGGCCAACCCTTTCAATTTCACATTTTTTGTCATAAAGAACACTGCTAGCGCTGCACCCCCTTGAGAAAGGACAGCTGGCAACAGCATCGGCACCATGGTATCGACACCGGTTTGACTGAGATTCAACATCATGATCGGTACAAAGCCCCAGTGCATGCCAAACATCACAAAGACTTGCCATAAACCACCCATGACAGCGCCAGCGATCAGTGGGCTGAAGTGGTAAATGCTGTCGTAAGCACTACCTAACAAGTTTCCTAAAATCGTTCCTAGTGGACCGACGACAATAAAGGTCAACGGCGCCATGATCAAGAAGACCGCTAAAGGCACGCAGATGATCTGTAAGAAGCTAGGAATGACTTTTTTAAAGAAACGCTCCACATAACTTTGTAAAAAGACCGCTAAAATAATCGGAATGACGGAAGACGTATAAGCACTCGCACCAATAATGACAGGGAGGCCTAAGAAACTCAAGGTTTGTCCAGCCAAAGCGGTAATATTTGGATGAACCAATGCCATCGCTAAGGAAACCGCTAGAAATTCATTGGTACGAAACTTCTTCGCTGCAGTAAAAGCCAACATCACTGGTAAATAGGTAAATAACCCATCAGCAATCGCATACAATACGGTGTAGACCCCAGAATCAGCTGCCAGCCAATTCAAGGTGACTGCCAGCGTCAAGAATCCTTTTAAGACCCCGGCACCTGCCATTGCGCCTAAAAATGGCGTAAAAATCGACGAAATAATATCCACCAGTTGATTCAAGAGGTTGCCTTTGTCGCCTTTGCTGTCTGCTTCGCCATCGAAGTTCGCTACTCCATTCAATTCACGGTAAACGTCGCTGACATGACTGCCGATCACCACTTGGTATTGTCCGCCGCTTTGAACGACTTGGATCACGTCGTCGTCTTGATTCAAGCGTGCCGTATCCGCTTTGTTCTCATCTTTTAATTTGAAACGCAAGCGGGTCGCACAATGCACCACGCTGTTGACATTTTCTTTGCCGCCCACCGCATCGAGGACGCGAACTGCAATTTCTTTATTTGAACTCATTTTTTCAACACTCCTTTTTTAATAAAAAAACCCAGATTGAAAAAACGACCGTCCAACGAGTCTTTTCCTCGCTGACTGTTGTCTTTTCAATCTGGGTATTGCCTGCCTGACAGTAACAATCCGTTAATGATTGAATGTTAATTGGTTTGATCATTGACGACACGTTCGATGTGGATCGTTAAGTAGATCATTTCTGATTCACCGATCGATTTGTCGTAGGTTTTGATCAAGTACTCGTTGATCCGTTGGACCGTTTGAAACGCTTTAGGGTACTTCGATTGCACAAGGGCAAATAAAAATTCATCTTTTTCCCCCGAAAGTTCATCGCTTAAATAGCGCTGCGCAAAATACTGTAAATGCGTGGTGATCCGTTGATAGTTCAAGGAATCTAGGTTAAAGACTCGTCCATAAAAACGACTGATGATCGCCAGTACGTCACGAACGATCTCTACCGCTTGCATCGTGGTTTCCATCGTACCATTGGCTTGTTCGCTATTGACGATATGAAAGGCGATAAAGCCAATTTCCGATTCCGGCAATGAAATCCCGAAGACTTTTTCAAAATAAGCAACGGCATCTGCTGCAACCGCATACTCTTTCGGATAAAATTTGCGGGTCTCAAACAACAATGGATTCGGCAGCTCAATGCCTTCACGTGCCCGAACCAGCGCATAATGGATATGGTCGGTCAGTGTCAAATAAATATTTGGCGACAGCTCGATCCCCAAGGACGCTTCTGCATCATCCACCACTTGCTTGACGGCTTCGACTTCTTCCACAGGAATGTCTGAAAACAATTGCTGAAACTGATTTGCGGTAAAGGTATCCTTTAACACAAATTCTTTTTCGACAAAGGCTTCATCCACTGGATCGCCGACTTTTTTCTTAAACGCAATGCCGCGACCCATATAGATCACTTCCTGACCGGCATCATTGGTCGAGATGACGACATTATTATTTAAAATTTTTCCAATAATCATCGCTTTCCCTCACTCCAAAATAAAAAAACCTAGAATCTCCCCATTAGCGCGCTACGGTCAATTCTGGTTTTGCCTGCCGAACAGTAACAATCCTTGTAACTGAAAGAATAATAACACACCCCTGTGGCAGATGCAACCCTTTTCAATCAGAATTTCTGCAACGTGCTTTTCCTTTGTTATACCATTGAACAATTCTCCTTGCAACTTCCTTCACTATCTAAATTGAGTTGTTTTTTAATAAAAAAAGGAATGGCTCAGCTGCAGCCATTCCTAATGTATCAAAGTTGCTTTCTTTGCTGTCCCATGCGCCGCTCTTTCATCGCCGTTCCTAACGTACCATAGGTGAAGACAGCGATCCCCAGCCAAATAAACGCAAAGGCGGAAAATTGGGCCAGTGAATAGGTTTCGTGAAACAAAAAGATGGCTAACAAAAGCATGATTGTCGGGTTGACGTATTGAATAAACCCAAGCGTAATGTAAGAAACATTTTTCGCGGCTTCCGCAAACAGCAATAGCGGAATAGCCGTCACGATCCCAGCACCCATCAATAAGAGATTGGTTTGCAAGGGATAATTCATAAAGCCGACGGTTGAAAATCCTAAAATATACACGAGGGCAAAGGGGAAAATCACCATCGTTTCGATCGTTAACCCAGTAACCGAACTAATGGGGATCCTTTTTTTGATCAAGCCATACGTACTAAAGGAAAAGGCCATGATCAGTGAGGCATAAGGAATCGTTCCTGTTTGGATCGATAATAAGATCACCCCGATACTTGCCAGCAGACACGCCAGCATGCCAGTACGACTAAGACGTTCCTTCAAAAAAACGGTCGCTAACAAGACATTGACAAGCGGATTGATATAATAGCCTAAGCTGGCTTGCATCACGTGGCCCGCACTCACCGCGAAGATAAAGGTGAACCAGTTGATGGAGATCAGCACAGAAGCTAAAACGATCAGTCCAGCAAATGCTTTGTTCTTCCACAGCAGACGCGCTTCTTGTAAAAATTGCGTTTTCTTCCCAGAAAGCACGATAAACAACACCATAAAAACAAAGGACCACACGATTCGGTAGCACATCGTTGCTAATGGCGAAACCCCAACGATTATTTTCCAATATAGTGTGACCAAGCCCCATAATACATAGGCAGACAACCCAAAATAAACGCCTTTATTCTTCATTTTCTCCCTGATTTTTTTCCATTAAAACAAGTCTTTCCTGAAAAAAAATACTCCTCCTAAACCATAAGTTATCTTATTATATCGAATTTTTTGGTTTTTCATAGAGTTTCATGAAATAAATCAAGAAAAGCACCCTTCAAAGAAAGGTGCCCTCTTTATTCCAGTGGTTCTTCTGCACCTTCCAGCCACACGGCTTCTGGCTTCTGATCACGAATCAAGAATACCCCCGTTGCAAACAACATTCCCGAAGCGATCGTCATCAATAAGAAAGAAACATTCATCCCATGAAGCAGTGCACTTGTTCCTGTTAAGGTCGTGCTTTTTTGCGCCACACTATTCATGATCCCGACAAATAATGCTGTCCCGATGGCGCCTGCCACCGTTCGCAAAGAAGTCAATAACGCTGTTCCATGCGCCGTCAGCTGCGGCGGAATATTTTTATTTCCCCACGTCACGAAGGGCATCAACAAACAGCCTGTGGCGGCACAGCGCAGCATGTTCAAAACCACTGCTACCCAAATACCCGTGTGCATATGGATGAAATACATACCGATGTTGCTCAAGACCAGTGAGCCGCCGCCAAAAAGTGTCAACAGACGGATGCCGACTTTGTCATAGATTCGCCCAGCCACGGGACTTAAGAAAGCCGAGACCAGTGAGCCTGGCAAAACGACTAATCCCGAGATCGTCGCTGATTTGCCTAAAATCGACTGCACGTAAAGCGGCATCAGCATCGCCGAACCCATCAAGACCAAGTAAAGCATGATACTGCCAAAGACACTGATGGCATACTCTTTTGTTTTTAAGACCCGCAGATCCAAAAATGGGGTTTTCGCTCTTAACTGACGGAAGACAAAGAAGACCCCTGCTACCAAACCGATCCCTAAGGTTCCTAAAACCGGCAAGCTGAAAAAGCCATAGCTGCCGATATTGCCAAAGCCTAAAGTGATCCCACCAAAGGCGAAGGCACTCAAAACAAAAGAGGTCTGATCAAATTTACTGTTGCTTACTGGCAACACATCATCAAAAACCTTTATGGCCCAAATCAGTGAAATCAAAACGATCACGGCAACGATATAAAAAATCGCATGCCAGTTCAAGCGGTCCACGATCACCCCAGCAAGAGTCGGTGCGATCACGGGTGCCGCGGTGATCGATAATCCATACCAGCCCATCACCACACCGATACGATTGATCGGATAGATCGATAAGAGGATCACTTGCGCCATCGCGGTCAAGATTCCATTGCCTACGGCCTGCAAAATACGAGCAAGCATCATGACTAGAAAATTGGGCGCTGCAGCACAAAGCAGCAAGCCCACCAACGCAATTCCTAAGGCAGCGAGATACAGCTTTTTGGTTGGCACACGATTCATAAGATATGCCGTCAAGGGCATAACGATCGCCATCGCCAAGGAATAACCGCTAGTCAGCCATTGGCCCGTAGTGACGGAAATCTGCAGGTCAGTGACAATGGCGGGTAAAGCCGTCGTCAAGGCGGTCGCCAACATGGATACGGCAATACATGTAATCATTAAATTAATAAAAATCAGCGTCCGCTGACGTTCCGTTCGTTGGACTGTTTCACTCAATCAACGTCCGCCTCCTTCTCAAGATAAAACTGTTCGATTTTTGCTAAGGCTTGACCAAAGGCTTGTTTTTCTTCTGCCGTCAAATAGGTCAGCATTTCTTGGTGCGCCTTGCTGCGTTTTTCTTTCATTCGCTGTGCCTCTTCCTTGCCTGCTTCCGTCAGCGAAATCAGATGGCTGCGTTTATCTTTCGGATCGACTTCTTTTTGGATCAGCCCTTTTTCAGCCAGTTTTTTTAGTAGTTCGCCAGTGGATGTCGAGCGAATCGCTAAATACGCGGCGAGATCTTTTTGGGTCAACGTCCCTTTTTCGTCCAATACCAGTAGGCAATTGAACTGTCCCCGACCTGGCATAAAACGCCCATATTTTTGTTCCGCATACCGCCGATTTAATTTATACACTTCAAACAATCGTTCCACGATTTCTTGTTCGGAAACCATCGACCTTCAGCTCCTTTCGCCTCTTCACTATTTAGATAGGTACCTAATTAAAAGTCTGTTCTCCATTTTACATAGGTACCTACCTATTGTCAAGGAAGGATTGACAATGAGAGCGGGTACAGCAACCAAAAACGAAAAAAGCATTGAAACTTACGCTTCAATACTTTCCTCGTGGTTCTTTTTCTCCGCAAACTCTGCCAGCAGTTGCCGGACTTCATCCGTTGATTTGGTATTCATCAATTTTGCCCGCAAATCACTGGCTCCAGGGAAGCCTTTGACATAGATTTTAAAGAAACGATGCAATCCTGCGATCGAGCGTGGCACCATTTTGGCGTAATGGTCCTGCAGATCTAATTGCAGCTGCAACAAGCCTAATAGCTCTTCTGAGGTATGCTCTTTCGGTTCTTTTTCAAAGGCATAGGGATTCTTGAAAATACCCCGGCCGATCATGATTCCGTCTACGCCATATTTTTCTGCTAGCTCCAAACCTTTGGTACGATCAGGGATATCGCCGTTGATCGTCAGCTTCGTTTGTGGGGCGATTCTATCCCGCAAGGCAACCACTTCAGGAATCAATTCCCAATGGGCATCGACCTTGCTCATTTCTTTGCGGGTTCGCAAATGGATCGAAAGGTTGGCGATATCCTGTTGCAGGACATGGGTCAACCAAGCTTCCATTTCTCCTAGTTCGGTATAGCCCAAACGCGTCTTGACACTGACCGGCAGACCGCCAGCTTTGGCTGCTTGGATCAGCTCTGCAGCAACTTCTGGTCGCAAGATCAAGCCGCTGCCTTTGCCTCGTCCAGCAACGTTTGGCACTGGGCAGCCCATATTTAAGTCGATCCCTTTAAAGCCCATCTCCGCTAAGCCGATACTCATCTCACGGAAATACTCTGGCTTGTCGCCCCAAATGTGGGCTACCATCGGTTGCTCATCTTCGGTGAAGACTAAACGTCCCCGCACACTGTCGCGTCCTTCTGGATGGCAGTAACTATCGGAGTTGGTAAATTCCGTAAAGAAAACATCTGGTGCGCCGGCAGCTTGAACGACATGTCGAAAAACGACATCGGTGACATCTTCCATTGGTGCTAGGATAAAAAAAGGCTTCGGCAATTCAGCCCAAAAATTTGTTGTCATGATTTACGCTCCATTTCTTTGTCCAAGGATCTTATTTTATGACCCCACTTGCAAAACAAACCCCATTATACTAAGAATGCGTCAAAGAAGCAAAAGAGCAAGACGACACCCGCCGGTGCTTCGCCTTGCTCTTTTACAACAGATACTTAATACTGCCGAATAACTGGCGGTTCGTAGGCTTGAATAAAAGCTTCAAGCTCCTGGGTTGTTTGCGCAAAACCGATTTTTTCGCGATCGGCCTGCGTCAAGAACTCATTTTCCACCATATTGTCATACAAGGCTCTCGTTGCGCGGTAAAAATTGTTCACATCATAAAAAGCACACGGATTCGGGTTTTGACCGATTCTTGACCATGAGATCATCTCCGTGATTTCTTCCAGCGTACCAGGACCGCCTGGCAGTGCGACAAAGGCCTGCGACAATTCGAACATTTTTCGTTTTCTTTCTGACATCGTCTCGACGACATGGAGTTCGGTCAATCCAGGATGTGCTAGTTCCCGATCTTTCAAAAAGGTTGGGATCACCCCGATCACCTGACCGCCATTTTCTAAGACAGCATCTGCCAGCACGCCCATCAAGCCCGCTTTTCCGCCGCCATAGACCAGCGTATTTTGCCGTGAAGCGATCCACTGCCCCAATTCTTGGGCGGCTGTTGCAAAACTAGGTTCATTACCGACACTGGCACCACAATAGACTGCAATTTTCATAAAACTCTCCATCATCCTTCTCAATCATTTTGAAATAGTATATCATGATTCTGATAAAGGTTCTGGGAAAGGATGGAAAAAAAATTATGAACATTGAGGAATATCAACGATTTATCAGTGACTTCTACAAAGCCCGCAACTGGTATCAATATGATCCGTTTATTCGGGCGAATTTTTTAGCAGAAGAAGTCGGGGAAGTGAGCCGTGCCATTCGGACATTGGAGATTGGCCGTGACCGTCCCGATGAACAAGAAGGCTTGCCGGAAGAAAAACTGGCAAATCTGACGGAAGAATTGGGCGATGTACTGGATAACTTATTTATTCTCGCCGATAAATACGATATTTCTCTAGAAACGATCATGCAAAAACACAAAGAGAAGCTATTGTCTCGCTATCAAATGAACCATATGACAGAAAAAAATAGCTAACGGGATACTTGTTGCGGAACGGGCAGCGGCAAAGGTTGCTTTTCTTAAATACAAAAAACCAACGTTTCTGTGGTCGATCGGCCAGTGAAACGTTGGTTTTCTTCTATTATATAAAAAGTTGGTTCTCCTTTTTATGCAATAGGAGGTGTTTATTGTGCCATTTGCTCTACCAGTTCTTCCAAACCAGTCAAGGCTTGGTAGCCGTAGCCAAAGAGATAATTGTAGTCCATGCTGTAGACTTGTTTGTTTTTGATGGCTTTCATGCTGGAGAGTTTGTCATTTTTGTACAAGCCTTCAATGATTTCTTGACCAGAAACACTGCCTTCGATCGTTGACCAGTCGCCGACGATCAAGACATCGGGATCCGTTTCGATCAAGGTTTCGACACTGACTTCTCCTGAATAGTCTTGAAACACATTGTTCAGTTTGATCATGTCAAAGTTACTGTTGAAAAAAGACTCGTCTTGAGCGGCATAGACACTGACCACACTTGGATCAGACATAAAGAGATGGGCAAAGGTTTGCTCTTCTTTGTCTGCTACTTTTTCTTCCAAGGCACTCTGGCGATCCTTTAATTCTTTTTCAAAAGCAGCGGCTGCCTCGGGGACATTGAAGAGCTTACCAAGGTTTTCAATGTCTTGATACACAGAATCAAACGTCGCCCCAGTGACAGAGGTTTCTTGGACGTAAGTCGGAATGCCCATCTCGTTCAAGGAATCAACGGTGCCAACGCCCCAATCTTGATTATCAAAAAGTCCTCCGCGGCCAAAAATCAAATCTGGATCCACACTGAGCGCCGTTTCTTTACTGATATAGTCGCTGCCCAGGTCGTTTAGTTCTGCGTAATCAGCAGCAACTTCCTTATCAGCGGCACCAAAGGTTGCACCGACACCCGCAATCTGATCCTTGAGGCCGAGATGCAGCAGCAATTCCGCTGCTGGTCGTGTGTTGGCTACGACTTTTTTCGGTGCTTCATTAAAGGTTTGGTCCTTGGCGGTCCATTGCGTACCGCCTTCTGCTTTGGTGTAGTTGCTGATGGTTAAGGGATACGTACTTTCTGCCTGTGAGGAAGAAGCCGAAGTTCCTTCATCCTTCGTATTGCCGCAAGCGCTTAATGTAAAGACTGCCAATCCTACCCCAATCATTTTTCCCCATTTATTCATCTGTTTGCTCCTTTTCAAAATAATAATGAAACCCTAATCCGCCTGTGATCGGATGATGGTAAATACTGCATTTCACGCCATAGATTTCTTCGATCAGTTCTTCTGTCAGCAGCGTTTCTGGTTCGCCATACCCTACGACCCGACCATCTTTTAAGGCATAGATGATGTCGCAATAATTGGCTGCTTGTTCCAAATTGTGCAGCGCCGCCAACAAGCCAATCTTCAGATGCTTGACGGTCTCTAAGATTTCCAGTTGATATCGGATATCCAAATGATTGGTCGGCTCATCGAGAATCATAAATTTCGGTTCTTGGGTGATGGCACGAGCAAGGACGACCCGCTGTTTTTCGCCTCCTGATAATGAGAGGTAGCTGCGTTTTCTGTAGGCACTTAACCCTGTTTTGGCTAAGGCTGCGGTGACCAGCTCATGATCGGCTTTAGTGTCTTGTTCCAACAAACCCTTGTGGGGCGTGCGGCCTAAAAGCACCATCTGTTCTACTGTTAAATCAAAGCTCAACTCATTGAACTGACTGACGACGCTGACTTGCTGGGCGACTTTTTTTTCGGAACTTTTCAAAATATTCATCTCACCTAAATAAATGTCGCCGCTGTCAGGTTTCAACGTTTTGTAGATAGCTTTTAACAATGTAGACTTGCCGCTGCCGTTGGAACCAATCAAGCCGACAAATTGCCCCTGTGCGGTTTGGACGGAGATGTCTTTTAGAATCTGTTGGTCCCCGATCGTTAGATTGAGCTTTTCAACTGCTAATTTCATTCCGTCACCCCCCAAAGTTGTATTGCCGTTTGACAATGATATAGATAAAGATCGGTGCGCCAATCAGCGCTGTAATGATCCCGATCGGCAGTTCGACTCCTTGCAGGGTCGAGCGGGCGATCACATCCGCCCAAATCAAAAACAACGCGCCTGTCAAAGCGGTCAAAGGCATCAACAGGCGATGATCCGACCCGCTGACTCCACGTACGATATGAGGAATGATCAAGCCGACAAAGCCGATCATACCAGAATTCGCAACGATGATACTGGTTAATAGCGCTGCTAGCAGCATGTAAAAACGACGATAGAAGGTCAGCTTGACCCCTAAGGTGGAAGCAACTTCATCTCCCAGCAAAAGCGTATTCAAAACACGGTATTGCGTCAGGAAGAACAGCGTGATCAAAGAAACCAGAACCACGATAAAGCCCAATTTGTTCCAAGAAGCCGAGGCTAAGCTGCCCATCGACCAAAACGCCACAGTCTTCATCCCTTCTGCATTGCTAGCCAGATAGATGATCAAGTTTGAAACAGAGCTGCATAAGGCACTGACGATCGTCCCCGACAGCACGAGTTTTGTGGAAGTCATTTTCCCACCGATACTAGCAAGCAGCAGCACCAAAATGGTGGCAATCCCCGCTCCTGCAAAGGCACCAAACGATAAGCCCAGCTGCAAGACTAGCGCCGAGCCGCCAAAACCGACTAAGATGGCGAAGGTCGCCCCTAAGGATGCGCCTGAAGAGATCCCTAAGATATAGGGATCTGCCAGCGGATTTTGGACCACCGCCTGCATCACTGCCCCGCTGATCGCTAACCCCATGCCCACAAAAATAGACAGCAAGACCCGCGGTGCCCGAACAAACCAGACGATATTGATGTTTGCGTCTGAAATGCCTGAAAGATCACCAACCAATCCATGGCTGATTTTATAGAAGAGAATTTGATAAACTTCGCCAAGGGTGATATTGGCTTGTCCGTTTGCCAAAGCAACTCCTGCAGATAAGAGAATGGCGACAACTAAAACACAGCAAATGATTGTCGAAACCATCCAACGATTTGATTTAATCAACCCTACCGACATGTGATTCTCCTTTATTCAGCACGATCCTCTCCTGATTTCACAGCAAAAACAACCTGACTGTTGCCTCGCCACCATCATAAAAGAAGCATCTGTGCGTTTTTTCGCTTATAACAGTTCTTCTCATGAAAAGCGCCAAAGCCATGTACTGCTTTGACATCTATTTGCAAATGAGAATCACTCTCAATGAATAGAGTCATTATAAGGAACCTTTTGTGAAATGTAAATAATTTTCTGAAAATTTCCTTAAATAAGAGTTATTCTAATGTTCGTGATTGATTGGGCGTTTTCCTCTCCATTGACCTATCGAAAATACGGTACCCGTGAAGAAGCGAATCCTTTGGCAAAAATAATCCCATGCTTTTAAATGATGAAAAAAAGACAGACTTCATTTTGTACGAAGTCTGTCTCCAGTCTGATGCCTATGCTCAGGCAGGCTTGTTCTTGTAGCTTCCCTTTGTTCGAACGTGAAACCTATGCGTTGCCAAGGATTTGCTGATTCAACGAAATCATCTCCAAAAGACCTTGAGCGGCTTCACTGCCTTTGTTGCCGGCTTTGGTTCCCGCCCGTTCAATGGCTTGTTCGATTGTTTCAGTCGTCAACACACCAAACATGATCGGAATGTCGGCATTCAGACCAATTTGGGCTACGCCTTTCGCCACTTCATTTGAGATCAATTCATAGTGAGTCGTTGCTCCGCGAATCAAGGCACCTAATGTCACGATCCCATCGTATTGCTTGTGGTCAACGATTTTTTTGGTAATATACGGAATCTCATAAGCCCCTGGTACCCAATACACATCGATGTTTTCTGCTTTGACTCCATGACGCAGCAAATTGTCTTTGGCGCCTTCCACTAACTTGGAAGTGATAAACTCGTTGAATCGTGAGACCACGATCCCTACTTTGACTGCCTCTCCCTGAAACGTTCCTTCAAATACTGTCATCGCTCATTCTCCTTTGGTTGATTAAATAGATAGGTAATGGTGAAACTTTTCTTTCTTCGTTTTCAAATAGCTGCTGTTTTCTTTATGCGCAGGCATCTCCAGCGGTACCCGTGCTACTACCTTGATCCCTAAGCTTTCTAATTCCTTCACCTTGTCAGGGTTGTTGGTCATCAGTTGAATCTCCTGCACTTCTAAGGAACGTAAAACATCGGCGGCAAACGTGTAATGACGAGCATCTGCTGCAAACCCCAATGCAATATTTGCTTCATAAGTATCCATGCCTTGTTCCTGCAGCTGATAGGCACGGAGCTTGTTCCGCAAGCCAATACCGCGGCCTTCTTGGCGTAGATACAAAATCGCACCGCGGCCTTTTGCTTCGATCTGCCGCATCGCTTCTTGTAGCTGTTCGCCGCAATCACAGCGATGAGAGCCGAAGACGTCGCCTGTTAAACACTCTGAATGGATCCGTAGTAACAGCGGCTCGGTAGTATGTTGAATCTCGCCTTTGGCTAGTAAAAGGTGTTCATTGCCGAACTCATCTTCAAATAAGGTCAATTGGAACGCCCCATAAGCCGTTGGCAGATCCACCGTGATAGGCGTGGTTCCTCGTAGATATTCCGCCAACTCATCAATGGTCAAAAACGGCAGCTGCCATTTTTCTGCTAATTTTTTCAATTCTGGGACCCGAGCCATCGTGCCATCTTCATTTAAAATCTCACAAATGTAGGCTGCTTCCACGCTGCCAGCAAGCTTTGCTAAATCCACAGCCGCTTCTGTATGTCCTCTGCGTTCCAACACGCCGCCAGGTTGAGCGGTCAAAGGGAAGATATGACCAGGGCGATAAAAATCCGCAGCTTGTGACGCAGGATCAGCCAACTTTTCAATCGTCACTGCCCGGTCTTTCGCAGAAATTCCCGTACTCGTCGTCACGTGATCGACACTGATGGTAAACGCGGTGCCAAAGGCATCCGTATTATTGGCGGTCATCTCAGGCAATGCCAGCTTTTCAGCGATCGCTTGTGAGATGGGTGCACAGATCAAGCCGCGGCCATAAGTCACCATAAAATTGACGGCTTCTGGCGTTGCGTATTCAGCGATCCCAATCAAATCTCCTTCTGATTCCCGATTTTCATCATCGGCGACAATCACTAAGCCGCCTTTTTTTAACCATTCCACTGCTTGTTCTACTTTATGCATCGTCTGCCTTCTTTCATTTTCGTTGGTATTTGACATATTTCCCGATCATATCCGTCTCGATATTGACCCACTCCCCTTGTTTCAACTGCCCCAGCGTCGTCTGGTCTTTGGAATGGGGGATCAAGCTAACGGAAAATGCCTGTGCCGTCGTCTGGGTAACCGTCAAACTGACGCCATTGATCGCAATCGACCCTTGCGGAATGATTTCCCCTTGCACACTGACAGGATAAGCAAACGTCAAGATCAAGGCATTTTCCAACTGCTTTTTCTGGATCAAACGGGTCGTTACATCAATGTGGCCAGCGACAAAGTGGCCTTCAAAACGCTGCGTTGCTGCCATCGCTCGCTCCAAATTGACTTCGGCACCCACCGAGAGTTGTTTAAAGGTCGTTCGTTGAAAGGTTTCTGGCATGATATCCACCGTAAACGTCGTCGCTTGTTTGGCGATCGCCGTCAAACACGTCCCGTTGATCGCCATACTGTCTCCGATCTGGTAATCCGCCAGTAATCCTTCGGACGCACTGCAAGTTAGCTGGATCGTGCGGCTTTGCTTGCGGATCTCTTTGATGCGGCCTTTTTCCTGAATCAATCCTGTGAACATTCCTCTGGTCTCCTTCCTCGGATGCAAACATCTTCCCCAACTGCAGTCACCGTCACCTCTGTTAGCTGCTGCAGCTGTTTCGGGGTACGCTCACTGGTAAAACTTGCGAGACTATTGCCCCCAAGAAACTTTGGCGCCACATAGGTAATGCTTTCTTGCCACAGTCCGCTGGCTAAAAAGGCATCATGGATCGCAGCGCCTCCTTCTACGTAAAGCGATTGGACCTGTCGTGCGGCAAGCTCCTTCAGCAATGAAACAATTGTCAACTCTTCCAGCTGGATCACTGACACATGAGCTGGCAAATCACTGACAGTTGTCTGCTGCGTAAAAATCCACACAGGTGCCGAATCATCGACAAACAGTGCCAAATGGGGTTGCGACAGCGTTCGCCCCCGACGGTCTAACACGATGCGAATCGGCGGAAAGCTGGTTTCAACCGTGGTCAATAAGGTGGGATCATCCGTCAACACCGTCTGACTGCCCACTAAGATTCCTTGATAGTCCCCACGTTCTTGATGGACGTTTTGCCAAACCGCTGAACCAGTGATCGCACTGCGGGTCAACGCATCATGAGCGATCCGGCCATCTAAAGTGATCGCTTGCTTCAACGCCACGTAAGGTCGCTGATGCTGATGGTAAAAATTATAGTGTGGATTCAAACGTCGCACCGCTGTTTCTTCGATGCCCACCAACACGTCGATGCCCTGTTCTTCTAAAAAGCGCTTGCCTTGTCCAGCCACGATTGGGTTAGGGTCTAACTGGCCGACGACTACCTTTTTGATGCCACTGTCGATGATCAGCTGGGTGCAAGGCGGCTGTTTTCCTTGATGGTTGCAAGGTTCTAATGTCACGTATAAAGTCGAATTGATTAGGTCTTCGGAGGAATGGCATTGTTCGATGGCGTTTCGTTCCGCATGGGGCTGCCCATAGACTAAGTGAGCCCCTTTGGCAATGACCCGTTGCTCTTTGACGATCACAGCGCCCACTAGCGGATTGGTAAAGGTTTGGTAGCGCCCTTTTTTGGCTTCTGCGATCGCCAAACGCATGTATTCGTTATGCATCTTCCTTCCTCCTTTCAATAAAAAAATGCCTCGTGAGAATCTCACGAGGCATAGACAAACAAGACCGGCAAAAAATCAATTTTAGACGCACTGCGCCCCTTGAAATTTTGTGGTTTTTCTTCTCCCATCCAGACTTTCACTGTCGGTGCCAGATTCACACTGGCTCCACCGCATAGCTATGCGGGTCACGGACTTCAAGCATTGCGCTTGTCACCGTCGGTCGGGAATTACACCCTGCCCCGAAGAATACTATTCAATTCATGTGCATTTTAGCCCGACCATTTTTGTTTGTCAATAGGCCTGATTACAAGCCGATAGGAATTCCTCTTGGCTTTTTCTTTTGGCAACCCCAAAGCAGCGACAGCAGAAATCTCTTGTCGTTCCGCCATTTTCCTAAGCTGCAGCAAGGCGGTTTTGCCTGTGAAAAACACGAGAAAACCTAGGTTAAATATTTTTTCTCGAACGAAGCCATTTATCAAACTCCGTCACGAGTAAGACGACCATCCCAGAAGCTGCTGAGATGACCCAGCCGATCAAGGACATGTCCTCAGTATGAAAGGCGCTTTGCATAAATGGAACATAGGTCAATAACAGTTGCAGAATCAGCATCACACCAATGATCACGAATGCTTTTGGATTGGTGAAGGAAGCTTTAGAAAACGCTGGTGCACTTGTACGGATGTTGAACAAATAGAAAATCTTACTCAAGACCACGATATTGACCATCATGGTACTGGCAACGGCTTCGCTGACGCCTTGCAGCAAGAGCCAGTCATGAGCGATCAAACTGATGACTGCCATCAAGATCGATACATACGCCATCTGCCAAATATCGTGGCGATTCAACAATTTATTGCCTGTCTTTCGCGGTGTGCGGTTCATGATCCCAGACTCTGCTGGTTCAAAGATAAACGCAAACTGGATCGTAATAGCAGAAACCATGTTGATCCACAGCAGTTGCGTCGCCTGCAGCGGCAATTCTTTTTGCATCATGATCGTAAAGGCAATGATCAGCCCTTCGGCAAAAGATGTCGGCAACAGAAACAGAATGCTCTTTTTGATGTTGTCATAGATCCTGCGTCCTTCGCGAATCGCTAAGGACATGGTACCGAAATTGTCATCGGTCAAGATCATATCAGCAGAGTCTTTGGCTACATCCGTGCCGCTGATCCCCATCGCTACACCGATATCCGCCCGCTTCAACGCAGGGGCATCGTTGACTCCGTCCCCTGTCATCGCCGTGACTTTGCCTTTGGCTTGTAGCGCTCTGATAATGTCCAATTTATTTTTCGGCGTGGTTCGTGCAAAGACTTGATTCGTCAAGGCAGCATCTTGAAATTCAGCTTCACTCATCTGATCCAACTCGGCACCAGTCACGACGTGAATCTCATCCGCTAAGCCAAGCTTTTCCCCAATCGCTTTGGCGGTCAGAGGGTGATCGCCAGTGATCATTTTCACTTGAACACCGGCTTGGTTCATTTCCTTCAGGGAGGCAATCACTTCTTCTCGCGGCGGATCGATGATCCCAGCGATCCCTAGTAATTGCAGCCCTTGCTCAAAAATCGTTTCATCAATGTGATCAATCGAAACTTTCTGATAGCCCACCGCTACCACTCGTTTGCCTTCTGCCGACAAGCGGCGGACATGGTCTGTCCAATAGGCTTCATCAAAAGGCGCCGCTTGTTTTTGCACCATTTCAAACAATTTATCTGGGGAGCCTTTAACAAATAGCAAGCGTTCCCCCGCAGGGTTTGCCACTAGTTTCGCCATGTAGCGGTTGTCCGAATCAAAGGGCAGCATATCCAGCTCTTGGTAAGCAGGTGCTTGCGGATAGGCAAATTGCTTATGATACAGCGTCAAGAAGGAGCCATCTGTTGGTTCCCCATTGATCGTCCAGTGATTTCCTTCTGGCACTAATACCGTATCGTTGGCTTCGTAACCAGCTTCCAAAAACAACTGCAAGGTGTCTTGCGCGTGGACGTCCTCCTGCTTTGGACGAATTTCTCCCACCGGCGCATAGCCGTCACCCGTCACTTCATATTCCTGCTCAGCCAATACGATGTCTTTGACCGTCATTTCATTTTTGGTCAGGGTACCTGTTTTATCCGTCGCGATCACATCCACTGAGCCTAGCGTTTCAACCGCTGGCAGCGTTTTGATGATGGTGTGCTTGTTTTTTGCCATGTCGCTGACACCCATCGCCAAAACCACCGAGGTCGTTGCTGGCAATCCTTCTGGGATCGAGCCGACGATCATGGTGACAACGGCTAAGGATAAGACAGAGATCGCATAGGTCTGCTGGAACAAGCTGACGACAAATAGCAAGACCGCCACGCCCATGATCACATAGGTGATGCCTTTCCCCAGTCCATCAATCTCTTTCATCAACGGCGTTTTTCGTTCTTCCGTTTGATTGACTTCAGCTGAGATTTTCCCGATTTCAGTCGTGACGCCAGTAGCGATCACGATCCCTTTCCCGCTTCCTGACGTCACGGAAGTCGAAGCAAACGCCAAATTCCGTTGTTCCGCTAATGGCGTTGCTTCATCCATTGAGGCATCTGTTATTTTTTCCACCGAATCGGCTTCACCAGTCAAGGCGGATTCTTGGATACGCAAGTTGTCGGCTTCGATGATTCGCAGATCTGCGGGCACATTGTCACCAGCTTCTAGGAATACGACATCCCCTGGAACGACTTCGGCAGCTGGAATATCTTGACGAATCCCATTCCGATAGACCGTGGCTTCTGCTGATAGCATCTCTTTGATCCGTTCTAACGCATCGGAAGCATTCGCTTCTTGGTAATAACCGATCAACGCATTGACCAGCACGACGATGCCAATGATCACGGCATCAGAGAAATGCCCCATCAGCAGCGTTAAGATGGCAGAGAAAATCAAAATGTAGATGATCGTGTTATGGAATTGTCGCAGCAGCAAACGCCACTTGGCGGTTTTTTTGACCGCTAATTGGTTCAATCCGTAGGTTTCTAACCGCTCGGTTACTTGCGCCTCAGTCAACCCTTGATCGATTGACGGCACCTGATACTGTTCGATTGTTTCTGACACTGATAACTGAAACTCTTTTTTATTCATTTTTTTCTTCTTCCTTTTCTTTTTCATTGATGGATAACACAAATAAGCCCCTTATTTAGAAACTGCTCCTAAATAACGCGCTGTTGTTTGTCTCCTATTCAATTAAAAAGTAAGGCAAGTCAAAATAGTGTTTCTGCTCACCGTCACTCGAGTCGCTTGACATTCGTTTACCACCCCCTCTAAAGTTAGCAATAAGCGTAACAAACTATTTTTCCAAAGTCAAGAGTCACCGCTTTCAAAAATGAAAAGTGGCTGGCTTCTTCACAAAAAAAAGCCGCACGCCAACGATTCATTGCCGTACAGCTCCTTCAGTACATTCTCTTCAAGCCCAAAGGCTCGCCTTAAAGCTGATCCAGTGCCTCGCTGATGGGGGTTTCCCCAGCTTGGACTTTGATGACTTTTTGATAAGTTGCTGGACGTTCCAGCATTTCACCTAACAAGACGGCGACATCCTCGATGGGGATCGCACCAGAGGTCGTTTCACTGATCTCGATCAAACTAGAACCTGGCGTTTCTTTCAACGCACCCGGCTGCAAAATCGTATAGTCTAGTGCGGTGTTGTCGATCAGCCAGCGATCAGAGAAAAATTTGGCGATCGTGTAATCCATCAATGACGCCATGCCTTCCCTTTGCCACTGTTCAGGTTCTAAGGCATAGGCTGAGCTAAGGTGGATGTAGCGCTTAATTCCTTTTGCTTCAGCGGCTTGCATCACTTTGACCGCACCATACAGATCAGATTGCAGCAAGTCTTTGCCTCGGGAACCCGCCACGAAGTATACCGCTTCCGCATCTGCGAATTTCGCCGCCATCTCTTCCGGTTCTGTGTGTAAATCAAAGAACACGGGCTTGATCGTCTCCGTTTCTGTGATTTTCTCACTGCTGCGCGCACCAGCATAAACGATGTGTCCTTGTTTTTCTAGAAAGGTGATCAATTTTTGGCCTACTCGTCCAGTAGCACCAACGACAAAAATTTTCATTTTCTTTGCTCCTCTCGTTTCTTTTTCCAACTCTTGCTAGTATCATCGTAGGACAAAAACCAAGATCCAACAACTATTCTGTTTCTAAACGAAGGGGAAAAAAGCACAGCACAAACCAATTCTTGCTGTTTTTCCCCATAGAAACCCATGTTTTTTAAAAAACACCCAAAAAAATGAAAAAAATTTTCTCAAACAATTGACAAAGCGTTGACTCTTTTGTAGACTAGGTAGAAATAATTTAAATATTTAGAAAATTCCAAATAAAGAAAAGGACGGTGGCGTATATGACCCGCACCAATGTTAGCAAACGAATTATTTTATTATTATAGTCGGGACTGTTTGATTTTATACATTCAAAGAGTCCCTATTCACATTGCATCCAAAAAGAAGAACAGCTTCTTGAGATGGAGTGTTTTTTTATACCCATTTTCAAGAAAGCGGCCTTTTGCAAGCTGACACCTTGATGTCAGATAGATCCAAAACGCTCGTTGACCAACTGCTGCCGATTCCCCGCGGTTATGCACTGCACTTATTCTAAAGACCCCTTCTGTTTGGACACTTGATTGGTCAAGCAGAAAAAAGGAAGGATGATTTTTTATTATGAAAACCGTCAACACGATCGCTGCTTTTGTAAACAAGTATTTGATCTACATCATGATTTTATTGATGATCGTCTCTTATTTTTTCCCGCAACCCTTCTTATGGATTCCGCCTCGTACAACGATTCTTTTGAGCATCATCATGTTTTGTATGGGGATGACTCTAAACGTTGCTGCGTTTAAAATGGTCGTCTTACAGCCCAAAGCATTCATCTTAGGGGTGCTTTTCCAGTTCACCATCAGCCCTTTGGTGGCTTACGGCTTAGCGCAGCTGTTTGGTCTTTCTTCCAGTTTGATTATCGGTTTTGTCTTACTAGGCTGCGTTTCTGGTGGAACCGCCAGCAATGTCATGACCTTCATCGGCAAAGGCGATGTCGCCCTCACCGTTTCCATGACCACGGTATCGACCTTGTTAGCGACCGTCGTTACACCCTTTTTGGTTTATGTCTTGGCTGGTCAGTACACCGAGATCTCCTTCTGGGAAATGCTCTTGTCTGTCTTGCAGATGGTGCTTTTGCCAATCATTTTAGGGGTGATCGTCCACAAACTCATTGCCAAGCACATCGAGCGATTTCTGCAATCATTTGTGTTGATTTCTTCCGTCAGTATCTTATTGATCGTTGCAGGAACTGTCGCTCGCAACGGCGCCGTCATCGTCCAATCTGGCTTGATCGTGATTTTCTTAGTCTTGCTCCATAACTTGATCGGCTACGGCGCAGGCTATGGTCTGAGCCGTGTGATGGGCGTCAGTGCCACCCAAGCCAAATCCATCATGTTTCAATTAGGAATGAAAAATACTGGCCTAGCGATCTCGTTAGCCAATGCCCACTTTGCCGCCATTGCTGCAGCCGTTACCCCTGCCGCAGTCGGCATGGTGATCCATCAAATTACCGGACCAATTTTAGCCAATCTCGTGGCCAAGAAAGAAGGAGAAAAGTATGAGTCAAAGTATCTTTTTGCCAAACTACACAATCGGGGCGGACGCCTACGAAAAAGTAAATGACATCGTAAAACCATACGGCACCAATGCCGTGATCATCGGCGGAAAAACCGCCCTTGAAAAAGCTGAAGACAAGATCAAAGCCGCTTTAACGTCAGCAGTCCAAGTGACGGATACCTTGTGGTACGGCGGCAACTCGACCTATGAAAACGTCGATCAGCTGTTCGCTACTCCAAGTGTCCAAGCCGCCGATGTTCTATTCGCCGTTGGTGGCGGCCGCGTCTGCGATACCGTCAAAGTGGTTGGGGAAAAAGCTGGCAAACCAGTCTTCACCTTCCCAACGATTGGCTCCAACTGCTCACCAGTCACCGCGGTTTGTGTCATCTATAAAGAAAACGGCGAGATGCAAGGGTTGTTTTTCCCTTCGCAACCGCCGACCCATGCCTTTATCGACAGTGAGATCATCGCCCAAGCCCCCGACAAGTACTTATGGGCAGGAATCGGCGATGCCCTCTCCAAAGAGATCGAATCGACATTTTCAGCGCGGGGCGATCAGTTAGATTACACCGATGGGTTAGGCATCCAAATCGGCAAAATGTGCACGGAACGCTTATTGCAATACGGCACACAAGCCTTGAAAGACAGTGCCGCCAATCAGCCGTCTTATGCCATTGAGCAAGTCGTCTTGGATATCATCGTAACCACCGGCTTAGTTTCCGTCTTAGTCGTCAATGATTACAACTCCGCCCTTGCTCATTCCTTTTACTACGGAACGACCGTTTTGGAAAAAATGGAAGACTATTTACACGGCGCATCCGTTAGTTACGGCGTTTTGGCCTTGTTGCAGCTCGATCAGCAAGATGCCCTCTTCCAGCGCATCTACGCCTTTATGAAGGAAAACAAACTGCCGGTTTGCCTAGCAGATATGGGCCTTAACGACACCAGCGATCTTGAGGCAATCTTAGACAAAGCAATGACCACCAATGACATCGTCCACGTGCCTTATGAGATCACGCGAGAAATGTTTAAACAGGCAATCCTAGACGTGGAAGCCTATCATGCCAAACAAAACCAAGCAGCATTGGCAGCTGCCAATTAAATGAAACCCTCCAGCAATTCGTTGCTGGAGGGTTTTTGTTTGGCCTTTTTCTCTTCTTCGTACTTGTCCTCCTTCTTCTTTCTCACATGTTAAAAAAATGCAATCGTTTACTTTGATTTATTTTTAAAAACTTATTACTATTTTAGTATAACAAAGGAGGAGATTGGTTTGGAATTGGTTTATTTATCTGGGTTGTTTTTGGTCATTTTCTTGTTGTATTTTCTGGCAAAGAAAAATAATCGAATCAAACAGCTGTTTTCGAAGATCACGATTGCTTTTCTGTTTATTTACTTGGTTTGGCGTTTATTTTTCACGATCCCGATTGATAGTTCTGCTTCACTAGTATTTGGGATTATTCTCTATATTGCGGAAGTCATTGGTTTATTTGTCTATGGCTTTTTTGTTTACCTTTTTTCCAATAAGCTCTCAAAAGAATACCGCTACGAGGGGGATGAAGCAGAAGAATTCTTGCCAAGTGTCGCCGCTTTTATTTGTACTTACAATGAAGACATCAAGCTGGTGATCGCCACCGCACTGGCTGTCAAAGCCTTGAAATACCCCAATAAAAAAATCTATATCTGCGATGATGGCCATCGAGAGGAACTAAAAGAAATGGCCGAGCGAATGAACCTCGGCTATTTGACCCGCGAAGGAAATGCCAATGCTAAAGCTGGGAATATCAACTATGCCTTGTCCCAAACCAGCAGTGACTTGATTTTGCTTCTGGATGCTGACTTTATCGTCAAAAAGAACATTATTTTTGAAGCTGTCGACTATTTCCGCAATCCTAAAGTTGCATTGGTGCAATATCCACAAATATTTTATAACAAAGATCCTTTTCAATTACTGCGCAAATCCATGTACAACGAACAGGAATTATTCATGCGCTTTCTAGAACCCGCACTTTCTCGTGAGAATGCTTTGATCCATATCGGTACCAATGCCATCATTCGCCGCAGTGCCCTTGAAGAGATCGGCGGCGTTCCTACCAGCAGTATCACCGAAGATATGGCGACCGGGATGCTTTTACAAGACGCCGGCTATGAAACGATTTTTATCAATAAAGCCTATGCCTTGGGGATCACTCCTTACACTGCCAAAGAGCTGACCTCACAACGGACTCGGTGGGCGCAAGGAACGAAACAAATTTTTGACCACTTCAAACCGCGCCGCTTAAAAGGGTTGTCGTTCATGCAAAAACTTTGTTATTACAACTCCTATTTGTATTGGTTTACCTCTTTCCAAAAAATCATCTTTTTATTGGCACCAACCTTATTTATGGTTTTTGATATCTTTATCGTCAGAAGCAACAATCACCAATTGTTGCTGTTCTTTTTACCGCCTTTCATTATGATTTCCCTGTCGTTTCGGCTGTATGTCCCTAAGATCAGGAACCTGACAAGTTCCCACATCTATGATTGCTTTGTCGCTCCTATCCACACCGGGGCATTGATCAAAGAATTTATGAAATCACAGAAAAAATTCAACGTGACCAAAAAAGAGATCGTCGGCAGCAACGCCTTTGATTGGCGAACCGTCTTGCCCCACATCATCCTCTTTACTTGGATTTCCTTTGCCTGTCTGGTAGCTGGGTATCGTTTGTACCGAGGAGAAGGGTATGAATTCGGCTATATCGTGACCTTGATTTGGTCGCTCTATAACCTCTATGGCTTGTTTTATGCCATTTTGATCGGGAAAAACCGTTTTATCGAAAGTGATAGTGAAGCCTTGAGTATCGCCATCAATCGTCAGCTTTCTTATGATGCCAAGACGTTCGAGATGTATCAAATGAGTTTCAATGGCTTCCGTGTCCGTACTCATCCCGAGCAAACCTTCATACCAGGTGAAAGTTACGTCTTTTACGATGATAAGCGTCGCTTCACTATCAATTCGATTTGCCTAGAGGATCATGGCTCCTATGTGACTTTTGCCTTTAACAATCTAACACCGCAATCTGCTGAAGAGCTTGCCAGCTACTATAGCGACCAGCTCAATGCTGCCAAACAGTTGGAATTTGATATGGAGGAAGAAGTCGCAGAAATGAACAGTTAGTCCCGCCCCCTTTGTCGCAAGAGACAAGGGGGCTTTATTGATTCCAGACGGCTCCTCAAAGGGCTGTTCCCCATCTAATGATGATTGTCTTCCTTTAGATAACACTCTGGCATTTGCTGCATACTTTTCCAATGATCATTGATTGAAAGAGCCAGAACAGAATCTAGACGATTTCTCGATAGTAAATACTTTTTAAGCCTTTAGAAAATATTAAAGAGTCTGCTTTCCCTATGACCTGATTGAGCTGATGCGCTTGTCACCGCTCACAAATTTGTGAATAAAAGCGCATGAAAAAACAATCCTTGTTATACTTATAAATAACACGAAGCCCTTAGAAAAAGGAGGAATCCTTATGACCCGTTACAAACGATTTCGCTTTGCTCATTTAGTCGCTCTTTTGGTGCTGGGCTTACTCCTCACTGGCTGCAGTGCGGATACGGCACCAATTGAAGAACAACCGACTGCCAACACCGCAACTTCTTCCGAACCAGCAGTTTCCTATGAAACCTTTCCATTGCCACAACCAATCTTAGACGGGGATACCAGTGTGGCGGAAGCTCTCTTCGAGCGGCGCTCGCAACGGGATTTTCAAGATACTGAGCTAACACAAGAACAGTTAGCACAGCTTTTATGGGCCGCTGCCGGTGTCACTACAGAAGATGGTCGCCGCACAGCGCCTTCGGCTGGTGCCTTGTATCCCTTAGACCTCTATGTCGTGGTCACACAGGTAACGGGGCTTGAGCCAGGGCTTTATCTGTATCAACCTGAGCAACATGCCTTAGCAAAAGTTCTTGCCGGCGATTTTCGGACCGCATTGGCGGAAGGTTCGTTGGATCAGCCAGCGATTCAACGGGCACCTGCCACATTGCTTTATACAGTGGTTTATGAACGACTGATCGAGCGCTATGGGGACCGAGGAATCGAACGCTATGCCTATATCGAAGTCGGTCATTCCGCCCAAAACGTCCTTTTGCAGGCCCAAGCGTTAGGCTTAGGCGCTGTGCCGATCGGCGCCTTCACGGATTATGAACTCACAGAGCTGCTGCAGCTGCCAACGGAAAATGAACCCCGCTATTTGATTCCTGTAGGCGTTATTGAGTAACACTGCCGACGAACGAAATCCAATTTTCATGGGACTGATGAACTGCCGTTAGAAAACGGCAACTGGCAAGGTTGATTTTCCCAGAAAAACCAGTAGAATCGAAAAACCACCTGCAAAAACAGCAGGTGGTTTTTCGATGGGCTTACAGTTTGTATGCTCGGACTTCTTCGGGTATTTCTTCTAGCGGCAACTCTTTTACCACCGCTTCGGTGCCTGCTGCCATCGCGGTATCGTAGTACCAGCATTTGTATTTGATCGTATTCATGGTTTCTTGCAAGGCTGCCATTTGCTTTGTGACTTCTTCCAGACGTTCATGAAACAGCTGCTGCCGTTTCTGCAAAGACGCATCGCCTTCCTCGCCCCAATCCAAGAAATTCTTGATGTCTTTGATGGGCATGCCGGTATTCTTCAAACAATCGATCACTTTGATCGTCGCTACTTCTTTTTCTGAAAACACCCGAATGCCGCCATTACTGCGGGCCAACTTCGGAAACATCCCTTCTCGATCGTAATAACGCAGTGTCGAGATGGGGATATTGGTCGTTTGTGATACTTCGCCAATCGAGTAACTCACTTGCATCGCTCCTAAAAAAAATTATATTTATCGCTTGACCTAAACCTAACTTCAGATTCTACAATTAAAATACACCGCAAGCACTGTACTGTCAATCACCTATCGTCTCACAGGTTCACCATTGGCAGTAGCAGGATTCGCTGAAAAAATCATTCACTGGAGGAAATACAAATGACAGAAATCAAAGAGAAAGTTATCGTAATTATGGGGGCCTCTTCAGGAATTGGGGAAGCAACTGCCGTTAAACTAGCCGAGCAAGGGGCAAAAGTAGTGATCGCTGCCCGCCGTGAAGAGCGCATCAAAGCACTGGCTGAAAAATTAGGAGAAAATGTCTTGTATCAAACAGCTGATGTCACCAATCGCGAACAAGTCCAACAAGTCATTGATTTAGCCATGACCTCCTTTGGTCGGATTGATGTCCTTTTTAATAATGCTGGCATCATGCCTCAAGGAAACTTGGCAGAGTTGAACTATGACAGCTGGCAACAAATGCTGGATATCAATATCATGGGGGTATTGAACGGGATCGGCGCTGTGCTGCCCATCATGCAAAAACAACAAGACGGCTTGATCATCGCCACTGACTCAGTTGCCGGACATGTCATTTACCCAGGTTCTGCCGTGTACAACGGGACAAAGTTTGCAGTTCGTGCAATCATGGAAGGCTTGCGCCAAGAAGAACGTGAACATGGCATTCGCTCCACCATCGTCTCTCCAGGAATGGTCTCCACGGAATTGTTTGAAACCGTCGGCAATGCTCAACTAGAAGCAGCCTTGAAAGAAACCTCTCGCGTAGAAGGCAATAGCCTAACACCAGAAGATGTAGCAAATGCAGTGGTTTATGCCATTCAACAGCCCAAACATGTGGCGATCAGCGAAGTCTTGCTACGCCCAGCAAAACAAACCGTTTAAGCTATTTCTACTAGCCCGTGAAACCTGCTTCCGCTTGATGCGGCCGCAGGTTTTTTTGTCGTCAAATCCCGCCGTTTTCCAGGACAAAATTGCTTGGTTTTCTTGTTACACCCACTTGTCCAAAGAATGTAAACCAATCGTTGCTTTATGTAAACGACTACGTTCTGTTGCTACGGGGGAAATTTTTTTATACTTAGTACAAAGCTTCCGTATAAAACGATCAATCAGAAACGAACCTGTCGTTCTCCTCTTATTTACAAATAGCTGACCATGATCGTTTTCCCGCCTTCACCGTTGACTTGCAAGTATTATCAGCTGTCCTCTTTTAGTACTTGCTTTTTATAAAAGAATGGAGTGAGTGTATGAATGTGAAACAGCTACTCATTATTGCCGAGCAACGAAGAAACATCACGAATCAGAAATTGACCTATGCAGAAAACTTCTTGGCGGCCGGCTACTCTGCTGCCGAATTGCTGGCAGACGAAACCTTTCTCGAATTAGAGCGAAGGGAAACCCAACTGATTGCAGAACGCAACGCCATTTTTTACGAAGAAGTCAGCCACAATTAATCCCCCTGTCCAATTGTAGGCGACGAAAAAGCGAAGGCTCAGCAGCACCTTCGCTTTTTTCTGTAATAACTTGAGCTTGCAGTTTTCTATTTAATTCCTTCACCATTTGATTGAATCACTTTTTTGTACCAATAAAAGGACTTTTTCTTATAGCGAGCCAACGAGCCAGTCCCATCGTCATGCTTGTCTACATAAATAAACCCGTAGCGTTTTGCCATTTGTCCAGTTCCTGCTGAAACAAGGTCGATGGGCCCCCAAGAAGTATATCCGATAAGATCAACACCATCTGCAATAGCATCAGCCATTGCCTTAATATGTCTTCGTAAATAGTCGATACGATAATCATCCTCGACTGTATATTCACCATTTTTTTCAATGAGGGTATCCATTGCACCTAACCCATTTTCGACCACCATCAAGGGAATTTCATAGCGTTCATAAATTTGATTTAACGCAATGCGCAATCCTAATGGATCGATTTCCCAGCCCCATTCACTCGCTGTAAGATGCGGATTTTTAACCCCATTGAAAAAATTCCCCGTTTGCTTTTCGGCTTGATCATTTACTTTAGTCACAGTAGAAGATTGGTAGTAAGAAAACGTATAGAAATCAACAGTGCCCTCTTTCAGTACTTCTAAATCTCCTGCTTCGATAGTAAGGTCTATCCCTCTATCTTGCCAAAACTTTTTAGCAAAATATGGATAGCGACCTTTCACTTGAACATCACCACAGTAAAAATTACTGATATTAGTCATCTCTTGTGCAAAACGAATATCCTCTGGATGAGAAGACAACGGATAAATCATTCGATAGGCAATCATACAGCCCATTTGCAAATTTTTGTGTAGACTTTTTGCGTACTTGATCACTCGGGCACTTGCAACGAATTGGTGGTGGAGCGCCTGAAACCGTTGCTGACTGTTATCGATATTTTGTGTATTCAAAAAATCATCAATATCTTTTGGATACATTCCTCCTCCTAAATACGTACCCACCCCTACATCTCTGGATAAAATATTGATTTCATTGAATGTTAGCCAATATTTCACATCATCCTGATAACGATCAATGACCGTCTTGGCGAATCTTTCATACGATTCAATCATTCCTCTGCTTTCCCAGCCATTGAACTGTTTTGTCATTTCTATCGGTGATTCATAATGAGACAATGAGACCATCGGTTCTATCTCGTACTTCTTTAATTCTGCGATCAGATCATCGTAAAACTTTAACCCTTCTTCATTTGGTACTTTCTCTAAACCGGTCGGAAAAATACGAGTCCATGCGATAGAAAAGCGATACAGCTTAAATCCCATTTCTGCAAATAAAGCAATATCCTCTTTGTATCGATGAAAATGATCAATCGCCTCATGACTTGGATAAAAAGCACCTTCTTCAATTTCTGTGGTGATTCGCCGAGGCGTGTTCACATCGCCTCCCAGAAGCAGATCACTGATTGACATTCCTTTGCCGCCCACTTGATACGCTCCTTCTAATTGATTGGCAGCTGTCGCCCCACCCCAATAAAATCCATCTGGAAATTTTGTTTTCATTTTTTCCCCTTCTTTCTTCTAAATAATTGTTACTAATTTATTCGAGTAATCAATCAATTCATCGTGCTCAAAAAATACCGGTTCATTCTGATTGTTCATAAAAATCAAAACAGAAGTTGGATCGTAGCCTTTAGACTTGATAAAATCAATATCAACACGGGCTAGCAACTCACCCGCCTTTACTCGCTGACCTTCCTCAATAAAAAGTTCAAATCCTTCTCCATCCAGTTTCACTGTATCTAATCCAATATGCAGTAACATTTCTAATCCATTATCATGTCGCAACCCGATGGCATGTTTTGTTGGAAAGACAGTCGTTATCGTGCCTTCAATCGGTGAATGGAATTCTCCTGACGCAGGATCGATCGCTAGCCCTGGTCCCATTTGTTCGGTAGCAAAAACCTCGTCAGCTACTTCACTCAGCGGCAAAACGCTGCCACGGACGAAGCCTTGAATCAATGCTTCTTCAGCCGCTGTCCGTTTTTCTGAAGCAATCGGTGAAGGATTCTCCAACGTTTTCATATCTTCTTCAATACTCTCTTCAAAACCAAAAATGACTGTCAAAACAAACGATATCGAAAAAGCTAACGCCAATGTTATGGCTGCTTTTACAATATTAGAGGCATCCTCTCCGAAAAATACCGGCAAGGTCAAAAGCCCCGGCGATCCGAATGAATAGCGGACTAGTCCGCTGATCCCCGCATAAAAACCAGCAATTCCACCTGAAATCATCACATAAATCAGTGGTTTTTTCAGTTTCAAGTTAACCCCGTACAGTGCAGGTTCCGTGATACCAGACAGCGCCGTGATACCGCTGGAAAAAGCAATTTGTTTCATCTGTTTATCTTTGGTTTTAACAAATACCCCAAAGGCGGCCCCCGCTTGCGAAATGTTGCTTGCTAACATACCTGGTCCTTGGACGATCTCAAAGCCTACGGTTGAAAAGGAGACTTGCGCAATCGGAGTCAAAGCCGTATGCATACCAACCATTACTAATAAAGGCGTGAAGATGCCCATCAGTGTCGGCACGAGCCATGGAACAGTCACTCGCAGATAATCCACAACAAAGAACAATCCATCTCCAAAAATCGCGCCGATAGGTCCTAAGATCATCAGTGCTAGCGGAGCCATGATGATCACGATGAAAAGCGGTTTCAACATGGTTTTTAGTACACTCGGAATGATCTTTTCAGATAAACGATCAACATAACTCATAACCCAGACGATCAAGATGATTGGGATAACCGTTCCTGAATAAGCGGCTTCACGTATCGGAAGCCCAAACAGCTGCATAGAAACATCCGAGGCAACCAGACTCTGAAATGTTGGATGTAGTAAGACGCCTGTGATCCCCAATGCTAAATAAAGATTGGTTTTGAATTGTCTTGCCGCACTAGCCGCAATTAAAAAAGGCAAAAAGTAAAAGGCGGCATCTCCAATCATATTGATGATTTGATAATTTAAACTTTCTCTACTCAATCCCAAAAGGACCAGTAAAGCTAAAACCGCCCGAATTAAACCAAATCCGATCAATGCTGTAATGATTGGCGCCATTACACCAACAATGTTTTCGACGATTCGTTTCACAAGTCCGTTTTTAGGTGTATCTACAGCTTCAGCACTGTTTTTTTCCGTGATTTTATACTGATTGATTACAGTCGAATAGTAATTTCCTACTTCTCCACCAATCACAAATTGTACTTCATCTCCGGTCAATTTAGTCCCTAGTACTCCTGGAATTTCCTTCGCCTGTGCTTGATTGAATTGCGTGGTATCTTTTAACTGGAAGCGAAGGCGAGTTGCACAATGATAGACCGCGTTAATATTTTTCTCTCCACCGATCGATTGAATGATTTTGTCTACTGATTCTTTCTTTTTATCAACCATTTGGTTCACTCCTCGTTTTGTGATAGTAATAGTCTATTAATATGAATAGCTAAATATGCAATTTCTTCTTCAGTGATTGGTTTCTCATAGATTTCTTCTAAAGTCCGTTTTATTCGCTGACTATAGGCCATCGGTTCTTGATACAGCGTAGAGACTGTCTTTATTAAAACTGCATCATTGTTTAACATCGTGTTCGTTAAATAGCGTTCTGCAAAAAATTTGGCATGTGTAACCAGACGCTCATAGTGCAGACTGTGGCTATCCAATTTTTTCTTCACCAACATTTGTACAGACTTTAAAATATTTGTCACGATTTTTGTGATTTGGATAGCATTAGCATGAATTGCTGAGCGACTATTACCGTTAATGATATGGAAAGTAATGTTCGCTGCTTCTTGTTCGTTCAAAGAAATACCAAGTGCTTTTTCAATAATGGCAACACCTTTTTGAGCAGCCTGAAATTCTTCAGGATAAAATCGTTTGAACTCCCAATACATTGAAGAAGTCATAATGACATTGTCTCTGATCCTCTCGACAGTAAAATAAATATGATCAGTCAGTGAAAAGAGTGTATTAGCAGATAACTCCGTATCTAGATATTTCTCCGCTTCTTGAATGACTTCATACGCTAGCTCGATATACTTTACAGGTACATTGTTCATAAACGTAATCAAGGACTCCATTCGATTATCTTCAATCGGAAGATAGAATTTAGAGATTTTCTCTTCCGAAATCAATTGACCTTTCTTTTGCCGATAACCGATACCCTTGCCAAAAGCAATAACATCTTTGTTGTCTTTCTCAACAATAATAACGTTTACATTCAAAACCTTCTTAATCAAATACATGTATTCTTCTCCTTCCTCCTTTCTAAGCGTAAAAAAAGGCATAATAAAATCAAATCTGCGAATCCTCGCAAAATTGATTTTATTATGCCTTGCCTGCCGTACAGTCACATACACATAAAAAAAATCATTATTTATTTCTTAAATTAATCATAGCATCCAAAAAAAGAAAACGCAATCATTTTTTTAATGTACAAAAAACCGCAAAATAGGTATTTCCCTTCTTTTGCGGTCAGCTTCGAATCTTCAAACTGGTTGACAATAAACTCTTTCAAATGAAAAAACGCGACAAACCTTTCAAAAATTCCGTTATTTCTTCACGATCAGCTGAACGGCTTGATCGATTTTCTGCTTTTGGGTTTCCGTGTCGCTGTCTGGATTTTCCAAACAATTTTTCAAATTCTCAGCGACAATGATCCCCATAATACGGTTAACACTGGAACTGACGGCGGACAATTGCGTGATGACATCGACGCATTCTTTCTCGTCTTCGATCATTTTTTGAATCCCCCGCAACTGGCCTTCGGTTCGTTTTAACCGATTCAAAATATCTTTGTTGCATGCGGTCATCGTTTGATTTCTCCTCTCCATGCTGACATGCCGCCGAGGACATTGGTCACTTGAAACCCTTGCTGGCTCAAAAACTCAGACGCCATTTGCGAACGAGCCCCTGAATGACAGATGACATAGTAGTTTTTATCCTTCTCTAAGTCGCTGATTTGTTCCGTAAGCTCGCTCAACGGTAGGTTTTGTGCTGTTTTGATGTGCCCTTGTGCAAACTCATCAACTTCTCTGACATCAAGGATCTCAAGCGGTTCACGTTTTTCTTTTTGGGTAAATTCGTCCATAGATATGGCTTTAATCATGAATAATCATCTCCGGCTTAATAGTATTATACAACGAAAAGGCACCATCGAGGTTTTGACAATTGATGCCCGCTTGTTTTAAGATGCGTTCGGCAATGTAGCTTCTCAATCCGCTATGACACGTAACGACATACGAAACGCTTGGATCCAATTCAGACAACCGATCCCTCAATTCATCTAACGGAATGTGGAGCGCCTGTTGAAAACGTCCATTATTGGCTAATTCCATCTCTGAACGAACATCCAACAACTGCTTACCGTTTTCTAAGGCATCCGTCAATTCGTGCCACTGAATATTCTCACTGATTCCTTCCGCCAGATTGATCGCTGCATAGCCAATCATATTCACTGGATCTTTGGCTGAGCCAAAAGGCGGTGCATAGGTGAATTCCAGTTCAGGCAAGTCAAAGATCGTTAAGTCGCCTTTGATCGCTGTTGCCAAAATATCGATCCGTTTATCGACCCCTTTGGTTCCGATGCCTTGCGCACCGTAGATTTTTCCAGTGTCAGCATCAAAAATCAGCTTCAAATAAATATCCGTCGCATCAGGATAATACCCAGCATGGTCTTTGCCTGAAAGATGAACCACCTGAGGATTTAGCCCCGCCAGTTTGGCGCTGCGCTCACTTAACCCTGTGGACGCTGCCGCAATATCGAATACGCGCACGATCGCCGTCCCGATACCGCCTTTGTTTTTGCGAGCCAGTCCTCCCAATACATCAGCAACTTGCCGACCTTGGCGATTGGCTGGTGACGCCAGGGAGATCAGCGTGTCTTCGTGGGTGATTTGTTGTTTCACAACGATGGCATCACCCACCGCGTAAATATCTTTCTTGCTGGTTTGGTATTGCTCATCTACTAGGATACCCCCCCGGTGTCCTAATTGGATACCAGCACGTTTCGCCAAATCCGTTTCTGGTTGGACACCAACCGAAAGAATCGTGACATCTGAAGCCAGGATCGTGCCATCTTCCAGAACGATTTCTTGCCCTGCTTTTTCAAAAGCGGTCGCTGACTGCGAGGTCAAAACTTTGACCCCTTGCTTGATCAATTCATTTTTGACATACGCAGCCATTTCTTCGTCCAAAGGTGGCAATACGTGGGGTGCTTTTTCTACGATCGTTACTTCGAGGCCTTTTTTATGTAAATTTTCAGCGACTTCTAAACCAATAAACCCAGCGCCAATGATCGTCGCTTTTTGAGGCTTTTTGTCTTCAAGATGCGCCATAATTTGGTCTAAGTCAGGAACATTGCGCAAAGAAAAGGCGTTGGTTGCTTCTTCTAGCCCTTTGATCGCTGGTACTAGCGGTTTTGCCCCCGGCGATAAAATCAACGCATCATAAGATTCCGTGAAGACCTGTTCGCCATATTTGACCGTGACCGTTTTCTCCTGCGGATCGATCGCCAGTACCTCATGAAAAGGCCGCACATCTAGGTTAAACCGTTTTTTTAATGCCTCAGGTGTTTGGACCAATAGGGCATCTCGCTCTTTGATCTCACCAGAAATAGCATACGGCAGCCCACAATTCGCAAAAGAGACAAAAGGACCTTTTTCAAAAACAATGATCTCCGCTGCTTCTTTAAGCCGACGTAAGCGCGTGGCTGCCGACATTCCCCCTGCTACCCCACCGACAATAACTATTTTTTCCATCATTACTTTCCTCCTTTGGTTGTTCCGCGCCATTGATTCATGCCGCCACGAACGTTGACCACATCAAAACCTTTTTTACTTAGGATTTTGGCTGCTTGTTTGCTTCGCATCCCCGATTGGCAAATGACTGCCAGCTTCTTGTCGCCTTTTTGAGTGAAGCCCGCAATCTTATTTAACGGTACATTTTTCGCATAGGCAATGTGCCCGCTGCGGTACTCCGCCGGCGTGCGTACATCCAGAACCGTCCATTCTTTGGCTCCTTCTTTTTGTAAATCTGCTGTTGACATACTTGGTATGCGTTTAAATAGTGAAAACATTTCTTGCTCCTTTCGTATACCCCTCGGGGTATATTAAACAAGATGTTTTACGATTTGTCAACTAAGTGAATTTCTTTAAGAAAAGAAACTTGCTGTTGCGCTATCCCCCACTCGATACTCTCGACAGCTGCCGGACAGCTACCGATCAAGCAGCGAAAGGCCTGAATCACACATTTCCCTCCCCTCGATCACAATGCTATAATAAAAGAAAAGATATATTGTAAAAATAACACACATCAAATCGTTTACTTAGCAGCTGATCGCTTTGATTATTAAAGATGATTGGCTCCCGCCCTAACCAAGAGCGGACAAAAAAGCGACGCAAGCACCACTTTCCCTTGATTTATCAAGCAGCAAGCCCTGCTTTCTTGGAACCAACGCGGGGTTCGACTATGCTTAAGTCACATCAGCGAAAGGAAGAAAAGATGGAATTTGGCGAAAAAATCAAAGAAGTACGCACAAGAAATAACTTGACCCAAGAACAATTTGCCACTCAACTACACGTGACGAGACAAGCCGTTTCGAACTGGGAAAACAATCGCAATCTACCAGATTTAGAAATGCTGATTGCCATCGCCACGATTTTTCAACTCTCGCTTGATGAATTGATTTTAGGAGGAACTCAAGTGAACAAGATCACTGAAAAACTAATCAAAGACGGCAGCGAGACCCGACGCGCCAAACTCAATTTGATCACTACCTTGATCGGAACATTTTTACTACTTTTCGGCTTTGCCTGCTTCTTCATCAAAGCTAGCTCCGTGGAATACATCGATCAATCCGGCATTTTACATGAAAATTTCTATCTAATCCCCCTAGGATTTTTGTTCCTATTGGCTAGTTTCGTAGTATTTGCAGGAACCGGGCTCAATTATTTTCGAGCTGTTAGAAGAAAATAAATAAGAAGAAGGCATAAAGCGACCCTCGAAAAGCAGATCAAAACCTGACTTTTGCGGGTCGCTTCATTTAAATTTCCTTGTTAAATTGTTTGACTCCAATAAATACTGTACCGATACTTTATCTCCTTACAAAAACCCCTCTATTCTTCTTTCGTTTCACAAATTAATCCCACTACTTATTCCTTAAAATGTTTAAACTATTCACGACCATTCGTCAAGTAATTATGCTTAAAATAGCATAAAAAACCATTCCAATCATTATTTTTGACACAAAAAAATGTCAGATGATAGCCTTGAAATAGAAGGTTATCTCTAAGATGACCTTCTTGCTTTTGGAATAAATAATAAAAAGGAGTGTATGAAATGAAACATCTAAAAGCGTTGGTTGTCAAAGCACTAATGATTTGGGCGATTTTGTGGATTGTGTTGTCAGGAATTTACGATGTCAGTTTTATGGACTCGACGATCGTCGGTGTGATCATTGTGGTGATGATCTATGTGCTAGGCGATTTGGTCATTTTGCGGAAGATCGGTAACATTGCGGCAACGATCGCAGATGCCGGCGCAGCAGCCCTTATCCTATGGCTGTATCTGACTTATATGGACTATACAAATGACATCTGGATGTTAGTATTGATCCCAGCAGTATTGATCGGTGCGGCAGAATGGTTCTTCCACATCTGGTTGTTAAAAGCAGACATCGTGCCAGATGAACGGAAAATAAAATAATTTTGTTGATTGCTAGAATCGAACGCAGACTCTTGTTCTGTGTTCGATTTTTTTTGTTTACAAGATCGGCTATTGAAAAGCGACGCATCTTCTTGTTCCATATGCTTTCTATAATCACGGACGCTTGCAAAGATTTCTGGTTAGCTGTTGCAATCGCCAAATTTGAATAAATCCCATCTTTCCTTTACTATAAACGAAATCCGATCGTTTTTTTGCACGGTTATACTATCAAGGAGGTTTGTATGGCAATTCATGTGATGTGGTTTAGAAAGGATCTACGCTTAGAGGACAACACGGCACTTACTGAGGCGCTTGCGTCTCTTCAAGCAAACGACCAATTGTTGTGTGTGTTTCATCTCAATGACAAGCAGTTTCTCCCCGATGCACCAAGCCATGATTACTTTTTTAGCGCGGTTGCTCACTTTATCGAGGCTGCCAAAAAGCAAAATCTGACGATCCACCTCTTGACGGGGACTTTGACAGAAGCCTTTGATCAGTTGTTCGCTTGCTATCCAGAATGGAGCCAGCTTTACTTCAACTTTGATAACCGTGGATATGGTCGTAAACGCGATCTCTACATAACAGAATTGGTCGAGCAAAAAGGCATCACCGTTCATTCTTTTGAAGACCATCATCTGCATCAACCAACGGAAGTCACCAAAGAGGATGGGACATACTACAAAAAATTTACGCCCTATTATAAGAAATGGATCCAGTTGCCCAAACCGGTGTATCAAAAGCATGCCCTTGATTTTGAAAAAGCCGCTCATTTTAATGATGCCCCTCACTTCAAAGCAGGGACAATGCTGCTAGCTGAGCTGATAAAAAATAGAAAGACTGATTTCTCAACGATCGTTGGGGAAGACTATGCGCATAAGCAATTGCAGGCATTTGTGCAAAAGCGTTTGGCTGCCTATGAAAAAGACCGTGATATCCCTTCAATCAAAGGAACCAGTCGTCTATCCCCTTTCTTGTCTTTTGGACAAATCTCTATTCGGAAGGTTTGGGCCGCTTGCCAAGAAATGCCATCCAGCACTGGCAAAGCGACCTTTTTAAAAGAACTGGCTTGGCGAGATTTTTATCATATGATCTACTTCACTCATCCAGAACAAAAAAACTATGAACTCATTGAGAAATATCGAAACATGGATTGGCAAAAAGATGAAGAGGCGCTAAACAAATGGCAAGCAGGACAAACCGGCTATCCGATCATTGATGCCGCGATGCGGCAGCTGAATCAGACCGGTTGGATGCATAACCGTCTACGGATGATCGTCGCTTCCTTTCTAACCAAAGATTTACTGATCGATTGGCGGCAAGGAGAAGCCTATTTTGCTCGACAATTGATCGACTACGACGCTGCCAGCAATATCGGCGGCTGGCAGTGGGCAGCTTCGACCGGCACCGATGCAGTTCCTTACTTTCGAATTTTCAACCCCATCACTCAGGGGAAAAAATTCGACAAAGATGGGACGTTCATCAAACAATTTGTTCCCGAACTCGCCCAGTTGCCACTAAAATTCGTCCACGAACCTTACCTGATGACTAACCAAGAACAAGCCGACCTACAAATAGTTTTAGGCACCGACTATCCGTTGCCTATAGTCGACCATAACGAAGCCAGGAAAAGAGCCCTCGATTTGTATAGTAAAATCGAACCATAAAAAGCTGCCATGGACTGCTCTCAAGCATTTTCGGTAGAAAAAAACCAGCAAAGACGGTCTCTTACGGAGCGTCTTTGCTGGTTTTTTATGAAACTGGTGCGCCCTCTTTCGCCTTTCTATAGTGAAAAAACAAACGGCACGTCTCATCAAGCTGTCTGTTGCTGGGCATACATAAAAGAAGCATTTTCCATGCTGTGTTTTTTAATTAAGGTCTTGTTGTCTACTTCCCCTCTTATTTCTAGTCGCTCTAAGCAACAATCCCCTGACAATTTATAGATTGAACCCTTTACTAGCGGCGTTCCCTGCTTTTTCACGACTGGCTAGTAACGTTTCTCCTTGCAAAACTGTTCGTCTGATGAAAGGTCATCTATAGAACCATTCTGTTATAATAGCTCCATATTTGAGGATAAGGATGGTTTATATGAAAAAAATAATCGGATTCATCTTAGTCGTACTTTTAGGGTTTGTCGGATACAAAGGCTATGAATATTATCAATCCACCTACTCAGGACAAACAGCTTACGCGTATGTCCCGTCTGAGATTCCGCCTAAGGTCCAACACGAAAGTAAGAGCGGCATCGGCGACCAGTCTCCCTGGTATTCTTACGATTACACATTAGACTTTGTAAAAGAAGATGGCAGCACCCAAACCCTTGAGGTTTCATTATCAGAAGATAACGCAAAACCCTTAACACCAAATTCTTATGTAAAAGCGGTGATCAGTGAAAAGCGTACAATAAAAGGCCCGAATGGCGTTGAAAAAGACGCAATTCCCAAAAAGATTCTAGAGAGATTAGAAAATCAGAACTAACGATGCCAGACCCACATCTCTATGTGGGTCTTTTTTTACATCCTTCCAAAATCAGCATTTTGAATCCCTTCTATTATTTTCACGCTTGATGTCTTCTGCTCTGTTGCGATACGTTATACAAGGATACTGGGCACATTTATCTAGCAGAAAGCTGCTTGACTGATCCCTGTTTTCATTCCGTCATCCATGATAAGAGCAATTCAAGCTCCTTTTCCTTCTCATCCTTTGCAGATAATTGAAAAAGCAGCGAATCACCTATCCGTTGACTCACTGCTTTTTAACTAACAAGTAATGGCTCACACCACAAAAGAATGGTACTTAGAGTAAGCAATTTGATCGACGATCGCAGAAACCTGATTGACATCTAAATCGGCACCGATGGCAGTCACTTGATAAAATTGACCATAATTGTTGCCAAGTTGAGGGACACGGGCGTTTGAAATCAGCAAATCGTATTCTTCCTCATTGTTATAAGGAGAAATAGTCACATTTTGTTTCCCTTTTAGTTCATTTTTTAACAAGTAAATGGAAGCATCTGCCAAAAGACTAGAGCCCATATTTAAGACCCCGATCCGTACCCGATATTCCTCTTTCGGTGATAACAGATAGATTAAAAAGACCAGACGTTTCTTGAGGTAGTTGAGTTTCGTGGGCGTAAACAAGTTGGTTGGTGCAATGATGTGTTGCAGGATGTCTGTAATCACTTGATCTCGCAAGGAATTGTGAAACAGCTTGTGGTAATAATTCAAGGTGACTCTGTCAATGGAGTAATTTACCCCATGAAAGTAATAGACTTGTGCGATCAAGGAGAAGACACTGGCTTTAATATCGATCGTCGTATGCGAGGCTTCAAGACAATAAATGGACTGGATCGCTGCCATGACTTCATCGGTAATCTCAAAGACAGGATTTTTATTGGTATACAGCCCTAAGCGAAGCTCCTCGTAAGGAATTCCTCCTACCGTAACGAGAAAAAGACAGATAAAGAAGGGGACGATCTTGGCTTCGTCTACTGAACAGATGCTTTTTTTCGACACATAGGCTTGTCGAATAAAGCGACAAATCGGCATTTCTTGGCAGCGATTGATTTTGATTTGTTCCTCCGGACTTAAGCTTCCCAAGGTTGTGTGAGGCGTGACTTTTTTCATGATCACAAATAGCCAGATCTTCAACTGCTTTTGTTGCGCAATCGAGAGGGTTATTTTTTTCGCTAGCTCCGCCACTAGGTCATCGATCAAGACAGAGTCGATCGCTGTTTCCCCCATTTTTAAAAAATTATAGTAAAAATAAATGCGTTGCGTCATCGTTCCCGCTAGCTTTTTGTTCTTTATCTTTAATTCAAAATGCTGCAGCAGCTGATTGCACTCTGCAATCACACGATTCAGTGTCCCGACGCTTATTTTTAATTCATCAGCTAATACGAAAGCATCATAGCCTGCATGTTGAAACAAATAATGGATGATTTGATATTTTACAGATTTTTTCAATAACGTGTCGGTCAAATCATCCAATGAGACGCTGTCGTTTACTTGCAGATCAAGGGTATAACGGTTGATTGCAAAAGAGACCTTCTCATTTTTTAGTTGTTGCTGAAGATTTTCTGATAGTTTCGTCAAGGTTGGCATCGTAATATCTAATTCCCGACAAGCATCACTTTTTTTGATATGACCAGTCGATAAATACAAGAATTTGAGCAAGATATACTCCAATTTCAAGTCTTTATCCAGTAAGTCTTCTTTATACATGACTGTTTTTCCTCCTGTGTAAATCCTTATTCTTTTCGAATAGTTACAATCAATTTACAGAAAAAGATAGCAGTACATTTCCTATGAAACAAACAAATGCAGTAAAAACATGCCCTTTCTACACATACTTTTCCTTCACTTACTCCCCAAATAAACCAAAACGAACGAACAAAAATGCGCCCTGCCAGACGAACTTTCCTCAGAATTTTCTCGCGACAATGTTCTCGGATTTTCTTTTTGCATATGTAAAACATGCTTCTCTAAAAAAATATATTTAGACCATAATAATTAATACTATCACAAGCCAGAAATGTCAATAAATGAAATTATCAAGCGCCATTTTTTTACTTACTCTTAAAAAATGACACTATCAAGTGCTTACCCGTTCTTATAAACAAAAAAAATCAAAGGCAGTCGATGCAACCGCCTTTGATTTTTCTATAAACCAATGTTCATTCAGTCTTGCAAAAAAAGTTTCATAAAGGGACTTTTTATTCATTGAAAAAAACAATGAAAGGGTTTCTAGCGATACCGTTTCTTAATGTGAAAAGCCATAGGTTTGATCGGATGAAACATGACGGCTTGGTCGCTTGTTCAAGCGCTCGATTCCTTCTTTCATGTCTTGCACCAGATCCATTGCCATTTGCATACTTAAATCTGCCCGGCAAACAAAGCGTTGGATATTGATATGTGATAGATTATCAGGTAATGGATAGGTAGGGACTTGCCAGCCTTTCATCGCAAATTCATCCGTCAAATCATACAGATTCCAAGAAATATCGGCATCTTCTTTTAATTTGTAGCAGACGATCGGCAACCGTGAACCATCATTATAAATATCGAAGTAACCCATGTTTTCAATCTCTTTTGCTAAATATTGGGCAACATCGCTGGTCTTTTTGTGGATCAAGCGGTAGCCTTCAAACCCATTGCGGATAAAGGTGTAATATTGTCCGATGATTTGGCTGGCGCTTCTTGAAAAGTTGATGGCCATCGTTGGCATTTCACCGCCAAGATAACTTACTTTAAAGACCAACTCTTCTGGTAAGAAATCTTTTTCTTTCCAAAGCACCCAACCGATACCAGGGTAGACTAACCCATATTTATGTCCAGACGTACTGATGGAACGAACGTTTTTCAAACGGAAATCCCATTCAAGTTCTGGTTCCATAAATGGCGTGTACAATCCCCCACTAGCCGCATCCACGTGGATGTAGACTTTGTAGTCGGTGTGTTTGTTGTATTCCTCTAATTTCTTGTCTAGTGCTTTGATATCATCGTATCGTCCAGTGTAAGTGATTCCTAAAATACCAACGACCCCGATCGTATATTCATCTAAATAGTCCGTGACCTTTTCAACATTAATGCTGCCATGTTCTTCATCGATAGGGATCGTTCGCATTTCAATGTCCCAGTAGACACAGAATTTTTCCCAAACGACTTGATAGGCAGAAGAAATCACTAAGTTTGGTTTTTGTTTATTGATATCTAAGCCAAGTTTTTTTGCCCGATTGCGCCAAGCAAATTTTAAGGCCAATCCACCTAACATACACGCTTCACTTGAGCCTACCGTTGATGTACCGATAAAATCGGACGCTTCTGGGGCATGCCATAAATCAGCGATCATATTGACACAGCGGTTTTCAATTTCTGCTGTCCGTGGGTACTCGGTTTTATCGATGGCGTTTTTATCAAGGGTTTCACTCATAATTTTGACTGCTTCTGGTTCCATGTAGGTTTGACAGAACGTCGCCAAATTTTGTCTTGAGACCCCTTCATCGATCAATTGATCTTTGACTAATTCATAGGCATCCCGCGGTACCAAGGACTCTTTTGGTAATTTGTACATAGGGATCGCTTGATCCATTGCCTCATTCCCATAGATAGGCTCCAAATATTGGGCTTCTTTTCGATTTTTTTTACTAAATAACATGCAGCTCTCCTCCTCATAGGTTGTGCTTTTTATTTTTTATCGCTTGCTTTTTCACCTACATATTTATAGATGACAAACGGTATCACGACAATAATCAGCCAACTGATGATCAAGATGGCTAAATAGGTTCCGCCCTTTCCGGTGCCGATATCGCTCGGTGGAAAGAAGGAAATAAAGAAAGAAAAAATAGAAACAAGCAAACCAACCATCGCAACACCAATTTTCACATTTTTCCCACCAGGAATATGATACGTTCTTGTTAAGTCGTCTTTTTCTTTGACTAATTTAATATAGGAAAGAAACAAGAGGACATAAGCCACCAGATAGATGCAGACCGTCAACGCCATCGCAACGAAGAAGGATAGATTGGCGCCTCCACCGCCTAATGTCAAGACAACCGCCCAAATGGAAACAATGATGCCTTGTACCAAAACGATATTGATTGGGACATTGTGTTGATTGACTTTGGCCATTTGTTTTGGCAGCAAGCCATTTTCAGCTGCTTCAAGCATCGCAGTCGATGGGCCGACCACCCAAGCAGCAATTTCTGCAATGACACCTAAACAGATGACCACGGCAATCAAACGAACCAGCCATTCTCCGCCGCCAAAATGATGGATCAAATAAGAATAGGCTTGAATCACGCCAGTATCAAGAGACAATTGATTTTGGGGAATCGTGGCAGCCACCGTTGCCCCACCTAACGTATCCAAAAGAATCGTTGCTACAACTAAAATCAAAATAGCTTTCGGGTAATTCTTTCCAGGATTGTCCATATCTTTTACGTGACTGGCAGAAGATTCAACCCCTGCATAGGCTAAAATAAAGGAAACAAAAACGACCAGCGTATTGATTTTCGTGAAATCAGGAATCCAAGCGCCTGATCCAAAAGAAACTTTGACGGGATTCCCTTGAGCAATGTAGACAATTCCTAAGATAAAAAGAATGATCCCTGTTGCGACGATCCCCACAAAGAACCCTACTTTGGCAATCTTCGCAGTATTTTTTGTTCCGCCAAATTGCGAGATCGTGATCAGCCAAAAGATCACTAAAGTGGCAATCAGCTTCAGCCAAACATTCGTATTAAGAGCCGGCCAATTTAGGGCATAGGAAAGCGCCCCGACAATAAAGTAAATCATCGTAATAAAGCCTACCGTGATTTGGAACCATTGGAAGAAAATGGCAGCAAAGCCCCATTTTCTCCCTAATGTTTTTGAGACCCAGGTATAGAGTCCCCCTTTTTCCCATCCCTTTACAGTAGCCATCTCCGCAGAGCAAAGGGCTACAGGGATAAACCAGAGGAAACCGCCGACGAGTAAATAAAAAACTAAATTCATCTTCGATGTCGCAAAGGTTGGATACTCATATACCGTCATCACCATTGAAGCAGTTATTGCAAAAAAACTCAACAATGATAGTTTTTTCTTGCTAGTATCCATTTTTTTTACCTCCTATCGTTAGATACTATTTTTCAGCAGCGGAAGATAGATCAATATGGTACGTATGTGTCAAATCTCCATCTGCTTTAAATTCGATTTCGACCGCTTTGATCGCTGGCAAACTTTGTTCTTGCGCCACTTTAAAATGAATAAAGCCATCTTTATGTTTGTCATGGGTCAAAATCTCATCATCTAAGTAGTCCACAAACACTTCCGCTTCTACTTTTTTGCCATCATTCAACACCAAATAGGCTTTGTCAGGTTTGATTTTTTTGTCTTTCGAATCTTCATTAAACAATTGATATTTCAGTGAGAGCAATGTTTTGTATTCTTTGTCTTTGTCTTTGAATTCTTCTACATTCACGATTTTTACATGATTCACTAAAAAGCGAATGTGATCCCAACCAGCATTTTCATAATTCGTTTCATACCAAACGACGTCTTTGATTTTCGGATCGATTCCCTTAGTTACGATTTCTTCAAAATACCCGTCATCACTCAATTTTTCACTTCCCACAACTACTTCATCTGACGAATCGCTGATCAACGTTTCCGTTCCAGACCCAGAGACCACTTCCCCTGATTCTTCCACTGTTGAGCATGCACCTAGAGTAAACAAAACGCCTACACCTAAAACGAAACCTGCAACTAATGATGTTTTCTTCATTGTAAATCCTGTCCTTTCTTTTATTATTTTTATTCCATCTCAGGTATACCATTTAACCCAAAAAAGCGAATACCTAATTTTTTATTTTAAAAACAAAAAAACGCGAAAAATAATTCGCGTTTCGGTGCTATCATGAAGTGCAGATAAGAACAATGACCATTGAAAAGAAAGGACTGAGTTTTTTTGAGAGCGCTTGTGGTCGTCCTAACTGCCGTTTTGTTAAGTATCAGCCCTCTTTCAGCTGACTTTTATCTGGAAAAGACGGACAGACATACTTCTAACGCAATGTTTTCTCGGATAGAAGTTGCCCAAAATGAGTGGGCGACTACTGGATCAAAAAGATTTGTTGGAACGCTGATGCTTCCTGATGCAAAAGGCAGCCTGTTGACAGCTGACGGGCATTTTATGAGAAGACCTTCCAAGCTTGCGACGAATAGACGCGTAGCAATAGCAGCTTGTAGGGTTCAAAAAACACCCAAAATCGCACGGGGCAGTCATCTGTCTCAGCGCTGTAGCTCTTTAGCCCCTACGACTTTGCGGTTAGAAAAAGCGTGTCAGGCACGGCAATCAAACGTCCTTAGCTCTCATCCGAGTATCTGGTGTCGTACATGACGCCTTCATCCACAGGGTTTCCGCAGTGATGGCACATAGGTAAGTCAAAAACAAATGATCCTCAAAACGTTTATCCTCCGGCGTATCCTAGACAAATCTACTTCCCCATCCTGAACAAAAAAATAGCCACTACCTACTTTCCACTTACTTGTGCCATCCTCTGCTTGATAAAATGATCAAAATTTTTTGATTGAAAAGAAAAAATTGCCTATTCTGTTTTGATCATTTTTTTAGTGATCGATCATTACTTAGCTAGCTAAGCCCCCCAAACCTCAAGCAGCCCCCGAAAACAGTTTCGGAGGCTGCTTGGGGTGAGCTTTGCTCACTATTTAGTTTTCTTATAAAAATTTTAATATGAGAAATCATTTATTACAATATGAATGAGAAAATTGAGTTACGCTTTCTATTTTCATAAGTAAGTATAGATTCTATTCACAATGTAACATAGTAACCTTATTTAACTAAGCTATTTTTTTAAGAAGACCTTATCAATCTTCTGAAGCAAAAATATTCCACCAGATTATATTAGTCTTGCCGAAGCCATTTTTATATGCTCTTCAATATTGTACTTATAGCTAACGCACTTCGACTCACCTGTATTCATTCGAATTAACGGACAGCCTCCTAAACACAAAGGTTGAACTTTACAACTTGAACATTTCGCTTTCGAAAAAAATTTGTACTCTGTAAATGTTTTATGCACACTGTTCAATTGTATTCCTGTATAGATATCTCCAACTCGTCCAATCGTTTTACCAATATGAACCCAGCATTTATATAAAAATCCATTAGGGTCGATTACATAGTCATCTCGATTGATAGCTTCGCAGAACCCAATCGTTGTCCGTGGTATGGCAACAATATTTATCCCTCTTTCCAAAAGACTTTTATAAACCATTATTTCTTCTTTCGAAAACTCTTGGGATGTATAACATGTGGGTGTTTTGTAGGTATCAAAATCCTCTACCGGCGCAAGATAAAAGCCAACTTTCTTAAGTAAATTAAAATTATCCAGCGAGTTCATCAAACGAATAACATCTTCATGATTATTCTCCCTATCTATATTTACTCTTACAGTTACTGGAATATATTTTAGAGTTTTAACTATATTCTGTAATATTCTTGCAAATGTCCCTTTCCCATTTGTTAAACATCTTCTAGAATCATGATTTATCTGATCCCCATCCAGAGTAATTTGAGCATAATTAACGTGATAACTTTTTAAAAGTTGTGCAACTTTTTCTGTTAGCAAATAACCATTGGATACAATTTCTGCGTTGAAATTTTTATATTTTTTTTCGTTTTTCATTATTATTTCACTTATAACTTTAATAGAGTTCAATCCCATCAAAGGCTCTCCTCCATACCAAATTACTTTCAATGACTGATGGGGTAATACATTTTTAAGAATAAACTCAGCTGTTTTCTTAGCAGTTTCAGTAGTCATAGTATGTTGTCTAAACCCTTGCTCGTAACAATAAAAACAGGAAAAATTACAGTTCATCGTAGGGGCAATTGTGAAAGTTACTTGACTAGGATTATATCGTTTTTCATTTGCCACAGACACTAATCTTGCTTCTTCATCAATCTCATCGGAAACAATGATATTTTGATTTTCTAAATAAGAGAATAATTCTGTTTTCTCAAAGTTATCGTTATTAATAAAAGTCTGTAGATCATGGAACTCGCTTTGAGTTAGTAAAACGATAGCAGAGTATACCGAATTGTACAAAAGTATTTCATTATCCACTTCTTCAACAATCGTATATTGCGATAATTTCATAAAATCACTCCTAATTAAATTGGGTAAAAAATTTTCTGTTACCTAGATTTGTATGCTTTACAAAAGAACGTATGAATGTTTCTCTATCAATTGAATAGTTGGGGTTACATGAAGTATCACACTGTACCTTTCCTCGACACACTGCAATTAATTCACATGAATTACACTGATTGTTGCTTTTCGGAAGAACACTCTTTTGGTCATAAAGGCTATATTGAACATCTTCTGCAAAAGAAGATGATTCTGTAAAACTTTTTATTATTCTACGTTCATAAAAATTTGTTGCATTACATAACCCTATAGATCCATCAGAGAAAAACTTTACAGACCAAGGATTATACGCATCGCACTCAAAGCGATACGAAGAAAATGGAGAGACATTCACTAGGAAACCGTTTTCAATTAGGTGATCAATTGCAGTTGAAGATACCCACTTTAGATATTTTTCATAGGATAATGCATTGAAATAATTTTCATTAAACTCATAGTTATTAATGTAATAGCAATTGATATGGGCTTTGATATCACTTTGGCGGATCGTAACGAGAAAAGACTGAAACTCTTCTGTATTTTTATCAGATGTATTATAACCAATATGGATTTTAACACGTCCGCTCTTAGATGCTACCGCTAGATTTTCAAAAATCTTATCATACGTTCCGCTTCCACTCTTAAGAGATCTATTTCTATCATGATCTTTTCTAGATGTTAGTGTAGTATCGACAATTAAAGAATCAAAATGATTTATAAAATCTGGAGTGAGTAGATAGGCGTTTGTTCCTAAACCATAAGAAATTGAGAGTGATTTCTCTGACGCAATTTGATCAATCTTACTTTTAATTGCGAGAATTCTTTTTTTATAAAGAAGTGGCTCGCCCCCGAAAAAATAGATATATAGTCTCCGAACGCCTAGCTGAGCAATGTCTAAAATGTATTGCATTATATTATTTATCGTCTGATCAGTAATAACATTTTTAGAAAGGAAATCATTCTGGTAACAATAAGTACACGAAAAGTTGCAATCTTCTGTGATATTTATAGTGATAGTAACTAAGTCTCTCTTTAAATTGATTGTTTTCTGTTTATAACTTTCCAAATCACCGTGTATAAATCCATTTTCAAATAAATATTTTCGTTCACCTTCACTTATTTCGCTCGAAATCTCCGTTTTACTTTTCATTTTTTTTGAATCAATAGTAACTATTTCTTGCGTTAATGTATTGCAAAGAATAGTCTCGTTACCGTTCTCAATGATATCGACATACCGTGAAAAACGCATCACCTAACCCCCTTTTTCAATAATTATACATTTCACAAAATAATATTTCAATTTTTTTTTAATTTGTGATATAGTTTTTACATAGGAGGGAGAGAATGAAAAAAATATTAAAAAGAAACCAACCACTTTTCTTTTTGCATGTGATTTTATGCGCAATGGCAGCGCTCATTCAAGTTGGGGTTGCTTTGGTGTATAGACAAATCACCGAGGTTGCTATGTCAGGAGATGTAAAAAGACTTTTATTTATTGGTATATTCGCCTTCTTTTACATCTTATTGAACACGATGAGCGATTTTATTCCAAGAAGAAGTAAATCCGTCTTAGTTCAATCAATAATGAATCAACTGAGAGAGAGTCTCTCGCAGAAAATCGTTCGAATGAATCCGGTACTATTTCTTAAAAATGAGAAAAACGAGTATCTCTCAAAGTTGGCAAATGAAATGAAAGTCGTTGAATTAGAATTTTTAAAGCCCGGATTTGGACTGATTTTAAGCATTTTTACCTTTCTATTCTCTCTTTTATTCACACTAAAATTAAACACTTCTTTTTCATTGATTATGCTGCTCTTAGCTTTTAGTCCTTTGCTAGCCCCTTATTTCGCTAAGCGAATCCTTAGTGATCGTCGCAAGTCCGTTGTTCTGGAGCAAGATCGTACACTTAGTTTATTTGACCAACTTCTCTCAGGATACCTGACCTTACGTGTCGGCAAAGGTTTTCCAACATATACGAAAATTTTTACTAACAGTAGTGAACGATTAAAAAAGGAAAGTATCACTTTTGAAACCTTACAAGGACTGACTTATGCAATTTCTTTTGGACTTGGGGATCTTGCCTATTCAGGGACATGGATCGTTGGTGGTTTCTTTGTTGCTGCCAAAATAATCACCATTCCCGATCTTATTGCGATGACTACACTAATGAGTACGATTGCCGGTCCGTTAGAGTATTTCAGTACTTCAGTTACAGATATTTTAGCGAGCAAGAAGGTCGCGGACGATCTTATAGCTTTCATTGATGGTACCGATGATGATGAGCCCAATCGCTCACTTGAACTTGCAGAACCAATAACTACTTTATCGATTGAAAATCTGCATTTCCATCATGGAAATCGTTTGATTTTTAATGGTTTTACTCAAACATTTGAGCGTGGAAAAAAATATGCTATCACTGGCGCAAGCGGTAGCGGGAAGTCGACACTATTGAATATTTTAGCGGGAATTTACCCTATCGACGATCATCAAGTATTGGTTGACCAGCAAGAGATGAATCAGCTATCTAGAGACTCCCTTTATGAGAAAGTTGCACTTGTCCAACAAAAAACTGCTATCTTCCAGACGAGTATTGCTTACAACGTTTCTATTTTTAGTGAATACGAACTTGAAAAAATCGTTGATGTTTTAAAACGAAGTGGATTAGATGATCGCTTTGATAACAATGATTTAACCGATACGCAAGATAATACATGGATAAACTTTCTTTCTGGCGGCGAGCTTAGACGGCTTGAGATTGCTCGGGCAATCTTTAAAGATTCCGATGTTATTCTTTTTGACGAACCAACATCTGGTCTAGACAGTATAAACGAGATGATTATCAGTGACTTAATCTGCTCACTTACAGATAAAATAATCATTGTCGTTACTCACTCAACAAATCAGGAATTTCTAGGTTCATTTGATGAGCTAATTCAGTTAAATAAATCATGAATTTAGATGATATAGGCCTACCTTATGTCATCTGGAAATATAAAAGAAAGGAGAGGTATACAATGAAAGTAATCTCTGAAGCTTCAAAAGAACAAATCATCACCATGTGTGGAAGTAATCAGCATTCCCATCATCCACCAATCATCTTACCTGAAGAGACTGATACACCATTTTCAAATCAGAAAAAAGAAGAGATAAAAAAAGAAGAGAAAGCTAGTTAAGAGAAAATCATTTGATCCTTACTTTACTTATTAATAAGGATAATAGCAATCAAAGAAGGGGTCGTGACTAGCTATATATGTCTCGACTCCTTCTTACATATTTCCCGCAAACGCAAATAATTTTTAACAGCTACTTGTTATCAACTTTCTTCATATAAAGAATTGGATAAGGGTTTCCTTGTTCGTCTAACTCGCTTCTTTTGTATACCTCAAATCCCATATGCTCATAAAATCCTTTCGCCTGAGGATTCTGTTCATTTACTCCCAGTTCATTTACAGAATAGTTTTCCATCCCGTATGCCAAGAGTTTTCTTCCTAGTCCCTTGCCTCTTTGTTCATTTGCTATAAAAAGCATTTCAAGATTTCGATCCGAGATCCCCATGAAGCCAGCTGGCTCTCCATTTTCACTTTCTACGATAATCAAATGTGGCACATGATGCAATGCCTCTGGAATGTATTGCTTAATGGCTTGGATTTCGGTCTCTGACAAAAAGGTGTGCGTCGCCTTAACAGAACTCTCCCATACTTCAATTAATTGTTGCTCTAACTTTTGATTCATACTACTTACTTCTTTTATATTCATGGATAGTCACACTCTCATCAGCTTATTTTCGTTTTTCATAACAAGAATCGCTGTTTCATTGATCCAAGTTAAGAATTTTCAACATCATCATAACATGAGATGGATTTATTTAAAATCTATGGATAAAAACTGCCTCGCTCAAATAGATAACGAAACAATCAATTCTAAGAGAGTATGACTTGCTTTGAAACACACTAAGAAAGGAGCTTTCAATACTGATGATTTCTCAAATCATTCTGTTGAAATAAAAATGCTTGTAGCTTTTTCTTCCCGAATAGTCGCCATAACGAACAAAATATATTCTTTTCAATAAACGATTTTAAACCACTTGCCCTAGAGTCCACTTCAGGGTTTATGATTACTTATAGAAAAGATAAGGAGAACCAACGATGAATATAAAAAAAGCAGCGGAAATGTTTGATTTGAGCGTAGACACATTGCGCTATTATGAACGAGTCGGTGTGATTCCACCTGTCCAACGCAATGAGAGTGGCTATCGGGTGTACACAACAAATGATCTAAACTGGATCTATTTAGCAAAACATTTACGAAATGCAGGATTGTCGATCGAATCGCTAATTGAATTTGCTCAATTGGCACAAGTACGTGAAAGTCAAAATGTCGAAAAAGCTCAGAAACAGATTTTAGCCGATCAACTCGAAGAATTAGAGAAAAAGTTAGCAGCAATGCAGGAAGTAAGAGACCTACTTATTTATAAGATAGAAACGTATGATGAGCATATCGCAAAATTTAAAGCAGGAAATATGACCCCTGATAAAGTGGAAAAATTATGGGAACGAAAAAAGTAACATCTTTCACTTGCTATGGACTTAACTCCAAGGTTTAGGATAGAACATGCAATGAAAATTAGAGGAGGAAACATTATGCAAACAATCACACTCAATAATGGTGTCACCATGCCGCAACTAGGATTTGGCGTTTATCAAATTCCTTTGGAAGAAACAGCAGAAGCTGTTTACCAAGCAATCAAAGCTGGGTATCGACTGATCGACACTGCTTCTATTTATGGAAATGAAACAGAAACAGGCGAGGGAATCAAGCGCGCCATCACTGAAGGTCTAGTCACTCGAGAAGAACTTTTTGTTACCTCTAAATTATTTATTCTCCAAGCTTCCGAAGATAAAGCGAAAGAAACGATTGAACATTCGCTTGAAACAATGGGATTAACTTATCTTGATCTCTACCTTATTCACCAACCATATGGAGATATTTATGGTGCTTGGCGCTCAATGGTTGCTGCTCAAAAAACAGGGAAATTACGTGCAATTGGCGTTTCAAATTTCAAATCAGCTAAGATGATCGAGTTTGTCGGCTTGAATGAGGTGAAACCTCAAATCAATCAAATCGAAGTGAACCCTTGGAATCAACGAGTGGAAGATCAGGAATGGCATGAAAAATATGACGTCCAAGTGGAAGCTTGGGCACCTTTTGCAGAAGGACGTCATGACCTATTTACCAATCCGACATTAGCAGAAATTGGCAAGCAATATGGCAAAACGGTTGGCCAAGTTGTCCTTCGCTGGTTGATGCAAAGAGGGATCGTCGCTTTAGCAAAAACAGTTCGTCCAGAACGGATGGCTGAAAACATTGCTATTTTTGACTTTGAGCTTTCCCAGAAAGACATTGAAAAAATAGCCGCTTTAGATAAAAAAGAGTCCGCATTCTTTGACCACGATGCACCGCAACAAGTGGAATGGTTTATGGTGCGGATGTTAGATACTGAAAACTAATAGGGTTTTTATTGAAGGAAACCAATACAAGTCCGCTTCCGTTTCGAAAGGAAGCGGACTTGTATTGGTCCTTACTGAGTCGTATCTTGTCTCTTTTCATTGTAATTCTCACAAAACTCTTTGGAGATTCTGCCTTGATCAAGTAACTGAAGAATCCATCGATTAAACTCATTTCTCTGGAGCACTGGGCTTGTAGCTAAACAACGGACAGCGTTCTGTTACGCTCGCTCTTAAAATCTCTATTGTACGATTTCTATTTACTACTCCCTATTTATCAAAGACAATGATCTTTTTGCCAGTATTTCCGCCTGCTTGGAAATCAAGGTGAGCTTGCTTGATTGCTTCTAATTCAAAGGGATATGTCTTGTCTACAAGGACATCAAGTTTTCCTTGCGCATAAAGATCAATGACTTTTTCCAGCTCTTCAACAGTCATGAACCCCATAGAATACATACCAGTAATTCCTCTACGCTCCGTTTCTTCTTGGTTGATTGGCGCATTAACAGAAGTGACGCGTCCACCTTTTTTGATTACTTGATAACTGTTCTCCAATGTTTTAGGACCAGTCAAGTTGACCACTAAATCGACATCAGAAACCAATTTTGTGAAATCTTCTGTCTGATAATCGATCGTTTCATCCGCACCTAGTGCCTTCATATAGTCAGCTTGTTCAGCGCTGCCTGTTGCTATGACATACGCTCCGGCATGTTTTGCCAGCTGAACAGCTTTAGACCCGACACCGCCAGCACCGCCATGAATCAGTACTTTTTGTCCATCTTTTGCTTGACCATCACGAATGGTTGCTCCATAAGCTGTGGCTACGCCAAGGAAAAATCCACCTAACGGCACCAAGTCCAGCTCCTTCGGTACAGCAGCAACAACTGCTGACTCGTCTAACAAAATGTATTCAGAATATGTACTCATAAACGCCATCCCAACCACATGATCACCTACTGAAAAGCGGGTCACATCATCTCCGACAGCTGTTACGATACCAGAAAAGTCTTGTCCCAAAGAGTGTGGAAGCACAGGTTTCAATTCTTTTGGCATCGTTGGAAATGGTCCATTCGCACGAATAACAATATCAGGATCATTCACGCCGATCGCTGCGGTTTTGATCACAATTTGTTTAGCAGCTGGCTCAGGGATAGCAGTTTCAACAATTTGCATCACATCTACAGAGCCATATTGATTCAGTATCATTTTTTTCATAAAAAACCCTTCTTTCTTAAGATGATTTCATTATGACCTATTACCTCAATAATAAAAAGTACCATATTTTTTGATAGGTACTATCGTTTTCAATAGATTTGTGTAATCATACGGATTTCAGGTACAAAAAAAAATCCTTGAACGCTTCAAGGATTGACTACTTTTTCGTTTTCTGACTCATAGGTAGAAGCAAATGTTTCTAAGGCATCCAAAACTGGCATGAATTTATGTCCCATTTCGGTCAGTGAGTATTCAACTTTTGGCGGCACTTGCGGATAGTCTTCACGATGAATGAGGCCATAGCTTTCAAGCATGCGCAATTCCTTTGTCAAATTTGCTTGGGTCACCATGGGCTTTTTACGACTAAGCGCACCGAAACGAAGCGTTTTGTGCCGTAAAAAGGACAAGATGACCATGGACCACTTGCCGCGTACGACCTTCTGGACGCTAGCCACTGGGCATTCTACAAATAATTCAGTTTCTTCTGTTTGCTGCATCACTACTTCCTCCTATTCGCTCACTTTTGCTGCGGTCTTTCATATCAGCAATACTACCGAAATGATGACGACATACGAAACCATGAAGTATAGACATCAGTATATAACGACTGCAAAAAATAGCAAGCCCGTAACGCTTATCTGAACTCTCAAATCGGCTTCAATCAACCTAATTTTAGAGCTTCTAGGCGAACAACCAAGCCATCCTCAATTCCTTTACGCTTATAGACAGCCACTGCACAGTAATTTTTAGATCAAGATGGCTGCTGCCATCACAACGAAAGAAGAGACGACATGCGCAATAATCGGTTCTCCACTATTATCTCTGCATCAAAGGCTACCTCTTTATTTCAATTAAATGATAGAAAGAGTGATCAAGGCAATCCCAAAAGTGATGCCATCTAGAACAAACCATTCTTTTTTACCTTGAGACGCCTTGGTAGCAATCAAACAACTTACTCCATAAAGAATCAATAGAATTCCTATGTTTATGGGAAAAGATAACCAAGCTGTCAGGGCATTAACAAATAAGAGAAGCATCAATGGTAAAATATAAAATAATGCATACCACTTTTTTAAATAGTGCGGCAGCTTCTGGTAATTTGAATACATCTATTTATCCTCACAATTCATTTCATATTGGTCATTTATTTCTGATATGAGCAGTAAGTACTTTCGTTATAAAATGAGACAAAACAAAGCTTAGGATGATAATCCCAAAAGTAATAGCAAAAGATAAAATCGTATTCTCCAGTAAATTAGCAAATAAGGGCAGCTTAATATACAAATAACACCCAATTGCCGCAATAATACTACCTGCTAAATAGAAACAAAGCATTTCAGCGACTGTTTTTGAAGAATGAATGTTTCGATCAACTGATGAAAAGTCGCCATTTTGAAAAGGTATTGGTGATCCAGTTTGTGAAGGATCAGATTTTGTATTCATTACGTTAAAGGAATTACTAGATAGATTGCTAATTGAATGTTGTTTTCGATTCTTTTCGTGATTGTTCATAGCTATTCAGACCTGCTTCCCTAAAAAAATTCATTATTTTCAATTCCTTCAAAATAATCTCAATACCATGATTTCATGCATTGTGCTATTGCATCTATTCAAAAAACTCTATATTTTCAAAACCAAGTCGAATCAACAGCACGTTGTAGGGTCATCGGTCCATGTTTTGCTTCATATATAAAATCTTTTGACTGTAATCCAGTACGCTCCTTAAAAATTTTCTCAAACATAGAAGAATCGTTAATGGGATCGTCATTGTGTGTCAAAATCAATATATAATGTTTCTCTTTTGGATTACTCCAGACCCCCATATTACTTAAAGAAGCTAAATCAAGCGGTGGAGTATTAGAAGATAAATTAATCGTATACTGGCGTCTATGCAAAACATCATTTATTTTCATAAAGCACTTCCTTAATTAGTTAGTATTTCCTCAAACATTACAGATCCAAACAAACAATAATTACCTTTTCATTTAAATACAAACATACATCATATTATATTGCGTTCCTCTTAAGCATTTTTTTCAAGATAAGCTTCAGTTCTTCCTATCTCTAAAATAACAAAAAACCAAATAACCACTCGAGCATACTAACAAAGGAAGCCCGATATAGAGCATACCAGTTCCTAATGGATAATTAATAGCAAGATCAAGTTGGATATTCTTAAGTTCTTCTTTGCTGATTGTGTCAAAATCTTGAATAGGGATCAAAATCGTCTGTAAAAAAAGGCCAACGATCGTCATAAAAAGGCTGATCCCAAAACAGCCAATTGCAAATTTTTTCATAAGAGTCCTCTTTTCAGCATACACTTTCTTACTGTATGTTCTTATTATATATGCCGACCACTCAAAAAAGAAGTTTAAATTATTTTTACGCTTTCATTTTAAAGAATTATTTAAAACGACGAAAACAGTCAGTTTGTCGTTGTATCATCATTACTAATTAACAGTCCATAAGAACCAACTGGTATACTGACAGAATTGTTTAAAGCTGGATTTTAGAGAGGAATGAGATGATTTGTTTTATCAGGCACGCTAGCTCTACTATATATTTACTATAATTGCCTAATGAAGAGGTATCCTTGATTTAATCAAGACGGGGTAAGCCTTTCCACTCTATAAAAGAAAATATGATACTGTTAGCAATGTATCATACTAGGAATTAGGACAGAGAAATTCTTCTCTATGCTTGATTTTTATTTTCTTAACATATATTTTGAACTATAAATAGTTGATTATAATTCTTTAAGCAATGAGAAAGGAGTCAGTAAATTTATCTTTTTAACCCACCACAAAAATTCTCTTTATCCTTTCTGTTTTTTCCGATTTAATCGATGCTCATTTATTACAAAACCAACTATCCCTACCAATATAGCTACAACAGAAACGATTAGGTCATAGACAGTCAGGTCATGAAATCTAAGAACCGGCGCTACTAAAGTAACGAGGCTAAACAAAAACACCCGTTCACTTTTATGAAGATTTGGTTCATAAGTCATACTTGTCCAAGTGACACGAATAACGTTGTGACGAAGCAAAGACGCCCATAAAATGACCAGTACGAGGAAAGTGAGAATGATCATAAGTACCGCCGTTATGCCATAGTACTTCACTTGTCGTATAAGTGAGGACAGTATAGCTAAAAGTAAATAAAGACCCACCAATCCTAACCGTCGCTTCTTTTTGATAGTATTCATGGTCACACCCCCTCTAGACAAGATTTAAATAAATAACCAGAAAAATGACGAAACAAGTGACGGTCAGTTCGATTATATTTTCTGTACGTCTCGTACGGTTCTTAAAAAAAAATACCCGGAGCAGTCGAAGAAAATTGTGAGCGATATTTTTTGGGGAGAAAAAATCCTACTAATATTCCTACTAGGACCAAGTAGAAGGGCCAGTTCGGTGAGACCCCACGATTAAGAAAAGCCATGGCGAATGCGATCACGTAAATCACTACCTGAATAACCGTAATACTGTAAACCTTTTTTAACTCTTTCGACATCGTTATGCCCTCCAGTAGAAGATAAAAATCTTGATTGTAATAGAATTGCTACGGCGTAACCGAGTTTTATAAAACTAACTGACCAGATTACAACATCCTTTTCAACCGCATAAGCTGTCAATGAAGCGAATCTGGCTCCCATTTGAAAGACTGTTGTTGGCTGATTCCCTATCCGCTATCTCTCGGTTAACTCATCCCTGAATTTCAGGAATAGCTCTTTCGCTTGTCCTGTGCTCATGTTTGTCAGATCTTTGATTTTCTTGACCATGCCAATATCATTTTCGTTTTTTGAAAGCATTTGTCGTGCCATTTCTTCTTTGATTTCTGCTTCTTCTTCCTTCGTTAAATTTCTGACTTCTTTCTTTTTACCAAATAGTCCCATCCTGCTCTCTCCTTCTTGTAAAATTTATGCGCTTTTCACACCAGCCAGACTGAAGTACTCTTTTTTATCTAAAATGCTGTTTTTCTGTCCATGACTTGATTCCTATAATCTAATCTACCATTTCCGTCGAAATCGAGGAAATAGTTCGTTCTCTTTTTTATTTTTAGGGAAGATATAAAAATAAAACACGGAGCCAATGATAATCGCTGGCGGCACAGAGATACTCAATAGTTTTAAAGCGGTGGTTAACAATACACCAAATTTTTCTTGAATAGAAAGATTCATAATCGTGCTGAAGTCTTGATTGAACGAAGTTATGATCATCGTGACAAAAAAGATCAAGCAAAAACTGATCACCCCATACTTGATACTTACTTTTAAATCCTCATTGTCTTTCTTAGTTTCTTCCAAAAGTAATGTTTCTAATGAGATATCCAATTCTTCGGCTATTTTGATCATATTTTTTTTGCTAGGGTACGTAGCACCTAATTCCCATTTTGAGATCGTCTTGTCACTTACTTCTAATAATTCTGCTAGCATACTTTGCGTCAGCTTGTTTTTTTCTCTATATTCTTTCAGCTTCATTGCTAATATCGTTTCTTTCATTCCAACCACTCCTCATCCATTTCTACCCTTCATTTTGACATAAAACCTATCATTTAACAGGAATTCTTGAAAAAGAGAGTAGAATAGAGGGGATTTCATGGCTATTTCTGGCGATTTGCCTGAAACATACTACCGAATCCTTCCTTACAACAATAGTTGCTGTGCATTCTAATATCTTCTAAACAATGTCAAACCAGAAATTATAAGCATCTGTAAATAATTAAAGGAGGAGCAAAAACTTCCCGGTTATTGCCCTCCCTCATTTCTCAAGAAAATTTGTTAATAGAAGATTTTCTATCTATCATTCTTATTAGAAGAAACCAAAGTGCTTTTTCGCTTCAATGTATACTATATGATTCTATACATACACCAGCATTATAAACACCCTAAAAAAACCTAAGTCATTTTCTCATACACCAAAGTTGTGATAGAAGAATTGGATTAACGCTACAGTAGCTGAAAAAACAAGTAACAATATAGAACGATTAATTAATAGGACATTTGACTTAGGTGTGTAATATCCATTATCTAACGCTACTTTCAATAAGTTTGTAGGATGATTGTCTAAATATTCTTTCCAAAACAATTCAATTTCGTTCTTCGAATATACTTTTTTTACATATAAAATAGCTATAATATCCGCTATAAGAGTTAACTGAAAAAAAATAAAAAGGACACTTAACCAGTACACCATTGATAAGAATGGCGTAAAAAAATATAGGAGTATGAATATGAGTTGAAAAAAATACGCTAGGTGACGCAAGAAAAAACCAGTTTTAGGATTTTCTTTAAAAAAATAATTGGTTTGTTTTTTTAACAATCCTTCAGCCTCTTTTAAAGACATTGAGCCAAACTCATTTGCAATTTTTTGGTAAATTTGTTTATTTCCTTTTTCATTTTGTCTAATTAGTACACCACAAGCAATGAGTAACACCCAATAACATACTATATAAATAATCATTATATTATATTCCTCACTCACCTAATCTAATAATTTAAAATTCAAAATCATCCTTGTTACTCTTTTCGAATCGATTCAGCTCTCTTATTAATTATTAGCTTATATATTCACTATATTGATACCAGATTCAATGTTGTTAGTTAATGGAAAAACTAAGGTTGATTTACTGTGACTCTGAGAATTATTACTTCTATTATTATTTTGATTAATATAAAGTGACAACGTTAGTTCATCATCATTTCCATCGAGTAAATATGATACTTCATCATAGTTGTTCAATTCATTTTTCAGTTCTACAATTAATTGTTTATCAGCAATTGAGACTTTGTTTATATTCGATCTATCAATTAGTTCTTGTTTATTATCTGTAATAACTTCTGTAAAATAATGAACTGGAAGGTAGCTAACTTCTTTTTTTGGAATCTGATTATCAACAAAGTTGAGACCATTATTACACTGACAAAAATAATTTTTGATAGTTCTTTTTCATTATTAAACCCCTCAAGTAATTAATTATCTTGATTATATAAAAAAAACATGTCTTAGTCTAGATAACAGTTTGAAGATGTAATAAAACAATACTGTAAACGATTACTGATATAGAAGGGAAATACATTATTAGGTAAATTTTATAAAGTAGTTGCATCATCTTCATAAAAAAAACACTGCACTATTAGCAATGCTCTAAGAATACATGGATTAATAAATTTTTTAATTTACCTTATCTCTCACTAAAACAAATCGATTAGTACCATCAATTTTTCGATACTCTCGGTCACAAGTTTTGCATAGATAATGTCCATTTGAGTAAAAAGAATTTCCTTTCCTTACCGTAATTTTTTCTAGATCACCACAATCGCATTCTATCCAATCAGGTGGCCAATACCATCGTTGATTATACGGTGTAACAGGTACTTTCCCTTGGTCACCGTAACATTTCCGCTCAAAAACCATATGAATCATCCCTTCGTGATAAAACACTATAACGTGTATATATTTATTATATAGTGTTTTTCAGAATAGACTTTTCTTGTTATAAATTTGTCTCTATAAGGGCCACTGGAACATTAGTTTTTGGCAATCAGTAAAATAAGTTATAAAATCTTATTATAACAATGTTTTATAGTTTCAAAAAGTCATTGTCAAAATGATTCTAATTAATCATTCCCAAAAACTACCGCTATTTTCTGTACGGATGTTCCAGTGCCCCCTTAAACGAGGGATCAAAAAAGGATCAAAAACTATTAAGTTTCTGACACCTTTTTTATCCTGAAATACATCTTATTTGGTAACTAATAACGGGAAGTATAAATACATCAACTTTTTAAAACGGTTCAGAGAAAATATTGTTGGCGCACTTTAAACATAAGATAGATGCATTTTGATTCTCTAAAGCCTTGAGGGATTTTTCTTGAGCGCTATTGATTTTGGGAGGAAATTGCCATTTAGTCCAACATGTTTCATAAGTACTTATTTCTTTCTTACATCTGTTACAATAAAATTTTTTTGACTTTACATCGTACATGTTAAAGCTCCTTTAATCTGTATTTGGACATTGGTTAACCATCTTTTTTGTAATTCTAAAAGATAGGTATATCCATATAAGCAAAAACAATAAACAAACTAAGAACAAGCAGAAAAAGAGAATGTAATTTGATAATTTAAATATTTCATTTATCATAGAAGTTTTCAATAAGTTTTGAACTAACATGAATATAACAATCAGTATCAGAAAAACGATTGAGCTTCCGTTTATTCCAGCTAAATAAACCGCTGGTATTAAAAGGGAAGTGTATATTACACTAATAGCTATTGATAATCCTATAACACTTAAGTATACCAAAATTGAGTATTGGTTGTAAAAAAGTAAAAATATAGAATCTACAATCAAATTGAATAGTGAAATAGTTGCTAGAACAACTCCCATAACAGTATATCTTGATAGGACTATATCCGTATGTCTAATAGGCAAAGTAGTAGAAAAATAGTACCAATCGTCTTTATGATCATCTGTGAATAATGGTAGTACAATCGATACAGAAAAAAATATACTAATAATATTAGCTATTATAAGCCCAGTTTCTTTAAATATCAAAACAGCAGTAAAGTATATGATCAAAAATGAGATAACATACATTATTTTAATCTTATTCCTTAAGGAATAAACACAGCACATCCAGTTTCCTTTGAAAAATCTGATATATAAGATAGTAATGTATCTCTAAATACGGGATCCAATCCATTAGTTGCCTCATCCAGCAACAACAATTTGGGCTTTCGAAAAAAAGCATAGGCAAAATTTAATTTCACTTTCATACCATGTGAATAATCGTTAATTTTTTTATCTTTTGGTAAGTCGAATTCCTTTATGTATGAAAAAAATAGCTCCTTGTTCCAGTTGTTAAAAACTTTGCTAAAAATAGAGTTTATATCAATAGCTGTAAATGATGCGTTGAAATGATTTTTGTCTAGAATAATGGCCATTTCTGATTTGTCTGTTTTTGTGTGCTGATCGCCCCAAAAAGATATTTCTCCATTGGACGGCTCTAAATTTTTAAATATTACGTTAAATAAAGTTGTTTTCCCTGCACCATTTTCACCTATCAAACCAACAATATCCCCACTGTAGAGTTTAAAACTTATGTTGTTGAGACTAAAGTCGCTCCTCTCAAAATTAACATCTGTTACTTTCAAAATTTCCTGCATAGTAATTCTCCTTATTTAAATCATTAAAAATAGCGGTGATATATGCTTCTACCAATGCACCTAGAAAAATAGCGATAATTCCTAATAATAAAATTAATTTTGTATTTTTGACGTTTGCCACATGATATTCAATACTTTTCAAACCAATAAGTGCACCCAAGAAAAAACCAAAAAACTCGATCCCTCCATGAAGTAGAACGGATACTGCACCCATTTGTAACATAATAATTAGCGGCGTATTAATGCCTAGAAGATAAGCATTAGATATTATTACAACATAGGTAACATACTTATTTAGAACACATCCGCTACATAATATAAAAAAAAATGAAATTATTGAAAAAAACTTTTGTGAAAAAGTAAAAATCATTTTCGCCCATTACTACTTCTGGCCGATCTAAGTTTATGAACATCAAACTAATAATAACAATAATAAAGTAAGTTAAAAAAAATAACACATTAATTTTGCATTTCTTTCTTGTAATCTTGGAACATCAGAAAAGTAACCCCTCTTAGTTAGAAAAAAAGTAAAGAATAAGCAAATCCAGGATATACCATATAGAAATAATAAGTGTAAAATCTTTTTTACTTCCTTCTATTTTTTTGTAAACAGATATGCGAGTATGATTATACTGATAATTTCAAAAGGATTGACCTTGGTTATTAGAATATTTACTAAGTGATTATCCGACTTAATCAAACTATTCAATCCTATATAAGACTCTTTACTAACTCCAAAAATGGCGCCCAGAAAAGTGTTCCTTATTTAGAAATAAATCATCCATTGTTGTTCCTCCTCTAATTGGTTTTGACCATTCCTTCAGTAATTATTCAAACGTTAATTTTGCAATCTCAAAATCAAAATACGTTCCAGATACCCAGTCAACATGACCGCTATCTGTAAAAGTTTTGCGGATCACATCCTCTTCATCTTATAGTGCATGTATGGCATCAAGGATTGCCTTTGCTTCGTTCTTCTTAAAAATACCTAACTCTTCTTTTCTTTGCGTAAATTGCAGATTCTCAACCGTCGCAGCGTTACTTAAAAAGCCCATCAGGATAGAAAAAATCCCCTTTTTTCACATAAACTTGTTTTACTAACTCACCGCAATCACATTTTGTCCAGCTAGGCAGCCAGTATAAGCGCCGATTGTAGGGCGTTATTGGTATTTTCCATTGTTCATTCAGTTTCTTCATGCACATGAAAGATATTTTAAGTACCCGATAGATTAATAATACCGAGAAAATGTGTTATTAAATTATGGAACAATGGTAGTACTTAGAAATTTTTAAGAAAGAAAAGCGATCTTTTTTGCCCTCCACCTTCCAGCTGCTCCCCACCACTTAGGAGGGCAAAAAAATAGACGTGCAATAGCACGTCTGTAGCGTCAATGATTGATATCTCACCGAAATCTTGCTATAATTACTGTGTAAAGAGGAGTTGCGTGAACAACTCCCCTACAGCACCGTTTAAGACGGTGGCAAGTTTTATATTATTTTAGTAATCAGTCAACTCGCCAAAGTTTAGTGACTGGTTACTTTTTTTTGTCGTTTTTTGCTGCAGTTAGGATGCCAAAGATAATCGTTGCGATTAAAGAACCGAAACTAATCATTAGCCCTAATGCTTCAGCTACAGACAAAAGGCTTCTCCTTTCTAAAGAGTGAACACTTACTTTCATAAGCACCACCACCTTTCAAAAGATAGCCACCGTCACAAACTTTACTGTCCTACTATTATACCAAAAACCCACGCTAAAAACCGATATTTATCAAGGCTTCCAGCGTTTTTTCATGCGATAAGAACGGTCTAAGTAAAGGAATTTTTTTCTCGTTTCATCGTTTAAAGGAACCATCCATTTGTTTTTTCCACGTTGAAAGATCCCTTTTATTTCAGCAGCTCAAGAACACATACCGACACCATTTTTCTCTGACCTTACCTCAAGAAACCCCCATTCCTCACCCTTCATCCTCCCAAGACAGCTCATCCAAGATCCTAATCAACTTCTGGACCTCTTGATTCAACATCGCACTCTTTAAGTAGGCATATTGAATATAAAAGATCTCCTTATCTTCAGGGACCAGTGGTATTTTCACTAAGCCTTCCATTTCTTGAAACACGGGAAATTCCGTCATCAGGGTAATGCCTATATTGGAACTGACCAGTTGGCCAATCGTCTGGACGTCTGAAAAATAAAAGGGGACTTCTGGCTTCTTCTTTGATTTCTCACTTAAATTCTGAAAGGCGCGCATATGGGTATAGCCTTTTTCCAATAGGATAAAGGGATATTCAGCAGCTTCTTCGAATGAGATTTCCTTTTTTTCTGCCAATGGATTTTCTTTTGACACAAAGATAAAAAACTCTTGCTGGTGCAGCAACTTCACCTGCAGATTCGGGTGGACGAGGGGATTGACACTGCCCAACAAGCTGAAATCGATTTTTCCTGATAATAGTTTTGAAAGCAATTCATTGGATCCCCCAGATACCAAGTGAAATTTCGAAATAAAGCGGATGATCTCTTTTTCATCTAAGAGTTTTGAAAAGACTTTGGAACGAATGATTGGCGGCAAACCGATGTGGGTCCGATTGTTTTTAGCATGGTCGATGGCTCGGTCCAAGGTCACAAATTCATCTAAGATATATTGCGCATGAGCCTTCAAAATTTCCCCCTCTGTCGTCAATGAGATGGAGCGATGAGAGGCTTCTCGAGCGATCAAATCACAGCCATAATGCTCTTCCAAGCGTTTGATAGCGTAGCTGACGGTTGGTTGACTGACAGCAAATTTATGCGCCACTTGCGTAAAAGAAAGCATCTCTGCCAAAGCGTTAAAGTATTCTAAATCTCGTATGTTCATCGTCTGATTTCTCCCTTAGCCGATTCAAGCTCGCATCGGTTTTGTTATAAATAATTTTTATTATACCACCGATAGTTGACTATAATTCTGTCCGAGGATTAAAGTAGCTAATGGAAATGAACGAGTACTCAAAATACACCTATTGGAGGAACATAATGAAAGCACATGACATTTTAAATAACCCATTTTTAAACAAAGGAACCGCGTTTACGCAAGAAGAACGAAAAGAACTAGGGTTGATCGGTTTATTGCCCCCTCACGTACAAACGATCGAAGAACAAGCAGAACAAGCCTATTTACAATATGTCACCAAAGAATCCGACATTGAAAAACGTCACTTTTTAATGGAGATCTTTAATACCAATCGGACATTGTTCTACTATTTGTTCAACCAACATATCGTTGAATTCAATCCGATCGTCTACGATCCAACGATTGCTGACACCATTGAAAATTACAGCCGCCTATTCGTTGATCCTCAATATGCAGCATACTTAGATATCAATCATCCAGAAAACATCGAAGAAACGTTGAAAAATGCCGCTGGCGATCGGGACATTCGCTTGATCGTAGCCACTGACGCTGAAGGGATTCTTGGGATTGGTGACTGGGGTGTCCAAGGTGTCGATATTTCTGTCGGTAAATTGATGATTTATACAGCAGCTGCTGGGATCGACCCTGCTTCTGTTTTACCAATCGTGATCGATGCTGGGACCAACCGTAAAGAATTGTTAGAGGATCATTTGTATCTAGGCAATCGGCAAGAACGTGTCTACGGTGATGCCTATTACCAATTCATCGATCAATTTGTTCAAACGGCAGAATCATTGTTCCCTAAACTTTACTTGCATTGGGAAGACTTTGGCCGTTCAAATGCTGCAACGATTTTGGACAAATACAAACAATCGATTCCAACTTTCAATGATGATATCCAAGGAACGGGAATCGTTGTACTGGGCGGTATCTTCGGCGCATTAGATATTACAGGTGAAAAATTAACGGATCAAGTCTACTTATGTTATGGCGGTGGTTCCGCTGGTGCCGGGATTGCCAGCCGTGTCCATGCCGAAATGGTCAGCGAAGGTCTTTCAGAAGAAGAAGCCTACAATCATTTCTTTATGGTTGACAAACAAGGGCTTTTGTTCGATGATATGTCCGATTTGACTCCTGCACAAAAACCATTTGCCAAAAAACGGGCTGACTTTGCCAATGCTGGCGATATGACGCAATTGATCAATGTCATTAAAGTCGCAAAACCAACGATTTTGGTCGGTACTTCAACCAATGCCGGTGCCTTTACCAAAGAAGTTGTGGAAGCGATGTGTGAAAACACTGCTCGTCCAGTGATTTTCCCTATCTCGAATCCAACCAAAAAATTAGAAGCAACGGCTGAACAAGTAATCGAATGGTCTGATGGAAAAGCCTTTGTGGCAACCGGTGTCCCTTCAGGAACGATCCAATACAAAGGGGTCGACTACCAAATCGGTCAAGCAAACAACGCCTTGATCTATCCTGGTCTAGGGTTAGGTATGTTGGCTTCAGAAGCCTCTCTCTTGACCGATGAAATGATTGGTGCCGCTGCTCACTCATTAAGTGGTTTGGTTGACTTGAGCCAACCCGGTGCACCAGTTCTTCCACCATTTGAATACGTTGCGGACGTTTCTATCAAAGTGGCTGAAGCAGTTGCCAATAAAGCCAAAGAACAAGGGTTAGCCCAAGCGCAAGAAACCGATATGGCAAAAGCTGTCCAAAATCTCAAATGGTATCCAACATACTAGGAAGGTCTGAAAAATGAATAAATTAAAAACGATGACGATTTCGGGAATTAGTCTTCCCTTGTATCTCTTTTTCATGGTTGTCATATTCAGTGCGATTGCCTTAGACAAGTTGCCATTAAATATGGTTGGGATCACCATTTTACTGGTTGCCTTAGGACACCTGCTGTATTTCATTGGGGAAAAACTCCCGATCATGAATTCTTATCTTGGCGGCGGGTCAGTTTTTACCCTGCTTGGTGCCACCCTTTTAGCCTCCTTCCATCTCGTACCCACGAAAGTCATTGACGCGGTCAGTGACTTCATGGGGGGCGGTTTTGGCTTTCTTGATTTCTATATTGCCGCTTTGATTTGCGGCTCGATTTTAGGGATGAACCGTAATTTGTTGGTGAAAGCTTCTACGAAATTCATTCCCGTTGCTTTGATCACTATGGTAGTAGGCTTTTTCTCCGTCGGCCTTGTCGGTATGCTGCTAGGCAATGGCTTTGCTGATTCGGTGATGTATGTCTCTCTACCAATGATGTCTGGCGGGATGGGTGCGGGAATCACCCCACTTTCACAAATTTATGCTGATGGCTTGGCAAACGGCAATCAAGCTGCCATCTTTTCTCAATTAGCGCCAGCAGTTACTTTCGGGAATATTCTTGCCATTATTGGTGCTTTATTTATCGCTAAGGCCTTTGCTAAAACCAAATACAATGGCCATGGTACACTGATCAATGCCACGAAAGAAGAATTAGAAAAACCAAAAATAACGCTTGATGCCCAACAAATCGGGGTCGGGATGCTCTTTTCCTTCTCACTGTTGGTCGTTGGTGCGATTTTAAGCGACTTTTTCCCTAAAATTCACGAGTATGCCTTTATGATCGTGATTGTCTTTATTCTAAAAGCCTTGAACATTGTCCCTAAGAAACTCGAAGATTCTGTGGTGATGTTCAACAATGTTGTGATGACGAATTTGACCCACGCGGTCTTGGCGGGGATTGGTTTGGCATTGATCGATCTGTCAACATTGGCCTCTGCCTTTACTTGGCAATTTGTCGTGCTTTGCCTAACCAGTGTCGTATCTATGGGGGCTGCCAGCTGGTTCTTCGGGATGGTATTGGGGATGTACCCCGTTGAAACCGCAATTGGCGCCGGTATGATCAACAACTCCATGGGGGGAACAGGCAATATCGCTGTATTGTCTGCCTCTGATAGAATGGAAATGATTGCTTTTGCCCAAATGGCCAACCGTTTATGTGGTGCGATCGTGCTGATTTTAGGTGGGATCTTGATCCGTTTCTTCTATTCTTGATCAAGAACAAAAAACAGGTGCTGCTACGCATGATGCATAGCAGCACCTGTTTTTGCATTCCTCAAACGAATTCGTCCAATTGGTTGCACGAATCAAACAAAGGTTCAATCATTTCCTCATAAAAGAGTCAAAAAGAGCAGTGCCACCGCACTGCTCTTGCGTTACTGATTCATTCAAGGGTTACAGCTTCTGAAACAAGGTTGGTGCTTGATCAGGAGACCAAGTGGTGTCCCCGTAATTTGAGTGGGTGTTAATCACGACATAATTGCTGCCTTTATGGCTCACGATTTCACCGCTTGTATACACTTCTGGTGCAGAGAAAGTACCTAGTTTCCACACACGGTATTCTGACTCCCCGCCTCCAGGTGTTTCCGTTTCTTCTTTGGCATTGGTTTTCACGCTCAGCTGGTTACTGAAAGCGGATTGTTCGCCCGTTTTGCTGATTGCTTTGATTTGGTAATTGTAGGTTGTATCCGCTGCTAGATTCGTGTCTTCATAGGTTGTTCCTGTGGCCGTAGCAATTTTGACGCCATTGCGGTAAACATCATATCCAGCGATCCCATTTGTATGAGTCGATGCTTGCCACATTAAGGAAACGCTGCTGTCTGTCACGCTCATTTGATGCAGGTTGCCTGGTGTCGAAGGGGTTTCGACTTGATTGTCTGCTGAGGTAGTCACTTTCACTGCAGCACTTTTTTCTGAAACTAACGCCGTAAAGCCGACAGCTTCTACTTGATAGCTATAGGTTGTGTTGGCTTTTAATTGCGTGTCGGTAAAGGTTGGCTCAGTAGTCGTTGCCACTAAGGCACCATCGCGATACACGTTGTATTCTTTCGCATCGGTTTGACCGTTCCATGCTAAAGCCACCGTGCTGCTAGTCACTCGTTCTGAGCGGACATTTGCCGGTGCTGCTGGTTTTTCAGGAATGACTGTTGAACCAGAAACGTTAACGTCGATCACGTTATAAAAGGCATTTGGCGTATCGGCAACATCCCAGACCGCTAAAATGACATGGTAACCGAGACGATTTTCTGGAATGGTAATGGTATGGCTTGGGCTATTGCTGGCAGCCGATCCATCGTGATTCACAGTAGCGATCAATTCCAAGCTATCTCTTGAAAGTGGCGCGTTTTGATCCCATCCTGGTTTCGTGATATAGTAATGCCATTTTGTGGTCTTGTGAGGCGCTGTATAATGCCAGTTGACCCGCAATGGTCCTTGATTGATGTCTTGTTTGGTCCAACGATTGGTTCCTTGTTCATCAAGAACAAAGTCCCCGATTTGTCCGAGTCCACCATCTGCTGAAGCGATGCGACCATCTACTGGTCCTGCTTCTGGAAAGCCTTTTTTAGTTTCCAATGATTGTGGGTTTGAAATGACATTGCCATATTTCTCAAACGCAGCGCTCCACCCTAACGTATTGCGATCCAAAGACCCTTGATAGCCCCGACTGACCGGTGATTCCACATAACCATGAGCAAATACTTGTTTCCCCGTGAAGAACAAGGTCCCTCCAAGTAAGATTGCCACCCCGACCGACCATTTTACCAATGCGTTTTTCATAATCTGCCTCCTAAAATTTTTTATCATCGAATAAACCAATCCTATCCGTTTATTCCTTGATTCCGATTCATTGAAAAGCAAACCCTACATTTATAAATAGTTTATTTATATATGTATGATAAACGAATTAATCATTATAAGATTATAATGACTAGTTTTTCGTCCTTTCAGTTAGAAATACAAAAAAACTTGAAACGATTCTCCTCCTAATCGCTTAAGAGGATTCGTTCCAAGTTTATTTCTTTATAGACGATCTTTTTTAGGAAAAAACAGCCGCTTATTTCCCGTTTTCTTTCACATAATCAGAGGATTGCGCGCCTGCTTGGCGACCAAAGACCATAATGTCGGCTACAGCATTGCCGCCGATTCGATTTTGTCCGTGGATACCGCCGGTCACTTCACCTGCTGCATACAAGCCAGTAATTGGTGTGCCATCTTCTTTCAACACTTGGGTCTTCGTATTGATCTTGACGCCGCCCATTGTATGGTGGATCCCAGGTGCAATTTGAATCGCATAGAATGGTCCTTCCGTCAAATCATAGTCCATCGCCGTTTCACGACCGAAATCTTTGTCGGCTTTGTCTGCCACTGCTTGGTTCCATGTATCTAAAGTTTTCTTCAAGGTTGCTGGATCGACATCGATTTTTTCAGCTAAGGCTTCGATGGTGTCGGCTTCTACCACTACACCTTGTTCTTTGTAGTAATCGACTTGTTTGGCTCTACCTGCTAACGCATTGTCAAAAATCAAGTAGGCATAGCTTTCTGGCAGATCCGTAATAGCAGCTGAAACATTGTCGCGGGTTTCTAATTCATTGTAGAAACGTTCCCCTTGTTGGTTCACCAAAATGGCGCCTTCTCCACGAACGGTTTCACTGATCAACATACCTGTATCTTGAACCACTGTTGGATGGACTTGGATTTGATCCATATCAACCGTTGCGCCGCCTAATTCTTCGATCATCTTGATGCCATCGCCTGTACTTCCTTCAGAAGTCGTGCTGACATAGCCTTTCAGATCTGGACGATATTTTTCGATCAGTTCTTTGTTGGAGCCAAAACCACCAGTAGTAACAACCACTGCATCACCAGCGATTTCTTTTTCTTCGCCATTGATTTTCACGTTGACGCCAGTGACTTTGCCGTCTGTTTCATTGATTTTTGTCACATCAGCATTTACAAATAAAGGAATTTCTTGCTCATGAATGTTTCTCAACAAACCATCCACCAAGTACGTACCGACTGCTGAACCGTCGTGAGGACGATGGATCCGTTTTACACTGGCACCGCCGCTATAGCTGATATTGTCTAAAGTGATCCCCATTGAATCCAACCAATCAATCGCTGAAGCAGAGTTGTCTACTAAATAATGCAGCAGATCTTGATCGTTGGTTCCTTTACCACCTTTTAGGGTATCTTCAAAAAATAGTTCATTGGAATCTTCAATGCCTTGGGCTTCTTGGAACTTGGTTTCTGATGCGTTCATTCCGCCAGAAGATTTCAAGGTATTTCCGCCTGCGATCGGCATTTTTTCTAAAATGACTGGATTCATTCCAGCATCTTTAGCCGACAAGGCTGCTGCCATCCCTGCACCGCCAGCACCAACGATGACGATATCATATTGATCTTTTAACTCTGCTGGATCGGTATACTCTTGTTGGGAAGCACCTGAAGTGACTTCACTTTCTGAAGAAGAGCTTGCCGCACTGCTGCTGGCTTTTGTTCCGCCATCGGCGCCACATGCACTAAGCAACAATAATGAGGCTGCCCCAATCACCCATTTTGACCATCCACTTTTTTTCATTTGTTTCCCTCCGTTTTTCTTGCTCTTTTCTCCTCACTGATCCCCGTCATATACGATAAGAAAAGCAGCATTTTTCTTGCGAACTCTGCCAACTTGTTACTTTATTAACAATGATAAACATCTTGCGATCGGACTATTTTTCTATTCGATAGCGACAAAAACATTGTTTAAGCAACATTTTAACAGCGTTCTATTTTATTTAACCATTGTAACAAAAAAAGAAACTAAGTGTCCCGTAATAATTTGTGTATATTTTAACTATTGATTCTCATTGTTTTCTAATTTTGCCGAAAAAAGATAATATATTTTTCTCGCTACTTTCTGCTATTGAAAGCTATCACAAAAGACACGCTCATAGAAGGATCGTTAAGCTTACGGTCAAAAAGATATGGCCGCGATTGTTCTTTCTCTGTTCTTTTCCCTTTGCTCTGCGTCTTCTTTTGTATAATAAAAGAAAAAGCAGAAATGGAGTGGCGAATGGAAAAATTGACCCGAATGTTCGAGCGAGTGATCAGTATTTGTATTGATAGCATGTTGGCGATCTTAGTCGTTGTCGTCTTGATTTTTATGGGAAAAGCGATTTTTATGATCAGCACGACGCTCTTTCCCTTAAGTGAAGCGCCCCACCTGTCCTTTTTGATTGAAGAAATTGCCACGTTATTCATTTTATTAGAAATCATTTTGATGTTGCTGCGGTATATGAAGGACGGACACCATATTCCCGTCCGTTACTTGATTCTGATCAGCATTACTGCGATTTTGCGCGAGTTATTGTTGACGGAAGGTATGGCGAACGATGCCCTATTTTTTGCTTTAGCGATCTTTGTTTTGGTACTCGTCTTGCTAGTCCTGCAAAAAATCAATGCCTTCCAACATACCCAAGAAAAAGACCACTGAAACCACCCCATTGGATCAGTTACTTTCAGCGGCTTTTTCGGGATCAGTTAGAGGGATACCAATATAAAAGGTGGTTCCTTTAGGCGTACTTGTAACATCAATCAACCAATCGTTTTTTTCCACGATCGAAGAGACAGTGAAGAGTCCTAGACCAGTACCGCCAGTGGCACTCTTGGTCGTGAAAAAGCGGGTAAAGATTTTTTCTTGGATCGCTTCTGGTATGCCGGGACCGTTGTCGGAGATTTCGATCAAAGCAAACTCCTGTTGCGCGGAGAAAGCTTGCTTACGAAACAGAAAGGTGGCGCTTTCTGTCGAAGTGCGGCTCAAGCGAATGCTGCAATCGGCATTTGCTTGGTATACATTCATCAACAAATTGTAAATAATGACTTGCAGATCGATCTTCTCGTAGACGGCATATCCTACTTCTTGGATATCATACGTAAGGGAAAAGGCTTTTGGCAACAGCGCACGCATAGTATCGATGGCCTCTGTCAAGGTGGCGGCAATTGACTGCACATTTTTGTCGGCACTTTCGAGTTTCGAAAAACGCAGCACATTGCTAGATAACTCTTTGCCTTTTTCTGCTGCTTTGCAGACTTCTTGCAAATCCTCCATCAAGACTTCATCGTGTTGGTTTTCCTCGATCAGCAATTGCAGATGACCAATCATTGGCGTCAAAAAGTTGTTTAGGTCATGGACGATCGAGGTCGTTAGCAAGCCAATGGTTTCCAGTTTTGATTCTTGCAAAATGTTTTTTTCGATTTCGTGCTTTTCTTTTAACAGCCGTTGTCGTTCTTTCAATGCTTGGTTTTCGACATAGGCTTGATTGCGTTTCATGTAGTTTTTGATCAGGACGGTCAATAAAATCATAATGACAAACAACAAACCCAGTAGGCCGATCAAAATCAAGTTGTCTTGTAAAAAGAGACCGCTTTGCTCCAAAAAATCGGCATTGCTAGCGACGATCAGCCGACTGTCGCCTATGGTGATCCATTGATAAGCAGCCAATTTCAGCACTTTTTGCAGTGTTTCTTCGTTCCACCAATAAGAATAATAGACGGAGGTGCCTTCTTCATTGTCGATTTGTTCTTGCTCCAAGCGCTCAAGATCGGTGAAATCCAGCTCTGGAAATTCTTTTTTGCGGCTCTCAACGATGGAAAAACCAATTTGTTCGTCCGATGGGTGCATAACGATCCGCATATCGGCGTTTTTGACCATCGTATAGCCGGAAACATTGCGATCGGTGGTAAATTCATGATGATACATGCGCTGCAGATTCAAAGGCATCACAAGAACCGCTTCTTTGTCGTCAAGGGTTAGGGACTGATACACATTTAAATAGGCCTGCTTGCCATCAAAATAGACTTGCCCATTTTGTACCTGCCGTCCTGCCAATACTTTGTCTAAGGATGGGTCTTTGAATAACAATTCTTGCACCGGCGGATCTTCTGGTTTATTGACCGCCGTTGCGGTATTTTGGGCGATGACCTGACCTTGTTGGTTGATCAAAAACAATCCGACCATGGCATTGTTCGCAGAATTGATCACTGGTAACGTTAAAGGCCGCTGCAAGTCAGCCAAGGCGGCGCCTTCGAGGTGGTCATCGGCATAATTGGCAAGAGCCATGTGGTACGATTCGATACTGCGGCTGATCAGCTTGATCGCCGCTTGGTTGACCGTTTCCAACTGCCGCAACCCGACGGTTTCAGCTTGTCTTTGTGCGCTTTTATAACTTGTAAAGGTAAAAATAAGTCCAATCAGTGTAATGAATAAGGTAGCGACCACACTTAAATACAGCCAAAACTTTGATGGCGGTTTCATTGTAAACCCCTTTCATATTTACTATAATACTATTGATACAGGAGGCGGATATTTTGCGAGATGAAAAAATTTTAATCGTTGATGATGACCCTGCCATTCGGCGGCTGATTTGGAAATCTTTACAGTCGACGGGTATTTTGATCTACCAGACCGATTCCGTTGAAAAAACGATTGCGATCAACTCTCGTGTCAGCTTTGATCTTTTTTTACTGGATATCAGTTTAGAGCATGAAAATGACGGCTATCATTTGGCACAACTGATTCGGGAAGAAAACCCCACGGTGCCGATCGTTTTTTTGAGCGGAAAAAGTGACGAAAAAGACATGATCAACGGCTATGAGATTGGCGCCGATCACTACATTACGAAGCCTTTTTCACCAGCACTCTTAAAAGCACAAATCGTTTCGATTCTTGATCGCCGCAACGTGCTGCGAGAAAAAGGGATCGCCAAACCGGAAGGCGATCTGTGCAGCGGCATGTTTCGTTTTGACCAAAAACGCTATCAGTTTTTCAAAAATGATCAGCCCATCAAGTTGTCTTCAAAAGAAATCATGCTGATGCGCTTTTTCATGGAAAATCCAGATCAAGTGTTCTCGAAAGAACAGATTTACAGCAATGTCTGGCAAGATGGCCAATTCGATGCCAATACCGTGATGGTTTTTATCAATCATCTGCGAAACAAAATTGAAGATGAGCCGAAGCACGCCCGCTTTTTAAAAACCGTTTGGGGGATCGGCTATACCTTTTTACCAGAAGGAGACGCCTTCTAGCTGCAAGAAATAAAGCGCCAATGCTAAAAGATCCGCCGAGCCGCCGGGACTCAAATGGCGTGCGATCAATACTTGATCATAGATCGTTAATTCACGAAGCAAGTCTGTATCTGACAGATTGGCTTGGTGAATTTTTTGCATCTCCTGCTGCACGGTCTTCATCGCCTCGTAACCTCCTCGATGGACAAGGTTGCTGTCTTCGGTTTCACTCATTAGATAGACCAATCCGCGCAACAAGGAAACGGAGTTTTTTTGCGATTGCTGCCGCAAGTACTCCAGCAGTTTTTTGACCGTTGGATACCCAGCTGCAGCTTCTCCACGAATCCCCATCGTGCCGTAGGTCAAATAATTTTTTTCTCCATAAGACAATTGGTCTTTGTGGGTGATTTGCTGCAGGTCTTGCTTGACCAAATGCTGGCAGATATCAGCGGCAAGCTGCAGGATCTGATTGGTATCTTCAGCCGTCAGCTCCGCCTTGCCATTTTGTTGATAATAGACTCCTGTCGCCCCCAACAAAACTGCAAAGGAAAAATTTGCCCCTTTGTGGGTATTGATGCCTTTGGTTGCCTGAAGCATCGCTTCTTCTGCTTCTTGACCGATCTCTCGTAACTGGTCAAATAGCTGGATCAGCGAGCCTGTATGGGCAAAGCCCGCTTGGCTATAGCGCTGAAAAAACGGCGCCAAACAAGTGATACTGTTGATAAAGGTAAACACATTCATGTCCTGATGCGCACCAGAGGAGCAAGGATCTACTAAACCAGGCTTGGGTGCTAACGCTACCTCATAGTGCAGCGCATTGACTGCATAGTTGCTGGCGGTAAAAAGACGGGAATCAGTCAATTTTTCTTCGCTCCATTTCAGCAAGAATAAATTGCAGGGAGTGATCCAAATGTTCATGGGTCAACAACGTGATCTGTTCCGTGTCATTGGTTCTCATGCCGCGATAAATCAGCCAATGTTCCGCCAATGCCGCATCCCTTCTTCTAGAAGAGCGAATCGCAATGTCACGAAAATACACGAGGTACGCTTGCAGATCTAGCACGATACTTTTTAACCGCAGCATTTGACTTTTTTCGTAAATAAACGCATTGAAGTCCGAAAAGTTTTTCAAGACCCCATCCACATCATCCTCACGATTCAGCTGTTCGCCATGTTCTAACAAGCAGCGCATCTCCTGGAAATCTTCCTCAGTCATCAAGTCCATCGCTTTGATGGTCGCTAACGTATCCAATGATTTACGGATATCGTAAATCTCATAAGCATCTTTAATACTGATCCCTTTTACGACGATGCCGATTTTTGGCACATGCTCCACCAGTTTTTCAGCCACGAGCTGAGTCATGGCGTAACGAATCGGGGTTCGGCTGATATTTAGCGTATCGGAAAATTCTTTCTCATTGATGCGAGAGCCTGCGGGAATATCTCCTAAAATGATGGTTTTTTTGAATGCTTCATAGATCAAATCTTTTAATGGTTTATTTTTGGTCAGATCCAGATTTTTATTTACTGCATCAATAATTGGATTCATGATTTACTCCTATCATACTAAAAACAAATGAGATTTTTGGGAAAAAATAAGTTTATCGATAAACAAGGAAAACTACCGAGCAAAATGGCAGCCTGCTCGATAGTTTCTGTATGAAATTACTGTGGAATATAAAACGGCATGTGACCTAATAGCACGATCGTAACGACGAAGATCACGAAAATCCCCAGTGCGTATTTCGCAGCTTCTTTTTGCCATTGCCCCATATCTAAGCCCGTCAAGCGCAATAGCAAGTAGATGAAGGCAACCAATGGACTTAACAAGTGGAACGCTTGGCCCATTAAAGAGGCTAAGGCCATCTGCATATTGGTGAAACCATACGAACGACCTGCTTCTGCTAAGACTGGCAGGACCCCAAAGTAAAATCCGTCATTGGAAATAAAGAAGGTCCCAGGTGCAGAAATCAGGGCAATGACTAAGCCCCAGAAACCAGCCAATTGTTTAGGGATGATTTGCGTGAAGCTATTCGCCAAAGCCGTTGCCATCCCTGAGCCTTGGAACAAGCCCATGAAGACGCCTGCTGCAAAAACTAAAATTACGACTTGCACGGCGTCACCACCGTTGGCACCGATCCGTGACGACTGGTCTTTCAAGACTGGGTAGTTGACCATCAATGCGATACACGTACCTACTAGGAATAACAAGATTGGTGGTAAAGCGATACTAGAGATAAAGGAGCTTGCTACTAACCAGCCAATCAAGACGATCGTTAAGATACCGTTGAAGACAAAGTTTTTCGGACGGCGGATCGCTAATGTATCAGGATCAGTCACAGTTGTCATTTCTAAAATCTCATCGTTCGTCAGCTCGGTAACTCCTAAACGTTTCCGTTCTTGGATCCCCATTCTGCGAGCTACAAAGAATACCACATAGAGCAGAGACAAAATCATTCCTGGCAACAAATAAGAAAGAATATCCGCATCAACTTCCAGCACGGCCATTGCCCGAGCAGTCGGTCCGCCCCATGGCAACAAGTTCATGATGGTGTTTTGCAAAATGATCAAGACACCAAGGTTCATCATTTTCATATTCAACTTCTTATAGATGGGAATAAACGCAGAACAACAGATCAAGGTCGTGGTCGTTCCATCACCGTTCAAAGAGACTGCAGCGGCAACGACTGCCGTTGCCATCAAGACTTTCATCGGATCGCCTTTAGCAAAATAAATCATTTTTTTCGTGATTGGATCAAACAATCCCGCATCCAACATAATGGAAAAGTACAAAATCGCAAACAGCAACATGATCCCTGTGTTGGCTGTGGTGGAGATTCCCTCAAGGACAAAATCACCGATATTGCCTTTTTCTGAAACACCAGCAACCATCGCAACGAGGGTAAATAGTAATGGGATAATTACTAAGGATGTAAAGGGTGACATTTTTTTCTTCATGATGACGAACATGAAGACAATAATCATAGCATAGGATAAAATCGTTAAGAACATTTTCTTCTTCCTTTCATGCACCGAAATGTGTAAGCGTTATCAAAAAACATTTTAAAAAAATTACAGGCCCGTAATTTGTTAGCGACAAGCGTCACTAGTTTGTGAATCTTTTTCTTTTTTTAAAGGAAATAATGTTATTGAATGCTTTACACGTCTAAGAATAAACAATCAAGAAATAGAAAAAAAGACCCGTTTTAAAAAAGAACAGCAAAAAAACAATTTCTCTTTTCAAATCTTATTTTTCGTTTAAAAAGTTCTTAACAGAATATTAACGCAAGAAAAACCTTGATAAATCAACGTTTACTAAGGTTTTTCGCTCTTTTTTTAAAAAAGGAACACTGAAAAAACAATTTTTAGCCGAAATAAATCTCGCTGATTGAACGGGAGTTTCTATAATGAAAGGGAACGAATCATTGAGAAAGGAGAAACCCATGAATCTTATTAAAAGATTGTTCAAAAAAACGCATGATGAACCTGATGCGCCTGTCAGCTCCCCTTTGAAGCCACAGGAAATGATAACGGATCCACCCGCGTCTGATTGGCAAGAAGTGTCGAGCTATCAGCCAGCGCCTGCAGAAGATTATCCATTAGTCAGTCTGATAGCCGCCGCACTAGGGGCTGAATGTTACCCTGAAAGTCAGTTTGTCATTCGAAGAATTGAGAAACGCAATCCTGAATTTAAGCGAGTCGCCCTGATTGCTGCCAGTATTGCCGCAGGAGAGCTGCCTGATTCTCAGTTCACAATCAAAAAAATAGCCAAAAAAAATGAAAACAAGTGAGGGAAAAACATGTTACGTAAATTTAAAATAGCGATCGATGGGCAAGAATACCTTGTCGAAATGGAAGAAATCGGTGCGCCGCAACCTACCGCTCCTGCCCCAGCAGTGCCAACACCGGCTCCTGCAGCGGTACCTGCTCAACCAGAGGCAGTCAGCACACCAGAACCAGAAGTAGCACCGCAGCCAGCGCCAGCTACGCTTCCTGCTGATGGCGAGCCGATTCATTCTCCGATGCCGGGAACGATTTTACGTCTCTTGGTCAATGTAGGTGATACTGTACAAGAAAATCAGTCGTTGATGATTTTAGAAGCCATGAAGATGGAAAATGAGATCGTGGCACCAAAAGCAGGAACCGTGGTTGCGATTGCAGTCAATGCGGGCGACATGGTCAACCCAGGAGAACTGCTGATTACGATCGGCTAATTTATTGAAAAGGAAGTGACGTAGTGGAAACGTTAATTGAAGGTGTAGTCGGGTTAGGATCGGAGCCGGGACGGATCGTTATGATGTTCATCGGTGGTCTATTAATGTATTTGGGGATCAAGAAAGAATATGAACCGACCTTATTAGTACCCATGGGATTGGGCACGTTGTTAGTGAACTTCCCGAACTCAGGTGTGTTAAGTGCTGGCGGAGAAGCTGGCCCGTTCCAAGTATTGTTTGATATGGGGATCTCAACTGAATTGTTCCCCTTGCTTTTGTTTATCGGGATTGGCGCGATGATCGATTTTGGTCCCTTGCTACAAAATCCATTTCTTTTGTTGTTTGGCGCTGCTGCGCAATTCGGGATCTTCTTTACGATCATCGTTGCCGTGTTGCTTGGTTTTGATTTAAACGACGCAGCTTCCATCGGGATCATCGGCGCTGCTGACGGTCCGACTTCGATTTTTGTCGCAAATACGCTGAACTCGAAATATATGGGTGCGATCATGGTAGCAGCTTACTCTTACATGGCGCTAGTACCGATCATTCAACCGGTTGCCATCAAAGCAGTGACGACCAAGCATGAACGAAAAATTCGTATGTCGTATCGTGCCGGCGAAGTTTCGCAAACGGCCAAAATTTTGTTCCCGATCGTGATCTCGATCGTAGCAGGGTTAATTGCACCTGTTTCATTGCCACTGGTTGGATTTTTGATGTTTGGAAATCTCTTACGGGAATGTGGTGTCTTGGATCGTTTGTCCATCACTGCTCAAAACGAACTAGTGAATATCATTAGTATCCTCCTAGGTTTATCAATTTCTGTGAAAATGCAATATGAAGAATTCTTACAAGTCGATACATTGATGGTTATTGGTTTAGGGCTGGTTGCCTTCATTATGGACTCGGTCGGCGGCGTGTTGTTTGCGAAAGTGCTGAACTTGTTCCGTAAAGAAAAAATCAATCCAATGATTGGTGCCGCTGGTATCTCTGCGTTTCCAATGTCTAGTCGGGTCATCCAAAAAATGGCGACAGATGAAGATCCGCAAAACTTTATTTTGATGCATGCAGCCGGTGCCAACGTTTCAGGACAGATTGCTTCGGTCATCGCCGGTGGCTTACTGCTGGCACTGATTGCTTAGGTCACTAGAAAGGAGAGGAAAACTATGAGTCAAGATTTACTGACTTCATTTGAATTGTTGTTATTCGGTTGGGGCGGCGTCTTTGTCGTGATCCTGATCATCTACTTCGCATCCTTGCTTTTGTCGAAGCTCTTCCCAGTAAAAAAATAAAGAAGGCATTGTATGTATACCCTAAAAAGAATCTGGCTGCAAAAAGATCCAGAAGTCTTTTTGCAATGGCAAAAATTGATCACCCGTGCTGGCTTAGCCGTCGGTGAAGAGGTAGCCTATACCGTCGGCATTTTTGACCAGCAAACCTTGATTGCTACTGCTTCTTGCTATGCCAATATCATCAAGTATGTGGTGGTCTGTGAAAAAAGACGCTCCGAACAGCTGTTGACGCAATTGATTTCACACCTTAGCGATCATATCAAAGACGAAGGCTTCACCAAGTCCTTCGTCTATACAGCACCGAAAAACCGCCTGTTTTTTGAATCCCTCGGGTTTCGTGAAGTGCTGGCAGCACAAGACATCTTGTTCATGGAACAAGGCGTTCCTTCTTTTGAAAGCTATGCCCAACAGCTGCAACGGCAGCGAATTGGACAAAACAACGGCGCGATCGTCATGAACGCTAATCCTTTTACTAAAGGACATTTGTACTTAGTCGAAACGGCTGCGAGTCAAAAAGAACAGGTTTATGTGTTCGTTTTATCAGAAGACCGCTCGCAATTTTCTGCCAGCGAACGGCTGCAGATGGTGACGGATGGTGTGGCTCATCTGCCAAATGTAACGGTGCTGCCGACCAACAACTATCTCGTCTCCTCGGCGGTCTTTCCCAGTTATTTCTTGAAAGAGCAAGCACCTGAGGCGATCGCCAAAAAACAAGCCGCTTTTGATGCAACCCTCTTCAAAGAAAAAATTGCCCCGCTGTTGGCGATCACTACGCGTTTTGTAGGCTCAGAGCCTTACTCGCCCGTGACCCAACTCTACAACGAGGCCATGGCTGCCGTTTTTTCTCCCGAGCTTGAACTGATCGTGATCGACCGTCTGAAGATCAACCAATCAACCGTTTCGGCTACAAACGTTCGGAAAGCGATTGCAGAAAAAAATTTACTTTCTTTGCAGCAATTTTTACCAGAAACAACGTTCTCATTTTTAATGCAGCATAACTATATTTAGAGGTGATAATAAGTGGAAATCAAAAAAAGTGCGGTTGCTGGCTCTGTTGAATCCAGTGATATCTTGATCGCGATCGAGCCTACCACAACCCAAACCATCGAGCTGACCCTCGATAGCAGTGTCGAAAAACAATTCGGCAAACAAATTCGCGCCGTCATCCTTGAGACGCTGAACCATCTAGGCGTGACACAGGCCAAAATCACCGCCACCGATAAAGGCGCCTTGGACTGTACCATCAAAGCCCGAACTCTGACCGCCGTTCATCGGGCCGCCGAACAAGAACAGTATGCTTGGAAGGAGATCGACACATGGAACGTTTAAGAAGAACGATGATGTTTGTACCAGGAGCCAATGCTGCCATGCTACGGGATGCACCATTGTATGGCGCCGATTCCGTTATGTTTGATTTAGAAGATGCGGTCTCCTTGAATGAAAAAGACTCCGCTCGGACACTGGTGCATTTTGCCTTAAAAACCTTTGACTATTCTGCCATCGAAACCGTCGTACGCATCAACGGCCTCGACACGGTGGGTGCCCTTGATATCGAAGCGATGGTCCTAGCGGGGGTCAACGTCATTCGTCTACCGAAAACCGAAACCGCCCAAGATATCATTGACGTTGCCGCTGTGATCACACAAGTAGAAGAAGAAAACGATCTGCCTGTAGGAACCACCAAAATGATGGCTGCCATCGAGTCTGCCGAAGGCGTTTTAAATGCCCGAGACATCGCTACAGCTTCCGATCGTTTGATCGGGATCGCTTTAGGGGCAGAAGATTATGTCACCAATATGAAGACTCGTCGCTACCCAGATGGGCAAGAATTGTTGTTTGCCCGCAGTATGATCTTGCATGCAGCTAGAGCTGCAGGGATCGCCGCCATCGATACCGTCTTTTCTGATATCAATGACACCGATGGCTTTATCGCTGAAACGACTCGCATCAAGCAGCTTGGTTTTGACGGAAAATCAGTGATCAATCCACGGCAGATTCCCCTAGTCAATGGGATCTATGCGCCTTCAAAAGCCGAGATCCAACAGGCCAAAGAAGTGATCTGGGCCATTCGCGAAGCCGAAAGCAAAGGTTCTGGTGTGATCTCCTTGAATGGCAAAATGGTCGATAAACCAATCGTTGAGCGAGCGGAACGCGTGATCGCCCTTGCCAAAGCAGCGAAATTGATTACCGAGGAGGAAGTGTAATTATGGTGTTAAACAAAGCAGGAAAAGACATCCCTGAATGCTATGCCAACCAATACGGGGTCTTTGAAAATGAAACGGCCAATATCCATGCCTACAAAGAAGCGAGTCGCAAGATCGAGCCAGTCCTGCCAGGCAAAAGCAAGGTCTTAGGCAGCATACGTGAAGCCATTGAAAAAACAGGGCTAACGGACGGCATGACGATCTCCTTCCACCATCATTTTCGCGAAGGGGACTTTATCATGAATCTCGTTTTGGACGAGATCGCAAAAATGGGCATCAAGAATCTTGCGATTGCCCCTAGTTCCATCGCGAATGTCCATGAACCATTGATCGGACATATCAAATCTGGGGTCGTGACCAATATCACCTCTAGCGGTCTGCGGGACAAAGTCGGTGCCGCAATCTCCGAAGGCATTATGGATGCCCCAGTCATTATCCGTTCTCATGGCGGTCGGGCTCGTGCGATTGCCGCCGGCGATATCCACATCGATGTCGCTTTCTTAGGAGCGCCTAGCTCAGATGCGTATGGCAATGCCAATGGTACCGTCGGAAAAGCAACCTGCGGCTCATTGGGCTATGCAATGGTCGATGCAAAATACGCCGACCAAGTCGTGATCATCACCGACACTCTGGTGCCGTTTCCAAATACCCCAATCAGCATTCCCCAAACGGATGTCGATTATGTCGTGGAAGTCGACGCCATCGGTGATCCTGCAGGGATCGCAAAAGGTGCGACCCGCTTTACCAAAAATCCAAAAGAATTGCTAATTGCTGAGTATGCAGCCAAGGTCATCACGAGCTCGCCTTACTACCAACAAGGCTTCTCCTTCCAAACTGGAACAGGCGGTGCCGCACTAGCCGTTTCTCGTTTTTTACGCGAAGCAATGATCCAAGATGAGATCAAAGCCAGCTTTGCCCTTGGCGGCATTACCAATGCCATGGTGGAACTGTTAGAAGAAGGATTAGTGGAAAAACTGATCGATGTCCAAGACTTTGATCACCCTTCCGCACAATCGCTAGGAAAAAACGCCAATCATTACGAGATCGATGCCAATATGTATGCCTCACCGTTAAGCAAAGGGGCGTTTATCAATCAATTGGATACCGCCATTCTTTCCGCACTGGAAGTCGACACGGATTTCAATATCAATGTCATCACCGGTTCTGACGGTGTGATCCGCGGTGCTTCTGGCGGACACTCAGATACCAGTATGGCGTGCAAAATGAGCTTAGTGATCGCTCCTCTCGTGCGGGGACGGATCCCAACGATCGTCGATACCGTCAACACGATCGTCACGCCAGGCGCCAGCATTGATGTCGTCGTCACAGAAATCGGGATCGCCATCAATCCAGCTCGCGAAGACCTGATCAGCCATTTTGAAGCATTGGATATTCCCCAATACACCATTGAAGAATTAAAAGAAAAAGCCTACAGCATTGTCGGTCAACCCGAACCAATCAAGTACGGGGAAAAAACCGTCGCTTTGATCGAATACCGCGATGGCACGATCATTGATGTGGTCAAAAATGTCTGATGCCCTATTTTCAGGAACCCCTGTGACGCTAACCGACATGCTGCAGGCGCGAGAAAATAGAAGCTCCCTTCAACGGGAGCTTCTCGCTGCGGATGAAAAAGCGGCATTACTTGTTGCCACCATGAATATTCCTGGTCCCGTGAAAAATTCTGCCTCATTGACCGCAGTTTTTGAAGAACTCATTACGGAAATCGAAGAGGTCGTCAAGGAACTAATTCCACTGGCAAACCTCTACCGCAGTTTGGAGACCGGACCAGAATATTATCTCGTACTGCCCACAGATCCTTATGAACTAAAACGAATGATGGTTCAGATTGAGACCAATCATCCTTACGGCCGTTTGGTGGATCTGGATGTCTTAACCAAAACCCAAGACCAGCTTTTACCTATCAGCCGCACCGAAATTGGACTGCCTGCAAGAAGCTGCTACGTCTGTGAACAAGACGCCAAAGTTTGTGGCCGTTCTAGAACTCATAGCGTGGCAGACATGCAGCGGCAGATCCGTAAAATCATTCAGGAAAGAGTGAAAGAATGAAAAAAATCCAATTTACCGAAACCGTCTTGCGGGACGGCCAACAAAGTCTGATCGCTACACGAATGCCTACCAGCGATATGTTGCCGATTCTAAAAACCATGGACCAAGCAGGCTATCATGCCCTAGAAATGTGGGGCGGCGCGACCTTCGATGCTTGCCTGCGTTTTTTAAATGAAGACCCATGGGAAAGACTGCGGGCGATCCGCAAAGAAGTGAAAAAGACCAAACTGCAAATGCTCTTACGGGGACAAAATCTCTTAGGCTACAAAAACTATGCCGATGACGTCGTTGCTGACTTTGTGACCAAATCGGTCGAAAACGGCATCGACATTCTTCGTTTGTTTGATGCCTTAAATGATGTCCGCAATTTGGAAACTGCCATCCGTGCCACAAAAGCAGCGGGTGGACACTGTCAAACGGCGATCTCTTATACTACTAGCCAGATCCATACCGTGGATTACTTCGTTGACCTTGCCAACAAAATGGCAGACCTCGGCGCAGATTCTATCTGTATCAAAGATATGGCAGGCGTTTTGACGCCGCAAACCGGCTACGAGTTGGTCAGCCGAATCAAAGACGCGGTCGATCTGCCGCTGGAAGTCCATACCCATGCCACCAGCGGCATTGCTGAGATGACTTACTTGAAAGTTGCGGAAGCTGGCGCAGACATCATTGATACTGCCATCTCCTCTTTTGCTGGCGGCACCAGTCAGCCAGCGACCGAATCTGTGGCGATCGCCTTAGAAGATTGCGGCTTTGCTACGGGACTTGATTTACAGAAAGTCGCTGAGATTGCAGAACATTTCAATCCCGTTCGTGATCGTTTCCGTGAAGAAGGGCTGCTGAATCCAAAAGTCAAAGACATCGAACCCAAAACCTTGATATATCAAGTACCTGGCGGCATGTTGTCGAACCTACTCAGCCAATTGACGGAACAAGGATTGCAAGACAAGTATGAAGAAGTCTTAGCAGAGGTACCAAAAGTCAGAGCGGACTTGGGTTATCCACCGCTAGTGACCCCATTGTCGCAAATGGTCGGCACTCAAGCCTTGATGAATGTAATTTCAGGAGAACGCTACAAACTTGTCCCAAGTGAGATCAAAGATTACGTCAAAGGACTTTATGGACAATCGCCAGCACCCATCAGCGAAGAAATCAAAGAAACAATTATCGGAGATGCCGAAGTGATCACCGTCAGACCAGCTGATCTACTGGCACCGCAACTGCCAGCCTTCAAGGAAGAAATCGCTGAGTATGCCAAAAGCGAAGAAGACGTGCTGATGTACGCCCTCTTCCCTCAGCAAGCCCAAGACTTTTTAGGCCGACGAGAAGATCCCTTTTATGATGTCCCCGTACAGACAGTGTCTGTGAGGATTGCGGTGGATTAACAATGAAACCAGAAATAGAGAAAACAACTTAAAGTGCCCCTCACAAATTCGCTTGCTTTAGCAAATTTGTGAGGGGTATTACCATCTATAGGCTGTTTCTTCGTTTTTACTAATCAGCAGTGCAAAAATACGTACGCCACGGCCACTCCACCAATAAGCTTGCATTAATCGCTTCTCGCTCACGTATTTTGGGTAGCTGAGAAGCCAGGATTGTGCTTCCGCTCCATCCATTCTATAATCAGCTAAAAGAAGCGTTTTAAAGGAGGGGCTAGCCATGAAACGATACATCGCTTTATTAAGAGGCATCAATGTCGGTGGAAAGAACAAAATTTCTATGAAAGAATTGAAAGCCGGTTTTGAAGAACTGGGGTTTAGAGATGTGGTCACGTATTTGAATAGCGGCAATGTGATTTTTTCCAGTGAAGGAGATGATCCACAAGCCCTTGCCGAAATGATTAAAACAATGGTCAAACGCGACTTTTCCTTTGATATCGCTATTTATATCATTCGCCAATCAGAGCTGCAGGAACGCTTGGCCCATATACCTGATTGGTCAGGAACGGAAGATAAAACCATCTATGACAACCTGATCTTTTTGATGCCTTCACTGACCTACGAGGTGTTATCTGAAAAACTCGGGGCTCCAAATGCCAACCTTGAACAGGTTTTCCCTTACAAAGACGTCGTCTTCTGGTCCTACATCCGCAAAGACTATCAAAAAACCAATTGGTGGAAAAAAACAGCCAGTACCAGCGTCGGCAAACAGATTACGATTCGGACTATCAACACGGTGCGGAAGATTGCGAAGATGTGAGGAGGAGCAAGCCTTCTAATAATTATAAAACCCGTCAGGTAGACTCTTCTGACGGGTTTCTTATAACATTCTAATGTCTCATTAGTTCTCGTTACTACTATTCGTGACGCACTTTAACTGACGTTAAGTTTCTACGCAATCATCCCAACTAGAAGCAATAAACTACCGAGAATAATAGATTTTCACATCGTGTCTTTCTATAATGAATATCTGTGATAAAACAAAAACCAAGCACTAAGAAGTAATTTTGAGGCAGCTAGACAACAATATAACTGAAGACGAGAACGAAAGAAAAAATTCTTATTTGCGACATTCGATTACGCAAAAAATATATATGAACATCTATTATTAGCCATCCTTTTTTCTAGCTCACATTTTAGTTAACCTTTTTATCTATCCTAACTGCTATAAAAACTCTCTCACACGTTCTTTAACATGCTGCTATTGTTCCAACTTCTTTATTGCTAAAGCTAAGCAGCCGATCAATCCTGCATCGTCAGCAAGCATTGGAGTTAGTAAGTATTCTTCAAGAGCAGGGGTATCCACATAGGAACCCATTTTTTCTTTAAACGCTTGGCGAATCAACTCGAGTAGTTGCGGCTGTTTCATTACACCTCCACCTAAAATTATTACTTCCGGTGCATATAGTAAAGTTGTGTTATACACACACTGAGCAAGATAATCTGCCTCAATCGCCCAATAAGGATGATCAAATGAAATGGTCTGGGCTTTTCTTCCAAAGCGTTTTTCAATCGCGGGGCCTGAGGCTAACCCTTCCAAACAATCATGATGAAAAGGACAGATTCCTTCAAATTGATCTTCATTATGACGTTGTAAGAGCATATGTCCCATTTCAGGATGACTGAAACCTGTGACTATTTTTCCATCGACTACAGCACCACCACCAACACCAGTACCAACGGTGTAATAAAGAACACTATTTTTACCTTTTCCATACCCTGCCATATATTCTCCATAACAAGCAGCATTTACATCGGTAGTCCAATAGATGGGAACCGACAAGGCGTTTTCCAAAGCTCCTACAAAATGATAATTTTGCCAAGCTAACTTCGGGGTGTTGGTGATATATCCGTAAGTTCTTGATTCGATTTGAATATCAATTGGCCCAAATGCTCCTACACCAATTGATGCGATATTTCCTTTGTACTTATCAAAGAAATCAAACACTTGCTTCATCGTTTCTTCTGGTGTTGTGGTAGGAAAACTTTTCCGTTCTATCACTTGTAATTGTTCATTACCAATCCCACAGACAAACTTTGTTCCACCAGCTTCAATTCCACCATATAACATTTTATCTACACCTTTCATTCACTTATCTTCAAAAAAAGAAACGTATTTGCACTAAGCAAAATCGTTTCTCACTAAAGGTTTCGTTGTTCCACCTTCACCAAATTCAATCGGCAATACGGTACGTTTTTCTACTGTCTCTCCATTAATGACAGCAATTAATTTTGCCACTGCCACTTCCGCCATTTGCTTTGTAGGTTGGGCAATTGTTGAGACGAGATAAGGGTCTCCTTCTGTCATCTTTTGACCATCAAATCCGATAACTTGGACATCCTCTGGTACGTTTTTCCCTATTTTTTCAAGCATACCAATGACAGCTAATGCCATCGGATCGTTGATCGTAAAAATCCCATCGATATCGGGATTCTCTAACAAAAAATTTGTTACACGTTCTGAGAGATGGTCTAAAGGTTCTAACATATCTAACGCTTTATAGGAAATCCCCAGTTGACGGCACTCGATCTCAAAATATTTTCGACGACTCTTCGTTTCATTCGGTGTTTCTTGGTACCCACCGATATATGCTACATTCTGACATCCTCGGCGATAAAGTTCATTTGCAGCCAAACGTCCACCGGCCGCATTGTCAGCGGTCACATAAATCACCTCTTCAGTGAAATAACGGTCAATACTAACAAAAGGCAGATTACTCGAAATGTATTCATCGATATCTGAATAAGTAATTCCAATGATGCCGTCTACTTTATTTTGGCTGACCATCTGGATATATTCTTGTTCTTTTTCACTATTACCACTGGAGTTACACAAATAAAGCTTGTAGTTTTGTCTTTCTAATGCTGTTTCTACATGGTAGGCAAATTCGCCAAAAAATGGATGCCATACAGTGGGTAGAATCAAAGCAACCGTATTCGTATGCTTCATCTTTAACCCCCGGGCATAAAAATCTGGTTGATAGTTTAACTCTGTCATTGCTGCTTCAACTTTTTCTCTAGTAGAAGCTTTAACAGAACCGTTATTCAATACCCGGGAAACAGTTCCTACTCCGACACCTGCTAATTTTGCGACATCTTTCATTGTTGCTTTCATAGTTGATCCCTCACATTTCTGCACAAGTTTAGTATAATGAATTTTGTCATAAATTACTAATTTTTTCAAAATACTAATAGCAAAGCCATGGGAAATCTAGCTATCTGTTCTTTTCTAAAAAATTATCCTTCAAAACCTATTAAATAATTGATTCATCGCCTAAGCAATCAAACATTTATTTCACACTCGCTGTTTCAAAAGCTTGAATACGACTTTCTCCGATCGAATGAAATAAGATATCTCGAGCTTTTTCCAGCTCATAGAAAGTAGCCGTCATAACTTCTAAACCATTAATAAAGACTTCAACTGATGAGGTATCTCTAAAAATCTCAAGAACGAGCTGATTATCAATCAAAGGTATTTCAACTTTTCGGACATTCAGAGGGTCTTCTTCCGCCCCTGTAAGCTCTCTTCCTAGTTTCTGACGATCCAATTCAAAAACCTGTTTAGCAGTGTCATAAGTTAGTTTGAGACAATCCGTCTTAGACCGCAGTAATTCAATTGTAAAAACTTCTGCTTTCTCCAAATCTGCGACTAGATGTAAATATGAAGAATCAGACAGCGCGTTTCGAAATACGACTGATGTGTCAGTCACTGCAATATTTTCACTGCCTTGTTGATAAACTAAATGACTATATACAGTTGAGATGGGTTTTTGTACCAATCGATTTTTTTTCACTCTTAACTCTCGGGGCAAACTCATAGAGCCTGCCCAAAGATGGCCTAACTCATGTGTAGGCAATGTGCGATCCCACATCTGCATCCAAGCAATCATCACCCGTCCACCATTAGGATCTGTTGTTGTTTGTGGTGCATAAAAATCCATTCCAAAATCCATTTCATGGAAATTATCAACTATCATCTGACCTGTTTCCCAGTCTACCTCACCAATACAAGCCATGGTAGAACTGATATTATGATATTCCAGTCCGTTCTTCTTGATTTGTATCGGTGACATGATTAAGACATCTCGTCCGTCTAAATGGAATAAGTCAGGACATTCCCACATTATTCCTTGCTCTGAAGTCCCTTCTAGCAACACAGAGTAAAAGTGCCAAGTATACAAATCTGACGATTGAAACATCACTATTCTACCAGTAGACTGTGTAGATTTAGTAGCTACTACCATATAGTAAGCATCGTTGTGAACAATTACTTTAGGATCACGAAATTCTTGTATCAGCCCATTCTCACCTAGCTGTTTTTCTGCTACCACAGGATTACCACTGTATTTGCTAAAATGAATACCATCTTCAGAGACCGCCAAACATTGATGCTGATGGCTAATACCATCAATTTCTTGACAGCCTGTATAAAATAAATATAGTTTTCCGTCTCTTTCAATTGCACTTCCTGAGAAACACCCGCCGCTGTCATAAGGTTGATCTGGGGCTAACGCTACTGGTAGATCTTCCCAATGGACCAAATCACTACTGCGCGCATGCCCCCAATGCATGGGCCCCCATCGACTATCGTAAGGATAGTATTGATAGAAGAGATGGTAATGCCCTTTGTAATATATAAACCCATTGGGGTCATTTATCCACCCGATGGGTGCGGAAAAATGATAGTTTTGTCGATACTGAGGGTTAACTTTTCCTCGCATCATTTCAATAAATCGATTTGCTTTATCCAAAATCGCCGTTTCTTCTACTAACACTTATTGTGCTCCCTTCAAAAAATTATCATAGCCAGTTTGTTTTATTTGAATCCATTCTTCCAAACCTACACGTTCCAATTCAGCAAGGTATTCTTCCCATTCTTCATCGATTTTACCGCCGGTGATCCACTCTGCTCTTTTGCGATAGATGTAATCCCACATATCTGTTTCAATTTTTGCTAATCGGTCTGTTTCTTCTTTTTCTAAAAAGACACGTGGATAGATATTGTCTTCTGTAATATATGGCAAATACGTGTCATGCATCAAATCTAAACGCCACTTCGCATCATCTGGCATAGTAGTGACTGTGCCGTAATAAGAATCAAGAACTGCTAATGGTCCTCCAGCTTCGGTTTTTTGTCTTAGTTCCCCCGGTGCTGTCCCCTCTAAAGGCAAATGTTTTAACATACCATCCTTTAATTCAAAAATATTGGCCTGTGCTTCATCACCGTAGGTTCCCCAGTTATTTTGGACAGACTGTAACGGTTCATACATTTTATCTATCCACCTAGCTGTAAGTTCCAAGTTTTTATTCGCACTAGTAATTACGAAACGATCTCTTGAGAAACCCATGCCATTCGTACGAGTAACGTGTTTCGTTCCATCTGGTCCCGCTAAGACTGGCAAGACGTCATAACTATCATCTGCACCCGTGATATTTGCTTTATCCCAAGTAAAGTACACGCCATACTTATGTTCTTTCCCTTTGGCAACATACGTATTCCAATCTTGTTCGAAAGCCTCTTTATCAATAAGACCTTTATTATTCATTTCATTGAAATATTTGATGGCTTCTTTATACCCTTCTTTGTTAGCAGTAAATTGTACCTGGCCATCGTTATCAACGACTAAGTGGTCATCATTATCACCTAGACCGAATGCCCCCATTAAAAATTTTAAGTCTTCATTTCCTCCATTGTTAATAAAGCTAAAAGGAATTTCATCTGCTTCACCATTACCATTTGGATCTTGCGTCTTGAAAGCCTCCAACACAGTCATCAACTGATCGGTGGTTTGCGGCATTTCAAGACCCAAATTATCCAACCACTCCTTGTTAATCCAAGCCATCCCATTAACTGTATGGATCGACTCTTTTCCTTCGCCTAATTCTTCAATCCAAGGCATAGAGTAAATGTGACCATCAGGTGCAGTAGACATTTGTCGGTATTCGGGATTTTCATCAAAAATTTTCTTCAGATTTGGCATATAATCTTCGATCAAATCTTCAATCGGTACAATAACGCCACTTTCCGCCCAGTTTAATAAATCATAGTCACCTGCAGCGGCGTTGAAAATGGCATCTGGTAAATCACCACTAGCGATATCCAAATTTCTTTTTTCGGCAAAATCACTACTGTAGTTTGTCCAATCAATATGGAGATTGGTCTCTTCTTCTAACCGTTGGAAAATCAATTTGTCATTAGGATCATTGGGAGCCAAAGGGGCACTTTGAGACATCATTTTTAAAGATACTTTTTCTTTCAATGGAAAAGAGACATTTTCTAGTTCATAATCAGGGCTTGATGTACTCTTTTCTTTTGAGCCTCCACAAGCCCCCAAAATTAGTACGGAAGTAAAAACGATTGGCAGCATCCATTTTGCTTTCATCTTAAAATCTCCTTTATAATTTTTATTCATACAAATAGTGAACAATTCTTACCCTTTAACAGAACCAACTAAAACACCTTTATCAAAATATTTTTGGAAGAAAGGATACATTATGATTAATGGCAGACTAGAAATGACGATCGTTGCGTATTTGATCAACTCAGCAATTTGTTTCATTTCTGCCATGGCAGTATTGGCTCCCACCATGTCTTGTGAGGGCTGGTTTTGGATCAAAATATTTCTTAATACGAGTTGCAACGGCTGTAAGTCGGGATCTTTGATGTAAATCATGGCATCAAAATATGAGTTCCATTGCCCAACAAAGGCATATAAAAACAATACGAACATAATTGGTTTAGCTAATGGAAGCATGACTTTGAACAGTATTTGCAAGTCATTGGCGCCATCGATAGTAGCAGCTTCAGAAAGTTCTTTTGGCAAAGCACTAAAATAGGTACGGGCTAAGATAATATTCCACACATTTATAGCACCTGGTACGATAATCGCCCATACACTATCTAACATGCCCAAGTTCTTTACCAATAAATAGGTAGGTATCAAGCCGCCACCCACGAACATTGTAATGACAAAAAAAGTCATAATAATCTTTTTCCCCGCCAAGTTAGGTCGAGACAAAGGATACGCAGTGATCATCGTAATAAATACAGTCAATAAGCTGAAGCTAAAAGAGTAAAACAACGAATTTACAAAACCGCGTAAAATGGAATCATCTGCAAATACCCGTTGATATCCTTGTGTTGTCCAATCTTTCGGATTGAAGCTTATACCTTTATTGATCAAAGTAGCTGGGTCCATAAAAGAAGCTACCAGTACATAAATCAGCGGAACAATGGTGATGACGACTAAAAAAGTTACAATCACTCGATTCAACCATAAGATTTGACGGTCGATTTTTGATAAAGCACTATTCATAATTTTCTCCTTTCATTACAAGCCTTGACCATCGTTTAGCCGCTTGGTTATATTGTTGACAATCAGTAATAAAACGACATTAATAATCATATTGAACAGACCAACAGCTGCAGAGTAGGCATAATCACCTGATTGCAAGCCGACTTTGTATACATAAGTGGAAATGATTTCTGAGGCAGGGATGTTCATTGAAGTTTGCATCAAGTAGGCTTTTTCATATCCTACATTCATAATACCGCCGGCGGCCAAGATGAAGCTGATCACCATCACAGGCCTCATTGCAGGCAAATCGATATGCCAAATCTTTTGTAAAATATTTGCCCCATCGATATTTGCTGCCTCATATAAATCGGTACTGACTCCCGCCAGCGTCGCGGTGTAAAGAATGGATGACCAGCCGATTCCTTGCCAAATTCCCGATAAAATATAAATCGTTCTGAAATAAGCTGGATTAGACATGAACATAATTGGTTGCCCCGTAACCTTTTCTACTAACCCATTAATAGGTCCATTTGCGGATAGGAACAAAAACAGCATCCCCACGATAATAACTACTGAGATAAAATTCGGCGCATATAGAATCAACTGGATTTTCTGTTTTATTTTTTTATTGATAATTTGATTCAAGCTCAGTGCTAAAATAATTGGTGGAAAAAAACCTAACAATAAACCATAAATGCTAATTTTTAATGTGTTGCTCAGCAAAAGCGTAAAATTTGGTGAACTGATAAATTCCCTAAAGTGATCTAGTCCTACCCAAGGACTTTCCAAAATTCCTAGCATAGGATTATAGTCTTTAAATGCAATCACAGCACCGTACATTGGCACATACTTAAAGATAAACGTCATGATGATACCTGGTAAGAGCAACAAGTACATCCACTTATCACGCCGCAACTGTTTCTTTAATTTTTCCCACTTCGAGATATTTTTTTTATCCCGTTGTACCGCCCTTATCTCAACACCTGGTCCCAATGTCTTTTCCAATTCGATCTCCTCCCAATACATTTTAGAAACGTTTCCATTTTCGTTTAAAAAAATAAAAATTTAACGAAGATGCATTTTGGAAACGTTCCCACTATTTCCGTTTATAGATTACCATAGCCATTTTTTTAAGTCAATATTTTTTTGTAATTATTCTTTCACCCACACTAAGCTTCCTTCAATTCATTTATGGTTTTCGAAAATTGTTAAAAAATAAGGATCTCGATTATTTCATTAATCCTATTTTTCTCTACTTTTCTAGCATTCTTCTTTTATGAGTTTACTTATCACAACTCGCATCCTCTAATCTCTTTTCTACCAATCATTCACTATTTAACCGTTCCAATCGGAAGATTATCTGGTTAATTATTTAAAAATAGCTCGGATTCACATTTATTTTTTGCTTTTTAACTAACTAAAAGCGAAAAGATAAGAGTTAGATATGTAAATGTATATAAGGTTAGGAGCTGTTAGATGAGCCTTTTAGGGGAATCTCGGAAAACTAAGATCGCCAATCAGGATTGAAAAAAATGCAGGAATTAGGAGTATTCACTTTTCATCCGCCAACTGAAAGAAATTAGAGAAAAAGAGTAAACTCACAAAAATTGTGAATTTACTCCAAATCGATACACAGAAATTATTTCAAGGAATCAAATTTTCTAACGATGAGCTAATCGTTTCTCGCATATAGCTTCTCCCTACTTCACCGATCCCAACATCCCAGCCACAAAGTACTTTTGCAGCGAGAAGAAGACCACCATTGTTGGCAGAGTTGCGATCACGATTGCTAACATCATTAAGCCATAATCTGGATTATTGGCGGCGCCGATGGCAGAAATCATCAGGGGAAAGGTTTGCTTTTCTGGTGATTGAAGGGTGATCAACGGCCACAGGTAGCTGTTCCAACTATTGATGAAGGTAATGATGGCAGCGGCCGCATAAGTTGTTTTCATGGTTGGCATGTATATTCGGAAAAACAAGCCTAGCTCCGACAGGCCATCCATTCGCCCTGCTTCAAGCAGTGACTTGGAAAACATTTTTGTGTTTTGTCTGAAAAAGAAGATCAGAAATGCGGTCGATAATGTTGGCAAAATGACTGAAGCTACTGTATCGAGTCCAATAAAAGGAATCGTCGTTGAAAAGCTACCGAACATCCGAAACAGCGGAATCATGGTGGCGGCAAAAGGCAACATCATCGACAAGAGCAACATATTAAAAAGCATATTTTTTAATCGGCTTTGATAGATCTCAAATCCGTAGCCGGCCAACGAAGCGATCGTCACAGATAAAATCGTCTGTAACAACGCAATTCTTGCACTATTAAAGAATACTTGTTTCAAGTCATAGGTTGCGACTAGGTTACGCCAGTTTTCTAGCAAATGGGTACTTGGCAATAGTTTGCCTTGCATGATATTTACGGTAGGGTTGGTGATACTCACTAACATGAAATAAAAGGGAAAGGCAAACAGAATGGTAAAAACACCTAAAAACACATATGTGCCTACTTTTTTCATTTGTCCTCTCCTCCGATCTTAAATTGGATCATGGAAAAGAAGATGACCATGACGACAATGGCATAAGAAACTGCAGAGGCGTAGCCAAAATCTGGTGTATAGCGAAAAGAAAGATTATAAATATATTGGGAAATCGTCGATGTGGCGTTTCCTGGTCCCCCTTGGGTCAAATTCATCGGTTCATCAAATAACTGTAGTGTGCCAATCGTTGAGGTCACGGCTGAAAACAAAATGACTGGCTTCAGCAAAGGGACTGTGATTTTAAAAAATTGTTTCGTTGGAGAAGCGCCATCGATTCTAGCAGCTTCATAAATTGCTGGGTCGATATTTTGCAAAGCCGATAAAAAGAAAATCATATTGTAGCCGGTCCAGCGCCAAGTGATGGCTAAAATGATAATGACTTTTGCCCAAAAGGGACTGGAGAAAAAGGCGATTGGCTCAGAGACAATCGACAGTCTCACTAAAAGGGCGTTCACCACGCCATTTGTTGCAAACAGTGATTTAAAGACCATGGAGTATGCGACTAATGAAGTTACTGCTGGCAAAAAAATGATCGTCCGAAACAGGCCTTTCAGCTTTAGGGTTTTCTGATTGAGCTGGACGGAAAAGAACATGGCCAACAAGACCATGACAGGCACTTGAAAGCCCAAAAAGATCAAGGTATTTTTCGTGGCTGTCAAAAAGGTTTGATCCGAAAATAGCCGCCGATAATTCGCTAGTCCGCTAAAGGTCAGCCCGGTGCCGCTTCCTGATTGCAAGGATAATAGAAACGCTTGGATCATTGGATAAAAAGAGAAAAAGAAGATTAAGAGTGTCGGGATAGCAATAAATAGCCACCCCGTCATCACTCCTTTTTTATAAAATAATTTATTTTTCATCGTACATGCCCCTCAGTCCGTGTTAATTCAATTGATTGTCAGCAATCATTTGCGTGTTTTTTAAGACCTCATCCAAATCTGCTCCATTGACATAGTCCAAAAAGCCTTGATTCATGATGTCTTCCAACGCATAAGTGTTTTTCCCAAAGTTTACCGAAGGGATTTCATTTGCCCAGTTCATGAAATCTTGATAGATAGCCTGATCATCAAAGAAAGGATCTGGTGCATGATACGCATCTCCTTGTGAAGCGGGAACGTAAGAACCGATTGCTCCGACGGTTTGAATCAGCTCTTCGTAAAAGGCGATATTTTTGCCGAATACGTCAGCAATATAGCTCAGGGCTTCTTCTTTCCCATCGATATCTAACACATAAATTGATGAGCCTCCGAGATTGGTCGCATTGACTGAACCTTCGATCGATTCTTGCTTGGGCACTGGAACGACTGCCCAATCGCCACTTTGACTTTCTTCTGCTTTCACCGATGGCGTGATCCAGTTGCCTTGTAAAACGCCCGCTACTTCGCCGCTGTTAAAACCTGCTAGCATTTGGTCCCAGCCATTATGCGTTGTCATTACTCCTGAATCAAGCAGCATTTTCAAATCTTCAAGCCCTTGTTTCAAAGAAGGATTGCCGTCAATAAAAGGCGTTTCACCATCCTCTGCGGTATACCAATAACCACTGGAATGCATCATCATTCGCAAATGTCCTAGATCATTCATATCGATGGACAACAATGGTTTGCCAGTTGCTTCTTTCACACGGATCCCCAATTCATTAAAGGTTTGCCAAGTGATATTGGTAAAATCTGACAGTTCCAAGCCCGCTTCTTCAATGATCGATTTTCGCAAGTAAACGCCCGCTACCCCTGAATCAAACGGCATCCCATACTGCTCGCCATCGATTGAAGACACCTCGATTTTGTAATCCATAAAATCGTCAACATTTATATACTCAGTCAATGGAACGAAATACTCTGGAAACACTTCTAAAAAATTACGGGCGCGAAAATCTTCAATCAAGACGATATTGGGCAATCCTTGGGTACTGCCTGAACTAAAGATGGTATTCATTTTTTGTACGCTGTCTTGTTGGGAAATCTCAGTGACATTGATTTTGAAATCAGGATTTTCTTCTTGATGATACGATTCCGCCAACTCAAAGGCTGCAATATTGAATTTTGGGTCCCACGCCCAGATGGTGATTTCCTCTGCGCCGTTTTGTTCGCCCCCTTCACGCTCTGGCGTATCGCTGCCATTCCCACAAGCAGCTAAGCCTCCTAGTCCAATCATTGCCATACATAAAGCTATTTTTTTCATTGTCATGCTCCTTCCACTTCTTTTTGATAGTTCATCTGAAAATCAAAGGCAAATGCCTGATTTTGCAATAAATACTTCGGTAAAATACCGGGACCGCAACTGGCACTTCCTAATCCTTGCACCCCATAGTCAATGTTGACGGCAACGGCGTCGCTGGTTTCTAATTGATTGGTATGAGTCGCTTGTTCCAAATTGTTCTGAGTGTAGTGATGCACACTAAAATTCAGCGATTTGCTGGAAATAGTCAGTCCACCTCCAGAAGGCTTAGACAAACGGAAGAATTTGGTCTTCATGTGGTTGCCATTTTCTTGCGGCCGCACATACGGCGTGTGCATCTCTGGAACGGTTCTTTCCCACCAATCGAAAAACCCGCTTTGGCAACTATCAGGATAGGTTTCATGCGGCCCAAGTCCTAGCCACTGAACATTCTGATGTTGTTTATCAATCATCAGCTGCACACCGATTCGCGGTAGGGTTTTCGGTCCGTTGCCAAACGGGGTTCCTTGGACTTCTACACGGATGTCGCCTGCCAATGAAAGACGATACGTAAAGGACAATTCAATTCCCCAGTCGAGGGAAATAGGCATGCTGTTGCGGCGAATCTCGACTTTTATTTCATCAAGGCGCTGTTCATAGGTAAAAGCGAGCACACGCTCCTTTAAGTGGCGAATGCGAAACGCTTCCCATTCCTTGGCGATGCTTGCCGAACCAAACTCTTCACTGCCTAACAAGTCATTGTCAGTCGGTGCCCGCCAAAAGTTCATTTCAAGCGGTTCAGTAAGCAAGGCTTGCCCTTCGATGAGCCACTGGCTCAAGGTACCTGTTTTCTTATGAAAAATATAGGTCTGCTCAGCCAAAGTAATCCTCAGTTCATCGGCCGTTTCTGAACAGTGAAAGGCATTCGCTTTGGGTATTTGTACGCTTTTTACTGGTTGATCAATGACGGCTTGTTCCCAAGCAACTGCGTGTTCTAAAGAAAAATCTGGCGCACTTTCTTCAAAGAAAAACAGCGTGACCACTGCCTGTGCTCTTCCCGCTAAGCTCAGCGTAGCTTCTTCTGGCAGGTAAATGGTTGTTTCTTCTTGAGGTGGAAGGTCAATTCTTGGTAGCTCTTGTAAGAAAATCACCTGATCGTCTTCTTTTATTTGCAGGACTGCCTGTAAAGACGCTAAATTTCGAAAATTGAAGCGGTTGGTGATGCGACAGGCCTGTTCTGAGAGCTGGAAAGTGATTTTGACAGGCTGAATCACTTTCTTATACTCGAACAATGCTGGCGATGGCGTACGATCTGGAAATAGCAATCCATCAATCACAAAGTTGCCATCATGGATTTCCTCTGCAAAATCACCACCATACTTGTAGTACGTCTCACCAGAAACGTTGTCAATGCTCTTGATACCATGATCGATCCACTCCCAAATAAAGCCGCCTTGTAACCGGGGATAGCGATAAAACAATTCCAGATATTCGCTCAATCCACCAGGGCCATTGCCCATCGCATGACCATATTCACATAAAATATGCGGTTGTGTTAGTGAACGTTCCCCTTGTTCTGCCATTTCGCCAACAGAAGTATACATAGTCGAAATGACATCAGACGCTTGGCACGCTTGCCATTCTCCCAAGGCTTTCAAGTGCCGTGCTTCTCCTTCATAATGAACCAGACGACTGGGATCTAATTTCTTGATCAGCTGCGCCATCTTCAAATGGTTTTCCCCATAGCCAGACTCATTTCCTAACGACCAGAAAATGATCGAAGGATGGTTTCTATTTTTTTCGACCATTCTTTTTGCTCGGTCTAAATACGCCGGCAACCATTCCTCACTACTACTTAGTTCATTGATCCTTTGGGTGATATCCATCCCATGGGTTTCAATGTCTGCTTCGTCAATGACGTACAGCCCATAACGATCACACAAGTGATAAAACTTTGTGTCTGCTGGGTAATGAGAACACCGAACGGCATTGATATTAAATGCTTTCATCATCTGCACATCTTGTTCCATCGTCTCAACTGTCAGACTTCTGCCAGACTCACAATGCCATTCATGGCGATTGACGCCCTTCAGCACTACCCGCTTTCCATTGATTTGGAAAATACCGTCGGTTATGGAAATCTGTCTAAAGCCGACTTGGAGCGGAATGACCTCCAACAGTTCCTCGCCTTGATACTGTTTCACCAACAGATGGTATAGATACGGTTCTTCTGCGTTCCAAGGAATTATCTCTTCAATGGTTGCGGAAATCGTCCAATTCGCTTTTGCTCCTCCTAGTCTTTTCTCAGCTTTCTTTAAAACGGTTACATTTTCCTGATCCAGCAATTCGATTTCTATCGTTCGTTCTTCTGGTTCCTCTGTCGTTGTTGGTTGAAAGAAAAGCGAAACTGCCAAGAAGCCATCTTTGTATTGATTGCATAAATCTGCTTGGCTCGTTACATTTTGAATCGACTGCGGCTTACGGGAAAACAAGTAGACTTCTCTAAAAATTCCGCCAAGCCACCACATATCTTGATCCTCGACATAGCTCATCGCACTCCATTGCTTCACCTTTACACTAAGCACATTTTTGCCCTTTTGAAGATATGGTGTGATATCAAACTCAGAGACCAAGCGACTGCCGGTGCTGTAGCCGACATATTGATCATTGACATGCACCTCAAACACCGATTCCACGCCTTCAAAGTGAAGCACATGCTCAAGATTAATGTCCTCCACAATAAATGCTTTTCGATAAAAGGCGGTTGGGTTTTCCATCGCAACAAATGGCGGATCAATTGGAAAAGGATACTGGACATTCGTATAGATTGGTTTTCCATGCCCCTGAAACTGCCAATGAGCAGGTACCTCGATTTTTTGTTCATACACAACTTGATTTTCTGCCTCACCCAAATAAAAATCCCACAGACCATTTAATGACTGATACCCAAAAGATGCCTGTGGATCTCCTTGCATAGCTGCTGCGACCGTTTCATAACTAAAAAAACTGGTTCGAGGTGACAAGCGGTTTTCATGTAGTATTGCTGGATTGAATATTTTTTCTTGGAACATAGCTTCCTCCTGATGTGTTTTTCGTGCTTCGTTTGACAATCAACTGACTTCTCGTTATTTCTATTTCTTGGCAAAGTGATATCATCTAATCCAAAATGAATTAAGCGCTATCATAAAACCAAGTCAGAAATTTCTATCCGTGTGCATCTAATACCAAGCATATTTTTTCTGTACATCCACCTTAAAAACTACAGAACCTCTTATAGACGAATAGAAACCGAGGCTTGCCGACACTCTGTTTTAGAATTGGAATGCGTCAATCCTCTGTTATTTTAACTTCCCCATCTGAAACACAAAAAAAGGATTGGACGACTGTCCAATCCTTTTGACATAGCGAAATAAGCATAAGGTATCCTGCATAAAATCCCAGAAAATCTGCTTTTCCTACTAGAAAAAGAACAGAATATTAGGTACAATAAACAGGTCGATACCTTAGGGTATTGACTATGGCAACTTGATTAGTCAGTTCGCGTGACTTTTCAAGGCCTCGTATTGGAGCGCCAACTCTGATACGGGGTGCCTTTTTTTATTCGGTTTCTATTCCCCTCTATTGTATAGAAACCCGTTTTGGAAAGCAAGACCAAATCTGAGGGAAATGATTTAATAACAGATTTGATTTATGGTTTTTTGATGTTTTCTTATGCTTTTTGATGGATAATGTAATCGGGTGTGTACAATTTGTTATTACGCTGTAATCTCTTTGACCGTATTAATATTATCATATGAGGTGATTTTGTGTATCATAGAATTCGCAACTTACGCGAAGACAAAGACTTGAATCAAGAACAACTTGCTAAACTACTGAATATCAGCCAAACCACTTACTCCCGCTATGAGTCAGGGAAATTAGACATTCCTACTCAACTTTAATATCCTCGTGATATCATCAATCTCCAACGCATCTGCAATCCTTTCAATGTGTTCTAAATAAATTTTTTGTCTTTTTCCATTTGCCAAATTGCTTAAATTTGATGGCTCAATTCCCGACAACCTTGCGAGTTCTCTTAAAGACATCTGACGTTCTGCTAATAAATCATTAATTAGCACTTCCACTTTTCTATCACCTTCATTTTCGTTCATTTATATTTCCTCCTCGTGTTGTCTATATAAACATGGTATAGTACAATAATTTTAGATTGTTGTTCGTATAGACATGAAGTTTATAAATATAGAAGAAGGTACCCTTATGACATCGGAAAATGAAAATAAAGAATTCCTGACAAAGAAGAATCAACCGATTAAAACCATTACTCAACAAGATATCAATGCGCTATAAACAACACATCAGCAACTTCGATCATGGTCATCGATGCTAGAGGTATTAATCAAATTATTTGATTGTAAAAAGAACTGAATAACAATGAAAAATTACTCAAACTTACCATTTGATACGAAAAAAACACTCTCCAAAAAGAGAGTGTCTCGAATCTTCGATAAAAAGATTAACGTTTTGAAAACTGTGAAGATTTACGAGCTTTCTTAAGACCTGGTTTTTTACGTTCAACCATACGTGCGTCACGAGTAAGTAAACCAGCACGTTTAAGAGCTAAACGGAAATCAGGATCAACTTGTAACAATGCACGTGCGATACCGTGACGGATTGCACCTGATTGTCCAGCGTATCCACCACCATTTACGTTTACAAAAACATCGTATGAACCTTTAGTTTCTGTAACGCCGAATGGTTGGTTGATTACTTCACGCAAGTCTGCGTGTGGGATGTATTCTTCAACATCTTTTTTGTTAACAGTAATTTTACCAGTACCTGGTACTAAACGTACGCGGGCTACTGCATTTTTACGACGGCCAGTGCCGATATATTGAGCTTGTGCCAATGAAATTCCCTCCTATTAGATTAAGTTTGTGATGTCCAATACTTCTGGTTGTTGTGCAGCATGTGGGTGTTCAGCGCCAGCATAAACATGAAGTTTCATTCCTTGTTTACGGCCTAAAGTGTTTTTAGGAAGCATGCCTTTTACAGAAGTTTCGATCAAACGACGAGAATTTTTAGCACGTAATTCTCCAGCAGAGACTGATTTCAATCCTCCTGGGAAGTTTGAGTGACGGTAATAAATTTTATCGCTTGCTTTGTTACCTGTTAATTTGATTTTTTCTGCATTAATGACGATTACGAAATCGCCTGTATCCACATGAGGTGTGAATGTTGGTTTATTTTTACCACGTAAGACAGATGCTACTACTGCTGAAAGACGACCCATAGGAACATCTGTTGCATCTACTACGTACCATTTACGTTCTACTTCGCCTGGTTTGGCCATATATGTTGTACGCACAATTTTTTCCTCCAATTCAATTTCACGAATGTTTGACATACACTTGAGTTTCCGGGGCTCTTGTGGGGCAAACAATACCATATAACATAATACCTTCTATAAAGCCTAATGTCAACGTAATTCCGCCTCTTTTTGAAAATTTTCTCCATTCGTTTTCTGCCATTTTCTCTGAAAAACGAAACTTGTTGTTGCAGGCTTCTAAAACTGAATACATTTATGAATAATGTGTATAAACTTTCATTAACAAAGTGAGCATCCACTTCTTTTCCTTAACCATCGATAATAGTATAAAAAACTGATAATTACCACTTTTATGTATAAATATTTAATTTTGCCCTTGATTTATTATTTTTATTCTGATAAGATAGCTTCAATCACTTGAAAACACGCGGAAAAGGAGTTAATAAGTATGAAAGAAAAAGTAATATTGGCCTATTCTGGAGGATTAGATACCTCCGTTTCAATTAAATGGTTAACGGACCAAGGATATGATGTGGTGGCTTGCTGCCTAGACATCGGTGAAGGTCGCGACACCCAATCCATTAAAGACAAAGCTTTGGCAGTTGGCGCGATTGAATCTTATGCCATCGATGCCCGCGAAGAATTCGCCCAAGATTTTGCTTTGATCGCTTTACAAGGCAATACTTTTTATGAAAATTCTTATCCTCTTGTTTCCGCTTTGTCTCGTCCATTGATTGCCAAGAAATTGGTGGAGTTGGCATTAGCGACTGGCGCAACGACCGTCGCCCACGGCTGTACTGGTAAAGGCAACGACCAAGTTCGTTTTGAAGTAGCGATCGCTGCTTTAGCGCCTCACTTGAAAGTCATCGCACCGGTTCGGGAATGGAAATGGTCCCGGGAAGAAGAGATTGCCTATGCGGCTGAAAAAGGAGTGCCGATTCCCGCTGACTTGGACAATCCATATTCCATCGACCAAAACTTGTGGGGACGCGCCTGTGAGTGCGGTGTTTTAGAAGATCCTTGGGCAACGCCACCAAAAGGAGCCTACGCCATCACACAAGAATTAGAAGATACTCCTGACGTACCGACGATCGTTGAGATCACTTTTGATCAAGGGGTACCGACCGCCATTGATGGCGAAACGATGAATCTAGCAGAATTGATCATGAAATTGAACCGGATGGCTGGCGAACATGGCGTTGGTCGGATCGACCATATCGAAAATCGTTTGGTGGGGATCAAATCACGGGAAGTTTATGAATGTCCAGGAGCGATCGCTTTGATGACGGCTCATAAAGAGTTGGAAGATTTGGTCTTTGTACGGGAATTGGCGCATTTCAAACCAATCATCGAGCAGCAATTAGCCCAAGTCATCTATGATGGTCTTTGGTTCAATCCATTGACGGAAGCCTTGATTACCTTCCTGAAAAGCACGCAAGTCTACGTCAACGGGATCGTGCGTTTGAAATTGTTCAAAGGCAACGTCATTTGTGAAGGACGGAAATCTGAAAACAGCCTGTACGATGAAAACTTAGCAACGTACACGTCTGCAGATACCTTTGATCAGCATGCGGCCATCGGCTTCATCAAATTATGGGGACTGCCAAGCAAAGTGCACGCTGAGATTCAAGCACAACAGCAACTAACAGAAACATTGATTTAAGTATGCACGGCTGAAGCTGCCGCTTCAGCCGTAATCTTTTTTTGAGGTGAGAATATGGCAAAATTATGGGGCGGACGTTTCGATGGGAAAAACGAAGCATGGATCGATGCTTTTGGGGCTTCCATCACGTTTGATCAAAAGTTAGCAAAGCAAGACATTCTTGGCAGTTTGGCACATGTCAAAATGCTGGTCCATACGGGCATCATCAGTCAACCCGATGGCGAAGCGATCATTGGCGGCTTGACCACGATTCAGCAGCAATTAGCCGCTGGCGAATTGACCTTCACGATTGAAAATGAGGACATCCATTTAAACATCGAGACATTCTTGCATGAATTGATTGGACCAGTGGCAGGCAAATTGCATACTGCCCGTAGTCGTAATGACCAAGTGGCGACCGATATGCATTTGTATTTGAAAGAAGTCGTGCAAGACGTGATCACTTTGATCGCTGAGTTGCGAGAAGCGCTGGTTTTACAAGCCGAAGCCAACATCTATACCATCATGCCCGGTTATACCCATCTGCAGCATGCACAGCCGATTTCTTTTGCCCATCACCTCTTAGCCTATTACAGTATGCTGACGCGTGACCAAGAGCGTTTCAGTGAGAGTTTGAGCCGCATCGATGTGATGCCTTTAGGCAGTGCCGCTTTGGCAGGAACTACCTTCCCCATCGATCGCGCCTTCACCGCTCAAGAGTTAGGGTTTAGCAATATTTACAGCAACAGCCTAGATGCGGTCAGCGATCGTGATTTTATCTTGGAATTTTTAAGCAACGCCTCTTTATTGATGATGCATCTGTCTCGTTTTTGTGAAGAGCTGATTCTTTGGTGCAGCCACGAGTACCAATTTGTGGAACTGACCGATACCTTCTCCACCGGCAGCTCCATTATGCCTCAAAAGAAAAACCCTGACATGGCGGAGCTGATCCGTGGAAAAACAGGACGTGTCTATGGGAATCTCTTTGGCCTTTTGACGGTCATGAAGGGCTTGCCGCTGGCGTACAACAAAGATTTCCAAGAAGACAAAGAAGGCATGTTTGACAGTGCCGAAACCATCACGAAAAGCTTGCAGATCATGACGGGCATGATCGCAACGATGAAGGTCAATCAAGCACGAATGCAAGAATCCACTGAAAAGGATTTTTCCAACGCAACAGAATTAGCGGATTACTTAGCTGGCAAAGGCGTGCCTTTCAGACAAGCCCATGAGATCGTCGGCAAGCTCGTCAGTGAGTGTTTGAGCAAAGGCATCTATTTGCAAGATGTTTCCTTGGAAGAATACCAAGCGATCCATCCTGCCATCGACAGCGATATTTTTGAAAAACTTGACTCCTACACCGCCGTCAAAAATCGTCATTCCTATGGCGGCACCGGTTTTGATCAAGTGGCACAGCAAATTGAAGCCGCCAAAGGGTTATTGGCAGGCCATTAAAAAAACCAGCGAAGAAAATTCTTCGCTGGTTTTTTGTTGATTAATGACGTACGCGAGATTTCGCTGGATCGATCAATGGCGCTTCGCCTAAGTGCGCTTGGATCATCCAAATACGTTTTTCGATGGCTGTTTTGAAGCCGATGAAGATATCTTGGGTTGGATCGTCGCCTTCTTCACCAGATACTTCGATCCCTTTTTGGTATAAGTCCGCTAAATAACGGTAGCCTTCCACCAATGTAGCTAAGCGTTCTGGAATCGTGCGGTCCCAGTTGCCGACTTCATCAGGGATTTGAGTGTGTTCAGCCATTTCACGCAAAGTTGAATATGGTGAACCGTCTAATGTAATCAAGCGTTCAGAAACTTCATCCAATTGCTCATTTAAATCATCCATGAATTCGTCCATCATCGGATGCAATGTCAAAAAGCCAGGTCCACGCATGTACCAGTGTGTTTGGTGAACGACCATAGCCATTTGGCTTAAATCAGCAACAAGTTGGTTTAATACTTCTTTTGTTTGTTCAAATTTCATAACGATTCCTCCTCTAAATTATCTATTTTAAGGATAATACGAAACAATTAAAAAGTACAACAAAATCATCTATTTGAGAAAATTTCTCACTCTCTTACGTATTTCTTTATGAGGGGGTACGAAAAATGACGATTTTCGTGTTTTTTTTAGGCGCTTTACTCGGCTTCTTTTGGCTTTTGCTCTTACAAACCCTGTTTTGGAATCTGCCAAAAAGTGATTCTCGTTCTCACTACCAGAAAGTAAACAAAGTTTCGGATAACCATTGGTTTTTTCTCCTTCCTACAAGATGGCTTTCACCCCCGCTTTATTGGGTCTTCGGTTGCATATGCTATGGCGGACTTTGCGGGGTTGCCTTTCATGCTTTAGAAAGCTTCCTGGCTTTTGTCTGGCTGACCAGTGCCTTTTTACTCAGCTTGACCGACTTGATAGACTATAGCGTCTACCCGCACCTGCTGTACCCCGCCCACCTACTGCTAGCGTTGGCACAGCTTAGAAGCGGCGCTTCTTTTCAATGGCTGTCTTTAGGCTTGCTGGTTCCACTGGTCTTTTTTGTCTGGCAGGAAAAAATGGGCGGTGGCGATCTCTTAGTGCTGGCAGGTTGGAGCATTTGGCTAGCGCCGTCGACCCTTTTGGCCCTCTTACTAGTAGCCAGCAGTCTTGGTATCCTCGCTTTTTTTAGCTATCAAAGCATCTGGAAGAAACGATTGGCACAGTTGCCCTTCGTCCCCTTCTTGAGTCTGGGTTTGCTGATTGTTCGCTTTCTAGCGTTTCATACTTTTGACGCTTTTGTTTCTTTGAAGTGAAGAAAAATAGGACAGGAAAAAGCGGGACAAGTTGGCCTCATCCCGCTTTCTCTTTCTGCTCTGTTGCTTCCCCTGCCTATGATAACGGCGTCCTTTTTTTGCGATCAAGGTAGATGCCCACTGCAATTACTACTAACAACAGTCCCAAGACGACCCAACCAGCGGTCGTGGTGTCATTGGTTTTCGGTAAGTTGCCAGTTCCCGGTTTCGTTGTTTTGCCTTCTTTGACACGGTTGTTGAATACCATGTCTGCCGTTTGCTCCGCTTCAGCTACTAATTTTCCTGCTTGATCTTTGACTGTGACCGTTACTTGATAGGTGGTTTCATCATAGATGATCGTGGCGTCGTTGCCAGCTTTTTCACGAATCGTGTAACGATGTTCCCCAGCATCGTCATACGTCAATGCATCAAAGGTAATCGTTCCATTTGCGTCATTGCGTTGGGTTTGCAGAACCTTTCCAGCTTCATCCACTAATTCAAATGCGAATTCGTTGGCTTGCAAGTCTCTACCCGTCAAGACTTTCTTAGCACTTAGTACGACACTGCCTGCTTGTGGTTGGTAGCTGTTTTCAAAGACTTGATTGTCTTCGTATTCGGCAACTGCGGTCAACTGTCCGTCTTCATCAGTGACGGTCACAACTACTGCAAGCTCTTTTATATCGTAGGTGATGGTACCGTCAGTTCCTGTTTTCTCACGAATGGTGTAGTGATACTCACCTGCTTTGTCATATGCAAGAGCATCGAAGTAGATCTTGCCAGTGGCGTCGTTGGCTTTTGTTTGAAGAACAGTTCCGTCTTCATTGACTAGTTCAAAATCGAATTCATTTGCTTGTAGCGTACGACCAGTTAAGACTTTCTCGGCACTTAGTACGACACTGCCTGCTTGTGGTTGATAGCTGTTTTCAAAGACTTGATTGCCTTCGTATTCCGCAACTGCCGTGAGCTGTCCGTCTTCATCCGTTACAGTGACAACTACCGCCAGTTCTTTCCTATCGTACGTAATCGTGCCATCGATTCCTGCTTTCTCACGGATGGTATAGTGGTACTCACCTGTTTCCTCGTAAGAGAGTGCGTCAAAGTAGATCTTGCCAGTGCCATCGTTGGCTTTTGTTTGAAGAACAGTTCCGTCTTCATCGACTAGTTCAAAATCGAATTCATTTGCTTGTAGCGTACGACCAGTTAAGACTTTCTCGGCACTTAGTACGACACTGCCTGCTTGTGGTTGATAGCTGTTTTCAAAGACTTGGTTGCCTTTGTATTCGGCAACTGCGGTCAACTGTCCCGCTTCATCCGTCACAGTAACGACTACCGCTAGTTCTTTCGCATCGTAAGTGATGGTGCCATCGTTTCCTGCTTGTTCACGGATAGTATAGCGGTATTCGCCTGCCTTGTCATATGCAAGAGCATCGAAGGCAATTTGTCCGGTTGCATCATTGGCTTTTGTTTGAAGAATGTTACCTTCTTCATCTACCAGTTCAAAGATAAATTCGTCAGCTTGTAACGTGCGGCCGGTCAAGACTTTCTCGGCACTCAATACGACACTACCAGCCTTTGGTTTATAGCTGTTTTCAAAGACTTGGTTGCCTTCGTATTCCGCAACTGCGGTCAACTGTCCGGCTTCATCAGTGACGGTTACAACTACCGCCAGTTCTTTTGCATCGTAAGTGATGGTGTCATCAGTTCCTGTTTTCTCACGAATGGTGTAGTGGTATTCGCCTGCCTTGTCATATGCAAGAGCATCAAAGTAGATCTTACCAGTGGCGTCGTTGGCTTTTGTTTGAAGTACAGTTCCATCTTCATCGACTAGTTCAAAATCAAATTCATTTGCTTGTAAGGTACGGCCGGTTAAGACTTTCTCAGCACTCAATACGATACTACCAGCTTTTGGTGTATAGTCGTTTTCAAAGATCGCATTGCCATCATACGTTGCTTTTGCCACTAGTTGCCCGTCTTCATCGGTTACTTTCACGACAACACCAATTTCTTTCGTGTCATAGGTAATGGTACTATCTGCGCCAGCTTTTTCCCGAATCGTATAACGGTATTCGCCGACTTCGCCATATGTCAATTCATCGAAATAGACTTGACCATTTACGTCATTGGTTTTCGTCTGTAACACGTTGCCTGCTTCACCGACTAGCTCAAAGGCAAACTCGTTGGCTGCTAGTGTGCGGCCTGTCAACACTTTCTCTACATTCAAGACCACACCGCCAGCTTTTGGCGTATAGTCGTTTTCAAAGACTTGGTTGCCTTCATATTCCGCCACTGCGGTCAACTGTCCGTCTTCATCGGTGACGGTCACGACTACCGCTAGTTCTTTCGTATCGTAAGTGATGGTACCGTCAGTTCCTGTCTTCTCACGAATGGTGTAGTGATACTCACCTGTTTCCTCGTAAGGGAGCGCCGTCAAAGTAGATCTTGCCAGTGGCGTCATTGGCTTTTGTTTGAAGTACAGTTCCCTCTTCATCGACTAGTTCAAAATCGAATTCATTTGCTTGTAAGGTACGACCGGTTAAGACTTTCTCGGCACTTAGTACGATACTACCAGCCTTTGGTTGATAGTCGTTTTCAAAGACTTGGTTGCCTTCGTATTCGGCAACTGCCACGAGCTGTCCGTCTTCATCGGTGACGGTTACAACTACCGCTAGTTCTTTCGTATCGTATGTGATGGTACCGTCAGTTCCTGCTTTCTCACGGATGGTATAGCGGTATTCACCTGTTTTATCATAAGGAAGAGCGTCAAAGTAGATCTTGCCAGTTGCATCATTGGCTTTTGTTTGAAGTACAGTTCCTGCTTCATTGACTAACTCGAAGTCAAATTCTTCTGCTTTCAAATCACGACCAATCAGTACTTTCTCAGCACTCAAAACGACACTACCGGCTTTTGGCGTATAGTCATTTTCAAAGACTTGATTGCCTTCATAGACTGCTTTCGCAATCAACTGGCTGTCTTCTTCTGTCACTGTCACAGTTACCTTTAGTTCTTTGTCAGTATAGGTGATGGTTGGATCATCGCCGGCTTTTTCCCGAATCGTGTAATGGTAATCGCCAGGCTCATTGTAAGTGATTGCGTCAAAGGTGACTTGTCCGTTACCGTCATTGGTTTGGGTTAGAATCACAGAGCCAGCTTCATCCACCAGGTAGAAAGTAAATTCGCCGTCTTTCAGCTCGCGTCCATGAAGCAGCTTCTGGACATTCAAAGCATGGGTCGTTTCTTTGATTTCTCGCTTGTTGGCTAGCTCAAAGACATAATTGACTTCTTTATCAGAGATAGTGAAGGTGTACTGAGTCGCATCTCGTTCGTATCCTTCTGGTGCGGTGATTTCTTGGATCATATAATCGCCGTAACGCAGATTGTCGATCCGATCAATGGCGTTGCCGTTTTCCATGATCTGATTGTTTTTGACCACCAGATTCGACAAGATGACTTCATAGGTATTTTGCGCATTTTTGCGGCTTAATTGGAAAACCGCTTCTTCATCGATCCCTCGTTCTTTGGTGCCATCGGCATCGTATTTCACGATCGTCAAGGAGCCATTCGTCCCAGAAGAGGTTCCGCTGCCGTCTGTCGATTTGATGGTGACTTCTTTGGTCACTGTGTGAATCTCGATCTCACTACCCGTCAAATTGACACTATTGGCCACCCGTTCATTGTTCAAAATCCCGGGATCAAGCTGTGTTTGATAAACGATAAAGTACGGTTTATCAATCAATTCTTCAAAAGCGATCACTAACGATTGCGTCCCTGCGACCACATCCGAGGTGATTTTCGGATTGTCTTCGTTGGTGAAGGTGACTTTTTCGCCTTTTTCCCAAGTACCATTGTTTAAGACCGCTTCATACACATCTACGATCACGTTATCGTCGGCATCGCGTAAAAAGGTGTGCTGATTGTAGTTGATGGTATCGGTCACTACCGCATTGTGGATTTTGCGACTGTCAGCGTTGATCATGATTTCCCAATCGAGCAATCGATTGTTCTCGGCATTCTGGCTGCCGTTTTTCATCAACCAGTCCGTTTTCGCAGACTTATCGACTTGGCCATCGGCAGTCAACGTTGTGTCATTGTCCGTCAATGTAATAGTATTTTTGTAGGTAAATACTTCTTCAGATGCTTCCGTTGCCAAGAAGACCGCCAGTGTTTCTGACGTTTCTTTCAGCAAGGTGATCGTAACTTTCTTCGTGTCAGGATCATAAGTGTAACTGTAATCCTCGTTTAGCACCAATTGCTCTTTCAGTGCTCTGACTTGTGTCGTATATCCAGTTACCGTGACCGTGTAAAGCGCCAAGTCTTTCAAAGTTTGGCCTTCTTGCAGCTGGTCAGTGATGACTGCATCTTTATTGATTTTTTCTTTGTACGTATTGAATAGCCCCATCCAATAGACTTGATCGCTAGAAGCGGTCTGCTCATCAAAAATGGTTCCTAGATTCCGACCAAATACAGCGGTAATCGCTTTGGCGACATCTTCGCCTTCACCAATGAATAGGCCGTATTTCAAGGCATTTTTTAACCAGTTGGTATCCATCCAAGTATTGGATTCAGAAGCTTCCGTGAACGTATTGCCAGCTTCGTCTTTATAATGGACAAACGCTGCATTACTAAACCGGCTGCTAGAACTTCCTAATGCGATCTGTTGTGAAACATCGAAGCTGGTTTTAAAATTAACAGTGATCGTTGCCGAGGTCGTTTGGTACGCCCCTTGCAGCTTGATGCGAAAACCCGTCTCAAGTTCCTTCGTTGAGCCATCGGCTAGCGTTTTCGTTTCTGTGATCAGCTCTAGCGTATAGTCGGTATTGAGCTCTAAAGGCTCGGTCACTCCGCTTGCCGTCACTACCAGCGTATCCGCCAACAAGGCCAGTGCGCTGCTGTTTGCCCCTGAGATCAATTGATAGCGGTCTTCTATAATCAGGTCGCTAACTTTTTGCTGATTGGTATTGGCTTCAATTTTCCATGCGACAGTCTTCGCCTCATAATCTTTAGTGCCAGCGGTTTTCACGACACCGATCGTTTTGGTTGGTGTTACTGTGCCGCTGCCCGTCAACGAGGTATTTTGATTGTCGCGGATCGAAGCGTAATTGTATATACGGGTATCGGCTAAAACCGATTCATACAACTGGGTGTCGTATTGGATCTTGTAGTAGCCAGCTTTGGCAAACGTGATGCCAAAGCGTACGATTTCCCCCTCTTTGTCCAGCTGGTATGTCCCATCAAAGGACCAGTCCTCTGAAGGGACTTGGTTGCCATCTTTGTCTGTGATCACCAAAGTCTTTGGAACAAAAAAGTGCAAGGCTTTTTCAGGATCTGTTCCCGAGTAGGTCTGATCCAAAACTCTGGCTTGATCTTTGTCCAATGTAACGGAAATTTCCCAAGATGCTCGTTTCGTTTCTGGATCGTAGCCTTTAAATCGTTTGTATTCTGATTGTTCATCGTAGGTAACCGTTGCTTCTGCGGTTTTTTCTGTAAAATCGCTACCGTTGATTGTTGCCGTGTTTTTGAAAGAAGAAGCCGTTGGATCAGTGACCGCACTATTGATGACGATGCGGACCGGTTGATCGACGGTTTGATTGAAGGTAAACGTGTTGTTAACACTGTTATACGTATATAAGCCATCGGTACGAATCCATTCATCGGTGGATTCATCGTACAAGTAGCCTGTCGAGGTACTATAAGCTAATCCTTGTGGCATCTTATCGGTAATCACCACATCATGCAATTCACGACTGGTTTGGTTAAAAATAATTTCCCAAACCACTGAACCGCTGGAAGTCACGTTACCAGTCTTAATGATATCGACCTCATAAATAGGCAATGTAATGATGATCTCATGGCCATCTTCATCGTAAATCCCGGTAGGAATGGTCACTTCCTCAGTAACGGTGCTTACACTTAATTCAGTGATCAGATCAATAGTCCCTGAGCGGTTGGAAAGTGTTTGTGCCGCCTCATTAAAAGTAACGGTCAATGTACCATCGAGTGCTAAGGTAAATCTTCCGATCGATTGTCCGCCGGAACGGGTCAATTCACCACTGACGGTGTTATGAATGGCAAAATAATTCGGCAATTGATACGTATAATAATCACCAGCACGAATTTCTTCCGTATCTGCTAACGACCAGTCAAAATGAATTTTGATATTGTCATTATACATCGGTGGATTTTCGGCAGTGAAAGGCTGATCGTTTAAGTCAGTGATTCGGACATTGTCAAAAAGCTGCACGCCCCGTTCATTCAGGTTGGCACTAAGATTTTCAGCGGTAGTAGAAGCTTCCGTTTCCGTCTCAGCATCTGGCGCTCGGGGTTGAATGCTGTTTTGATTCAGTGTCGAAGATGCTTGGGTTGCTTGACTTTCACTAGGGACGGTTGCTTGTTCTTCTTCTGCTTGACTCGTTGCTGACTGAACTGCTCCCGCTGTCGATGAATCCGTAGGTGCTTTTTCCGTATCGATCGTTCCGGTCACAGGTTCAGTACTTTCTAACGTTTCGGTCGTTCTTTCGGTGCTTTCGGTTGCGTTGATTGCTTCTGCCAGTATGATCGTTGGTTCACAAAAGATAGAACCAAGCAAGACTAGCAAACATATATAGATAGAAAATTGTTTTTTCATAATTGCTCATTCCTTTTTATAAATTTTTTCAATTGATCTCGGAAGCGCTCGACGAATAACATTGTTCAACAGTGAGCAAGATATCCCAACAAACAACTGCTTTTTGCCTCCTCCCCATGATTCAAAAATTTTGGTCTTTGCTACTTGTATCAAACGTATTACTACTATTCCACACTTCTATTTTCCCAAAATTTTGGGGTGGGATGTATTCAAAAAAAATACAACACGCAATTTTTTTGAATACATGTAAAAACGTGATACTATTTACTTAAAAGGGGGCTCAGGGGCAATCATGTTACGGAAATTGTTATCATCTACAACACAAAAGAAACTACAGCTGATTGAGTATTTATTAGACGATCAGGGGACGAGTCTTCACGATTTGGCAGTGAAATTTTCCATTTCAATGTCTGCAGCGAAAACCTATATCGCGGAAATCGACAATGAATTTTCGTTTCTGGACTTACAATTTGACGATTATTCAGCTGTTCGCCTACACTTGCAGCCTTTCGCTACTCGACTAGACGTATACAGCCAGTTTTTAAATCGCTCGTCTGCGTTTCAATTGTTAGAACTACTCTTCTCATCAAGTTTCACTAGTTATGACATGCTGGCACTAGAATTAAATTTAAGCAAGTCATCGATCATTCGTTTGATCAAGAGGATCAATTTGGTTCTGGCACCGTATGATTTCTTCATCGCAACCAAACCCATCCAGTTAAAAGGAAATGAAAACAATATTCGCCAATTTTTTCTGATTTTCTTCTTAGAGAAGTACCAGTATGAATTTGTGGATGCCAACATTAACCAAGAGCAGGATTTCTTGAAGATCGCCCGTATCATGGCTGCTGCGACACCCTTAAAACTTTATTTTTCCGACATCAAAAAAATTGCCTTTGTAATCTATATCAACACGAAGCGCGATCGCTTATACGCTTCCAATCCCAATGGGAACCACATCGAATATTTCTTAGAAAAAATCGATTTAAGCGAATTTACTGGCTACAGTCGTGCTTACGTCGAGAAAATGGTCGGCTATATCACAACCCATATCGGTCAAGACCCCGCTGTCTTTCGCGAGACCAAACAAGAGTTTTATCAAATGACCAAGCGTATATTTAAAAATACAACTATCATGAAGCCAATTTTGAAGAGAAGTTGGATGCCGTCGTCTTTTCCTATTTTCTTGGAATCAACTTGCAGGTTCCTTACTGCATCTTGGATGATCGCTTTGCTCGTTTTGTCAATAACTGTGATTTGGTCCAACAGACAGTCAATCAAGACATCGTTCAGGTTTTGACCCATTCGAATTTGCCAATCATTCGACCAAGTACGATCAATTACCTAATTTATATTTTCCATACCTCTTTTCCAAATTTCGCCAAAGAAATCATCGATACCCACGCTGACTTTCGCTTAGCTTTGTTTTATGATACAAATAGTTACCATACGGAATTTATCCAGACGAAAATCCAACAGTTTATTCCTTATCAGCTAACAATCACGATTTTAAATCCTCTGGACTCGTTTTCTCTGACCAAACTGGACGAGACTTATGATTTGATCATCGGCAATCTGACCCCCTCCTGCAGAAAAAATTTGTTTCATTATGCAGACATCAACCTGACTTCGAATGACTTGGCGTTTATCGCTCGGCAGATTCAGGAAAAGGGGATTCGGATGCTGCAAGAACGGCAAGAGGAAAACTAATACACCAAAAAAGCACCTTCGAAAGAGTTGAATGACATACGCCAAAGAACAATTTGAGCGCATGTCGGGATTCATCATACTTTTGAAGGTGATTTGTTTTGCACATATGACCTAACAACATTAATTTCTATAATATAAACAAAAAAAGCTTGCCATTCCGAAGAATGACAAGCTTTTCCGTCACACTGAGTCAATCAGATGCTGGGCATTGATTAGTTTTGGCTGTTCAATGCGTCTTCAGCAGCCATTTGTGCTTCGATGTCTGAGATGCTGTAGACATTTTCGCTGGCAACTGTTACTTCTTTTGGTTCCATTTCACGGTAACGAGGCATACCAGTACCAGCTGGGATGATCTTACCGATGATAACATTTTCTTTCAATCCAAGAAGAGGATCTTTCTTGCCGCGGATCGCTGCATCGGTCAACACACGAGTGGTTTCTTGGAAGGACGCAGCAGACAAGAAGCTGTTGGTTTCCAAGGATGCTTTCGTGATCCCTAATAGGACTGGACGGCTAGTTGCAGGAACGCCGCCGGCTACCAATGTGTCGTAGTTGCGGTCTTTAAAGTCGGCGATATCCAACAATGTTCCTGGCAAGATGCCTGAATCACCTGGATCCATGACGCGGACTTTACGCAGCATTTGACGAACCATTACTTCGATATGTTTGTCGCCGATTTCTACCCCTTGCATACGGTAAACGCGTTGAACTTCCCGTAATAGGTAGTTTTCAACCGACAAGACATCGCGAACTTGTAACAGTTGTTTTGGATCGATCGATCCTTCCGTCAATGGCGCACCACGATGGATAAAGTCGCCTTCTGCTACTTTCATCCGAGCAGTATAAGGAACGGTATACGTACGCGTATCGGTTTCCCCTTTGATGGTCACTTCTTTGGTCCGAGTTGAAGGGTCTTCTGAGATATCGATGACTTCTCCGGTAACTTCGGTAATGACCGCTTGTCCTTTCGGATTACGGGCTTCAAAGATTTCTTGGACACGAGGGAGACCTTGCGTGATATCGTCTCCGGCAACCCCGCCGGTATGGAAGGTACGCATGGTCAACTGAGTACCAGGTTCACCGATTGATTGGGCAGCGATGGTACCGACTGCTTCCCCAACTTCAACTTCAGAACCAGTGGCTAAGTTGCGGCCATAACAATGTTTACATACACCATGTTTGGTGTTACATGTGAAGACAGAGCGAATGGATACTGTTTCGATGCCAGCGTCCACGATGGCTTTAGCTAAATCTTCAGTGATCAATTCATTGACCCCTAGAAGGACTTCGCCAGTTTCAGGATGGATCACTGATTTACGTGTGTAACGTCCAATCAAACGTTCTTCTAAGGATTCGATGATTTCGTTTCCTTCGCGAATTGCTTGAATGTCTAAACCACGGTCAGTACCACAATCGTCTTCACGGATGATGACATCTTGGGCAACGTCAACTAAACGACGTGTCAAGTAACCGGAATCGGCTGTTTTCAAGGCGGTATCGGTCATCCCTTTACGGGCACCATGGGTCGAGATAAACATTTCCAAGACAGATAGACCTTCACGGAAGTTTGAGATGATCGGCAATTCCATGATTCGTCCGTTAGGCGCGGCCATCAATCCACGCATCCCAGCAAGCTGAGTAAAGTTGGAGATGTTACCACGGGCACCGGAATCAGACATCATGAAGATTGGGTTTTTCGCTTCCAATGATTCCATCAGTTTTAACTGAATTTCATCTTTGGCTGCATTCCAAACACCAATAACTCGTTCATAACGCTCGTCATCGGTAATCAAACCACGACGGAATTGTTTCGTGATCGTTTCTACTTGTTTGTGGGCATTGTCGATGATGTCATGTTTTTCGTGCAAGTTCATGATATCAGCGATACCAACGGTGATACCTGCCATTGTTGAATGGCTGTATCCTAAGTCTTTCATGCGGTCAAGCATGCGTGACGTTTCAGTGATGCGGAAACGTTTGAAGACTTCTGAAATGATGTTTCCTAAGTTTTTCTTCTTGAATGGGCCAACAAGCTCTTGTTCTTTGATGAAGGCAGGCACATCTGTACCAGCTTCAATAAAGTACTTGTCTGGTGTTTGAACCGTCAAGTTGTAGTCAGTCGGTTCGTTCAAGAATGGGAATTCTGGCGGCATGATCGAGTTGAAGATCACTTTACCTACCGTTGTTACCATCAAGCGTTGTTTTTGTTCAGACGTGAATGGTTTGTCCCCTAAAGTGTTTGGATTGATGGCGATCCGTGTGTGTAAATGCACGTAGCCATTGCGCCATGCCGTAACTGCTTCGTCCATGTCACGGAAGATCATGCCTTCCCCTTCACGGCCTTCTTCTTCCATCGTCAAGTAGTAGTTTCCTAGGACCATATCCTGAGATGGTGTTACAACTGGTTTTCCGTCTTTTGGATTCAAAATGTTTTGAGCTGCTAACATCAGCATACGTGCTTCTGCTTGCGCTTCTTCGTTCAATGGTACGTGAACGGCCATTTGGTCTCCATCGAAATCGGCATTGTAGGCTTCACAAACAAGTGGGTGCAAACGAATGGCACGGCCTTCAACTAAGACTGGTTCAAATGCTTGGATACCTAATCTGTGAAGCGTAGGTGCCCGGTTCAATAGCACTGGATGTTCTTTGATGACATCTTCTAAGACATCCCAAACTTCGTCTTCTTGACGCTCGATTTTGCGTTTGGCATTTTTGATGTTTGACGCGATTTCACGAGAAACAAGCTCCCGCATCACGAATGGTTTGAACAATTCGATCGCCATTTCTTTTGGCAGACCACATTGATACATTTTCAGGAATGGACCAACGACGATAACTGAACGTCCTGAGTAGTCGACCCGTTTTCCTAGCAAGTTTTGACGGAAACGACCTTGTTTCCCTTTCAACATGTGAGAAAGAGATTTCAATGGGCGGTTCCCTGGTCCTGCAACTGGACGGCCGCGACGACCGTTATCGATCAAGGCATCGACTGCTTCTTGCAGCATCCGTTTTTCATTTTGAACGATGATGTTTGGTGCATTCAAGTCTAACAAGCGTTTCAAACGGTTGTTACGGTTGATTACACGACGATACAAGTCGTTCAAGTCACTTGTGGCAAAACGTCCACCTTCTAATTGCACCATTGGGCGCAAATCAGGCGGGATAACTGGGATAACGTCCATGACCATCCAGCTTGGTTTGTTTCCTGAAGCACGGAATGCTTCTAAGATATCCAAACGGCGGATCGCACGCGTCCGTTTTTGACCAGTTGCGTTTTTCAATTCTTCTTTCAATTCAGCAACTTCGCCTTCAAGATCAACGCCATCTAATAATTGTTTGATGGCTTCGGCACCCATCGCTGCTGAAAATTCTTGACCGTATTGGTCACGTTTTTCACGGTATTCCCGTTCAGTCAATAGTTGTTTTTTCTCAAGGCTGGTGTTTCCTGGTTCAATCACTACGTAAGAAGCAAAGTAGATGATTTCTTCCAATGCACGTGGGCTCATGTCTAAAACAAGACCCATCCGTGAAGGAATGCCTTTGAAGTACCAAATGTGTGATACTGGTGCTGCTAGTTCAATGTGTCCCATGCGTTCACGACGCACTTTTGAACGTGTTACTTCCACGCCGCAACGGTCACAAACGATGCCTTTATAGCGGATCCGTTTGTATTTGCCGCAAGCACATTCCCAGTCTTTGGTTGGACCGAAAATACGCTCGTCAAACAACCCTTCGCGTTCAGGTTTTAACGTACGGTAATTAATGGTTTCTGGTTTTTTTACTTCACCATAAGACCAGCTTCTGATTTTTTCAGGAGAAGCCAAACCGATTTGCATACTTTCGAATTTATTTACATCGATCAAAAAAGGTTCCCTCCATTTCATTTCATGGACATATCCGATAGAACGGGGGCTATTTCCGCTGGTGGCGGAAATAGCGAGGGCCGTCTATTATTGCAAGCGATCTTCTGCTGTCTCGATTTGTTGGTTCAACGCGTCGGCGGCATTTTTAGCTTCTGTTTGTGCTTTTTGTTCTAATTCGCGGGCTGTTTGTTGCTCCGCAAATTTTGTTAAGGCATCAACGGTGATCAAATCATCATCGTCATCATCCATATCACGCAGTTCGATCTCTGCATCATCGATATCTAGGACACGCATGTCTAGACCCAGTGATTGCAATTCTTTTACTAATACGCGGAATGATTCTGGTACACCTGGTTTTGGAATTGGTTCCCCTTTGACGATCGCTTCGTATGTTTTCACACGACCAACCACATCATCTGATTTGTAGGTCAAGATTTCTTGCAAGGTGTAAGCAGCACCGTATGCTTCCAGTGCCCAAACTTCCATCTCTCCGAAACGTTGTCCACCAAATTGGGCTTTTCCTCCCAATGGTTGTTGAGTAACCAATGAGTAAGGTCCAATGGAACGGGCATGCAATTTATCATCGACCATGTGGGCCAATTTGATCATGTACATGACACCAACGGAGATGCGGCCATCAAATGGTTCGCCGGTACGTCCGTCGTAAAGCACTGTTTTGGCATCGCTGGCCATTCCTGCTTCAGCAACCGTTGCCCAAACATCTTCATCGCTGGCTCCATCAAAGACTGGTGTTGCCACGTGAATGCCTAATTGACGCGCAGCCATTCCTAAGTGTAACTCTAATACTTGTCCAATGTTCATCCGAGAAGGTACCCCTAATGGGTTCAGCATGATATCGACTGGTGTGCCATCTGGTAAGAAAGGCATGTCTTCTTCTGGCATAATGCGAGAAACGACCCCTTTGTTTCCGTGACGTCCGGCCATTTTATCCCCTTCATGGATTTTCCGTTTTTGAACGATATAAACGCGAACCAGCATGTTCACACCTGGTGACAATTCATCGCCAGCTTCGCGGGTAAAGATTTTGACATCGTGGACGATTCCGCCGCCGCCGTGAGGCACGCGTAGAGAAGTGTCACGCACTTCGCGGGCTTTTTCACCAAAGATTGCGTGCAACAAACGCTCTTCTGCTGAAAGTTCCGTTACCCCTTTTGGCGTGACTTTCCCAACAAGCAGATCGCCATCTTTGACTTCCGCACCAATGCGGATAATGCCCATTTCGTCTAGGTCTTTCAACGCGTCTTCCCCAACGTTCGGGATTTCGCGAGTGATTTCTTCAGGTCCTAATTTTGTGTCGCGGGCTTCTGATTCATATTCTTCAATATGGACAGAAGTGTAAACATCATCTTTCACCAAACGACGGCTCATGATGATGGCATCTTCATAGTTGTACCCTTCCCAAGTCATGAATGCGACTAAGACGTTTTGTCCTAGTGCCATTTCGCCTTGTTCCATAGATGGGCCATCTGCTAAGATGTCGCCTTTTTCCACTTTTTCACCAAGTGCCACTAATGGACGTTGGTTGTAGCTGGTTCCTGAGTTTGAACGACGGAATTTGGTAACAGAATAAACGTCCAATGCGCCATTGTCACGACGAACGCGCACTTCGGCTGCATCCACGTATTCTACGATCCCATCATGTTTACATAACAAAGCAGCTCCTGAGTCATGTGCTGATTTGTATTCCATACCAGTACCAACCCAAGGTGCTTTCGGATTGATCAATGGTACAGCTTGCCGCTGCATGTTGGCACCCATCAAGGCACGGTTGGAGTCATCGTTTTCCAAGAAAGGAATACATGCGGTTGCGACTGCGACTACTTGTTTTGGTGATACGTCCATGTAGTCGACTTTATCGATCGATACTTCCAAGTTTTCAGAAGTAGCACGCGCCATAACAACGTCGTTTACGAAAGAGCCGTCTTCATTTAACAAGCTGTTTGCTTGGGCCACAACGTAGTGGTCTTCGGTATCGGCAGTCAAGTAATCGATCTTGTCTGTAACACGGCCTGTTTCGCGGTCAACTCGACGGTATGGTGTTTCAATGAAGCCATACTTGTTGACTTTGGCATAAGAGGCCAAGCTGTTGATCAACCCGATGTTTGGTCCCTCAGGCGTTTCGATCGGACACATACGGCCATAGTGGGAATAGTGAACGTCTCGGACTTCATAGCCAGCACGATCACGCGTCAAACCACCAGGTCCTAAGGCAGATAGACGACGTTTATGGGTCAACTCACCCAGTGGGTTTGTTTGGTCCATGAACTGTGACAACTGAGAAGAACCAAAGAATTCTTTGATACTTGCGACTACCGGACGAATATTGATCAATTGTTGCGGTGTCAAGGTTTCGGTGTCTTGGATCGACATCCGTTCACGCACGACACGTTCCATCCGAGCAAGCCCGATCCGGAATTGGTTTTGCAATAATTCACCAACAGAACGAATCCGACGGTTTCCTAAGTGGTCGATGTCATCGACATTGCCAATGCCTTCCATCAAATTGAAGAAGTAGCTCATTGAAGCAATGATGTCTGCTGGACGAACCGTACGTGTAGCAGTATCTGGATAACCATTACCGATCACGTTGACTTCTTGTTCTGGATCTTTTGGTGAAAAGACTTTGATGACTTGGACTGTCATTGGTTCGGTAACGACCCCATCTTCTGATGGATAGTACGTTACACTGTTTAGGCCATTATCGATAAATGCGCCTAGTGTTTCCATGACTTGGTGAGTCAAAACAGTGCCTTTTTCAACAATGATCTCGCCTGTTTCAGGGTCAACCAAGGTTTCTGCTAAGGTCAAGTTCAATAGACGTGTTTTCAAGTCTAATTTTTTGTTTACTTTGTAACGACCAACATTTGCTAAGTCGTAACGTTTTGGATCGAAGAAACGTGCGTTCAGCAAGCTACGTGAGCTGTCTGCTGTTTTTGGCTCGCCTGGACGAAGACGTTCGTAAACATCTTTCAATCCTTCTTCGGTACGAGAATCGCTTGCGTTTTTATGCAAGTCTTTTTCGATCGTGTTGCGCAATGATTCACTGTCGCCGAAAATTTCAAAGATCGTATCATCAGAACCAAACCCTAGGGCACGGACTAAGACCGTCAAAGGAATTTTACGGGTACGGTCAATCCGTACGTAAGAGATATCTTTGGCATCAGTTTCCATTTCTAACCACGCACCGCGGTTAGGGATAACAGTTGAACCAAAGCCTTCTTTGCCGTTTTTATCGACTTTGCCATGGAAATATACACCTGGAGAGCGGACCAACTGAGAAACGATAACCCGTTCTGCCCCGTTGATGATAAAGGTTCCTTGTTCAGTCATTAATGGGAAATCACCAAAGAATACTTCTTGGGATTTGATTTCCCCAGTTTCACGGTTCGTCAAACGCAAAGTAACATGTAATGGTGCCGAATAGTTTGCATCATGGGCACGGGCTTCTTCTACTGTATACTTTGGTTCTTTCAATTCATAATCCACAAATTCTAGGGACAAGTTACCGTTGAATCCTTCGATTGGCAAAATATCTTCAAACATTTCTCTTAGGCCCTCATCTAGGAACCATTGGTAAGAGTCGGTTTGAATTTCAATCAAATTCGGTAATTCTAATACTTCACTGATCCGTGCGAAACTTCTACGTTCGCGATGCTTTCCGTATTTTACTACGTGTCCAGCCAAGCTCTTCACCTCTTCATAAAGTCTTTCAAAAAGGCTATCCGATTATTTACAAAACTGTAACAAATATTAAATATAGGTTACAGAAAGCATTTTTTGCGGCTTTTAGGCAAAAAAAAACCAAAAATAGAACGGATGCATTGGGCATTTTCTACTTTTGTTTCCTTATTCCTAAGCCGAAACGGACAATATTTCGTTTCTGCTTTTTTCGTTCAGATAGTTTTTGCAACTCCTTATTATACAGATGAAGTACTTTTCTGTCAAGCTTTCATTGGAAGTTACAATGCTTTTCTGACGCACCCATTTCCTAAGATTTTCTAAAGAAAAAAACGAACCTAGTGCGGACTGTTTTTCGTAAGAAACTACTTTGCTTTTTGCCGATTTCTTGCTATGCTAACGAAAACGTTACACGTGAAACATTAGGAAGGATATCCTTATGACGACAAAAGAAAAAATACTGACCTTATTACAAAAAGAAGATACTGTACTGTCCGGAGAAAAACTAGCCCAAGCCTTGTCGATCTCTCGTACAGCAGTCTGGAAAGCCATTAAAGAACTTGAGAAAGAAGGCTATCATTTCGAACACTTGGCCAACGGCTATCGCTTTGTCTCCGCTGACCGCTACGATCAAGCAGCACTTGCAGCCGCCTTGCCGATGATCCCCACGATTCAAATCAAGGATGCTGTTGAGTCTACTATGAAAGAAGCCAAGATCGCCGCTTTGGACAGTGGACTGGCAACCCCCGCCCTTTTTTTGACCGAAACGCAAACAGGCGGCCATGGCCGCTTCGAACGACCGTTTTTCTCACCGAAAAAACAAGGGATCTATATGAGCTTGCTCTTAAAACCCAACCAAGCGTTTCAAGAATTGCCGCAATATACCGTTTTGGCTGCGGTGGCAGTCGCAGAGGCCATCGATGCCCTTCTAATGAAGGAAACGGCCATTAAGTGGGTCAACGATCTGTACTTAGATGGAAAAAAAATCTGCGGTATTTTGTCTGAAGCAACCAGTGACTTTGAAACAGGCCGCATTACCTCGGTTGTAATCGGTATCGGCATCAGTTTTTCGATTCCGCAACAGCAGTTTCCAGCAGAGATTCGGGAAAAAGCGACCTCACTCTTTCCTGGTGAAGAGTATCCAACCTTTTCTCGGGCAACCTTGATCCAAGAAATTTGGCGTCGGTTCTTCCAATTATTGGCGCAACTGCCTGACATGGATTATATGGCCCGCTATCGGCAGAAATCCTTCGTTTTGGGCCGCACCGTTCAGTTTACACAACAAGGTGTGACCTATGAAGGAATCGCCAAAGACATTACTAACACCGGTGAATTAGTGGTGGAAACAGCAACGGAGCGCAAGGTGCTTTCTTCTGGGGAAATCAGTTTGGAACGGTATTGATGCTGCAAAAAGTCGCAAATCCGCTTGATGATTCGCTGCTTTCGTAAGGAATCAGTCAAGCATAAATGCTCCATAAACAGACCTGCTTATTCCGAGGGGTTAAATAAACAAACAACCTTGGCAGCTCCCCTTTCTATCGGGATTAGCTACTGTCACCAAAACTTTACTGTTGCAATGAGGATCGCAAAGAAAGCGAGTCTCATCGTTTCATAATAAGTAGGATGCTTGTTCTTTTATCATGTCTTTTCTACAGTTTTTATGCGCTCTTTCATTCCCCACATAAAAAAGATCGACCTGCTCTTTCAAGAGCGGGTCGATCTTTTCTTTTACAGCAATTGCCACAGCAGACACAAAAGTAAGCCCAAGGCATAGCTGCTGTTGAATAAAATCATGTTCTTAATCGAATAGCTGAAGCTACGTGGGTGGGGCAGGCTGGCTTGATGTTCTTTCAAGTTTTGGCGGATTTTTGGCAGTGTTAGAAACACGAGCAAAATCGGCCATTGAAAGAGTCCAAACAAGAGGCCCAATAAGATAGCGGCATAAGACGCCAACATCATGCCTTGAAACAGACGGATACCTGCTTCGCGACCGATGTAGTACACCAGCGTGTAGCGATGGTTTTCGATATCAGCTTCCAGATCCCGTAAGTTATTGGCTAACATGATGTCAGCAATCGTGAAAATCAACGGCAAGGATGCCAACACGATGGCGCACACGGCCCAGAGGTTCCCCACTAAGCCAAAGGTTCCATTCGCAAAATCCAGTGCCAGATAAAACACTTTTTGATCAATGGTATTGATATAGATCGTGATGGCAAAAATCCCTAATCCCATCGTTACACCGCTGAACACCTCGCCTAAAGGCATTCGCGATAACGGAATGGGGCCAAAGGTATAAAAGACCCCGATAAAACAAACCACCAGCCCCATCACTAGCAGCAGCCAGCCGGTAACAAAGGTCAAGTAAAGACCGATCAGTAAGGTTCCTGCCAGCATCGCAAAAATCAGATTGCGAACAGTAGCTTCTGAGATGTTTTCGCGCCCGATCACATTGTGCTGGTATTTGTAGGTCTCTGATTTGGCTTTTTTGAAATCCATATAATTGTTGATGGACGTCGTCGTCAAATCAAACAGCAGCATCCCCAGAAAAAAAATTACAGTATTCAACGGATGAAATTCATGAAAATACACCAACGAGAACAACACACCCATAATGAAGGGGAAGACACTCGCCACCTTGGTGCGGATCTCCACCACTTCTAAAAACACTGAAAGAGACATCTTTCACTCCTCCTATTCTAAATCAGCACGATCACCCATCGTGTAGCCTGATTCCTCTGAAAGCTCAAAGGTATCTTTGATGCCGTCTGTTACGTACACTTTATCTTCTTTTGTGATAAAGATCGCATCGGTTCCCTTTTCGGTATGCTGTTCGATATAAGCCAAGCCTTCTTTGACTCCTTTATCAAATGCCACCGTAGTCAACCCGTCACCATCGATGGATTTGTCAGTGATCACAGTCACACTTGCTACATCGCTATCGTAAGGATAGCCCGTCTCAGAATCAAAAATATGGTGATACGTTTTGCCGTCTACTTCTAAGTAGCGTTCGTAGATCCCTGAAGTAACTACTGTTTTATTGGTTTCTTTGATACTGCCGATAATCGAGCCGCGAGATTTGTTTGGATCTTGGATTCCGACATTCCATGGCTCATCTGCACCGCGGTTGCTATGACCTAACACATAGACATTCCCGCCCAAATCGACGATCGCGGAAGTCACGCCATTGTCCTTCAGCACTTTGACGACTTCATCCGTGATGTAGCCTTTGGCGATCGCCCCAAGGTCAAGGATCATGTCCTTGTCTTTTAAATACACCGTGTGGTCTTCGTCGTTAAACTCGACTTGTTCATAATTGATATGTTTCAACGCTTCATCGATCTCAGATTGTTCTGGCTTGCGGGCATCATCAAAGCCGATTCGCCATAATTGGGTGATCGCACCGATGGCCATATTAAAGCCGCCTTCTGATTTCACACTATAATCATAGGCTTCTTTCAACAAATAATAGATATCATCTGAAACCTTCACTGGCTTGATGCCAGCTTGCGCATTGATTTCATCGATCTCTGACCCTGCTTGGTTGATGGTGATTTTATCGCCTAACTCTCTGATGCGGTCAAAGGCAGGCTTCATAGCGTCCTCTTTGCCTTCATCATAAATGCGAATCCGAGTATACGTACCTAATAAAAATTCTTCTTGAAAATATGGTTCTTCTCGCAGCGTCGTTGCTTCCTGATCACTGCCGCAGGCTGCCAACATTGTGCCTAAAAAAACAAACATCAGAAAAAACGTTACTTTCTTTTTCATGATTTTCCTCTTTTCTATTGTCTTCAACCTTCATATAATAGCCTTTTTTTGGCAGAATGAAAAGGGGCATTCCGTGATTCCTCAACGTATTTTAGGAATCCTTAATCGAACCTTTTCTTCTTTGTAAAAAACAGTTCTTTTTAAAAAAAACTTCCCACCAGATTGCTTCCTTTTGCACGAACTTGCTTTTGTGACCTTGTTGCCCACGAAAAAAAAACAGCACTCAAAACGAATGCTGTCCTCTTAATGGAAAGAAGTTGTGATTATTCAGTAACGAAGTTATCCACTTCGATTGTTGTTTGGTCGCCTTTTTCAGCGGCATTCAACAATTGTTGTGCATAGATAACAAAGCTGTGGAAGCTGTGGGTTGCCCCTGAAACAACATCCATGTCTGCCACAGAGCCGTCTTCGGCATTGACTGCAGAAACAAAGGCTTCATTGAAGTTTGGAATGAACTCTTCTGGACTTGTACCAGATTTTGCTTCCATGTTTTCGTTGTATGATGCATCATCTTTTTTCGACTCGCCTGCTTCGTTTAGGTAGTCGTAGTTTGATTCAGAGATTTTGCCGTCAGCTACAGTCATTGAGAAGACTACGCGGTAACCGTTTGAGTAGTTCTTTTCTTCTAATGTATAGGTTCCGTCTTTCAAGTCTGCACCATTGTCGATTTCAATGGTTTCCGTGTTGCCTGCTTGCGCCGCTTGAATCAATTGTTGTGCATAGTTTTGGAAGGAATCAAAGGAATGAGTCGCGCCAGAAACTACTTCGATTGAAGAAGGGCTTTGTGCGGCAACTAACTCTTCATTGAATTTAGGAATAAATTCTTCTGGGCTGATGCCTGCTTTTTCTTTCATTGTTTCATTGTATTCAGTGTTTTCTGTTTTTGATTCGCCATCCGCATTGACGTTGTCATATTTTGATTCAACGATTTTGCCGTCTTTGACTGTGATCTCAAATGTGACACGGTAGTCGTTTTTATAGTTCTTTTCTTCTAAACGATACGTACCATCTTGCATTGGCTCGCCTGCAACGACGGTTGCTTCTGAGCTTTCTGTAGTTGCAGAATCGCTTGCAGAAGTTTGTGATGTACTTTCACTAGTTGACGAAGAACCTGTATTGTTGTCGTCTGCTCCGCATCCCCCTAACAATAATGCTGCGAATGAAAATACCGCCATACCTACAATCAATTTCTTTGCTTTCATAATTATCCACCTTTTACTTGTTTATTTTCCCCACAAAAAAGTTTGTGATACATCTAACATTGTAAAGTAAATTTACGAGATGTCAACCGCTTCCTTTCCGCTTTTTCAATAAAAAATGACTTATTTTTTGATTTTCGCAAGTTTTCACGAATTTCAGGAAATATGCGTTTTTTTCATCAGAATCGTTAGACAAATGAACCATTTGTCTATATAATAGGAACGATTGTGTAATTATTATCATAGATTATTTTTATTAAGGAGAGATTTGCAATGGCAAAGAAAAACATTGTCGTTGTCGGTGCCGGTTATGCAGGCGTTTCTGCTACGAAGTACATGGCAAAGAAATTGAAAAAAGACAATGATGTTGAGATAACATTGATCGACCGTCACTCTTATCATACGATGATGACTGAACTGCATGAAGTCGCTGGAGGACGTGTAGAACCTACCGCAATTCAATATGACTTGCAACGCTTGTTCTCACGCAAGAAAAATGTTCGTTTAGTAACCGATACAGTAACTGGGATCGATAAAGAAAATAAAACCGTCCAAACAAAATTAGGCAGCTATTCATTTGACTACTTGATCTTAGGGATGGGTGGCGAACCGAATGACTTCGGTACACCTGGTGTCAAAGAAAATGGCTTTACTCTATGGTCATTTGACGATGCTGTCCGCATTCGCGAACACATTGAAAAAACTGTCGCAAAAGCAGCGATCGAACCAGATGCAGCATTACGTAAAGCAATGTTGACGTTTGTCGTTTGTGGTTCTGGGTTTACTGGGATCGAAATGATCGGTGAACTGATCGATTGGAAAGATCGTTTAGCTTCCGATTATAAATTGGACCCAAGTGAAATCAGCTTGAAAGTCGTTGAAGCAATGCCAACGATCTTAAACATGCTTGATCGTAACGATGCAGCCAAAGCAGAACGTTACTTGAAGAAAAACAATGTTGATCTTGTCTTGAATGCACCAATCGTTGAAGTGGCACCTGACCACATCAAACTAAAAGATGGTTCAACGATCCCAACCCACACATTGATCTGGACTGCCGGCGTCAAAGGAACTAGCGATGCTGCTGATTTCGGTTTAGAAACCGCTCGTGGTTTCCGTCTAGTTGCCAATGAGTACATGGAAGCAAAAGGCTACGAAGACAAAAACATCTATATTATTGGTGACTTGGTTTACTTCGAAGAATTCCCGAACACACCAACACCACAAATCGTGCAAGCAGCTGAACAAACTGGGCACACTGCAGCAACGAATATCGTTTCAGCCATCAAAGGCGGCGAAAAACATAAATTCAAAGGAAACTACCAAGGATTTATGGTTTCCATCGGTGCCAAATGGGGCGTGGCGAACTTATTCAATAAGATTCACCTGAGCGGTTTCTTAGCGATCATTATGAAACATATCGTTAACTTGAAATACTTCTTTGATATTCGTTCTGGTTACTACATGTTCCAATACTTGATGCATGAAATCTTCCACATCAAAGATGACCGGACAGTCGCTCGTGGTCATACGTCTCGTTACGGAAACGTCTTGTGGAGTGTTCCGCTTCGTATTTTCTATGGTCTTGTCTGGTTCGTTGAAGCCTTCAAGAAAATTTTGGGTACGAATGGGGAAGTCTTCAAACCTGGTACTTGGTTCGGTGAAGGTTCTTGGTTCCAAGGCAACAGCGTTTTCCCTTGGACTTGGGAATATCAAACAGTCGCTGATGCAGCAAGTGGTGCTAGTGAAGCAGCCGATGCAGCAAGTGCCGCTAGTGGTGCCGGTGAAGCAGCCGATGCAGCGACACAAGCCGCACACTTCGGTTTGAGCTATGCCTACGGTGAGCAACCAATGATCGTGATTGAAAAATCACCTGACTGGTTCACAAAAGTTATGCAATTTATCATGCCAAACAACGACGTTGCCATGTTCTTCCAAAAATTCATGGTCTTCTTTGAAATTGCTTTAGCTCTTGCATTGATGGCTGGTCTCTTCACTTGGTTAGTAAACGCAACGACTATCGTTTTAGTGTTGACTTTCTGTATGTCTGGTATGTTCTACTGGGTAAACATCTGGTTCATTCCAGTTGCATTTGCCTTGATGAACGGTTCAGGACGCGCAGTCGGTTTAGACCGTTGGGTAATCCCATGGTTGCAACGTACCCTTGGAAAATGGTGGTACGGTACCCCTCGCTCCTTATACGGCAATAAATAAGCCAGCAAAATAGAATACCTGTACGACTTCATGAGACTAAGACATTCTGATTTTCAATCAGTGTCTTGGTCTCTTTCCAAGTACAGAACTTTTTCTTGATCGTCCTTGCACAGAAATCGGTGGATTATTGAGGATTCAGCTAGTAGAATCTTGTCTTCTTATGCTAGAATGAGACACATCACATGAAAGAACAGGAGTCTTTTTTGATGAAACTAAAAGAATTTATCCGCGATGCCCATTTAAAACCATGGGATGGCGTCATCATACTTGTTTTGATCCTCAGCTCTTTTTTACCGATTTTTATTTTTGGCCAGACGCAAACAGCGGACAAAGAAGCCGTCTTGCGGGTCGATGGGACAGAAATCAAGCGTTTTGACTTAGTTGAAGGTCAAAAAACGTACACCTATCTTTATGAAGATGAAGATGGCGATACCAATTTACTGGAGATCGAAGGGGATCGGATCCGAATCAAGGAAGCCGATTGCGGCGACCAGATTTGTGTCCGCCGTGGCTGGGCCAGTAAAAATGGGGAAACCATTGTCTGTCTGCCTCATAAATTGGTGATCGAAATCCAAGCCGCAGATGGGAGTGAGACCGACGATCTAATCTATTGATCGTTTGCTTATGAGTCGATTACAACGAATAATTTTCATCTCACTGCTGGTCGCCCAAGGGGTCGTGATTGGTTTAGTTGAAAATATGATCCCTTATCCATTTGCCTTTGCGCCTGGTGCGAAACTAGGTTTGGCAAATTTAATTACCATTATTGCTTTGTTCACCATGCCAAAAAAAGACAGCTTTCTCTTAATTTGGCTAAGACTGATCTTAACGACGTTACTAGGAGGAACGGTTTCGACCTTCTTATATAGTATGAGCGGTTCCTTACTGAGCTACTTTGGGATGTCTTTGGTGAAACAGTTGGGGCCTAAGCGTGTCAGTATCATCGGCATTAGTGCGGCCGGCGGTTTCTTACACAACGTCGGACAGTTGATCACTGCCTCATGGATCGCTCAATCCTGGAGCGTGATGCTCTACTTGCCGGTCCTGTCTTTCTTTGGGATCTTGTCCGGGATCGCTATCGGAATCGCCGCCAACTACTTGCTGCGCCGTGTCGAAACACTGCGCCGTTTTCAAATTGATTATGAACGCCAGACCAAAGTCAAATGGCGCTCGGATTCAGAATAAAGGAGTTAATTATGAAACTTCATTCCATGTGGCAAGAGTATCCAGCACTGCAAGCTGACTTATCTGCCTCCTTGCAATTGATGGAAAAATCATTAAAACTAAAAAACAAAGAGGTCGAACAAGCGATCCTGTCCATGATCCATTCAGGTGGGAAACTGCTGCGTCCTGCTTATCAGCTGCTCTTTTCTGCTTATGGCAGCGACAAAGATCGCGAAAAAGCCGTCGCATTGGCGGCCTCGATCGAAATGCTCCACACTGCCTCGTTGATCCACGACGATATCGTCGATCATGCGGACACCCGCCGCAAGCTGCCGACCATTCGTTCCGAATTTGGCAACGATGTCGCTGTCTATGCTGGTGATTACCTCTTCGTCTGCTGCTTTAAATTGATGGCGGATTATGCCAGCTCCATGAAAAGCTTGCAGATGAATTCCCGTAGTATGGAAAAAATCCTGGCCGGCGAATTAGGACAAATGAGCAAACGATACGATTTGTCCGTCACTGTCGAGGATTACTTAGAAAACATTCGCGGCAAAACCGCTGAGTTGTTTGCTTTAAGCTGCTTCATCGGGGCTTACGAAAGCGGCACCTCCTTGCGCTTTGCCAATCAAGCCCGTGAGATCGGTGAAGCCATTGGCCTTGCCTTTCAAATCATGGATGACGTCTTGGATTACAGCCAAGATGCGGCTGCTTTAGGGAAACCAGTATTGGAAGATGTTCGGCAAGGCGTCTATTCCCTGCCGCTGTTAATGGCACTAAAAAGTGACCGCCAACAGCTGCTCCCATTGCTGGAAAAACAAGACGCCATGACGGACACCGACACCCACGAAGTCTATCGGATCGTCCAAGAAAGTGCTGGGATCGAGGAAGCCAAGAAACTCGCAGCCGACTATACGAAAAAAGCTTTGCAGGCGATCCAGAAATTACCTGAGACCAAAGATGAAACCAAAACGTATCTTTACCAGATCACTGCTCAGATCCTTGGGCGTCAGAACTGATCAAGGATCTAGCATAAACCCAGTAGCTGGGATCATACTGAAATAAGTCCCCAAGCTTAGATTTTTGATCTACCTTTGGGGGCTTTTTAGTTGATAGCTAGAATTTTATACGCAAAAAAAACCTCAACTGACAAATCATCTGTCAGTTGAGGTTTTTTTTCTTTTAACGCATCGTCACAAATTCTTCTGACCCCGTCGGATGAATGGCAACGGTTTGATCAAAGTCTGCTTTTGTAGCACCCATTTTGATGGCTACAGCGAAGCCTTGCAGCATTTCATCGACACCGATCCCGATGCCGTGCAGACCGATGATTTTTTCTTCTTCTCCTAAGCACACCAGTTTCATCTCACATTTTTGGCGATACTCATTTAAAGCAAAGTACATCGGTGTAAAGCGGGAACGATACACCTTTATCTGCTCTTGGCCGTATTTTGCCAAGGCTGCTTCTTCGGATAAACCAATCGTGGCAATCGGTGGATGCGTAAAGATGACCGTCGGTACTAAGTGATAATCCAAGTACGCATCGCTTTGACCGTTGAACAAGCGTTCAGACAAGCGACGACCGGCGGCGATCGCAACCGGGGTCAAATCCAATTTTCCAATGACATCGCCCACTGCAAAAATCGAGTCAGCCGTAGTAGTTTGATATTTGTCCACAATGATAAACCCTTTTTCATCCAATTGGACATCGGTGTTTTCTAGGCCTAACTTATCCGTATTCGGCACGCGACCACCAGCAAAAAGGACGCAATCGCCGGTCAAGGTTTCGCCATTTTCAAAGTGAACGATATACTCGTCACCTTCTTTAATGATACGAGAGGCAACGTAGCCTGCATAAGTTTCGATCCCTGATTCTTGGTACATCTCCACGAGGTTATCCGCAAGCATCTTGTCAAAGGTTCGTAATGGCCGCTCTTTGCGGTACGCCCAAGCCACTTGGCTGCCCAGCTGTTGGCTGACACCGCTGATTTCGGCTGCGATGTAGCCTGCCCCTAAGACGACCATACGCTTTGGTGCTTCTCGCAGCGCAAAAAAACCATTCGAGTCAATGGCGTACTCACCGCCGGGAATATTCATCGCGCTAGGTTTTCCACCGGTGGCGATCAAAATGTTTGCTGCATGGTAGTTTTCCCCATTGACGGTAATCGTGTGGTTATCCACAAACTGTGCATAACCGTGGATAACTTCTACATTATTGCTGTCTAAGCCTTTTTGATAGGCTGTGTGTAAAAAATCAATGTATTTTTCACGGTTATCCACAAGCTCAGTAAAATCAAATTTATCCACATGTGGATAAATGCCGTAGCTAGTTGCGTCCCGTTTGATCATTTCTAACATCTCACTGGCTTGCCACATGACTTTTTTCGGTACACAACCGACATTGACACAGGTGCCACCTAATTCATTGCCTTCGATCAATAATACTTTGGCGCCGTGCATCCCTGCACGATTGGCTGAGGCGATCCCGCCGCTGCCGCCGCCAATTACTATGTAGTCGTATGTTTCCATATTTGTTGTTTCCTCCTTGAGATTGTCTATGTTCTCATCGATCCTTTTTGGCTGGATTGATTCAACAAAAAAAGCCGAGAGAAACTCTCGACCTTATTTTTTCTTCCGAATCATGTCTCCGACTTCCACCGGTTCTTTGACCGGCATCGTCAGCAGCATCATAGGATTTGGTGCACGATCGATGGATTCACCGTCTTCATTATACATGACTTCGACGGTTTGGTGAAAGTGATGGAATCCGGGACCGTAAAATTCGATTTCATCGCCAACGGAAAAGTGGTTCCGTTGCCGAATCGTAGCTGTTTTTGTTGCCGGATCATACGCCATGACTTCCCCAATAAATTTGTATTGCGGAATTTTCCGACGCGGACCAAACAACTGCTCATTTTCACTTGGGGTATCGTAGTAAAAGCCTGAGGCAAGCTCTCGCTGCGCAACTTTCCACAGTTCATCGATCCATTCTTGTTTGCAGACATAGTTCTCTGGATCGGCCATGTAACTGTCCACGGCTGCTTTATAAACGTTCGCCACGGTTGAAACATAGTGGATCGATTTCATGCGGCCTTCGATTTTGAAACTATCCACGCCGTTTTCAATCAAATCAGGGATATGTTCGATCATCGACATATCCACGGCACTCATGGAAAACTCTTCTTCCACTGTCCCGTTTTTAGTCAAACTGTTTCGTTCCGTTGCAAAGGGCATGTCAAACAGATCATATTTCCAGCGGCAAGATTGCGAACAGCCGCCGCGATTGGCGTCTCGCATCGACATATGATTGGACAAAGTACAACGGCCAGAATAAGAAATACACATGGCGCCATGAATAAAGGCTTCGATCTCCACGCTAGTATTTTTGCGGATCTCAGCGACTTCCTCCATGGACACTTCTCGGGCGAGAACGACCCGTTCTAGGCCTTCTTCCCGCCAAAATTCCAATGTTTCATAGTTCGTGGCACTGGCTTGGGTGGACAAATGGATCGGTAGACCTGGCGCTTCTGTTGCGCAGATCTGGATCAAAGCGGGATCAGAAACGATCACTGCCGAAATACCGACATCTCGCAATTCCCGAAAGAATTCCCCTGCACCTTCTTGATTGCCCTCGTGGGTCACCATGTTGGCTGCTACATAGACTTTTGCGTTGTGGGCTTTGGCAAAAGCCACCCCTTCCGCCATTTCTTCATAGGTAAAGTTTCCCGCGCGACTCCGTAGACCATAGGCATTGCCGCCGATATAGACAGCGTCAGCGCCATAGTGGATCGCTGTTTTTAATTTTTCTAACGTACCAGCTGGTGCTAACACTTCTGGTCGTTTCAATGCTTGTTTAACGGTCATTTGTTCTTGCTCCTTACTTGATATCGTCAGGATCGATGGCATAAAATCCAGTGTCCAACCCACGTTCTGCTGGATGAAGTTGGGCAACTTGTTCACTGAGCACAGTTGCTTGCTCTGCTTGCCACTTCCCACTTTCCACAAGGCTCTTGGCTTGGGCAAACAGCTTAGCAATTGCCACAAAGGCAGCCCCTCGTGTATAGATTCCGTCCAGCTTCCAGGTTTGAAAGCCTGTTGCGGCTAATTCCCCCAGCTGCAGCATCAGATTGATGTCGTTATTGGCAAAAATGTGCGTGCCGTGGCTATCTTCATAAATGGAATAGTGAGTTTCTTCTTTTTTCGGTTCAGATAAAAACAACCCACGGTCGTGGTTCTTTTCTTCCGATTGTTGGGTATAGTTATAATAATTTTGTAAAAGCGGACGCTTCGATTGGTGAATGCAGGTCGCACCATAAACCAATACTTCCGCAGGAATATTTAGTTGTGGTGCCATGATTTTCATTTCCTCGAAAGGAACTTCTCGCGCTAAAACGGCTGCCTTTGCTCCTTTTTGTCCCCAAAAATTGATTTGACGAGCGCTCGTTACTAAGGTTTCCCCTGCATAAATAAATGGCACGGCACATTCTGGATTTTGCTTCATGCGGTAAATGATCCCAGGATCTCCGAGAGCGATTTGATCGGCTTGATTGGTCTTCAGAAATGCTAGGTATTCTGGAATCCGCTTCATTTTTTCTGGATGCATGATGCCATTGACTGCGATCGTCACTTTCTTTCCAGCTTCGTGGGCCATGTCGATCAGTCTGATTTGCTCTTCACGAGAAAAAGAGGCCGGTAGGCGCAGCCCGAATGTCTCTTCTCCAAAAAACAATGTATCAACATAAGGGATGAGCTGCTGTGCTTGCTCGATCGATTCCACCGTGGCGATAATCTCAACCATAATACTCCTCCTTTTTTCAACTCATTCATAGTATCACACAGCAGGATTCTTTCCAAGAGGTCTCGTTACTCTTTTTTTCACGAATCATGCTTTTTTCATTAATAAATCGTTGCCATAAAGCTATTTAGAAGGATATTTTTTTGTGAATCATCAATCATAATTAATAGAGATTACTTGATCACTACTAGACATAGCAAGACAGAAAAGCGACGTTTCTATGGATGCCGATTGCTCGACCATAGAAACGCCGCTGCCGTTATTGGCTCGACTTAAACTTGTTGCAAGACACGTGCTTGTCCCTCTTTGACATTGAGAGTGATCGATCCTTTGGAAGCACCAATCGTCACTTTGTCACCTAAATGAATTTGTCCTGATAGGAGTGCTTCACTTAAACGGTCTTCGACTTCTTTTTGCAATGCTCGACGAATCGGCCGTGCCCCATATTCTGGATCAAAACCAGCTTTACCGATCACATCGATGGCAGATGGCGTGATCTTCAATTGGATGTCTTGGTTGCTTAACCGTTTGATGATCGCTTTGCTCATAATCTTCACGATCTCGTGGATCTCCCCTTCACCTAAGGATTGGAAGACCACTGTTTCATCCACACGGTTCAAGAACTCTGGACGGAAGGCTTTTTTCAGCTCTTCTAAGATCCGTTTTTGCATCGCTTGGTGATCTTTCGTTAAATCAGTGACATTGAATCCAACGCTTTTTTCTTCGCGGATTTGTTGGGCACCGATATTAGAGGTCATGATCAAAATCGTGTTGCGGAAATCGACCTTCCGACCTTTGGCATCCGTCAAATGACCATCATCTAGCACTTGCAAGAGGATATTGAAGACATCGGGATGGGCTTTTTCCACCTCGTCCAATAAGATGACGGAGTAAGGTTTTGAACGGATTTTTTCCGTCAATTGCCCACCTTCGTCATAGCCGACATAGCCTGGCGGTGAACCGATCAAACGGCTCGTGCTGTATTTTTCCATAAATTCGGACATATCGACACGAACCAAGGCATCTTCACTACCAAACATCGCTTCCGCTAAGGCTTTAGCAAGCTCGGTTTTCCCGACACCAGTCGGGCCTAAGAACATGAAGGAACCAATTGGACGGTTGGGGTCTTTCAACCCACTGCGGGCGCGACGGATTGAACGAGCGACTGCTTTGACCGCTTCTTCTTGGCCAACTACCCGTTGATGCAAGATCTTTTCAAGATCCAACAAGCGTTCGCTTTCTTTTTTCTCCATCTGTTGCAAAGGTACACCAGTCCATTGGGAAACGACCGTAGCAACATCTTCTGCAGTAACACTATCGGCATAGCCTGACGCTTCTTTGACTTCCATAAACGCCACTTCCGTCAGTTGTTGGGTCAATTTCTTTTCCTTGATCCGCAGACGAGCTGCTGCTTCAAAATCTTGCTGGCGAATGGCTGCTTCTTTTTCTTCGATCAAGTTAGCGATCTCGTTTTGTAGATCTGCCAATTCCGAACTTTCATCGGTTTTGTCTAGACGCACTTTAGCTGCTGATTCATCCATCAAATCGATGGCTTTATCTGGTAATTGGCGCGAATTGATGTAACGTACGGACAATTGCACAGCGGCGTGTAACGCATCATCAGAAATTTCCACCCCATGATGTTCTTCATAACGAGGACGCAAGCCGCGCAAAATTTCTTCCGCTTCTTCTGGTGTTGGTTCGTCGACTTGCACTCGGGCAAAACGGCGTTCTAACGCAGAATCTTTTTCAATGTATTTTTGATACTCATCTAATGTCGTGGCACCGATGGTTTGCAATTCTCCACGGGCTAAGGCTGGTTTCAGAATATTCGAGGCATCAATCGCCCCTTCGGCTCCGCCGGCCCCAATCAGTGTATGCAATTCATCAATGAATAAGATGATTTGACCATCTTGATAGATCTCATCGATGATTTTTTTCATTCGGTCCTCAAATTCTCCACGGTATTTCGTTCCAGCAACTAAAGCCCCCATGTCCAGCATCATCAAACGTTTGTTTTGCATGTCTTCTGGGACTTCCCCATTGATGATTTTTTGGGCTAAGCCTTCGGCGATCGCGGTTTTCCCAACACCAGGTTCCCCAACGAGAACAGGGTTGTTTTTGGTCCGACGGCTAAGGATCTGGATCAGCCGTTTGACTTCTTTGGCACGACCGACAACAGGATCTAGTCGTTTTTCACGGGCTAATTTGGTCAAATCACGGGCTAAGGAATCCAAGGTCGGTGTTCCTTGCTGCGCTTTGGCTTGGGCTGGACGACGACGACCAGCACTTCCGTTGGTTTTGCTTTCATTGAAACCCATTTTTTTCTTCAAAAGCTGACGCATTTTCGCGAGACTCAAGCCGAGATTCAGCATGATTCGTGAAGCCAAAATGTCTTCGTCTCTTAATAAGCCTAATAATAGATGTTCGGTACCGATTTGTGGAGCCCCTAAACGCTTGGCTTCATCCCCTGCATAAGCAAATGTATGTTTTGCTCGTGGTGAATACGCGAGATAGGCGTTTTCTGGGTATTGACGAACGGTGCCGTACCCTGTTAAATGTTCGATTTCTTCACGAATATCGTTTTCTGTGATATTCATTTCCCGTAACGTTTTGCCAGCGATCCCGTTTTGTTCAATGACCAGTGCCAATAGAATATGTTCAGAACCTACCGCTTGGTGCTTAAAGTATTTTGCTTCTTCTTGGGCGATAGCCAAAACGGCTTTCGCGCGTTGGGTGAATAATTCATCCATCTCTTTCACTTCCTGTCTTCGTAACTTAATCGTTCTAGAATTGCATGGAGCAAATCTGCTCGTGTTCTATTTTCATAAGGAGAACGTCCTAGAACTGCTTTCGCGATGACGGTCAACAATAAATTGCCTTCTCGCTTGGACAGGATTCCTTCCTCATAAAGTTTCTGGATTATTGCATACGCATCTTTTTCCGAGATGGTTTCATCGAATAATTGATTCATTTCTTTTAAGTAGTGGTGGCTGTCAGTAATTTTGACTTTCTCGATCCGAATATAGCCGCCCCCGCCGCGTTTACTTTCAACCGCATAGCCTCTTTGAACGGTAAAGCGGGTATTGATCACGTAATTTATTTGTGAGGGCACGCAGTTGAACAAATTTGCCATTTCTGCGCGACGAATCTCAATGGTTTCACTGTCTTCAAGAATTTTCTTCAAATATGCTTCAATCAAATCGGAAGTGTTGTGATGACTCAATTCATTCCCTCCCTTGACTAATTCTGACCTTCATTATACCCAATTTTTGAATCCTTGGAAAGATGTACGCTTGCACAAAAGGAAGGTCTAAAGGAAATTTTAAAGACGCTTATCCCTCGCTTCAGCTTTTTTAGCTACAAAAAGAAACAAGCAGCTCGTCGGGGAACAAAAAGAGAATTCTTTGGTCCCCGACGAGCTGCTTGTTCTTCTAACATAAACGTTCGTCTTATTGCGTACTTTCTGAACTACTTTCACTCGTTGACGAGCTGCTGCTTGAGGAGGATGAGCTGCTTGACGAAGAAGAATCCTGTGGTCGAGGACCTCTGGAAACCGTCACGGTAACAGAACTTCCTACTGCTACAGAAGTACCTGCTCCGGGCGTAACGCGCACTACTTCTCCAGCAGGCACAGAGTCGTTATAATCAGATTCTTGTTCTATCGTATACTGCAGTCCTGCTTCATTCAAATCTGCTTCTGCATCGGCTTGGCTTTTGCCAACGATTCTTGGTACATTGACCATTTCTTGCCCGCTGCTGACAGTTAATGTAATGATGGTTCTGGAAGTCACAACGGACTCGCCACTCGCTGGTGCTTGACCAATGATCGTACCTTCCGGTTGGCTACTGGATTCGTAAGTGACATTGATTTGTGAGAGGCTTACCCCACGAGAAGTCAATGCTGCTCGTGCATCTGCCTCTGTCATGCCATAATAGTTGTCCATTGCGAAGCTATCTGGTCCGGAGCTGACCTTAAAGGTGATTTCGTCTTCTGCTGGGGAAACTTCCCGCCCTGCTGCTGGTGATTGACTGATAATATCCCCTTCATCGACATCATCTGACGACTCTAGCTCTTCTTTGATCCTGTCTTCATCAAAGCCCAAATCGATCAACTCTTTTTTGACATCATCGAAGGAACGACCTTCATAATCATCAAGAGTGATTTTCTTGGTCCCACTGCTGATATAAAGAGTCACGACGGAATTCTTTTTGACTTCATTGCCTTCTGGCGGATCGGTCTTGACGACATTGCCTGCTTCGACTTCATCGTCTTCGATTTCTTCTACCTCGTCTGCCACTTGCAAACCAGCAGCTTCCAGCTCGGCACGGGCAGCTGCTTCTGTTTGACCACTGACTTCAGGAATTGCCACATCTCCCCGACCACCGCCGAATAGGAAGTAACTGCCTATGCCTAGCAGTGCGATCACCATAATGATGGACAGCAGCAGCCACCGTTTGCGTTTTTTCTTTTTCGGCTGCGCTGGTTCTTCAGCTTGATCCGCAACCTTATCTTCTACGGGTTCTTCTACTGGCGGCGTTTCGACTTGGGCTGCTTCCACAGGAGTCAGCACTCTCGTTTCATCCATCAGGGCATGAGGTTCCCATCTCGGTTCATTGAGTCGGTCAGGAGACAACACGGTATCAAGGTCCGCTCGCATTTCATCGGCAGTTTTGTACCGATCCGCCGGTTCTTTGGCGGTCGCCTTCAATACGACGTTTTCCAGCGATTGCGGAACATTTTTGTCATAGATCCGAATCGAAGGGATCTCATCTTGGAAATGTTTCAAGGCGATCGTTACGGCTGATTCGCCATCAAAGGGTACTTTGCCCGTTAAAATTTCATAGAGAATGATCCCGATCGCATAAATATCCGATTGATTGGTCGCCATACTGCCTCGTGCTTGTTCTGGTGAAAGATAATGCACCGAGCCTAGCATCGAGTTGGTTTGGGTGATTGATGTTTCTGATAAGGCGATCGCGATCCCAAAATCGGTGATTTTCACCACGCCGTCTTCATTGATCAGCACATTCTGGGGCTTTAGGTCCCGGTGAATGATGCGGTGCTGATGGGCCAATGCCACCGCTGATAAAATTTGTTGGATGATATCAACGATCTGCAAATAAGGTACGGGATAGTGCGTTTGGATATAGCGCTTGAGATCCATCCCTTTGACATATTCCATCACCAAAAACTGCATGCCGTCTTCTTCGCCGACATCATAAACGGTTACGATGTTTGGATGAACCAGCTCAGTCGCCGCCAAGGCTTCTCGTTGAAAGCGCCGAATCGCACTTTGGTCGTTTTGGAAGTCAAAACGAAGCACTTTGATTGCCACTTCACGGTCTAAGATCAAGTCATGCGCCAAAAACACATTTGCCATTCCGCCGCTGCCGATATTGCCGATGATTTTGTATCGGCCGTTTATCTTCTTCCCAATTTCGATCATGGGCGCTCTCCTCCAACTTTAATCAATAATACCGTGATATTGTCGACACCACCGCGTTCGTTGGCTTGATCGATCAATGATTGCACTGCTTCTTCCAGCACAGGGGTTTCTTGGATCGTTGCTGTGATCTCTTCATCTGAGACCATGTTGGTCAATCCATCTGAACACAGCAGCAAATAATCCCCGTCTGCAATAAAGTGGATCGCCACATCGACTTCGACTTCGCTTGGCATACCGATCGAGCGGGTCAAAACGTTTTTGCGAGGATGATTCAAGGCCATTTCTGCCGTGATTTGTCCCGACTTCACCAATTCATTGACCAGTGAATGGTCCTCTGTGATTTGAGTCAGCACTTGATTGCGTAAAAGATAGGCACGGCTGTCCCCGACATTGGCGATCGTAAACTGGTCGCCTAATAAGGCCACAGCAATGATCGTGGTGCCCATGCCGCTAAGTTCTTCTTGTTCTTGTCCTTTTTGGAAAATCACTTGGCTTTCCGCTTGGATTTTTTGGATCAGCCATTGGGCAGTTTTTTCACTGTCTGTCAGCTCTGTCTGTTCCCAAGCGGTGCCGATCTCACTGACTGCTTGACGGCTAGCGACATCTCCGGCCCGGTGGCCCCCCATGCCATCGGCAAGCAAGGCCAATGTCACATTGGCTTTATTTACATAGGTTGCTGCAAAATCTTGGTTTGTGTTGCGACGTTTGCCGACATCTGTTTGAAAACGAATCTCCAATTTCTTTCACCTCGTTACTTTTTGCGTAGACAACTGATAAAAAAGCCATCTGTCATAAAATCTTGCGGATAGATCGTCAACATATCCTCTTGAACCGCTTCGGCTGCCAGCGGTCCTACCGCAAGAGGCATTTGCTTAAATTCAGGATGGTCAGCGAGAAACGCTGCCACGACTTGTTGATTTTCTTCCGCTAGAATCGTGCATGTGCTGTAGACCATTATACCCGATTTTTTCAGGGTTGGGGCGGCACTTTCCAAAATCTCTCGCTGAATCTGCGGCAAGCGTTGGAAATCGGCTTCCGTCTTGCTGTATTTGATGTCCGGTTTACGGCGCATCAACCCTAATCCAGAACAAGGGGCATCCACTAAGATGCGATCAAATTGTTCGGGTGCAAAGGTTTGAGCCGTCTCCCGCGCATCCATCACGCGGGTCTCCACAACTGCTTCGACGCCTAAACGTTGGGCATTTTGCTGAATCAGCTTAACCTTATGGGCATGGATATCCAATGCTGTCACTTTGCCGCCCTCTGCGGCAGACAAGAAGGCAGCGATATGGGTCGTTTTGCCTCCTGGTGCTGCGCAGGCATCCAGTACTTGATGGTCTCGGGCTACTTGTAAAACGGGGGCAACCAGCATCGAACTTTCATCTTGGATCGTCAGTAAACCTTCTTTGTAGAGGGACGAGCCCGCCATAAAGCCTTTGTCAGCCACAACCCCATAGGGGGAAAGCTCACTTGGTCGTGCGTCGATGCCTTCTTCTTGCAGCCGTTCGATCGCTGCTGCTTGCGAGATGCGCTGCAGATCGATACGACCACTGGCATGATTGGGTTCAAATAGGGCATAGCCCAGCTCACTGGTTTCTTCGATCCCAATTTGTTTGACTAGTTTCTTCGTTAGCCACAGGGGCAAACTGATTTCCGTTGCTAAACGTTCCATTGGGTCTTTGATCAATGCCAAGTCTGGCACTCCTTGTCGTTGGATCGTGCGCAGGACGCCATTGACGAATTTTCCAGTTCCCGGATTGCCTTTGGCTTTCGCAATATCCACGGCTTCATGAATGATGGCATGGGCGGGTACTTTATCGAGATACAGCATCTGATACAAGGAAAGCCGCAGCAGCGTTTTGACCCACGGGTCAACTTTGCGGGCATTTTTAATAAAGCGATCCAAATAATAATCCAATAAAAGCTGACGACTGATGGTGCCGTACACCAATTCAGTCAATAAGCGACCGTCTTTGTCATTTAAACGCCCTTGATTCATCAATTCCCGCAGCAGTAGATTGGAATAAGCGCCGCCTTTTTCGATTCGCAACAACGCTTCTAGTGCCACAAAACGCACTGTATATTGTATGTCTCCAAGATTACGCTTCATAGGTACCTACCTGATCCCCTTTTTGAATCTGTTGTCCACTGCCGTTTAAGAATGCAGCAATGTCTTGTCGGCCTTTTCCAGCTGGCTGCAATTCATCGATAGCCAATACCGTGCCTTCCCCACAAGCGATCAGCAACGTTTTTTTCGTCCGTTCAATGATCGTTCCTGGCTGGGCTGTCGTCGTTTGCTCCAGCGGTGTTACTTGCCAAAGTTTCCAGCGGTTGCCATTTTGTGTCGTAAAGGCGATCGGCCATGGTCGCATGCCTCGGACTTGGGCATCGATTTGCACCGCCGTTTTCTGCCAGTCGATGGCTTCTTGTTCACGGCTGATATTTGGTGAAAAGGTGACTTTTGCTTCTTCTTGCGGGACAGGCTGCAGCTCTCCCGACAAGATTTTCGGCACAGTTTCCAGCAGCAAGTCTTTGCCTAATAAGCTCAACTTATCAAACATCGTCCCCACATCATCTTGGGCCGTGATCGGCAAACGAGCTTGAGCAAAAATACCGCCAGCATCCATTTTTTTGATCATTTCCATGATGGTTACACCCGTTTCTTGCTCCCCTTCCATGATGGCATAATGCACAGGTGCTCCGCCACGGTATTTCGGCAGTAGGGACGCATGAACGTTGATAGCGCCATGCTTTGGTACTTCTAGTAAAGCACTAGGTAAAAATTGGCCGAAAGCTGCCGTGATCAGCAGATCAGGTGCTAAAGCTTGAATCTGCTCCATTTCTGGTGACCCACTGATTTTTTCTGGTTGTAAAACCAACAAGCCATGCTTCATCGCCGCTTCTTTAACGGGGGTCGGAGTGATGGTTTTTTTGCGACCGACGGGACGATCCGGCTGTGTCACGACTGCTGCCACTTCATAGCCGGCTTCAAGCAAGCCTTCTAAAATTGGGACGGAAAACGCCGGGGTACCCATAAAGACGATTTTAGTCATTTTCATGTTCCTCCATATACTTTTCTAAGTCTTCTTCAGGAATGCGTTCGACGAGCTTGTCGACAAACAGCACGCCATTTAAATGATCGATCTCATGCTGCATCGCACGCGCCAAGTAGCCGAATGCTTCCACTTCCATTTCCTCTCCTTCTCGGTCGAAATAGCGGACAGTGATCTCGTCTGCTCGTTTGACGGTCCCAAAGGTGTGGGGAATACTCAAGCAGCCTTCCACATCAAGGGATTCACCAGAAGAAGCGATGATCTCAGGGTTGATCATTTCAAAGCGGTCGTCTTCTTCGACTTCCACGATCGCCACTTGCAGGTTTTTGCCGACTTGCGGTGCGGCAATACCGATCCCGTCGTGGGCGACCATCGTTTCATAAAGGTCGTCTAGTAGCTGAACGAGCTCATCGGTAATAACTTTGACGGGTTTTGCTTGCCGACGAAGACGTTCATCGGGGGTGATAATAATAGGATAACGCATATTTTCTCCTCTAAATAAAATTCAACGGCTCTTGGTCAATCGACACGTACAATCCTTTGCGCTGATCGATTTGACTTTGATCCAACAGACGGGTCAACAAAGCAGGTAGCTGCGGTTCATTTTTGTATTTAATGATCAATTGGTAGTAATAACGGTTTTTCACCCGTAAAATCGCACTGGGTGCCGGCCCCAACAAAATACTCTGCGGTGACAGCTCCTGCTGCAGATCCCGCGCGATCGCAAACATCTTCTGAGCTGCGACTTGCTCTTCGGGATGGCTGCAGGTGATTTTGACGGTGAAATAATACGGTGGATAGCCGCTTTGGTGCCGCATCCACATCTCTTTTTGATAGAAATCTTCGTAATCTTGCGACTGCGCCAATTGGATGGCGTAGTGCTCAGGGTTGAATGTTTGGATCACCACTTCGCCGGTTTTTTCCGCCCGACCTGCTCGACCACTGACCTGAGTCAACAGCTGGAACGTCCGTTCACTCGAACGAAAATCTGGCAAATTCAAGGCGGTATCGGCATTCAAGACCCCTACCAGTGTGATATCAGGGAAATCCAAGCCTTTGGCGATCATTTGAGTCCCTAACAAAATATCCGCTTTTTTCTCCCCAAACAAGGTCAAGATTTTTTCATGGGCGCCTTTTTTGCGGGTGGTATCGACATCCATCCGTAAGACCCGCGCTTCGGGAAACAGTTCTTTCAACTCTTCTTCCACTTTTTGCGTGCCCGTTCCGTAATACCGAATCTTGTCTGCATTGCAGTTGGGGCAAAGATGGGGGATGTGTTCTTCATGTCCGCAATAATGACAGCGCATCGTTTTGGTATCCATATGCAGCGTCAAGGAGATGTCGCAATTTGGGCAAGGCAAAACATACCCACAATCGCGGCACATCACGAAGGAAGAGTAGCCGCGCCGATTCAGCAGCAAGACGATCTGTTCTTTGCGGGCCAAGCGGTCTGTAATTTTTTCCTGTAACGGACGAGAAAAGGTTTGATACTTTTTATTGGCAAATTCGGTACGCATATCCACGACTTCGATCTGCGGTAATTGCGCACTGGTTTTTGCCCGCTGATTCAATTTCAATAAGCGGTAGACTTCTTTTTGCGCCCGGGCACGAGATTCCAATGACGGCGTCGCACTGCCTAACACCACTGGACAGTGATGGTACTGGCTGCGCCAAATCGCTAAATCTCTCGCATGGTAACGAGGGGCTTCATCTTGCTTGTAGGAGGCTTCGTGCTCCTCATCGACGATGATGACCCCGATGTTTTTCAACGGAGCAAAAATCGCCGAGCGGGCGCCAACCACCACCTGCGCCTCCCCACGTTCGATCTTACGCCATTCATCGTATTTTTCACCTTGGGACAAGCCGCTGTGTAAAACAGCCACTGCGTCGCCGAGACGGCTTTTAAAGCGTTCGACCATTTGCGGGGTCAATGCGATCTCTGGCACGAGCATGATCGCGGTTTTGCCTTGTTTCAGCAATTGGGCGATCGCTTGCAGATAGACTTCTGTTTTTCCACTGCCGGTGATCCCTTCCAGTAAAAAAGTCTGTGCCTCTTGGTTATCCGCACAAGCAGTGATTTGCGCTACTGCAGCTGCCTGTTCTTCATTTAATTCAAGCGGGACCGTTTTTTGAAATTGACGGTCTTTGTAAGGATCACGGTAGGCTTCAACTTCCGTAAAGGTCAGCCAACCAGCTTCTTGCGCTTGGTTTAAAGCCGCGGTGGAAATCCCTTGTTCGGTAAAAAAGGAAACCGGCAAGCGGGCTTCCTCTGTCAAAATCTGTAAGATTTCCAGCTTGCGTTTGGACCCTTTGCGCAGCTGTTGCTGGACGGCGGGGATTTCTGCTGGATCGATCTTGCGTTCAATGTAACGGGTCATTTTCGCTTTGTTTTTATTTTTCACGAGATACTGCAATTCAACTACTGCGGCTTCCCGCAAAGGCTTCAACTGCGGCAACAGCCCTGCACTTTCGGCGTCTTGCCAGCTGAGGATGCCGTTTTCGGGAAAATATTCTTTGATGGGATGATTTCCTTCCAGCAAAACGATCTGCTTTTGGTACTCGGCTTTCATCACACTAGGCAGCATCGTCTGCAAGCAAGTGATCTTAAAGGCAAAGGTCGTTTCCTTCATGTAGTCGGCTAATTGGAGAAGTTCTTCATTGACGACAGGCGACAAATCCAACAAACGAACGATTGGTTTTAAGGTCTGCTGCGGTTCGGCAACTTCTGAAAGGCCGACGACGAACCCTTGGATATGGCGGTCGCCCTTGCCAAATGGCACTTCGACCCGCATCCCTGTCTCAATGGCGGCTTGTAATTCTGATGGGATCAGATAGGTAAAAGGCTGATCGGTCTGCATCGTGGGAACATCCACGATCACTTCTGCTATGTACGCCATTTCTTCTCCTCCTTTTAGGTTCTATTTTACTAAATGGGTGGGGGTTTGTCTGTACCCCTTACAAAAATTTAACCATCATCATTCAAAAGAAAAAGCCAGAACACAGGCGTGCTCTAGCTTGCTTTTGTCTATAGCTTTTGTTCGTCGCGGATACGCGCTTCTAATTCTTTTTGTTCTTGGTCTTTTTGCGCTTTGCGCTCTTCTTGTTCCATTTTCAAGCGGGCACGCTTGATTTCTGGATGCGGATCATTAACGACTAATTCCGCTTCGATTTCTTCAAGTGCTTGACCCACGCTTTTCACTGAATCAAAGTTTTCTAGTGTTGCTTGCGCACCGGCATCAAGTTCATGCGCCCGTTTGCTTGCTAAGATCACTAATGAATATTTTGAATTGACACGATCCAACAAAGAATCGATTGAAGGTTTTAACATCATATTTCTTACAGCTCCTCTAACATTTTGATATAGGTTCCGATCACTCGGTCAACGCGAAAATGTTCACTCGAAATAATTTCGCGAATTCGTTGGACTGCCTTAGGTACTTCATCATTGACAACGGCATAATCATATAAAGCCATCATTTCGATTTCTTCACGGGCGACACGCATCCGTTCATCGATCACTTCGGCAGAGTCGGTTCCTCTTCCTGTAATACGAGAGCGTAATTCTGCCAGATCAGGTGGCGTCAGAAAAATAAACACACCATCGGGAACTTTGTCTTTTACTTGTTTTGCCCCTTGCACTTCGATCTCTAAAAACACATCTTTTCCTTGATCCAGTGTCTGTTGGACATAAGATAATGGGGTTCCATAATAATTGCCGACATATTCGGCGTATTCCAGCATTTCACCGGCTTCGATCAAGGCTTCAAATTCTTCACGCGTGCGGAAATAGTAATCGACCCCTTCCACTTCCCCCTCGCGTTTTTGACGAGTGGTCATTGAAACGGAATATTGAAAATCGTTGTCGTCACTCTCAAAAATTGCTTTGCGCACGGTCCCTTTCCCTACTCCGGAAGGTCCTGATAAAACTATAAGTAATCCTCGCTCTGACATAATGACGTCCTTTCACTGACATTTGCTTAACGTCTATTTTGCACTTTTTTTCAGCAACTTTCAAGAACTACTTTATTATAATGGGAATTTCATGAAATTGCTAGTCTACACTTCGGCCGCTTTCTTAAAAGCCCATGTTGCTTAAGGTATTGATGACCCCTGCCAATTCGTCTTTAGCGGTGATCGCTTTTTCAGTAGGATCCGTCACTTCTTGGCAATCGATACGTACGATGTACCGACGATTTAAAGAAACAGCTACGCCATCAACTAATAGATGGAGAAAATCTGGCTCGATGGCTACGCAAGCATCTTCCCACGCAGAGAAATTCTCTTTGTCAGAAGGAATACTGCGCTTGATGACATTTTTTCCGCTTAGTTCGTGAAAGGTGATATCGTAATATTTCATTGGTTCATTCCTCCTACTCGATGTTTTGAACTTGTTCTCTGATTTTTTCAATGATCGTCTTCATTTGGACGACACTGTTTTTGATTTGGATCGGACTTGATTTTGAGCCAATCGTATTGACTTCTCGGTTCATCTCTTGGATCAAGAAATCCAGCTCTCGACCTATCGGTGTCTCAGCTGCCAGCAGCTCCGTCATCGTCGTTAAATGGATACTTAAACGATCCAGTTCTTCGTGAATATCGCCGCGTTCTAATAAAATCGCCAACTCTGTCAGTAAACGATCGCGATCGACTTCTTCCCCTAAATAAGCAGTCAGTTTCTTTTCAAAGCGTTCTTGGTAGTCCGCCTCATAGAGGCCCACGAATTGTTTGAGTTCTGTCAGCTTTTCCTGCAGCTGTCGCTGGTTTTCTTGCAAGATCTGCAAAATACCTTGCCCTTCCACCCAGCGGCTTTGATCGATCGCTGCCAGCGCTTGATCTAATGCTTCCATCACGCCATCGGCCAAGGTGCTTTCTTCTGGCTCTTGATCAGAGATCGTTAGAAAGGCCTCATGGAGCAGGAATTGTTCCAGCAATGCTGCTTTTGGCAGCTCTGCTAGGTCAAAACGGTCTTTGGCTTCGGTATCGATTTCCTGCATGAAACGTTCCAGCAAGTCCCATTGGATCTCGATCTGTTTCGTATTTGCGGTTTTTTCTTTTAAAGTCACATACAATTCGATTCGTCCTCGCTGGAGGGTCTGCTTGATCGACTGCCGTAAAGCACCTTCTAGAGGATTCAATTGTTTGGGCATTCGCAGCTGCAGGTCCAAAAAGCGCTGATTGACACTTTTGATCTCAATTTCGATCTGCACATCTGGCGTTTCTGCACTGCCTTTGCCAAAACCAGTCATACTTTTCATTTGATCACTCCTCACCGCTTTGCTTTCTTACATGGAAAGCAGGGCTTTTTTAAGTTCTGCAAATTCTTCATTGGATAAGGTCACGCCTTTGCCCATCTTCTCGTGCTCTGGGCCCCAATCTCTCAGATCAAATTTTGGCGGACGCCCATTCCAGCTCACCAAATTCAATTCTTTGCGCCAGCCTCTTTGATTTTCCGAAAGCACGGCGATCTCTTCAACGATTTCATACGAAAATTTATCCATTTTCTGCTCCTTTCAAAAGATAGTGACTATACGCTGCCATTAAAGCAGTCAGCGGGTAACGCCGCCGAATCTGCTGAAGGGCGGGCAGATTCAATTGCTGCGTCCGATAAAAAAAGAAAAAGCGGTTTTGCTCGGACAAGACAAAAAAACGGTCGCGATAATAGCTCAGCCACTCGGTGATCGACCAGGCATCGGCTTCTTCCACTGCCTTTAGCGCAATTTTTTCAGCTAAAGCCGTTAGAATCGTTTCCTGCTCATAAATCACTGTAGGCGCTAGATACAATACTTTCGCGGTACACTCTATCAGTATACGCCCCCACTGCTCAAATGGCACATCCTGTTGATAGAATTTACGCATTTTTTTCCAAAATTCTTTTTTCTTTAGTTCCTGATAAAACAGCGGGTCTGTCTGGCGCAGCTCTTTCAAAAAGCCCCGCCATAACGGCTGAAAATCAACCGTCCTTTCAAAGGTATACCAATGGCCTTGGTATTTGCCGAACACTTTCAAGGTTTCCAAATAGCCTAAGGTCATATTATCCAGCGAACGCTGGGCATCAAAAACCAAAAAGCTGCCTAAGGACCAAGGAGACCCCAACGAAAGCTGCGCAGTTTCTTCCGTAACAACCGTCCTTTTATTGATGCCAGGCCCTTGGACATCCACGGTGATACATTCCGTTGCCCCTTGCTGGACAGCGACATCGATGGGCAGGTTGTTGCGATAGCCGCCATCGATGTAATAAGCGTCGTTAATTTTTTGCGCCTGCATCGCTGGATAAAATGAAGCGGATGCCAACAACCAATGCAGATTTTCCTCTACTGCGGATGGATCAAAGGCATAAACCGTCTCCTTGAAATCGGGCAGACGAGTCGTACAGATCAGCAAACGACAAGCGGTTTGGCTGAATTTTTCTTGATCAAAGGTCTTTTGCAAAAGCTTTGCCAAGGGTTCGGTACTGGCACCGTTGCTTTTGACCGCTTCGCGGACCAGCGAATTGGCTTGATTCATCAAATCTCGCAGTGTTTGGGCACGTACCGAAGCAAGCGGATAGTGCAATACTTGCTCGTTAGAGATATTTGCCCATAAATCGACGGCCGCTTCCACATCGTTCATTAAAATCAAGGCGCCATTCAAGGCACCGACGGAAGTTCCCGTGATCCATTCAAAGGTGATGCCCCGTTCTTGCAGCGCTTGCCAAACACCAATTTGATACGCCCCGTGAGCACCGCCACCGCCTAAAACCAGCGCCGTCTGATAAGCTAGCGCTCTTTGATACCCTTGAGGGACCACCTGATACCCTTGCTGGATAAACCACTCAGCCAAGGGGGTTCGATGAGGAAGTTGCCACGAGACAGCTGCTACAAAACGACTGCGAGCAAAGCTTTCTGTCACGGCTAGCAGTTGTTTCCAAGTAAAATCGGCGGCTGCTTCCACCAGCAGATTGGTGATAGTCAGTGTCTTTTGGTCAAAATCAAACTGCCCAGCAAGGTAAAAACGTCCGTAACGGCTGTCGATCTGCCAGCCCTGCTGCGCTATATCGGCTAGAAAGGCTCGTCGCGCTTTTGAATGCGACTCAAAAAAGGAAAAGACGAGTCGGCTTTCTTGAAACGCTGCCCTTTGTGCAAGAAAATCGATCGAAGTCAGTTTTTTCACTTTCATCAAGACGCCTCCTCAAGCAAAAAAGAATAGACGAATGACACGCCAGCTGCCGTACCACTCGAGCTATTCTTTTGATTAAAATGTTCGTTGTGCCATGTTGAATGCCGCCAGCATCTCATCCGTTGCTTCGTCGACAGGCGTTACAGATTCCAGATCACCTTGGATCACACGACGGGTGACACCGCCCATTTCGCCACAAGTGATCAGCGTGATCATCTTGCGGCCTTCTACTTCGTCAAGCAAATAGACATCGGTCGGATCGACCCGCACAGAAGAAGTCGCGGTATACGTGTAAATATTTTCCAGATCGGTCACATAGATAGCCGCCCCGATGGCGACATCATCCAATGGTGTAAACAAAAGCTCTGGCGATTGAGCGCGATGGCTGGCTAGTGCGTAATTGCCTTCCCCCATTTTTTGGGTGGGACTTAACGTACCAGCACCATACAGCAAGGCCTCGTTGGCCAAGCCTTTAAAAATCGGCAGATTGATCCCCACGCTAGGAACCGCCACGCCGCCGATCACTGGCAAGGCTTTGTTGCTCAGCTGCGCCCGTAAGACTGCTTCTGAACTTGCCGGCTCCACGGCATCAAAATCAAAGGTCGCTTCCGCTTCCATATTTTTTTCCACATCACTGCGATCAATGGTGCCGACTGCGTATGCTTCACCTGTTTGTTTAATAAAATAATTTTTGATTTGATTATTAAAAATCAATGCTAAACCAATCAATAACAGCAAAAGCAAAAAGAGATTGCTCAGCCAATTCGAAAGTCTGCGTTTCTTTTTTCTCATAGGTTTTCGTCTCCATTAGTTTCTTCTTTTATCATACCAAAATCCTCATAAAGACGCCAATTTTGGCCAGTTTTTTTACGAAAAGACAAGATTTGCCTTTTTTTGTTGAAAAAGGGAACTTAAAAATTGTTTTTTCTGTTATTTTGTAATATAACTTTAAACGAAAAGATACAAGCAATTTTCAGCGCTTTGTTGTAGAATGAACTTAGTATATAGGAGGGATCGATCGGCATGTCTAACACGATTTACGTACATATTGATACAACCAGCAATGCCGTCTTGACCCGCGGGCTTGCCCCCCAAGATTTTAACAAGAGCATCGTCCATCAGCCCAAGAATTTGCTCTTGCTTGATCCTTCCAGTGATTTCGGCGAATTCGACGGTCATACGGGCTTAAAAGTGATACGCGGAATGGAAGACGTTCAACTGTTTTTTCAGCAGATCAACAAAGGTCGTGTTGCCGAAGAAATGAAGTGGATCGATTTTAATGATTACGAGATGGTCAAAGAATTGACGCCTTTAGAGATCTCCGAGTTGTTATATTTTGGCCACATGAAGACACACCTCCACTCCCCTTTCTTTTACAAACTGCAAAATAACTTTGTTTTCTTTGACTTAAAAGATGCACGTTCCCGCGTTTATTATCGCTATTTAGATGAATATTATCGGATCTTGGCGGATCGGATCACCCGCATCGTCTTAGAAAAAATCAATGATCGCCTCTCCTTTTTTAAAAAAGCAACACCGGTGGAAAAGCTCGATTTTAATTTGCTGAAAGAATTGCGGGGAATCATGCAAGAAGGCATCGTCTTTTGTCTAACACAAGAACAATTGATCGACAGAACCTATACGATCCCGATCTATCTGTCAGAAGATGCTGGCTTAAAAAACACGCTGGTCAATCAAAAAGAGCTGGATCAAATCGCTGTTTTACGCTATTCAGCCAGCAAAAAAAGCTGGTCGTTGGAAATCGACCAAGAAGATCTAGCGTTTGGCTTTATCGACAAAAAAATGTCTTGATGCTTCTCTTTCTCAAAGAGCATCAAGACATTTTTTGATGGTTCCATTTCTAAAACTAAGCTTTCGGGACAAATAATTTCGGGGCTGCCTTGACTAAGAGACCTAGGACGACCCCTACATAAACGATATTGATAATGACCGATGATCCATTAAAGATCAAGGAATACAGATACGGACTTTGTCCTGGCGGTGCGTACATTCCCCAGACAAAGACCCCAGCCCAATAATGCCAAAACCAACGGCTGATCACCGCCACGATGCCCCCTAAGACGACATACCACGTAACGGTTTTGCTGTTTTGACGGATCGCTTGCTGGATTTTATTAGCAAACAAGCCGCCCATCCCGCCAAAAGCAAAGGCAAAGGGGTATTCAAAGATAATCTGTGGAACGGTGATAAAGTTACGCATGGCGCTACCAATCAAGATATTCAGCAAGCCCCACATAAATCCAGCTGTCATTCCCGGCAGCACCCCACGACGATACGAATACAAGACCAAGGGCACGAGACCTAGAGACAAGTCGATACTAGAATTGGCTGTCTGGATCGGGATATACGACAAGACGACCCCAATTGCAGCGATCATCGTTCCTTCCGTCCACACCTGCAGCGACATTTTTCGTTTCAAAAAAAAACTCCTCCTTTAGAATCATCACAATTCACAAAGGAGAAGTGTTGGACACTTCAACTCGTCACAATTCCTACGTTCGCATGATCGAAACAGGTACGAAGGGTTTAGAGTACTCTCATTCTCAGCCTTTGCAGACTCCCCTTTGTGATTAGATTCTATTTTATTTTTTGCTTGCATTTCGCAAGTCACTTTCAAGAATACCATAAATTGGTGAAAAGAAACATGACTGCGATCGTTTTTTCTAAAAACATCCTGAAACTCCTCAGAAAAAAACAGCCAATGAGCGGCTAAAGACCCACCATTGGCTGTTGTTCTCATGCTGATTAGACACGATTAAATTGATAATTTTGATTCAAACAGTGGACTGACTGGTTTGTTCTCATGGATTCGTTTGATCGCTTCGCCCATCAAGGCACCGACACTGATCTCATCGATTTTTTTCGACTTGCGGTCTTCTGGCAAGTGAATCGAATCTGTCACAACTAGATGCTCAATGGCAGAATCTTCGATCCGTTCCAAGGCAGGTCCTGACAAGACAGGGTGGGTACATGAGGCGTAAACACTTTTAGCACCTGCTTGTTTCAACGCATTCGCAGCCAATGTGATGGTACCAGCAGTATCGATCATATCGTCGATCAAGACACAAGTTTTGCCTTCAACATGACCAATGATATTCATGACTTCCGCTACGTTGGCTTTCGGACGACGTTTGTCGATGATCGCGATTGGTGACTTAAGAAACTCAGCTAATTTACGGGCACGAGTCACGCCCCCGTGGTCTGGTGAAACGACGACGACGTCATCGCCTTGAATGCCTCTTTCCAAGAAATAGTTGGCGATCAATGGTGCACCCATCAAGTGGTCAACTGGGATATCAAAGAACCCTTGAATCTGTGAGGCATGCAAATCCAGTGTAACCATGCGGTTCGCACCGGCTTTTTCGATCATGTTTGCTACAAGTTTTGCGGTGATTGGTTCTCTTGATCGCGCTTTGCGGTCTTGTCTTGCATAACCATAATAAGGCATTACTACATTGATCGTCTTCGCACTGGCGCGCTTCAAAGCATCGATCATGATCAGCAATTCCATTAAGTTATCGTTTACAGGGCTGCTGGTTGATTGAATCACGTAGACGTGGGCACCACGAATACTTTCTTCAATATTCACTTGGATTTCACCATCGCTAAATTGTTTGACTGAACACTTACCTAATTCAACACCTACTGCAGCTGCGATTTTTTCCGCCAAAGGACGATTTGAGTTCAGAGAAAAAATCTTCAATCTTGGATCAAAATAATGATTTGACATGAGAACCTCCACTTTCTTTGCGTTCATCTAGAAAAAAATGACTCCTTTTACTAGAATCTTCTTCCTAATAAATAGTAGTCATTTTTCCTTAAGAAATCAAGTCATTTCGCTATTTCTAATTTAGATAAGGCAACTTTTTCGCGTAATCCGCTTTATTTTCCTGACGGGCGCGGGCAATCGCCATACTGTGTTTAGGAATATCTTTGGTGATCGTTGAGCCAGCAGCGATCATCGTTTCCTCTTCGATGGTCAATGGCGCAACTAGATTGGAGCCAGAGCCGATAAAGCAATTGTCGCCGACAGTCGTTTTGAATTTGCTCTTGCCGTCATAATTAACAAAGACTACGCCGCAACCGACATTGATGTTTTTGCCTAAGGTCGCATCGCCAACATAAGACAAGTGTCCGACTTTGGTGCCTTCACCAATCGTCGCATTTTTGACCTCCACAAAGTTCCCGATATGGGCATGGGCCAAAATTTCCGCATGGGGACGAAGATGGGCATTGGGACCGACATCGGCGCCATCATGAATGATGCTCTCCTCGATCGTCGATGCCTTGATCGTCACTTGGTTGCCGATCTTGCTGTCTTCTATTTCAGAAGCTGCCGTAATGACACAGTCTTCTCCGATCGTCGTCTTCCCTTTGATGGTGACACCGGCTTCGATCAGAGTATCTGAGCCGATCACAACACCTTCGTCGATATAAGTCGTTGCCGGATCGATCAAGGTCACGCCATTTTGCATGTGCTGACGATTGATCCGCTGACGCATCAAGCGATTGGCTTCGGCTAAGGCGATGCGGTCATTGACTCCTAATGATTCATGAAAATCTTCGGTTTGATAAGCAGCGATGATTTTGCCGTCTTCCTTTAAGATCTCGATGATATCAGTCAAGTAGTACTCCCCTTGGGCATTGTCCGTATCTAATTTTGCCAAGGCGTCAAATAACAATTCATTATCGAAGCAATACGTCCCTGTATTGATTTCTTGGATCAGCGCTTCTTCGATCGACGCATCTTTTTGCTCAACGATTTTCTCCACGATACCGACACGATCCCGCACGATTCGGCCATAGCCTGTTGGGTCTGCCGCTTGCGCCGTTAAGATTGTCGCCGACGCATTTTTCCCTTGGTGGTAATCGAACAAGTTATTCAAGGTTTCCGTCGTCAATAACGGTGTATCCCCACTGATCACTAAGGTCGTCCCTTTTTTGCCTTTTAAAAACGATTCGGCTTGAACGACAGCATGGCCAGTACCCAATTGTTCGGCTTGTAAGGCATAGTTGGTGCGATCCCCCAGTTGCTCTTTGACCATTTCTGCCCCGTGACCGACGATCGTCACGATCTCTTCAGGATTGGTTTCCACCACTCGATTCATGATGTGCTCCACCATTGGTTTGCCACAAACAGGATGTAACACTTTATATAACTTCGATTTCATGCGCGTGCCTTTTCCAGCCGCTAAAATTATTGCAAAACGTGCGTCCACGTATTCCACTCCTATCAATCTGAACGATTTTTGTTCATTGAATTTCCTATAAACAGTTTAGCCCAAGTACTTGTAAATTTCAACGATTTAAGGAATCCCCACCTAGACCAATCAAAAAAAAGACTGGCGGCCGCCGTTTAAAAAACAGCTGCTTGCGCCAGTCTAAGAGCCACAAAAAATCAGGCTTTTTTCTCAAAGTAATTTCCCGGTACTACCGAGATCGTTTTGGTCTGGGTATCGACATCTTCAACATACAGCAGAGAACTGTAATCGCTGATGGCCCGCTTGCCTTTGAATTTCGTTTCGGCAAAAACCGTAATACCGACTAATTCGGCTTCAAATTCTTCAATCAAGCTCTTCATCCCATTGACCGTGCCGCCGCCTTTCATAAAGTCATCGACCACCAATACTCTAGAGCCGCGCTTTAAGCTGCGTTTGGATAATTCCATTTTTTCGATGCGCTCTGAAGAACCAGAGACATAATTGACACTCACGGTCGAGCCTTCAGTGATCTTGGAATCACGACGCACGATCACGAAGGGAACATTCAAGTAGTAAGAGACTGCTTGAGCGATCGGCACTCCTTTAGTAGCAACGGTCATCACCGCATCGATTTGTTCGCCTAAATATTTGGAAGCGATGATGCGGCCGACTTGGCGCAGCAATTCCGGTTCGCCTAATAAGTCAGATAGATAAACATAGCCGCCAGGCAACAAACGGTCTTGCTCAGACAAGCGTTCTGCCAGCCCTTCGACGTACGCATACGCTTCTTCTTCAGAAATTTCAGGCACAAAAAAAACACCGCCAGCAGCGCCTGGCACGGTATCAAGAATGCCTGTTCCTCGTTCTTTAAAGGTCTTTTTGATAATAGATAAATCTTCGCTAATCGATGATTTTGCAGAGGCATATCGTTTAGAAAAGAAGGACAATGAAATCAATTCATGGGGATGATTCAACAAGTAATGTGTCATATCGATCAGTCGTTCACTTCGACGTATTTTCACACCGGACAACTCCTTTAGTTTATTCGCCTTATTATAAGGCTTTTTCGGGATAAATGCGAGCATTATCTAAAATATTGCTTATATTGTTCGGTTTTGATTAGAGTTTAAAAAAAAGAAACGAAAATTCTTCGTTTCTTTTTCATAAAGCCCTTTATTTTAGGCGTTGTTTTCGTTGCACTAGGATCACGATGCGTTTGATCAAATTGATCACTAAGAAAAGAGCGATAAAAACCAGCGTGATCGTCGCTCCCGGTGGTGTGTCCAAATAAAAGGAACTGGTCAAACCAGACATCATCCCAATCATGCCGATCACGACACTGATCAAAATCACGGCATTGAAGCTCTTGCCTAAACGCATACTGATGGCAGCTGGTAAAACCATGATCGCAGAGATCAACAATGCACCCGCAATCGGGATCATCATGGCGATTGCCACCCCCGTCAAGACATTAAAGAGCATCGACATCACTCGCACAGGCAAGCCATCGACATGGGCGGTATCTTCATCAAAGGTCAAAATGTACATGGGCCGTTTGAATAAGAAGAATAAAGCAAAAACGACTAAAAACAAAAAGCCTAAGATCCAGACTTGTTCTTGTGTGATCGTAACGATCGACCCAAACAAATACGATTGGATACTCGTTGCGGAGTTCCCCCCGCTAAGGTTCATCAAGACGAGGGCTAACGCTAAGCCGCCGGACATCAAAATGGCGATCGAGATCTCTGAATAACTGCGGTACAGTGTTCGCAAGTATTCCAAAATGATTGCGGCAATGACTACGATCAATAGCGTCGTCAAACTCGGATTTAGATTTAGAAAGAAGCCTAGTGCCACCCCTGCTAAAGAGACATGGGACAGCGTATCAGCCATCAATGACTGTCGCCGAATCACTAGAAAGACCCCCAGCATCGGTGCGATACCAGCAATAAAAATCGCCGCAAGAAAAGCTCTTCTCATGAATTCATATGAAAGCAACGCCATGGTGAATCCTCCTTCCGCACTAAACGGATCTGACGGTCCGCGTATTCTTTGATATCTTCATGATCATGGGTGATCATCAAAATCGACTTGCCGTGGTCATGAGCATTGTGCCGCAGCAGTTCATAAAACAGATTGCGGGATTGTTCATCCATCCCCGTAGTCGGTTCATCTAAAATAAATAAATCAGGGTCCGTGGCAAAGACCCGTGCCAAGCTGATCCGCTGCTTTTGGCCACCGGACAACTCGCCGATCCGTTTATGACGCACGTCCCACATACCGACGGCATCTAATGCACGGCGGACATGTTCATGGTCTCGTTTCGTCAAGCGCTTGAACCAGCGATCTCTTGGGTAGCGGCCCGATTGGACCAATTCCAAAACGGTGCTGGGGAACCCGACGTTAAAGGAAGCAATCTGCTGAGGAATGTAGCCGATGCTTAATTTTTCACCAGCAGCATTTTTGGTCGCCAAGGTGACTGCTCCTTTAGAAGGTTTCAACAAACCAAGGGTTGCTTTGATCAAAGTAGATTTTGCCGCCCCATTTTCGCCAGTCAAAATCACGAATTCGCCGTCTTCGACAAAGTAGGAAATGTCTTCCAGGACGGGTTCATCATCATAATAAAAGGTCAAATCTTTTACATCGATATAACGCACGCAGGCGCCTCCTTAGTGAATACTTTTTTGTAATGCTGCCAAATTGTCTTCCATTACAGACAGGTATGTTTCGCCGTTATCCATCTGCTCTTGCGTCAAGCTTTCTAATGGATTCAAGACCGCCAGCTCCACTCCTGTTTCAGACGCTAAGGTCTCAGCCACCTTCGATGACGCGTTTTCTTCAAAATAGATAACTTTGACTTGTTTTTCTTCTACATATTCTTTCAGCTCAGCCAACCGACTTGGCGTTGGTTCTTGATCGGGTGAAATGCCCGAAATCGATTCTTCGACTAAATCATACTGCCGTGCCAAATAGCCAAAGGCTGCGTGCTGCGTAACGAAGGTTCGTTGGGTCGCATCCTTTAACGCCGCTTGGTAGGCTTCATCTAAAGCAGAAAGCTTTTCGATATAGGCAGCTGCATTTTCCGTGAAAGTTGCCTTTTGCTCAGGAAACTTCGCAATCAAGTCATCGCGGATCGTTTCTACTTCTTGGATCGCTAAGACTGGGTCGGTCCAAACATGAGGATCGTACGTATGATCATGGCCTTCATGGCTGTCTTCGCTTTCGTGATCATGCGCGTCATGATCTTCCTCCTCTGTGCCTTCCACCAACTGAATGTTTTTGGCCGCTTCGATCACGGCTGTTTGCTCAGGATCGACGGAATCCGTCAAACTAGCGACCCAAGTTTCTAGCTCAGGACTATTGTAGACAAAGGCATCTGCATCCATGATTTTGGTCATATCTTTGGCACTTGGCTCATAGTCATGGGGTTCGGTTCCTGCAGGGATCAACAAGGAGACCTCTGCTGCGTCGCCTACGACTTCTTTCGTAAATTCGTACATTGGATAAAACGTCGTGACGATCGACAGCTTCTCGGTGTCACTCGATTGGCTTGTCGCTTCTTGCTGCCCACAAGCGCCAAGAAGCACGCCCCCTAAAAGGAGTGCTGTAGTAAGTAAGATTTTTTTCATCGGGATTTCCCCTTCCATTTGCTGGCTCTTCTTTTTATTTTAAAACGGAACAACTCCGTTTTGTTAGCAAAAGTTACTCTATCAAATGATTTCCGGTTCGTCAAGACAAATCGTACGTTTTACGATTTAAAACTTTTATTTCGAGATAAATCGGAAAACATAGGAGAAAACGTTCATTTGAAGCGGATTCTTCTCTCAGGAACTTAGCCATATTTTACGCCATTCGCCATGCGCCCCTGCTGTACCAGCTTGAAAAATTAGAGAGTATGTAGGATAATAACCTAAAAGCACTTGGAGGAAACGAAGATGAACGAATTTGTAACTGTGCCGCCAACTGTAAACAACAGCGACTTGTTGACTCGAATCGTCTTACCAGAAGATCCTGCATCGCAGCAAACCGAAGAAATCCGCAAAACGATCGACAAACCATTGTACGAAGAAGACAAAAAGAAAAAATCCGCAAAGAAGCAGCACCAAAAAGAATAGCCTTTGCTTTACGTAAAGAATCAGACCCCGACGCCTTATTTTCGTCGGGGACTTTTGTGTAGGGCAGCTTCTAGATGCTTCCTTCCCCACTTCAGCTGCCTTTTTCTTTACTATTGAAATAGAAGGCATACAAAAAAACACAGGCGAATCCAGCCTGTGCCCTTGACTCATTCATTTCAATGTACGTACAAGATAAACCTCATCGCAGAATCCTTTTAAGGCATTATAGACCCGCTGTGCCCGCGAATATTTTTGACAAAGGGCAAAGACAGTCGGTCCGCTGCCGGTCATCAAGGCAACGTCTGCGCCGTATTTCATCATGCGATCTTTGATCTGTTGGACGATCGGATACTTCGGGATCGTGATGGCTTCTAGGCTATTGCCCATGGCAGCGATCATTGCTGGGTAATCTTCGGCTAAGACGGCGGCCGACAATGCCGCGATATCTGGATGGTGCAGTTGGTCTAGCTCAACTTCTTGAAAGATTTTCCCCGTTGAAACACTCAAACGAGGTTTAACCAAGATGACCCAACATTGCGGCATCGGCCGCAGCGGCGTCACCAGCTCCCCTTTTCCTGCAATGTGGGAAGTGGTCCCATAAAGACAATAGGGAACATCGGTGCCGACTTCCATACCAATATCGATCAGCTCTGCCATGGAAAGGTCTAAATGCCAGAGGCGAACCATCCCCCGCAGCGCTGCCGCACAATCCGTACTGCCCCCACCTAACCCAGCTGCCACCGGGATATTCTTGGTGATGCGGATACGGATGCCTTTTTTTATGCCGTAGCGTTTTTTTAAGATACTGGCGGCTTGATAGACATTATTGCGTTTGTCGATCGGCAAAAAGGCTTTGTTGGTTTCTATAATGATCTTATCTTCTGCTATCTCTTCCATTATCAGACGGTCGGCTAGATCAACACTAGACATCACCATTTCCAACTCATGGTAGCCGTCTGTTCTTTTCTCTAACACATCGAGACCGAGGTTGATCTTAGCTGGCGCTTTTTCAATAATCTCCATCTTCATTCATCCAATCATCTGATAGTTATTTAGTTCTATCATAGCAGATTCTTATAAGATAGTTGAGTGATTTCTCTTGTTTTTATGATTGTTGCCATTTTGGTTGCCCTTTGGCTTGGTTCCTCGTAAAATAGAAGTACCAACTCAATAGATAAAAGAAAGCGGGGGAACCACATGGCAAATTTGATTCCAAGAGATTTCGCAGGCGGCGAAGAACTATTAGGCAAATTAATGAACAGTTTTTGGCAAGAACGGCAAATGAATACGGACATTAAAGAGTACGAAGACAAGTATCTCGTTCAAGCAGATTTACCCGGCATCAAGAAAGAAAACATCCGCGTCAGTTACGTCAACAACACGCTGACGATTTCAGCGGCTCAAACAGAGACCACGGAAACCGTGGAGGATTTCGGACATTATTTGCGCAAAGAACGCTCTAGCAGTGCCTATCAACGAACCTTCACCATCACAGACATTGATGACGAGTCCATTAAAGCAGTGTTTGAAGACGGCGTTTTGACCCTGACGTTACCAAAAGCCAGCTACAAAGATGCACCCGCAAAAAATATCCCGATCGAATAACCGAGATACCAAAAAGGCAGTCCCTTCAGAGAACGCTCTGGGGGAACTGCCTTTTCTTATTTGCGTGCTTGTCGTCGATACGCCTGTCTTGAGGTCTGTGGTTCTTCTTCAGAAATCTCTTTTTTGACGTACAATTTCAAACTGTATGGTTCATGGTATTTCACATCATTTTTGACAAAATCACCGCCAGTGATAAATAAGCCCACTGGTTCTAAGGGCTGTTTGCCTGTCCATTGGATCGTGCCGACTTTCGTCATCTCCGTGTAGCTAGTACCGATCTGCAATGCGTACTCATTTTCCCCTTGCTGTTTAACAAAATAGTAAGGATACAAGGTGTTTTTCGGGATCGTAAAGCCGTTGGATGACGGTTTGATCGCCAATTCTTCTTGAGCGATCAAGGTCTGCAAATGATTCGCCAATACCAGCTGATAGTCTTCTTCAAAATGGATCACCGCTTTTTCAGTCGTCAAACGATCAATGTCGGTGGTGCTGATGGTTTCTCCTTCAATATTGAAGACTTCGTCTGGTAAAACTTTGACAAAGGCCTGAGTGACATCGAACTTCATATTTTTGTTTAAGAAATAATAGAAGATATTCAGTACCCAGAAGTAGACTAAGACCAAAAAGCCGACCGTATAAAGGATCGCTTGAAAATAGTTTTGGTTCGCAAACATCCCGTAGACGATCCGCAAAATATACGCCGTTGGAATGATACTGAGGATGGTATAGGCACGGTTCAAATATTTAGGACTAATATCGAGATAGCCCAAAAATTTATGGATGCCGTTGATTAAATCTAAAATAAGCGTCATTTTCTCACCTACTCATTTCCTTGATTCTCATCCATGATCCCTTGTGGATCTGGCGTGGTCTCTTCACTTGAAGAAGGTGTTTCCTGATTGTTTTCCGATGGTGCTGGTGAAACATTGGCATCGCTTGATGGCGTCGTTTCTGCAGGCACCGAAGAAGACGGAGTCGTTGCTGGTGTTGCTGGTTCACTGCTGGATGACGGTGTTGTCTGCTGGTCATCGTTCGTCGGTTGTGAGTCCGTGCTAGCAGGTGTCTGATTTTGACTGTCTTCTGTCATCGAAGAGGGTGTGCTTTCACTTGGTGCTTGTTCGGTCGTTTCTGTCGTCTCTGTCGTTTCCGTCGCACGACTTGGTTGGCGGTAGCTGCCTGAATTCACCACGCCGGTGGCAGTGGCAATGATCGTTGATATCGTTAAAAGTGCAATTGGTTTTAAAATAGGCGGGACTTTTCGCATGATTCTCATCCTTTTCTTACCCGATGTTGCCCATTGGCAGCCTCGGTTCCTTCAGCCTCTTCTTACCTTTATAATCGTTTCTGACAAAAGGGTCAAGATTCCCGAGGCTTCTGTCGCAGGATTTAAAAAAAAACTAAACATGTAACTGTTTTCACAAAAAACAACGACGGCAGTTGCCGCCGCTACACAAGGTATTCATAAAACTTTTCAAAGGTCAATCGCAACGTGCCATGGTAATCCCGTAAAAGGGCGGGCAAGGCGATCACTTCTTCATGTTGGATCGGGGCATCGATTTGGATCACCGCTTCCTCCTCATCCAGATAATAAGAACTAAACAGTTCATCATCAGCGACTTCTTCTAGCTGATTGGTCAGCTCCTCATAAAACTTTTCTACGATCGGTTCTGCCAACTCATCAAAGACTGGCTGCAAGGCTGCTTCTACAGCTGGAAACGGCTGTGCGAGTAATTGCTGTCCGCTGAGGGAATGGCAGGTATTCTCATAGGTCAAATAAAGCAGGTCGAAATAATCCTCTTCTTCCCCGATCGCTTCTAGCGTCAAAAGGGCTTTTTCTACCAATGAAACCAAGGCCGAGGATACCTCCTGATGCATCACCGCATCAACTTTTTCAAATAATTGCTGTTTCTCGATGACAAATCTTTCTTCCATAAAAGTGAATTCCGCTTTTTCAAAGCAAAGGGGGGTATCAGAAATAAATAGTTGGATCGTTGCCATGGCGTTGCCTTCTTTCTTTTTCAAGCTGCGGACAAACAGATGATTTGTCAACAGCGAAAATCTTCGTTAGCATAAATAATAGCAGGTGAACAAATTGTTCATCAAGTAATAAGGAGGAGATCGAATGAGTAAAGTTGCTGTTATTGTCACTGATCTAGTTGAAGATGTTGAGTTGACGTCACCAAAAGAAGCACTGGAAGCGGCTGGACACGAAGTAGTCGTTATTAGTAATGAAGGCGCCGAGACCGTCGAAGGCAAACAAGGTGGAACATTTACCGTCGATGCGACCATCGATACGATCGATCCTGCAAGTTTTGATGCTTTGTTGATCCCAGGCGGTTTCTCCCCTGACCAATTACGGACCGATGAGCGCTATGTGTCATTGACGAAAGACTTTTTGACATCTGATCGTCCCGTCTTTGCCATTTGCCACGGCCCACAACTGTTTATCCAAACAGGACTGACAAAAGATTTGACCTTGACGGCTTATGATTCTGTGCGACCAGATTTAGCCTACGCAGGTGCCACCGTCAAAGATGAGCCCGTCGTGATCGACGAAACCTATCGGTTGATCACCAGCCGAAACCCAGATGATCTAGATGCCTTCAATCAAGCCATTACCGAGGCATTGAACTAACCACGAATAAGACTTGGTTTCTTAGAGAAAAAAAGCCGCCAGTTGCAGCGTTCGATCCTTCGTATCGATCGAGCTGCAGCTGAGCGGTTTTTTCTTGCATAGCTTTTCAGTTTTCAGTGAATGGCTCGTTTCCCGTTACTCGTCAGAGGGCAGCTCAAAACCATCGAAAGTCTCGCCATCGTAATAGCGCAATAACTCTTCCGTCGATAATAAAGAAGATGTCATTTCTTCCTGTGCCTCATTGGCCTCTCGAAGTTGGGCAAGGTAAGCCGCATAGGCTTCTGCCAACTGCCGATAAACAGCTTGCCGCGAAGTTCCTTCTGCTTGGATCGTCGGCAATTCACGGATAAAGGCCCGATAGACGGGGCGGTTTTCCTGCCATTCGATTGGCAACTCAATTACTTGAAGCTGGGCTTCTTCAAACCATCGTTCCATCGCTCTCCCTCATTTCTTTTCTTATTATCGTCAAGTTAGCAGCAAAGGTCAATCAGTGAGCAAAAAAATACAGAACAAGCGTTGAAAGAAATTGCCACATCCGCAAAAGCTCGCTTGTTGAGCTAGCTTTTACGGATGCGGCAATTTATCTGCTTGTTCTGTGTGTTACTCGTTTTTATGCGGCAACATACGCATATTTTTCAATGTTTTGTCGGATCGTTTCAATCATGTCTTCATCTTGTAAGCCAGTGATTTCTGCAATGACTTCCGGTAGTGATTTTTCATCCAAAAGTACTTGCAACTGTTGGCTTTGCTCATCTTCAGGGTCTTTGTAGTTGAAGATCATGCCGATCGTTTCATAGAGATGATCTGGCTGCATGTTGCGTTTTTCTAACTCAAGGACTGGTCGGATAAAACGTTCTTCGGTCCCTAATTTGCGGACAGGTGTCCGTGCCACCCGAGTGATAGCATCGGAAATGTGTTTGTTTTTAAAGCGTTGGATGATTTTTTCGATATACCGTTCATGTTCTTCGGGATCAAAGGCCCACTTCTCAATTAAAAGCCGCCCAGTTTCTTCGAGAACGGATTTTAATTGGATCACCACTAAATGGTCCTGCATCGCTTCATCGATCGTCTGATAGCCTTGGAGGGCGCCTGTGTACGCTACCGTAGCATGACCCGTATTGACACTGAATAATTTCCGTTCAATATACGGTTCCAGGTCCGCCACATAATGGACCCCTTGCAGATGGATCGAGGATTTCATCCCTGACTCTTGGATCACCCATTCGCAAAAAGGTTCTACTTGAACGAATAAAGGATCTTCATGGTGCTGCAGCGGTACGATGCGGTCCACCGCTGCATCTGGAAAACCAACCGTCGCTTCCAATGCTGACCAATCCGCAACGTATTTTTGCACTTCGCTTTTTAAAAAGGTCGATCCGCCGATCATGTTCTCACAGGCGATCACATCAATGGCTGGCTTGTCTGGGTGTTGCTGACGTGCTTCTAAGCCTTTGGCGATCAGCTCAGCGATATGCGGCAAAATGTTGGGACCAATGGCGGTCGTAAGGATGTCTGCCTCGGCGATCGCTTGGATCACCGCTTCTGGTTCTTTGGCATTGTTCAATCCCGTCACATGCTCGATGTGGATCTGTTCTTGGGTCTCATCGGCTAATTCGATCGTATACCCTTGTCTTGCTTTTAAGGCGTCAATGATCGTTTCATTGACATCAATAAATGTGATTTCAAAGTTGTTGGCAGCCAATATCTCGCCGATAAAGCCGCGACCAATATTACCTGCACCAAAGTGAACTGCCTTCATGTCTTGTCTCCTCCTTAAATCCTTATGCTACGGTCAAACTTTGGGCGATTTCTTCTTTATCTAAGGCATCCGCCAATTCGACAACGTTATCGATATCGCTGCAAAAGAGGGCGATTTGTTGGACCAATTGCAGGTGATCTTCCCCTTTGCCCGCGATGCCGAAAAGGACGGTGACAATTTTTCCTTCGTCCGCGGTACCGAAATTCACGCCATCCGGTACTTGCACGATACAGATACCAGATTTTTTGACGTATTTTTTGGCTTCATCCGTGCCGTGAGGAATCGCAATAAAGTTCCCCATATAGACTGAGAGCATCTCGTCACGCTCAAGCATGGCTTCGACGTATTCTTTTTCCACACAGCCTGCCGCCAGCAATTTTTCGCCGCAGTAACGAATGGCTTCTTCTTTGGTCGCAAATTGTTTGTTCAATTCAATCATGTCTTTTTCTAATACTTGCATTCGACTCATCCTTTCTTAATTTGCTGCTTTGATCGATGCTACGATCCGTTGATAGTTCGTCGTTCCCATCAAATTATTGACAGATAGGTGGATCGCTTCTGGCGCTGACGTTTGCGCTTGCGGCGTTAGGGCTTCTTTTGTGATCACCAGTGAAGAGGCGTTGGCATGGAGATCATTGATATGGCTTTTTCTGATCGGCATCGTCAGAGCTTCTTTGGCTAAAAGATCTTGGAAGACTTTCTGAGCCATCGTTGCCGAACCTTTGCGATCATCGTGGGCCAAAATGATTTCGCTGACTTGCTTAAGGTCATTGGCGGAAGGAACATCTACCTGGTTGCCTGCTTCAGACTTTTTTGCTGACTCCCCCGTTGTCTTAGTCCCTGACAATGTGGCTACGATTTCATCGTACCGTGGAGAGTTCAGGAAATTTTCAACCGCGACAAAGGTCGCATTTGGCGCTTTTTGTTTGGCACGTTCTTGCAATTCTTCTTGAGTGACGATCAGCGTATTGGCATCGTCCGTTAAATTGTTGATGGCGGAATTCGAGACATTTTGTGGAAGACCCGCTTCTTTGACTTTTTTCCGTAAGATCGATGCCCCCATAGCACTGGAGCCCATGCCTGCATCACATGCGAAGATGATACGATTGATGCCAGTCATTGGTTGAGCCGCCAAGCCTTTTGAGCTAAGTTTTGCTGCTTGCGTTTGTTGTACTTTTTCTTCAAAATTATCCACCGTATCCTTCGCATCTGCTTTCAAGATCGCGGCAGCGACGATAAAGGATACGCCTGCTCCTACGGCAATTCCCGCTAAGACAGAAACGACACTCATCACCGAGTTGAATGGCGTCATTGCTAAGATCGCAATGATCGAACCTGGTGAAGCAGGTGCCCGTAAGCCTGCACCTAACAATTGGAAGGTAAAGCTTCCTGATACACCGCCGGCAATCACGGCTAAGAACATCAATGGTTTCATCATGACGTATGGGAAGTAGATCTCATGGATCCCACCGATAAAGTGAATGATGATCGCTCCAGGTGCCGAAGATTTCGCTGCTCCTTTTCCGAAGAAAGTGAAGGCTAGCAAGACTCCTAAACCAGGTCCAGGATTGGCTTCTAATAAGTAAAGGATCGATTTCCCAAATTCGCTGACTTGCTCAGTACCTAATGGTGTCAAAATTCCATGGTTGATAGCATTGTTTAAGAATAAGATTTTTGCTGGTTCAATAAAGATATTGGCTAATGGAATCAAGTGGGCATTGACGATCACTTCGACCCCTGCTGCCATTGCTTCTGTCAAGGTGTTCACAACTGGTCCGATTGCTACAAAGCCCAGTAATGCTAAGGCAAAACCGATCAAACCTGATGAAAAGTTGTTGACCAACATTTCAAAGCCAGCGCGAACTTTGTCTTGGAAGATCTCGTCAAATTTCTTGATGACCCAACCGCCTAAAGGACCCATGATCATCGCACCCAATAGCATTGGGATATCCGTTCCGACGATGACCCCCATCGTTGCGATCGCCCCAACCACGGCTCCGCGGTCACCAGCAATCACTTTCCCGCCAGTATACCCAATCAAGATTGGGATCAAATACGTTAGCATTGGACCGACCATCGTTGCAAAGGCTTCATTTGGTAAATACCCATCTGGAATAAATAATGCCGTTAATACACCCCATGCAATCAATGCGCCGATATTCGGCATCACCATACTCGACAACGTACTGCCTAATTTTTGAACTTTTGCTTTGACTGATGATTTGGCTGCTTTTTGTGTCTGTTCCATTTTTTTCTCTCCTCTCGTCTGCTTACACCCTTATTGTAGGCGCTTCCCAAAAAGCTCGAAAGTCGTACTTTGGCACAAAAAACTGTGCCAAAACTTGTAGCCAAACAGGCATAACAAAAAAAGGCGAGCAGCCCCTGCACTCGCTTATTTTTGTTATGTTTCACGTGGAGCATTTTTGGGATTTTGCCAAAACACAAAAAAAACGTGTACTCACTCCTTCTACACAAGGTAGAAAGAGCAAGTACACGGAGGCAGCTCATTCATGTATTTCGTTCGCTGCTCTTGTTGCAAGCCAGTCTGCTGCTGATCGCTTATTCTTCTGCCAGCAAAATCTGTTGGATCTCTTCAACCGATTCGGCATCACTAAGCGCCCGAACATTTTGCATATCAGAACAAAAAAAGGCGATTTCTTGCAAAACAGCTAATTGCTGCTCTTTTAGGACGACTACGAAAAGGATCGTAGCGATTTTAGGCTGCTCCTTCGTGCCGAAGTCGACGCCATCAGGCACTTGGATCAAAAAGAGTCCTTCTTCCTTGATCCATTGCTGGGCTTCTTCTTCCGCATGGGGCAATGCCACAAAGTTGCCGATGTAAACACCTGTTTTTTGATGGCGCCGCAAAAGGCTTTTGACATAGGGGAAGGAAACGATCTCCTGGTTGACTAAGTACTCACCAATTTTTTTCAGGGCCTCTGTGGCATCGGTAAAGTGTTGATCCAACAAAATCCGCTCCTGTGGAATATACATCGCTGATCCCTCCTATTGTTTTACTTCTTCAATCAAGAGCGAAGAGAGCAACTGATAAATAATCGAATCATTGCCCGAATTAAAAATCTCCGTATTTAGATCATTCATAATGATCGAACCACTGATTTTTCCTAACATCTGAGAGCTTGTTTCATTGATAGGATACGGCGCCAGCATGACTAATAAACGGGTAACAGCGATTTCTTTTTTATCCATCGCTAAAAGGGGCAAAGGCTGTTTCAAGTCGAAAATACGAAAAACTGGTTGCAGGATCGCCGAGCTCGCCGCGTGAAACAAGGCAAAGTGAGTGTCAGGAATGCCCACTGGCGCTTGGAAGTAGCGCCGTAAGAGACGATCAACGACTTTCTCACGATCCAAAACAACATGTTCATCAAAAGACGTCAGCACCAGCTGCAACGTTTCTTCCAAGTCCGCTGGGTTATCAATGGCTTGCACTTGAAACAGCGCCAATAGCTGGTTAATGGCTTCGATAAAAGCCAAGACCGCTTCATAGGATTCCTCTTTGACCAAAGCAGAGGGTGCTTTTTTTGCGGAACGTTTTTTCTGACTAATGGCTTGGAAGGCCTTCTTCAACTCTTGAATGTCTTCTTCTAGCAGGATCGGTGAAACGAGTTTGTACTCTCCTTGATACCCTGGCAGCAAGGAAGTCGAGATCACCAAGTCATAGGTCTCCTCGATATTTTCCCGTTTGACATCCCCCACTCGAAAGAAGGTGATTTGATTGATAAAGGGAAAATGTTTCCGCAGCTGCATCTCTAATAAACTGATGGAGGCTAATCCGCTAGGAGAGATCCCTGCAATATTGACTTCTAACACTTTCGGATTTTTTTCCAACGAATTGGCAAAATGCAGGACCATATAGGCGATTTCTTCTTCCGAGAACTGCTGCTGCGGAAAGACCTGCGGCAGATGATTACGAATCCCGCTGGCGATCTCGACATACTGGTTCATGATTTTTTCTAGGATAGGGTTGTTCAAATGATCTTCTTCTAAAATCGCCCGCGTCATCACTCCTGAGATATGGGTCAGCAGCATTTTATACAAGTTCGTATCTTCATAAAACGCCACTTCCGTTTGCTCACTGACCAATTCGATCAAGCGTTTTACACGATAAGCCAAGTCGGTATCAAAATTGTCATCAAAAAAATCACGATCAAAGGAATTAGCAAAATCACCTAGTAACACGGCAAAAAAGACGATTTCGTTGATGGAATAAAGCAGTTTCGTCTTTTCGGCGATCTGAGCAAAAATCTTTTTCGCCACCTTCAGCAAGTCTTTGTTGATCTGACTCGGGTACGTCTCTTCTTCCACCGTGTAGCCCAAAGCTACCCGATCCATGGCTAGCGCCAGCATCAAGACGATAAACGCCAATTTGCGGTCACTAAGTTCCTTGAACTGCGGCTCGATGGTTTCTCGAATCAGCCGCTGGGCTAGCAATAGATGGTCACGGGACAGAAATTGAAAAATAAACGGGGCTTCATCATCGGTTTCCAGTAAATGGAAAAATTGGTACTCATTGATCTCCATCACTAGTGTATTGGCTGTGATCAACCGCCGATATTTTTCGGAGCCTTCGATCTCATACCCTTGATTGCGCACGATCCTTAACGGCAGCCGTGCGAGACTTTCTTCTAGCTGTTTGATATCTGAAAAAAACGTCGTATTGCTGATTTGGTAGCGATCCAAGAAGAAATGACTAGATACAGGCTTCGTGGCGGTAGTCAGTTGCAGCAAAATACGATGTTGTCGCTCACTAGCCGCGAATTCTTGATCGGTATCTGCCATAATGGCTTCTTGCAATTGGCGAATGCTCGTTTCTGATGCAAAAATTTGGAAATGACCACGACCGACCTTCTCTAAGGTAGCTCCTACTGTTTCCAGCGATTTTTCTAAATTAGCCAGTTCACGGTACACCGTTCGTTTACTGACTTTTAAGACTTGCATCATGCGATCTAAAGAAACTGGACCGGTACTATTCATCAATTCCGTTAATAAAAGTGTTTCACGATTGGTCAAAAACATAGTCGACTCCTTCTGTCAGTAACTGACGATACGCATCTGTCGTCAATAAATCATCCACCACCAGCAAAGGAACATCTGGGATCAGGCACTTTTCTGCAAGTTCTTTCGGGAGGATATAGATTGCCGTAGGGTCAAGAGCTTGTCCTTCATACGCCATTTTTTTGATGGTCAAAGACAGCGCTTGTTGGCGGGCCATTTTGCTTAGTATCTCCACTGCCATCGTTTGTGAACCGCGTTTTTTTCCAGTATACAAAAAGATGATCGTTGAAAATCCTAACGAACTTGCTGCCTCGGTTTGCAGCGATTTTTGCGGATCCTGTTCTCTTCTTTGTAATTCTAGGATCAGCGGGGCATACTCATCAGCCGCCAAAAAATTATCTAACACATAATGCTGTGCGTGTGGTGTCTGCTTTTGGGCAATAGCTGCTAATTCCCGTTGGGTGATCACCAAAAGCGCGGGATCATCGATCACACGATAAATCGATTGATAGCGGACAGGAAACGTTAGCTGGGCTTCTTGTAACTGTTTTTTTAGTATGCTGGCACCAATCGCACTGGACCCCATCCCTGCGTCACAGGCCACGACGATCTCCGTGACTTTCTTCATTTTCGGCATCTTACGCTCCTCATTTTCTGTATTGGACTTCCGTTTTAACAGCACACTAGCGATCGCAAACGATACGACCGTACTGACGATAATCCCAGCTAAGACACCTAGGATCATAGACGGCGGTGTATTGAGTAAAATCGCTAAGATCGAGCCCGGAGACGCAGGCGCTCTTAAGCCTACCCCTAAAAATTGGAAGATCAGCGTGCCACTGAAACCACCAACGATCGGACCGAGCAACACCCAAGGATCGAGCAGAACAAACGGGAAATACACTTCATGAATCCCACCAATAGCCTGCACAAAAACGGATGCTGCGGCATTCGTTCGGTTTCGCTTTGAACCAAAAAAAAGATACGCCGCTAAGACCCCTAATCCTGGACCGGGGTTGGCCTCGATCAAAAATAAAACCGACTGACCATTGAGTGCCGCTGCTTCGATCCCTAGCGGTGTAAATAGACCATGGTTGACAATATTATTAAAAAACAAAACCTTCAATGGTTCTACAATGATATGAATAAAGGGCAAAACGTTTTGCTGAACAAAATAATCAACGAGCTGATAGCTGCCGAGACTGAACCAATTAAAAAGCGGCGCCAATAGGAAGTAACTGCCTAAAAAGAGGAGTCCGCCAAACGCACCTGCAATAAAATTGCGCACCAGCATCTCATAGCCACTTTTGACTTTGTTCACGATCGAATCACTGCGGTACAATAGCCAGCCCGCTAGCGGTCCCAGCAGCATCGCCCCAAAGACCTGGGGAATATCGGTTGCGAGAATAGCCCCTAAGACCGCCACTGCTCCTACGACCCCACCTCGTTCAGGCGCCAACATCTGCCCACCTGTATAGGCGATCATGAGGGGCAGCAGCACAGTCAAGACCCCCTGTTCCATTTGCTGGATCACTTGTTGATCGACTGAGAAAAAAGGCAGCAGGAATGAAATCAGCATCCACGCAATAAAAATACTTAAATTCGGCATCATCATGCAAGAAAGATAATTCGTATAAAACTTAACCGTTATCATTTTTTCTCTGGAAGACGAGGTCTTGTTCATTTTATCCGCTTCCTTTCTCTTCTCTATTATAAGATGTTCTGGCAAGACTGAAAACAAAAAAAGCATACGTTTTTTAAAACAGAAATCAAAAAAAGCTGACGTAAAACGCCAGCTTTTGAAATAGCTTCAATTGATTTAGTTTACGCGTACCGCGAAATCTGGTGAGTAATAAGAGTAACTGCTAACAGAAACATTTTGACCTGGTGTTGGTGCATGAACGTATTGTCCGTTACCCATAGCGATCGCCACGTGGTGTGTGCTTCCGCGGCTACCCCAGAATAACAAGTCACCAGCTTTTGCTTCATTGATCGAAATCACCGTACCAGAAAATTCTTGTGCGTACGTTACCCGTGGTAATGAGATCCCAACTTTAGCAAATACATATTGTGTAAAGCCAGAACAGTCAAAGCCGTCTGGTGTCGTCCCACCCCATACATAAGGAGTACCAATGTATTTCATTGCTTCGGCTACGATTGCTGAACCGTTGACCGTTTGTGCGGGTGCAGGAGTATTGCTTGCACCATTGCCGCTATTGTTCGATCCTTGGTTGTTATTGCTATTGTTATTGTTGGCAGGAGTTGATGGTGTCGTATTTGTTGAACCGCCACCTTGTGATGAATCTCCTTGTGTGTTATTAGTCGTAGAACTAGAATTTGTTGTAGCGCTTGGTGTTGTTGAATTTGACGTTGAAGAGTCACTAGACGCTGCTGCTTCCTGAGTAGCTGCTTCAGCTGCCGCCGCTTCTTCTGCAGCGATGCGTGCTTGTTCTGCTTCATATTCTTCTTTTTGTTTTTCTAAATCAGCTTTTTCATCTTCTTTAGATGCTTGTTGAACAGCCAATTCCGCTTGTAAAACATTTAAATCGGCTTGTTTGGCTTGTAGATCCCCTAATTGTGTTTCTAGCTCAAATTGGTTCGCTGCGATTTCTGCCAATTTATCGTCGTTTTCCGCTTTTTTCGCTTCAACTGCTTCTTGGTCTGCTTTTTGTTGATCCACAAGATCTTTGTTAGCATTGACGATCGTCGTCATTGCTTGCACACGGCCAATAGCATCTGTTAAAGAGTCAGCTTCTAATACTGCATCAATAAAGTTCGTGCTTTGACCATTGACTTGAACGTCACGGGCTTGTTTTTGGATCGCTTCTTCACGCTTTTCGATTCTGACTTTCAAATCAGCAATTTCTTGCTTCAACTTTTCAGAATCCGCACGCAAATCACCTTGTTGTTGCAACAAAGTTTGGGCTTTTTCATTGATTGCTGCCACGTCGCTTTCAAGTGCTGCTACTTGTGACTGGATGCTCGCTTGCTGGTTTTGCAAGTCAGAGATCTCTTTATTTTTTTCTTCAATTTTATTGTCAAAATCTGATGCAAAGACAAGTGTCGGTGCTGCTGCAGAAGTAAGAACAATTGAACTTACTAACAATAAAGATAAAATTCGCTTTTTCACTCTTCATTCCTCCGGCTGTTGCTTCCCCTAATATGGTTTTTTTATGTATAAATGCTTAAGAATACCTAAAGTCCTTCACGATAGTGTGATTGTAACACAGCCGTATGTCAGAGAGATAAAAGGAATATTACAAAAACATTTCAATCGCTGTTATTTTTATACAGTCAAACGCAAAAAAAACGAAGCTATTCGTCTTTGAATAGCTTCATGAATGGAACGACTAAAAGGATAAACAAAATGATGTTCAATAAAAGCGTTGGTGCTAAAAAGCGGGAAACAAAGAATGACGTGCTAACTGATGCGATCTTAAATAGCAACTGGACGCCCAACGTCACAACTTCTAAGCTTGTAACAAAGATGATCATTCCGAAAAACATGGTAAATACATTTTGATAAAGCGTATTTTTCAAAATATACATGATCCATACGATCAAGGGAAACGCCACCGTGTAGATGCCGATCACACCGACATAATACACGTCATAGAGGCAGCCGATCACAAGCGCCGTGGTGATCAAAAAGTTTTTCGGCAAATACTTCGCGCCACATAAAAGGGCGATCAATAAAAGATGCGCACTGGCGATATAATTGTCTTGGGTCCATTTTTCCAAAAAACGCGTCAGTTGTCCATCTGCCAACATCATCAAAAAGAAGACGCCCGCTGCCAGGTATTTGATGTAGTCATGCTTTTTCATGGCTATTCCTCACCTGCCAAGCGTTTGATAATCGTTACTGCTTGAATATCATACATTTGGGCATACGGTTTTACAAACACTTGGGTATCAAGACCAAACTCATCTTTGGTGGTACGGATCACTGTTCCGATCGCTAAGTCGGCAGGTGAGTTTCCTCCTAATCCAGAGGTCTGCACGACATCGCCTTCCTTCAGCTCATTGTCCCCTGTCAACTGGGTAATGACCAAGGAACGTTCTTTTTGATCGTAACTACTTAGAATCCCAAAGTTTGACCCATCTTCGCCGCTGATCCGAACCGGATAGTGGTTAGAATTCTGGTTTTCAGAAGTCAAAAGTTCAATTTTAGAAGAAGCCGCATTGACTTCTACCACACGACCAATCAAGCCTTTTTGCGACATGACCGCCATGTTGACCTCAACGCCGTCTCTTGAGCCTCGATCCACGATCAGCATATCTTGCCAAGTATCAGGTGACCGATTGATGACATTGGCGGAGATCCGTTCATAATTCGTCAAGGTCGCATTCAGCTCTAGCTCTTCTTTCAAGGCATCGATTTCTCTTTGCGCATTGTCCTTCGCTTGTTCCAGTTCATCAAAACTGTCCAATTTCTCTTTTAAACGTTCATTTTCTTCATACGTCACAAACAAGTTTTTGACTGAATTCGCACCATTTTCGATCCAACGAAAAGGCGCCGTAATCACTTTATCGATAAAGCCAACGGAGTCATTGACCGTTGATTGCACAACATTGGTGGAGTTTCCCGCAGCTCTGCGGGCGATCGTCACGCTTAATACGGTGACAACTAAAATCACAATAATCAATGTGATGATAATATTTTTATTAGGATTAAACTTTTTCACAAAGACACCTCAAATAATTCCAAACTGTAGTTCCAATTTTACCATTAATACCCTGCAAACAAAAGCTAAGTTGACCGTCTTAATGTTTTTTTTGTAATTAAGTTTCTGAAATTTTCAACAAAAAAAAGAGACGTTCCGTCTCTTAATCACAACTTTGAATGACTGCTATCATCCCGCTGCTAAAGGAAAAACCTGCTGTTTGTGTCAGAAATTCATTGCTGGCATAAGAAGTTGGGTACGGCACTTGGACGTTTTCTAATAAATACTTGCTACCTGTCAACGTCAAATCTGTTACCGGCGTCAAACAGCAGTACGCCAAATACTGCATCTTGGGTTCTTTTTCCAATTGATAGGTGCCTGGTAAAAAGAACTGAACGACATTTTGACGATCTAAAAAACGCAGATTTGGGGCAAATGGACGAAACCGATCTTCTAAAGGCAGCCATAGATTGGCTAAAAGATGGTCGAGACGTCCTCCTGTTGCACCAATCAAGTCGATTTGCGCTTCTGGATAGCGACGCAACGTCTCCACCAATGCCAATTGGGTATCTGTATCATCTTTTTCAGCAGGAGCTTGGATCACTGTGTTGACTTGCTGTTTGACTGCTTGCAGTTCGCCTGCGGTCAAAGAGTCGAAATCACCAATCGCTAGATCGACTGGCCGTTGGTGCTGAAGCAAAAACAATGCCCCGCGATCAATCCCAATGTATTTGTCATACGTCATCAGCGGTGGCCAATTTTCAGGGCGCCCCCCTGCTGCTAACAAAATCTTCATTTATTGCAAAGCTTCTTTCAAGGCTCTGATTTGTGCTGCAGGTTCATCGGCATCGTAAATATAGCTTCCTGCTACGAAGACATTTGCACCTGCTTCCAAGCAACGTTTGGCTGTCTCAGGAACGATCCCGCCATCTACCTCGATATCATAATGGTAGCCTTTTTCTTCTTTTAAAGCAGCCAGTACCGCAATTTTTTCTAGTGATTCTTCAATAAAGGATTGCCCACCAAATCCAGGATTGACCGTCATGACTAACACTTGATCACACATAGATAAAACATGTTCAATTGCTGATACTGGTGTGCCTGGGTTGATGACGATTTCTGCTTTGACATTTTCTGCCACGATCATTTGGATCGCACGATGGATATGAGGTGTTGCTTCCGCGTGGATCCCAATGATATCTGCCCCAGCTTCTGCGAAGGCATGGATATACTTTTCTGGTTCGGTGATCATTAGGTGAACATCCAACGGCAGTTTGGTAACTGGGCGAATCGCTTTAACGATGTTTGGGCCTAAGGTAATATTAGGGACGAAATGACCGTCCATCACGTCTACGTGAATATAATCTGCGCCATGGCGCTCTACCAGCTCAATGTCTCTTTGAAGATTTGCAAAATCGGCACTTAAAATAGATGGTGCTAGTTTTATCATGCTTTTCCCTCACTTTTTCTTCTTTTTATAAACCGGACGTCGGTTTTCAATCTCTTCTAAAAATTGCACGTAATTCTTATAACGAGTCTCGGCAATCTCATTTGCTGCAACCCCCTGCTTAACTGCACAATCAGGTTCATTAAGGTGCCTACATTCCCTAAAACGACAGTTGGCAGCTACCGCTAAAAAGTCAGGAAATAGTTTGGGTAACTCCACCGCTTCGATTTCCAAAAAGTCGATCGAACTAAATCCTGGTGTATCGGCAACCAATCCATCACAAATCGGCAAGAGCTCCACATGACGGGTCGTATGTTTCCCCCGCCCGAGAGATTCTGAGATCACTCCCGTTTCCAATGCCAATTCTGGGACGATCCGATTCAGCAATGTCGACTTTCCAGCACCGGATTGTCCCATAAATACGGTGATCCGCTCAGGAAAGTACCGTTGAAGTTCCAATAGATCTTCGCCTTCTGCTTTTGACGTGATCACGTGGTAGCCAATTGCTTGATAGGTCTCCTCAATTGCTTTCATTGCGGCAAGATCTTTCACAAGATCCGCTTTTGTCAAAAAGATGATCGGTTCGATCCCCTCATACTCTAACGTCACTAAAAAGCGATCCAATAGGTTATAGGAGAAGTTCGGCTCAACTAGACTTGTCACGACCACCCCTTGATCCACATTTGCGACTGGCGGTCGAACCAGCTCATTTTTTCGCGGCAAGATCTCTAAAAGATAACCGTCTGTTTGATTGCTGCTTTCAAAGATCACTTCATCCCCCACCAAAGGAGTGATTTTTCGATTCCGAAAATTTCCTCGAGCGCGGGTTTGAAAGATTTCATCTTCTGATGCCACATAATAAAATCCGCTTAGCGCTTTGATGATTTTTCCCTTCAAACAATTTCCTCCTCGTTTTTTACTATTGTATCATATTTTCAGGTCTTCTCACTGGCTGAAAACACAAAAAAACCTGAAGCGAATGCTTCAGGCATCAAAAAATCGGGAAGACAGGATTCGAACCTGCGACCCCTTGGTCCCAAACCAAGTGCTCTACCAAGCTGAGCTACTTCCCGATAATAAAAATGAAACAAATAAAAAGACTACGCGCCCAAGAGGAGTCGAACCCCTAACCTTTTGATCCGTAGTCAAACACTCTATCCAATTGAGCTATGGGCGCATATTATG
>NZ_BCPT01000003.1 GCF_001544095.1 Enterococcus casseliflavus NBRC 100478 | reverse complement strand
ATCAGAAAAAGCTGTATTTAGATCCTTTCATGGATTTCTACAATAGTGAAATTCTATCTTATCGGATTTCTGAAAAACCAAACGCACTAGCCATAATGGAAGGATTAGAAGAAGCAATCCAGATGACAAATGATTGTCCATTTCGTAGAACCTTCCATTCAGATCAAGGATGGGCCTATCAAATGAATGCTTATAAGAATAAATTGAAGCAGCATAAAATCTTCCAGAGTATGTCTCGTAAAGGGAATTGTTTAGATAACTCACCTATGGAAAACTTCTTTGGTTTATTAAAGCAAGAGATTTTTCATGGAGAAGTCTATCGGAGTTTAGATGAATTGAAAACAAAAATTGACCAATATATCTATTATTACAACCATAAACGCATCAAAAAGAAATTAAATTGGCGAAGTCCGGTTCAGTTTCGAGAAGCTGTAAAAACAGCTGTCTAACAGTTAATCTTATCGTACAAAAAAGGAGTGGATTTCTCCACTCCATAAAAGTCTAACTTTTTGGGGTCACTACATGGCTTTCTTACTCGGTTCCTTTTTTATAAAACTTGATTCCGGCAACAATGACAAAAACGAACGCTCCCTAAATTTACCTAGCGAAACTTTTTATCCCATCAGATATACCGTTTTAGTATATTTTTAAATATTGAAGGTAATTATTAACACACCCAACTCAGAACATGCTACACTATTTAAAAAGGAGGAGTTCCTATGGAAAAGAAATCGCAGCTTCCGTGGTACAAGCGCAAAAAGTTCTACCTTCCAGTTGCCGTCGTCCTCGGCGTGATTGGGGTTCTTCCCAGTCTCGTCTCTCTTTTCGGGGTATCGATCGATGATGAATTCAATCCTGATTACTATTCTGATCCGAATGAACCAATGTTCAAGAAAAAACAAAACTGACTGTTGGGATGCCGTATGCAGGTTTTTTGACCAACAAAAAAAGAGCAATCACTCGCTGTTGTGTTTGCTCCTTTTTTAAAAGGGATTCGGCAGACCTACGCACCTTGACAGGGTAAGCTGTTTGGGGAGAGGGCGTTTGAATGCGCGAATGAACAGTAACTTATTACGTGAAACCACTTATACTTTTTTCCTGTTAAAAAATCAATTGCTAACCAATCACAAAGGATCGATTATTTGAAGAAAGAAAAAACGTTAGCCATTAGTTCTACAACTTCCCAGGGAAAACTAAAAAAATCAAACATCCATTTCTCCTCCTTTAATTGACTTTCTTCAAGTTTACCCGCAAAATAAAGCTGTAACATATTTGGACTATTTTTCCGTCCACTTTTTTTAGGAGGGATTTTTTGAAGGCCAATGACTTGTTAAAAGAGTTACGAACGGAACGAAATATCTCACAGCGAAAATTGGTTGAGAACATTTCAGAACGCAGTACACTGGCAACCTTTGAACAAAAAGGGCACCGCATCGCCTTTGATATTTTGCACCAGTATTTGGACCGCTTAAATGTCACTTTGGAGGAATTTGAGTATCGCTTGGATGACAATCAAGTCAGCGAGAAAAAGCAGCTATCCAAACAGTTGACCACCGCTTACTATGAAAGCAAGTATTCTGAAGTCCTCTCTTTGATCAACAAAGCCCAAGCGCTGTATAAAACCACGAAGGATTTCTTCTATTATGTCCTGTATAGTCAATTCTTTTTGATTTTAGAGAAAAAAGGCGTGGTTACCGACGAGGAAGAACGTTGCATCATCGAAGCGACCATCAAGAAATACTTGGAACGCATCGACACGTGGGGAAAGTTTGAAATCTCCTTATTTACCAATCTGCTTTTCCTTTTTTCTGACGAGTACATCTTGTATCAAATGAAACACCTGAATAAAAAAATTTTTTACAGCAATACGCTAAGTATCAATTATCAAATCTACACAAAATTGCTGACGAATGCGGCTTTCTTGTTTATCGATCGCAAAAAACCTGCCGAGTTGGCGCATGTGCTGACGTATCTAGCCGATCACCTGCCGCCGGACAATGATCGTATCCGCTTGATGATTCGTTATTTCGAAGGCATCTACGCCTTGTTTCAAGGAGATCGTACGCTGGGAATGTCCACGATTGAAAAAGCATTGGACTATCTGCGATTTATTGGGCAAGAAGCCTTTGCCAAAGAATTAGAGGCACTGGCTCAGAGTATCTAAAAAAACCTGCTGCTTCCTCTCAGTAAGAGAACGACTCTCTTACACGGAGGAAACAGCAGGTTTATTTTTTTCTTAAAGTAAATGCAATGCTTCTTTCCAGAGCAAGACCCGTTTGACGGAAGCATTCAAATCAGCTTCTAAATAGCGGCCATCTTCAACCGCTTGTACCACAAAAGGAATCTGTTCTTGATAGGTAGAGGAGATCACTAGATCATTTCCCGCCTGCAACGCCTGTAATGCGGCTTCTTTTTGCGGAATGAACTCAGAAAGTCCTGCCATATCCAAATCATCCGTCATGATGACCCCTTTAAAATGCAATTCATTTCGCAGCAGCTCATGCACGGGTTTTGAAATAGAGGCGGGTACGGTCTTATCGATACTATTGACGATCGTATGGGCGACCAAAATACTATCGGCACCAGCTTTGATCCCTGCGGCAAAAGGCAGAAAATCCGTTTCCCGCAGTGCAGATAGCGGGCGATCATCGGTGACGATTTCGACATGCGAGTCACGATTGTTGCCATAGCCAGGAAAATGCTTCAAGGTAGACCCAACGTGGTGTTTCTGTAAAACATGAACCACACGTTCTACAAACGCACTCGTGCCCTGCGCATCCATGCCAATGGTTCGGTCGTAGATAAAGGACTGCGGATCAGTGGAAACATCGGCAACGGGAAACAGCCCAGCATTGATGCCATAAGCTTTTAAAATTTCCGCTTTCTTTGCTGTATCTTCTTCGATCGCTGACCATCCACCTTGGGCATACAGCTGTTGTGGTGAGAGAAAACGCTGATCCGTAAGGTTCGGATTGCGGCTGATGCGAGTCACTGTGCCCCCTTCTTCATCCATACCGATCAACAGCGGAATGGCGCTGGCGGCTTGGTAATCTGAAATTTTCTGTTTCAAGCGCTCCGCCGTTTCATTTTCGGTATCACGGCCGAATAACAGATAGCCACCAAAGTGATACTTTTGAAGCTCTTCGATTTGATTGCTTTCTGGCACACGCACAAAAAACAATTGCCCGACCTTTTCCTCTAAACTCATCGTGGCGATTTTTTCTGCTATTGCCTCTTCTGGCTGTTCTTGCGTGGAAGTTGAAACAGAAGTTGACGTGGAAACTGAGGTGGTTTCCTGACTTTCCCTGCTTTCTTCCTGTGTTTCGTCCCTCAAGCTGCTTTGCTGGATCATGGCTGGCTCTTCAGTTTGCTGTTTTTGCTGTTCTATCATCCACTTCATCCCTCCCATTGCTGCTAAGACCAAGAAAAGAAACAGTCCCATAGCGAGTCCTTTTTTATTCATAGGTTCCCCTTCCCCTCTAAACAAGTTATTGAGAATGATTAAGCCAATCCTTAGAAAGAAAAAAGTGAACCACTGACGAAATATTCGCAGATGATTCACTTCAATGGATGTTATCGTTCTTTTTTACTCGTTAAACGAACCGTCGGATCAGCCGTTTGTATGGTACCGCACGCCCTACGATGTAAATCAACGCAGTTTGTATCGGGAACATGATGACTGCTTTTAGCAAGCGGACCGACCAGATCGCCCAGCTTGTCAAAGGAATATTCAGCATCATAGCTAACCAGATCGGTGTTAAGATCAAGGTTATTAAAAGTGTATTTAACAAGACGACCATCGCCGCTCGTTTTAATGTGACTTCTTTCCGATAAAAGAAGTAGCCATAAATCAGTCCACCAACGAAGGCATTGATGGTAAAGCCGAAAAAGTAGGCTGATTTTGGAAAAATCACCATTCCTGCGATATCGGCTAATGAGGAGCCAACTGCTGTCCAAAACGGACCAAACAGCATACCCATGATCAGCTGTGGTACAAAGGAAAATGTGATTTTGATATAGGAGGTTTCAAACCCCAAGATTTGCGACAAGACCACCATTAAGGCAATCAAAAGTCCCATGACCGCAATCATGTGTGCATCGACTTTTCTTTTCATAGCGAGCATCTCCTTTTAGAGTTGCTACAAATTCATGCAGCGAATGCGAAAATAAAACCGCGAACGAATGATCGTTCTTCGTCCGAAAGGCAACATCCCATCCTTTCAGCACTTGACGCTTTATTTCCTACTCTGATTTTTTTTAGGTATTGCTACCCAGACACACTATAGCATACAAGCGCGGACTGCTACAATTTTTCTTGCTTATTTTCTTGTACAAAATCTGCCAATGTTCGCTTTTCTTTTTTTGTGCATCAATAAAACGCTTTTCTCATGTGAATCTTTCTACCACCAGTAAGTGAGCAGGAAACATTCTCAAAAAAAAGCGTTCATTCCTGTTTCTTGTTTCCTTTCAAGCCTTATGACAATTTACCCAATCAGATTGTCATTGATCAATACCGATTTGATGTCGCGTAATTGATGATCGATAGCAAGCTGTTCATGGGTCATTGTTGCGGTAACCTCTTTCATGGCATGCATTTCTTCATTCAATTCGTTGATATTCGTTACTAATTTGTTCAATGCTTCAATAATCAATTGATTGTTATCCATGGTGAAACACTCCTTTTTGTAATGGTTGAGGTTAGTCTTCTTCGTTGATTGGCTGCTTCATCGTACCAACGGCGGCAACTGCGCGTTTCGTTTTATAAAACAATTTGTATAAAACAAGAACGACGACTGGGATCAGTCCGCATAAGGTGTAGATTTGCGAATAATCAAACAGACCGTGTAAGCTTCCTAGTGCATAGGGACCTACGCCTAAGCCGAGATCCAGCCCGATGAAATAAGTGGAGAGCGCTACGCCAACTCGGTGAGGATCGACTTCTTTCAGACAGACGGCTTGGCCATTGGACATGAAGGTGCCATAGCCCAAGCCGACAAAGCAACCCGCAAGCAACAACATCCAGCTGTTGCCAGTAATACTCAATAAGAAAAGACCAAGGGTCAAGAATAGAAAGCTAGGATACATGACCGCATCTGCGCCATGACGGTCAAACAGTTTGCCCGTCATTGGCCGTGTGAAGGTCACAGAAAGTGCATAGACGATGAAGAAAAAGGCACCGGCCGTTTCCAACCCAAGGTCACTGGCGTAGATCGACAAGAAGCCGAGAACGCTGGAATAAGCCAACCCGATCAAAAAGGCAATCCCAGAAATGAAAAAGACTTTTGGTTCGACAAAACTTTTGATGGACCATTTTTGCAGCTGTGCTTTGTGTTCTTCCGTCAATGGGATGTTTTTGACCGGGAACCAGAAACAAGCGATGGCTGTTGCGATCGATAAAATAGTTGCTAACCAAATAATGAAATCAAAGCCGACTGTCGGTAGTAAAAGCATACCAATAAAAGGTCCGACCGCCGCTGCTAAACTAGTACTTAATCCATAGTAATTGATCCCTTCGCCATGTTTGGAAGCTGGGATATAAGCGGTGACGATCGCATTAGCCGCAGTCGAGACGGCACCATAAGCAAAGCCATTGAAAAAGCGCACCGCATCTAAAATATAAATGTTGACTGAGACCAAATAAGCAGCGGTGGTAATGACATAAAACACTATCCCCCAGCGCAAAACGGCTTTACGACCAACTAATTCTAAAATTTTCCCAACATACAAGCGAGCGATCAAGGTCCCGATAATGTAGATCCCCGCTGCCAAGCCAGCTTGTGCAGTGGATGCCCCTAACTCCTGCGTGGCAAATTTCGCGGTGATGACGACAAAACAATAATACACGAGAAAGACGATAAAATTGATCAAGGTAATCGTGACAAACCCTTTGTTCCAAAGTTTTTCATTTTTAGTTGACGGCAACGAGCTGACGACTCCTTCTTGATTGGTTTCCCTATCTGACATGTTTCTTCCATTCCTCCTGTTTGTGCTGTGATGCGTTTTACTATACCGAAACTTCCTCTACTTGAAATGCGCTTTTGCTGTTAAAAAAGAGCATTAACAAGAAACATTAACATTTGTTATTGCTTTTTCACCAGAAATGTCTTTTAATGAAGCATGAATAGAGGAAATTTCAGATTTTTTTCAGAAAATGTTGGGTTGGCATGAAGTGAAGGAGTAACGTGGGTGGAGAAACAGATATTACGTGATTATTTAGAAAAACAAGCAATACCGGTCGTTATCCGTAAGAAAAAGAGTTACTTGACATATGAAGGCATCCCGGATCGCTACGTCTATATTTTAAAAAAAGGCATCATCAAAACTAGCGTAGTGACCCATGAAGGGCGCGAATTCAACTTGCGCTATTTGACGGATTTTGAGATCGTCTCTTTGTTTAAAGACGAATCCTCTCAAGAAGTCGAAGCCCCTTTTAATGTGCGGGTTGAATCAGAAGAAGCCGAATTATACAAAATTGTGCGGGATCAATTTTGGGCAGATGTCAATCGTGATCGCCTGCTGCAGGATTATGTCAAAGAGTATTATCGAAGAAACTTGATGGATACGATGAAAAAGATGCAGCAAATGCTGATGAACGGCAAATTTGGTGCTGTCTGTACCCAAATCAATGAGCTGTATGAAACGTTCGGAATCAAGACAACAGATGGTGTCTTGATTGACTTTGAAGTCACCAATGAGGAGATCGCTCGCTTTTGCGGCATTACCTCTGCCAGCAGTGTCAATCGAATGATGCAAAAATTACGAGAATCTGGCGCCCTAAAAAGTGTCGATCGCAAACTATTAGTGACAGATATCGACTTTATTCGGGAGAATATTATTTATTGATCAAAAAAAGACTTTGTACGCCTATTGATTTCAGGCACACAAAGTCTTTTTCGATTAAATAAACGTCACCGTTTCCGTCACTTCGATCGCTGGATCTAATGATTGGATCACGGGGCAATTTGGTGAAACGAGTTTTAGGCAACGGGTCGCTTTGTCATGGTCGGCTTCAGCGATTTTCGCATAAAACTGAATGTGGATGGCACTGACTGGTTGGGCTTTTTTGTTGTCGTCTCGGTCATAGCTGACTTCGATCTTTTCGATTTCTGCTGTGATTTTTGAATTCTCTAGGACAGATGCGTATACATAGCCGCCGCAAGCAGCGACCGCACTCACCAGCATTTGGACTGGCGAATAGCCTTTTTCCCGTGCTAACACCCAATTGCCAGTTGGGGTCGTCATTTCAAGTTTGTCGCTTCCTTGATGGATCGTCAATGTTTCTACTGTCATCGTTTTTCTCTCCTCACAAAATGGTCTGGTTCAACTTCGACCCATTCATACAATGGTGTCAAAGTAATCGTGCTTTGAATTTCCGTTTGTTCCATCGCACCTCTTGCTAACACAGGATCAGCGATCGGCGCTGCTGCTAATAATTTCTTCGTGTAAGGATGCAGCGGATTGTCAAACAAACGGTCGGTAGGTGCCAATTCAACTAATTTCCCTTGATACATGACGGCTGTTCGGTCACTGATATGACGAATCACGGACAAGTCATGGGAAATGAACAAATAAGACAACGAAAACTCTTTTTGCAGACGCAGCAGCAATTGGATGATCTGAGCCTGAATGGAGACATCTAATGCCGAAGTCGGTTCATCACACAAGACGAACGCCGGGCGATTGACCACCGCACGAGCGATGCCGATCCGTTGTCGTTGTCCGCCGCTGAAACTGCGGGGCAGTTTATGGACATCATCACCCGTGATCCCGACGATCGCTAAGATTTCTTTGGCTTTCGCTCGGGCAGCATCTTTCGTTTCATGATACAACGGCTCCATCACCAGTTCAAGTGCCGTCATGCGGGGATTCAATGATGAATACGGATCTTGGAAAATGATCTGCATTTGCTGATACGCTGCTTTGCGATCTTCTGCCGTCAATGCTGTTAGCTCTTTGCCTTCGAAGAAAATCTCCCCGCTTGTTAAGGTCTCTAAATTTAAAATACTGCGTCCTAAAGTGGTTTTCCCACTCCCAGATTCCCCTACTAGCCCCAATGTCTCGCCCCGATGGATCGTTAGGCTGACATCTTCGACCGCTCGGACTTCACTGACAGTGCCGCGCCAGTTTTTGCTGCGAAAGGTTTTCGTCGCATGTTCTACGCGAATCAGTTCTTCCATTATTCTGTCACCTCCTGATTGCGCCAAACGCGATGGGTCTTAGATAACTGCGTTTCTTGCAACTCATCTGCCAATGTCTCATGATAGTCAAAGACTTTTAATTCGGCATGCTTGTCGCCTAAATGGGCCGCCTGCAATAATTGTTTCGTATAAGGATGCGCAGGTTGATAAAAGATTTCTTCTGTGGTGCCTTCTTCCACGACTCGACCTTGATACATCACTTTAATAAAGTCGCACATTCCTGCAACGACCCCAAAGTCATGGGTCACAAGGACGACGGAAAGCTGGTTCTCTCTTTGCAGGTTTTTGATCAATGCCAAAATCTGTGCTTGGATCGTCACATCTAAAGCCGTCGTCGGTTCATCTGCGATCAGTAATTTCGGTTGCGCCAATAAAGCCATGGCGATCATCACCCGCTGACGCATCCCTCCTGATAGCTCGTGGGGATATTGTTTCATACGTTGTGCTGGAAAAGGTATGCCGACTTTTTCTAACTCTTTGACGGCGATTTCTTGAGCTGCTTTTTTCGATACGTTTTGTGAGCGGCGAATCACTTCGATCAAATGATAGCCAATCGTACGCAAAGGATTCAACGAAGTCATCGGGTCTTGAAAAATCATGGCGATCGGTAATGTTCGACGATCGGTCACTGCTGCTCCTTCAAATGTATAACTGGCATAGTGATCGGTCACCTTATCAGGCAAAAGATCCATGACACTTTTCATGGTCATACTTTTGCCACTACCAGATTCGCCGACGATCCCAACCACTTTGCCTTTTGGAATCACTAGATCCAGCTTTTTGACTAACGGTTTCGGACCGGTTTTGCTGTGAAACGTCACATTCAACGCTTCGATCGCTAACAATTCTGTCTTCATCGGTCACACCTCCCTTTGCAAGACATGTTTGATCATGTCGCCGATGTTGTTGAAGGAATAGATGGTGAAAATAACAAAGAGCCCTGGAAGGATCGCCATGTATGGTGCCCGCTGCAAGCTGTTTTGCGCATTTTGCAACAGACTGCCCCACGAAGCCATCGGCTGCTGAATGCCTAATCCGAGGAAGCTCAACGCTGATTCGGTCATGATCGCTCCAGAAATACTTGCGGATGCCGCAACGATCAAGGTTGGCAGTACTGCTGGGAAAACATGCTTCACGATAATACTGAATGAAGAACGACCGATAAATTTCCCGTAAGCAACATACTCCCGTTCTTTCGCTGCTAACGTTTCACCACGAATCAAACGAGCGATGTTCATCCATGAAAACCCGCCGATCACAATAATGATCGTGGTTAGTCCAGGACGTAAAAAGACGCTCAAAACGATCACTAACACCAGCCAAGGAATTGATGACAACACATCGACGAGCCGCATCAGCAAGTTATCGATCCATCCGCCAAAGTAGCCAGAAACAAGACCGACAAGGGTCCCGATAAACGTCGCAGTGATCATTGCCAACACACCTACAAACAAGGACACCCGACCGCCGTAGACGACCCGAATAAAGTAATCCCGGCCCACTTCATCGGTCCCAAACAAATGAGCCCAGCTCGGTGGCTGTGACATGTTACTGACATCCGTTGCATTGGGATCGATCGGGATCAAAGGCGCAACGAGCGATAACACGATCAATAACGTCAAGAAAACGACAGAAAAAGTATAGATGGGCGAAGCAAGCATGACTTCACTGATTTTTTTGAAACGTTTCATTACTTGCTCCCTCCTTTACGGATACGTGGATCAACCACGGAATATAATACATCCGCTAACAAATTCCCTAAGATGACCAGTGTTGCTGACAGCAGCATGATCGCCATGATCACAGGATAATCGAGGCTTTTCGTTGCACTCATCAAGTAAGGTCCGACGCCCGGCCAGCCGTAGATCGTTTCTGTGATGATCGCACCGGTAACTAACATCGGTAACGCCAAGCCGATTTGGGTGACAACGGGAATCAAAATATTGCGACTGATGTGACGGCTGAAAATCTGCCATTTGCTGGCATGAAATGCCCGTTGCACCATCACGTAGTCTTCTGATACTTGCTGAGTCGCTGATGCCCGAATATACCTTGTCAAATCTGGGAAGAAGGCGACAGTCAATGTGATATAAGGCAAAATAAAGTGCTGCAGAAAATCGCCAAAATCCCCTTCTTTGCCGACTGTATACATGCCAATGATTGGGAACATATTCAATAAGTAACCAAATACATAAATCAAGATCATCGCAAACCAGAAGGTCGGCACGGCGATCCCTAGAGATGCCACAGCGTCAATGATCCGATCCCAAATCTTTCCTTTGTTGGCAGCGGCTAACAGACCCAAAATGATCGCCAGCAATAAAGCCGTCAAATATGCAGGGATCACTAGCCGCATCGTATTCGGGATCCGAGTCGCAAGTTCTTGTGAAATGCTGCTTTGAGAAACCAACGAAAAGCCAAGATTACCAGTAAGAACATTTCTGATCCAAAGAAAATATTGAACCAAAAAGGGTTGATCCAAGCCATAGCGCTGCCGCAACAGATCGATTTGCTCTTGTGACATATTCGGTGTCGTGATGGAATCGATCACATCATACGGGGCGATATGTATTAGTGAAAATACGATAAAAGAGATCACAAATAGCAAAGGGATTGCTTGCAATACTCGTTTTGCAATATATCGAAACATAATTGACCTTCTTTCTTTTTCATAGAAAAAAGCTGTGATAAAAAAGATTCCTCTTTATCACAGCCAATGGATTTACTTGATTGTCAATTTAGACATATCTTCGAATGTATAGATTGGGATCAATCCTGCATCTTCTACATTACCAATTCGGTTATTGACCGCTAAGATTTTCTTGTTGTCAACGATTGGGTAAATGATCGCTTCGTCAGCAATGGCTTTTTGCAGATCATCGTACAATGCTTCACGCTTGTCTGTGTCCAATTCAACTGCTGCTTGCGCAAACAAATTGTCAATGGTTTCGCTATTGCTTTGGAAGTAGTTGGCACTGCCGCCAGTTTCGAATAAACTGCCGTATAAGTCAGGGTCATTCCCCATGATATACCCGCCAAGGAACAGGTTGTATTTCGTTGAATCAGGTTTTTTCAACTCAGTGAAGATCGCAGTACCATCGCCCCCTTCAAGGGTAACTGTAATGCCTGCTTGTTGCAATTGTTGTTGGATCAACGTAGCTTGGATCGTTTGAGCTGGGTCAGTTGAGTTAAACGCCAAGTTCAATGACAAATCAGTGACACCTGCTTCTTGTAAAAGCTCTTTTGCTTTTTCAGCATTTGTTTCATATTTCTCGACATCTTCGGTAACGTATGGATTGTTCGGTGGTAAGAATGAATACGGTGTTGCATAATAGTCTTCATCTAAATACGCTGCTTGATTTAATTCATCTTTGTTCAAAGCATACAAGACTGCTTGACGAACCTTCACATCTTGTAATGCATCTGAATGAGTATTTAAGCCTAAGTATCCGATGCGGTTTTCTGTATAGGGATAAACAGAAATTTGCGTATCATCTAAGTCTTCAATATCTGAAGGCAAAACAACGGCTGCGTCAACTTCCCCTTTTTGCAAAGCAACTTTGGCCGTATCAGTACTTTCAATGATCCGCAAGGTCACGTTTTGAATCGAAGGCTTGCCGCCATAATAGTTTTCATTGGCTTCAAAAGTAAAGTACTCACCACGTTTGTATTCTTTCAATTGATATGGACCCGTACCAACTGGTTTTTCAGGCAGTTCACTGACCGAAAAGTCGCTAACATCTTTAAAGATGTGCTCTGGAATGATGTATGTTTCGGTTGCGATATTGCTGATTGCTGCTGCACTCGGTGTTGGCAACACAAATTTCACGGTGTATTCATCCACTTTTTCGATCGCGATCGGCTGGTCGTCGACCCAAAGCGAATCGGCATTGCCGTTTTCTTTTTTGACTTTTTGTTCATACGTGAAAACAACGTCATCGGCAGTAAAATCTTCGCCATCTGACCATTTGACATCTTGTTTCAAATGCACGGTCAATGAAAGGCCGTCTTCCGCCGGTTCCACTGATTCCGCTAACGCATTTTGTGTTGTTCCATCTGCTTCCACTGTAACGAGTGGAGAATAGATCATGTTTGTCACTGTCAAGCCCCAGCGATCACTGGTGTTGATCGGGTTGGTGGACGATGGGTCCCCGCTGATGGCATAAGTGAATGTTGCATCATCGCCAGTACCAGCTGCACTGCTGGTTGCCGTTTCCTCTGTATTTGATCCACCGCAGGCTGCTAGAACGAATCCTAGTCCGACGACGGCAACACTTGCTAAACCTTTTTTCCAATTGATCATTTTTCCATCCTACTTCCTGTTCCTATATAATTATAGTAGATTTTTTGCTTTTTATTCCCAAACAGGGATACTTGATTTCTTGGTAACTTCGTCAATAATTGCTTTTACTTCATCGGTCTGGTAATACGCTACGACCGTTTGGTACACATCATTTTCTGCTTCGTCTGCTCGCGCAGCAATGACATTATAATAGGGCGTGGAGGAGTCAGCCACAGTTTCTAAGAAAATCGCATCTTCTGTAGGAACCAAGCCAGCATCGACTGCCATGCCGTTGTTGATCAAAGAGATGTCGACATCGGTCATTGCCCGAGCCGTTTGATTGGAATCAAGCAGCTCAAATTTCAAGGCTTTGGGATTCTCAGTGACATCACTGGTTGTTGGCAGTAACCCTTTTGATTCATCCAAACTGATCAAACCGGCCGTTTGTAAGAGTAATAGTGCGCGGCTTTCATTTGACACATCATTGGGTAAAGCCACCGTAGCACCATCTGCCAATTCGCTGACATCAGTGATTTTATCGGAATAAATACCAAGTGGGTTTAATGTCGTATACGCAATCGTCGTGTTGGAATAACCACTTTCTTCGTTGACATTATCCATAAAAATTTCCGTCAATGCTGCGTGAAGATCGATTGACCCATCCTCTAGTGCGACGATTGGTTGGCGATAATCGGTGAACTTCACCAGTTGCAAGTCGATATTTTCGTTTTCCTTCAATTCTTCCTGCACATGTTCCCAGGCTTCATTTTGTTCGCCAACGACACCTAATTTGACGACGGTCGTTTCTTCATCCGCTTGGTTGGTGCCACAGGCAGCCAAGCTAAACAAGGCAAGCAGCCCAATCACTCCTGTCGTCAACACATTTACTACATTTCTTTTCATCCCTTTTTTCCCCTTTTGTTCCCTCCTCAGATCAATCGTCCTATTTCCTTGTCGAATGGCCCAACTAGACCAATTTCCCCTCTGTTTCTCAAAACAACCTACTTTTTCAAAGGAGAAATGGTTAATCCCTGTTGCCGTCAACCGAAAACATCGGACTCACTATTCATATGTAGTGTAACTTTATCCTATACAACTAAAACTGTCAATAAAATTACTCTACAAAAGTAAGTTTTTCACTAGCTGATCTGTGGTTGGGTTATTTGAATATCTTCAGTGCATTTTCTAAGTCATCGATCAAATCTTTACTGCTTTCGATCCCAATGGAGATCCGTAAAAAATCCGGCGTCAATCCATAAGATTCTCGTACCTCTTGAGGAATATCTGCGTGGGTCTGTGTCGTTGGATACGTGATGAGACTTTCCACACCACCCAGGCTTTCCGCAAAGGTAAAGACCTTTAATGCCGCTAAGAAGCCGCTGATTTTGGTTTCATCAAGCACCCGAATACTGATCATCGCCCCTGCATTTGGGTACAGCACCTCTTTGATCGCCGGATGGGCTCGTAAAAAGCGGCCAACTTCCTTGGCGTTGGCTTCTTGCCGTTCAAAGCGCAACGGCAGCGTCTTTAAACTTCGGATGAATAACCACGTATCAAAGCTGCTCAAGGTCGGGCCTGAAGTATTGGCTAAATAATTCAAGCGCTCCCCTACTTGCGCATCTTTGGCGATGACGACGCCAGCCAAAATATCATTGTGACCTGATAAGAACTTGGTGCCTGAATGGATCACTAGATCCGCGCCTTCTTCTAAGGGCAACTGCCGTAACGGCGTCAAAAAGGTATTATCTACGATCAGTAGCGCCCCATGGTCGTGAGCAAGTTTGGCGGTTTCAGCAATATCCGTCACGGTCATCAAAGGATTCGTTGGGGTCTCTAAAAAGACAGCCGTTACCTCGTCAGTTAGTTTTTCACTTAATTCTGTTACAGTGCTGAAGGTATCGAAGAATGCCCGTTGGCTTTTTTCCAATTCCGCAAAATAGCGAAAGCTACCGCCATACAAATCACGAGAAACCAAAAAGCGACTCCCGCTGGTAAATAAGTCAAAAATCAAAGCGATCGCACTCATGCCAGAGCTGGTCACTACTGCCCGAGCTCCTTTTTCTAATTCAGCAAGACCTGCTTCTAAGATATCACGGGTCGGGTTTTTGGTACGGGTATAATCATAGCCTGTACTTTGCCCTAACGCAGGATGAGCAAAGGTCGTGGAAAGATAGATCGGTGGGCTGATCGCCCCAGTTTGCTGATCCGAATGATTGCCTAATTGTGCCAGAAAAGTTGCTGTATCAATCGTCATGTCGTTCCTCCTTTTTGATTGCCTCGATCATGCGATCAAGGGCTTCTTGAATGATCGTCGGTGTTGTCGCAAGATTCAGACGAATCAAGCCCTGACCGTCTTGTGAAAACCATTCCCCATAGTCGACTGCCAGACCGGCAGTATCTTGGATCACGTGCTTGGTTCGTTCTTTGGCAATGACTTGCCGCAGATCGCCCCAGAGAAGATAGGTTCCTTCTAATGGCAGGAGCTCAATTTTGGGAAATGCTTCTTGCAGTTGCTGGCGGACCATTTGTTCATTGGCAGCAATCACCAAAAGCAGGTCCGCTAGCCATTGATCCCCCGATTCATACGCGGCTTTCGCAGCCACCAATCCCAAACGATTGACTTCCGTCTGCTTGTATTGTCGGCACCACTCCTCATAGGCTCTGCGCATCTCTAAATCAGGAATCCAAACATGAGAGAGCAATAATCCTGCTAAGTTGAAGGTTTTTGAGGGCGAATCCAGAACGATCAGCTTCTCAAAGCCGACCCCCTGTGCCACTGTCACGGCTGAAACAAATTGCTGCTCACCGAGTATCAGCTCACAATGGATCTCGTCGGCGATCACGACAACCTCATGTTTTTGGCAAATGGCCAATAACTGATGCAGTTCTTTCTCTTGCCAGACCCGCCCTACTGGATTGTGGGGGGAGCAGAGAATAAATAGTTTCACTTTTCCTTCAATGATTTTGCCTTCAAAAGCAGCAAAATCGATTTGATAAGAATTCCCCACCTTTTGTAAGGGTGCTTCTATCAAGCGCCTTTTCGTCTCTTTGATGCTGTCAAAAAAGGGATAATAGACGGGCGGCTGGATCAAGATGCCATCGTCTGGTTCTGTGAAACAATGAAGCAAATCAACCAAAGATTGGACGACCCCTGTGGAAAACGAGAGCCATTTTTCTTCGAATTTCGTCCCCCAGTGGCGATCTTGCCAAGCTTGATAGGCTAAAAAATAGCCTGAGGGGGGAATCGCATAGCCAAAGGTTCCTTGAACAACCAGTTGCTGCAAGGCTTCTTCCACTGCCTTTGGCGCAGCAAAATCCATATCAGCTACCCATAAAGGCAAAAGCTTTTCTCCTTGGAACCGTTGATCCACAAGATCCCATTTTAAAGAATCAGTGCCTTTTCGCTGTCTAGCATAGTGGGAGAGAAAATGCTCAATCGTCATTGATACTCACCCGACCTTCTGGCTCACTGCCAATTCGGTAACCTTCTTTCGTCGGCGTGACGGACAGGTCATAAGGCGTTCGCAAATAGGTTTCATTGATCCAATTGCTGAAAAACAAAGAGGCATGTCCCCGCCAACGGTTGGTAATCTTTCCGCCTAAACGGTCATAGGCAAAGTAATTTTTAGGCAATGCGGTAGCTAAGCCCCGTTCCATGTCTCGCAAGTACTCTTCATTCAAGGTCGTTGTGTGGTATTCAAAATGCCCTAGCAAGAAGGCATTTTTATGATCTTCTGATACGAAGATGGAAGGCCCTGTTTCAACACCCGCTGCCAAGATTTCTAAAGGCGTCTGGGCGAGCTGGCCTTCATCGATGCCAGTATAGCGCGAATGGGGCGTATAAAAGACGTCGTCAAAACCGCGAACGAGCGGATGAAAATGTGTGACTGCTTGTTCGAAGACACCGAACAATTTGCTTGGGTACAACACTTTGTCGATACCATAATGGTAATAAAGACCAGCTTGTGCCCCCCAACAAATATGCAGGACTGAAGTGCAATTCGTCTGGCTCCAATCCATGATCTCTTGCAGTTCTTGCCAATAATCAATGGCTTCAAAGGCCATTTTTTCAACAGGGGCACCAGTGATGATCAAGCCGTCGAATCGTTGGGACTGGATCACTGAGAATTCTTGATAGAACTTTTCCATGTGATCGACAGACGTGTTTTTACTTTCGTGGTACTTCATTTTCAATAAAGTTACTTCAATTTGCAGCGGACTTTGGGAAAGCAGGCGCAGCAATTGATTTTCTGTGGCGATCTTTTTCGGCATCAAATTGACGATTGCGATCTTCAAGGGACGAATCTCTTGTTTCGCCGCTTTATGCTGCAGTAAGGCAAAGACATTTTCTTTTTGCAGGACCGCTGCAGCGGGTAGTTCTTTGGGAATAATGATCGGCATTGCTTCAACTCCTTACAGTTAAATTTCTTGTTGAAGAGAAGGCGAATAGTTTCAGCTGTGAAAAACAAAAAAAGCCGCCCTTTTATCCTTACGGATAAAAGGGACGACTTGATGCGCGTTACCACCCTAATTCGTGCTATTCTCACAAATAACACCTCAACAGTACACTATGATACTTGGCGCTGTAACGGGCGCATGCCGTTTTGCTGGCGTGAACCAACAAAAAAACTCAGAGCTCATCTTCACTGATCACCGCATGTCTCCTTTTTCACCAACCGGAGTCTCTGTACCTTTGTTGATCTGCTACTCTTCTCTTCAACGTTTTCGATTTCTTTGTTTAATTTTAAAAAATTATAATTGTTTTTTCATTTACTGTCAACGGCAAGTTAGGGATTTTTCTTAGATTTCTTCTAAATATAAGTATTGCTGACCCATTTTTTCATAGATCGTTGCTAAGTCTTCTTTGCTGACTTCACGATCCTTATGCCCATAAGGGTCGTTGACATACATCGTATCACCATCGATACCTGTGATCACCACCGAATGGATCAATGCCGTCACAAGAATTTCGCCATTTTGGGTATTCCACTGAAAGAAATCAGCATCGGTCGGTACTTGTAATTCTAACGTCGCAATCATCCAAACTGGTTTCCCAGATTGTAGTACTTTGACGATCTCATCAAAGCTTTTGTCTCGTCCACTAATGACTTCGTATTGCTCTTTTACAATCCTTTCGGCGACATCGGTGATCGGTTCTACGTCAACCCCCATCGCGCTATCGCCGCCATAGATGTTTCCAACAAAGCCTTCTCGTGGATCTCCATGGTGATAATAATCCTCATAAAGCGGGACATACGCTAATTCTTCCGCCAATTGATTTTTATTGGTATCAAATCCGTAAAAATTCAAGAGCATCGATAAAGCCGTTACCTCACAGCCGTTCCCTAACGCCACTTCATCGAATTGATTTTCTAACGGAACATCCAATTGAATAACCTCACTGTATTCAGGCTCTGGTGTTTGTTCTTCATCCGAAAGTGCTAGTGTCAATTCATCCTCTATCTTTTCAAAGGGGGACTGCCCGTTCTTACTGTCATAAAAAATCAGCAGAAAGAAGAGCATCAAGACGAACATACCTAAAAGTAACCGTTTTAACTTTTTCTTCTTTATCTACTTCCTCCTCTTGTATATTATAACTTATTTCTGTTTATTATTTCACTATAATAAACTTTTTAGGAAGGAGTATTTTCTTAATCTAAACAAAAAAAAATAGACCCGTTTAAGCAGCGGGTCTATTCAAACTGGCGCTTATGCCACTTTCTTCTGTTTCTGAATAAAGCGTCCTTTTGCTTTCGAAAACGAACGAATATCAAATTGTTTGCTTAAGGCACCTGCAACAAAATAAGCCAAATTGAAATCGATCAAGCTATGGATCAAACCGCCGATCCCCATCAAAACGAACAAGAAATAGTAAAAATTACCATCGAATGCGGTCCCTGGTACATTTCCTGTGAAGTAAAAGGCGGCAACGACTGCCATTTCTACGGCAGAATGGATCAGTCCGATAATCAAGTTAAAGCTCTGAAATTTGATATTCAATAAAGAGGGTTTGCCATTTTTTAGTAAAATATCTGGGTGCTTCTGTAAATAAAAGGCACCGATGACGGCAAAAACAACATGGGACAATGCCCGTAAAGCAATGATTGGTGGCAGTGTTAAGAAAAAGCCAAAGGTCGTTCCTAAAGCTACCGCGATCGCCATCGCAGGTGAAAAGAACATCGCCACAAAGACGGGCACATGGCTAGCTAAGGTAAAAGATGCTGGTCCGATGACGATTTTGGGCATTACCATGGGAATGACGATCCCCATGCCGATCAACAATGCAGCGATCGTTAAATGGCGGATGGAATGATTTTTCATTTATACTCTCTCCTTCAATGTGTCATGACAGTTCTGTCTTGCTTATTCTACTGGTATTTCCACGAGGTGTCAAGACACAAAAAAACGAATGTTTATTCAACATCCGTTTTTATTGAAGTTATCCTTTACGCGCTTGCATTTCATTGCTTAATTTGGCAAATTCCGCTAACGACAGCGTTTCTCCACGTCGTTTCGGATCGATCCCACTTGCTTCTAAGCTGTCTGCCAACCACTGTTTGGTTGTTTCATCTTTTCCATAGCTATTTTGCAAATTGTTCCAAAGGGTTTTACGACGCAGTTGAAAGGCTGCTTTCGTTAATTTGAAAAACTCTTTTTCATCGGTGACTGCGACTGCTGGTTGTGATCGACGCGTCAATTTCAAAATAGCCGAATCAACATTCGGTTGGGGCACAAAAACGGTTTTCGGGACGATGAATGCCAGTTTTGCTTCCATGTAGTATTGCACAGCGATCGACAAAGAGCCATAGGCTTTAGTCCCGGGAACTGCTGAGATTCGATCTGCCACTTCTTTTTGCATCATCACGACCATTTCATCTACTTTTACCTGAGACTCTAAAAAGTGCATCATAATTGGCGTAGTGATGTAGTAGGGCAAATTTGCGACAACTTTTAATGAAGCAGCCGTATCGCTGAATGCTGACTGAATGGTCGTTGCCAGATCTGCTTGCAAGACATCTTGATGAATGATTTTCACATTTTGATATGGCTGCATTGTGTCGGCTAACACTGGGATCAACCGATCATCAATTTCAAACGCCAACACTTGCTTGGCATGTTTTGCCAACTGTTCGGTCAGCGCACCGATTCCAGGACCAACCTCAATGACGTTTGTCGTCTCGTCGATGCCTGCAGTTTCTACGATTTTCCGTAAAATATTCGGTTCTGTTAAGAAGTTTTGCCCTAAACTTTTTTTAAAGGTAAAGCCATGTTTCGCTAAAATCTCTTTGGTTCTTGAGGGGGTTGCTATATCCCGTTCTTCCTTCACAATTCTTCCTCCACTATTTTCATTGCTTCTGCCAACTCTGCATCGGTGATACGAAACATTGTCAGCCGCTTCTCTAATTGTTTGCCGTTCGTATAGCCGATGCGTAAAAGATCCCCCAACCGCTCTCGTTTCTCTTTCGCTCCAGCCCCTGCGATCAAGCCATACGCTAACAACTGTTGCCGATCAATGGTCCCCTCACTGACTTCATTTGAAGCAATCGGGGTTACGACTTTTCGCAAGGCTTCTTTCAACGCTTCATGGCTGGCGTGTTCCACGCCTAAACTGCCCTTGCTTTTCGGTGCTGCCTGGCTGCGCGGTAAAAAGGCATGCTTGGCATCAGGAACGACTTCCATAATGATTTTGCGGATCTTTTCTCCCGAAAAATCGGGATCGGTAAACACGATGACCCCTCGTGTCTCTTGGGCGTGCTCGATTTGATCAAGGATCGTGTCATCGATCGCCGAACCGATCGTCTCGATGGTATCTACATCGAACACTTCTTGCAATCGGCGGGTGTCGTCTTTGCCTTCGACGACAATGATTTCTTCGATTTTCGGTTTATTAGTCATTGATCCTAAACAAGCGATGGGCATTTTTTGTCGTGTAGGCCGCAACATCAGCCACCGCTTCTTGCCGCAGCTCCGCGATTTTATCCACTACATAATGAGTATAGCCCGGTTCATTGCGCTTGCCACGATAAGGAACAGGGGCTAAATACGGCGCGTCAGTCTCAACGAGTAGCCGATCTTGTGGCACGACTTGCGCAGCTTCTTGTACCTCCGTCGCCTTTTTGAAGGTCACGACACCACTAAAGGAAATATACATTCCTAGGTCCAAGAACTTTTTCGCCCATTCGCCGTCCCCACTAAAGCTGTGCATGATGCCGCCGATCGTTTGGACTTTTTCATCCTTTAAAATCGCATAGGTATCTTCTAAGGCTTCACGGGTATGAATACTGATAGGCAGCTGATGTTCACGGGCGATCGCCATTTGCCGACGAAAGACCTTTTCTTGAACTTCCTTCGGATCTTCCATCCAGTGATAGTCTAAACCGATTTCACCTAGGGCAACGACTTTTGGTTGTTCCAAGCGCTCTTGCAAATAGGTTTCCACTTGTGGGGTATAAGAACCAGCTTCGGTTGGATGCCAACCGATAATACTGTAAATGCCAGGATATTCTTTGCTTAATGCTAACGATTTTTCAATCGTTGGCTGATCGAAACCGACGACCGCCATCTCCGTTACTCCTAGTTCTTGCGCACGGGCGACCGTTTCGGGAATGTCTTCGTTAAACTGTTCTGCATTCAAATGTGTATGAGAATCAAAAATCATGAAATCTCCTCCTTAGTCCTTCTATACTCTAGCATATTTTGACGGTTTAAGAAACGAATCCTCTTCGCTTTTTTCAGCAGTTTAAGAAAACTTTCAGCAAGCAAAAAAAATCCGCCCAAAGTTGGAGGACGCCGAAGCTGATTTTCTCTATACTGAGGGTAACGAAATCGTATGGAGGTGGAAATATGGAACGATCAAAAATTGATCCCGGCCGCTTTTTTTCTGGCCAAAAAGCAGCCACGAAAGGCACGTTAAAACATCAATATCATTACTATCGGCAGCAAAATGCCCATCAAGCATTCAACAGCGATTTTCAGCGAAATTTCCAGCATGATTTCCCGAATTTTGCTACCTGGCTAAAATTGCAGCAACAGACACCACAAAAGAATCAAACAACGACTTTTTCTCACTGGTTATTGGTTGGTTTCTTCGGACTTTTGACAGCAGCAAGTTTTTCGCAACAGCTCTTATTCCTACTTTTTGTCTTTGTCTTAGCCGCTCTCGTCAAAGGACCTGGCATGATCGTATGGGGCATCGTGTATTCCTTCTTAGTTAGTCTGTTCCCGCCATTGGGTATCGTTCTTTCTGGCTTATTTTTCTTACTGACCCTGCGTCAATTAACCAAAAATGTCACTTTCGTTTTGACTGCATTGTACTTTTACGGCTATCCGTTTGTCATCACAGCCCTCCAACACTTTACGAATTGGAACCCGCAATGGCTGTGGGTCGGCAGTATCGGTTTTGCCTTGATCAGTGGCCATTTTGTCTTAAAGCAAAACTATCCCTTTGCTTCAAGTAAAAGTCTCGCATGGGCGATCATCTCCGTCCCTTATGATTGTGTCATGGCTTTGATCCCCGTCAAACACAAAGCACGCTTTAAACGTTTGGTGAAAATCAAATAATTGCGATCTAGGATACAAAAGATCGGCTATTGCCGCCCCTTTTGTATCTTTTTTTCATGGAAGAAACAAACGAAATACGATGGATATTTTTTGTTATTTTTGCTTTCGCATGATTGCTTTTTTTGTAAGAATCTACTATGCTAGAAACTAGCAAATCAAAAAAGGAGCCACGCCATGTACACCCTCATTCTTATTGCATTCCTCCTTACGGGCTTGCTAGTTTACTCCTTTATTATTGAACCGCATCTTCTCAAACAACGGCACTACCTCATAAAAAAAGACAAGCGCACCGTCTTAGATATTTCAAAGGCTTACGATCTTTATCAAGCAGAAAGCAATCTCGTGATCGCCCATATCAGCGACCTTCATTTTTCTCGTTGGTACAAACCACGGCGAATGAATCGCATCATTCGATCAACGATCCAAAATAAGCCGGATCTGATCATCATCACGGGGGATCTGATCGATAATTATAAAAAATGGCCGCATCGTTCAACCAAGCGACTGATCGAAAAGCTGAAAAAATTGCAAGCGCCTCTGGGTAAGATCGCAGTTATGGGGAACCATGACCATTTGAATGACGGGCATTACTTTGTTAAGGAAATATACCAGCATGCAGGGTTTACCTTACTTGATAATGAGTCGGTTTTTGGTTCTGATGACAAAACGTCGATGAATATTGTCGGTATCGATATAGAAAGTCCGAAAGTCAGTTTTACCTATGAAGCAACCTTAGCAGAATGGCAGTTGCTTTTGCTCCATGAACCCGATTATGTTTCTCGGATCACCAATCTGCCAAACTACGACTTGATTCTTTCTGGCCATAGCCATGGCGGGCAGATTCGCTTGCCTTTTTATTATGCGAAAACAAAGGGCGCGTTGAAATATACCGATGGGCTCTACCTTTTAGGCAATGAGACCTTATTAAGTGTTTCCAGCGGGGTTGGTATGACCAAGATTCCCGCCCGACTCGGTGTCCCACCTGAGATCCTTTATTACCATTTAGAACCGCAACAGCAATTGAACGTTTCTTAACTGTTCATCGGTGCAATTGGGAAAAAATCAGCGACTCGTTTCAGCAAACGTTCGATTCGCTGATTTTCTTTTTGCGCCTACCGTGTTAAAATATACTAAATAAACACTTTTCAACAATTAGGAGGAACCAAAAAATGCTCATCTCGGGAACGCTTTGGTTTTTGATCGCCTTCTTCGCTTATACAGCCTATGTATACGGTCAGGGGTTGTACTTTCCTGTCATCGCTTTTCTTGCTGCTTTGATGGGCTGCGGATTTTATCTCTTTGCTTTTCTCCAGCACAAAAATACGACGAAAAAACATCCTTAGCCAGAACGAGCTAAGGATGTTTTTTGCATTATTGATTCAAGCCCTGATAAATCGTATCGAGATTCCACTTCATCATGTTATAGTAGCTGTCGCCTTCTTCTCCCGGTTCTGCAATCGAATCGGTAAAGACGGTTCCGAATATCGGAATACCTGCATCACGAGAAACACTTTGCATCGGACGAGTATTGACGCTGCTTTCGACAAATAAGGAAGCGACGGCTGAGTTTTGCAGCTGATCCACTAAGTTCTTGATTTGCGCAGGGGTTCCTTCTTCTTCGGTATTGATTTCCCAGATATAGGCAGACGGTACACCGTAGGCTTTGGAGAAGTATTTGAAGGCTCCCTCACTGGTGACGATCAATTTCTTCTCTTCGGGAATCGATTGGAAGTTTTCCTTCGCTTGCTGATCCAGTTCTTCTAATGAAGCCAAGTAGCGTTCAAGGTTTTCTTCATAGAAAGAGCGATTGTCAGGGTCCTTTTCGCTCAAACGTTGAGCAATGTTGCGGGCATAGATCATACCGTTTTCTAGATTTAACCAGGCATGAGGATCGGCTTTGCTGTGGTCTTCATCATCAGAAAGATAAAGCACATCCACGCCATCACTGACGGCAAAGTAATCTTCATTTTCTACCTTATTGGCATTGTTCATCAATTTGGTAAACCAGCCATTGCCGCCAGTTTCTAGATTCAAGCCGTTGTAAAGGATAAGATCGGCATCGGTCGCTTTTCGAACATCTTCCACTAAAGGTTCATATTCATGGGGATCACGCCCCACTGGTACGATACTGTGAAGATCGATTCGATCACCGGCAATGTTTTCCGTAATATCAGCAATGATCGAATTGGTCGCTACTACTGAAAGTTTCCCTTCTGTTTGGGCCATCTGTCCGTTTTGTTGTGCCAAAAAGAAGCCACCAGCTACAGCTGCCGTTGCTAAAACCGCCGTCGCTGACCAGCGTTTGACTGGACTGGTCTTTTGTTTTGGTGAGAACAAGAAACCGATCACGAAAAAGGCTCCTGCGGTCAAAACGATACTTGATCCTGCGGCAATATTAAAGCTGTACCCGATAAACAAGCCGATAAATGAGGCGAAACCACCTAAAACCCCTGCGATGACCATCATATGCTTCAATTGTTTTGTATAAAGATAAGCCGTTGCTGCTGGAGTGACTAACAGAGCCACGATCAAGATCGTTCCGACGCTTTGCATCGCTGTCACTGAAACCAAAGTCAACAAGAACATCAATAAATAGTGATAGGCTTGCACTTTCATCCCAAAGGCCTTTGCCATCATCGGATCAAAAGACGTGATCAACAGTGGACGGAAGAAGAGGATGATCACTGCCAGCACAAGGATAGCGATAGCGATCGTCAGCCATTTGTCGCTGTCTTGCACCGCTAGCACATTCCCAAACAAAATGTGAAACAAATCAGTCGAACTATTTGCTACTCCAATCAAGATAACCCCTAAAGCTAGAAACGAACTAAAGGTGATACCGATCGCCGTATCGCTTTTGATCAGGCTGTTATTGGCGATATAGGTAATGATCATGGAAGCCAAGATCCCAAAGAAGATCGCCCCGACAAAAAAATGAACGCCGAAGATATAAGACAAGGCTACCCCTGGTAAGACCGCATGAGAGATTGCATCCCCCATCAAGGACATCCCTCGTAAGATAATAAAACAACCGATCACCCCTGCCACAATCCCGATCGCGACTGCCGTGATCAAGGCATTTTGCAAGAAATGATAGTTACTTAAACTCGTAAAAAAGCTTGTCAACATGTTAAACGCCTCCTTTCACGATGATCGCATCGCCAAATGTTTGCTTCAAATTGCTCTCGGTAAAGACTTCACTGACTGGTCCCGCAGCGATCAGGGTTTGATTGAGCAGAACCAAGTAATCAAAGTATTCGGTGATTTTCCCCAGATCATGGTGAACGATAAAAATCGTCTTGCCAGCATCTCGCAAGTTACGCAACAGGCCGACGATGATCGCTTCACTGGTGGCATCGATCCCTACAAAGGGCTCATCGAGGAAAATATAGTTGGCATCTTGAACCAACGTTCGAGCAATCAAGACCCGCTGAAACTGCCCGCCGGACAATTCCCCAATCTGACGTTCCGCAAAGGATTCCATTTCTACCGCTGCCAGAGCGGCTGTCACTTTCTGCCAATCGTTTGCCGACATCCTTTGGAACATGCGCATCTTAGGATACAAGCCTAAAGATACGACTTCTTTGACTGTGATCGGAAACGTGTAATCAACCGCAGTCTTTTGTTCGACATAGGCAATTTCCTTTTGAAAGTCTTTTAACGCTTTTTTGTCGACACTCATGTTCCCACTGGAAGGGATCAATTTCAACGCCGCTTTGATCAGCGTCGACTTCCCTGCCCCATTTGGACCAATGATCCCTACGATCGACGGTTTTTCTACTTGAAACGACAAATCCGAGATCACTTGATGATCGCCATCATAGGCTGCGGATATTTCTGAAAAAGTAATCATTATTTTCACTCCATTTCCATAGTTAAGGATAGTTTATTTATTTTTTAGGTAGACCTAACTTATTTTTATTATACAAGAAAGGATTTGTTTTGCAAGACAGTTCTCTTGATTTTTTTAAGAAACACCGCAATTTCTTGGCAATGACTCTTGAAAACTAAGATTCTATCTTTATTTATTGAGTAAAAGTTGGTGCCCACAAACACGGATGCCATCAATTTCTTTCTATCTTTTGAGCGCAAAGCATTTGATTTATTCTTAATAAAAGAGATCATTCCTCGGCACCTCAGTGACGTACGTTTTTTCAATAACAGAAGAGAGGCGAATCAAAGCCTCTTCGCTTTCTCCCTTCATGATTAATACCAAACAAATCAAAGAATCAATAATTCTTCTATTTCCACAAATTCACGAATTCACTCTTTTTTATGATGACCAAGAAACCCTTTCATCTAGACTAAAACGCTTTATAAATTAAACTTTTCTAATTATTATGTGATTTTTCGAACAAAAGCTAAAAATAACATGACAACTATGTTAGTCTTTGATTTGGAAAAAGTTTTAGGAGGAATAAAAACAATGAAGAAAATTTTCCAAACACTATTAGTCCTAACCTCGTTAGCAACTTTGAGTGCTTGTGGCGCTGATTCACAAACAAGCAGCAGCTCAAGTACTGGTTCATCTGCTAATGAAGAAACAGATGCAACTTCTGCTGCATCTGGTCAAGAATACACAGACCCTAGCGAACTTGCAGACAGCTACGATGTCGTGATCGTCGGTGCAGGTGGCGCTGGAATGGCCGCTGCGATCCAAGCAAAAGAAGCTGGCGCAAACCCAGTTATTTTAGAAAAAATGCCAATTTCTGGTGGGAATACATTGAAATCTTCAGCAGGAATGAACGCTTCAGAAACCAAATTCCAAGAAGCAGAAGGCATCGAAGATTCAAACGATCTATTTTATGAAGAAACATTAGCTGGTGGTCACAACACCAATGATGAAGAATTGTTGCGCTACTTTGTGGATCATTCAGCAGAAGCAATCGATTGGTTAGATTCCATGGGTATCACTTTAGACAACTTAACAACGACTGGCGGGATGAGTGAAAAAAGAACGCACCGTCCATCGGATGGTTCTGCTGTTGGGGAATACTTAGTTGATGGTTTGATGCGCAACATCCATGAATTGGAAATCCCAATTTTTGTGAATGCCGATGTCAAAGAAATCAATGAAGAAGATGGTCAAGTCAACGGGGTGACCGTTGAAGTAGAAGGAACCGAACAAACCATTGATGCCAAAGCAGTTGTCGTTACAACAGGCGGTTTCGGTGCCAATTTCGACATGATCACCGAATACAAACCAGAATTGGCAGACTACGTGACAACGAACCAAGAGGGTTCGACTGGTGATGGGATCAAAATGATCGAAGCATTAGGTGGACAAACGGTTGATTTAGAGCAAATCCAAATCCACCCAACAGTGGATCAGTCTAAATCACTGTTAATCACTGAAGCTGTCCGTGGAGAAGGCGCGATCTTGGTCAATCAAGAAGGCGAACGGTTCTTCAATGAAATGGAAACACGAGACAAAGTCTCTGAAGCGATCATTGCCCTACCTGAAAAATCAGCAACGTTAGTTTTTGATGCAGGTGTCAAAGAACGCGTGACAGCCATTGATTTTTACGAGCAACAAGGGTTAGTCAAATCCGCTGACACGATCGAAGAATTAGCAAAAGAATTGGACATGCCAGAAGCAGCGCTTGCTGACACGATCGCTACGTGGAACAGCAGTGTGGCTGCTGGTGAAGACGAAGCCTTTGGACGCAGCACAGCAATGGACAACGATTTGTCAACAGGACCTTACTATGCTATTGCCATCGCTCCTGGTATCCACCACACGATGGGCGGCGTGAAGATCAACACCAACACAGAAGTGATCGCTACGGATAACGAGATCATTCCAGGTCTTTTTGCAGCCGGTGAAGTAACTGGTGGGTTGCATGGTGAAAACCGAATTGGCGGTAATGCCGTTGCCGATATCATCATCTTCGGACGCCAAGCAGGAACAAAAGCTGCCGAATTTGCGCAAGAAAATTAAAACACTCTCTATAAAAAAGAAGTACTTACGTTTTTTTCATCAACGTAAGTACTTCTTTTTTCATATAATTGACACAATAGTTTTTATTGTTCTGGTGCTGTCACTTTGATAATTTGCACCTCATAAGGCGCCAACTGAAGCTTTTGGTTTGTCGTTTTTCCAGTAAGCAAATCGATTCCTGAAGTTGCTACCTCTACTTCTTGATTTTCTTCGGAAAAATTCATCACAAAATAATAGGTGGTCGGAGCGAGCTGCTCTTGCTGACTTTCTCTACTTTGGATCGACACGCTCGTTGAACCTTGACGGACCCACTCATTTTGTAAGCGAAGCTGTTGTGTTACTTCTTGATAGAAGTCTTCCAAAAAGGCTTGATCCGTCCGTCCCCCAAGATAGTAGGCACTTCCTTCGCCATAATCATTTGCGGTCACTGCAGCTTGACCTTGATAAAAATCAGCACCGTAGACCCCTAACGTTTGGGCAGTGTTTGTTTGAACAACACTACAATAATCATGAATTTGGTACTGCTGCTCCTTCATTAAAAGCAGATTTTTTTGTTTCGGATATAACGTATCGATTTCTTTCACAGACACACCAAACAGTGCTTCTAACTCTTGGGGCCAGCCCCCTAAATAGGTCAAGTCCGTTTCATTCACGATCCCCGTCAAATAAGTGGAAACCAGCGTCCCGCCATTTTTCGTATACTGTTGAAACTTTTTCATAGTTTCTTTTGGTAAAAGGTAAAGCATCGGAGCGATGATCAATTGGTAAGAGTCAAAGTCATGGTCTTTCGTGATGACATCAACCGCGATGTCATGATCCCAAAAATAGCGATAATGCTCTTGCAACGTTTGTGGGTAGCGTTTGCTCTCCAAACCAAAACCTTGCGCATCATTGAGCGCCCAATTGTTATCCCAATCATAGATGATCGCCACTTTGGCTTTTTTGTGCAATCCTTTGATTTCTTTGATTTCTTCTAAGGCTTTTCCCACTTCTGCTACATCTTGAAAAACACGATTCTGTTCGTCGTTGTCATGGTCCACGACGGCCCCATGGAACTTCTCAGATGAGCCTCGAGATTTTCGCCATTGGAAATAAAGATTACTATCTGAACCGTGAGCAATAAATTGCATAGAAGACAACAGATGCATCCCGGGGCGTTTCGTGCGATTGACTGGATGCCAATTCACACCACTAGGGGTTGATTCCATGATCAAAAAGGGTTGCTTTTTCAAGCTACGGTACTGATCATTGATAAACCCAACCTTACTTGCCAAATCAGCGGTCGTTCCCCAATCATTATGCCAAGCAGGATAACAATCCCAACTAATGACATCTACATGCTGGGCAAATTTTCCATAATCAAGGCTATAAAAGGGAATCAAATCTCGGGTATCTGCCATGAAATTCGTTGTGATCGGCACATCTGGAGACAAACGACGAATGTCTTTGATCTCATGTTCATAGAAATCAATGGTCTGATCGGTCACAAAACGATGCCAGTCTAGATTTAGTCCATGAACTTGCATTTCGCCGATCGGTGAAGGAGATTCGATTTGCGACCAATCGGTGATCGTATGGCTCCAGAAAGGTCCCCACCAGGCCTCATTCAAGGCTGCTAATGTTTGGTACTTCTGCTTGACCCACTGACGAAAGTTTTCTTGGCAAATGGGACAATGACAATCTCCAGAATACTCATTGGAAATATGCCACATCAATAGTGCTGGGTGATCGTGGTAGCGTTCAGCTAATTTCCGATTGATGATCGCCACTTTCTCACGATAGATCGGTGAAGAAAAGCAGTGATTGTGACGCCCGCCGTGTAACATTTTTTCCCGTTTTTCATTGGTCCGTAGAACTTCAGGGTATGCTTTAGACAACCAGGCAGGACGCGCGCCGCTTGGCGTCGCTAAAATGACGTTGCTGTTTCGTTCGGCGAGCTCATCCATGATTTTGTCTAACCATTCAAATTGAAACACCCCTTCTGCTGGCTCTAAGGCACTCCAAGCAAAAATACCAAGGGAAAATGTATTAGCATGAGCTTTTTCCATTAGTTCTAAATCTTTGGCTAAGATCTCGGGATAATTTAGCCACTGGTCAGGATTATAATCCCCACCATGTAAAAAGCGTTCTTCTAAGTTATATCTTGTCATCTTCTCTTCCTATCCTTTTGTGCCACCAGCGGTCAAACCGGAGACAAAATGTTTTTGTAATGCAATAAAGACGAGTGCGATCGGAATACTGATCAAAATAGCCCCTGCCGCAAAAGTCGTATAGCTGGCTCCCATTTTATCCGTGACTAATTTGTATAACCCGATGGGTAGTGTATAGTACTCAGGATTACGTAAAATCACAGAAGACAGAGCAAAGTCTCCAAGTGGTCCAGTAAAGCCATTCATGGCAACGACTGCCAGCATTGGTCGTGATAAAGGAATCAAAATTTGCCAGAATATTCGCGTATTGCTTGCGCCATCTATCTTGGCACTCTCGTCTAAATCTAACGGGATCGAGTCAAAATACCCTTTCAATAAGTACGTGTTCATGGGAATCTGGCCCCCAACGTAAATCAAGATCAGCAACCAATGGCTATTGATCAAGCCGAGCATTTGCGCCAATACAAAAATTGCGATCAAGGCAGAGAACTGCGGAATCATTTGTAGTAGTAAGAACAGCATCAACCCATTTTTACGGCCTGTAAAACGAAACCGTGAAAAGGAATACGCCGTCATGGAGACAAAAATCAGTGACAAGAACATGGTGCATACACTGATTTTTAATGAATTCAAATACCATTGACTATAATAAAGCGAGTTGTCACCAGCAAACAATTTCGTGTAGTGACTTAATGTCGGACTCGTCGGAATCAGACTCGTACTTACTAAACTGTTCCCAGGATTAAAACTAGCACCGATCGTCCAAAGTAAAGGGTAGACGATCACTACTACCGTAAAAATCAGTATGAGATACGTCAAGGATAGGCGGACAAATTTTTGTTTCTTCATACTTGCTGCCTTCATGTTATCCAACCTCCTTGAATGAATTTGTTCGGCGGAATTGCCATAAAGCAATCGCGATTACGACGATCGATAAGAGAATCGTCAACGCTGCTGCCAGTGCATATTGACTATTTTGCATCGTGAGCTTATAGATCCACGAAACCAAAATATCGGTACCACCAGCGGTCGAACCAGGAACTGCTGGTCCACCAGAATTAAACAGATAAATAATATTGAAATTGTTGAAGTTAAACGTATATTGCGTAATCAAAATCGGTGCCATTGCATAAAGCAGTAATGGCAATGTGATTCGGCGAAATTTTTGTAAAGCTGAAGCACCATCGATGGTCGCCGCCTCATACAAATCATCAGGAATGGATTGCAGCGTCCCTGTAGTCACGATAAAAATATACGGAAAGCCTAGCCAGCCTTGAATCAGTAGCAAAGCTAAACGGGTCCAATTCGCACTCGTTAGCCAAGGAATCGGTGAAATCTGGAAGAAATTCAAAATCGAATGATTGATCGCACCAAAGGAATCATTGAACATTCCTGAAAACACCAAGATCGTAACAAATCCCGGAACTGCCCATGGGAGGATCAAAATCGTTCGAAAGAACTTTTTGAGTCGTAGTTCTTTTTGATGCACCAGCACCGCTAAAAATATTCCGATAGAAACTTGTAACGTTGAGGCGATCAAGGTCCAGATAACTGTCCAGCCCAGAACATTGAAGAAGGTACTACGCCAAATATCGACAGTAAAAATCTTCTTAAAGGTCTCTAATCCCACCCAATCTGCTAAATTGGCAGGTGCAGAATGATACAGATCATAGTTCGTAAAAGCTAACGCGATACTAAAGAGAATCGGAAAAATAACAGAAAACACGAGTAAGAAAAATGCTGGGCTACTCATTAAATAAGGATAGCCTTCTCTTAATAGTGCCTGGTAGCTTTCACGGATAGAGTTGACTGGTAGCTCATTGTCTCTTAATTCACCGTTTTTATAGGCATCACGGATGTTTAAATAATAGAACAACAGACCAAAACCGATGACGATCAAGGCAACTAATCCTTCTGCTAATAAAAAGATGGAATTGTCTCTCGGCACTTCCACGCCTAATGTCACGATGCCCCAAAGTCCCATATTAAATAAATCTTTAAAGACGACAAGATACATAGCAAAAAAGAAGAAAAATAAAGCGCCTTTGATTTTTTGCCGATTATAGAGTTGACCGAATCCTGGTATTATCGAGAATAGCATTGCTCGTTTTGCATACGACTGCGTGATTTTCACATTTTCGCCCCCTGTAAGAAAAAGCCGCTGACAAACGTTTCGTTCGGCCTTACTTGATTCCTAATGATGAATGACCATCCGAAACGTTTGTCCTTGAGACGACTTTCTAGTTTTGAATTGCCGCAATGGCTGATTTGATCTGTTCGACTGCTTGTGGTAAAGCTGTTTTCGGTTCAGCCTTTCCAGTAGCAATAGTTTGCAATGCGGCATCCATTGGTTCCCATACTGAATTCATTTCAGTGATCCCAGGCGTTAGTTCTGCGTGTTGGGACTGAGCGGCAATGGCTGCAGCACTTTCACTTTCTTGAACTGCTGGATCATCTGCCAATGAAGCAACCGCTGGTACTTCCTGTGTTTTTTCATAACGAACTTTTGAATTTTCCTCATTGCTGATAAATTTGACGAACGCTTCCGCTAATTCAGGGTTTTGGGAATAGCTACTTACGTTGTAGCTTTTGACACCGATAAAGGAGCCCATATGTTCACCATTGCCTAATAATGGCAATTCTTTCACACCATAGTCGATGCCCGCTTCTTTATAAGGAGACAAGTTCCATGGTCCCGAGACGACAGCTGCAGCTTTTCCTTCCGTAAATAAAGAGTCCAACACATTGATTCCTTGTTCACCGACCAATCCGGATGGAAAAACACCTGCATCATAAAATTGTTGGATATAGTCTGCCCCTTCGATCGCGCCTTCATTAGCTAATCCAATATCTTCAGGGTCATAGGATCCATCGGCATTCTCGCCAAAAACATAACCGCCATAACCGCTCAATACACCTTGTGCGTAATAAATTTGATCCCATAATGCCAGTAACCCATAACTGTCAGCACCTAAAACAGACTTGGAATACTCCAGCCACTCATCCGTTGTCTGTGGCAAGTCTTCTTCGGAAATTAGTTCTTTGTTATAATACAAAATTTGTGTTTCAACCGCTTTTGGTAAGCCGTAGACTTTGCCGTCAACGATTTGCGATTGCATTGCTGATTCTGTATACAGCTCTTGTAGCGTTTGATCGACTGTTAATTCTTTCAACAAACCTTCGGTAACGGCTGTACCGATTTGATCGCCAGGAATCGTGATGACATCCGCACCTGTACCAGCGGGTCCATCCAATCGTAAATCTTCGATCTGTCCACCATAGGCTTTTTCGACCACTTTGATCGTCACATCGTGTTCTTCTTCAAATTGTTTGACTGCCTCTTCAATCCCAGCTGATTTTGCTTGGTCCTCCCAGACCAATAGATCATAGTCCTTATTGCTGCCACTATTTGCTGCAGTACTATCTGTCCCTTCACTTTGTGGACCGCAAGCACCTAATCCTAAAGCTGCTACACTTAAAAAAAGAACTCGAGACATTTTTTTCATCATCATTTCTCCACCTTTTCTTTATTTTGCAAACGCTATCTTCTCGTTTATAATAAATTATTTTACTTAATATGTAAATAGTTTTACTAAATTAATTTCTCCAACGGAGTAAATAAACGGATAAAATCAAGGTTTATCTCACAAATAATTTTTCAAAATACCTCCACGCTCTAAACTTTCACTATTGAGTAAATATATTTAGTAAATTCATTTACTTGGTAAAGTTGTTAGCGTATACTAGAAGAAAGAGGTGAAGAAGATTGGTTACAATAAAAAAAATTGCCGAGCAATCAGGCTTTTCACAAGCGACTGTTTCCCGATTATTGAAAGGCGACGAATCGTTGTCGATCGCAGCCGATACGCGTCAAAAAATTATTCATACCGCTTTATCACTAGGTTATGATCGCTCAAAAATAAAAACAACACTAGAAAAAATCGCCGTCCTTTTCTGGCTGACAGAACAAGAAGAGCTGCAAGATGTCTATTTTCGACAATTGCGTATCTCTTTAGAAAAATATGCGAAAATCAACAATTTGGAAATTCAACTGATCACCCATGAAGATGATGTTTTAGAAACACTGCAAGAAGTCGCCGGATTTATTGGGATTGGCTCTTTCACTGAGAAAGAAACGCAGCAGTTCAAATCCGTTTGCCCCTATGGCGTCCTTTTGGAAATCAACCCCTGTCCAGAGCTGTTCGATACGGTCAAACCTGATACTGATCGAATGACGCAACTGGCGATCGAGCTATTTTTAACAAAAGGATACCGAAAGATCGGCTTTATTGGTGGTGCTTATCTAAATCCTGATACCCAACGTGCAGAAATGGATAGTCGCGAGGTCATCTTCCGTCAAACGCTGGCTCGTCGAGATGCGCTCGATGAGGCGTTCTTATTTAGTGGTGGCAATTTTTCCGTTGAAACCGGCTATCGTTTGGCGAAAAAAATGGTGGAATCCCTTGGTGATAATTTGCCAGAGGCGCTCTTTGTGGCTTCTGACACCATCGCAGTTGGTGTGCTCCAAGCGTTAAATGAACGATCCATCATCATTCCTGATCGCTTGGAATTAATCAGTATCAACGACAATGAGATCGCAAAATTTGTGGCTCCCCCTCTAACAACGTTTAACATTGATGTGGAGGAAATCGCCAAAACCGCGATCGATTTATTGGTGGATCAGATCGTTCATCCTCGAGCGATCACCAAAACAGTCCTTTTAGGTGCTGAACTCATCGAACGAAAAAGCTTTACGCAAGCATAAAAAACGCCCCTAGAAAGTTAGAAAAAGCTAACTTTCTAAGGGCGTTTCATTGTCTAAATCGAAAAAAGCATTCTTACGTTTTTCACATCTCTTTCGCCACAGCATACACAAGATGCGGCATGTCCACTTGCCGATAGTGTTTGACAAAGCGATCCACCAGCTTCATTCCATTGCGCAATGCCACATTTATGGAGGCTTGATTGGTCTCACGAATGATCGAATAAACAATGGCGGCATTCAGCGTTGCAAACGCATAGTCTTTACAAGCCTGGGCGGCTTCTGTGGCAAACCCATGATGCCAGAAGTTCTTTTGAAACAAGTACCCAATTTCTAAAACGGCTTCTCCCTTGACGTCTTGCCATGTCAACCCGCATTGACCGATCGCTTGCCCTGATGCTTTCTCAATCACTAGCCACAAGCCAATGTGATCGTTTTGATAGCGTTGCAGCTGTTTGTCGATCCAACCAGTGACTTCTTGCTCACTGAAGGGTCCTTCATAGGCAATCATAACTTCTGGATCTTGCAAAATCTTTTCAATCGCTGGTCGATCGTCATGACTCATTTCTCGCAGCACTAATCGCTTAGTTTCAATTAGTGGTTCCATGGTGGTTGCGCTCCTTCCTATTCCATTCGGTTTCTTTTCAAAAAATACCAACTCGCTGCCCATGCGGTGATGGGTAAAATAATCACCGCTGCCAGACCCGTGATCAAACAAACGACCAATTCTGAGACGAACGCCTTCGAATTGATCATTTCACCAAAGGAGATCGACAAATCTTGAAACCACGCAATCAACGCCAGATTACTTCCCATAAAGGCAAACAATAAGGTATTGATCGTTGAAGACAATACGTCTGATACCACGGTCATACTACTTTTACTTAATGCCTTGATCGAGACTTGCGGGTTTGCTTGAAAAAGTTCATAGGTCGCAGTGCTGATCGCCATACTCCCATCTGCCACCGCCCCCGAAAAACTCATCAAAATGATCGCAGTCATCAATGTCTTAAAATCGATGGCTACATCAAAGGAATGCATCGCCAACTCATCCAGTTCCTCTGCCGAAAACCCATGCAGATTCATTGCAGAGAGCACAAGCGGAAATAGTAGTAGAAAAAGCCCTAGAAAGACCAACACACAGACAAAGGCAATTTTGGTTTTCTGATTGACGCCGTTCACGAAAAACAAGGTGATCGCCGCCACGGCTAAAAAGGCAACACAAGCCGCTGGTAAGATCGGTGCCCCTCGGTCAATCAGGACCAGCAGCGCTAGAAAGACAGCCACATTCATAAACAGACCAGTGACTTGAAACAGCCCTTCGATCCGAAAAACAGCGAAAGTCAGCAAGAGAAAAAGCAAGATCAACACAAACAAAACATTCATTTTGCTTTCCTCCTTTGTAGTTCAAAGCAAAGGAGCGTCAACGGTACCGATAAAACCAGCGCAAAGCCGCCGCATAATGTACGCACTATTTCTAAAGAAAGATGCATCGGCAATGCTTGCGACAGCAGCCAGCCATTTGCTAGGTAAAACAATAGCGCTGGCATACTCCCACTTAAATAAGCAAACAACAAGACATTGATCATCGAAGAAGTCGTATCTTGCGCGATGGACCGACCGATCGCTAATCGTTCCTTGCGGCTAGTCTGGGGATTGATGCGCTGGATCTCATCTAGACTGGCAATCAGCATGACAATATTGTCCATGCTGGCACCGATCGCGCCAATCAGCAGACTCCCTAGATAGACACTGCGATACGGACGGGTCAGAAACGACATTTCTTCATAGCGCAACCCATGATCTTGCAAAAGATCCATGGCGAACCGACAGAGAAAAAACGCCAAGAGGACGCTGGCTAACGAGGCAATGATTTTGCGGCTGTCGATCGTACGAAAGCCATAGGAAATCCCCATCGTCAAAACCAACGAGACGATCGTAAAAACGATCATCAAAAAGACCAATGAAAAGGAGCTGTTGCTTTTGTGAAACCAAAGAAAAAGGAGCAGCAAGCAAGTATTCACAAAGATACTAAGTAAAGCCCGCAAGCCCTTTTTGCCACCAATTGCGACTACTGCCATCAAAAATAAGGCAAGGAAGAAAAAGAGATACCCATCCCGTTTTTGTGCTTGTACCTGCCAGCCATCCCCTTCTTTTTGCAAAAGCAGCTGTTGTCCGGTATGATACAACGGATGAATCGCACCGTTGGGGGTGTATTGCGTAGTGACTGTCCGTAGTACCCCCGCTTCTTCTCCGTTACGAACGATCCCTTGGATCTGCTGCTGGTCGGCGGCGACTTGAACCGTTTGTACTTCTATGATCGGCTGTGCATAAAAGCGGCTGCTTTGGGTTTGGATCAGCCAGCTCAAGACCAGCACGCTAACAAAGGCCGCTAGATAATAATACTTTTTCAAGACCGTCTCCTTTCATTTTCAGCAAAAAAAGACTTAGACAAATCACCAGTCCTACGACCAATCACCTTGTGAGGCTGGATGACTGGTCGAAATGGTTACTGTGTCGGCGAGACTAACTGCTTTGCTAGTCGCCTGTTTTGTCAAAGTCCTTTTACTTGCTCGTTTTGCTTACACGACATTTTGCGGTGTACCTGCTTTAAAGCCGCTTAAGTTCGCCACAGCAATCCCCATCAAACGACGCCGCGTTTCGACGGGTGCCCAAGCGATATGCGGTGTCAAATAGCAATTTGGCGCCTGTAATAAGGGATTGTCAGCTTCGATCGGTTCTTTTGAAACGACATCTGCCGCCAAGGCTGCGATCTGCCCAGTTTGCAGCGCTTCAGCAACTGCCCCTTCATCGATCAAGCCGCCACGGGCGGTATTGATCAGGATCGCAGAAGATTTCATTTGTGCCAATGCGGTGCGATCGATCATTTTTTCTGTCTCAGGAAACTGCGGAACATGAAGGCTGATGATATCTGCTTCTTGATACAATTCCGCCAGCGAAACTTGTTTTGCCCAATCTGCTTGTGCTGGTTTTGGTCGATGATTAAAGTAGATCACCTTCAGCTGAAACGCATGAGCGATCGTGGCAACTGCTTGAGCAATCGCACCATATCCAATCAGCCCAATCGTTTTGCCTGCCAATTCCATCAATGGTGTCTGCCAATAAGAAAAATCTTTGCTGGTTTGCCAGTCGCCCTGATGCACGGAACGATTATGGTGTCCCACTTGATTCGTCACTTCCAGCAGCAAAGCAAAGGTCGCTTGTGCCACTGCATTGGTACTGTAGCTAGGAATATTGGTCACGGTGATTCCCTGTTCCTTCGCTGCTGCCAAATCAACGACATTGTATCCAGTTGCCAAGACCCCAATGTAGGTCAATTGCGGACATGCTTTAAGCACATCTGCGGTGATCGGTGTTTTATTTGTCAAAATTGCTTCGGCATCGCCGATTCGCTCAATAATTTCTTGTTTATCTGTATACGAGGTACGATCATACACCGTCACCTCTCCTAATTCTTCAAACCCGTGCCAAGACAAATCTCCTGGATTCAACGCATAGCCATCAAGTACAACGATCTTCATTCTTTCGCTCCTCTCGCTTTTCCTTTTGCTTTTCCATAAAAAACGGGAATTCCTAGTAACGTCACGCCAATTCCCACGACTGCTAACCACGTGTCAGTGATCAAGGTCATGATCAAGATAAAACAGCCACCTAAGATCGCAATCAAGGGAATGATTGGATAGAAGGGAACTTTATACGGACGCTTCATCTGCGGTTCTGTTTTTCGCAAACGAAAAACCCCTACAAACAATAATACACTAAAGAACCACATAACAAAAACCAGCATATCGGTCAAGAGATCAAAGGTACCTAAAAGCATCATGATACATGCGATCCCTAATTGTAAAAAAGCCGCCGCATAGGGTGCATTGGTGGTTTTACTTAAAGTGGCAAAGGTCTTGCTGAAAGGAATCTCATCTTCCAACGCCATGGCATATGGGACCCGCAAGCCAGTCATTGTATAGCCGTTCAATGCGCCATAAACAGAGATCAAGATACCGATCGTGACCAGTTTTCCGCCAAAGCTGCCAAACAAGGCCATCGCAGTTTCTGAGGCACTGTTCAAATTACCAGCGATTTGATCGATCGGCAATGTTTTTAAAAAGGCAACATTGATCAACACATACACCAAGGTAACAAAACTCAACCCAAAGATGATGGCTTTTGGTAAATCTTTTTCGGGTCGCTTCATTTCCCCAGCGACATTACCGACTCCCATCCAGCCGTCATAAGCAAAAAGGGTTGCTAAGAGGGCACTACTGATGCCAGCTGCAAGCGATCCTTGAGTATTGGAAGAAAAATCCACCAATGAGACCGATACTTGCCCTGGTGTCAACAGGCCCGCCACGATGATCACCGCAATCGGAATCAGCTTGACTGCTAACGTGACGGACTGGACTTGAGCAGCGGCTTTTGTTCCCAAAAGATTGATCAAGGTCACACTCGTTCCGGTCAAAATCGATAAAGGAAGCAAATAATTGCTGGGTAGATGAAATAAGTTCAAACACTGGGTCGCAAAAATAATACTTAAAGCCGCCACGTTTGCTGGAAAGTAAATGATACTTTGTGCCCAGCCTAATAAAAAGGAGGGTAATTTCCCATAAATTCTTTCAATATATCGAATGGGTCCGCCAGTCTCAGGAATCGCCGTCGCTAACTCCGCCACCGTCAAACCGCCGCAAATCGTTAGAAAGCCGGCAAGCAGCCAGACCAACAAGGTCAAACCGGTGGATTGGGTCTGCTGGACCACAGCCGCTGCTTTGAAAAACACGCCGGCGCCGATCACCGTTCCCATTACTGTCGATAATGCCCCAAAAAAACTGATTTCTTTTTTCAATTGACTTTTCACAACATCACTTCCTTTTTAAATGAATAAGTCAAAGTATAGCGGATAGAAACTATCTTGACTAGAGGAATTTCAGAAAACAAAAAGCAAATACCATGAAAAGACGGCATTTGCTCCAAAATTTTTTTATTCTTTTGTGGATTCTTGAAAAACCAGCAACGGAAGCTGTCGTTTTTTGTGCATTTGTTGAACCAAATAAATTCCTGCCAGCAAGATGATCGGGAAAACGATCGCCCCTAGAATCCCAACCTGCAGCTGTTGTCCCGTCCATTCGACGATACTGCCGACGACAGCGGGTCCGATTGAACACCCTAAATCTCCTGCTAATGCCAAATAAGCAAATAGCGCCGTTCCGCCGTTGCGAATGTATTGCGCAGAAAGACTAAAGACCCCTGGCCACATGATCCCTACGGCAAAACCGCTTAAGCCGCAGCCAAGGAACCCGATCAATGGCAATGAAGCAAAGCCGATCATCATATACGCCAGTAGGCAAAGCAAAACACTCAAAAACATAAAGCGTTTCAAATCGATGCGTTCCCCGAACTTGCCGTAAAGCAAGCGGGAGATCCCCATCATCAAGGCAAAAACCATTGGCCCTGCTAAATCGCCTAGCGTCTTACTAACGCCTAAGCCCTGTTCGGCAAAGGTCGATGCCCATTGGCTGACTGCTTGTTCGCTGGCTCCAGCACAGACCATCATCACCAGAAACAGCCAAAAGCTTTTCAAGGAAAAGAGCTGCCGAGTGGTCAACCCTCGTTCTCCTTCGGCAACGATTGGCGCCAACGGGACTTTGGTGAAGAAAAACAAATTGACCAACGGGATCAGCGCCCAGATGATCGCCAAAATCGGCCACTGTTGAATACCGAACACCATGAAGAACGCCGTTGAGAACAAAACGACCCCCACGTACCCCCAGCAATAAAACGAGTGCAGCATGCTCATCGTTTTTTCCTTATGTTCCGTTGGACAGGCTTCAACGATGGGACTGACTAAGACTTCCAGCAAGCCACCGCCAATGGCATACAACAAAACCGCTGCTAACAATCCGCTAAACGGGGTCGGAAACCATAAGGGAAAAACGGCTAGACCAATCAAGCCGATCGCTGCAAAAAAATGCGCGGCTACGATCGACACTCGATAGCCGATGCGGTCTACAAAAAAGATTGCTGCAAAATCGACGGCTAACTGGGTCAAAAAGTTAAAACTAACCAGCAAAGTAATCTGGCTGATCGGTAGCTGGTATTGGCTTTGAAAGGTCAAAAATAATAAGGGGGCAAAATTATTGATGACGGCTTGAACGATGTACCCTACAAAGCAAGCCGCAATCGTCGAACGATAACTTTTCATTTTCACTTCTCCTTTACTCGTCTTATCAGTATACCAAGTCCAATAAGACAGTAACCATGGAGAAAACACTTTTTTTACCCAGAGAATCTTAAGGAAATCAGGATTTTTCTTCCCTCAGATAATTCCCTTAAATGGAAGCAGCAAAAAAGCTGTCCTCACAGACAGCTTTTTCCGACTTATTCTCAAGGCTAGGCGTTTTTCTTCCGAGCAGCGATGGTTTTCATGGTGGCTTCAAAGATTGGGCCAATAAAGACGATACACAAGAGAGTACCTAACCCAACACTGGCGCCTAACGCAAAACCGATCAAGACCATGGCTGCATCCAATCCGATACGGATCGTTTTTTGCGTCAATTTGCTTCGTTTGTAGATCAAGGCAGTCAAGGCTTCTAACGCCGCTGATCCTTTGTTGGAAGAAACGTAGATACCAGCGCCGATCCCAAATAAGATCGGTGCTGCGAAAATAGCGATCCACGGGTAGAAAGGCAAATGAATCGATACTTTGTCCATCACTGGTTCAAAGATCCCAATCAACAGGCCTAAGCCGATCCCGTTGATAAAACTGCCAATGCCTAATTCGGCACGATCAAAGACTGCAACGATCAACAAAACAATAATATTAAAACACAAACTGGCAATCCAAAAAGGGACATCAACAAAATTCAAAATTCCTAGTAAAAACGTACTGATCGTATCATAACCTTGATGGGCGGTGATCAATAAGGAAATGGCCAACGCAATCAGCCCGGTACCTATCAAAACTTGTGCAAATTTTTTGGTTTCTTTCACAACATCACGCTCTCTTCTTTATTTTTCCTCTCTTAGTTTACCGTGAAAGCATCACAATTACTATCATTTAATCACAAAAACGAGATTTTTTTTGAAGAAATCTAAATTCAATCAAGGGATTCATAATGCTGTTCATAGGTATCGCGAAACTCTTTGGGGGTCAGACCATTCAATTTCTTAAACATTTTGGAAAAATAGTTGGTATTGTTGTAACCAATACGATCGCCGATCTCACTGATCGTGGCTTTCGAATGAAGCAGCAGCTGCTGGGCTTGCTTGATCCGCACCAGATTGACGTACTGATTAAAGCTCATTTCCGTTTCTTTCTTAAAGAGCTGACCCAAATAAACGACGCTGACATGCAGTTCTTCTGCCGCTGATTTGACCGTCAAATCATGGGTATAGCCTTCTTCGATCAGTTGGATCGTCTTTTGAACGATCTCCGAATAGCGTTTTTGCGGCGGCTGCGATTTCGCCAGCTCCAGCACATCATCAAAGAGCTGCCGCAAATCTGCCAGTGTATTAGACTCACGAATCCGTGCCAAAATCTGCTCATGGTTTTCATGGGAAAGTACTGGCAGCTGCCGATAAATATCATTGAACAACAAGAACGAAACATAGCGAACATGCTCAGGGTCTGCTTGGGTTTGTTCCAAAATAGCGAACATTTTATCCAACTCATTTTGGATCGTTTTGACATCCCCGATGGTCAGTGCTTTGTTAAAAGACAGAAACGGAAGTTCTTCGTTTCGCTCTAAAATATCCACGTGGATCGTCTGTTCTTGTAAGAACAGATCTGGGTAGAAGGCTTGCAGTGACTGAACCTGTTTGATTTTTTCATAGGCTTTATACAAATTCTCCCACTCGTTGATGGTTTCGCTCATGATCAACTGCCAGTCTGTACTATTGAGCTGCTGTGCCAGTGCTTTTAGGTCAGCGTTGATTTGCTGCCTTGGTCCAGCAGCAGTAATGATCACTTGGTTTTCATCTAATCGCCCTGGTAAGATCAATGGCTGATCGTGTTGCTGAAAAAACGTCGTGATTTTTTGTAAGATCTCAGCAGTCCCATTGAACTGCAAAACGGTAAAGGGTGCTGCTAGTGGCACCCGCTGTTGCGCCAGCAAATGGAGGTACTCGCTTTCGTTCAATTCATCATTCAACCAAAGCAGCAGGCTTGATTCTTGATACAGTTCTTTTTCTGCCAACAGTTTTTGCTGCTCCTCTAACTCAGCTGCAATCGCTTGTACACTGCTGCGTAGTTCTTCTTTGTTAACAGGTTTGACGAGATAATTACGCACACCTAACGCCATGCCTTGTTTGACAAAGGCAAACTCCTGATAGCCTGACAGAATGATCGAGAAAAATCGATTCCCAAACGCTTGTGCTTGGCGGATCATATCGATGCCGTTCATTTCTGGCATCCGAATATCCGTGATCAGCAAATCAACGGAATGCTCTTGCAAGTACTCGAGGGCTTCACTAGCACTTTTCGCTGTATGCACCACTTCAAAGCCCAGTTCTTGCCAAGGCAAGATCATTTGCAGCCCCTGCAAGATCATGTATTCATCATCAACGAACATTGCTTTATACATCTGTCTCATGCCCCCTTTGCAAACGTTTCTCATCTAAGCGGATCTTGACCGTAAACCCAGCACCTGCCTGAGACGTAACGTCCATTTGATAGGCGCCGTTGAACATGCCCCGCAACCGTTCGTGAACATTTTTGATCCCGATCGAGGTTTGGGCTCCGATCTGCTGATTTTGCAGTTCTTCTTGGATCATCGCCAACTGCTGTGCATCTGCGCCTTTGCCGTTGTCTTTGACCTCAATCACGATCTGTTCGACTTCTTTATAAGCCTTGATACTGATGGCATTATCATTGCGCTGATAATCGATGCCGTGAACAAAATAGTTTTCGACAAGCGGCTGCAGCGTGAACTTCGGCAATTCCAACTGTTCTAATGCCGAATCGATGGTTACATGATAGGCGATCTTATCTGGGTAGCGCATCTGAAACAAGTAGACATATTTTTCACAAAAATCGATTTCTTCTTTTAAGGTCTTCGTCTTTTCTTGCGTCGTATTGTTCCGTAGCAGTGCCGAAAAGGCATAGACGACATCCGCCAGCTCTTCTTGGTTGCGACTCAAGGCATACATTCGAATGTATTCTAACGTGTTATACAGAAAATGCGGATTGATCTGTGCTTGCAGCGCCCGCATATCGGCGTCTCGCTGCTTGATCTCTAACGTGTAGATATCTTTGATATACTCGTTGATACTGTAAGTCATTTGATTGATGGCTTCTGCGATTTCTTTCAGCTCTTGTTGGACATTGGCGGTATCGATCCGCTTATCAAAATTCCCTTGACTGACTTCTTTCGTCGCATAGACGATCTGCTGTACTTGCGAGGTATAGCGCTTGAAGGTCCGATGGAGCACCCATAGGACCAATAAGAGAATCCCAATCCCAAAGCTAAAGATCCAAATGGCGCTAGAAAAAATATCCCGCCAGATCACACCTTTTGACAACAAGATCAGTGACAACTCTCCGCTGACGGTCGTTTGTTTTTTGATATAAAAGTCTTTCGACAGAGTGTCGTGAATAGTTCCATGAGCCACCGCCTGATCAATTTTCGCTAAGGTCTGCTTGCTAAGGTTCGCGGCATCCTTGTATAGTCGCTGACCATTGGAGGTATACAAAAAACTGTTAATACCATGCGCTTGGTTGTCTTCTTGTCGATTGGCTAAGACATCGTCTGAGTGAAAAATCACGTAGACTTGCCCTAACGGTTGCGCATAATTACTTGGTTGGGCGATCGAACGAACAAAAAACAGACGATTTTTCAAATCGATCTGCTTGCCGCTGCGTTTTTCTCCATAAGGGGTATCTGGGGTTGCCACTAGTGTCTCATTGCTTTCATCTAGTTGAATAATGATCTCTTCGATACTAGGATGATTACGGATCAAGCGATAGAGGATGTTTGGCAAATACACACTTTGTCCCGTCTGGCGAAAAATATCATTACTATAGGAAAAATAGTCTGGCAATGAAAGCTGTAAATAATTGCGCAGCGATTCAAAAGCAGTATCCGAACTGGTAAATTCGCCTAATACCGCTGAGACGACCGCGTTTTGATCCTGCACGTATGCATCCAGCTGCATACTGGTTGCTTCCACGAGGCGTTCGCTGCTATTGAAGCGGTCTGCCCCAGTATATGCCGTCAGAACCAGCATGATAATAATCGAGATGATCACCAAAAGGACGCTATACAACTGCATCAACTGATTGATCAAAAAGTCATGTTTAAACAAACGAAAGCGCTGCTTAGTCATGTGCCAAGTCCCGATCAATGACGGTTTTTTCCTGACTGATCGCCACGTGGCACCACAAAATCAATAGACTGAAGGTTCCAAAGAGCAAGAGCCCTTTCATCATCCAAGTAAAAGCGAAAATACTGGCAATCCCCACTAACAATTTTAGAAAGGTCGCCATATGAAGAAACAGACACACGAAGGACAATTTCAGGTTATTCCACAGGGAAATCTCATAGGATGTGTCAAAAACCACACTTAGTAAGTACAGTAAGATACTCAATCCGCTGACGACAACTAAAACAAAAGAGATCATCAGCCAAATCAAGCCTTGGATCTGGGTAGCTAAATACAAGTTATACACTAAGAAACCTGTCAGTAGGAAGAAAAGATAAAACTGTTTATTGGCTTTGACAAAGACGCTGCGCCAAATGCGCCATGCGCTGCGAAAGCTTTGATGCTCATAATTTAGTCCGTCTTCACGGATCAAGGTACTAATGGTATGAAACGCTGGACCGATCCCTAAGATTCCGCCACCTGCCAATGTCAATACGACGAAAAACAAATTCAACTTCACGATCGCCCAAATCAAGCGAAAGCCCTTGACCAACCCACTATTTGCTGTTTCTTCCATTTAAAATTCCTCCCTTATTTGTTCCCTATCGAAAATGTAGCATGATTTTAGCTTCCTACTCAAGCTACCTGAGAATCTTTTAATGCTATGTACGTTTTAGAGGCACTATGCTTGCTGCTTGAAGGTTAAAAAACAAAAGTAACGTTATTTTTTCATCAAAGATTTCGCTACTTACTTTAAAGAAAAAGCAGCCAGAAGCTAGACGTGGGAACCATTGGTCCTGATGCGTTTAGCCTCCGGCTTAATTGATTTATTGATTGGTGAGCGGCGCCTGTTGCTTATTCTTGGCTTGCACGATACTCATCAAATTGTTTTTGCATTTCATCGCGGACCTTCTCCCAGCCAGCGGTTTTTAATTCTTCGTTTAGTTTCGGAACATTTTCTTCTGGATCGATCGTTCCCGTTGCTAAACTTGCTTTGTAACGGTTCATGACATTGGCGATATTCGTGATTTCTGTTTTCACATTATCAGTCTTGAAGTTGAACCCTAAGATTGGTGATGCTTCAGCGTTAGCAATATTTTCATCACGCTCTTTGATCATATCGTCTGTGATGGATTCTTGTGTATAAAGGATCATGTTGTTCCCAGTGTTCCAAGCAGCCATGCGGGTATTTGGCAAGTAGCCATCAAGGAGACGGATTTTGTTATCTTCGCCCTCGATTTTTTTCCATGCTTCGCCTTCGACACCCCAAACCAATCCATTCAACAATTCAGGATCGCTGTTCAACAAGCCCAACACTTCCACTGCTTTTTCTTTGTTTTTCGAAACATTCGCTACGACAAAGTTTGCCATTTGCGCTTGGCCTGTTGATTTTAATTGTTTCGTGATTGGACGTGAAACCAATTCATGACCTGCGGCATTGCTTAAGATCGTATCGCCGTAATCCATTGGTCCTTGGGTTTCTTCACGCATGAACCATGTGTTGCCTTCTAATGGGTAACCAGTCGTATTAGTGGCTGCATCAGTTGGGATCAAGCCTTCGTTGTACCATTTGTGCATCAATTTCAAGTTTTCCATTTGTTCATCATCTTCGTATTGATTGATGATCTTCGTTGTATCGCCGTCCAATTTAACAGCAAATGGGTAATCTTTCCCGATCACATAATCATAGTTTCCAGAAACATTAAAGGTTTGTCCGATCGCAAACGGTGCGATGTTTGGTTCTTCTTCTTTAAACTTCTTCAACACGTCTTCGGCATCTGCATAAGATTCGATCCCGCTAATATCCAAATCATATTTATCTAAATACTCTTTATTGAAGGTCAAGACTTGTTGGGCATAAATATTGCCGTTGACTGGAAAGGCATATAATTTTCCGTCGATCGTATTGCCTTTGATATAAGATTCGTCTAATTGATCATACGCTTCTTTGGCATATTTTGGTGCTAACTCCGTCAAATCTGCATACGCGCCTTTTTGCGCATTCGCAACATAGTTTGAGGCAAAGGAAATATCGTAGTTTTCACCCGATGAAATGATGGTACTCATTTTTTGATCCCAATCACCCCAGCCGATATACTGCAGATCGATGCGAGCGTTGGTTTTTTCTTCAATGCGTTTATTGGCGATCTCCATTAATTGATCAAAGTTTTCTGGCTTGTCCCCGACTTGATACATCAATAAAGTCGTTACGCCATCTGCATTGTTTTCTGAATCGGATGTTGCGCCGTTCGACCCACAGGCAGCCATTCCCAAAGTTGCCGCTGCGGCCATCCCAGCAAAAGCTGTTTTTTTCCACAAATTCATTTTTGTTTCCTCCCTATACTTATTTGATTATTCTTTGACGCCACCAATTGTCAGACCACCGACAAAATACCGTTGGAAGAATGGATAGGTGATCGCAATCGGTAAGGTTGCAACAACAACGATTGCCATGCGAGCAGTTTCGCTTGGCAAAGCGGCCAAACCACCTTGGATCTGGGCAGCCATACCAGAGCTTTTGGCTAGATAGTCCAAGTTGCTTTGAATCCGCATCAAAAGTGCTTGTAACGGCACTAAAGAGTCTTTTTGAATATACAACAATGCATTGAACCAGTCATTCCAATAGCCAAGAGCGGCAAATAGACTGATCGTTGCGATCCCTGGAACGGCTAACGGCAACACGATGGACAGAAAAATCTTCATTTCGCTGGCACCGTCGATGCGCGCAGATTCTATAATACTATCTGGTACCGTCTTTTTAAAGAAGGTCCGCATAACAAGGATATTAAAAGGCCCTAAGGCAAGGGGTAAAATCAACGCCCAAATCGTGTCTTTCAATTGGATCAAGTTGACCATCACTAAGTAATTGGCAACCATCCCTGGCGCAAACAACATGGTGATCAAAGCGAAGATCGTAAAGAAACGACGGAATGGAAAATTTGAGCGAGAGATGACATAGGCATATAGCGAAGTCATCGTTGCATTGACGAAGGTACCAAAAACAGTGATAAAAATAGATACGCCAAATGCTTGGAAAATTTTGCTGCTCATTTGTCCGCTAAACAGGTAGGTATACGCTGCGAACGAAAATTCTTGTGGCCAAAAGCGATAGCCGTTTTCTGCCAAAGAGGTTTCACTGGTCAATGAGATCGCGATCACAAAGAGAAACGGCAAGACACAGGAAATCGCGAACAGACCGATCACGATATTAAAAATCAGGTTGACCGTTGGGTTAAAGGAGCGGATCTCGACTTTCGTTACTTTTTTCTTCATTTATCCATCCTCCTTAGAATAATGCTGAATCTGGTTCTAGTTTACGAACAACCAAATTCGCTGTTAGTAATAATAATGCCCCAACCACTGATTGATAAAGGCCAGCAGCTGCGGTCATCCCGAAGTCGCCTGTGGCAGTCAGTCCATTATAAATGTACGTATCTAAAACGGAGGTGACTTGGTACAACGCCCCAGAGTTTCGTGGGACTTGATAGAAAAGTCCGAAGTCGGCACGGAAGATCCCACCGATGTTCAAAATCAACAAAACAGAAATCATTGGAATCAGCTGTGGCAACGTCACATTTTTGATCTGCTGCCATTTGCTGGCGCCATCGACCATCGCGGCTTCGTAATACGTCTGATCGATCCCGACCACTGACGCATAATAGATGATGCTGTTGTAGCCTAAGCTCTTCCAGACATTCATAAAGACGAAAATAAACGGCCACCATTTCGGATCAGCATACCAGTTGATTCCTTCACCGCCCATACCGGTGATCCATTGGTTGATGATCCCTTTGTCTGGACTCAAAAAGGCATAGACAAAGTACGAAATAACCACCCAAGAAAGGAAGTACGGCAACAGGGACATCGTGTGATACACTTTTACCAAGCGCTTATTGCGCAGCTCACTCATAATAATGGCAAAGGCAATCGCAAAGAATAGGTTGAATGCTAAAAATACGATATTGTAGAGTAGGGTATTTCTAGTGATCAGCCAAGCATCATTGGATGCAAATAAAAATTTAAAGTTATCAAAGCCGACCCATGGGCTTTGTTTCAAACTGGCAAAAAAGCCGTCTGGTGAAATGTGGAAATCTTTGAACGCCACCACATTTGCGAATACAGGTATATAGAAAAAAAAGATAAACCAGACAACACCTGGCAAAGCCATCAATATCAATGCTTTGTATTGCCAGACATTCCTCCAAAACCCCTTTTTCTTCACATCTCATCATCTCCTTCATGCTACTAGAATAACGCTTTCATCCCTAAAAAATAAGGAACAAACTAAAGATAAAATGAAACAAATTAAAGGTCTTTGTTTATATTTTGTTTTTATTCTCTAAAAACCTGAAAAACGTCCTACCTTTTGCAAGATAGGACGCTTCATTGATTTGTTTTTTATGAATGATCAGTCGACAAAGCCGTTTTGTAGAATCACTTCGTGGAACCACTCACCAGACTTTTTGATGGTCCGTTTTTGGGTAGCCAAATCGACAGCAATAAACCCGTAACGATTTTTGAATTCATTCAGCCAAGACCAATTGTCCATGCAGGTCCACATGTGATACCCGCGGCATTGGCTGCCTTCTTGGATGGCTTGGTGAACATACCGCAAATGATCTTTGATAAAGGTGATGCGGTACTCATCTTGGATCTGACCGCTGGCATCGATAAAGCGTGTTTCATCTTCGACCCCCATGCCGTTTTCTGAAATATAACAGGGGATATTGCCGTAATTGTCACGTAGGTTGATCAAGGTATCATAGATGCCTCGTTCATAGATCTCCCAGCCTCGATGGGGATTGATTTTCTTTTCTGGCCAATCATACACATCGAAGTAATCTTCTGGCATTGGTGTGTCCGCTGTTTTGGCAGAACGCTTTTGCTGCACCCGCCGTGGCTGATAATAGTTGACCCCCAAGAGATCGACCGTGTTTTCTTTAATGATCTGCAAATCTTCTGCTCTGGTTTCTGGCATGATCGCCAACTCGTTTAAGACAGCGATCAATTCTACAGGAAAGGTGCCTTTGACCGCTGGATCTAAGAAGGATCGGTTAAAAAAAGCATCTGCCAGTTGCGCAGCTTGGACATCTTTTTCATCGTTCGGATCTTTCGGATAAGTCGGTGTCAAATTCAAGATGATGCCGATTTCGCCTGATTGCTGAGATTGACGGAAGCGTTGGATCGCTAAGGCGCTGGCGAGTGCTTCATGGTAGCCGACTTGCACCGCATGTGCCAAGTTGATTTCTGCTGGGTAATGCTGTTGATACAAATACCCCATCTCCACTGGCACGATCGGTTCATTTTGCGTGAACCAATGACGGACTTGATCACCGAACAACTCAAAACACAAAGCGGCATAATCTGCAAATGCTGTGACAGTCTCGCGATTGAGCCAGCCGCCTTCTTTTTGCAGTGCCATCGGCATATCAAAATGATACAAATTGATGAAGGGTTCGATGCCATTTTCGATCAAAGTGGCGAAGTACTCGCGATAAAACGCCACCTCTTGTTGATTGACCGCCCCTCTTCCTTCTGGCAGCAAGCGACTCCACTGGATCGAGGTTCGAAAAGAATTAAAGCCGATCTCTTTCATCAACGCCACATCTTCTGGGTAACGCTGCAGCAGCTGGACGGTATCTTTTGGTCCCCGTTTTTGATAAAAACGTTCTGGCTCCGTTGCGTACCAATAGTCCCAAATCGAATCGCCTTTGCCATCATCGGCCGTTCGTCCTTCAGTTTGCGGACCGCTGGCAGCGGCTCCCCACCAAAAATCTTTAGGAAAATGCAGGTTAGTCATGGGCAGTCACCTGCTCTTTGCCTAACAAGAGACAGCCGATAATCCCGCTTTTGTTCGGCAATCCCCAAGTGACGATGTAGTCTTCCACTGGTGGTGTCTCCATATAGCCTGCCATTTGTTTTTGGAAGGCTTGTTGGATTTGAGCGAGTAGATGCGGCTGATTCATGACCCCGCCGCCTAAAATGATTTTCTCAGGTGCTAAGGTCAACGTGATATTGACCAGCGCTTGCCCTAGATAAAAGGCCTGCAACCCCCAAATCTCGTGCGCTTGCGGCAAGTCTTGTCCTTTGATCCCCGTACGTCCTTCTAAAGAAGGCCCTGCGGCTAATCCTTCCAGACAGTCGCCGTGATACGGGCATGTACCAGCATACGTATCTTCACTGTGGCGTTTGACATAGGTATGACCGATTTCTGGATGACCGATCCCCTCGAAAATCTTTCCTTCACGAACGACTCCTGCGCCAATGCCGGTTCCTACTGTCAAATAGACACAGCTGTCTTTGCCTTGCGCAGCTCCTTGACGTAATTCCCCATAAGCGGCAGCATTGACATCTGTTGTCCAAGCAAATGCTGTCTCTGGGTAGCGCTTCTTCAATGCACCGAGAAAATCGAACTGCTGCCAGCCCTGTTTCGGCGTCGCTAGTATGTGGCCATAGGTCGCTTGGGTTGGATCGATCCCGATCGGACCAAAGGAACCGACCCCTAATGACACGAGATCGTAGGGATCGAAAAAGGCAAAGATCGCCGCTAACGTTTCCTCTGGTGTTGTCGTTGGGATCGACTCTTGGGCGATGATCGTCAACTGGTCATCGGCAACGGCACAGATCATTTTTGTGCCGCCGGCTTCAATTCCTCCATAAACCATCATTACTCACTCCTTTACTCCAATGGTACGAATTTCATATGGGTGTAATTGCTGATTGACGGTCGATGCTTGTTCTTCCTCTAAAAGGTTCAACAGACAGAGCGTCGCCTGCTCTTTTTGCACGTGAAAGGCAGTGGCTTGATCCGCCAAATTATAGCCCCGCAAAACGATCTGCTGGTCTTGGCGATTGCGTTTTAAGGCGGTGATAGCTACCGTCGATCCATGAGCTTCCATGTATTGGTTGCTGCTGGCTAGCTTGCCTTGATGCTTGTCGGTCTGGCTTGCCGTCCAAGGAACTTGGGCAGCTTGTGCTTGGCGATACGTTTCATAACGTTCTTCAGGAGCTCCATGACAGGCTACGCCGTATTCAAAGGTGTGGCTGCCTAAGCATTGCGCTTCTGGTGTTGGGAAGTAGCCCCAATCGCCTAGCTCTCCCGTACAGCGCAACAAGGTCAAGCAGATCTGATCCTTCACGATTTCATATTCGTTCAAACCAAAATTAGAAACCGTCATGCCGCTAGTTTCATCATGCAAGTTGACAAAGGCGTGCTGATGCTGCGGATTTGTTGGGTTTTCCCAATGACTGGAAACCTGATTCGGCCGTTTTACGACTTCATAAATGCTGTCAGCTTCATGGAAATCCGTGATGATCCCTGTTGGGAATAACACTCGCAGTCGGTGATCTTTGCTTTGGTTGTTGACTGTGGTTTTAAATGCCAAGCGGTTGCTGGTTCGTTCTAAGCGAATCTCCGTCTCGATCTTGAATGCAACCAATTCTTGACTCCGCTGTGCCTTACGGAAACGGAAATCGACGACAGCTTTTTGTTCTTCTAACAAACGGTCATCTGCTGAAACGGGAATCTGCAATTCTTGCGTCAGTCGCACGATCCCCACCAGTGGATCGTTTTGTTCGATCGTCACGTGATGCGGAAATTGTGTCGATAAGATTGCTTGATCCCCTTCTGGTTGTTTGAAGATGTACTCATTGGCGATATCCCCCACATCCTCGAAAACCAGTAAATTGCGATACGTTTTTTGGGTTACTTTGTCTGTAATCGTCAAGCTGCCGTTTTCAGTAATGACGGCTTCCAAATGTGCGTTGGCAAGTTTGCGCCCTCCTTCTGAAACGATCGGGGCGCTCTCTACTGGCGTAGCGGCTTTTTCTACTAGGGCAAAGGTCTGCCATGAAAATTCTGGCAACTGGTTTGCTTCAACTTGGACCTTGACAAAGCGTTTCATGAAAGGAATCCGAAAAGCATCTTTAGGCAATTCATAGTCAAAAAGGACCTCTTCTTCACTAATGATCGCAGCAACAGGGTTCCCCTGTTCATCGATCACCGAATAAGAACCTTTTGGCTTCGCCAACAATTCGTGGTAAAGCTTGCTTGGCAATCCTTCACGGAATGTTTTACGCTCAAGTTCGATCACGACTTCCACTAAACCAGAACGGGTGCTGCCAGTGGTGTTGAAGACCACGAAAGGGCGACTCTCCTCAGGAAACTGGCTCGTGTCGATGGCGGCTACTAAATTGCGTAACGCTTCATCTGCCACGAACTTGCCGATTTCATTGGCTTTTTCAAAGCGCGGCATCATTTCTCGGTGTACTTCGTCCACTGAACAGCCGCAGATACTGTCGTGAGGATGATTTTGCATCAGGGTTTTCCACGCATGATCCAACATATCATGAGGATAGCTGCCGCTTGCTTCATAAGCCATAGTTGCTAATGGCTCCGCAACATTTTCTAATTGGCGGGAAACCTTTGTATTCCATTGTTTTAGATAAACTCGGGAAGAGGCGGTATTGGCTAGAGTATACCAACCATCGGTTTCTTGACTGGTCAATTCACCTGTGACAGTTCCTAGGTCATCTGGCAGATCTGCTTGCACCGCTTCAAGGTATTCGGTAAAGCTGGCGTGTTTGAATTCATACTCTGGGAAAAGCTCGTTGGCTGTACGAATCGCTGCCGAAATATTTTTTTGGACGGGTTGATGATCGACCCCATTCATCATTAAGTAATGATTGGTGGCTCCAAATTTTTCTACATCTTGCAGTTTTTGTGTCCAAAAAGCTTTGGCTTCTGCTTTATCCACTGGAATCTCATTGCCATTGGAGTACCAGTTGGCAAAAAGTAGACCAAAGATTTGACTGCCATCTGGACCTTCCCAATGTATTTCAGAATATTGGGAAGTAAATTGATCATCGGGTAAAACTTCGTTGTCAAAGCCGATCGGTTTGACGCCACGCCCAAATGCAGCACTTTCAAGATTGGCTTGTAGCATCATTTGCGGAGTTTGTCCCATATTGCCGAAGGTATCTGGGAAATACCCCAACATAACGGGGGTGCCCCACTTTTTGCTTTCTGCCATTCCAATCAGCATATTACGGGTGTTTGATTCGGCACTGATCAAAAAGTCATCTTGCAAAATATAAAACGGACCGATCTGTAATTTCCCTTGTTTGATGGCCGCTTTGACCGCCTCGCGTTTTTCAGGCCGCACTTCTAAATAGTCATCCAAGATGATCGTCTGTCCATCTAGATGGAAGCTGTGGAACTCAGGGTCATTTTCAATTAATTCTAAAAGATCATCCATCAATTCCACTAGCCGCATGTGATGCTGTTCGTAAGGCATGTACCATTCCCGATCCCAGTGGCTGTGTGAGATGATATAAACTTGTTTCTTCATTGATTTTTACTCCTCGCTGTTTGCGTCGTTGGACTGCTTTTTGTGTCACTCGAATGGTGATGGGTCGTGCTGCTTATTTTTCCACTCGGATATCGAAATAATCCATAACCAATTCACAAAACATCATATTCGCCCACGAGAACCATTCTCTCGTGTATTGCGAAGGATCATCGACATCGAACCCTTCATGCATCAAATTTGTACCCGCATCTGTCGCAACTAACTGATCCAAAATTCGTTTCTTTTCTTCTTTGTCAGTGGTGGTCATCCCTTCCATTGCCATGGCGATCGGCCACACATAATTTTCTGGCGTATGAGAGCTACCAATGCCTTTGGCGTATTTCCCTTCATAGAAATACGGATTTTCACTGCTCAACAACGTTTTACGGGTTTGAAGATAAAGGGGATCTTCCATGCTGCCATACCCCAAGTAAGGGGCGGCGATCAAATTCGGCACATTGCTGTCATCCATCAGGGTGCCATTGCCGAATCCATCCACTTCATAGGCGTAGACTTCTTCGCCAGCTTGGTTCGTGGTCAACCCGTATGCTTTAATCCCTGCTTCAATGTCTGCTTGTAGTTTTTTCGCTTGTGCCACGATCGCTGCGTCTTCTAAAACCGTCGTAAAGATTTCTTGGATATAGCCTAAGACCACCACCGCAAACATATTGGAGGGAATCAAATAGCCGTATTTGCAGGCATCATCACTTGGTCGAAAGCCTGACCAAGTCAAGCCGACGGGTTTCACTGGTGCGCCTTTGCCGTCATGAGTCAAGGTATCTTCTTTTCGCCAGGTATCCCGTTCAAAGCGATATGGAGACTCCTCATGGTTTTGTTCTGTCACAAACACCTCCAAGGCTTTTTTGATGCCTGTTACAAAATCATCATTGAACTGATCGGTTCTGCCTGTGTTTTTATATAGCAGATAGGCCAGTTGGATCGGATAGCATAGAGAGTCGATCTCATATTTGCGTTCCCAGATCCAATCGTTCATTTCAGTATCGTCTGTTTGGTGGCCAGCGCCATTGGCTGATTCGTTAAAGGCATTTGCGTAAGGATCGATCGTAATATAGTAGAATTGCTTTTTAACTAACCCGCTGATCATGCTTGCTAAGTCTTCATCTTCTTTGGCGATCACCAAATACGGACGAACTTGTGCAGTGGAATCTCGCAGCCACATCGCTGGAATATCCCCCGTCAGTAAAAAGGTCGTGCCATCCTCATGACGCTTGACCGTCGTTAATAGTGTATTGGCGAAAGCTGCGTTAAAATTTTTCGCCCAATCGGCATGCGTTTCTCCGCATAGATCCGTAATCGTTTCCATAAATGTTGCTACTGAAGTTGGTATTTCTTTATAAACCATTCCATCACCTTCCCTGATTTGATATATCAATTTACGAACCTAGTATATCATGAATTATCTGAATGTCTAGCGCTTTTCCAAAATAATTAAAGGGTTTTCATTTTTATTGGTTTATGGTATGCTAACAAATATGATATATCAAAAGGGGTTTTCTTATGAAACAACCATTATATAAAAAAATTTACGCGGAGCTTCACGAAGCCATCGTTGAAGGGCGATTAGCGCCTGGCAGTCGTGTCCCTACTGAAAAAGAACTATCTGAACAATACCAAGTCAGTCGGATCACCTCTAAAAGAGCCTTGACGGAACTGGAACAAAATCAGCTGATCTATCGCGTGCAAGGCAGCGGCAGCTTTGTCCGAGAATTGAAGGAAAAAAAAGCGACTGGACGAATTTTGTTTGTCTTGCCCTTTGCCAATGATCTCTCTTTAGGAAACTTTACCGAAGGCATTTACCCCGTGATGCAAGAACACGGCTTTGAACTTTTGATGACACCAGTGGATTATTTGGAAAAAACGACGGCAGCTGAGCTGATGCAAGAATTCGACGGCCTGATCTATTACGCCAGCAATACGTTTTCTTACTATGACTTGCTGTTCGAATGTGCTGAAAAGCACTTTCCTATCGTGACCTTAGATAAAAAGCTGCATGAGTTTAATTTCCCAGCGGTGATGCCAGATAACTTTCAAGGTGGACAGCTAGCCACAGAGCATTTACTTGCGTTGGGGCATCACCGGATCGCTTATATTTTTGGTGATACCCATCATCCGCAATCCGTCCGTCAGCGTTATCTAGGTTACATCGATGCGCTGAAAAAAGCCCAAAGAACCTTTCGCACCAAGCTCGACGACACGGCTGCCAGCATCGCAAATGCGCTTGCCTACTTGGAAGAACATCAGGTCACGGCAGCCGTCTGTGAAAATGACTTGATCGCCATTGAATTGATGCGTGCTTTGCGCCAAGCAGATTTGCACGTCCCTGCCAACATTTCCCTAGTTGGTTTCGATAATATCCAAGCCGCAGCCCTCGTTGATCCAGCACTAACGACTATCGGGCAGAATTTTGCCGAGATGGGGCGCTTGGCAGGAAACCAAGTGATTGAGAAAATCAACGCTGCGAAGGCAGCAACACCAGTACCAACGGAGACGACCACCCATCTAGTGGCGGTTTCTTTGATCAAAAGAGAATCAACCCAATTAAAGGAGTGAACCAAGTGAACGTATCAATGATCGACACACGACACGGAACAGACAACCAATATAGTTTTTCCCACGGCAACTGCCTGCCTTATACAGGGGTTCCTTTTGGCATGAACTACTTTGCCCCGCAAACCAGCGATCAACGCGGCAGTTGGTGGTTTCATCCAGAAGATCGAACCTTTCAGGGCTTTCGCATCACCCATCAGCCTAGCCCATGGATGGGAGATTTCAGCCATCTGACGATGCTGCCGATAAACGGCACGCTTTCTGAAAATACCCTTTTCCATGCGCAAAGCTCGTATCGTCCCGAAGAAAGCACCTTTAATCCAGCCTTTCTTAAAATCAAGACGCAGCGGTATTTAACAACAACGACTTTGATCCCCAGTATGTATGGCGGTGTGCTGACTATTGAAAACTGCGGGGATCAGCCAGGTCTTGGCTTGTCACTGCCGGGTGACTATGTCTTAGAACAGTTGGATGAACAAACAGTGGCTGGTCAACTGATCGTATTTTCAGGGTGCGAAGATGAACGCTTCACCTTCCATTTCGTCTATCGTTTTGAAACACCCATCACTGCGATCGAAGGTGCCTTGACAGGCAAAGAAGCCTTCGTAGTTCTCCGCTTTGGGGCTTGCCAAACACAGACGATCCGTTTTGCGACCTCGTTTCTCAGTCGCGAACAAGCTTGTTTGAACTTGCAACGGGAACAGCAATGGGCTCCTGCCGATTATCTGGCTTCTGTCCAACAGCAATGGAATCATTTTTTGCAAAAAATCGAGATCGAGCATCACGATCAAACACAAGTTTCTACTTTTTATCATAATTTTTATCGCTTATTCTTGTTTCCTCAAACCTTCTTTGAAATCGATCAAGAGGGCCGCAAAATGCATTGGGATACCTTGGCAAAAGCAATCAAACCAGGACCACTGTATACAAACAACGGCTTTTGGGATACGTATAAAACTGTCTACCCGCTCTTTTCACTCTTGGCTGTCGAACAATTGGAAGACATGCTGGAAGGCTTTTTGAACAGTTATCGCGAAAGCGGCTTTTTACCAAAATGGCTATCGCCAGATGAGCGTGGATTGATGCCAGGGACGCTGATCGATGCCGTGATCGCTGATGCCGCAGTAAAAGGCATTCGTCTCGATTTGATGCCCGAATTTTTAGCAGCGATGAAAAAAGGCGCCACCGTCCAAAGTGAAAATCCCAATTATGGTCGGCGCGGCACGACGGACTATTTGTCTTACGGGTATGTGCCATTGACGCATCATGAATCGGTCAATCACACCCTTGATTATTGTTACAGTGATTTTTGTATCTCACAAGTCGCACAACAGCTGGGTGACGAGCAAGCAGACTATTATCAGCAGCAATCGCAAAACTACCGCAACATTTTCGATCAGGAAACTGGCTTTATGCGGGCAAAAGATCCCGATGGTGCCTTTCGTCCAGAATTCAGTGACATACGCTGGGGCTTAGATTATGCAGAAGGCAGTGCGTGGCAAAGCAGTTTTGCTGTTTATCATGATTTCGCTGGTTTGATCGCCGAACATGGCGGCAAAGCGGCCTTTGAAGCAAAACTGATCGACTTGTGCAATCAAGAACCTCGCTATACGACAGAAGGCTACGGCTTTGAGATCCATGAAATGAGTGAGATGGCCGCACTCGATTTTGGTCAGCTGGCGATCTCCAATCAGCCAAGCTTCCACTATCCGTATCTATTCAGCTATTTGGGCAAACCAGAAATGGCACAGCCCTTGATTAAGCAGCTATTGACACAATGCTTCAATGACTCGCCCAAAGGCTTTCCTGGCGATGAAGACAACGGTAGCATGGCTGGTTGGTACATTTTCAACTCCTTGGGCTTTTATCCAGTCACACCAGGGACGGGGGAATATATCATCGGCATGCCATTATTTGATCAAGCAACACTACATCTTGCTTCAGGCAAAGACTTAGTGATCAAGAGCACGCCCAATGCGCCGCAACAGCTCTTCGTGGATAAAATCACATTGAACGAAGAACCCTTCGAGCGATTGTTTTTCACCCACCAAGAATTGACTGCCGGTGGTACATTGAACTTCCAGCTAGGTATCGTCCCTCGCAGCAAAGAGTGGTCAGCCGATGCCTATCCTTATAGCGTCAGTCAACCACATGCATAACGAAAAAACCGCTCCTTAGCAACAGGCAGCACTCTACTTTCAATCAAATGAAAGTACGTGCTATCCCTGCTAGGGAGCGGTTTTTTTATTGGTTCATTTGTAGCGGTAACAGACGTTCGATGGTTTTCAGCACGCCATTTTCATCGTTTGACTTGGTCACAAACGCTGCCGCTGTCTTGACTTCCTCAAAGGCATTGCTCATGGCGAAACTAAACGTGCCAGCTGCCATCAACTCCAAATCGTTCAAGCCATCGCCGAAAACCATTGTCTCTTCTGGTGTGACGTGCAGCAATTCTTGCAAGTGTGCCACAGTCGTTCCTTTGTGGACGCCTTGATTGGTGATATCGATCCAAGCGGCTTCCGAAGCCACGATGTAGGCGTCGTTTGTAAACTCGCCTAACTGTTGGACATGCTCAAAGCAACGTAGTTTGGGATCAAAAATAGTGAGCTTCACAAAATCTTCGGTGATGGTTTGATAATCCGCCACCGTTTTGACCACCCGATAAGAGCCGCGCACTTTCTGGGCATCTGCTTCATTGGTCGTTTCGGCAATGTACGCCGCAGTCGGTGTACAGGCGATGATCACATGATCTTGCGCAATCGCAGCGAGCTTCGCAATGATCCGCCGCCCTAATTCGTTTGGCAGCAGTGATTCAAAGATGTATTCGCCTTAATGTTTGATGCGGGTCGCGCTATCCCCAAGAATCCAAACATCCGCTGCTACTTCACCAAACAGTTCTTCCACTCGTTCACACTGTTTGCCGGTACACGCAGCAAAAGCAACACCCGCTTCTTTCATTTGTTGGCTGACTTGTTCATAATAAGGCCGATCAAAACTGCCTTGGCTGTTCAAAAATGTGCCGTCTAAATCTGTGATGACTAATTTGATCATACGTTTCTCTTCCCCTCTACCTCGTGTCCTCTTTATGGCGACTCACTTAATTAACATTGTTAATTAAGTATACTTATTTTCAAGTTTTCCGTCAAGTCAGTCTTTTAAAAACTTTACATCGTTTCATCCCGTCGGTATACTTAATTAAATCACTTCATTAAGGAGAACACCTATGGCTTCTACCACCCATTCCATTCGTCAGCAAAACAAACAGCTGGTTTTAAAAACCTTATTTCAAAACGGGGCATTATTCGCCTCCGATTTAGTAAAGAAAACGGGCATCAGCATGGTCACCACTAACTCATTATTAAAAGAATTGTTGGCAGAGGGGGAAATCACTAAAGGTCCGCTGGAGCAAAAAGAGCTAGGGCGGCCTGCTGTGACCTATCAGCTCAACCAAGACCGAGGCCATTCTCTTTTGCTTAGCTTTATTGATCACGATGGTTCCTTGGCTCTTTGGTCCATGCTGATCGACCGCAAGGGGAAGGTTTTGGCAAAACACGACCAGCCGTTTCCTGATGTTGCCCCTCATCGCTTTCAAGAATGTGTAACGAACGAGCTAGCATTATTTCCCTCTGTGGAACAGATCGCCCTCTTTTTACCAGGAAAAATCAGTGGAGGAACCGTGACTTCCAGCTGGTATGAAAAATTCAATGGCTGGCAGCTGGCAGCTCTCGTGGCAGAGGTCACTGCACTGCCCTTCTACTGTCAAAACGATGCCCATATTTTAACGATCGGCTATTGCATCGCCCAACAGATACCCTTGCAGCAAAACATCGTCGGCATGTACAATCCCGAAAAAAGCATGCCTGGTATCACGCTCCTGGTCAATGGTGCACTTTTAGAAGGAAAAGACGCCCTAGCGGGAGAGGCAAAATTTTTGCCCGGCTACTTGGATCAAGGGGCACCGCAAGACCGCACGGCTTTGGTTCAGCGCCTGACAAGCTTACTGCCATTTTACAATGCAGCTTTTGCCCCCCACTGTATTATTTTAGCCAGCAGTGATGCAGTAAAAACCGATCTCTTAGACGCGATCCAAAAAAATCCATTGCTGCAGCAACAACCCAATCAGCCTGCTTTTCATTATATCGATGCCATCGAGGAAGCCATGGTGCTAGGCATGCACTGGCTGATTTTCCGCAAGACACCTTTTGACTTAGCCCGTTGATGACACAATGACCATAGAATAATAGAGGCGGTGTGATATGAAAATAGCTATCATTGGTGCTGGTCCTCGTGGACTTTCACTTTCAGAACGACTGATCGCTCATAGCAAACAAAACAAACAAGCCATCGACTTGCTGCTGTTTGATCCCTTTCTTCCTGGGGCAGTTTGGCGCACGGACCAATCGGCGGATCTGCTATTGAATTCTGTAACCAGTCAAGTCACCCTTTTCACGGATGACACATTAAGCACCGGCGGTCCCGTGGTCAAAGGTCCTACCTTATACGAATGGGCAGTGACAGAAGGGAAACATTTCGCAGCCACGCATGCTCCTGAACTCGTTGCGGAATGCACAGCACTTGATTCACTTGATCCTAACGGGCATTGCTCGCGGGCGTTATATGGCCTCTATCAGCAGTGGTTTTATCAGCAGCTATTAAAAGATCTGCCTGAATCCATTACCGTCAACCATCTGTCAGACAGTGTCAGCTCCTTGACCCCTCTTTCCAAAAATCGCTACCAGTTGACGACGGCTCACCACACATTTCTTGTTGATGCCGTCGTCTTAGCTACAGGCCATTCACAAGCCCAACTGTCAGCAGCAGAACAACGATTGGCGGCGGCCGCAGAAAATAATGGCTGGTTTTATACACCGCCAGCCAATGCGGCAGATACGGATCTAACGGCGGTGAAAGCTGGCGAACCTGTGATTTTACGGGGACTAGGACTTGCCTTTTACGATTACGTCACCCGCTTGACCAGCGGTCGGGGCGGAACCTTCGTCAAAGTCAATGGATCCCTCGTCTATCAACCTTCTGGTGAAGAACCGCAAATCATCGCAGGTTCTCGTCGGGGTGTCCCGTATCATCCTCGTGGCCGCAATCAAAAAACACCGACGCAGCAGCGAAAGCCCGTTTTTTTGACCCCTGAACGCCTCGCTGCTTGGCAAGCAGCCAAAACGGTTGCTGGTAAGACCCTGCTCTTCTATTTAAAAAAAGAGGCAGAACTCGTCTATTATGAGACGCTGCTTTTAGAAAAACAGCTGCTGGACAAAGATCAGCTTGCCGCTTTTACCGCCGCCTTTGTTGCCTCTGAAGGATCTGAAGACTTGCTGAAAAAATGGCAGCTTCCTACGACGGAGTGGTGGTCATGGCAACAACTAGCCGACCCCTTTGCTCAGAAAAAGCAACAGTCGTTTCAAGACTTTTTCATTGCACTATTACGTACCCAAATCCAAGATGCCGAAAAAGGCAATCTAACAGGACCTATCAGCAGTGCCTTGGAAGTCTTCAAAGATCTGCGGGACCCGATTCGGTTTGTTCTCGATCATCAGCTAATGCCAGCACAAGACCTGAAAACACTCTTTTGGCAGTCTTTCGTTCCCTTGAACAGCTTTTTATCGATCGGACCGCCAGTTCAGCGACTGCAGGAACTGGTGGCATTGATGGAAGCGGGAGTGGTGACCTTACTAGGTCCTGACATGACTGTTGAGATCGAGGAGGCTTACTGTACGTATTCAAAGCGATTTGACGACACACACTATCACGCGACGCAATTAATTGAGGCTCGCATTCCATCGACAGCGATTCGTCGAACCAACAATTCCTTGTTGCGGCAACTGCTAAACGATCGGATCATTCACCCGCACCAGTTGGCGATCCCCAATGAGGTGCCTTTTGAGACGGGTGCGATCGCCATCGATCCTGAGACCAATCAGATCCTTGGACCAGATGACCGTCCTTACCCTACCCTCTATTGTTTTGGGATTCCCACAGAAGGCATCCACTGGCTGACGGCTGCCACTGCTCAGCCAGGAACCGATGCTTGGAATTTACGGCAGGCGGACCAGATCGCCAATGACCTCTTGCATCACACCTTCTAGTCGCTTCTTTTCTATCAAACGCAAACTTCCGAGGAAACGCTTCGGGAGTTTTTTGTTTTTCTTTCGCAAATCCGCAGAAAGGATTTTTCTTTTTTTGAATATTCTTGAAATTTTCTTTAATTGTTACACGAAAATTGCGACAGTCCTAGAAAACCGTTACAATGGAAGAAACGAACGTAGGGAGGTTATCAGATGACCGCTGAATTACAAAAAATAGATGCCTTGATCGCAGAAGTGGAAAAAGTGATTTTAGGCAAACGAGATGTGATCCAATTTACCGTGGCTGCGCTGCTTGCTGGCGGACACGTTTTATTCGAAGATATCCCTGGTGTTGGGAAAACGATGTTGGTCAAATCGTTAGCCAAAGCCATTCAAAGTGACTACAAACGGGTACAGTTTACCCCAGACCTTTTACCTAACGATGTGTTAGGTGTGTCGATTTTTAATTCCCAAAGCCACCAGTTCGAGTTTCGTCCTGGCCCGATCTTCACCTCCGTCCTCTTGGCAGATGAGATCAACCGAACCACACCAAGGACGCAAGCCTCACTCTTAGAAGCCATGTCAGAAAATCATGTCACCATCGACAATCAAACGTACCCATTGAGTCCCCACTTTTTTGTTTTAGCCACGCAAAATCCAATCGAGTATGAAGGAACGTATCCTTTGCCTGAAGCCCAATTGGATCGTTTTTTGTTCCGCCTGCATATCGGTTACCCAGATTTTCAAGATGAGCTCGCCCTCTTGACTGGAAAACGACAGCAAAGCTTGGATCAGATCCAAACCATTTTACATGCTGATGAAGTGACCGCTTTAAAAGCGATGGTCGATGACGTGTATGTCGATGAGCAGGTCGCCCGTTACGCATTGCAGCTGGTTCAAGCGAGCCGTCAGCATAATGCCATTGACCTTGGTATCAGCCCTCGTGGTGGGATCGCCTTCTTAAAAGGGGCCAAAGCGTTAGCATTGACGGAAGGTCGGACCTTTGTCACGCCGCAAGACTTGCAGCGAATTTTACCAGCAGTCTTCGGTCATCGTTTATTACTGAAAGGTGGCGTTCATGCCAGCACGGAGACCCTTTCAGACTTGATGAAACAGATGATCCAACGAGTGCCTGTCCCAACGAGGAGATAGCGATGAAGAAAAAGAAGCTTGAACGCCTGCTGCGCCTCCTGTTGTTTAGCGCTGCCTATTTTCTGCTGCTGGCTTACTGTGTGATCTTCAATAATAATGCTGGCTGGAGCCTTTGGTTTTTACTGACTTTGTTATTGTTGCTTGATGCAGTATTCTTGCTCCCCTCCCTCAAGAAGGTCCAAATCATTTTAGAAGAATCGATCCAAGCTGAAACACACACAGCGATCACCTTACCGCTGCAAGTCTTCAAGTATCGCCCGACGCTGCTGCCGCTGGTCGATTTCACCTTACAATTTGACGATCGTTTCAAGGAAAGTCATCACAGCGCCTTTTATCGAGGCAATCTGATTCGGCTGCAGCTGCCTTGGACCCCAAAGGAGCGAGGCATCTATGAAGAATTACCCGTTCAATTGTACAGCCAGGATCTCTTTGGCTTTTTTGAAAAAAGCTACGCTGCAGTTGCGAAACAATCGATTTTGATCCTGCCTAAATTGGCGCCAGAAGCCGTTACCCTGCTGCCATTTTTTAAACAGCAAGTCCGCAGCCAAACCCACGGAGAACCCAATTTTTCTATTCGACAGTTCCGTCAATACCAGTTAGGGGATTCATTAAAAAATATCGATTGGAAATTATCCAGCAAACAACAGGAATTGATCTATCGCGAACGAGAACATGAAGAAGAACAAGACATCGTTCTGCTCTTTTGGGGAGAAGATCATCCTGCTTTTGAAGAGACTTTGACACTGTTTTATTCGATCCACCATTTCTCGCAAAATCAACGACTTTTTCAGCCGCTCTTGATTGGTGACGGATTGACTTCTCCTTACCAAACGGATGCCGCTGCCTATGCCCAGATCCTTCCCTTCGAGAAAGTTCCTGAAGGGGTACCGCTTTTGACTGGCAGCCATCTTGTCTTCATTACCCCGGTTTTTACCCCACAACTGGAAGACTACCTCAGTCAGTTGGAAGCAAAAAACAGCTGCCAAGTGTTTACCTACGCTGATTTAATGAGGCAGTTGAATAAACTTGAGGAGGCGGTAGGATGAGATTTATTAAGAAAGCGCTGATTGGTCTTCTGACCTTTCTCAGTCTATCACTGGTGATCTTGCCGTTTATCGCAGTTTATGACCTTGGCAATCAGTTCACCCTTTTAACTTATGCCTTTAGTGTCTGTTTGATTTTGACCGTGGTGCCGAAAGTCCGTTACAGTTTGCCTTTGCTGGCAGCCGCTTGGCTGATCGTCTTGTATCGGATCTTTCCTTATGGGACTGCCTTTTCTTTTGATTGGCTGCTGCGTTTTTGGCTAGACCTGCACCGTGCCTTTCAAGAGATCCTCAGCGGTGAAGTCGGCTATATCACCGAACTGGCGGCGGTGACATTGATCGTTAGTTGGGTTTTGTTTTTAGCGATCTTACCGATCGCTTATCAACGCTTTTTCTTGATTTACGCTACCATGATCGGCTACTTGCTAACAGTCGTGATTTTTAATCAATTTGATCTGACGTGGCATTTGATGGGTATTTTTCTTTGTGCCTTGGCTTCTTCACTGATCCAGCGCAGCGTCTTTCAATCCAGTCAAACGATCGCTCCCTGGTTCGCTGTGATGCTATTGATTGGTGGATTAGCCGTCACTGCTGTCTACTTGCCGCAAACGAGCCTGCGGGAACAGTTGGCAGCCCGTTCCACGCCTATACGGACAAATCTGAATCAGCTGGGTTTTTATCAATTTATTGAAGAACATGGCACGCCCAGCGGCTCTCGCACTGGATTCAGTGAAAATGACCGTCAATTAGGTGGACCACTACTGGATGATGCGACGATTTTATTTGAAGCACAACAAGAAACCCCGCATTACTGGCGGGTGGAAAGCAAAGATTTTTATTCTGGTAAAGGCTGGATCAGTACGAGCCGCGAAGAGGCTCGCTTAGAAGCAGAGGGCGTCACGATAGCGGATCAAAGCTATCAGCAAGCCTATCTTGAGAACGAGTCTGTTCGGGTCCAATTTCAAAACCATGGAGACTATGTCCCATTGCCCTATGGACGCAGCACGTTGTCCCTTGAAAACGGTGCTCGCGGGTTTCAGATCAGCGACGCCATCCAGCGGGTCGATCTCATTGATCCACTCCCAGACACCACCTTGACCCTCGATTGGGACCATCCAGATTTTGCCGCAGAAAATCTCCAAAATCTGCCTTTGATCTATCCGGATTCTCCGATCGATTATATCCAGTTACCCGATTCTTTGCCGCAGCGGGTACGAGATCTCGCAGCTGAGATCACCGCTGACAGCAACAGTCTGTTTGATCAAGTCACGGCGGTTGAAAGCTATCTGAAAGATCCGCTAGTATTCCGCTATTCCAAAACCGATGCCGTCGTGCCTGCAGAAGAGCAAGATTATGTTGATCAATTTTTATTTGAATCACAAGTCGGCTACTGCGACAATTTTTCCACGGCAATGGTCGTGCTACTACGGAGTTTAGAGATCCCTGCTCGCTGGGCAAAAGGCTTTTCTCCTGGATCTCCTGCAACAGAAAACGGCATTACTACCTATACCGTTCGCAACTTGAATGCCCACTCATGGGTGGAAGTCTACTTTGACGGCTACGGTTGGGTACCTTTTGAACCGACCCCTAGTTTCCAAAATCCAGATCGTCCCGTGTTGACGCAAGAATCTACTAGCTCCGAAGAAACACCGACCGCTAGCAGCGAAACAACACCATCGAGCAGCAGGGAAACAGAAAGCAGCGAAACCACGACCAGCAGTTCTGCAACAGCCGCGGTTACCGATGACGTTTGGTTGACTGAGGAGTTGAAACAAACGCTGCGCAATGGCTTCTTTGGAGGCTTAGCTATCCTAGGACTTGGCCTACTTTTCTATTTCCGCCATTCGTTTTTCCGTATTCATTTATGGTTGATCTGCCGCTTTAACAAACAGCCGCTAGTTGCTGCCTATCCTTTGTTTTTACGGCAAACGACGAAAGTTCTGTACCGTAACGAGGCGGAGCCGTTGATCGATTATGCCCAACGACTCGAAGCATTCTATCCACTGTTCCATGGTGATTTTATCCGCTTGACGCAGCAATACGAAGCCTACCTTTACAGCCAAGAACAGCCGGCTGGTCAAGAAGCCTTCTTGAAGCAAGTCGCTGCCCAAATCAGTCAGCTGAAAAAAATCAACTAAGCAGTGAGGATAAACGACAAAAAAACGTATCGATCAAACGATCGATACGTTTTTTGCTTTAGGCGTTTCCTTGACGTTTTTGAACGGCAATAATAATCAGTTTCGTGATTTCCATCAAAACAACTGCCACAGCAGCCATTGCGATACATAGACCGACATGTCCTAAAGTGAAGGTTGCTGGAATCGCAAAGACTTCACGGATGCCAGGAATCAAGGTAATGCTGTATAGTCCACCACAAACGACGATCGCCAGCCATACCATTTTATTGGCAAAAAGGCCAGCTTGCCAAGCAGTCTCAGTGTTTGAGCGTGCTGGTAATGTTTGCAATGTTCGGCTCCAGATAAGTGTTGAGAAGGCCATCGCAACACCTAATTCAGGTGATTGGTTCATTCCTAACCATTGTGCCAAAATCACGACAGCGGCAATCAAAATACCACGATACGTTACTGAGATCAATGTTTTTCCAGTGAAGATACCAGCATTTGGATCTCTTGGCTGGCGCTGCATGATCGTTGGTTCGGCTTTTTCCATTCCTAGAGCAATCGCTGGTAATGAGTCGTTGACTAGGTTGATAAAGAGCAGCTGCAAGGCAGTAAATGGATTGTCCCAACCCATCACTAAGGCAAAGACGATCGCAATGATCGCACCTAAGTTTCCAGCAAACAAATACGAAATGGCTTTTTTGATGTTGTCAAAAACGTTTCGGCCAACTTCTACTGCACGAATGATCGAGGCAAAGTTGTCATCCGTCAAGACCATCGCCGCTGCGTCTTTGGCAACGTCCGTTCCGGTTCCCATTGCGATCCCGATATCCGCTTGTTTCAAGGCGGGTGCATCATTGACCCCATCCCCGGTCATGGCAGAGATCTTACCTTTGTCTTGCCAAGCCCGCACGATACGGATTTTGTTTTCTGGCGAAACACGAGCATAGACTGTGATTTTGTCTAATTGATCCGCTAGTTCGGTTTCAGAAAGAGCATCCAATTCCGTACCAGTCAAGGCTAAGTCGCCCTCGGCTGAAATACCGATCTCTTGTGCGATCGCCACGGCTGTCGTTTTGTGGTCCCCTGTGATCATAACTGTTTTGATACCAGCAGATTTGGCATCCGCTACGGCTTGTTTGACTTCTTTACGAGGAGGATCGATCATTGCCATCAAACCAACCAAAATCAGCTCATTTTCATCCTCAAGTGTCAATTCTCGTGATTGGGCATCGGTCAATGGACGGTAAGCAAACGCCAAGACCCGTAAGGCCCGTTTTGAGAATTCTTCGTTTTGATGTTGCAATTTCTGCTTGATTTCATCTGTTAAAGGCACGACTTGATCATCGATCAAGACTTTGGTACTGCGGCCAAAGACGATGTCTGGCCCACCTTTGGTCAACAATAAATGTTCGCCATCGATCTCATGTAAGGTAGACATCAATTTACGATCAGAATCGAAAGGCAATTCTTGCAAACGAGGAAACTGTTGACGAATCGCCCGATAAGGCTGATTTAGTTTCTCACTGTAATCCAGAAAAGCAATTTCAGTAGGGTCTCCTAGCTTCGCCCCATCTTCACTGATGGCAGCATCATTGGCCAAGACACTGATCTCTACTAAGCGTTTTTCAGGCAATGACCAGGTAGTTGGCTCATCGGAGAACGTGCCCGTTTGCCCATTTGGTAAATAGTAGTCAACAACGGTCATTTTGTTTTGAGTCAAAGTCCCGGTCTTATCGGTACAAACGATACTCGTTGAACCCAATGTTTCAACCGCTGGTAGTTTTCGAATGATGGCATGACGCTTCGCCATTTGTTTTGTTCCGATCGAAAGAACGATCGTCACGATCGATTGCAAGGCTTCTGGAATCGCTGCAACGGCTACGGCTACCGCAAACATAAAGGCGTTGACTAAGTCTTGTGTCATATCACCTGTTCCGTCACCTAAGAACAACCGTGCGACTTGAACCCCTAAAATAATCAATGAAAGGACTAAGATCGCCAAGCTCAGTTTTTTACTGAAGCTGTCTAATCCTCTTTGCAATGGTGTTTTGTGTTCAACTGTACTTTCCAATAAGCCAGCCACTTGACCGATTTCCGTCACATTACCAGTCGCAGTTACGATAAACCGACCACGTCCATAAGTGACGATCGTTCCACTGAAGACCATGTTGTCACGGTCGCCGATCGGTGCGGTACGATCGATCACACCTAATTCTTTTTCCGCTGGCGTTGATTCCCCAGTCAGCATTCCTTCATCGACCTTCAAAGAACCCTCTTCGATCAATCGACCATCTGCTGGTACATAGTCCCCAGCTTCTAAAATAACGATATCGCCGACAACCAATTCTTTCGCCAGCACACTTTGTTCTTTGCCATCCCGAATGACGTTAGCATCTGGTGCCGACAGGCTTTTCAAAGCGTCTAACGACCCTTCGGCTTTTTTCGTTTGAATCACACTGACGACGGAATTCAACAAGAGTACTGCGAAGATAACGATCGACTCAACGTGGGCACCCATAACCATTTGGATGATTGCCACGATCAGCAAGACGATCACCATCGCATCTTTGAAGGTATCTAAGAATAAGGCAAAGCTAGATTTCTTAGGTGCTTCCTTCAGCTGGTTCAAGCCATTTTCTAACCGCTTGGCTGCCTCTTGCTGCGTCAACCCCTCTGGACTGCTCTGGACCTCTGCCATAATTTCCGAGATTTCTTTTTGATACATTTCTTTCGCCAATTTTTTTGCCCCTTTTAATTTTATTTTCCTTAGGCACTCTGCTAGAAAAAAAGAGACCTAAGACAAGTATACGCTTGTCTTAGGTCTCACCATTTCAAATAATACCAGAAAGCTGTCGCCAGCTTACTTACTGTTGATATTATCGCAGCTTGCGCCACCGGTTACTCCCCTAAGGAATAATAATAAGAATGTATCATTATCATAACGGAAACTTTTGTGCTTGGCAACTATAAAACATCAATTTGAAAATTTTTTGAAAACATTCTTTTTGTTCCCATTCCTTTTTTTCTGTTACACTAAGGAAGAAAGAAATTTGTACGTTACAGGAGGAAAAACGATGGATCTTTTTGATACTTTTACCCGCCACAGCTCTGTCCGAGATTTTCAACCCCGCCCACTATCAAAGGAACTCAAGCAAAAATTAGTAACGGTTGCCCAGAGCGGTTCCAGTTCGAACTTTGTTCAAGCCTATTCGATCATTGAGGTCAGTGATCCTGAAAAACTGGCTGCCATCGAAGAAATTGCCGGTGCCCCAAATTACATCACTCGAACGGGCGTCTTCTATCTTTTTGTCGCCGACTTACATAAACATCAGCAGCTGCTGACCCAAGCAGGGGTGCCTGATACCCACTTAACCACGATGGAACCATTTATTGTGTCTGTCGTTGATACGACCATCGCTGCCCAAAACATGGTAGCTTACGCTGAAGCGCAAGACTTAGGAATTTGTTACATCGGCGGCATCCGCAATGATTTGTCTCGTATCGCAGAACTTGTCGGCTTACCAAAATTGACGTTTCCGTTATTCGGTTTAACGATCGGCTATCCGCAACACAGAAATGAGCCGAAAGTCCGCTTGCCCCAAGAAGCGATCGTAAGTGTCGATCAGTATCAACCGCTGACGCAGGAGCAAACAGCCCAGTACAACCAAACGACAGAAGCCTATTATGCACAACGCAGCAGTAATCAACAGCAAACCAATTGGCAAACGAAAATGACGGAATTTTTCCGTGAACCGCGACGTCCAGATGTCGCTGCCTTTATGAAGCAACAAGGCTTCTCAGACCACTTCGGCGAATGAGGACACTAATTTCCACGGGAAAATAAAAAACGATCTTTGGCAAGGAATCTTGTCAGGATCGTTTTTTGCTTAGTGTAAAAAATCAAGTTCAGGCGGCTCTTGTATCTTTGTCGCGCTAATTAACGTGTGGCTTCTTGTGCGGCTTCGTTGACGGCAACTGCCTGCTCACATTTTTCCATTAATTCTACTAATGCTTTATCTAACACTGCTTCATTTTCGGAGGTTCGCTGACTGATTTGCGTCATAGGCTGCGCCGCAAGATCCAGCAAATAGGTAGGGATTGCTTCTTTTTCAGCAAAAGTGCCCTTGATCAGCGGCTGGTAGACAGACTCGCCACAGGGTCCGGTTTTGATAAAGGCTAGTTCGAACTGCGCCTTCCCTGACAAACGCAACCGATAGCCCCCTTCTTTGGTCAGCAGTTTTTCATCGGCAAAGCGTGCCTGCAATCGTGCGAAACGTTCGTAATCCATGGTATCTGCTCCTTTTTGATTCCTTCTTTTCTCTAGTGTAGCAAATTTCTTGTTAGCAAAACATCTTTTTCATAGAGAACGCCCCCTTTTTCCTCGCTTGGTGATTTTTCACTTTACAAACAGAACAAACGTTCGTATAATTCAAGTGAGGTGAATGTGTATGCCAGCTGCAAAAATCGCTTATGCAAAACAAGAAACCTATGCATTTGAAAAACACTATTATGAATTGGTAAACTTTCCCACACCAGTGGCGCTTTTGTTTGATGAATTCGCACTGACGATGGAGCGCAATCAAAAATCGTATATTGCGATCCCCGCGCGCTATTCCGTCTTAAAGGTTCCGCTCGTCTTTGTTTTTCGACTAGAGACTAAGGATGCGCCTGTTTATTATTATGAGCACGTACTCGCTGAAAATAAGATCATTCGCCGCTACAACCCCGAGCGTAACTATTTGCCCGGCGGAAGATAGACCAATGGCTCAACCCGTTTGCCATACTTAGCGGTTGCACTCTCCTGATGCATATCACTGAGCAGCAGTTCGAATATTTGTCATCCAAACGAAACCCCTCTATACTAAAAAGAAAGGGGTTTTTCACAATGACGAAAAAACCGCCGCAAACGTCTAAAGAAAAGGAAGCCGCTTCTAACAATATGGGACTGGGGATCGGTGTCGGAATGGCATTAGGTGCTGCATTTGGGCTGCTGTTTTTTGACAATCTAGCATTAGGCATGGGTTTAGGCATCGCACTAGGTGTAGCGATCGGTGCGGGCATGGATCAAAAAAGCAGCAAAGACAAGAAATAGCTGCAGCAAGGAGCTGTGTTTATCTGTCACAGCTTGCTGCCCAGTAAATACCAAAAAAGCCTAGGTTCTGCACTTGTTGTGCAGGACCTAGGCTTTTTTACTTCGAGCAATATTCTCGAAAGCAGCTGCTTCACAGTTGGTTACAGCAGATTTCTTTTCGCCATTTCTGCGCGATACAGTTCATAGATCGCATCACTTTGCTTTGCATGGCTGCGGTAAAAGAGCCCATAAGAGAAAATCGCTTGGAAATTGCTTCCTTGATTTGCTCGTGCTACAGCGTGGTACAAATTCGCCAACTGCTGATCAGACATCTTCCCGCTTTTGATTCGTTTGGCAACTGCTTTTTGGGAAAGGGTAAATAAAATCGTCGTAAATACTTGATAAACCACCCAAATCGCCAGAATAACCAAAATAAATTTCACCAAATCAGGCATCACTTTTCAACTCCTTACAAAAAGTAAATCATTCAGATGATTTGATGTCAATAATAAAATAGAACATTTTCATTGATAATAGACACAAAGATTTTTAAATTACCACAAAAGATGATGTTCTTTCAATCATCAGAATTTCTGAATTGATACTCTCCTCTTAAAAAAATTGCCTATTGTTCAGTATTTATGACACTGGTACAATTGAAAAAGCGACAACTCTTGCTTAAGACTACTGGGTACTAGTAAAAAATAAGAGCGCTACCATTGTAATCAGATCTGTAGAGAATCGCGAAAAAGGAGTTGTACACTATGTTAGCAAGTTACCCTGCATTGTTTTATTACACCGATACAGACGGAAGCGAAGTGAAGTATTTTATTTCTTTTCCTGATTTTCCTGAGCAAGTCGGCACTCAAGGCTTAGACATCGCCGATGCTTTATTCATGGCATCCGATTGGCTCGGAATCGTTTTGGCAGATTGTATTGAAAATAATCGGGAGATTCCGCTCTCTACCCCCATTAATTGTTTATCACTGGAAGCGAACAATCCATTTATAGACGATTTAGATTTTGAATTCGATTACGATAAAGAAAAATCATTTCTATCGATGGTCCTTGTCGATGTTTCAGAATATTTAGAGAATCAAACCTTCGTCGAGAAAAAACTGGCGATTCCTCAATGGGCGGATAAACTAGGACGAACTATGCATTTAGATTTTTCAGAAATCCTCACTGACGCAATCCTAAAGAAAAAATGTAAAGACTGATTGCTTCTACACCTCATCACTATGAGGTGTTTTTTACTACTCAGCCCGCTATTCTATACTAAAAAAGTGCGGCATTCTCTCACATGAAAAAGATACGAGAATGCCGCACGAAACGTTCAATTGTATTTATTTAGCGAGTGAACAGACCCAATCAATGTCTCTTTATTTCGCCAAACGGTAGATAGCATCTGCATAGATCACCGCTGCGTTGAAGAGGTCATCCAAGCTCATGAATTCATTGGCTTGGTGCATGGTGTCGACATAGCCAGGAAACATTGCGCCATAGGCAACGCCGCGTTTCAATAGACGGCCGTATGTGCCGCCGCCGATGATTTGTTCGAAGCCTTTTTCGCCAGTGTGTTCTTCATAAACCGCCAATAAAGTTTCTACCAATGGATCATCTGCTGGCACGTAGTGAGGTTCCATGTTGCGGTCATTGCGGGTAACGGTTGCCCCTTCCATACCGACGGTGCGTTCCACACCGATTTCAAGTCCTTCCGCAGTTACGCCTTTAGGATAACGGAAGTTCAATGCGATAAAGTTGTCTGCTTGCGTTCCTGCTTGGTTCGCTTTGAAAGCAAACAAGCCAGCATTCATTGTCAATTTACCCATTTTTTCGTCTTCGTACGCCACACCTAATTTTTCACCGTAGAAATCTTCATGGACATAGGCTGCTGCTGCATGGATGAATTGTTTTGCGCCGCCGCCAAAGGCATAGTTATCTAAGAAGACTGCTAAGAAAGTCCCCGCATTGATTCCTGATTGTGGGCTGGCACCATGGGCACCTTTACCGACTAATTCAATCGTCACTTGTTCATTTTCTGTTTCAATCGTGCCCGTCACTGGATTGGCTTCAACGTAATCGAAAAAGGCTTTTTCGATCGCTAATGCTTCTTCTGTTGATGGAGCAATGAAGCTTGCTGTTGCCGTTCCTGGTACCATATTTTCTCGCAAGCCAGCAGTAAAGCTTTGCAGCGTGAAGTCTCCTTCATTGTTGCCTTGGAAATGGATCCCTAATGTCACATTTCCTTTTTCTCCATTGATGATTGGGAAATTGGCATCTGGTGAGAAGCCAAAATCAGGCTTTTCTTCATGCTCAAAGTAGTAATCCATATCTGCCCAGCCGCTTTCTTCATCAGAACCAACGACAAAACGGATTTTTTTCGATAATGGCAAGCCTAATTCTTTGATGATCTTCATCCCATAATAGGCAGCCATTGAAGGACCTTTATCATCAGAAGAACCACGAGCATAGATTTTGTTGTCATTGATGACTGGATCATAAGGATCGGTTGACCAGCCGTCACCTGCAGGAACAACATCCATGTGGCCGAAGATCCCTAATGTTTCGTCTCCTTCACCAAATTCGATGTGACCAGCGTAGTTATCGACGTTTTTGACTGTGAAGCCATCACGTTCGCCATAAGCTAGCATGTGTAGCAACGCATCACGAGGTCCAGGACCAAATGGCGCATCCGCAGTCGCTTTATCATCTTCTCTTTCACTTTTCACTTTCAATAGATCAATCAAGTCGTTCAGCAAATCGTCTTTGCGGGCTTCGACCTCTTTTTTCCAATCGATTGTCATAGTGTTCCCTCCATTTCTGTTCTCGCTATTTATGATAACACTCTTAAACCAAAAAAGGAAAAAAAATTGCGCCTTTTTCCATGGGTCTTTTCTATGAAATTTCTAGGAAACAGGTATAATAAATATAACTCGATTTTGATTAACGAAAGGAGTCATTGCATGGAGCAACTTGATTCTGCAATTTTATCCAAAGTGATCCAACAGCGCCCGACAAAAAGCCACAAAGGCACTTTTGGCCGAGCCGTTTTAGCAGGGGGCAACCGCCAATTCGGTGGGGCGATCTTAATGGCTGCGCAAGCCTGTGTGTATGGGGGAACTGGTTTGACCACCGTGATCTCCGATGGCGTCAACCGAACCGCCCTGCACGCCCGCTTGCCTGAAGCGATGTTTGTCGATTGGCAGCAAACAGAACTGATCGATACGGTCACCGAATCGGCAGACGTCCTACTGATTGGTCCTGGATTAGGCGAAGGAAAAAGCAATTTTGATCTGCTGCAGCGGATTGTTTCTGCCCAAAAAGAACACCAATGGTTGGTGATCGATGGTTCGGCGATCAATTTGGCTGCCAAATATCCGCTGATCATTCCCTTTCCTGAACAAGTCGTCTTCACGCCGCATCAGATGGAATGGCAACGGCTCAGCGGACTGGCAATTGACGACCAGACAGAGGAAAACAATCAGCAAGCCCAACAAAAACTCGGAAGTCTGGTAGTCTTAAAAAGCCATCGCACACAAATTTACGGCAGCAGCATCACCCAAAATCCCCTCGGAACACCCGCAATGGCGACTGGTGGGATGGGTGATACGCTGGCAGGCATGATCACCAGCTTTTTGGCACAGTTTGAAAAAACAGAGGAAACGATCCAAGCGGCTGTCTATCTCCATAGCCTGATTGGCGAAGCACTGGCAAAAGAGCACTATGTCGTTTTGCCGACACAAATCAGTGCCGCATTGCCTCAATGGATGAAAAAGCACCAAGCAGCCGATTCAGAATGATTTCTGATAAACCATTCATCAAAAAAACGTCCCTTTCTGCATTTGTCGAAAGGGACGTTTTTTCCAATGGTCAGCTAATTGTTAAAATAAACCACTCGCACTTCATACGGCGCTAAGGTTGCTGTTTGAGGGACTGCTTGATTGGTCTCTAAATCAACGACTTCTTTGATCAAGTGTAGTGTCTGCTCTTTCTCAGAAAAATTCATGATGAAAAAGTACGTTCGTTCTGGACTGAACCTGCCTTGGATCGAGACTGCAGGATTGGCATGCGCGATCCTTTCCTCTGCCAAGGACAGCTCACGGACCAAAGAGGCATAAAACTGTTCGAAAAAGTCATAGTTGGTGCGAGCCGCCAGATAGTAGGCGGTGCCTGCACCAAAGGCATTTTTGGTGATCGCAGGTGTTCCTTGGTAAAAATCCGCTTGATACTCCCCTAGTACCTCCGCTGTTTCGGCTTCGATGATTGCAGAATAGTCCCGTGTTTCAAAGGGCTGTCCTTGAAAAACCACTTGATTGTGTTCAGTGTCAAAAAGAGTTTCTAGCTCCAGCACGTTGATGCCTAATAATGCTCGCAACGGCTGTGGCAAGCCCCCCAGATACAACAAGTCGGTTTCATTGACCATGCCGCTAAAGTAACTGGAAATCAAGGTACCACCAGCTTCCGTGTACTGGCAAAGTTTTGCCATCGTCTCTGATGTCATCAAGTAAAGCATCGGAGCGATCACCAACTGATAGTCAGAAAAATCTTGCTCTGGCGTCAAAATATCGACAGCGATGTCTTGTTCCCAGAAATAACGATAATGCTCTTGCAACGTTTGCGGATACCGTCTTGTTGGTCGCCCAAACCCGCCGCCTCGCTTCAATGCCCAGTTGCTTTCCCAATCAAATAGGATCGCCACTGCTTTTTTTCTTGTGGTTCCTTGAATCTCTTTGATTTTTTCCAAGCGCTTGCCGTAAGCCGCAACTTCTTTGAAGACCCGATTCTCTGTGGAATCATCATGTCCCACGACTGCCCCATGGAATTTTTCTGAATTGCCGCGGGATTGGCGCCATTGAAAATACAAGGTACTATCTGAGCCATGGGCGATCTGCTGCATGGCACTCAACTGATGGACACCAGGCTTTTTCGCTTTATTGAAGGAATGCCAGTTAACAAAACTCGGAGTGCATTCCATCACTAAAAAGGGCTGTTTCTTCAATGACCAGTACTGGTCATGCACATAGGCGGATTTCATCGCTGTCGCTGCCAAGGATTCAAAGTTGTTGTTCCAATCAGGGTAACTATCCCAACTAACGATATCCACATGACGAGCGAACTTGCTGTAATCAATGCCTTCTAAAGGAATAAAATCTTGGGTAGCATGTCCTTCCGCCATAAAATTCGTCGTCACAGGAATGTCCGGTGTCAGTTGACGGATCGGCGCACATTCATGCAAATAAAAATCGATCGTCCTATCTGTGACAAATCGTTTCCAATCAAGATCCATGCCATGCACTTTGTGTTCCCCTAAAGGTGAAGGCGGTAAAACCTGCGACCAATCAGAGTACGTACCGCCCCAAAAAGAAGTCCACCAGGCATGATTCAACGTGGCTAAATCACCATATTTTTTTTGCAGCCAGCTGCGCCAGTTTTCCTGACAATAGGAGCAAAAGCATTCCCCAGAGTACTCATTGGAAATATGCCACATGGCTAATGCCGGATGCTTGCCGTAACGTTTTGCCAACTGCTGATTGATTTGCGTCACCTTTTCCCGATAGATCGGTGAAGAGTAACAGTGATTGTGGCGAAACCCATGGGTATGTTTTTGCCCTTGGGCGTTGGTCCGATTGACTTCAGGATACTTTTGGCTTAGCCATTGAGGCCGCCCACCGCTAGGAGTGGCCAAAATGACTTTGCCGCAGATGCCATGGATCTGATCAAACACACGATCCAACCAGTCAAACTGATAAACGCCTTCTTGCGGCTCTAAGGCACTCCAAGCAAACACCCCTAATGTGACGGTGTTGACATGGGCTTGCTGCATGTAGGCAAGATCCTTTTGCAAGATTTCTGGATAAGCCAGCCATTGATCGGGGTTGTAATCTCCGCCATGCATAAACTGCTGATCAAACAATTGATTGCTCATCATTCTACTCCTTTTTTGGCTTGTAACTGGTAGACAAATGATTGAAAATCGCCAGTGACTTGTGCTGTTCCATGGTTGACGGCATTAAACTGATAGGGTTTACGCAACCCTAATTGCCTTAACAGCTGACCAGAGACAGTTTCGCCATTGACCTGGTACACCTGTTGGGCATTGAGAAAGGCTGCGGGTAAAAAGTCTTCCGCCGTCGGATTGGCTTGTGCCAACACGCGAAAGAAAGCAATCAAGGCTTCTTCGTTTTGCGGATCATACACCGCCCAAGTCGTTTCATTGGCATGGTCCAACTGTTGCAGCTGGTAAAAAGTGCCAAAGGTCAGCAATTGCCGCTGTTTTTTATAAAAGACGATTTGGGATTTGATTGCCTGCTTTTCAGCTTCAGACAAGTGAAAGAGATCGAGTTCATACCCCAAAGGCCCAAACATTGCGACGGTTTGCCGAAAGGCTAAAGACGTTGCCCGGCCGACTTGGTGGTTTGGTGCCGCCGACACGTGATTGCTGAAAGAGGACAAAGGATATCCTAACAACGTTCCGCTTTGGATGGCTAAACGTTCCACTGCATCACTATCATCACTAGGCCAAATCTGCGGACTGTAAAATAAGATCCCTAAATCGTATCTGCCCCCGCCGCCAGCACAGCCTTCGATCAAAAGGGTCGGAAACGCAGCTAAGATTTTTTCATATAAGCGATAAAGACCTAAAATGTAGCGATGATAAAACTCCGTCTGAGAAAATCCCTGTTCTGCTAAATAGGGAGAGTAAGCTTCCGTGATATTGCGGTTCATATCCCATTTGATGTAATCTAGCTTGGTTTCAAGGATCACTTTTTGCATCGCTTCGAAAATCGCCTCGACCACTGCTGGATTGGCAAAATCCAACACGTATTGCCCGCGCCCCACAGAGATCCGCTCATAAGGATGCTTGACTACCCACTCAGGATGCTCTTGGTACAACTGACTATCCGGCGAAACCATTTCTGGTTCAAACCAAATCCCCAGTTGCAGCTGCATGGCATGAATTTTCTCAGCAAAAGACCCGATTCCTTTTGGAAATTTGGCAGGGTCCGCTACCCAATCGCCTAATGAACTGCGGTCGTCGTTGCGTTTTCCAAACCAACCATCGTCCAGCACAAAGCACTCCATCCCTAATGCCTTGCTTTCTTGGGCTAAGGTCAACAGCTTTTCTTCATTAAAATCAAAATAAGTCGCTTCCCAATTATTAAAGACGATCGGCCGCTGCCGCTTTTGCCAATAAGGGGCAATCACATGCTTTTCGATAAATTGGGCGGATTCTTGACTCAAGCCATTCAGACCATCAGCGGTGAAGGTGAAGAGACATTCTGGGGCTTCAAAGGTTTCTCCTTGTGAAAGCTGCCAGCTGAAATGCTCAGGATGTATCCCCAACATCAATCGAACGTTGTCCCACTCATCCATTTCCGTTTGCGCCAAAAAGTTGCCAGAATAAATCAGGTTGGCACCATAGACATGACCAGTGTCATTGGTGGCTTGCTGTTCTTTTAAGGCGACAAAAGGATTGTGCTGATGACCAGACGCTCCTTTTAACGAGCCGACACTGATCGTCCCTTGGGTCAAAGGGACCGTCTTGATATGCCGTTCTTTCAGCCATGCGCCTGAAAGATGCAGCAGTTCAAAATCGCGATTTTTCAGCTCCAAGACACCACTCAAAAAGCGCTGGATGGTTCTCGGCTTGCTCCCCGTATTGGTCAGTGTTTGCTGCCGCGTGATCGTTCCTGATCCTTTGAAGATCGTATAGGTGATCGCCATTTCCAGCTGCCTCTCTTGATCTACTAATTCAAAGACGATGCTTTGGCTTTCATCGGCAGAAGCAAAGCTGGCTGGTTGCGCCAGCATTCGTTCTTTGCCCTCAAAACAGTGAAAAGCCACAAGTTTAAAATCAACATAAAGAGGGGTTTCTTCCTCAAAGACCGACACTGCCCCTTCTCGAAAATCAGAAGTCCCATACGTTGGCAATTCTTGAAAACGGTCCGCCAAGGTAAAAAGATTGTCTGCTTCAAAAAATTTGACGGTTCCTGCCGATTTATTCTCTTTTTTCTCAAGGTATGCTTGATCAAACGGCGCCAGTGTGCCTAGAGATGGCCCAAAATAGACATGACCCAGTTGCTGATTTGGTAACACATTGATGATATAACTGATTTTTTCATTGTATAAGTGAAAGAGTTGTTCATTCCTAATTTCTATCATTGCTATCCTCAATTTTCCCCATTTTTTTCATTTGTCCCTGCTCGTTGACAAGCTGCTTCAAGATAACGCAAGCGTTTTTTGACGCCGCGATTGAAAAAGAATTTGTAAAACAGCGCCGCCAGCATAAAACTGTAGGTTGTTTTCTGCTGCGCAAAACGGCTTTGTTCCGAATACGTGACTTGCAGCTTCCCTTTTCGTCCTGGAGCAAAACTGTACCGTTGATCGATCACTCCTTCTTCATGGGTCGTACGAAGCCACAGCTCATCCGCGGCAATTTTTTTGACCGTCATGACGGCAGGTACCAACCGCGGGGCGGTTTTGGTTTGGATCATCGTTTCAATACGGCAGCCTTCCCCGAACGGTTCTTGGGCTTGTTTGGCTAGAAAGAATTTCTCTTGTTCCACCAATAACACACGGGAAAAGTCCGTAGGTGTGGTATTCATTTGATAACTGCAAGACAATGTATCGGTTCTCATCACAAATTCCTTTCTAAAGGGTGCGCTATTGCATTCCTTTCTGTTTCTGGGCTTATCTTTCTTCTACCCTTTGATTGATCATTTCAGATGCCGCTTGTTCATTTAATGCCGCTTCTGCTTTTTCTTCTTTCAAGTACCCGCGATCCATTACGATCAAGAATGGCACCCAAATCAAGGTCATTACGGCAACCGTCACTAACTGTAAGATTGCGCCGGCAACAGAACCCGTGCCTAACCAACCAGATAAGAAAACAGGGGTCGTCCAAACAACCGTTGCTCCAATTGGTCTTGGCACTAAGCCGGCGGCAATCGCAAAGTAAGAGATCGTCGTACTGGCTAATGGCGCTAAGATCCATGGGACAAAAGCGATCGGGTTCAAGACGATCGGCAAACCAAAGGTCATCGGTTCAGATACGTTGAAAACAGATGGAGCGATCACCGTCTTCATTAATTTTTTCATCCGAATCGAACGAGCGATAAAGAAGGCCATTGTAATCGAGATCCCCAGCTGCATTCCTTGATTGACGAACACGCCCATAAACGTAGTGTTAATGATATGGGGCAGTTGTTCCGCCCCTGCTTTGTAAGCTTCATAGTTTTCGATCGCTAACGCATTCATTATTGGATCGATCACCGCATTGACCACTAGTGTTCCGTGAATCCCAAACCACCAGAAAAATTGGGTGAACAAGACGGCGATCAGTACTGCTGGCAACGTACCGCCTAAGCCCATTAATGGTTTTTGCAAAATCTCATAAACGAAATCAACGGCATTGCCCCATGAAGTAAAGGTGAACAAGTAGCGGATCAAATTGAAAAGGAACAACGGTGCCGCCCCAGGAATGATGGCGACAAAGGATTCTGCAATCATTGGCGGAACCGAATCTGGCATTTTGATCGTCAGTCCAGCCGCACTGATTTTGCAATAGATCTGCGTAGCGATAATGGCCGTGATGATTCCGACAAACATTCCCTCAGCCCCTAATTTCGACAAGGGGATCACTGTACCTAACTCTTCGGATGAGCCAAAAGGCAGCAGCATCAAAAACGAAGACAGTGAGATGGCACCCGCAAATAATTTGGCTTGTCCATACTTGCCAGCCAACTGATAGCCGATCCCAAAAACAACGAAAATAGCGGTGATACTCATGGTCGCATTTCCGATAGGACCAAAAAAGTCGTTTAGAAACGTGATGAATCCCTCTGGAAGTTTTTCCGAGAGTCCGAAAGTAGCAGGCAGATTCTGAATAATAATCATAATTGACGCAAACATTGTTGCAGGAAAAGCGACCATAAACCCATCACGCAGACTTAACAAGTATTTGTTGTTGGCAATGATCTGAGCAAAAGGCACCATCTTTTCGGCTAATTTATCAATAAACTTCATTTCGTTTTCTCCTTTATTTTTAACTGTAAACGTTTACTACAATCAGTATAGTTGTTTAGTTAATGTTTACACAACCCCTAAAATAAAAAAAGATCAGACGTCACTGATCTTTTTTGGCAATCGATTCTCTAATAATCAATTCACTGCCACAAACGACGCGAACAGGCATCGTCCGCACCCCAAGGATTTTATTTTTCGCTAATTCGACACTCATCTGCCCCATCTCTTCAGCTTTCATCTTGACGGAAGACAGTGCTGGCGTCATAAATTGCGCCATTTCGATATCATCAAAACTAACGACTGACACATCTTTAGGAATCGATAGCCCCGCTTCAGCGAGTGCCTTGTATACCCCGACAGCCATAGGATCGCTGGCAACGACGATCGCTGTGGGGCGAGGATTCATTTGCGCGATCTGCTGACCAAAATGCAACCCAGTCTCTGGTGACCATTTCCCCTGCAGCACGGTTGTGAACTTTTCCAATTTATTGAGCAGCATCCATTGGCGGTAGTTTCCTGCTCGAATCTCTTGTTCATCGTAAACGACTTCGCCAGAAATCGTCACTCGGCTGGCAACACCGCCCACAAAGGCAATATTCTCATGGCCCTTCTCTTTTAACAACGTGAGGATCTGGTGAGTCTTTTGGGCAAAATCGGTTTGGATGCAATCGTAGCTGGGTGCTTCACTATAATTATCCACCAGGATAATATTGGCATTTTGCTGACTGATCTCTGCCAAAGCATCGCTGGTCATCTCTCCAATAATAATGACTGCGCCATACTTCGCCAATTGTGCCAAATCTTTTTGAGGCTCCCGCATGGAAAAGGCCCGAATCGTTTTTAAGCGCCACTTCGCCGCTTCCTTTTCGATCCCATTGCGGATCATCATAAAATACGGATCATTTCTTTCCGACTCTCGATCGTGGCGGGTAATGATGGCAATCGTGTTTTGGTCGCCGACTTCACGGGAATGGGGTTGATTTTTTTCTTTTGAGTAATTCATTTGGTTGGCGATCTCAATGACTCGCTGACGCGTGTGTTCATTGATACTGAATGTTTCATCATTGTTAAGGATTCTAGAAACACTTGCTACCGACACCCCGGCTAATTTCGCGATATCTCTCATACTTGCCATAGCTACACCTCATCTGTTTACTGTTTACTAAATTTACATTCAGCATAGGCATAATTTTTGACCCTGTCAACCTTCTCTTCACAAAAAACCGAAACTCCTTAGCTTTTCACTAAGGAAGTTTCGGGATACCCGTTTGTTTTCTATTTGAGCGCTTGGTCACAGAGCAAGACATTGACCAAATACAAGGTGCTGATCCCTAAGACCAATAAGTAGACTGGACCAAACAGCAAAAAGGTCAAGACAAGCGTCACTGTTGCTAAAAGATGCGCCAGTACTCGTTTGGGTGAACGAGCAAACTGGTAAAAACTATAAAACAATGAGCTGGACTGCTGCGGATAGGTGTGAAGCAGCCTCGTTTGATAAAGTAAGACCAAGCAAAACAAGCCAAAGGTGAACGCTAACGCGTAACTAGCGATTTGAAACAGCGGGTGCTGCAGACGGCTAAAGACAAAGCTGTCCGCTAAAAGCAGCAAGAAGAATAGACTGAGCAAACGGTCTTGCCCTTTTCTTGTTGCCCACTGCTGATGAAATGCTTGCTGAAAACGAGCTTTGCTGCTTGCCTCCAAGCCATCGTTACGCAGTTCCGTCAACGTCTCGATCAATGCTCGACTAGCGGTGGTACTCGTGATCAAAGGCAAGGAATACAACAGCCACATGCCTTGTAAAACCAGTAAATGCGGAAGCCAGTTGATGCCAGTCAACAGCGCTTGGTTTAAGCGTTGCGGGGTAACTTTTGTTCTCATCCTTTGGAGCCTCCCGTCAGATCCATTCCCTCAATAAAGTAGCGTTGAGCGAGGAAGAACAGCAAGATCGTTGGCAATAGCACAAGCGTTGCTCCTGCCATCAAGTAGTTCCACTGGGTCGTTGATTGGTTTTGGAAAACTTGCAGGCCAATCTGCAGCGTGTACTTTTCTTGGTTTTGAATATACAGTAATGGTCCTAAGAAATCATTCCACGCCCCATTGAAGGAGTTGATGGCAATCGTGATCAGCGCGGGTTTCGTCAATGGGATCATTAGATGGCTCCAAATATAAAGATGATTGGCGCCATCGATCTTAGCGGCTTCGATCAATTCATTGTTGACGGACAAGTAAAACTGCCGCATCAAGAAAATGTTAAAGGCGTTGCCGAAAAACGCTGGAACGATCAGCGGCAGATAGGTGCCGACCCAGCCGATTTTGGAAAACAAGACATATTGCGGGATCATCGTCACAAAGCCAGGAATCATCATGGTAGACAAGACGAGGGCAAAGATCAGATTTTTTCCTGGAAAGGCCAATTTTGCAAACCCATAAGCAATGAAGGAATTTGATAAGACATTCCCGAAGACCACTAAGACGGTAATGAATAACGTATTTTTTGCATACTGCCAAAATGGAAAGGCGTTGATAGTCTCCAAATAATTGCCAAGATTGATTTCTTCTGGGAAAAAGGTCGGCGGGTAGCGCACGATCTCCTCCATCGGTTTCAATGACGTAAAGACCATCCACAGCAACGGAATCAGCAGCACGATCCCGATGATCGACATCACCACATAGCTGATGATTTTTTTGACTCGCTGTTGGCTTGATTTGCTTCGTGTTTTTGTCGTCATTTCCATTAGCTGCCACCTCCGGTATAGTGAACCCAGCGTGGTGCCAGCTTGAGATTGATAAAGGTCAAGACTAAGACGATCAAGAACAAGATCATCGACATGGCCATCGCATAGCCCATATCAAAGGCGACGAAGGCTTTGTTCCACATATGCAAATTATAGAAGAGCAGCGAATTTGCAGGACCGCCGGTACCATTTTTGGTCATCACGTATGCTTCTTGGAAAATTTGAAAAGAACCGATCGTTGAAGTAATCACATCATAGAAGATGATTGGCGTGATCAAAGGGATCGTAATATTTTTGAATTTCGCCCAGACTCCCGCCCCATCGATCTCAGCCGATTCGTACAGCGTCGGTGAAATATTTTGCAAGGTAGCTAGATACAAGAGCATCGCGCCCCCCGAACTCCAAATCTTCATCAAAATCAACGCTGGTTTCGTCCATTCAGGATCAAACAGCCATGCTGGACCTTTGATATTGAACCAGCTCAAGAAGGTATTGATCAATCCTGCGGAAGGAGATAATAATTGCATCCATAAGACGTAGACGGCAACCCCTGAAAGGATCGCTGGCAAGTAAAAGGTGGTTCGGAAAAAACTGATTCCGCGGATTTTTTGATTCAATAACGTGGCTAGAAAGACACTGAACAACGTGGTTAAGGGAACATTGAAGAGTACAAAATACGCCGTGTTATAGAGAGATTTCCAAAACAGGGTATCTTGCGTGAACATGCGGGTAAAGTTCTTAAAGCCGATAAAATTCATTTTCGAAGTCAGATTGTAATCGGTAAAGCTTCCTACGAAGGAAAACAGCATGGGCCCTAACATAAACACCACGAACCCAAGCAAAAATGGTGCTACGAAGAAGTAGCCCCAAAGAGCTTCTTGCCGTTTACTTTTTGAACGCTTCTTTGGCATTCCTTCCACTCCATTCTATTTTTACTCATTGTTTGTTCAAGAAAACATGTCCGCTTCGCAAAGCAGAAAGCAAAGCCCAGTCCGCTAACCGACTGGACTTTCCTTCTTTTTTAAAAACGCTCGTTTTGAGGTTTATTTGTTTTGCTCAACAAGATCTTCCACCGCTTTTTGCGCATCTGCCAACCCTTCAGCCGGTGTTTTGCTGCCTAGCATGATTTGGTCGATCTGTTCATTGACAAGACTGCTGAAGTCAGGCGCTGTCAATGGCACAGGCGTGATCACCGTATTGGCAAAGTTTTCATCCGCCATTTGGTAGATCATTTGGCCGTTTTCATCTAGATTGTCGTTGTTGACCAAGTTTTCGTTGGCTGTCCGATTCGCCATGATATCAAAGCTCTTCTCACCAAATTTCTCTTGAACTTCTGGTGTCGACAAGTATTTGATAAACTCATAGGACGCTTCAGGATCTTTGGCACCGTATGGCACTTCTAGGACGAACCCGCCGCCCCATGACCAGTGACCAGAGCCGCTTTCTTTTTCAGGAATTTGAATGACCCCAAATTCAAAGTCATCTGGTGCATTTTCCGCCAAACTTGAGTAGTAGTTGATGTTTTGCGCACGCATCGCCACTAATCCAGAAATGAATGGATCGGCAACCCCTGAACCAAATTCAGCTTCTAAGCGATTGATGGTATCTTGACCATAATACTCTTGCCAGTCTAAGATCCATTCCAACGCTTCCACTTTGTTGTCTGTATCGATTTTGACGTTCTCGTCCTTGTCAAACCAGCTGACGCCATCGTCGGCATTCAACGCCCACACGTCAGCGCCTAAATTCCACAATGGGTAAAAGCCGATCCGCTCAAAGTCATCACCGTTTTTGACATCTAATTTACGAGCAACTGTTTCTAACTCCTCCCACGTTTGTGGCAGTTGCTCTTCACTGATACCAGCCTCTTTAAAGAGTGTCTTATTGTAGAAAATCACTTGCGTATCTGTATTGAATGGAACGGCATAGGCATCCCCTTCGTACTCCACCGTATCCCATAATTGCGGATAAAATTCATCAGAAAAGCCCTCTTCGATATACTCGCTTAAATTCGTTGCTTGCTGCGCTTCTGCCCGCTGAGCAACAGAATTGATATCTTGTACAATAACATCAGGTGGATTGCCAGCAGTGATTGACGACAGTGATTTTGTCCAAATATCGCCCCAAGGCTGGTAGCTGTATTTGACCTCGATTTTATCTTGTGACGCATTAAAATCATCAATAATTTCTTCAATTACTTCTTGTCTTGCACCAGACCCCCAGAAGGACCAAAAGTCCAACGTCGTTTTGCCATCTGCTGACTCATTCCCCGAGGAATCAGCGGTTTCACTGTTGCCGCATCCTGCCGCCAGTACACCAACTGAAAAAAGCAAAGTCCCCATATAAAATAACTTTCTCATTTAACCTAACCTACTTTCATTTATTTTTAATGTACTATTTAAAAGCTATCACTACTTCTTCTTTTCAGCAAACAAAAAGCATCGTGATTCGAATAAAAAAATAACGTTTTTACCGTTTCTCGACAAGAAGAGCGTTTTCTTTGAAAATATAAAAAAAGTGGGGCATCATAGAAATAGCACCTATTTTTCAACCTCACGTCAGTCCATTTGACAAACGATGTTTATAGAAAGGGAGTAACCACATGCTAGTCATTGTCGATATGCAAAACCAAATTCTCGATGAAGAGAACGAAGCGTATGTGCCAGATGGCGCCGCTCTCGTCAAACGAATCGCCAAGCGCCTAGAACAAGCACGGGCGGATGGGGAGTACATCTTACACACCCGCGACATTCCAATCGAAGTCAAAGGAACACCTGATGAAGAAGCCGATGCCCTGCAGCTGATCCCAGAACTTAAGCCTCTCGAAAATGAAAAAGTCGTCAAGAAATACTATTACAGTATTCCACCTGAGGTATTGATAGACATTAAGAAAAATCTATTTGAACCTGAAGAAGAAAAGAAAATCGAAATCACCGGTGTTGAAACCAACATCTGTGTCCTTTCCAATACCATCGAGATCCAAAGCGCCTTTCCTGACGCTGATTTTACTATCAATAAAACATTAGTCGCTGGTAAAAACCACGAGTCACAAGGACTCGACATCTTACGAGACTTCAATGTCCAAATCATTGATGGCACAAAACAAACCAATGACCAATAGGTAACGAAAGCTCCCTGTTCAAGGAACAGAGAGCTTTTTCAATTTGATTATTCATTTAATTCATTGAGCCATCTAATAGCTCGGTCGGAATTTCAATCCGAACCTCATTTTCAGTCTGACAGTTTGGACATACGAAGGTTCCTTCGATGGCTTCCTTCACTTCCCCGTAAGCATAATGAATAGCGATTTCATCTTCTGCCAATTCATTCGTTTCCAACGGTGGTACCATGGTTAATTGCCCCTCGCTGTCTTCTTGTAAATGAACGACCAGCTTCCCATCAAAGTTTTCATTGCAATTGGTGCAGGAAGCTTTTCCTCGAATCGTTAGATCCATGATCATCCCTCCTCATTTCTTGTCACTGGTTGATGCAGGTTCCGTTAGATACTCGTAACGCATGCATGCTTCCCTTTAATAGTGTCACGCTTTCACTTTTTTAGCAAATCATCTGTTTTTCTTTTTTCAAACCATTGATGAAGAAAAAACAAATCAACCATTTTGAGCGTTTTCGTTGTCAAATCGTTAAAATCCTTGCAGAATTAAATTATCTGTTACTAAAAAAGTAAAAACGTGTTGTTGAAAAAATTAGTGATTGTCCGAACTTATCTGAACAAGCAAGGAGGAAAAATGATGCAAGCAGTAACCTGGCAAGGAAATCAAAAAATGGACGTTCGTCGTGTAGAAGATCCAACGATTTTAGAACCGACGGATGCGATCATCCGAATCACCGCAACCGCAATCTGTGGCTCTGATCTCCACCTTTACCACCATGGCGGCTCGGTTTTGGAAGAAGGCTATGTCGTTGGTCACGAACCAATGGGTATTGTCGAAGAAGTTGGCAGTCAAGTACAGAAACTAAAAAAAGGCGACCGTGTCGTCATCCCTTTCAATATCGGGTGCGGCCATTGCCACTTTTGTCAAAATGAAATGGAAAGTCAATGTGACAACTCTTCAGAAGATACATTGTATGGTGGCTTATTCGGTTTCGGAAAAATGAACGGTAACCACTGGGGCGGTCAAGCCGAATTCTTGCGGGTTCCTTTCGCAGATTTCACCTCGTTTATCGTACCTGAATCAACGATCCCTGATGAAAAAGTATTGTTTTTATCTGACATCTTACCTACAGCGTATTGGAGTGTCCAAAATGCTGGCGTCAAAAAGGATGATACCGTGATCGTCTTAGGCTCAGGCCCAGTTGGGTTGTTTGCCCAAAAATTTGCCGTGATGGCAGGCGCTAAGCGGGTGATTGCCGTGGACCCTGTTGCTCATCGCTTAGAAAAAGCCAGCAGCTACAATCAAGTCGAAACATTCCAATTGGATGATTTGGCTACTAGTGCTGATGAACTGTATGAGCTGACCAAAGGTGGCGCTGATGTGATCATCGACTGTGTTGGGATGGATGGTTTAGAACCCGTCAAAGAAAAAGCCAAAAACCTAGTCAGCTTGCAAAGTGGAACGATCTCACCGATCCAGATGGCCGCCAAAGCAGTCAAAAAATTTGGTACCGTCCAAATCACTGGCGTTTACATGACACCAGCTTCTTCTTATCCATTGCAAGAATTCTTTATGCGTAACATCGATGTCAAACACGGGCAAGCACCTGTGATCCATTTGATGCCAAAAATTTATGACATGATTGCAGACGGTTTGTTTGACCCGTCACAGATCATCACCCACACGATGCCTTTAGCAGATGCTGCCAAAGCGTATGACATTTTTGACAAAAAAGAAGACAAGAACATCAAAGTTGTCTTGAAACCTTAGTACAAATAAAGGAGCAGTGATGGCACCTATGCCAAAAATCAAACGGAGTGAACATCAATTCGATCCGGGAAAAGAAGAAGATGTGATCATCAAGGCAAGTCGCTTTCGCATCTATTTTCAAAATCGCTACATGTTGATCTCACTTACGAATGATATTTTGACGGGCTTGTTTTATATTTTCGGAAGTATCGTTTCATTAACTAGTTTGCCTGCGATATACGGAACGATCGCCTATTTGATCGGCGGAGTCTTTTTGACCATTCGCCCACTGATTAAAATCGTTCGCCATGTCTATATCTATAATGAGCGCAATCAAGAAGGCGAGAAAGAAAAAGATGTCACCATCACCGACGATGAACGTTGATGGGACGACAACTAGAGAGGAGTTTCCTATGTTAAAAACATTTGATGGGATCGCACTGACCTTAATGATCATCGGCGGTATCAATTGGCTGCTGGTCGGCGCCTTCGAGTTTGACCTTGTCGCAGCGATCACCGGCGGCAGCACGTCGATCATTGCCCGCGTCATTTATATTCTAGTTGGGATCAGCGCCTTGTATAGCCTGAAATTCTTTCCAGCTATCGCCCGCCAACAAACACTCGACTAAATGAAAATAAAACCTGCATCTGCGGTATCCTGACCCTAAAAAGTTAGATTTTTGGTCTAACGTTTTGAGGTCGCATCTGTGGATGCAGTTTTTTTGTCTACAATCATTGAAAAAAAACACTAGTTGTACTACTCTTGTATTTAACCTACTATTTTCGAAAAAATAAAAAGGACGTGACTCATGACCCCACCTACTAGACCCTCACTGATACGTCGGATACTCGGCCGGATACTTTTGCTATTGATTTTCTTATTTATTCTAAGTATTATTGGCGGAATCATTGTTTTAAATAACCTCACCATCGCAGAAAATTGGTTTGGTCTGAATGAATACCAAGTCGTTGAAACCAGGCATCAGATCATTCGTTTGTTCCCCTACTTTTGGGTAGCAGGGATCCTGCTGGTCTTTTTGATCGGTCTGATCATCGGCATCAAGAAACGCAAAAAATCGCCATTCTATTGGTTATTCTCATTGCTCTTGCTGCCAGTGATTCTCTTTTGTATTGGCGTAGTTTCCACCTTTTTACCTGTAGACCGCCAACTCTTTCGAGAAGAAGCCAGTGCCAAAGAAATTATGGCTGCGCTGCCGAATCAATCCTCACTCAAGGACAAAGAGCTGCAACTGGTCAGCTATAGTTTTCACATCCGAAATGTCCCGCTAAAAAGCGGCATTTATGCAGTTGCGCGAGTGATCAATCCAAACACAGGCCTGCAAGACGAGTATTGGTATTACCCAGAAAATCTGTTGACCAAATGGAAAAAAGACGACGATACGATCGAGCTTTCGATGGAAGATACCATTGCCTTTGATGCCATCGATTGGGGCGTCATTCCCAAGATCATCAAGGATTCTGAGGCACGAGCAGCTCAGCTGGATCACTATGTCCCTGGCGTCAGCATCGTCATTTTAAACGGCTTCCAAGGTGAATGGACTTGGACCGTTGGTTTAAATGGGATTCGTAATCGCACTGAGATCAATTATGTTTATGATCTCAAAGGAAATTATCAATCCGAATGGCAATAAAACAAGCGGCACCTATCTTCGTGAATAGGTGCCGCTTTTGCTTTTATCGGTTTACGGATCCAAGTCTTTGACACACCGAAACCCTAAATTATTGGCTGCCGACATCCCAGAATTACCATTTCTAGCGGCAATTCGGTATCGTTTGCAATAGGATTCATGGCACAAAAACGAACCACCGCGAGTCGCATACAGTTGATCATCTTGTGTTTGATTCCTTGCCCAAAAGGTTTGTCCCGTCTGTTGTTGAAACTGTGTCAGCGGGATGCGGGCAGGATTGACGCACCATTCCCAGACGTTGCCGATCACTTGATAGAGACCAAAGCCGTTGGGCTCATACCATTTCGCTGGCGCTGTATTGGCAAAGCCGTCTGCTCGCGTGTTGCTTTTTGGAAACTCTCCTTGCCAAATATTGCAATGATAGGTATTTTCTGCCAAAAATTCCCTTCCCCAAGGATATTTTTCAAAACTTGTCCCGCCTTTTGCAGCGATCTCCCACTCTGCTTCTGTCGGGAGGCGTTTTTTTGCCCATTGGCAATAGGCGATCGCATCGTTGCGAGACACCTGAACCACTGGGTGATCCATCCGCTGGGCAATCGTTGAATCAGGTCCTTCAGGATGACGCCAATCTGCGCCACTAACTGCGTACCACCAAGCCATATTCGGTATCTTTTGACTGCGGTGTTTCGTTTGCTCACTTAAAAAATAGTGAAAAACGAACGACCAGCCAAAGCGTTCGGCTTCTGTGACATATCCAGTTGCTTCCACAAAAACTTGGAAAGCTTGGTTCGTCACCGTCGTGGCATCAATGGCAAATGCTGGGCTGTCGAGGCTGATTTGCGGTCCCTCAAGATCCTCGGCAAAGCCGTCCATCGTATTCGTGCCGATTCGATAAGTTCCTGCTGGAATCGTGGGCATCTGTTTGCCTCCTTTTTACAATAATTGATAGCCATTGTACAGATTGATCAGTAACACCAGCACGATCACAGTTTGAAATACCAGTGTCACTCGCTGCGGTGACAGGACGTTGCTGGCCTTGGCGCCTAATAGTCCTCCCACGATCGCGGCTGGAATAACAAACCACAAAATTTGCAGATCATACGCACCAAAACCTGTCGAAAAAGCGATCGTCAAAATTTTTGCCAGCTGTGAGAAAAAAATCGTACAAATTGAATAAATTGTCGCCTCTTTGATCGGCATGGCAAACAGCAGCATCAATAAAGAAACATTGATGGGTCCGCCGCCGATCCCCAGCAAACTGGCTAGAAAGCCGAGAATCAAGCCACAAGCTGCATACCAGCCGACTTTTTCCAACGCAAACCCGCGCCAGTTATATTTTGTATACAAAAAAGCAAACAATAGTGTCAGCACGGTCACAAGGATTTGGATCAGCTGAACCATCTTGTCATCTCGAAAGACCAGCAATAACCGTTCAAAGGCAACATTGCCTAAAACACCGCCTAACACAGCGCCGCCAGAAACCCACAAGGCAATCGACCAATTGATTTTCCGTCCACTGGCTAATTGTCTAGCTGTCGAAACGATGGACATCGTGAAGACCGCTGTCGCCGAGTAAAAAGAGATCGCAGCAACAGAATGGGCGCCGATAAAATCGAAAATCGGTTTGATCAGCACGCCGCCCCCCATGCCCGAAACTGCCCCTACGGCATTTGCTAAGACGATCACGAGAAAATAAATCAGTCCGATCATTGTCTCACCCCTTGCAAAAGCCCCAGTATCTCATTGATTCTAGGTGTGAAGTCTTTTAACAGCTCCTGATAACCGCAAAAACCCTCACTATCCACGTACATTGCATCTTTCATTCGTTTACAGCCTCCTCGGCACATTTTTTGGAAAGGACATTGCGTACACTTCGAAGGCATGTCTTTTTTCTGGCACAAAAACTGCTGTGAACAGTCTTGAGAAAACAATTTCCGTAACGTTTGCTCTTGGATATAGCCCATGCGAAACTCATCTAATACATAAAAGTCACAAGGATAGACACTGCCGTCGGCTTCGATCACATACTGCACTTGGCAATTGCCTAGAATCCCGCAGGCAGTTACTTGCTGCCGCACCAATAGATTCAGTAAATCATCGAACAGCTTGATACTTAGGTAGCGCCCTTGCTTCAATTCCTGCAGCCAAAACGCCAACAGCTGCTGATAAAAGCCAGAAAAGGCTCTTGGTGTCAAGGCATAGTCGTTGGTTGATGTGGCATCCAAATCAGCCAAACAAGGAATGAATTGCACAAATGCAATCTGCTCTTCCTTGAGAAAGTCAAACACACGCTGGGCTTCCTTTGCTAACGGATTTGTCAACACGCACAAGACATTGTACTCGATCTGATAGGCATCCAATAACCGCTTGGTCTGTAAAACCCGCGCAAAGGTTCCCCGCCCTTTGGCGTCTAATCGATGCCGATCGTGCGCAAGCGGATGCCCATCGATCGACAGCCCGACTAAAAAGCGATGCTCTTTCAAAAAACGACACCACTTGTCATTGATCACCATGCCGTTGGTCTGGATCGCATAGTGCACTGTCACTTGCTTTTTTTGCGCCGCAACATAAGCCGTTAGTTTTCTAAAATAACTCAGCCCCGCCATCGTCGGCTCTCCGCCTTGAAATGCCAACGTCAAATGATCGCCAGCTTCTAAGTCTGCATAAATGTTTGCAATCATCTTTTCCATTACATCCTCTTTCATTTTGCCAAAGGAACGCACTTCGCGCAAGGAACTGACGTTGGCATAAAAGCAATAGGTGCAGCGCAGATTGCAAAGAGAGGATGCTGGCTTGATCAATACGGAGATGTGTTTCATGTGTTGTTCCTCGCTTTTTTAATTCTTTTGTGCAATTGTCTGCCTCTGACTATTGCTTAAACCTAAGCGCTGATACTCGCTTTCAGGGGCTTCAATCTGATCCATTACTTTAATCAATTTCTGAATCATTTCTTGTTCAATCAGTGGGTCATGAAGCGGTGTTAACTGCTTTGGATCATTCTTTAGATCAAACAGCAAGTGGCCTACTGAATAAGAATCGATATAGGTGGAAACTTCAACTTCTGTGTAAGGAAAATGATTTGTAAATCGATTGCCCTCTTTCAAGACCATGCTGTCTAAGACCTCTTTATTCAAAAAACCACGCAATGAAGCATAACTAAGCGTCTGCATGGTGATTGGTCCATTCGAAGGGTGAACCGATGCACGCATATACACATAACGACCATCGTAGATATTGACATGACCGCCGTTTGTACCAAAAATAATTTCTTGATGGAGCGGTTGCGAATGCTGTTTTTTCAACACAGGCAGCAAAGATTTGCCATCCATATCTAAGGTGTTCTCAATTTCAAAATAATCCAATAAAGTTGCTGGAATGTCGATGGTTTGACTCAATACTTGAGTATGGGTTCCCGATTCAGCCTGTGGGTAACTGATGAAAAAGGGCAGATGGATGATTTCTTCATACATCGGTGCGACATTTTTTCCTAACCAGTCATGTTCCCCTAACAAAAAGCCATGGTCGGTATTCACAATGATCAAGGTATCCTCCCACATATTATTTTTTTCTATAAAGTCCAGCACTCGTCCCAAGTGATGGTCACACATACTGATCAACGCTGCGTATTCTTTTTGCAGCTCAATCAAATCCTGCTCGCCAACGTCTTCTGTTACACGACCATATTTTGGCCAAAAGTAAGGTGATTCATTTGGTGTCTCCTGGTACAATTTGCGATAGGTTTCTGGCACATAAAATGGTTCATGGGGGTCAAAACATTCGACTTGCAAAAACCATTGATCTTCATTTTTGTACTGTTCCAAAAAATCCAAGCCGGCTTGGATCGTTTGAACCGTGGACAGGTCTTCTTCTACTGCTTGCCGTGTTCGATTCGCAAAATGCTGTTCCACAGAAATACCACTTTTATTTAACGGATTCAGCGGTGGATGATTCTCTGCCTGTTTTCTTGGAACCCATCGGTCACCTTCTTGTCCTCTAAATCCTTCCCATGTGGAATAACGGTTATGATAAGTGGCACCGCCATCTTCAAAGTAATGGGAATGGTCGGTTACCAAATGACAATAGACACCATTTTGCTGCAGCGTATCAAAAATTGACGAATCAAACGGTTCTAAATGACCCCACGAACGATGCATAAAATTGTAACGACCTGTATGAAGTTCTCTTCTTGCTGGCATACAAGGCATGCTGCCACCATAAAAGTTGTCAAACGTAATCGTTTTTTCTCTTAGCCGTTCAAAGTTTGGCGTGTTGATCCAATCGTTTCCGTAGTTTGATAAAAAATCTCTAGCCAGAGTATCAAACATCAGCATAATTGCTCGCATAGCATTCTTTCCTTCTTTCTTTTCTTTCCTTTTCTTGGTCATTGCGACTACTTGACGATCGTTATCGCCCCTCGATTATCATCAGCGATCACATCTAAGTATGCGGAAGTATTCGTAACGACAATCGGCGTCACTAACGAGTATCCTGCCTCTTCAATTTCTTCTTTATCAAATGTAAGCAATACCTCTCCTTGCTTGACCTGATCCCCTTGCTTGACTTTTGTTTCGAAAAAACGACCATCTAAGTTCACTGTATCCATGCCGATGTGAATCAACACTTCCACGCCATCGTCCGACTTCAAGCCAATCGCATGCTTCGTTGGAAACAGTGTTTCAACTACTCCGTCAAAAGGTGCTCGAACCAGTCCTTCATCTGGTGAAACTGCTAAGCCTTTTCCTAATAGTCCATTTGCAAATGCTTGATCTTCTACTGCCGACAAAGGCAAAACGATGCCTGTTAATGGTAGCGAAAAAGTGATTTCTTTCGCTGCTCTTTCTGATTGGATCAAAGGTGAGGCTTCATTATCACTAGCTGTTGCTTCTTGCCGATCCTCTTGCGGATCATACAAGAAGGTAATCGTTAAAATAAATGATAAGACGAATGCTACAGTGATCGCTAATACATACCCATAAAACCCGCTTCCGATGCCTTCTGTCGGATCAATGTAGTTGGGTAAACTAAAGATACCCATCCCACCTATAATAAAAGATTTTGTTCCCATGGCACCCATGATCAATCCGCCGATCGAGGCTGAAATCAAGGTCGCAATAAATGGTTTTTTTCTAGGCAACGTGATACCGTACAAGGATGGCTCCGATACCCCAAACAGACTGGAAATAAATGCGGGAATCCCGATTGCCCGAATAGAATTATTTCTAGACTTAATAATAACTGCCAGCACAGCTCCTGCGGTCGCAAATGGAGTCGCTTGTCCTAAGACCATCACTGGGTCGTAACCAAGAACACCAATATTGTTGATTGCGATCGGAATGATTCCCCAGTGAAGACCAAACATGACCAACACTTGCCAAACAGCACCAACTGCAATCCCTGCAATAATTGGGCTGAAGTTATAGATCGCCAACACAGCCGCACCCAACAAATTGCCGATCCACGTCGCGATCGGACCAATGACAATGAAAGTCAGCGGAACCATGATCAAGACGGTTAGAAAAGGAACTAAGAAACTCCGTACAATACTAGGAATGATTTTTGTAATGCCTTTTTCTAATTTGGCACCAAAATAGGTAGCAATGACGATTGGAATAACGCTGGAACTATAACTCATTAGAATGACTGGTATTCCTAAAAAAGTGACATAAACAGGCGATTCAAAAACAGTTCCTGCAAACAAGGTATACAACGGTTCGGCATTTGCTGTCAAGCCAGACAAGGCTGGATAAACAAGGGCAGCACCGATCGCCATACCGACAAATTGCTTTAAACCAAATTTTTTCGCTGCGGTATATCCTAAAAAGATTGGAAAGAAGTAGAAGAAACAATCGCCTGCTGCTTGCAAAATCGCATAGGTTCCTGACGTATTCTCAATCCATCCCAAAGAAACAAATAGCGCATTTAATCCTTTGATCATTCCTGTGGCAGCTAGAAGACCCAATACAGGTGTAAAGATACTGGAGATCACATCGATAAAAGCATCCAGCGGTCCTTTCTTTTCTCCCGAAGGTGCCGCATCATTTCCTGCCAATCCTGCATGTTGAACAAATTCTTGGTACACCTCTGGCACATGATTGCCGATCACGACTTGGTATTGACCGCCGCTTTGAACGACTGTCACGATCCCTTTCGTCTTTTTCAGTGTTTCGGTGTCTGCTTGCTCCTCATGTTTTAAATCAAAACGCAGTCTTGTGATGCAGTGGGTCACCCCATTGATATTTTCTTTTCCGCCGACTCCTTTTAAAATTTCATCGACCAATTCTTGATATGCCATCGTTCTCATCCTTTCAATGTAAAAATAAAAAGCAAGACAAATAACTATTCCTTGATGGAATAATTATCAGTCTTGCCTGCATTATCAGTAACAACCTTTATTCGTTCTCTATTAACTTTTGAATGTGTAATGTTAAGTACAGCTTTTCATCATCGTTCAAGGGAACATCTAAATACTTTTCAATCAAAAGCATCGTCTTATAAGCGTCTGCATACTGTCCACTCACGTGTCCCAATAGTGGATTTGCTTTTACCACATCTGGTCGAGCCTTCAATCGTTGGAAAAAAAAGCGCAAATGGGTGATAAATCGATCGAATGCCAAAGAGTTTTCATCAATTTGTATCTTGTTTGAAAATCGTATAAGTGAAATAATATCGCGAATCTTTTTTGCAATCGATTGGACATCTTTTGGCTGATCAACCTCATCTGTTACTTGTGCATTGATCAAATGCATTGCTATATTTCCTGCTTCTTCTTCCTCAAAGACGACCCCTGTTTCTTGTCCGATCATTTCCAATGCTTTTTTACCAACTTCAAATTCCTGCGGATAAAACTTTTTTATTTCCCATGATAATCGGTTCGTAACTGTGATTCCTTGTTCATGCAGTTTGAACAGGTTATACAGATGATCGGTAAGTGATACATACAGCGTCTCGCTTAACTCCTGTTTTATTTCCGCTTTTGCAAGTGAGATAATATCATCCGCTAAAGACACATAGTTTGTTGGTATGGATGACAATAAACTTAAAAACCGCTCGGAAACTTTGTTCTTATGAAGCACAAACACTTTTTCAATTTTTGATTCATCGGCGGTTTGTCCTGGTTTCATTTTGAAGCCAAGGCCGGTACCGATCCAGATAAAATCTTTGCCATCTTGTCCGACCAAAACTGCATTGTTGTTTAAGATTTTTTTGATCTTCAAGACGCTTCTCACCTCCTTAAAATGAAAAAAGGCGATACCTTAATACATGTGTAGGATCCATACACACGTAAAAAGGTATAGCCTGCATTATCAGTAACTACCCATTTGATTGCCTTTACTATACTATTTTTCTAGAAACGTTGCAAGCGTTTTATTGATTTTTCTTTTTTTGCTTCGTTTCAAATAGACACGGATCAGGCTTTCTCCAAACTGCTCACTGGTCCAGCAAACGGCTTTGCCCTTCGATTTTTTGGATCTTTGTAATGTCTTGCGTGACTTCTAGACAACCTAAATAGATGCCTGCTTCATTTTTTAATGCAAAGTAGCGAATATAGATTTTACGGCCCCGCATATCGATCCAAAATTCAGCTGTCTCCCTTGTACCCGCTCGAAAATCATCCAAAATCTGTTGCACGAGATGCATGCTTTTCGGTGGATGGCAGTTGACGACTTCACGACCTAAAACCGAATTCGTTCGTGGAAAGACGCGACTCTTGCCTTCTGAATAAAAGCGCACCCGCTCTTCACTATCTACAAAGGTCAAGTCCACTGGCAGCGTTTGAAAAATGGCCACCAATTGCTCAAATTGCAGATTACCAGTAGGCAATGAAACGGTCGGCTGTTCAGCAATTTGCGGCGAATCTTCCGATTCTGTGACTTGAAAGTCATTGAATCCTAAACCGGCTGCGATGCCAGCGGTTGTTTCTTGGGCTTGTTTGATCGCCGCTTGCCGTGCGGGTTCTGCCGCCTGTTCCTTTTCAAGGGCTTCTTGGCTCGGTTTCCAAGGAAGCGGTTCTGGGATAAAGGCAAAGCCGATGTCAAAGCTGTCAGCCGCAATTTGTTCCCAATCTTTAAGACTGAAGACATCCAGCGTCATGGGCACCATGATTTCTTCTTCTTTGAAAATCATCTCTTCGATCTCGTTTTTGACTGCTTCCCATTGGACAGCGATTGGATTATAGGCAGCTTTTTCGGATGCCAAAAGCTCATTGAGCGCTTTGATCATAACCCGAATATCATCATCAACACCCCACATCACTTTTGGCGGCGCAGTGATGCCGTACTTCTCCATGTAAGAAAAAATCAACGTTTCTTTTCGCGCATAGTGTTTGTCGATCTGCATTAAATCATTGCAGGCAGCTTGTAGCCGCTTTTTAGGCGTCCAGTCACCGGTTTTGATTTTGGCTAAGAGGCTGTCGATCTCATCGGTCAACAGGGATTGCAGGACTTGGTTCTCCAATTTCAGGGTATGAACAGGATGGCCTGGTTGCCCATATTCTTCATTGGAGTGATGGATCTCATTGATCGATCCTTTGAAAACAGCAGCATGAATATTGCACAAACGCTGAATCTCAGAAGGGTCCAACCCCGTTTGGATCAAAGCTTTTTCAGCAGCAGTGATCTCCGTCACATCCACACCATCAAATTCTTCGTTAAACAAGCGTTTAGCCTCTTCAAAGGAACCGCCTTGGTGAAGCAAACTCAGTATTTCGACGATCCGTTCTTGTCTTTGACTGTTAGTTTTCATTTCGTCGCTCCTTTCACAAGAAACCCTTGTTTTTCGAAAGCGAGACAAACCATTTCCAAGGGGATCTTCTTCATCTGAGCACCTTTGGGTATTGTCATATAACGTCCAGCAGTTTGCAGCATCCCTGGTTGATTGATCGCCGTAAACCCTAGTTGACTCATGATTTCTTGTATTTCAGGGTATTGTGCCACAAGTTCATAGAGCGTTTTTGACAGATCGATTTCTTTCATAGTAAGGTCTTCCTTTCAGTGAGAATGATTCTCAATAAGATATCCTTAGTATAAATCATTTTGTTCAAAAATACACGAACTGCCGCAAACATTCATCAATCGATCATTTTTTTCTAAGATTGTCGGTAACGGCACACCACTTTTTCCAACCAATCGATACTGGCAAAAAGCAGATAGCCCATCAAAGCAATCAGGAGGATACCCGAAAGCATTTGTGGGTAGTCCATTTTTGACCACGCACTTAAGATCAGATAGCCGACACCATACGTCGTGTTATAATTTTCGGCAAAAAAGAGGGAAGCCAACGCGATCCCGATACTGACCCGCACACTGGCAAAAAGCGCGGGCATGAGCGCGGGCAAAATAACGAAGCGCAAGACATGGCGCCATTGGTTGGTATAATTTTTCATGACCTGAAAATACGCTGGTGGGATCTTCGTGACTGCATCACGAATCGAGACGATCACTTGAATGACGATCACCGCAAAAATCAAGAGAATTTTTGAGAGATTGCCTAAGCCAAAGAAAATCATAAAGACGGGTAAAAACGCAACTTTAGGAATCGGATATAAAAAGTAAAGCAGTGGACCAAGCAGCCGATCCTCTCTTTGGGATCGCCCAATCAAGATTCCTAACGGCACCCCGACTAGCAACGCCCCACTCAACGCCGCAAATACCCGCAGCAAACTGGCACCTGCGTGGATCAGTAAGACTTCTCGCAGTGCCCAAAAACGTTCGGCCGTTTCTAAAGGATTAGGCAGTGAGCGATTGTTGGTCACCCAGCTTACGCCCCACCAAACCACGACAAACGAACAGAAGCCCCAAGCAAAAGATTTGATGGGTTTCATTGCCTCGCCTCCCTCATTTGTTCTTTCAACTGCAAGACGACTTCATAAAAAGCCAACGAATCTCGTTCCTGCTGGCTGCCGTAAAATGGATTACTGATCGGCGTAACGCCCTGATCTTTTAGCAGCAAAATCGTCTGCCCCAAAAACACTGCCTCTTCTGGATCGTGGGTCACCACAATCAAGCTGTTTTGTCTGCGCTGCTGTTGGGCAGCGATCATGGCTTGGGCGTTTGCTTTGGTTTCTTGGTCCAGCGAAGCAGTCGGCTCATCCAATAATAAAACATCGGGCTGTGTGATCAGTCCCCGCCCCATGGCGGTCCGCTGTTTTTGACCGCCGCTAAGCTGATGCGGATAGCGGTCCTGCACCTGCGTCAATCCCAACTCAGCCAAACAGCTGGCGACCCGTTTTTTACGACTCTCACTAGGGATTTGGTTGATGAGTAGCGGCATTTCCAGTGCTTGGTAGACTGTTTGCCAAGGAAACAAATGCAGTTCTTGGAAAACGACCTCGATGTTGTCAGGGGAACAGCCTTGGTAAGTGATCGTGCCTGATTGCGGTCGCTGCAACCCTTTGATCAAGGATAAAAGCGTGCTTTTGCCAATCCCCGATTCTCCCAGCAGCACATAAGTCGCGCCTTGTTCAAAACAAAACGAAAGGTTTTTAAAAATGGCGGTGTCTCCATAGGTAAAGGAAACGGAATCGAATAGAATACTCATCAGAGAATAAACTTCTTTCTTCAAATTATTTGTGTTGGTTTTCACATTTTATGCTATACTATTTTTTGCGTGATTGACAAGAAAGGATGGTTTATGATGTTTCAGACCCTCGTATTTCATGAAATACGTCCCGAAGCAGAACTTTATGATCAGGTCCGCCCGATCAAAGTCGCAGACGGGTATCAAGATGCCTTGCCTCTGCCCTTATTCAGTAGCACTTCTCATTTTAAACAACAAATCGACTTTTTGAAAGCAGAAAATTACCATACGTTGACCCTTGCAGAAGTCAAAGATTTTTATTTCCAGCAGCAGCCGCTACCAGAAAAATCCGTGTTGCTGACCTTTGACGACTGTTATCAATCGATGAAAGAATATGCCTACCCACTGTTGAAAGAAGCTGGTTTCAAGGCAACAGCCTTTGTCGTGACTGGCTGGCTTTTTGATGCCCCTCAGCCTTACGAGCCAGAAGTTTCGCGGACATTGAGCGGCTCCGAATTAGCCGAAATGAGCGATGTCTTCGAATATGCCAACCATACCGATCATTTTCACGAACGCAAGGACCAGCAAGGGCGTTCAATGTGGGAAACACCAGCAGCCTTTGCGCAAGACTTACGAAGCTGCAATCAGCACGTGGCCATCAAGGATGTTTTTGCCTATCCCTTTGGTTTTTATGATCCGCAGACGATCGCTACCTTGGAAAAGGAAGGCTTTGTTCTAGCATTTACCACCAAACCAGGTATCAACACGGCACAAACCAAGCCAATGGAACTCCATCGGGCAGTCATCCCGTTCTCACTACCAATGGCTGCTTTTGAACAACGATTTAGAAACGAGGAAATGAACCAATGAAAAAAACGATTTTAGCAAGTATCCTAGCACTATTCGCTGTTGGCGCTGCCGCATGCGGTAACACTGGCGAAACAGCAAGTACCAGCAATTCCAGCACTAGCAGTACAGAAGCTGCGGTCACAGATCAAACATTGACGATCGGGGTGTTACCAGCAGAATCAGCGATTCCGATCATTCTAGCAAAAGAAGAAGGCTTTTTCGAAAAGCAAGGATTGACTGTGGAACTCAAATCCTTCACTTCCCCGAATGACCGCAATGTGGCGGTGCAGGCAGGCGAGCTGGATGGTACGATCAGCGATGTCATGACAGAAGCGACCTTTAAGCAAAACGGCATTGATATGACGATCACTTCTGATATTTTGGAAAACTTCAAGATTCTCGCTTCACCGAATTCAGGGATCACTGAGATGAAAGGGTTAGCGGATAAAAAAATCACCCTTGTACCGAATTTCATTTTAGAATACATCATGGACCAATTTGCACAGGAAAATGATTTTACCTATGACATCGTGGATATCGCTTCTTTTTCTGCCCGTTCCGAAGCATTGCTCAGTGACCAAGTCGATGGCGCTGTTTATACGGAACCGCAAGCCAGCATGTTGGCTGCCCAAGGGGCGATTGTTTTAGGCAGCTCTAAAGATGCTGGCATCAAAGGCGGCACACTGCAATTTATGGACGAAGTTATCCAAAATCGCCCGCAAGACCTAAAAGCATTCTACACTGCTTACAACGAAGCCATCGATTACATGAATGCTCATTCAGCAAAAGACTATGCCGACATCTTGGCAGACTATCAATTTCCCGATGCTATGAGTACCTACTTAGACAGCCAGGAAGACTATCCGTATGCCCAGGCAGTGCCGCAAGAGCAATTCGACGCAATCATTGCTTGGACGAAAGACAAGGGTCAAATCGACCAAGCGTATTCTTACAACGAGTTGACCAATTTCGATTTTTTACCCGCTGACGAATAAGAAACAACAAAAAAGACGCATTTGCGTCTTTTTTTGTTGTTTCACTTCTTTTTGATACTCTTTTTTGCTCGTAGCAAGAAATTCAGGTATACTTTTGACAAATCAGCTGCCATGAAAGGATTTGATGCAATGCCAACGATTGCTGTTTATACCGAGCAGAAAGAAGATACTTGGGAAGCACACTTGACTCACCAGTTAAAAATAAATGAAGAAAGGACCCAGGCTCATCAAACATTTCATAACGAACCTTTAACAATCGACGAATATTTTTTTGCAGAAGATCCTGCCCCTTTTCATACGAATCAAGCCGTCAAGCAGCAATTAGCAAGCAATGGCCGCAGCTGTCTGCCACTCGTGTATGTCGACGATCAGCTATTTTGCCAAGGCCGCTTGCCAACGATCCGTGAATGTGAACAATTGACGAAATCTGGGATCACTGTGCAATTTGATGAGTAGCAGCCACTGTTTTCTTTGCCAGACAAAACAACGCACCACGTGCCAATCATAAGCGTTTAGTTCTCCCCCTTCGCGGCAACTGCGTCGGTAACGCCTTTTTCTTCTTCCGTTAAACTTCGTTCGCTGATTTTAAAGAATGGATAGTAGATCGCCACACTAATCAGTAAGGAAGCGATACTCCAAAGAACAGCAGGGATATTGCCGCCGGTTGCAAGGTAAGTATTGATAAAGGGCGGTGTGGTCCACGGTGGATTGAACATGATTCGCCCAATGACATTGGTGACCGACAAGAAATACGTTCCGACACATAATACAAGGGGTGTCAGGATGAAAGGAATCATCATAATAGGGTTCATCACGATCGGAAACCCAAAAATGATTGGCTCATTGATACAAAAAATAGCAGAGGGCAAAGCCATCTTCCCTAGGGAACGATAGGCTTTTTTCTTTGAAACTAACATGTTGATGATCAGCCCCAGTGTTGAACCAGTGCCTCCATAGCACAAAAACATGATATAAAACCCGCCTGCAAAAATGTTCGGTAACGGTTCGCCTGCAGTGTAGGCTTCGGTATTGGCTGCTAATAAAGCTAGAAAAATCGGATCGCCGATACTCCCCATCACATTGCTGCCATGAATCCCTAAGCACCAAAGCAACAAAATCAAAAAGGTATACAACAGCATCCCAGGCAATGTGTTTAGACCAACTGCCAGCGGTGAAAAGATGGCTTGCACGAATTGATTGACATTAAATTCCAACAAGACCCGAATCACCCAGGCACCAGTGATGATGGCAGCTCCAGGAAGCAAGACCGAAAAACTCTTGGCAACTGCGGGCGGCACTTCTGCTGGCATCCGAATCACTAAGCGGCGCTTGAGAAAAAAGCGATGGATCACTACTGTCGCAATCGCTGTGACGATTCCTGTAAACAGACCAGACGCCCCCAAAGAAGCTGGATCGATCGTCCATTCTTCCCCCGCCTGCAGCAGCAAAAACGCGCAGACTGCCAACACGACAGAACCGATCCGATCGATCTCATACGAAGCCGCCAAATAGTAGGCGATCCCGATACAAGCGGCCAGTCCCAAAATTCCAAATGTAAAATTGCTGGCGGCGCCTAGTTTGACGCCAAATTCCCCGACAAACTCGGTCCAGCCAGGAAAAGGCAGATTGGCTAAAATCAAAAAGAGACTGCCGATTATCGTCAGCGGCATCGTAACGGCGACTCCGTTGCGCACGGCAACTAAAAACCGATTTTCACTGATCCTAACCAATTTTGGTGCAAAATTTTCCTGAAACCCTTCAATCAACCGATTCATCCTGTCTCCTCCTACTAAATATCTCGCTTTTTTAATAAGAGTAGCATAAAAAACGCTTTCTGCATTTTTAGAACACTCGACGCCTTCCCAATTCCAAGAATACTACTGGCTAACTGTTTCTTTGCCAAATGGGTAAAGCCGCTGCCAAATCACGTTCCTTCGACCAAGCGATAGCACCTGACAGCAAAAAGAAACTAATGACCGTCCCTTCCCTCACCGCTAGCGGTAAGCCCAAACTGATCGCTAGCAAGAGTGCCCCCGAAATACAGACTGCATCAACGCCATAACGGTACTGCTTAAATGTCCAACGACTGCGTTGCGCCAGCAAATGACACCAGTGCTCGATTGGAAATTTCAAGACCTGCAACCGTAGGACTTGCCCCGTCGCCGTTCCAGAAATCAAGATCCCACCGATCAAAGCAGCTAGTTGGCTCCAATAATTCGTCAAGTGCAGTGATGCCAAGAAGTAGTAAACAAAGCCATTGATCAAATAGCCGAATGCCAGCAAAGCAAAAAACATAATCAAGTACTCACTGCCTTTTTGTTTGAGGGATGTCTGCCGCCGATCCAATAGCCAACAGGCAGCTAAAAAGCCCAAGTTGATGGCTGTTGTGATGGTGCCGACTTTGATTCCTGACATCGTTGCCAGCGTAACATTCAAGGCATTAAAACTACTGACCCCAACGCTTGCTTTAATGGTCAAGCTGATCCCGAATGCACTCAGCCCATAAAAAATCCCTGATCCTATCCATTGCTTTTTATTCATTTTTTCTCTCACACTTTCTTTTTTGCTTTTCTAAGTATGTGCTATACTGGCTAAAAACAAATAGGAGATTTCTCCTAGTTCGGAGGAAAAAAGTGAAAAAAACCGCTTATGCCTTGGCAATAAAGCAGGTACCAATCAAAGAAAACTGCCCTTTGCCGATTCCTGAGGAGATTTTACAACAAAGTGCCCTCTGGACCTTTGATCATCGAGAAGCGATCCAAAAAGAAACGGTGCCGATGTCGGTCTTTTTCGTCCTATTGACTGGCAAAGCCAAGATCATTCAAACACAAGAAAACGGCAAACGTGCCTTGCTGCAGTTTCTCCATCCTGGTGATTGCATTGGCGATCTCACGTTGATTGGCGCCGAAACAGTACCGAAAACCGTGGTTGCGATCGGTGAAACAACATGTCTGGGCATTCCGATGCAAGCAGCAGCTCACGGGCTCATGCAAGACCTGGCTTTCGTACAAACACTAGGCAAAACTATCGGTGAAAAATTGCTGCTGCGTATGGATCATTTTTCCGTCAATCAAACCTATCCCTTAGCTTGGCGCCTTGCTCATCTACTGTTGGAAGCTTCGATCGATGATCTTTTTCAAGAAAAATTGACGGAGACCGCAGAATACTTAGGCGTGAGCTATCGCCATTTAACGTATACCTTAAAAGATTTCAAAACGCAAAAACTAGTCACAAAAACTGCAGACGGCTATCGGATCGATGCGCCTGCGCTGCAGACCTTTATCCAAAACCAACAAAAGCAGTAACAAGCAAATAACGACAGCAAAATAGTTGGTATGATGCCCCCCTAAAAGCCAGAGAAAAAGCTGACTCTTGGGGGTGCAACAAGAAAAACCAACTGTTTGCTGTCGTTTTCGGATCGTTGCTTTAATTTTTCGCCAATGCCCAAGCATTGACACAAACCGTGCCGGTTCCGCTGAGAGCGATCGCCTCGGTCCGTTTGGGATACACGCGAGAGGTCAAACAATATTGCCCGCCATTTAGAAAGATCTCAATCGAAGACGTATCGACAAAAATCTGCAGCTGCGTCAGTTCATCGACCTTGACACTGCGCTGTTTACGACCGTAGCCAGAAACGCCATGATGGATCGTGAAGACACCAGCTTCATAAGCCAAAGTCGTATCTTGCAAAAGCCCCAGCTGGAACTGCTGCAATGGGGCTTCCGCCGTAACTTGCAACTCATATGCCAATTCATCGAAAGACAAGTGCTGCGGTTTCTCTGAAAGCACAATTTTTTGGCTGACTTGCTTGTCTCGTAATTTTTGGAATTCTGGCAAAGGTTGTTGATACAACTGGTCATTTTTGACAGAAAGCTGTCTTGGCAGCGTTGCGGCATGCTGCCATCCGCGAGGGATCGTAGGATTGCTGTATTCAGGACTGGTATCCCCTAGCCCCATCCAGCCCCACAAGATCCGACGTTTCTGCTCATCTTCAAAGGTTTGCGGGGCATAGAAGTCAAACCCATAATCAAGTTCACGAAACGCAGAAGTTTCTTTAAACGTCAGGGTTTCCCAATCCACCTCACCAATCAGATACCCTGATTGATGAATATTTTGGTAGGCATGTTCTTTGGCTGCCAAGCCTTGCGGTGAGAAGACCAACACATCTTTGCCATCTAAATGGAAGTAGTCTGGGCATTCCCACATGTAGCCTAGAGCATAGTCCTCACCGAAAAAGATTCCTCGATAGGTCCAATCATTTAAATCCGTCGATTCATAAATCAAAATTTTGCCTTCGTTTTCCAACGTACGCGCGCCTAGCAGCATATAGTAGGTGTCTTCGTGGGCAAAAACCTTTGGGTCACGAATATGATCGGTAAATCCTTCAGGGTAGTCCTCATGAGGAATCACGACTTCTTGCTTTTCGACGGTATAGCCGTCTTTGCTGATTACATGGACCGTGTTTTGTTCTCGTCCACTAAAGGTATAGTCATGATCACCAGGATGTTTGACATTCCCAGTATAGAAGAAATGGATCGTGTCATTCTCGATAAAGGCAGAACCCGAGTAGACCCCATCTTTGTCATAGTCGTGTTCGGGAGAAAGAAACAGCGCTTCTTCTTGAAACGTGACATAATCCGTCGACGTTTTGTGTCCCCAGTGGGGTGGTTCCCCGCCATGGGGTGTTTGCGGTACATATTGATGGTAAAAATGAACCACGCCTTTGAATTGGCAAAGACCATTCGGGTCGTTCATCCATCCTGTTTCTGGCATCAAATGATAGTTCAAGCGCCACGCATCAGCACTGATTTTTTCTGCTAAATCGTTTTGGGTTTGGGCAAGCTGTGCCCAGTATTCCTTCGTTAACAATGTGGTACCTCTTTTCTCTTGCGATGAACAGCAAGGGATTATTTATTGGTTCAACTCTTTGGCTAGCGGTTTGCGCTGCAATTGGACACCAGCAAAACCGACACCAAAGGCAATCAAAATCACGACAACGTATTTCAGCATGGCACCGAAATCTCCAGTATACAACAACAGTCCTGGTATAAAAGTGATGCCCATCCCAGTGGCAGCTAATTGGAAGACATACGTCGCAAACCCGCCGACTGCGCCTCCCAGCATGCCTGCGCCAAAAATGCGCATCGAGCGTAAGTTGACCCCAAATAGTAAAGGTTCCGTGATCCCAAATAAGGTTGGAACCGCCGCACTGATGGCATTTGAGCGTTTGACTTTGTTTTTATAAATAAATGCCGCAGCAATCGCTGCCCCAAATTGTCCCGCCATACTTGCTGTACCTAAGACTTGTAGGACGTTTTCGCCTGTCGTATTCAATAACCCTAACTCAATAATACTTAACGAATGGTGCAATCCAGTGATCACGATCACTTGCTGAACCCCTCCGTAAATGATATAACCGATGCCCAATGGTGCTTGCACCAAGTAGACGATACTGTTGATGACTGCTCTTTCAGCTACTTGCAAGATTGGTCCTAACGCAAACAAAATCAAACCTAAAGTAATGACAATCGTTAAGAATGGTGTCACAATCAAGTCCATCATTTGCGGAACAAATTTACGGAACCATTTTTCTAGCTTAGAAACTAAGAGCCCGACAATAATTGCTGGAAAAATCGACCCTTGATACCCAGAGATCGATAAACCGAATAAGTGCAATGGATCTGCATCCCCGCTGGCAACTGCCCAAGCGTTCGGCAATTGCGGTGCCACCATCATCAATCCTACCACGATCCCAATGATCGGATTACCGCCGAATTTTTTCGTCGCACTATAGGCGATCAAAACAGGTAAAAAGGCAAACGCTGTATCCGTTAACATTTCAAACATAGCTAACCAGTCAGCACTATAAGTGACCCCCAACTCGGTCAATAATCCCCGAATCCCCATCAAAAGCCCCGTCGTTACCAAAGCTGGAATCAATGGCACCAAGACATCTGACAACGTGCGGACAACTTTTTGGACGGGTGACAGATTCGAATAGACATCGTCTTTGAAGCCAGCTTTATCAGCGGAGGCGTCATTGCCCATTTCTGCTGCGAAGGTTTGATAAACTTCATTGACTTTCCCTGTTCCAAAAATGAACTGATGCTGTCCCGTGTTGAAAAAATAGCCCTTGCTGCCCTCAACTGCTTCCGCTTTGTCTTTATCTACTAACTGATCGTCTTTCAAAATCAAGCGCAAACGTGTGGCACAGTGTTCAAAGTTTTTGACATTTTCTTTGCCGCCAACAGCTTCTAACACTTGGTCGATCGTTTTTTGTTCCTTCATTTTTCCCACTCCTTTGATCGTCGGTTCATTTGTGGAACCGGTTCTACATTTGTAGATTAACAGAAACCGTTTGCAATTGCAAGCAAAGAAAATAAAAAAACAGAACGCCGCGACTGGACGTCCTGTTTTCTCTAAAAATGTTTGCTTTATTTCTCCTGCTTGTCAAGCTTGGCAGTCGACTGTTTGACCACTAATCTATTCGGTAATTCGATCACCTCAGGAACCTCTTCCCCTTGCGTCAGTTTTTGGATCGTTAAGACGGCATCGATGCCTAATTGGACATAGGGATATTGGGTCGTTGTGATGGTCGGATAGACATAATCCGTCGAATCATAGCCGCCAAAGCCGTTTAAGGAAAAGTCTTGCGGCACTTGATACCCTAGTTCATGGGCGGCTTTCAATACAGCAACAGCAATATTGTCGGTAGCACAGGCGATGTACGTTGCCGATTGATCTTTCAAGAACTCAAGGGCTTTTTGGTACGTTTCTCTTCTTGAAAAGGACGTTTCGATAAAGTCGACTTTGACGTTGGGCGTTTGTGCCAAGACATCAAGAAACCCTTTTTTCCGCAAGACACCTACCGCATAATCATTTTCGCTGACACCAACAAATAAATAACGTCGGTGGCCAGCGCTGACTGCATATTCTGCCATGGTTTTGCCAGCTTGATAATCTTCATGGACGATGGAATGAATGCCAGCTAACTGTTGACCTAACAATAAAACAGGCATAGGAACCTCTGCCAGCACCGCTTGCAGCTGCGGTGTGATTTTGCGCGCAAACAGGATCATCCCTGCTACTTTTTGTTTAACCAGCATTTCGATATTTTCTAATTCCCGTTCATCGCTTTGATCAGAGTTGGTGATCAGCATTTGATAGCCGTTTTCCCGTGCCGTCGTATCGATCCCTTTCAACACATCATTTGTCGATGGTGAATTCAGTCGAGGAATGATCACGCCCAGCAATTTCGTGTCTTGGGCTTTCAGCGAACGAGCAAATGTATTGGGGCGATAGCCAGTTTCAGCAATGATCTGATCAATTTTTTTGCGCTTTTCTTCACTGATATAGCCATTGTTCAGATAGCGGGAAACCGTACTTTTCGCTACTCCCGCCTTTTCAGCAATGTCCTTGATCGTTGTCATGATTTCCCACCTTTGCGTTTTCTTTTATTATAACAATAACAGAAAGAAAAGCGCAGGTTTTGCGTGAAAATTGTTGGGATGGGCGGTTTTGGAATGAAGTTTCACTTCAAAGTAATCTTACAATCAATGAATGGTAGAGAAACTAAAACCTCCCTTTACAAGATATGGCGAAAATCGATCAGATCATTGAGTATATTTTTTAAGCAATACAACGCCCTGATTCGTCGGCATATAAACCACGGATAGTAAATCCTTATTCAATTCTGAACATTTTTATAGCAAGCGACATATAATAAAAAACCAGCTAAGCCACGCTTAACTGGTTTTTTATTACTTGAAATCCTATCCTAAGTTTACATTAAAACGTCTCTCTCACACATTCAAAATCCACATAAACCCAAGAAAGACAAAGAACAAGCCGTACATGATTGGTGAGACTTCTTTGCCCCGTTTGGCTGCTAACATGGTGATTGGGTAAAAGATGAAGCCCAAGGCGATCCCATCGGAGATACTGTAGGTCAACGGCATGCCTAGTAGAATCAAGAAGGCTGGGATTGCGATTTCCATTTCGTGCCATTTGATTTCTCGTAGCGATTGTGCCATCAGCACGCCTACGACGATCAGTGCTGGTGCCGTCACTTGGGAAGTAACAACGGATAGCAATGGTGAAAAGAACAAGCCGAACAAGAAGAAAACTCCAGTCGTCACGGCAGTCAAGCCAGAGCGACCGCCCACGGCGATCCCAGCGGAGGATTCGACATATGCGCCTACTGGTGAGGTCCCTAATAAAGAACCAGCGAGCATGGCGGTGGAGTCAGAAGCAAGTGCTTTGCCGACCCGCGGCATTTTGTTGTCTTTCATAAAGCCCGCTTGATTGGCAAGTCCCACCAAGGTGCCTGCCGTATCAAAGAAAGTGACGAGTAAGAAAGTCAGTACTACGACCCACATTTGCAGGGAGTTGATGTCTCCTACATGGTTTAGCGCCACTAAGAATGTGGAAGAAATACTCGGTGCAGCAGAAACGATACTGGATGGTGCTTGGATCAAGCCAGTCAAAAGACCTAAAACAGTTGTTGCGGCCATCCCGATAAAAATTCCACCAGGAACTCTGCGAACCATCAAGACGGCAGTGATCACTAAACCAAAAATCGTCAGCCACGTCGTACCGACACTCAATGAGCCTAGTGCCACAAGGGTCGAATCATCGGAAACGATGATCCCGCCTTCGCTCAATCCCAAAAAGGCGATGAACAGACCGATCCCGCCAGAGATGGCGTATTTTAAATCAGCAGGGATCGCATCAATGATCAGCTCCCGTAATTTGAAGATCGTGATCACGATGAAAATCAGTGATGCCACAAACACACCCGCTAATGCTGTTTGCCATGGAACCCCCATTCCAATACAGACTGAATAAGAAAAGAAGGCGTTGATCCCTAATGCGGGTGCCGTAGCGATCGGGTATTTTGCTAAAACCCCCATCAAGATACAGCCCAATGCGCTGGCTAACGCCGTTGCCGTAAAGACGGCACCTTCGTCCATCCCAGATGCCCCAAGGACCGTTGGATTGACGAATAAAATATAGGCCATCGAGATAAAGGTGGTAAAACCAGCTAAGATTTCTCGTTTGACCGTTGTTTGTAAGGCATCCAGCCCAAAAAAGGAATTGATTTGATTCTTCATTTTTACTCCTCCAGCAATCAAGCAAAGGTGTCGCCATTGCTTGATTTTTTATAATGAAAACGACGAAATCAATCATAAACCAACTTTATCTGCAAGTAAATATTATCCAGTTAAAAAAACCAATAAAACGCTTTTTCCAACATCTTACCCTTAGCTGTTTTTAATCAACGTGTAACGACTTCTCATTCACCAATTGCTCCAGTTGTTCCTTGGTGGTGCGCTTGATGGAAAGCTTCGGCAGCTCCTTCAACGAAAAGTAATCGCTGTTGGAGGTTTCACTGTTTTTGATGAAGTCCCCTGCCAAAACATCACAGGCAAAGACCAGCTTATAGTATTGAAACACTTGCGGAATGTCTGGTCTTAGATTCGTATCAAAAATTGCTCGCAGCTCCTTGACCTCAACGAGTAAGCCAGTTTCTTCCAGCACTTCTTTTTTGATGTTTTCCCGTGGCGTCAAGCCAATTTCTGCATAGCCTCCTGGCAGTGACCATTCTTTCGTCAGGCTGTCTTCCACCAGCAAGATTTTTTCGTCTTTTTGGATCAATGCTCGTACATCGACTTTGGGCGTAGGATAGCCCTCATTTTTTTCTGTTAAAAGGGTCAACGCAGCTGCGTCTTGATCCACGACGGTACTCATCAAATGCAATGCCAACTCTTTGATCTCTTGGTAACGTTCCTTATCGTACACATCTTTGCCATAGTACAAACCTGCTTCAGCGATCGATAACAGGCGTTTGTATTGCGCAAAATAGTCTTTCATCCATTCCCCACCTTTTCCATTTATCTGATATGCTTCATATTCTAGAGGAAATCGGCGGTTTTGCAAAAGATTGGCAACCCAATCATTGAATTCTCGTTGCTATCATCACCTGATAGACGCAGATTTTTGTAAAATCAGCCGATTTAAGGGACAATGAAAAGAGCAGAACGATTTTTCTCAGAAAGGATGATGAATGTGAACTTAACGCCTGATTTAGTTTCCAAAGAACAATTGATTGGAAAAATTCAAAAAGATATGGACCAAACGATGCTCGTCTATGCACTTTTAGTTTGTGCAACGCTGATTGCTTCGATTGGTTTGAACTACAACTCTACGACAACGATTATCGGGGCGATGTTGATTTCGCCACTTTTAAATGGGATCAACGGGATCGGCTTTGGTTTAGGTCTTTCCCACTTGCGCTTAGTCAAAAAAGGGCTGCTGGTCTTTAGCATCCAAGTCATCATCGTACTTATCATCTCATTTGCCTTTTTCTTACTCACGCCAGTCAAAGATACAACACCTGAAATCATGACCCAGACGTCTGCGACGATTTGGGATATTTGCATCGCATTGATCGGTGGTTCCGCACTGGCTTTTGCCAAAGTCAGAGGCCGCGACAACGATGTCATTATCGGTGTCTCCATCGGGACGTCCCTGATTTTGCCGCTTTGTGTGACGGGTTATGGGCTGTCGATCAAAGACTATTCGATTTCATGGGAGTCTGCTCAACTCTTCTTCACCAATTCCTTTTTGATTTGTTTTTCCTTGTTCATTACCATCTGGCTGTTGCAGTATGGAGATTTCCGTCACCAAAAATGGTGGAAGTTTGCCGTGGTTGCCTTACCGATCACGGTCATTGGGAGTTTCTTCGTTTATACGACGATCCAAACGACCATCGCGGAATACCATGCCAAGCGTTTTGTAGAAGCCAAACTGGGGGAACATTATTTGCTGGAGCAAACACTTAATGAGCAGAAACAATCCCTTGAATTAAAACTCGTCGGTGAACCACTCTCGAAACAAGCGGTCGCGCAGCTTGAAGCAAGTCTTGAAAACTATGCTTTGCCCGACTACCAGCTCAAGGTCAATGTCTATTCTGCCAATAAAGAGGGTCAATTTGATGCCAAAGTATTAGCCGAAATCCTCCAAGTCCAAAACCAAGGAACTTCGAAATTTTTGGGCTTAGACTAAAAAAACAGGCGCTGCCCTTTTCAGGTGTAGCGCCTGTTTTTCTTCAATTTAAGTCATTGAGTTGTTCAGCGATTCTCTCGATCAACGGGCGATAATCCACTTGCTCGTAATCTTCCACATTGACTTCGATAAGCGCTCCTAACTGAAAGTCATCGTAACGGCGATCAGTGATGATTTGCCGAAACGCTTCTTTGGTTATATGGTTGGTTGCAGCTTGTCTATCTTCCAGTACATCCCCGTAATGGTACCGTTCCATAATAAAACTCAAATGGCGGTCATCCGCTCGATCACGTAAGTAACGTCTTTCCCATAAGGTTTCAAAAGAAGCAGTCAAGCGAATGGTCAAGCACTCATAACCATAGCTTTGGGCGAGAAAAGTTAGCAATGGCTTCTGTTTTTCACTAAAAGGGTATTCCGAGACCACCAACCGTTTTCCTAAAGACATGTACAAGCCCAATGCCTGATAGTAAAAAGGCCAAACATACTGCTTTTCGATCTGGGCTTTTTCTGCCAATGAATCAAAGCCAAGGGATTCGGCATAGCACTCTTTGATTTCATCTGGCGTAAGAGCGAAAAGATCAGGAAAACGTTTCTTCAACAGATTCAGTAAATAACTTTTTCCAGTTCCAGGGCTGCCTGCTAATAAAACAAGCATCTTTTTGCGTACCATCTATTTGCCGATCGCAGTCGGCGCTTTCGTATTCATGAAAAGGCCGATCTTGTGCTTGACGATTTCTTTGATGGCTTCATTGGATGGGATCACGTTGTGGCGCAAAGATTTGTTGACTTCCGTTGCCCCAAAATTTTCTTTCGCAATCTTCGTCCAATTGACCAACAATTCAGTACCTACATTAAACTTGCGAATGCCGTTATTGATCAATTCAGGATAATCTTCTTCTTTGACGCCAGTTCCTCCATGAATGACTAGCGGCACGTCGACGACTGCATGGATCTCCTTCAATAACTCAACATTCACTTCGGTTTTGGAGCGGAATTGACCGTGATTGGTTCCGATAGCGATGGCTAGCGCATCGACGCCAGTAGCAGCGACAAACTCTACCGCATCTTCTGGGCGTGTGAAGACTTTATCGTCTTCTTCCACATGAATGCCTTCTTCTGTGCCGCCGATCGTTCCTAGTTCTCCTTCGACGGACACCCCATGGGCATGAGCGTATTCGACGACTGCGCGCGTTTTCAAAATGTTTTCTTTGAAGGGCAAATGCGAGCCATCATACATCACCGAGCTATAGCCGCTATCAATCGCCGCTTTGATCTCATCGAAATCTCTGGCATGATCCAAATGCAAGACAGCATCTACTAGCTCGTGGTCGGCAATCGTTTTGACGACATTGACCAAGACATCATAGCCGATGTATTTCGCCGTATCGATACTTGTTTGAATGATGATGGGTGCCCCCATCTCTTTGGCCGCCCGCAGCATACTTGGCAGCATTTCTAAATTATGGGTATTAAAAGCCCCCACTGTAAAATTCAATGCTTCTGCTGTTTTCGTTACTTCTTTTAATGTTGTATACATTCTTGATTCCACCTCGTCTAGTTTAATTGCCGCTGATCATAAGTTGTTTGGCGATTTGCCGCATTTCTTCCATTTTGTCCATGTAATAGTCGATCTTTGCATCGTCGCCGTTTCGTGCGGCGGCGGCACGCTGAGCATTGTAAAGGGACATCAGTATTTTGTAGCCGTCCCCGATCGATTTTTTCGCCTGCAAGCTTTTTTCCAATGCGTCGATCGCTTCTTCTGTGCGGGAAAGTTTTGCCTGCGCTAAGCCTAACGCTTCATACAATTTTGCTTGTTCGTCGATGTCGGTTTCTGCTTGCAACTGACTTTCTAGATTTGCAATAAGCGCTTCTGCCTCTTGGCTTTCTTCAGCGGTCAAAACAACCGCTGGTGTTTCTGTGGGCTTTTTTTCTTTTTTGAAAAAAGAGAACATGCGTCTTCCTCCTAGCGATTAAAAGTTTTTCAATAAGGGACTGATGATCCAAGCATATAGCAAGGCTGCCGTAACGGTATCCACATCAGTTGCCGTAGCGTTAACAAAGCCCATTTCATTGAAGATCGTTACAAGTAGGGCTGGCAGTAACGTAATGAAGAAGCCGTGAAAGATCCCTCCGATGATCGCCCCTCGACGTCCACCGACCGCATTGCCGAAGATCCCGGCGGTACCGCCTGCAAAGAAGTTCGTCAGCATCCCTGGCAAGATCATCGCCAAGCCAAAGACTGGTAAGACGAACATGGCGATGACTGTCCCAATCGTTGTAGTAATGAAGCCTAAAATAACTGCATTTGGGCTATATGGGAAGAATACTGGGCAATCGAGTGCTGGTTTTGCATCAGGCACCAATTTCATGGCGATCCCACGAAACGCAGGGACGATCTCGCCTAAGAGCAACCGAACGCCAGCTAGCAAAACATAGACCCCAACCACGAATTGAATGGCTTGCAAGAAGGCATACATGATGTAATTTTGATCACCAGAGAGCGTAGAAGCAAAGGTTTCTCCAGCAAACAAGACCGTCACGATATACAGTGGAACCATCACGACCATGACAGAAAGATAGGTATCTTGTAAAAATTCAAAAGAACGTGGCAGTTTGATGTCTTCGATCGATTTTTTCTTCTCGCCTCTTTCTCCAAACAGATAGGCAACGCCTGCTTCAAAGAGGTAGCCGATCGTACAGAAATGTCCGAGAGCAATGTCGTCTGACCCAGTGACTTTGCGGATGATGGGCTGAGCCATCGCTGGCATCGCTACGGCAAAGATCGCTCCAATCAACCCACCGACAAGAATCAAGACAACGCCCCGTAAACCAGCGAAATAGCCAAAGACCGTCGTCATGGTCGCCATCCATAAAATGGCTTGACCCGTTAAGAAGATATATTTCCATTTTGTAAAGCGTGCCAATAAAATATTAAAAACAAAGATGGCTAAAAATGTCAGCGCTATGTCCCGACCCAAGCCCAACTCATTCATCGCTTGCCCGTTGATGGCTTCGATGGAAGGAATTATGCCTTGCATGTCGAATCCTTCTGTGAAAATCTCGCCGAAATAGGTCAAACTACCGACGATGATGCTAGAACCAGCGCTTAAAACCTGGAAGCCCAATAGCGTCTTCAAACTTCCTGAAATGACTTGACCTGCTGACTTTTTCTGAAGCAGCAGCCCTAACATCGCGATCAAAGCGATCGTGATCGATGCCTGCGTTAAAATATTATCAATGATAAAATTGATGATGCCCATTTTTTCAAACTCCCTTCGTCATGCCTCTTCCTTACAGTGCGCCTTTTTCCGTTAATACTGGGGTGATTTTTTCTTCGATTTCTGGTTTTGAAACGATGTTGCGTAAATAAATGATTGCGGTTGTCGGGTCCAAAGCAAACTTTTCAAATTGCGTTCGGAAATTCTCTGCTGTAATGATGATGTCTGGTTTCATTGATACCGCTGATGAGATATCGACATGATCCAATTTCGCCTCCACTCCTAATTTCGTTAAGACATCTTCTGTTGACATCTGAGCCGCAAAGCTGCTGCCAAGACCTGCACCGCATACGAATAAGATCGATAATTTGTTCATGATTTTTTCCCCTTTTCTTGTTTTTTATGAAAATAGCAATGATTGAAACGCTTCAATCGTAGAGCAAGCCAGCAACTGCGTGACTTTTTCTTCATCATTGATCAGTTCGATCAATTCCTTCATGATGGCAAGATGAGAGTAGGAGTCCACCGCAGCCAAGCAAAAAATGATTTTGACGGGGTCCATTTCTGGGTTCCCAAATGCGACTGGCGGCGCCAAGGTGAGGACACTCACACCCAACTGCTGGGCGCCATCTTCTGGTCGTGCATGCGCCAGCGCCAAATGTTTGCCAATGACGATATAGGGACCGTATTCCTCCACCGCCGCAACCATTGCCTCGATATAGCGTTTTTCGATGATCTGTTCTTTTACTAGCGGCTGCGCAGAGCGTTCAATGGCTTCTTCCCAATTTTGAACAGGAACGTTTAATTGAATATGATTAGCGGATAAAACATCTTTTAACATTGGCTGAATCTCCCTTGCATTAATGACTAATTGATTTTGTTCAAACAAGTGTGTCAATTTGCGATAGGCGGCAGCATCGACTGTCCCGCCGCTTTCTTCAATCACTGTAAGCAACTGATTGAAGAACAGCGTGGCATTTTTTTGGTCAAAGGCTATCCGCTTGAATTGTTCATTGTTGTTTAAGAAACGGCGGATCACTTGGTGATTTTCTTCATTGATGATCGGTGGGATCAGTAATACCGGCTTTTCTCGATAATCGATCTCAAAGGTTGAAAAAACCAGATCCACATCGAATTTCGTAATCAAATTGACTTCTTGTGAATTCAAGACTGCCGCAACTTCTACTTCTGGAAACTTCTCCTTGAGGCTGGCTGCCAGCAGATTGCCGGTTGCCATTCCATGGTTACAGACGACGACCGCCTTATAGCTCGTAATGATTTCGTGGTTCAATGAACTTAGGGCTGTAGAAAAATGTATCACGAGAAATGTCAGTTCATCTTCTGATAGTGGTTGACCGACGATCTCTTCGATCGTAGGAGCGAACCCCTTGACGGCTTGGTAGATTTGTCCATAATTTTTGCGAACGGTCTCTTTGATCGGATTGGGTACTTGAATGCCGCTCTTGGCTCGAACGATTAGCGCGGCCATATGTTTATACAATCCCTCTAACAGCTCTTCTTCCTTTTTACTAAAAGGGATCTTGGTTTGGCATTCGACAAATTGGATCAGCTGCAGCGACAAAAGTTGCGCATGCGCCCATTCGATGGAATTGGACAAATCTTTAAAGTTCAGTGACTCGATGATGAAAGAAAGATAGTTGACTTCGATTTCTGGTGGCTGGATCGAAAAGGTTTCAGCGATCGCCTGGATATAGGCTGACCCTTGGAGCGGATTGCTGGAAGTAGACCAGTTCATGCGAGTGATAAATTCCTTCATTCTGATACGCATCAGCCAAATGGCGGTAAACAATAAAATTTGGCTGCTATACAACTCATTTTGATTTGGCGGCAACACTGCTTGCATCACTAGTTGGATCTGTTTGATTTCTTTTTGCGGCAAATAGCGATAAAGCACTTTCGTAAAGACTAAATCTGGGGTCTGTTTATCAAGTGGCAACCTACCGATCCGCTGATTGATGATGTCAAAAATCATCGTCCGAATCGCTCGTTCCGATCCATTCAACCGCAGTCCTTTTTTTCCTAGGCTAATGATCTCAATGCCATATTTATTGATGTCCGCCCGCAAACGGCGCATGTCTTCATCCATGCTGCTTTTTGATATCTGGTACGCTTCTTCTTTTTTATTCAACACCAGAATCTCTTTTGAAAAGGTCAGATGCAGCAGCAGATCAAAACGACGCTCTTCACGGGTCATATATTCCGACTGTTGTGCGTGTAATGCCTGCCAAACAATGGCTTGCTGTTTCGAGGTCAGTTTCAAAAGGATGCCCTTTCCTCGAAGGGTTTGGATCGGTCCGATGTGTAAGTCAGCAAGAAACGTGTTGATCTCATTCAAATCATTGCGGATCGTCCGCCCACTGGCTGCGGTCTCTTCTGCCAGTTGCTCGATGGATAGTGGATAATCAGTCACCAACAGGCGATGCAAAATATCTACGATTCGTTTTTTCACAACTTTCTCTCCTTCTCTGATTTGAGTATATGATTTCGCTTACAACAAAAAAAGTAGATGTTTCTGCCACTTTAGTTCGCAAAAATGTAAACGCTTCTATTTCGAAATAGGAACCTTTGCTCGATTATTTCATATTTCCCTTATTTTTCCTATCCGATGGAGATAACGTTTAGATAGCGGATCAAAGGCAAAAAAAGCAAGAGCTACAGCTCTTGCTTATCGATGATGGTGCATTCTATTTTGTTTGATCCATCGTGTCTTCTGGTTTGTTTCCCAGTGCTTGCTCCATTTGCTTTACTGCCCAATCCATTAGAAAGATCAACAGCATTGCCAGCACGCTGCCGATCAATGCCCCTGAAAAACGCAATGGGATCAATTTCAGCGGCGTAAAACTAGTACCGATAGTCATTAACAGCAGGACTTGCGGATTGGTAAAAAAATTAGCAACGGTATAATTGACTGGCATAAAAAACTCCGTCAATATGTTTAGAATGATCAATACCACTGCGATTGCTTCAAGGGGCATATGCAAGGACATCAATAAGAAACCCAGCAGCAGCCCCACGATTCCTCCCAGTACCCTGCCGATCGTGCGATTTTTGATTTTTTCCATATGTTCTCCTGCCAAGACGGCAGCAGCAGAAATCAAGATCCAATAGCCGTTGCTGTCCCGCAACAGATAGGCAATGTAGGTCGCAATGAACAATATCAAAGAAAAGTGCAGCGCCTTGATGACCATTTCTGGTTGCTGAGATAATGCTAGCGAATATTTCTCGTGCAAGCTCAGTTGTTGAAAGGCCGTTTTTTCTTCTTTCAACGGCAGCTGTTCAGCCAACGAAATCACCAGTCCAGCAAGCAGTGAGCCTGCGATGCCATAAAGCAAATAGGAACTGTGGTGCAAGATCTCTCCAAGGTGCGCTGCGTGAAAATTAAAGCCGGTGGCATAAAGCATCAACACGAAGAAATAATCGGGCTTGGGGATCCGCATCACTTTTGACAACAAAAAAGCAGAAAACGATAACGCACCGATGATAAAAGGCGCGCTCCAAGGAATCAGTGCTGTCCCAGCGCCTAAAATAAATGCCAGCAGCAGCGCAGCGCCGTGGGTCAAAATGGCGCGCAGATTATAAAAAAGGGACCGATGTTGAAAAGCCAAGTAGGAAAAAGCCCCCATCGCCCCCACAGAACTTATCAAAGGGTCCTGAACGAGGATCCCTATAAACAAAGGAACCGCCATCGCAAACCCTGATCCTAACGGACGCAAGACTTTTCGTTTGTCTTTCATGCAATTCCTCCTATCACAAAATATGTACGATGATACAGCCGTTTTATAAGCAACGTCCTAAACTAGTATACGAAGCAAAAGATGAATATGCAAATTTTTTTCAGAAACTTTGTGAAATCCTCGCAACGATGTCCTTGATCAACTCAATCGCTCATAGAAAACCGTTCATTCATAAAAAAGCAGCAAAAAGAGAAGCATTCGCTTGGCAACTGATTGCAAGCGAATGCTTCTAGCGATTCCTTCTATCCTTTTAGACACCCCTTATTTCACTGAAGCGCTGGTGACCGCATCTGCTGCAGGTGCGTCATGAGTACTGGCACTAGTGACCGCATCGGTCGGTTCTTGGTGCACAGAAGCACTGGAAATGGCGTCTTCATTGCCGACAAGTTTTTGACCGGTTTGTTGCAAATACCATTCGATGATTGGCTTGAAATCAAGGATGTATTCGTTGATCCCCGCATATTCGCCGTTTTCATCGTGCATCGCTTGATAATTGTGGACGATGTATTTTTCTGGCACCTGTTTCGGCACATGGACCCGAACCGCGTCGGTCGCCCCACTGCGCAGCTGTTGGATCACCCACTCAACATTTTTGAAGGATTTTTCAGGATGGCATTTTGCTAATGGATTGCCGACTTGTCCTGGCACACGTGCTGCCAGCATATTTTGGGCTTCTTCCCGCAGATTGTAATACAAGAATTGGTTGTTGCTATCGGCAAATGTCAATTCCATCGGCATCGAATCTAAGAAGTAATTGATCTGATCGACTGTCAGCAAGCCGCGATTTAGTTTGACGTAGGTATTGCCAGAAACGGCACCGACTGCTTCAGCGGCTTTTTCCAGCCATTGATCATCATACATATCCACCCCTTCCACGGTGGTTGCGATTTTCCCTGTGGCGTAGAGGTCTTCGGGCGGCAATTGTTTGGGACCCGCTAAGGCAGAAACGACTTTGATAAATTGCAAGAAGCTGTTGATCGTCGCATCTAAAAAAGCAACCGTTCGGGCATCGATCAAATCACCGGCTTCATCGAAAGCTTCTTTGGCTTTTCCCAACAAAAACTCATTCCCTGGCATCACTAAAGCATTGACTCCCGGTGCGTCCAAAATCTGGCGCAGATGCAGCTGGGCCCTTGAAGTTCCTTGATCGTAGTAAGAGGCACCCACGATCATTACTGGTTTGTTTTCCAGAGGATGGATTTTGAATGAAAGCCATTCTAACAAGCTTTTCAATCCTGCCGTCACGGTATGGTTGTGCTCTGGTGTAGCAATGATCACACCGTCTGCCATCAATAATTGCCGATTCAAACGCTGGATGGCTGGGCTTTTAGTTTGATCTTCCTCTTGATTAAAGAGAGGAAAGTCTTTGATCTCTACAAGTTCTAACGTGAATTCCTTTTTGTATTGCTTTTTGATAAAGTTCAGCAGCTGACGATTGGTGGAGACTTCAGCGGCTGATCCGACGATTCCGATCAATTTCATTGTCTTTACGCTCCTATCTTTTGCGATTAGATGGTATCCCATGAAAATTCAGCAGCTTCTTTTTGATTGGCGGCATGGGCGTGCTGCAACTGGCTGGTAATTTTTACAAATAATAGAAAATCGTTGAACAGTCCTTGCAGTTTTTGGATCTGCTCTTCATCGATCAAGTTGCCTTGCTCGTCAAACGCTTGCAGCGAATGACCTAAGAGAAATTCAGAGCTAGGCATGATCCGTGCTTTTAACTCTGGAGAATCCAGAATCTGTCTTAGATGGGCTTGGGCACGAGAAGAACCTAACGTCCCATAAGAAGCACCAGTGATCATCACTGGCTTGTCAACAAACGGGAAAATTCCATAGGACAACCAGTTCAGGGCATTGATCAACGCTGCGGGTACGGCATGATCGTATTCTGGTGTACTGATGATCACACCGTCTGCTGCCGCGATTTTTTCGGCAAGCTGGGTTACTTGTACGGGCAACTCCTTTGATTCTGGTTTGTTGAACATTGGAAGATCTTTGATCTCGACTAGTTCGATCTCTGCCTCATTGGCAAACATTTTTTTCATAAACTGCAACAACGTGCGATTGGTGGAACGAGTGGCATTGGTTCCCACGAATCCGATAAATTTCATCCTGTCTCTTCCTTTCTGGTTGGGCTATCTTAAAAGTCTTGCCTGAATGCCTTTAGAGGCGATGACTTCATTTTCTTTGGTTACGATGATTCCTTCGATTTCTGGCTGCTGCTGAATCTCTTGTAAAACAACTGGAATGGGCTTGCCAAACAAGCGCGAAGTCCAGATTTCCCCCAGTAACGATGTCGCTGCAACGATCGTGATGCACAAATACCCACATTCGATGGGAAAGCCACTCTGAGGATCAATCAAATGATGATACGTTCCTTCAGCGGTGGTCAAGACCCGCTCATAGATCCCCGAAGTGACGACGGTTTGGTCCTTGATTGGCAGAATGCCCAAGGTGTCTGCCCGACCGCCTTTGGGATCTCGGATCCCGATCCGCCAATGCCCGTCCGCATGATTTGGTGCAGGACCGAAACAGACAATATTTCCGCCTAAGTTGATCAATCCATACGCTACGCCACGGGCTTGGCAAAGGGTGCGTAATTTATCAGCGATGTAGCCTTTTGCTAATGCTCCGAGGTCGATCCTCATTCCAGCTTTTTTCAAAAAAACCTTGCCTGCTGCCAATTGGATCTGTTGCGGGTCTGTTAGCGCAAGCAATTCTTTGACCTGCGTCTCTGATACGATGCGAGCATCTTCAAACCCGATGCGCCATGCTTGGACCAGTGGACCGATGGCAATATTCAGCTGACTGTGGGGAGCACAGCTATGATGTTTGCCGATTTCGATCAGCTGGTACAATTCTGGATCAAGCACAAGCCCCTTTTGTCCTGCCAACTGATTCAGCTGATTCAATTCCGATCGCGGATCATTGGCACTAAAGCGATGGTCGTATCCTTTCAGCTGATTCTCCAGCTCGTCCAGTACACTTTCTGGTTTTGTATGAGCGACTTTTAACTCAATGGACGTGCCCATCCGCTGAATCGTGCGAGCGGCTTCTCTCACTGCTGCCTTCATAAAATCCCTTCTCCCCAAAACGATGTATCTCAAATTATGTTAGTTTTTTCACAATTAAAGAATACTCCCGATATATTTTTTTGTCAACACGATTATATATTTTTTTATATAAAGAAAATTCAAAAAAGCAGTCCCGTCGTCGAAAGTACTGCTAGTTATCAAGCATTTGCGCAACAAATCTTTTTTGTCGAAAATATATTTTTATTCGATCGTTTCTTCGACCGCTTTTAAATGCGCCAGTAATTTTACGTTTTTATTGATTTTGGCATATGCTCGTGCATCGTGTAACATTTCCAAAATCGTTTCTTTCGGCTGTTGTTCGCGAATGGCATTTTCGGTCAGTTGGGCTGCCGCGCGAGCCAAGTAGTAGGTCAAATGATTGTCGGAACAAATCGCCAACACATAATTTAACAAGGTATCACTAGTTTCCAAATCATCGACTTTGGCATAAAAGACGCCGCAATGAAAGACGATGTTCAATACCCGCCACGTGTCTTCGATCGTTTTGATCGGATAGGTATAAATTTTCTCAAAGACCTTCGTCACATAAAACTCGGCCTTTGCCCATTCTTCTTCTCTGGCATACACCAAACCGATCCCCGTATACGCTAAGAGATCAAACAATTCCTCCGCCGTTTCATTCATCAATAACTGATCGAATTGAAACAGGACATCGGTAATCGCAGCTTCATTAAAAATCATTTCAAAGCCTTTTAAATAATCATATTGCGCTTTTAAAGCTGGTTCATCGATCAGCTTTACTTCGATTTGACTTAGCAATGCAGCCAACTGTTCATACTCGCTTGTGATCAAGTAGAATTCGGCTTTTGCCAATTCTTCCTTGATTTTGGTCGTTGCGACATTCATGGAAGAAAACAAGTCGACCAATGGCAAGCCGATCCGATTACACAATTTGATCAAAATTTTGAGGGACGGTGCTTGACCGTTGTTTTCAAATTTACTCAAAGTGGCTTGCGTACAGATTCCTTCCGAAAGTTCTTGCTGCGAGAAGCCCGCCTGTTTCCTCGCTTCAATAAATCGTTCAACATTCATCGTCTTGCTCCCTCCCATTGTCGATAAGACACTTGTTTTTTTCGTAAGCCGTCCTCAACTGCTGGGTCAGCTTGTCACAGATGCTGCGTTTTTCTTAGAAAAATCACCTTTTGCGATGGCTTTGTCCGTACAATAGTGTCCTTTGCCATGGGTCTGACGGACTTCCGCCAATTTTTCTTGGATCATCTCGAGGATCACCATGAGGTTGTCTTCATTGGCAACAAAGTCCAATTGATCCCCATCAATTTGCATTTTCGGACAAACGTCAAAGTTTTCATACCATTCATCGTATCGCTGATTTAATTCTTTGTAATAGTCGTACAATGTCGGATCGTTGGCAATTTGTTCATAGGAACGACCACGTTTGTTGATCCGTTCAATCATTGTATCCAAGGAAACCTTAATATGAACCATTAGATCTGGATGTTTCAATGGCGCTGATTCTTCCAATTCTCGCAACATCGTGTTCAACAGGTTATCGTATTGTTCGACTTCCATCGGTGCGATTCGACCTAGATCCGCATTTAGATGAAACATCAAGCTATCCTCATAGATGGAGCGGTCAATGACATTGTCATCATTGGACAAAGCTTCCCGCATCCCTAAAAAGCTTTTGTTTAAGAAAAAAATCTGCAATAAAAAGGCGTATCGCTCTGGATTGGAATAAAACAATGGCAGAACATCGTTGTCCTCCACGTTTTCATAGAAAGGCTTCGACGCCATTTCCTTCGATAAAAAATCAGTCAAACTGCTTTTTCCTGCCCCGATCGTTCCTGCGATTAATAACACATTCATCATCCTTTATTAAATATAGTCACCGACAAATGCTCGGTGCGCCATCGCTTCAAAATCATACGCTCTTCGTGCCGCCAGATCAGTCAAATACGCTTGCAACGACTCCGTCAACATCAGATTGACCGCCGCGGCTTTTTCCTGAAAAGTGATCACTGGTTTATTTCGTACGTGTGCTGCGCCGATTTCAAAGGCTGTTCCCGGATCGGTGATCCCTTCATGGTCATCCAAAACGGCAACGACGACGTCGGCTCGTGTCAATTCCAGCATGTCTTTTTCAAAAATTTCTCTCGCCTATTCTGGTGTATTGGGTTCAGATGAACCTTCTTGGTACAAGCGCGGCGAATAGATCGCCAAGGGCTGCGGGTTTTCAGCTAAACTGCGTTCTACCTGTTTGAGTCGGGCGACTTGTTCGTTTGAAAAAAACGGTCCCGCTAAATAGACATGCTTCATCCTGCCAAGCACTCCTTTCCTGACCCCATCGCCGCCAATCGTTGGATCAACGACTCAACGTCAGATAGGAAAAAGAGCGTTTCAGATCGTTCAGCCCAAGCAAAGCTGGAAGCTTCAACCATTTTTAGCAGCGGCTTCAGTCCATCATTTAAGCCTTCGGTCATCAACACACCGATCGGCTTGCCTGACAATGGCCCAAGAGTCGTAAAAGAGCATACTGATGACAACTCCTCTAGTGTACCAAATCCACCAGGTAATACAAGGTAGGCATCGCTCATTTCCAGCAATTGTTGCGTTTGTTCCTCCCTCGTATCCGTATAGAACTCGGTATAGGTGCTTGATCCAGTGACGATTGGCGGCAATTCTTCTGCAAAGGAACCTGATGGATAGATCCCCGTCACTGCGCCTTCTTTTTCAAAGACCCCTTTCACGATCTCCCTCATCAAGCCAGCCAAAGGGCCGCAATACACCAACTCGATGTGATTTTTTGCCAAGGCGTTGCCGATGGTACGAGCGGTCTTTGCCAACTTTTTCTCATTCTCTAAACGGGTGCCGCAACATACAATTACTCTCAAAAACAACAGCTCCTTCTTCACTACACCTGCTATTTTACACAATCTCTCAAAAAAGTAAATACTATATATTGTGCTCCATTTAGACAAAAACCGTTATATTCACTATATATTGTATATAGCCGTTAGCATCTTTTCACTTTTCCTTAAACGTTACAAACCTTGAAAATAGCAGAAAAGAAAAAGTAGAATCAGCTTTCATCGATTGCCTCAGCCCTCTTTCATCCCACATAAAAAAACACGACGCAGCTAGGCTCGTGTTTTTTTATCCATCACTTTTTTTCTCTTGTTCAAGCAAAATTCAGCAAAATACTGCATAAAAAATTTATTTTTCGTCAGTGGCTGCTTTCAGTTTTTTCAACTCCTCTTGCTCGACAAAAAAGGTCACTTCTCCTGTTTCTAAATCGACGGATGCTTTGACTTCAACCCCTTTTGGGAAAAACTTGCTGGCATCGGTCTCGATTTTCAAACGCATCGTTCCATCTTTCAATCCAGCACCATAGGTCATCGTACGAAAGTTCTTTTTCATTCCTGCTCGCTCCTTTTTTAATAGCTCATCGACACTGCACCCATAAAGGGTACTCAGTTTTAATAAATTCAAACTGTCTGGGACCGTCTTGCCGGTTTCCCAATTTGAGATCGATGTGCGGGTCACTAAAATTTTTGTTGCTACTTCTTCTTGGCTCATTTGCTGTGTGACTCGATGGTTCTTTAGTGCTTCCCCAATCGTCATCTTGGCCTCCTTCTCCTACCTTAACGCAGACCTGCTGTGATTTCTGCTCAAATCCATTGATATTAAAGCATTGTCAAACAGTTTTGACAGGATTTTCTTAAACAAACTCTCCGTGATAGCGGTTTTCTTTCTATCATAGATGAAAAAAGAACAAATGACTAGAAAATGATTTTTCATTTCGACTATACTACGACAAAAAAGCAGCACGAATAAATCGTACTACTTAAGAAAACATGACCTGTTGCTAACGGTGGATCGTCACTTCTTTTTTGACTTCCACGGTGATGCGGCCATTTTTGATGACCATCAAACGTTCAGGAATATCGATCAGCACATCGGCTTTTCTCTGGGTATCTAAAAGAATCAAATCTGCGCGATTGCCAACAGCGATTCCATAGTCTTTGATATTTAATGCTTTGGCGGTATTGGTCGTAATCATTGGCAAGACCGTCGGCAGGTCATCGGCGCCGCCTAAATGCGCCACTGGCACAGCCAACATAGCGATTTGGATCAAATCCCCATTGCCATAGGGCGTAAAGGCGTTTCGGATATTGTTGCTGCCTAAGCAAATATTCACACCAGCATCACGTAACTTGCGAATCGGCGTCACGGCACGGCGAACGTTGTAGGCATCGTTTCTAGCACCTAAGTGCAAGTCGGTCGCAGGCAACGGCATCACATTGATTTGGGCTTTGACCATCAAATCGATGACTTCTGCCAGCTGATCCGGTTTCATAGCGTGCAGCGCAGTCAAATGTCCTACTGATACCCGACCTTGATAGCCTTCTGCGATGGTTTTTTCACACAGGTAGACGATCGATGTATCGTCTGCTTCGTCAGCAAAATCTTGATGCAAGTCAATGTCTTTGTCAAATCGTTTGGCAATCTCAAAGATCAAGTCGATGTGTTCATTGGCTGGCGCATCATTGTAAGGAATCCCGCCAACAACATCGGCACCTTTTTCCATCGCTTCGATCATCATTTTATCCGTTCCTGGAGCTTTAAAAATCCCTTCTTGCGGAAAGGCAACGACCTGAATATCGATCAGGTCGCGGTATTCTTCTTTTAAGCGCATGATGGTGTCAAATCCAGTGAAGCCTTGTGCTGGATCAAATTCGGCATGGGTGCGCACAGCAGTCGTGCCATGTACGATCAGCATTTCTAATGCGCGTTTCGCCCGATCATAAATGTCTTCTTCGGTAAAGGTCGGTTTCAGCTTTGCCGTAACTTGGATCGCTTCTTGCAACGTACCTGAATTATTGGGCTCACGATCGGCGATCAAGGCTTTGTCTAAGTGGATATGGCTTTCGATCAATCCAGGGATCACCACTTTGCCTTTCGCCTCAATCGTTGTTGTTGCTGATTCTTCAATGTTGGGTGCAACTGCGGTGATTTTTCCTTCTGAAATTGCAATGTCTACTAATTCTGCATCGTCTTCAAGACGTGCTTGCTTGATCAATAAATCCATTTTTTCCTCCTATCCATCAGCCAAACACTAAGCCGATGACTAATAATAATACGGCTGCTAAACTCAACCACTTCACGTTTCCTTTGACTACATCCAGAATCGGAATTTGGAAACCAGAAGATAGAGCTTGCATCGTAATGTTGACGAAACTCATTTGACTGCCGAGGCCAACCCCCATCGTTACAAAGCCAAGAGCTAAGACTGGGAAGCCTAATGAAACGGCAACTGGTAGCACGAGTGTTAAAACGGAGCCGACATAGGCACCTGCGGGAATCCCAATCAAGACACCCGTCAAGATCGCCACGGGAACGACGATCGCTGCGGGGGCATTTTGTGCCGCACCGGCAATTACAGCAAACGTCCCAGTTTCAGCGATTACGTTGATGAAGGCTAAAAAGATCCCCACTTGGAACAAGCGGGTCAAAATATACGTGGATCCGTCCACCATCGCTTCCACCGATTGATTCATCGAAAAGTCGGTACAAACAAAAATCAACGCCAACGTGACCACCATATAAACTAACGGCGTAAAGAGGACAAAGCCGATCAGGTCATTGATCAACGGACCAAAGATGACCGCAAAAAGCAAGAAGATCGCAGGCAGTGTCGTTTTGAACAATTCACCATTGCTTTTGTTTTCGTACTCTTGGTTGGCAGATTCTTTGAAGCCCAGATGACGACGCTTGGTCCCGAAGAATGCCAATAAAATCGCCAAACCAACGAATAGCAACCAAAATGGGCGCATTTGATCGACGTAAGAAGCGACACTAAAGCCGCCTAGTTCAGACACGATACTAGATTCCAAAGAGGCAGGAGAGGTCGTAAAGGAGACCGCTGCCGCTAACGACATCGCTGCGATCAATTCGGGTACCACCCCAACTGCCGCAAATGCTAACGGTGCGATCACCATCGCACTCCCGCCGCCGATCCCAGACATATAAGTCGCTGCTGCCAATAAGATGACAATAAAACCAGCCACATATTCCACTTTTCCTTTGGTCCCTCTTTTGGCTAAGGTTAAGGCCGCCGTATAACTGCCCGCTTTGAAGACCGCCATCGCTACAGCGGAATTGATGATTGGCACCGTAATACTCAACATCGTCGGAATAGCTTCCAACAGTTGCGAATTGGCTTCAGCTAAACTGATCCCGCCAATAATCATCGCCAAGATCCCAGCAATCAAGCCAGCAATGATCATATCTACTTTTTTAAAGAGCAAAACCAGCACTAACACTAATGGAATCAGTACTAGAAATGCTTTGACTCCTGTTGGTGCGACGATCTCATTGATCGCTTCTGCCGCAAACACTGTTCTTTCTGAAAAGATAAAAAGAATGAGAGCCATAAACAGTGAGACGAACGTTCCCTTTTTTTTCATCACATTTCTCCTAACTTATATGAACCTTCATATAATAAATGTTGTGTTGCTATGGGGTGTTGCCGATTGATTTTTCCGCTGATTTTTCTCTGGTGTTTCCACCTTCTTTCCTCGAAGAAAGGAATCAAGCAAAAGACACCTGCTTTTGCGACCTTTTTCGCCACTTTTTCTTTCTCTATTATAATTCTTGTTGTTAACGCTTTCTTTGGACATTATTCTAAAATAAACCTACGTTTTTTATCCAATTGGCTAAAAGCGCAGAAAAAAGCGCAGCTTGTGGAGAAAAGAGCCTTCATTTGATCCATTTGCCCTTTTCTCGGAACCCCGCTTTTTTTAGTGATCTTCTGTTTATGATCGTTTTTTTCCTCGGTTTGTCCAGCGTTTCAGCCGATAAAAAAGCATCAGTTGTTTGCGCGCTCGCTTGATCCGCTGGTAGCGCTTTGGCTGCTTCTTGTAAAATGCTTGATGGTAGTTTTCCGCTGGCCAAAACTGCGTGGCCTTGCGGATCTCGGTCACGATGGGTTGCTGATAATAACCAGATTGGGCTAGTTCCTTTTTGGCTCGTTGCGCAAGCACTTCCTGTTCAGCAGTCGTATAGAAAATGATTGGGCGATAAAAATTGCCGCGATCTTGAAATTGTCCGAAAGCATCTGTCGGGTCTGTCACTTGCCAATACAACTGCAACAAGTCCTGATAGGTGATGATTTTGGGATCAAAAATGATCTCTACCGCTTCGACATGCCCTGTTGTTCCGCTTAGTACTTGATCATACGTCGGATTCGGGACTGTTCCCCCGGTATACCCCGACAAGACGGAAAGAATGCCCGGCTGGTCTTCAAAAGGCTCTACCATACACCAAAAGCAGCCGCCAGCAAAAATAGCCACTTCTTGTGCTTTTCCACCTGTTTCGTTCGGCTCCACGGAAACTTCTGCTGGTTGGACTTTGCTTGATTCTTCATTCATTGCCTTTTTCAGTGCTGACTGGCTGATTGTTTGATAAAACTCGGCGACATTCGGGGTCAGATTGTTTCTCAGTGCCAACGGACGCAACGACGCTTCTAGTTTTTCCAAAACCCGTCTGGTCTGTTGGTCTTCAAGGCTATTTGACGATTCCTTTTCGTGTTTGCCTGCTTTTTGTTTGGTCGCCAGCTGGGTTTCCAGGGTATTTTTTGCTTGCACCAGTTGTTCTCGTTCCCACTGTCTCGTGCCAGGATGCAAGATCAAATTATAGATTTCTGACAGCCACGCCATCGTTGTTTGCTTCATCACCATTGCCCCTTTGTCTCATGAAGGAGCGGCTCTCGCTCCTTGTTTGGTTGCACTGTACCATAGTTTCGCCGATTCGCCCAATTTGATGCCCAAAAAAACGTTCGAGAGAAATTCTCGAACGTTTTTGGATTTTGTATGGGTTGGTTCTTATTCATCCTCTGAGGGATCAGCTCAGTATCATTGGTGGGTACGCAACTGGGCATTCATTTTTTTTAGAAACATTGAAGCGGAATGAGATAGGATCGCCAATTTCAAAGAGTGATCAAGAACCACTCAATGCAAATGAACCTTTGCCTTTGTTAGTAAATACGCAATTTTTCTACAATCCGTTTAAATAGTCATCAGTTTTCATCACCGTAGAGAAGGTTTCCAACGCCGATAAAAACGCTCGTTGAACAGCTTCCGCAGGAATTTCGTGCGCTTCAAATGTTAATGCTTTCGTTGCCGTGGCATCAGAAATCAGTATGGGCTGATAACCGAGTTCTTTGCTAGCTCTTGTGGTTGAATCGATGCACATATGCGTCATCATCCCAGTGATGATAACTTGTTGAACACCTAAAGAGTCTAACGTCTCTTTTAAATTTGTTTCAATGAAGGAGTTAGGAAAGTGCTTTTCGATAATAATAGAAGAATGCGTTGTTTTTAACTGTTCATGCAGCCGTACACCTTTGGTCCCTCGTTCAAAAAAATCAGCTGCTTCTTGATCGTTGATGTGTTGGATATAGATGATCGGGAGTTGCTTTTCGATAAAAGACGCTTCTAGTTTATTTATGTTTGCAAGCGCCTGTTCAGGGGAATGAAGGGCCATTCTTCCTTCTTTAAAATAGTCATTTTGGACATCAATAATTACTAAAGCTTTTTTCATAGAATCACCATTTCTTTTCTTATTTGTTATAATCCAGTATAAATACATATGACCCTACAACAAAGCGTCTCTTGAAAAAGATAAAGTCAATTTACTTTCATTATGAAAGGAGGAACCCTTATGGACATCATCGATGAACAAATCCTAGCTATCCTGAAACACAACAGCAAATTATCGAACAAAGAAATCGGCGAAATGGTCCACCTGACGGGACAAGCCGTGGGCAATCGGATCTTGAAATTGCAAGATGAGGGAATCATTCAACGATTTAGTATTGTAGTAAACTACCCAAGTACGCAATACATCCGGTTTTTTATGGATTCAAATCGCTATACAGCTTTTGAAGCCTTCGTGAATCAATACAAAGAAATTGAGGTCTTTCATAAAGTTTCAGGTCAAGCTTGTTATCTCTTGGTCAGTCATTTTACAGATGTAACCTTCCCTTTATTTATAGAGAGTCTCTCAAAATGGGGCAGGTATAGTGTAGAAACCTTTGTGGCTGACAAACTCAATCATGGGGATGATTGATGTGCTTGCTAAAGGGTTGTTGAATAAAGCTTTCACTGGAGCGGTGAGAGGGATAAGAAAAAGGGGCAAAACGATTTGAGTTTTTTTCCTTTTAAATGAATTGTTCGAAATTCATTGTCCTAATTATATTAATTAAACTTGAGAAAGCAAAAAGCGAATCAAGTGTGGATTCGCTTTTTGCTTTCATCTAGGATAATAAAAAATATTGATAATTATTGCGAGAACTTATTTAACACTTGTACCTTGAGTGTTAACATATCCAATCCATGTATTTGTATTATCATATAAGGAATAGAAGGTCTTTCCATTTCCTAATGTATATTTTACTTTAGCAGTGTAACTATTACCATACAACTGACCTGCTTCGAATTTTTTACTAGTCCAATAAAAATTGTTCCACACAGGATAGTTTTTGCTAGTAATCTGTACTCCTATGTTAATATTTTCAGTTCTTAAATCTTCAGTAGCATCAGAATTAATATAACCTATCCATGTGTCGCCTTGATATATAGAATAAAGTATCTTTCCATTTGACAGAGTATATTTATATTTTGCTTTATAGACCAGACCACTCGAATAATTTTCTGTACTTCCTAATTTACTCGTCCAATATAGGTTTCCCCAAATCGGATAATTCTTCGTCGCACTGACAAATTTATCAATATTTTCAGCCTTCAAATCAATAACCGCTTCAGCATTGATATAACCAAACCATTGATCACCACGATAGAGAGAATAAAACTTTTTACCATTTGTTAAAGTATAACTAACAGATGTATAGTACACTGGATTATCGGCGAAATCAGAAGTATCGCCTAGTTTACTAGTCCAATAGAGATTTCCCCATCTTGGATAATTTTTAGTTGCCATAATATTTTTATTCTCGCTTGTAGCGGTTAATTCTTCAACTGCTACAGTATTAATAAATCCTACAAAGGAATCTCCACGATATAGTTCATAAAACGTTCTACCATCACTAAAAGAGATTTGATTTTTCGCATAATAAACTAAACCATCTTGAAAATTAGAAGTATTTCCATTTTGAGAAGTAAATTCTAAGTTGTTCCATACTGGATAATTACTGACCGCCATAACCGTTTTTCCATAAGGCACTGTTTGGTATTCTGATAGATCCATCCGGATGGCAAATGATGGATAGAAACTGTCCCAGATTGGAGATAATTCAACCGTTCTTCCAAAAGTTGGAACATGAATATACTGATTATTTCCAATATAAATGGCAGTATGACTCGTTTTCCCTCTACTTCCCCAAAAAAGTAAGTCACCTGGTTTAGCCTCAGAGATAGGAATTTGCTTTCCAGCATACTCTTGCTCCCACGTCAATTTTCCGACATCTTTTCCTGTAACTTGATTAAAAACATAATAAACTAAGCCAGAACAGTCAAATTTGTCAGGTCCCAATCTATCAGGATTTGTTTGAGTATATGGTTTACCTATATGTTTTTTTGCTTCTGCTACAATTTGCTCTCTTTGACTCAGATTACCGCCTGATAATGAACGAGATACGACCTCTCTTGTTAGTTGATTATTTTGAGAATTAATTTCATTGATGAATTCTACATATTCTTCATATGTCATAACTGAACTACGATTATCCTTTGAATAGTCTTCAAAAGTCACCTGCCCATCGTCAAACTCATCTGCTTGTACAGATTGGAATGTGAAATTATGAACAAAAAAAACAACCAATTCCTAATAATAAAATACCCCATACACGTTTTTTCACTTTATCTCTCCTTTATTTTTTTATCTTGAAAGTATATCACGGTTTTTTCAGTAAATAAAGGCTATAAAGAGATAAATATAGATGAATAAAAACTTCTAAATTTAACGATTCTGATTTTTCCGAGAATTTTTTTCGTTCTCTCAAAACTATGACGATATTTTAAAAAGGAAGTAACAAAAAAATAATTCGATACTGACTCTTCTTATATCCAGCTTTTATATCTTTTAATGTTTACTCCAAAAAGCTTCTACTGGAAGTAGTTTGATTGTTTCATAATCATTTCCTAAAAAGACCTACTTTTCTTCCAATTTTAATGTGCTATACCCTAGCTTCGCAACTTCGACAAGTAAATGCAAAAAATCGTTCGTGTAGAAACACTCGAACGATTTTCGTATTTTCTTCTATTCTATCGGCCTTGTGTTCACGTTTCTTCCTTTTGCAACGTCATGATAACTGGACCTTCTTTGGTGATGGCGATCGAGTGTTCATATTGGGCACAGTAGCTGCCGTCAATGGTGCGTGCTGTCCAGCCGTTCGGGTCCATCTTCATGCGCCAAGTACCTGTCGTGATCATCGGTTCGATGGTGATCGTCATGCCTTCTTTCAACCGAATTCCTTTGCCAGGTAACCCGAAATGAGGAAAGAATGGTTCTTCATGAATGGTTGGGCCAATGCCGTGAGCAATAAAGTCCCGCACGACACCATACCCTTTTTCTTCAGCAAAGCTTTGGATCGCATAACCAATATCGCCAACACGGTTGCCGACTTGTGCTTGCTCGATGCCTCTCATCAAGGCTTCTTTCGTGACTTCCATCAGTGCTTGATGTTCTGGTGAAATCTCTCCTACCGCATACGTCCAACAGCTGTCAGAGATTGCCCCTTTGTAATCGACACAAAAATCAACTTTGACGACATCGCCTGATTTTAAAACATATTCTGAAGGGAAACCATGACAAATCTCTTCATTGACACTGATACACGTCGCAAATTCATACCCTTCAAACCCGATTTGCGCGGCTGTTGCCCCTGCAGCTTCTATCTGTTGATGGACAAAGGCGTTGATTTGGTTCGTGGTGATACCGGGAACGATTTTTTCCCGTAGCTGCTCGTGAATACTTGCCAAGATACGACCAGAAGTTTTCATTTGTTCGATCTCTCGTGGGGATTTTAATGTGATCAATAGATGATCTCCTTTCCTTAAATAGCCATTACAATGTTTCTTTTAATAATACACCTCATCTAGAAATAAGCCATGAGAAGGCACTGTTTCACCAGCTGCTTGTCGTACCTTATCGGCTAACACTTGATCGATCACTTCTGGCGGCAGTGTGCCATCGCCAATGGCAATCAGTGTGCCTGTCAAGATTCGGACCATTTTATGCAAAAAGCCGTTGCCTTTGAAGGTAAACCGCAATAGGTCGCCTTCTGGTGTGATGGTGATTTCATCGATCGTGCGCACCGTTGATTTTTTTGATTTTTTCAATGCAGAAAAGCCGATAAAATCATGGGTGCCGATCAACTTCTCAGCCGCTTGCTGCATTTTTTCCAAATCAAGGGGCTGCGGGCAATGAAAACTGGTATTGCGAGCAAAGACCGATGGGATCGCGTTGTTCCAAACATAATAGCTGTATTGCTTGCCTTTGGCGTGATAGCGTGCATGGAAGCGCTCAGACACCTCTTCAATCTTGTTGACGACGATGTCTTGAGGCAAATAGCGGTTAAAGAACTGCTGCATCTCTGGCAAACTCATTTGATGGGTCGTCTTGAAATTCGCCACTTGTCCTCGAGCATGTGTGCCCGCATCGGTTCTGCCAGAACCGACGATCTCAATTTCTTCTCCCGTCAATAATTTGATGACCCCTTCAACTTTTTCTTGGATCGTTTTTTCAGAATCTCCTAGTCGTTGCCACCCTAAGTAGCGCTTGCCGTCATATTCAATCGTTAATTTGATATTTCGCATGGTTGTTGCTCCTTTTTACCGATACTATCGGTGGATAGTTGTGATTGTTTTTTAAAGTGACTTTTAAAGAATATACAAGTGCATTGATACAAGAAACAGTACACAAAATTTTTCTTTTTTTCATACTATTTCTATTATTTATAAACGTTTTGTCAACCAAAAAGTTCTTAAAAGAACAATATGACGTTATCTCGCTTGTTTTGTGTTTATATAAGCGATCGCACTACCGCTTCCAAATTTAACTTCTGGCAATGAACGCTTTACTAAATTGAGTTCCTTCAGTGTTTCTTCTCTGGTTGATAGTGCACGGAACGCATATCGCGTTAGGCCGTTTTCTAGTTTCTTTGATTCTGAAAACTGCTCAGATACTTTATAAGCTGCCACAACAGCATTTTCTGCTCCTGTGTTAATAGCGATGATATAACGGATGTGTTGAATTTTATTGCGCCCAATAACCCAGTTCCCTAAAGTTCGCGACTTTAGATTTGAAATATCCCGATATTCTTCATCGATAGGGTATTCTTTAGATTCATCTTTACTCAAAGAAAAAGCATCTCTTACTTTTACTGCTAATATCAAGTCATCCGTTGCTATTTCACTGATAGACATTGGTTGGAAGCCAAAACGCTCTTCGATTTCCTCAACGAGCATTACTTTAGAACCATGTCCTTTCACCAAATTTGTCAGTGAAAGCCCCTGTACCAGCTGTGCATAATTGATCATAACATTTTCGCTTGCATATGCCTCATTTTCAGATAACCCATAACTTAGGATATAACTTAATACTTGTAAATTTGATTCAATAATTTCTTGAATCGTTTTAATTTTTAAAGTAATTGCTGTTTCATTTTCTCCAACTAAATTTGCTTGTTTCATCCTATTTAAAGCAGCTTGCCGATGGGCAAAAATACGATTCCCTTTTCTTTTCCCAATATAAAAAGGCTGGTTGTTTCTAGGATCAACTAAATAATATACATAATATAGATGCTTCTCATCTTTTTTTAATGTTGCAAGCGTAGAAGCTGAAAACTGATTAATTTCCTTCATTTTTACTTTCCTTTTATTGATAGATTATCCTTACTAATTCGTTTTACTTATGATACGGCGCCCCCGTATTGATTCGATACGCGCGATAGATTTGCTCCAATAAGATCAACTTCATGAGTTGATGCGGGTAGGTCATTTTGCCAAAGGAGATTTTGGCATCACTGCGGGTCATGACTTCTTGACTCAAGCCTAGGGAGCCGCCGATGACGAAGGTCAGTTGGCTTTTTCCTTGGATGCCGAGTTGATCGATTTGTTTGGCGAAGGCTTCGCTTGTGGGGTTGGTGCCTTCGATCGCTAAGGCAAAGACATATTCGGTGTCTTTGATTTTGGCTAAAATGCGCTGCCCTTCTTTTTCTTTGATCTGCAGCATTTGGGCTTCACTCAAGGTTTCTGGTGCTTTTTCATCCGATACTTCGACAAACTCAAGCTTTGCGTATGCCCCCAATCGTTTGGCGTACTCGTTGATTCCTTGAACGAGGTACTTTTCTTTTAGTTTTCCTACTGTGACGATTTTGATTTTCATAGGTTCCTCCTCGTTATCCCCTTATTTTATGAAAATGTGGACAATGCTATCCACAACCTTTTACACACTTTGACTTTCTTTGAAATTCTTCTATCTTATCTATAAAAATGCGACACTTCAAGGGTTTCTTCATCCACCCAACCAAAGCTTTCAAGTTTGTCCACACGGTGTGGATAAACAGACCTTTGCTTCTCCCCAGTTTTGCCTGCTATTTTTATTCAAAAATGAACGGGTTTTGCGAAGAAAATTTCATCGTTTGAAACAGATTCTTACGCAACTTCTTCATATTTTTTTCAAAATCTCTTAGTAGACTAATCTCAGATAGAAGGAATATACTGATTATAACGAATTATTCATTAAGGGGGAAATAGTAATGGCAAGAAAATATGTCACACCAGGCAAGAAAACTTCTCCTGGTTTATTAAAACGATTAGGTATTGGGATTTTAGGCGGTATGGTCGGCGGTTTATTGACCTTCGGCGGTCTGTATCTGGCAATGGGTTCCTCTTTGACTTCAACACCAGAAACCACGACCAACAGCGGGGTCCAAGATTCTAACGGACAAACCCAAGTATCCAATGTAAAACTTGATGTGACTAGCGATGTCACTGAGGCAGTTGAAAAAGTACAAGATTCTGTCGTTTCCATCATTAATCTACAACAAAGTCAAAGCAACGACTGGAACAGCCTCTTTGGTCAGCAAGGCGGACAAAGTGAAGGCGATAGCCAAAGCGATGACGACAGTGCTTTAGAAGCTTCTTCTGAAGGGAGTGGGGTCATCTACAAAATCGATGGTGACGATGCCTATGTTGTAACCAACAACCACGTCGTAGAAGGTCAAGACGGTTTAGAAGTTGTTTTAGCAGACGGTACGAAAGTCAAAGCTGAATTGGTCGGTACTGACGCTTACACAGACTTGGCTGTATTGAAAATCTCTTCAGAGCATGTGAAGACTGCCGCAACATTTGGTGATTCAAGTGCCTTGAAAGTCGGCGAACCAGCAATCGCAATCGGCTCTCCTCTCGGCTCTGACTACGCAAACTCTGTGACACAAGGGATCGTTTCTTCCTTGAATCGTCAAGTAACAAGCCAAAACGAATCTGGTGGTACGATCAGCATCAATGCGATCCAAACGGATGCTGCGATCAACCCAGGGAACTCAGGTGGTCCACTGATCAACGTTGATGGTCAAGTGATTGGGATCAACTCAAGTAAAATCGCCAGCACCTCTGGCTCTGCTTCAGGTGTTAGTGTGGAAGGGATGGGCTTTGCGATCCCAAGTAACGATGTCGTTGAAATCATCAATCAACTAGAAGCAGACGGCAAAGTGGTTCGCCCTGCACTAGGGATCCAAACGATCGATTTAGGTTCCATCACATCACAACAACAAGAACAAATCTTGAAAGTTCCTTCATCCGTAACTTCTGGCGTTGTGATCTACTCAGTCAACAATGCAACACCAGCAGAACAAGCAGGATTGCAACAATATGACGTTATCACGAAGATCGATGACACAGAAGTCAGCACAACAACGGATCTGCAATCTGCGTTGTACAAACACAAAGTCGGTGACACGATCACTGTAACCTTCTATCGTGGCGATGAAGAAAAAACGGCAGAAGTAAAACTTTCCGTTGATACGTCGATCAACGAACAATCAACAGACAGCAGCAACTAATCACCAAAACCAATCGAAACAATCAAAAAATGAACTGCCGCAAAAACAGGAAGCGGCAGTTCATTTTTTTTAGGCTTTACCGACTGGAAAAGCTTCACCTACAACGGCATCTTGAGGCAGCTCAAGGATGCCTTTTTTCATTGGTGCACCTTCTAAATGCAGTTCTTTAGCAGAGCAGATCATTCCGAAGCTTTCTACGCCACGAAGCGTCCCCGGCCAAATCATCAAGCCATCTGGCATCATTGCCCCAGGTTTTGCGACAACGACTTTCAAGCCTTTACGGATATTGGCAGCACCACAGACGATTTGCAAGACTTCCCCATCCCCGACTTCTGTTTCCGTGATAGACAGATGGTCGCTGTCTGGATGTTCCACACAAGATTTCACATAGCCAACGACGATTTTTGGTTCTGTATCTGCTGGCAGTTCTTCGCTGAATCCTGCTTCTTTGATCATGGTGTTTAATTGTTGGATTTGTTCTTTCGTCAACGTCACTTGGCCACGGCCTTCGATCGTCATCACTTCTGAGATCGCAAAAAAGTTCCAGCCGACGATCGTGCCTTCTTCATTTTTGATTTGGGCAACGTTGCCTTTGCGTTCGACGGTTTGTTCTAATCCTTTATCATCTGCTGTGATGGCAAGCAGTGTATCACTAACATATTCTTTGTTATAAGCAAAAATCACGTTTTTTCCTCCTTAGGTACTTACACATTCCGCCCATAATCTTAACAAATTTTTCGGCATCCGTCATGGAATTTCTTTGTTTTCCTTGAAATTCTACTTATTTTCAAAGACAAAAAACGCCTGAGAACCAACTTCTGCTGGCTGGCTTAGGTTGAAAATTGGCGAAGGAGCAGAACCCGCGGCTTCTCAAGAACTTGCTGGTAGAATACTTTCTACGAAAGAAGGCAACAACAATAAGTTTTCCAAAAACTGTATACAGGAAAAAACTAAGAACCAGCTGCGGCTTATTAGCTAAAACGCTGCTTTGCTAACGAGCCAATAAACGCTGGTTCTAAAAACTTCTGTTTGGCACTACTACCTATATAACAAGACAACAGCGAAAGATGTCTTCCCTCAAAATGAGCACAAAAAAACCTGAGAACCAGCTGCAGCTCATCAGTGAAAGACGGTGCTTTGCTAACAAGTGAAACATCGCTGGTTCTCAGGAACTTTCTTTTAACCCTTGTCTTCTTTTGCTGCCATCTTCTCTAAGGAAAAGAACTCGGCAACGACAAGCTTATTTTTTCAAAAAATGACCTTACGCTTTGGTTTCTTCAGGCGATACGATCAGCACGTCGCACCGGGCTTCACGGATAACGAAGCTGGCGACACTCCCCATCATGAAGCGTTCCACGGCGTTCAGCCCAGATTGCCCCACCATGATCAAATCGATGTCGTATTGGTCTGGTAATTGAGTGGCAAGGGCGTCTTTGATGGAGCCGTAAGCGACGATGCCTTCTACTAGATCAAAATCTACTGATTTTGCGTAGGCTTTGCAGTCGTCGATCAGATTTTTCGCCGTATCTTTTTCTTGTTCCAAGATCGAACTATCCAAAGGTGCATAGCCCATCATGGTCGGCACTTGCTGGTCGATGATCGTTGCGGCATAGACCTTCCCTTGATTTCGACGAGCGACTTCCACTGCTTTTTTGAAGGCAGACATCGCTTGATCTGAACCGTCGATCCCTACTAAAATGTTTTGATATCTTTGTGCTTCCATCTTTTTCCCCTCCTATGCTGATTGTACGCTGGTTAAAAAGGCTTCGATCTCTTCTTTGGTTTTGCGATCCTTGTTGACTAACCGTCCCAGCTCCTTGCCGTCTTCGATAACGACGAGGCTAGGAATACCAAAAATGTTCCATTCAACCGCTACATCCATGTATTCATCACGGTCGACTTCGATAAATTGAAGCTCTGGAAAGTCCGCTTCGATCTCAGGCAATTGCGGTTTGATGTATCGACAATCGCCACACCAATCGGCGGTGAAAAAGAAGACATTTTTGCCTTTCTCCACATATGTTGCTAACTCTGCTAAATCTTTTGGAATAATCAAATGCTCACCACTTTCTTTTCTTTCAGTATACACCTTTCTTTCAGGGACTACCAACTGACATGCTGATCTTGCAAAGCCCTGCAGAAAAAAAGAGACAACGGATGGCTGTCTCTTTGCTTTCGTTCGTTCTCGCTTATTGTCCTGCCAATATCGTATCAACAGTGGAACGATCCAATCCTTTCAAGACTTGAATCACCATTTCCCGTGCCGCTTCAAAATCAGCGATACTGAATAATGTTTGGTGAGTATGGATGTAACGTCCAGGAACACCGATGACTGAACTTGGGATCCCTTCATTTGCCATGTGTGCCGCACCAGCGTCGGTACCGCCTTTTGAAACAAAGTATTGGTACGGAATGTTGTTGGTTTCTGCTGTATCCAACAAGAATTCTTTCATCCGTGGCAACATGATCATGCCTGGATCATAGATTCGCATCAAAGTACCGGCCCCTAGATGACCAAAGGTACCATTTTTGGTGACTGTGTCATCTGCTGGCGAGCAATCGACCGCAAAGAATAAGTCTGGTTTGAATTTCGTCACAGACGGACGAGAACCTCGTAAGCCGACTTCTTCTTGAACATTGGCACCAGCAATCAGCGTATGGCCTAACGTTTCCTCTTTCAAGGCTTCAAGTGCTTCTAATACGACTGCACAGCCGTAACGGTTGTCCCAAGCTTTCGAGATGATGTTTTTCCCATTGGCTGTTTTGATGGTTTCCACTTGTGGGACGATCGTATCGCCAGGACGTACACCAAAGCTTTCTGCTTCTTCTTTTGATTCAAACCCAGCATCAAACAAAATATCTGTGACTTCGACATTTTTTTGACCGCTGCTTCCTCGCAACAAATGTGGCGGTACTGAAGAAGAAACACATGGATAATCGCCTTTCGCTGTTTTCAATGTAAAGCGTTGGGCAGAAACCACATAAGGGTTCCATCCGCCTAAAGGAGTGACTTTGAATAAGCCGCGATCGGTGATCGTCGTCAATAAGAAACCAACTTCATCCATGTGAGCAGCTACCATCACTCGTGGTGCATCTGCTTCTTGGTGGTGACGCAAACCGAAAATGCCGCCTAAGCCGTCTTGTTGGATCTCGTCCACCAAGGGGGTCATCGCTTCACGCATATACGCCCGCACGTCGTGTTCAAACCCGCTGGTTCCTTGTAACTCCGTTAGTTCTTTGATGCGTTGAAATGTTTTTTCTTCCATGATCATTCGAGAAACACGTATCGGTTGTTTGCTGCCCTAAAGAAACAAAGCTGCTTTTTTTGAAAAAGCAACGCTTGCTGTTGCTGTGTTTTCCAGCAATTTTTGGGTGAAACAACGGATGTGCTCTCTTCCTCCTTATTCCTACTGATATTCTTTATTATAGCGCAAATTTCTATTGTTGGTTATTTTTCTTATAGAATATTTCTAAACTATGGTAAACTATTGTTAAGAGAACCTGTGCTTTCACCGAGATCAAAACATTCGGGAAAACTTACTTTAGGAGGGACATTAGATGGAGAATGAGCATCCATTGCATTATTTTAAAAATGGACTGACCATCGGTTTAGGTCTTGGCTTTGCAGGAGGGATTTTTTCAACGATCTGGTTGAAGAAAAGGCAAGCCATGAATGCCGATGATGTCTTAGACAATATAAAAGCAGCATTTATCAAAGAAGGACCGATCGAAGGTTCTTGGATCAATTTCGAAAAACAACCTTTGCGCAAATTTGCGATCACTTCCCAAGGTTATACTGGCGGCATCACCCGCACCGAAGACGGGCAGCTTGTCACCTATGAATTTTTGGCAGATGCTCATACAGGCACCGTCTTAGATATCCAACGAGCAATCGTGGACTAATCACTGCACTTACGACCAGCTTCTTAAGAGGCTGGTCTTTTTTCTTTTTAAGCAGTGCTTTTACTGGAGCAAGGTCGCAAGATCCAATACTACGACTTCATCGATGCTGCCGCCTTTTTGCCGATACGCCCATGCCCCACTTTCAAACAAGCAGTACAGCTGTCCTTTTTCTACCACGATCTGTTCAAGGTAATGGGGAAACTTGATGCGCCGCAACGCATGTTTGCGGGTCAGCACCGTTGCATCCTTTGAAAAGACCCATAACTCCGCCGACCCGGGTCCAAAGGAACGTGCCAGCAACATGTATTCCGTGGTAAAGGCGATACTTTGGACTTTCGTGGTGGTGACCCTTCTCTTACGCGGCTTGATGCGAGGAGGCGTTTTGCGACCGCTGGCTGAAAGAACAGGCAGCGGATAATTCGCCACCACGCCCCCTTGTTTCAAGGCAAAGGTCCCTGAGACAAGTTCACCGCTATCGGCTGCCAAATAGGAGCTGTGAGTGATGCCTACCAATTCGATGATTTGCTGATAAGCGATAGGCTGATTGGTTGCCAAGGAATCATCTTCCAGCAGTGCTTGTAGAGAAACACACGCCACGCGCCCCATTCCTTTCCCTGTAATGGTTAGCCACAGCATTTGCGTTGCTCGATCAAAGACTAGCCCACCGACATGGGGGCGTTTTGGCAGAACCACCGTTTTCAGATGCCGCCCGCTCGTTCTTTCTATTATATAAAGCTGTGAGTGATGTTCCTGCTGCGAACAATACGCTGAGAGGAACAAATAGTCCTCTGAAACGGCCAACCCTTGTGGGGTCATTGCTTCACACTGATCCGCATGCTTGTGCAGCCTCGTTTCTGCTTTCGCCGTTGCCGTCGTTGCCACTGCGGCAGTGGCTTCTTTTAAACCAGGAACCAAAAGGACTGCTTCCCTGTTTGCCCCGGCTGCCAGCCACGCCTGCCGCACGCTGGGATAACGCTTCAGTTGAGCTGCCAGTGCTTGGTTGTGGCGTGTATGTCGGTGCTTTTTCAGCCAGTACACCACAAAAAGGCCAACCGCAAACACGCCCAAAAGCAGCAAGCTCTCTGTTTGTCTCATTGATTGGCCTCCTTGATGAATTCCCTCTTGTCGGCTGATTTACCAACCGCTTATTGTTTGTCTATTCGTAATACTGCTTAGACTACTTGAACTTCGACATCAATGTTGCCGCGAGTGGCCCGAGAATACGGACAAAAATCGTGAGCTTCTTCTGCGATTTTCTCTGCCTCGGCTTTTTCAACGCCTGGTAACGATACTTCTAAAATCACGCCGATTTGGTAACTACCGTCCTCATGCTGATACAAAGACACTCTTGCTTTAACTTCGGATTCGGATTCGATGTTATGCTCTTTCAGCATATGCTGTACGGCACCGTTGAAGCATGAAGCATAGCCTGCGGCAAATAATTGCTCTGGATTGGTCCCTTCACTATGAAGACCTGGCTTGTCGATTTTCAGGTGAAAACTACCGTTTGGTGCTTCGACCTCTCCGACACGTCCGCCTCGATTGATCATCGCTGTTTCATATTGCTTTTTCATTGAACCTCTTCCTTTCTTTTTTTGACCTACTTCAAGTGTAACGACAATTTTCTAATCTGACAAAAGGATTGCTTATGCATCCTTTTAAAAAACAAAAAAGGCAAACCCAGAAACTCTGGATTTGCCTGTCTATTCAAGGTAGTTCCTACCCGAAATAAATGAATGAAAACAATTGCTGAATGGACTAGCCGTTTGAACGTCCTAAGAAGAATGAAACAACAGCAACTACAATAACCGCACCAATAATTGATGGGACGATTGCCATTCCAGCAAGTGATGGACCCCAAGAACCTAAGATCGCTTGTCCAATAGCTGAACCTACTAAACCTGCAACGATGTTGGCGATCCAACCCATTGATCCACCTTTATTTGTGATAGCTCCGGCGATCAAACCGATAATAGCTCCTACGATTAATACCCATAACCAATGCATATTTTTCTCCTTCTTTCTTTTAAGTAGTTATTACACATATTATGTTACGCTTAATCCCCGTTTTAGACAAAAGATTTGCACTCAATTTGCAAAAATAATTTTCAAACCTTGTTATGTTAACGTTTATCAGCACTTCTTAATTATCGTTGTAAGAGCTTTAATTCGTTTTTTTTTAGTATTGGTGCATTTTTTGAAATCGTTTTATTTTGTATTTTGCATCTTATCCGCTAAACTGAGGGAGAACCACTCTTATTTTGTCAGATAATTGGCACTTTTCACTCCTCGATCAGTCCTAGGACTGCTATCTTTTCAGTACATCAGCTATTTTTCATTGGGGGACGTTTCGATCGTTTTCGATTGGAAACGTTTTTTTGAACAAAAATCATTCAATAAAGGAGAGGAACAAAATGAACAAAAAAATAGGGTACTCAGTTTTGTCTTTGGCGGCAGTGATGTTAGGGGTCGCTGGCTGCGGCAGTGGTGACAGTGCCAGCGAGAACAAGCAGATTCGTATGTTCGTTTCTGGAGATACCAGTGAAGGCGGCGCTTATTCGAAAATGGCGGAAAAATACAAGGAAGAAACTGGTGTGACTGTCGAAGTCACCGACGTGCCTTATGCAGACTTGCTGACAAAAATCACCAAAGCTGTTCAAGCGGATGATGCGCCAGAAGTCGTAAGGGTTTCTACTGTTCAACCTGACTGGAATGACTATCTGATGGATCTATCAGACATCGCCAGTGAGGCAAAAACATTGGAATCGATGACGATCAAAGATGAAGCAGATGTCGTCAAAGCACTCCCTTCTGATGTCACTGCCACTGGGTTGTTTATCAATACGGATTTGTTTGACGAAGCTGGTGTGACCTACCCCACTTCGGAAGAGGACATTTGGACTTGGGATGAATTTTTAACTGCGATCAATGAAGTCGTTGAAAAAACCGATGCCAAATACGGCATGGTCATGGACGCGTCGGATCACCGTTTACGGGCTTTCACCTATCAATACGGAGGACAAGATTTCTTTTTAGATGACAGCGGTGATTCTTATACGACCGATGATGCTACGAAAGCGGCTTTGCAAAAATTTGTTGATTTGAACAATGAGGAAGTGATGCCAAAATCGGTTTGGACCTCTGGAGAAGATGCTTCTGCTATGTTCAAGAGCGGCCGTGTTCCAGCTTACTTTTCTGGCAGCTGGCAGATCGTTGATTTTTCTACCAACATCAGCAACTTTAACTGGCAATCCACCTATTCTCCTTATGAAGAGACCCGCGCGGTCAATATGGGCGGCAACTTCATTACTGGCTTCAACAATAGTAAAAACAGTGAAGAAGGCGAAAAATTCATCAAATGGTTGTACGAAGAAGAAAATTTCAAACAGCTTTGTACCTATGCTGGCTACTTACCTGCGGTGGAAGATTTGACGGTCGACTATGAACAAGGCCAGGATGCTTATGAAATCTACAACCAAGAGATCGCAGCCGCTGCTCAACCAATCAGCAGCAAGCAAACTACCGATCAAGTGACGATGAGTATGAAAGGCTACACTGGATTGACAGGGGCTTACCGTGATGCCATCGTGCAAGTATTAAATGATGAAATTACATTAGATGAGGCAATCGACAAGACGATCAAAGATTACAATGATGGGTTTTTGAAGAAATAAACAGACGTTCAACCACAAAGAACCCATAGTCTGGCTTTTTGCAGACTGCGGGTTCTTTGTTGCTGATACGATCGTCGGAGGAGGAATTTTCTGTGAGTACTTTACAAAAAAACAAATGGCCGTTGCTATTCACTGGCGCAAGCATCATTTTGTTCATTATCTTCTTTTTGATTCCAGCACTCTTAGGACTTTATTACTCGTTAACCGACTATAAAGGCTTTGCGACAGCCAATTTTATCGGCTTGGCGAATTATCAAGAATTGTTTCAAGACGCCAGCTTCTATAAAGCACTATTTCGTACATTTCGTTATGTGATCATTCTGGTCCCAAGTATCTATGTCGTTTCTCTCGCCGTCGCTTTGATGTTGAACAGTCAGCTGGCGAGAGGCAAATTTTTCGCAAAGATCATTTTTTTCTTACCATGGACCATCTCTGGGATCATCGCTGGGGTTATCTGGAAATGGCTGTTTGGTGAAAACTTTGGCTTTATCAACTTTATTCTAGAGCAAGCGGGACAACAAACTGTCCCGTGGTTTACCGACTCGAATGCTGCTTTTTCTGTCATTATTTTGGCTGCCATCTGGGGCGGGACTGCCTTTAACATGCTGCAATTTACTGCAGCTTTGAAAAATATCCCTCGCTCATTGTATGAAGCTGCCGAGATCGACGGCGCCAGCTTTGGGCACAAATTACGCTACATCACCTTGCCTATGCTGCGGCCGACTTCCTTTATGGTCATCTTATTGGCTTCGATCGGCGCTATGAAAGAGTTCGCCCTCGTGCAATCGCTGACCAATGGTGGTCCAGGAACCGACAACATGTTGATCGTGCAATATATCTATACGGCTGGGTTTGACAAAATGCGGGTCGGCTATGCCAGTGCTGCCTCCATGGTACTTTTCGTGATTCTTTTACTGTTAGGCTTAGCACAAATGAAGATTGGAGGCGGCAAGAATGACATCTAAGACCATCAAAACCAAACGACCTGTCACAAGAAAGTCAGCGATGTTTTTTTTAACGTTGGCACTGATCATCACTTCCCTGCTGTACCTTTTTCCACTGCTTTGGTTCTTATTGAGTGCCTTTAAACCAGGGACCGAACTATTTGCTTATCCCTTGAAAATCATTCCTGAAAATCCAACCATTCAAAACTTTATTGATGCTTGGACAACATTGGATTTCTTTCGTTACTTCAATAATACGTTGATTTCAGCGGTGGTCACCACTTTATTGACGATCCTAGTCAGCGCCGCCTGTGGCTATGCCTTTGCAAAATATGATGCGAAATGGCTGCGTTTTTTCTTCATCTGTATCATCGCCACCACCATGCTGCCGACGGAAGTTATCATGAACCCAACGTTTTCTGTCATTCGTTCACTAGGCTTATATGATAACTTATTGGGGATCATCATCCCTTCCATCAATACAGCAACAGGTATCTTTATGTTTCGGACCTTTTTCGTCTCCGTTCCTGACGATCTGATTGAATCAGCCCGTATCGATGGCGCTTCGGATGGGATGATCTTTTTGAAAATCATGCTGCCGATTGCCCGACCAATCATTATGACACTGGGGATCTTTTCCTTCCAGTGGCGGTGGAATGATTATATCTGGCCCTTGATCGTCTTGAATGATCCGAAAAAATATACCTTGCAAGTGGCGATCCGCAGCTTGGTGGGCGCGGAAAATATCAATTGGACGATTTTGATCGCTGCCTCGGTAATTTCCATTTTGCCTTTGCTGCTGGTCTTCCTCGCCTTTCAGCGCTGGATTCTCGACAGCAATTTAGACAGCGGACTAAAATAAAAAAAGTGCCTACTGCTTCGTCGCACCTTTCTCCTTTTATGGATGAACGGTGCCACAGAGCAGCGGCGCTTTTTATTTTGAAAAGTCTTTTCGTGACAAGTAGACGGCAGTTAAAATGCCGACTAAAATAGCCAAGCCAAAGACGACAATCGTACCGATCGCATTGTCTTTTCCTGGCAGTCCCCCGGTGTTGATCCCCCATAGCCCCGCGATCAAGGACGGCACTGCCACCACTAATGCCGCAGAATCTAAGTATTTCATCAGATGGTTTAGATTGTTGTCCATCATATCGGAGAACAAGCCACCGATGGTTTCTAACAAGTCGCGATAGATGGTGACCATTTTCATGGCAAATTTCTGCCGCAGCTTGATGTCATAAACGAGTGCTTCATTATCCAAACGATCCAAAAATTCTTTGCGATCCATCAATCGATCGACAGTATGGTTTTGGTCCCGCAAGGTGTGATCAAGATAGACCATATCTCGCTCGGTATCGGCTAAGTTAAACAATTCCTTGTTTTCCGTCGTTTTACGGGCTGCTTGATCCAAATCATCGATTTGCTTCTTCATCTCCTGCAAACCTTTGATGTAATGGGTGTAGATCATCAACGTGGCATAAGCAACAATATCTTCATACCGCTGGATATCTTGCTCATGCTTTTCGATCAATCGTTTGATCAGATTGGATTGTTCAGATACGTAGGTGATCAACAAATCCTTGGTGTAGATAAAAGTCACAGGCTCAAGACGGTCTTCGATCCGATCTTGTGTCACTTCCGACAAATCGATCAAAGTATAGAGAATCGGATGATTTAACTTGGTGTTGCGCAAGTATTCCAAACGTGACACTTCTTCCGGTTCATTGGCGCCAATAAAAATATCTTCAGGCAGTTGATACTTATCTAACAAGTGTCGTTGTTCCTCTGGATCTGTGCCAGAAACCACTAGCCAATTGTAATCCTCCTCCGAAGATTTCCTTATTTTTCGGTCTTCCATTTTGTAATACTGAAACATGGTGACTCGCTCCTTTTCTAATTCTCTCTTAATTTAACTATCTAACGCTTCAGGCTTTTTGTCAAAATAAATGGCTTTTCTTTTCGATGCTTTTTTCATTTTGGCAAAGTGCGTTTTATTAGACGAACCTTTCGATTCATGAGAAACTTTTTATGGGCCCAATAAAAAATTTTAGGAGGAATCGTATGTTTCGTCATCAGAAAGAATTACAGTTTGAAGCTAAGCCAGAAAAACCAAATCCGTTAGTTGCGAAATACCTTCAAGAATTAATCGGTGGACAATATGGAGAGATGAGTGTTGCCATGCAATACTTATTCCAAGGATGGAGCTGCCGTGGGGAAGAAAAATACAAAGACATGTTGATGGATATCGCTACTGAAGAGCTTGGACACGTTGAAATGTTAGCAACGATGGTTGCACGTCTACTGGAAGGTGCGCCTGTGGAAGATCAAGAAGCGGCCATGAAAAAAGACCCAACGATCGGTGCGATCATTTCTGGAATGAATCCGCAACATGCCATCGTTGCAGGCTTAGGACCACGTCCTGCTGATAGCGTTGGCAATCCATGGTCAGGTGCGAATATCATTGCTAGTGGCAACTTACTTGCTGATTTCCGTGCCAACTTAAATGCGGAATCACAAGGTCGTCTGCAAGTAGCACGCATTTATGAAATGATCGATGACCGTGGGGTCAAAGATTTACTTTCGGTCTTATTAGCACGTGATAGCTACCACCAAAATCAATGGGCAGCTGCTGTCAAAGAACTGGAAGAAAATGAAGGAACGATTTTAGTGCCAAGTACTTTTGATCGCAAAAACGAACGCTTAGACATCGCTTATGATTTCTATAACTTCTCAGAAGGCGATCAAAGCAAAGAAGGTCCTTGGGCAAAAGGCAAAGCCCTCGACGGTGAAGGCGAGTATCAATGGTTAGCTGAACCAAAAGTCGAAGGAGAAGCGCCAAAACTCGATCAAGTCACACCTAAGATGTATGGCACACCACCTAAAAAATAACTTGATCAAAAAGAGCAATTGTTTCTGAAACAGAAACCGTTGCTCTTTTTTCTTTGTCTGTTTGAGCAAGTTGGTTACGTTCCTGTCAAAAAAGCGTTAGAGTAGAATGTAGAGAAGAAAAGGAGGAATCATTTTATGAAAGCACCTTTACTGACATTAAACGACGGCAATTTACGCCCCGCAGTGGGCATCGGTACCTATCAGATCCGAGGTGGCGAAGGATTGAGCCAGCTGCAAGCAGCGATCGCCGACGGGTATCGCTTGATCGATTCTTCAACCAATTATGACAATGAAGGCATTGTCGGCAAAGCGATCCGTCGCTCGGGTATCCCACGTTCAGAATTTTATATCACCTCAAAATTACCAGGAAAATACCATGGCTATGATGATGCCCTAACCAGCATTCAAGAATCCCTTGCTCGCATGGGACTCGACTACTTCGATGCCTTTTTGATCCACTGGCCATTACCAAAACGCGGCAAATATGTCGAAGCTTGGCAAGCCTTAGTGACCGCCCAAAAATTAGGCTTGATCCGTTCCATCGGCGTTTCCAATTTTGAACCAGAACATTTGGATGCCATCATTGAAGCAACTGGTGTGACTCCTGCACTAAATCAAATTGAGATCCATCCTTACTGGGTCCAAGAACGAATGGTCGCAGAAAACAAAAAACGCGGCATCGTAACGGAAGCTTGGAGCCCATTAGGTCGTGGCAGCGATGCCCTGAAAGAACCACTGATCACTGAATTAGCTGAAAAATACCAAAAATCAGCTGGTCAAATCATCTTGCGCTGGCATGTGGATCGTGGCATTTTGCCCCTTCCAAAATCAAGAAACCTCGCCCATCAACGAGAAAATCTTGCGATCTTCGACTTTGAACTTACTGAAGATGAAATCAATCAAATCAATCAGTTAAACAAAGCAGACGGCCGCATCGATGGTCAAGACCCAAATGAGTATGAAGAATTTGAATAAACAATTTCAACTGAAAAAAACACCATAGCTATCTCTTGGCAGACAGAACCTCTCAAAAATCAGCGACCAGCTGCTTTTGAGAGGTTTTTATGTAACCAAGGCTCCAGTGGTTAGCTTTGCGTGGATCAAAGTCGTACGATCAAAATATTCTTTTTGGCAGAAATTCCCTTGCTAGCACTTCGATTTTCTTAAAGGTGACAAGCGTCAGCTATGCGTTCATCACAGCTTTTAATCGAATGTCGGTTTCTCGAAAGAAGGTTGTCCTTCACTGTTTCGACACTTAAAGACAACAACGTTTCCCTGTTTTCCTTCAGCTTGAAAGGACTTTCCACATGCCCATCAGTGAACGTTACCCCCAAAACTCGTGTTTCTTGCGAGGAGGTCTTTTTCGGTAAATGAAGATGGCGAAACTCAGAATGCCACAAAATAGACCGGCACCTCCTAGTAGTTTCACGATAGTCGGCAGCCCTCTTAAGCCCATATCTGCCATTGAAGAAACTGTGCCATTTTCATTAATCCTTCCCCAAAATTGGTATATTTGTTGTTCTAAGTGATTTAATCGCCTATCAAGAGGTTTTCTTTCGTATTCAGGAGTTGTGTCATAACGTGGTGTTTTTATGTCTGCCAATACAGCTAAACCTGCTTCTGCAAAAATGTTGGGGTGCTCTGCCAATAGTTTTTGGGCTTTTTTTATCAATTCTCTAGGTGTCCCATCAGCAACCTTTACTCGGAAAAGAGAATAACTAGAAGGATTTCTTTCCAAGCGAATCCCATCTATTGCTGTAATTGTTTCATCAATCTTGTTTTCAATCAGTTTTTTACTAAGGTAAGTCTCTGGAAACGTTTCAGCATTCAAAAAAAGATGTTTCTTCATGCAATTGAAAGCTCAACACATTGTTTTGGTACCTTCTCAAAAACAATCCAGGAACAAAACCAACTCGCACCATTTCAGGTTTTAACTCAAAGGAGCAGTTGACAGATTCTTCCTCACTAGGCAATAAGTCTGATGTGGCTAAAGCTATCTCTTGGATCTTTCCATCAGCGATAAATCCATAGGATTCTGAGATTGACTTCTGTATAATCCTTTCAAGCTCTTCATAAGAAGTTCCCTTCAAACGAATTGTTGCAAAATCATTTTTATCTGGACCGGATAGAAGTTCACCACCAAAATATGAAAGTTCATAAAGCAATTTGTCTAAAACCGTTTCATGGTTTGACCCGAATTCTTGATTAAAGCGCTCCCTATCCAGTTGAAAATGGAGCCGATTGTTAATGAAGGTCACTTCTTCACCGGAATACTCTTCCGTCGTTACATCAGCGATAGTCGGCGACGGTGGTTCGGGATTTTCGGATAACCAAAATGACTGCTCTATGGGATAATAAGTCCTTTTGTTACTACTATCGACGGCGACCAATTCAAATTTACTTTCCTGTTGGTCACTAGAAAGAAAAAGCCTCGCCTCACCAAATGTTCGCTCCGTGAACTTTGGCTCTCCTATCGCTCTTTGATACAAATGCCGATCATATTCACCGTTCACATTGACATAGACTTCTTTCAGCATTTCCCCCTCACTTGGTGTCACTGCATAAATCAATTCAAAAAAGGGAACCATTAGTTCTGAATTGGGAAGTTCCGTGACGATTTCCAACAATGGTTCAGTGAGCGGCTCTGTAGGTTCTGGGGTAATCCTTTCGCTGTTGAGGATGTCGGCTATGACGCCTTGGGACTGGTCGGTTGGTCCTTCGGCTGCTAATACTTGCCAACTGGTCATATGATAGATGGCAAGAGCAAAGAAACACAGACTAAAGATTTTATAGATGGGAAAGATATTTTCAAAAAATTTCTCTTCGGTTGAATTTATTTGCGCAGCGACTTGCATTCACTTTGCTCCTTTCTTCTTTGGAGGTAACAGAATTCTATTAGAATTTAAGAATGGCCAACGAGAATCAGTTTTTACCTGATTGTCTATTACTTTTCCGTCTTTCTGCCCTTTGACAAGCAAAAAGTTCAAATATAAACACAATAAAGCCGATAGAACCAAATCCTATCACTAACGCCATGCTGACAGTCACGCCGTGCCAACCCATACTCGTTAACGACGAAACTGTGCCATTCGGGTTGATGATTGCCCAGATAGGGTAGTTCCGTTCTTCAAAGGTGCTCATAACACGCCATCGTGGTAAATAAACATCTGACACATTATGAAGTTTCTGAATTTCTCTGATTATTAAATTTGCTTCCGAAAATATCTCTGGATAATCAGTTAGTAGTTGCTGCCCTTTTTTTACTAAATTCCTTGGGGTATTTCCTGCAACGCCTACTTCCACATAAGGATAGGAAGGTCGATTTTCTTCTAAACGAACGCCGCCAATCGTTGCAACAGCTTCATCGATTTTTTCTTTTATCAGTGCCTTGCTAAGATAAGTTTCAGGAAACGACTCTGGATTTAAAAAAGCGGATTCCTCATGAAATTTGAACAATATCACATTGTCCTGATACCTTCGGAAAAACAAACCAGGTACCCAGCCGATTTTAAGCATCTCTGGTTTGAATTCTACAGAACGATTGACAGGTTCCTCTGTTTTTGGGAGATGTTCAGCTGCTGCTAAATTGATTTCCTCTCTCCTCCCATTGGCAATCACATCACGCGTGAAAAGATTCAAATCAGAAATAAGTCTGTCCAGTTCCTCATACGAGGTTTGCTTCAACTGGATCACTACTCGATCATTTCTGTCTGGTCCAGCAATCAGTTCCATATCGTAGTAGGAAAATTCATCAAGAACAAAGTCAAGCATCGTTTCGAACCCTTCATCATTTTTTTGCGTATAAGTCTCATGGTTCAATTGGAGATGGAGCCGGTTATTAATAAAGGTCACTTCTTTCCCATAATAATCTTCCGTCGTTACATCAGCGATAGTCGGCGACGGTGGTTCGGGATTTTCGGATAACCAAAATGAATGCTCAATGGGATAATAAGTCATTTTGTTACTGCTATCGACGGCGACCAATTCAAATCGGCTCTCCTGTTCATCGGTAGAAAGAAAGAGACGAGCTTCACCAAATGTTCGCTCTGTGACCTTCGGCTCCCCTATCGCTCTTTGATACAAATGTCGATCGTATTCGCCGTTTACATTGACATAGACTTCTTCCAGCGTTTGCCCCGCACTTGGTGTCACTGCATAAATCAATTCAATAAAGGGAATCATTAATTCTGAATCAGGAAGTTCTGTGACGATTTCCAGCAATGGTTCAGTGAGCGGAACTGTGGGTTCTTTAGTATTCCTTTCGCTGTTAAGGATGGCGGCTAAGGTGCCTTCTATCTGAATTGAATCAGTATCTGAAACTTCGGCTGCTTTTACAGGTAAAACTAAAAAGTGATAGATGGTGAAATAGATAAATAAAATACAAAGAATGATACATAAGGGATCTGCTCTATCAGCCTCTTTCTTATTCATTGCGGTTATGCGTTTATCTGATTGCATTCAATTCACTCCTTACATCTAAGGTTTTCGAAGTTTATGAAAAATGTCCATCAAATGATTATTTCTTCATTAGTTAAAATCAGCTAATTGTTGGAAGTTAGAGATATGGAAGAATTCACCACCTGTTACTCTTACAATGTTGTCTTTTTTCGATCTTCCTCTCTACCTACTCCATAAGCTGCTCCTTTCTAATCAACGGTTTGTAGATTTTTTATTCATTATTTGTTGTCTTGCTGTAGCTCCCAAGCTAATTATACCGAGCGGGAAGTTAAACAACAATCGTTTTGTAGTATTTTATTCATATTTTAGCTAACATTTTATATATTTTTATTTTTAAAGACCATTATTAAGTAAAAATACACAATTCCAGTTTAAGCCTTCTTTGCTTGAATCGCTTTTTCATCCCTATGCTCCGGTCCTTTTCTAACAAGTAACTACAAAAAAGACATTCTCTCGCAAGGAGAAAATGTCTTGAATGGTTTCTTTGACCGTCTTACTTCGCTAAGGAACGACTAACTCTTGACTTACAGCTGATAATGGATCGCTTCTTGGTACTTTTCAAACAGGGATTGGTTCAATTCATCCCCGCCATCTAGGTTCGCTGAATAAAAAATCGGCGGATAGTCGACACCGGCTTCTTTTAGTTTTTGGCAAACTTCAACGATGATCGCATTTAAGATCGTTGCGCCGACTACGGTGGATGTGGGGCCGACTTTTTGTTCGACGTCAGGAATCGTACACGCTGCATCGCCAATCTCCCCATGATTGTCGATGACGATATCCGCCGTTTCAAACAAACGCAAGCCTGAAGTATGGCGGCTGGTGACTGTTTTCGAATAGGTAAGATTCGTTAATGCGATGATCTTGACCCCCTTTTCTTTGGCATGAAGCGCCATATCGATGATAACTGGGTTTCGCCCAGACACCGAATGCAAGATCAGCACATCACCTGCTGTAAAGGGTTGGGTCGCCGCCAAGGCACTACCGTAGCCTTCTAAGCGCTCCATTTTACTAGTGAAGGTGATTGGGCTGCGATCAAGCATCAGTTCTCTTCCAAAGATCGCATTGATGGTCATCATGCCACCTGCTCGATAATACATCTCTTCAGCTAAGATCCCAGCGTGACTTGCGCCAAAAATGTAGATGGCTTTTTTGGTCAAGTTGGCTTGCGTCAGTAATTCAATGGCTTGCTCAATCGCTGGTGCTTCTTTTTCTTCTACAATAGACAATAGTTCTTTTGCTTTTTCAAAGTATTGAAACATTTAAAACCCTCCAAACAGCTTGCCGATCAATTCACCAAGGATGCCCCATAGAGATAAATCGTTCCCACCGAAAATCAAGATCCAGTTTTGAATCGTCGTTGAGAACATCGCTGCAGAGATCCCAACGAGTGCTACCATAACGACAGAAGCTGTGATCGTACCAATAATGGCACCTCGCAAGCCCCCTTGCCCTTCGCCGATCACCGCAGCACCGCCACATTCAAAGAAGCTGGTGATGACTAAAGGAACGATCAAAATGCCAAAGACGTTGGTCGTATTGGCAATGACCACTAAAATCGTTGAGGTGATCATCGCCACGATAAAGCCGATGATTACAGCATTTGGACGATAGTTGAACAAGATGGGCACATCAAAAGCTGGTTTCGCTCCAGGAACGACTTTTTCTGCGATCCCTTGAAAGGCGGGAATGATTTGGTTGATCAATAGACGTACCCCATACAACATGATCAATAGTCCTGCACCGAAGTTCAAGCCAGCATCAACCGCAAACATCACCAAGTTGCCCCCTTCAGGAACTAATACGGGCGCAATCAAACCGATAACGATATTCATCAAAAACATCACTAACGCGCCAGTAATCGATATTTCACGGAAAAACGAGAGATTTTCTGGCACTTTCAAATCTTCCGTCGATTTTTCTTTGTTTCCGACCCGTTTTGCAACAAAGCCTGAAACCAATGACAAGATCCCCGTTGGATGACCGATCAAGAATGAATCATCGCCTGTGGCATCCCACACATATTTACGCATGATCCATGGCATGAAGGACCAGTAACAAGCAGATAGAACCGCCCCTAAAATCAACAATGGGATTCCGGTAAGTCCGCCTTCAACGCCCCCAGCGACGATGACAAATGGGAACCACCACAACATGTGACCGGTGAGGAAAATCGTCTTCACAGGTGTAAAGCGAGCAATCAATAAATGAATGACAAGTCCGAAAAACATCGCTAAACCAACTGTTCCGCCGTATTCTGCCGTAAAGGTGATGTCAGAGAGTCCATCTGACACAGCAACGCCTAATTGGGTTTGAACCGCTGCATTGATCGGTGCGATCGTTCCCACCAACATATTTACCCCAGCCGTCAATGCCACCATCCCGAAGGAAGCTGTTAAGGTTCCTTTGACGACTTCTGCAAAAGGTTTTCTTTGTACCAATAACCCAATCATGGCAATGATCCCCAGTAGGACTGGCGGATTTTTTAAAATATAATCCGTGACAAAATTCATGATTATCCCTCTCTTTCAGCTAAAAATTTTTCCATTTGCTGTTTGACTTCTTCTTTATCCATATACTTTTTGATTGGATAAACGGGTGCTTTCACGGATGCTTTTAACTCATTCAATAATTCATTACTCGTAAAATAAACATCTGCTGGTGTCGCTTTTGCCGTCGATAAATCAGTATTCTCGGCAGTTGCCGTCAACCCTAACTCTTTGATTACCTTGTCGATCGTCATCTTCAATACCATTGAGCTTCCTACACCAAATCCACATACTGCTAAAATTTTCATATCCTTTTCCTCCTATTGGAATAATTGACAAATTTGTTCCCAATCGCCATTTAATATCACGTTGTATTTTTCTTCATCCATAAAGATCGCCATGATCTCTTTCAAGCTTTCTAGATGGCTTTGACTATCTGCGGCGGCTAAGACAAGAAATATCCGCACCGGTTTGCCCTCAAGATCGATGGGCTGTTTCGTTACTAAAAGGCTCATACTTTGTTCCAAAACCCCTTCTCCAGGACGGGCATGCATCAGCGCAAAGTAATCCGCCAACACCATGTAAGGACCATTTTCTTCCACACTTTGAATCATCGCTTCGATGTAAGCTGACGTAATCAGCGCTTCATCCAGCAAGGGCTGGCTGGCTAATTTTACGGCTGAGCGCCAATCTGTCACTGTCTCATCCGTTTGTATATGCTTTTCAGGCAAAGAATCCTTCACTTTCATTCTGATTTAACCTCCAACATTTTTGATAGGAACCATTCTTTGTTTTCGATTCCTTGCATGATCAATTTCATCATTGGTTCCACCTTTTGCGTCTCATCCTCTCGGATCATCAATAAAATAATGATGTCGGCTTTTTGGTTGCCCCATTCTACTGGCTGATCCAAAAGCAAAATCGAGATGGCTGTTTTTTCGACATAATTTGGATTGCCATGAGGGATGGCAAAGCCATTATCTAAATAGGTTGATTGTAGCTGCTCTCTTTCAATGACGGATTGCTGAAACTGCGCTTTTCGTTTTTCATCACTAAAAGGGGTTTGTTCGATCAGAAAATTGATGGCTTCTGTTTTGCTGGCAAATCGCTCGAAAAAGACGGTTGGCTGGATCATCGATTGGGCTTGAAGAAGTAAACCATTTTGATCGACCACCGCCTCATTATCGATGACTAAATCGATGTAGTGATTCATGATCCGCTTCATGTCGCGATTGGTCACCATAGGCGAGATCCGCACCACAGGTTTTTGAATCCCGACAAGATCGATGGTTGAAATAATAAAATCGATCGCCGAGATGTCCATCTGCTTTAATTTTTCAACTGAAACGGTTTCGATACTGTCGATCTCTGGCAGAATGCGACGAATTTTCGCAGAGACAAACGAGCTAGTGCCGACGCCATTGGGACAGACAAAAATGATTTTATTCATGCGGCGCATTCGCTCGATCGCTGCTTGAAAATGGATTGTGACAAATCCGATCTCATCATCAGAGATCCCCACTTGATACGCTTTCAAAAAATCATGGAGCGAGAACCAGACCACGCCATACAAGGCAGGATAGTTTTGCTTGATTTCCTCTAACAAAGGGTTGACGACTGTGGTTTGCGCTTCGATCCGCAACAGCAGTTGATACAGATGGATCGTCACATCTTCTTCCAATCGATTGTCTTGGGTCAAGTCGGTGCCTAAGCCTTCGCTGATTTTTTGAATCAAGTTGCGCACTTTTCCCCGAAAGACGAAAGGAACTTTTTCACTTTTCATAAAAAATTTCAAGCCGCTACCGACAATCAGGTAGGTTAGATATTGCACTTCTTTTGGTGAAAATTGATAAATGTGCTGTTCTTCGATTTCTTTCAGTAGCTCATAGACTAACGGATATTTGTCGAACTCCAAAAACAGTTTCCCCACTTGGCGATTTTCTTCAATCACTAAGTTTTCCGCATGACTCGCCCGTTCGATCAGCAGCACGATGGAAAGGACGATACTTTGGATGTAGCTGTCGGGCATTTCCACTTGTTTTTCCATTAACGCTCGACGAAACGCCTGATTTACTTCCTGGTATTTCGCAGGTTCCACCAACAAGGAAAACGCCGCTGGTTGATCCAGCATCATTAAGCAAAAGCGTTTGAGCACCCGATGGATCTGGGATTCACTTCCTTCAAAAAATGTACCTGAATTATCAAATCTCAGGCGCAAGCTTTCTTTTTGAAACAGTTCTTTTAAATAAGAAATATCTTTTGCAATACTGCTGCGGGAAACGAAATAATCCTCTGCTAACTGCTGATAGCTGAGGTGCTCGCCAGCAATCAACCGTTTAAAAATCAAAATCCTTCGTTCCGATGTCCCCGAATAATTCATTTTCATACGCTCACCCTCTACCTCTATTTTATTGCTACTGTACCAAATTAGAAGGCTAATTGTTAGATTAAAGAATGATTAAAAGGAGTGTACACTTTGATTTTCAAGGCTCCTGCAGGCATTTTATAACAATTTCAAGTCGCTTTTTTTCACAATCTGCCGCCTTTCTCTTATAATTAAGCTAGGATTTATATAGGAGGAGATAACATGAAATGGCGTGGGGGTAGACAAAGCAGAAATGTCGATGATCGAACGGGGCGATCATCTGGCTCAGGCGGGATGCTGGCTGCTGGTGGCGGGATCGGTACGGTGATCATCGCTGTTTTATTTTTCCTGTTTAGCGGTGGTGATTTAAATTCGCTGCCGGATGTCTTGGGTGGCAGCGGTCAAGCAGCCAATTACCAGACAGAAAATGTGGGCACCAGTGAGTACACGGAGGAAAAAGAGTTTTCCGCAGTCGTATTCGGCTATTTAGAAGATTATTGGCAAGACGTTTTTCAAGAGCGGCAAGAAACCTATCAAGACCCGACACTCGTATTATTTACGGGAAGCGTGCAGTCGGCATGCGGCTATGCCACGTCACAGGTTGGTCCGTTTTATTGCCCAGCAGATGAGAATGTGTACCTTGATCTTAGCTTTGCCAATGAGCTTTCCGATAAATATGGCGCAAGCGGCGACTTCGCAATGGCCTATGTCATCGCCCATGAAGTCGGTCATCATGTGCAAAATGAGCTGGGGATCACCCAACAATTGGACAAAATCCGCCAGCAAGTTTCAGAAAAGGAATACAATCAGTACAGCGTTCGTTTGGAACTGCAAGCTGACTACTTAGCTGGTACTTTTGCGAAATACTTGCAAGGCGAAACCTATCAAGGACAACCGATCTTAGAAGCTGGCGACATTCAAGAAGCAATCACAGCTGCCAATGCCATCGGGGATGATACGCTGCAAAAAGAATACCAAGGCTATGTTGTTCCAGATAGTTTTACGCACGGCACATCGCAGCAACGCGTGGACTGGTTTAACCGTGGCTATCGTTATGGTGACTTAGCACATGGCGACACCTTTAATGTCGATAGCCTTGACTTGAGCAAGTAGCTTCAATTAAAAAATCACTCCGAAACAGCATGAACCGCCTGCTGCTTCGGAGTGATTTTAGGTTCTTGTTGCCCCTTCAAGCCTTTTGGTGAAGGGACGCTTTACGCTTTCTTAACTTTCGCAATGATTTTTTCGCAAAAACGTGCCTGCTTCGTCATACTTTTTTCACATTTCGAGACTATTATATAAGCATACCAACAAACAACCCTAACACTTTTTCATTTTTACTCCTTTGCCTGTCAGTCCCCGCTGACAGGCTCTTTTTTGTCTTTTGATTGATATACTCAGACCTGCAAGTCTTTACGCTCATAACGGGAAAAGGTGCCAAAGAAACAGATGATACCGATCAGCAGTACCCAAAGGACTGATGTCGCGCCGTTATCCATGAGTTGGACGGGTAATGCCATCCGCACAGGTGAAAGTCCTGCCAGCCATTCCAATTTATCGTAGAGTTCCCCCACGATGCCGAGCAAATACAGACCGAACACGCAGCCTAAGCCGACGCTGGCGGTTTGTTTGCTGGAACGCAAGATCGTGGATAAAAAGAAACCTAGACAGAGGAAAAAGACTAAGACACCGTACTCGGCAACGAAGATTTTGCTGATTTCTTCTATAAAAGCGGACAGGTCATCTTCAGGTAGTTTGAACAAAGCAAATGAGGCCAGACTACTGCCATAAGCAATCAGCCAAAAGCCAGTCAGCAACAACAATCGAGCGAGGAACTTCCACCCAACGATTTCTCTGCGGCTAATAGGCTGAGCGTATAAATACTCGATCGTTCCTTCTGATTCTTCAGTGATCAGACTGTTCAAGCCTAAAAGCATCCCATAAATACACGCAGCGATAAATAAGTATTGAAAGTAGTACCCGAAAAAGCCTGTCGGGGAAACCAAGCTTGAGGGTCCTGTCAGTTGGATGTTAAAGATGCCTAGTAATTCTGGGCTGAAAGAGCCCAACATCTGGTCTAACGACGTTTTCATTTCTGGCGTGATCATTTGAGGATAGATAGCCGTAAATGCAAAAATGATTGCTGCAAAAAGGATCGCCCAGACTAGCCAGCCTTTGAAGGTATTTTTAAGATCGATTTTCATTAAAGTCATTTTTGAGAACCTCCTTCATACAGGAGCATAAATTGCTGTTCAAGGGTTGGGTGTTCGATCGTGAACTCTTTAATGGCAGGATTGGTTAAAAAATGTGCCAGCTGATTCATGTCCCCTTGATAGAAAAAACGCAAGCTTTGTGATTCCTGAGCAAGAACCTGTACGTTTTCCAAGCCGGCTAATGAGAGGCTACCCTCATTCGTGAGCGTTACAACTTTGCCGAAATTTTCTTCCTCACTCAGTTCTTTCACGGTGATGATCTGTCCTTCACGAATAAAGGCGGTCCGATGGGCATAGGTCTGAATTTCATGCAAATCATGGCTAGATAGAAAAATCGTCATCCCCTGTTTGTTTCTTCTAAGGAGCTCTTCAAACAGCCGTTTTTGGATCAAGGGATCTAAGCCATTGGTCGGCTCATCTAAAATCAACATTCTCGGTTGTGCAATCAAGGCGCTCGCAAGCCCGACTTTTTTCTTGTTCCCTAAAGAAAGTTCTGCGATCGATTTGTTTGGATCAATTTGAAAAAGCTCCATCAACTCCTGAATCTCTTTTTTTGGCTGCTTGACTTGATGAAAATCCGCCGTAAATGCCAGTAGTTCTGCTGTCGTCATTTTTGAATAAAACCGTACATCACTGGAAACATACCCAGTAAACGTTTTGATCTCTTTGGCTGCTTGTTGGCAATCTCGTCCAAAAATCGCCGCCTGTCCTGCATCTGGTTTGATAAAATTCAACAATACTTTGATGGTCGTTGATTTTCCCGCACCATTTGGTCCAATAAAGCCAAAAATCTCTCCTTCTGCCACTTGCAATGATACGTTCTCGATGGCGTACTTCTTGTTGTATTGTTTGCTTAGTCCGTTGATCGTAATGGCATCCATCCTGTCCCCTCCTTGTACTGCTTTGATGCCATCAGTGTAGCCTTATTTGGCGTTTCCGTCAATCAAAGATCTAAAAGGCTTCCGCTGGAATGTTTTACGAAAATCATCAACAGATTGACACACTTCTATTGCTTTCTCTTCCTATTTTTTTCACATTTTCCCGTTACTATAAATACATACCAACAAACAACCCTAACACTTTTTCATTTTTACTCCTATCCCGCCAGTCCCCGCTGGCGGGCTCCTTTTTTTTGCGGCAAAAAAACGCAGACCTAGCAGCAACTGACTTTAGCAAATGTAGCACTCGCTAAAGTCAATTGACTGACTATCCTGCGTTTTTTGGCTCGATCATTTCTGGGACGGATGAATCAATTCTGAATCATCCGTCCCACTTTCATTATTGACAATGCGTCCGTTTTTTTAGTTTTCATGGGGTGATTTGTTAACGAAACGGATTGTAGAAACGTCCGCCATTAAGTACCATCAAGGACAATCCGAGCGCCACGATCAAGCAAACGACAGCAATCGCCAAAAGATCTTTGCCTTGGATCGGCTTAGCTTTCAGCCAGGTACGCTGCTTATGTTTGCCAAACCTTCTTAGCTCCATGGCAGCAGAAATATGGTCGATCCGTTCCAAGCTGGAAAAAATCAAAGGAATCGCGATCGCGACATTGCCTGCCACTCGCTTGCGCAAAGGTGCTTTTTTAGAAAGCTCCACGCCCCGTGCTTGCTGCGCTTTGGCAATGGTCCGAAAATCATCTTGAATATCGGGAATGTAACGCAAAGCCAGTGCGACTGCATAGGCGATCTTGTAGGAAATCCCGATGCGGTTGATGCTGGACGCTAACTCACTAGGATTGGTGGTAAACAGGAAAATCAATCCTGGCGGAATCGTGACAAAATATTTGATCAATAGATTCAACTCATAAAACACTTGCTCTTGGGTCAATGTATACCGACCGATCCCTTCGAAAATCACGTGGCGCGTACCGTAGATCTCCACCCCGTATTCTGGTGCGAAAAGATAGACCGCCACCAAATTCAAAAGCGAAAAGAAGATGATAAATTTTAATACAAAAGCGATATCTCGGTAGCGAATTCCAGCACTGGCAAATAGAAAGACCGAAAACAATGCCAGTCCAATGAGAAAGCGCGTATCATAAGAAATCATCCCGATGACGGATAGCAGCAAAAAACAAATCAGTTTTGCAGCACCGCTTAATTGGTGAATCCACGTTTTGCGGTCAAGATAGCCGATTAGATTACTCTCCATCGTGTCCCTCCTTCTCGCTGGCAATGAAGGCGGCAGTAAAAGCGGCGGGATCTGTCAGCTGGTTAAGGGTCGCCAGTGTATACAAGCTGGTTTCTTTGAGGTTTGCGGCACTCACCACTTGTTTGTCTGCTAAGACAACTTCTGGCGGAGCGTCCAGCAAAATCGTTCCTTTTGTCAAAACGATCGTCCGCTGTGTATACTCCAACATCAAATGCATATCGTGGGTGATCATAACGATCGTTAATCCCCGCTGGTTCAACTCCTGTAAAAATTGCATCATTTCGGTGTAATGGCGATAGTCTTGTCCCGCTGTCGGCTCATCCAATAAAATGAGTTCAGGATCTAAGACGAGGATCGCTGCAATGGCGGCTCGGCGTTTTTGCCCATGACTTAGTGCCGACAATGGCCATGAACGAAACGGATAAAGACCACAAATTTTCAAGGTCTGATGAACTTTTTCTGTAATTTCAGCCTCTGGAACGTTTCGGTTGCGCAAGCCTAAGGCAACTTCGTCAAACAGGAAGTTTTTTGACAGCATTTGATTGCTGTTTTGCAACACATACCCGATTTTTTGCGCTCGTTCTTTGATGGAATCATTGCCCATGTTCGTTCCTTGCCAAAGCAACTTGCCAGAAGTCGGAGTTAAAAAGCCGGTAATCAAATGGGACAAGGTCGATTTTCCTGCGCCATTATGCCCGACCAAACTAATCATTTCTCCTTGATGGATGGTAAAATCCAGTGCTTGCAAAATGGGTTTGCCCACTTGGTAGGAAAACGATAGATTCTTCGCTTCCAACAACGGCGGCTGGTGGCTAGGAAGCGCCGGTTTCGGAAATTTTTCTTGAAACTGAGTCAGTTTTTCGGCAATCTCAGGTGATGCAAATGCTTCTACCGCGACCAAATCAGCAGCGTCGGTCACGGGAACCCCCGCTTTTTTTAAAGCAGCTAAATACAGCGGTTCACGAATGCCGACTTGCTGCAGCATATCCGTTTTTAATAGTTCATTCGGTGTACTGTCGGCAAGGATGCGGCCTTCTTCCATCACGATGATGCGATCGACAGCTGCGGCTAACACTTCTTCTAAGCGATGTTCAATGATGATGGTGGTAAAACGCTTCTCTTGATACAGCTGGTCGATCATTTTGATGGCTTCCACACCTGTTTGCGGATCCAAGTTGGCTAGCGGCTCATCAAACAGTAGAATCGGTGTTTCATCGATCAAAACACCTGCCATTGAAACACGTTGCTTTTGGCCACCCGATAATTCCTGCGGTTTTTTCGCCAAATGATCCATTAAGTCAGTCTTTTCTGCCCAAAAACGCAGCGCCTCTTGCATCACTGCTTGACTGCGCTGATCGTTTTCCAATGAAAACACGATATCTTCTGATACGGTCAAGCCTACAAATTGGCTATCGGTGTCTTGCAGCACCGTGCCGACGGTCAAAGACAGCTCATAGATGGAAGCTTGCCCAAAGGCATTGGTACCGATTGTCAATTCTCCAGTACTACTGCCTTTGTCGTTTTGCGGGATCAAACCGTTCAAACATTTTCCTAATGTACTTTTGCCAGAACCGCTGGCACCGACGATCAGGACTTTTTCTCCTTCATAGATCGTTAGATCGATGTTTTTCAAGGTCGGTTCCGCTTGTGCATCATATTGGAAAGAAAAATTCGTAAATTGAATGATTTTTTGTTTCATTTTTAGCCTTCACACATTTCTTTGGTTAGGATTCCTTACTCAAGCTGCCTTTTTTGGTTTTGGTTTGGGCATAGGCTTTTAGCAGGATCACTCCGATTATCCCAGTTACGACTGCATTGGTCAATCCCGCAATGACTCCTTGCGTAAAGACTTTGTTCGCTGGTTCGCCATAGATCAAAATATCCCCGATCGGGGCAATGATCACCCAGACGACCAAATTTGCGATCGTTTCACCGATCAAGAAGGTCCGAATTTCTTTAGCGCCAAAGGTTCCTTGCTGGATTGGAATCCAACGAGTCAAAAGTCCAAAGAACACCCCTAAGATCCCAGAGGCGGCGATCCAAGACCACCATGGACCATAAGTCGTTAAATCTCCTAGAGCATGACCGATAAAACCTGCTAAACCAGCCACGATCGGACCGTAGACAACGCCTAATAGCGCCAAGAAAGGATAGGCTGTGGCGATATCTGTATTTGGGAAACCCGTCGGAATCGTGACGAAACGTTTTAAGACGAAAAAGACCGCAGCACCGATACCGATTGCAACAATGTGTTTTACTGTAAATTTTGATTGATTCATTTTTCATTTCTCCTTTTTTTAAGGGTAATTTTCCAATTCGTGCCAGTCCCTATTTTATAGTTTTCAGCAAATGAAGCCAAGTTGAGCCCTAAACCGATATTCAGCAAGGAATTGACATATAAGACGGGTTCTTGTTCTGCCACTTGCGCAAAGGAGCGTCCGAAACGCACTTCTTCTTGATAACGCAGGGTATCTTGGTAGTAGATACTGACGAGCAGCGACTCATTGTATTGGACCTGCCATTGCTTAAAGAACGTGTGGGGAATATTCGTCCACAACGAACCAAAGCGGATATCGAGAATATCGATCGTCCCTGTGATCGTTTCAGCTGTTTGGCTTGGCTTTTCAATGGCAAAAACTTGGATCGCTTCTTTAGGTTCAGGTGTTCCTAGCTCTTCAAAGCTGATGGCGCCGCTGGCGAGCCGAGCGGCATTATACATATAAACATCCCGACCATGAAACGTATGGCTTTCGGCTGATCCTGCCAAGCGCTCAGTTGCCTCATTGATCACCCGAAGTTCAGCGATTCCGATATAAGTCGCTAAATAGGTCAGGGTGCCGTTATCTGGTGTCAAAACCAACTGCCCGGTCGCCAGCTTGGCAACCATACTTCGTCGATCAGACCCTACGCCAGGATCGACCACTGAAACAAAGACGGTTCCTGCTGGCCAATAGGTGACGCTTTGTAGCAGGCGATAGCTGGCGTCATGAATGTTGTATGGCTCGATCTCATGAGTCAAATCCGCAATGACCAGCTCTGGTGCCACTTGATAGGCTACCCCGTACATCGCATTGACCGCTCCATCTTGCAAACCAAAATCGGTTTGAACCACTAATTTGTGCATTTTCTCTCCTCCCAACAACCTTTCTCCTTTTCAACAAAACCTTCGCATGAAACAGCTGACCCTACAGACACAAAAAAAGCCCTTAGCCAAAGCTAAGGGCATCACCTGCGGTACCACCTTAATCTGTAAAACCTTCACAGGCCTCACCTCATTCAGTACCCGAAAACACTCGGAGACTGTCGCTTGTTAACGGGGCAACCGTATTTTCCTAATTAGTCAGAAAATCCGCTCCAAAGTCATTTTCAAATCATTTGTTGTCGTTCCTTCTCACCTGCTGGAACTCTCTGCTAGACAACGCCCGTGATTCTACTTTCTTTTTCATCGCGTTTGCATTTTGTTTCATTAAAATTATCAAAGCTTGTGCCTTTTGTCAATTCTCTTTTAAGAAAAAATTCAAACAGAAGCCATAATTTGTCAAAAGATTCACGCAATTTCTAAATTTCACTCGAAAATTCTTCATATTTTCTCGGTATGATACCTGTATACCAACAAACAACCCTAACACTTTTTCATTTTTTACTCCTTCCCGCCAGTCCCCGCTGGCGGGCTCCTTTTTGCCTTCTGACCGTTTTAGATGGTTTCACTTTTTCTTGGCGATTTCTTCTCAGAATTCTGTTTGATTCGTCAACTTTTTTTCACATTTTCCCGCTATTATAAATACATACCAACAAACAACCCTAACACTTTTTCATTTTTACTCCTTCCCGCCAGTCCCCGCTGGCGGGCTCCTTTTTGCCTTCTGACTGTTCTAGATGGTTTCACTTTTTCTTGGCGATTTCTTCTCAGAATTCTGTTTGATTCGTCAACTTTTTTTCACATTTTCCCGCTATTATAAATGCATACCAACGAACAACCCTAACACTTTTTCATTTTTACTCCTTCCCGCCAGTCCCCGCTGGCGGGCTCCTTTTTGTGAGATTGGACTTGATTTTCTTCCTAGAAAGGATTATCTTTATCTTATGCGGAAGTGGCGGAATGGCAGACGCGCACGCTTCAGGCGCGTGTGAGTTTATCTCGTGTGGGTTCAACTCCCATCTTCCGCATTTAGCAGTTCAGCTTTCTGAACTGCTTTTTTTGTTGCAAAACGCGCATGTTCATCGAATAAACATGCGCGTTTCATTCAACTATTTTTCCCCTTATTCACTAACATAGGCGGTGCGGAAAAAGAAATGCGCACCATAAGCTGGGAATTGGATGTCTTTAACATTTGATTTGATCAAATAATTTGAAGCACTTTGGTAAAGAGGGACTTGCGCAGCATCTTGTTCCAACAAAATTTCTTCTGCCGCTTTGTAATCTTCAAAATATTGATCGGGGTCATTGGCATGAACGGTGCGCGCATCTTCCGTCAACGCCGTATATTCTTCATTGACATAGCCGCCGTAATTAAAGGAAGCGCCGTTTTTGTATAAGATAAAGAACATATCCATGTCACTGCTTCCAGCGATCCAGCCAGAAACGGAAAGCTCATAATCACTATTTGCTCTTGATTGATTTAAGCTGGCACGTGGCTGTTTGTTGATGGAGATCGACAAGCCTGGCAAGTTTTCTTGCAGTTGGCTTTGCAAGTACTCCCCGATTTTTTGACCATTGTCATCATCTGTCACTAATAAACGCAGCGTCGTACTTTCACCAATTTCCGCTTGGGCTTTTTCCCACTCTTCCTTGGCAGCCTCTAAATCATACAGATTATAATCACCGCTATATGCTCGAAAATCTTCGCCAGTATTTGGATTCGCAGCTAAGCCAGTAGGGATCAATCCATTTAAAACTTTCGCTCCATCGTTCAACACATTATCCACGAGACTTTCTTTGTCGATCGCCAACGCGATTGCTTTACGCACATGAACATTTGCTAAGGCATCGTTGGCGGTTTTATTGAAGTCTAAGAAAAAGTTCGCCACATCGTTTTGCGTAACTAGTTCTTCATTGTCCCCGTATTGTTGGACGTAGATCCCGCTGATTTTTTGCAAATCAAGGTCGCCGCTTTCAAACAATTGGATCCCCGTATTTTCTTCTTTGATGGTGGAGCCTTTGATTTCCTCCAATTGAACGACATCAGCATCGTAGTATTGGTCGTTTTTCACTAGCGTCCACTCGTCTCCTGTCTGTTGCCAATCGGTTAAAGTAAAGGGACCAGAATACAACAAATCTTCACTTGTCCGGGCATAGGTCTCGCCTTTTTCTTCAACAAAGGCTTGATTTTGCGGTGCCAACCAGCCGATGGAAATCAAGGATAAAAACGAAGGCTGCGGCTGCTCCAACTGTACGATAAAGGTCGCGTCATCTGGGGTTTCCAGACCAATCGTTTCTACGTCTGCATTGCCTTCACGAATGTCTTTACTATTGACTACATTATCCAACAAATAGGCGTTTGGTCCCATCGTTGCTGGATCAACTAACTTTTTCCACGCATAAGCAAAGTCAGCCGAAGTGATCGCTTCGCCATTGCTCCACTTCGCATCGTCTCGCAAAGTAAAGGTATAGGTTTTGCCATCTTCACTGATTTCGACTCCTTCTGCCAAGCCTGGAACTGGTTCACTGTTTTCATCGAAACGGTAGAGCCCTTCGAATAAATGTTGTACGATGGTAAACGTTGCTTTATCCGTCGTTTGGGTCGTATCGAGAGTCGTCAGCTCAGCTGGTAGACTCACCGCAATCGCTTGATTCGGCGCACCGTTAGTTTCAGCCTCTGATCCCTCGGTATTTCCTGTTGTCGTGCAGCCAGAAAGGGTCAACCCAATCACTCCTGCTGCAACCAATAAACGCTTCTTCCAGATCATTTTCATTCTTCCTCCTATGTGATTGCGCAACCAACGCAAGTGTTTTTCATGACAGCAAAAAACGCATTCAACGATAAAAAGAAAAAACCTCATCCCTTTGCTTATCAACTTTGACAAACAAAGGGACGAGATTTTCGTGTTACCACCCTTTTTCGCACCATTCTCACAAATGGCACCTCAACAGTACGCTAAGATACTTGGCACGGTAACGGCTGCTTTCCGTCTGATTTGCGTGAACAAATCAGATCACTCAGAGCTCATCTTCACTTTTTTTCTGCTGCCCTTTCTCACCATCCGGGTTCTCTTCTAACAGATTCCAAAGCTACTCTTCTCTTCATCGTCTTTCTTTTTATCTAAAAAACAGGTAAATGACGTTTTTTTGTCTATTTCATGATTGTTTTAAAGTATACTATTGGTGTTTTTGGAAGTCAACAAGAATTGCGAATATTCAGTTTTTTATGATTTTTCTATCAGAGCTTGTTTTGCGTCTTGCTTGCCTTTCGTCACGTTCTTCTCTAGGATAAGAACTAGATAAGCCTTCTCATTTGTAAAAAGGAGTGTGCCAAAATGAAATTAGCAGAAGCGTTACTTTTAAGACGAGATTTGAACAATCGTCTGTTTCAATTGCGCAACGAAATCTCTAGCAGTGTGTTAGTCCAAGAAGGCGATACCTTGGATCGTAGTATCACAGAATTGTTCAAGGAATACGATGAGATCAATCAACAGTATTCAGAATTAGTCGTAGCCATCAATCGGAAAAATGCGACTGCCTCTTTAGCAGATAGTGCGTTATTGCTGATGGAAGCACTAGAACAGCGAGAACAGCTGCGCCGCAAGCATGCACTGCTTACGCAAGCACTGGATGAAACCAAAGCAGCTCCCCGAATGGGTCGCAACGAAATTCGACTGGTGCGCACGATCGATACAAAAACGCTAACGGAGCAATTGAATACGACCGCCAAACAGCTGCGAGAATTAGATGGAAAGATCCAACAAACCAACTGGCTAGTCGATCTTTAACAAACATGGGTGGGTGTCAAAGGCGAGCACAAAGCAGGTACAGGCTAATATGTACACTATGGAACGTCTGGCAGAGACGTAAACGTAACAACCACTGCTTACGAATCACAATCGTAACAATCACATTGTATTTTTTAGCGACCACGTGCTGATTTGACTGGATGGGAAAAACCCTCTTCTTTTTTTGAGAAGAGGGTTGTTTTTATCGTATCCAGCCGTACGTGGAGCCGGCTCTTTTACTGAGGAACCTGCTGCTTGTTACTCACAGCGGAAGGACGCGCCAGAAACGCTTGCCCTTTCTCACTGCTCCAAAACGCCTTCATCAATGCCGTCAATCCCTCTTTGGTTTGATTGGCACCAAAGAAAGGACTGCCGGGTTCTAACATGATGCCATTAGCTAAAGCACCGATAGGAAAGGGATCAAAGCCGAAGGCAGCAACGATTTCTGCTATCTGATCGAGGGCGGTTTGGTCATCACCAGCAATGGCGATGGCTTTTTTGGCAGTTCCTCGAGCAGCCGTTCTCGTCAGCAAGGATTCCTCTTGGATATCGTGGTACCCCATATGATTGAATCCTTTGACTACTTTACTTTGGGAAAAATAGCGTTGCACACGTTCCGAAGAAGTCTGCTCGATGGATGAGTATTCTGTTTCTTTGCCATCGACTTCCCACCAATAATTCATGGCATCGATCACTAGCTTGCCAGCCAAAGCTTCTGCTGGCAGCTGTTGGTACTTACTCAATGGGATTGCCAAAAGGATCGTTTGGGCTTCTGTCATCACCTCAACGGCATTTTTTGCGATCGCTCCCGGAGCCAACACAGAAACGGACAAGGCGATTTTTTCTGCTGGCTTCGTACTGGCGATCAAGACCCGATAGCCCGCCTGGGCACCAAGATTTGCGAGTGCTAAGCCTAACTTGCCTGCGCCTAAAATACCGATGGTTTTAGGCATTGCTATCACCTGCTGCCAACAATTCTTTCACCCGTGGAATCACTTTGGTTCCATACAATTCAATCGTTTTGAAACGGTCTTTTTGCAGCTGTCCGCCAGTACCGTAAACCAGATCAAAGCGTTCTACACCGACTTGCGGCATCATACGGGCGATTTTTTGCGCTACGGTTTCTGGACTGCCTACATAGTAAGATCCATGTTCGACTTCAAAGTCAAAGCGCTCTTTGCTCATGGCTGGCCAGCCGCGATCAAGACCGATTTTGTCCATGCTCTTTTTGATGTAGTTCCAGCCGATTTCATAGGCTTCTTCGTCGGTGTCGGCGATCACACCATGGGAGTGCATGCCGATTGGCAAAATCGGTTGCCCCAATTGCTGCGCTGCCTTTTTATACAGATCAACATAGGGCGCAAAACGAGCAGGCTCGCCACCGATGATCGCTAACATAACGGGAAACCCATAACGGACGGCACGAATGATCGATTCAGGGGTTCCACCGACACCTACATAGGTATCTAATTGGTGTCCCTCGATTTTTGGAAAAACGTCGGCATTTTTTAAGGATTGCGTGAACTTGCCTTCCCAAGTTAATGGTTTGCCTTTTCTCAGTTCACTAAACATCGCTGTTTTTTCTTCAAATAGTTCTTCATAATCTTGCAAGTCATAGCCGAATAGAGGGAATGATTCAGTAAAAGATCCTCGTCCCAGCATGATTTGTGCACGACCGTTCGACAACGCGTCAACGGTCGCAAACCGTTCGTAGACCCGCACGGGATCATCCGAACTCAAGACAGTTACACCGGTACCTAATTTGATGGTATTGGTAACCATCGCTAAAGCCGCTAGTACCGTATCAGGACTTGAGATCGAATATTCTTCCCGATGGTGCTCCCCTAAGGCAATGACATCGATGCCGACTTCATCGGCTAATTTCCCTTCTGCCACGATATTGCGCAACGATTCGCTATAACTGATCCGTTCTTTCGTTGTATCATCAAAGGCTAGATCGCCAAACGTATCTAACCCAAATTCAAGATTTCTGTGATTGATGGTCATTTTCTTTTCCTCATTTCTCATTACTGATTCTCTGTTCTCACTATAACAAGGAACAAAAAAAGTTGCGAACAATATGCTTACTTTTTGTAAGTTGCCAATTTTAAAGCAAAAAAACACTTTCCCGAACAAAAATTCAGGAAAGTGTTTGGTCTTTAAAGATAGATCCCTTTACTATGGAGATTCACTAAGCATTCTTCCAAGTATGCTTCATCATGTTCTGGATAGATCGGCGTAGTCAAAGGAACAGCTTGAACGGAGGGTTCCAGCGGCAGATTTTTGCCACGATACGCTGGATCGTACCATTCAGGTGCTGGCCGATAGCCTCGATAGGTCATTTCATCCAGCACTAACTGATGGTATTGAAACAATTTATAGGGCGGATGGGTAAAAACGTAATCGACGGTTGCGTGCTTCTTACCCCAGCCTAGCCCCCGTAAGGCTGCTGCTTCACGATGCTGGCCTAACAGCTGCTGCCGAGGCAAAGCAGGTATCAGCGCTTCATGCCATAAGCGCATCGGTTCAGCCTCCTTTATTCTGCGTCCTGGCTGATGAAATTGTCTTGATTTTCAATAACGATCTTGCCGACTGCATGGTGTGTCTCACTCAATGCGTGGGCATCGTAAATTCCTTGTGCCGTCAATGGGAAGGTTGCACCGATGACACTGTTGACTTTTTCTGCTTCGATCAGCTCTGTCAATTCTGCCAATTGTTTGCCGTTGGTTCGTAACCAAATTGCTTTGGCGAAGATGTCTTTTTCTTTTGCCAAGTCTTCGTCTTCAATACTCAAAATTGAGATCAGACGGCCCTTAGGTTTTAAGACAGTGAAACTTTTCTTCTGGGTGTCGCCCCCCATCGTATCAAAGACCAAATCGATGTCTTGCAAGACTTCTTCAAAATCTGTCGTATGGTAATCGATGATCTCATCGGCACCAAGTTTTTGCAATAACTCATGGTTACGAGGACTAGCCGTCGTGATGACGTAAGCGCCAGCTGCTTTTGCTAGTTGGATCGCATAGGTACCAACTCCGCCTGCTCCGGCATGGATCAAGACTTTTTCCCCTTCTTTTAAACGACCGTGTTCAAACAACGCTTGGTAAGCAGTCAAACCAGCTAATGGCACTGCAGCTGCTTCTGCGTAGTTTTGGTTTTCTGGTTTGATCGCTGCTAACTCAGCATCCACGATGGCGTAATCAGCATACGTCCCAAAACGAGTCGTTTCAGGGCGGGCATAGATCGCATCACCAACTTTGAATTCTGTCACGTCAGCACCTATTTCTACGATATCCCCTGCGACATCCCAGCCTAAAATAATTGGGAAGTCCCACGGAAACATTTGTTTTAAATAGCCTTCTCTTAATTTCCAATCGATCGGGTTGATGGATGTTGCGGCAACTTTGACTAATAATTGATTTGCTTTTAATTCTGGTAATTGGACCGTTGCTTCTTTTAATTGGTCTTTTCCACCATAGGCTTCAATAACGACAGCACGTGTTTCCATTGATGCTTCACTCCTTACATTCATTCTTCATCAAAGAGAGGTTCCTGTTTTTCCATCCCTTGATTTCTCACTTCCCTAGCTTAGGCAAAAGGAGGGAATTTGACAAATGATATGTTTGGAAACTGCCCCAGCCACCTGGCCGTTCCTCCTTCAAAGCCTTGAAAGAAACGGGTTTATTTTTTCTTCATTTTTTTATTGCCTTTTCTTTAAAAATCAATTACGCTACTCAAGAAATACGAAATTGTAGAGAAAGAAGGAATTGATGAATTGAAAAGGTTGTGGGTATTTTTTGGCGGTGTGATCGGCATCACCGCGTTGCTGTTTTTAGGTGCTTCGGTGTTAACGAAAGAATCGGGGGCAGCAACGTCGTCCGACAAAAATACAGTGATTATTTACAATTGGGGCGAATATATTGACCCCGAATTGATCAAAACATTCGAAACTGAGACTGGTTACTCAGTGATTTATAATACATTTGACTCCAACGAAGCGATGGAAACGAAAATCAAACAAGGCGGCTCGCGCTATGATTTGGTTTTCCCTAGCGAATCGATCATTCCGAAAATGATCGAAGAAGGACTGTTAGTGCCTTTAGACCATCAGAAATTGACGGGAACGGAAGATCTGTCGCCTTTTTTGATGGATCAAGCCTTTGATCCTGACAATACCTACTCGATCCCCTATTTTTGGGGCACGATCGGAATCATGGCAAATACTGAAGAAGTTGATGTTTCTTCGATCCATGGCTGGAGTGATTTATGGGACCCTGCATTTAAAAATGATGTATTGATGGTGGATGGTGCTCGCGAAACCTTAGGAATCGCGTTACAGACGCTCGGTCTTTCCCAAAATGAAAAAGACCCGACCAAGGTCACCAAAGCCTTGAAGAAGCTGGAAAGTATCCGTCCCAATGTCAAAGCAGTTTTGACCGACGAGATCAAAACCTTGATGATCAACAACGATGCCCCTTTAGGAATCGGATATTCGGGCGATGCCGCTTATGTGATGGCGGAAAATCCTGCCGTCACCTATATCGTTCCCAATGACGGCGGTGCGATTTGGACAGACAATTTTGCGATCCCGAAAACCGTTGGCAATCTTGAGGGAGCCTACGCCTTCATCAATTTTATGCTGCGACCAGAAAATGCCGCACAAAATGCCGAATACGTGGGCTACGCCACGCCGAGTGAAACGGCCAAAGCCATGCTGCCAGTAGAACTGACTGCTGACAAGGCTTTCTACCCTGAGCCAAGTGCGATGGAACAAATGGAACATTATGAATACTTAGGAAAAGAAGCGGTTGAGCTTTATAACGACCTTTTCCTTGAATGGAAGTTGGGATTATAATTGTCACTATTACTAAAATCTGAACACATCTTTGATACCAAAACGAAAACGACTTTTGCGGGCTTTCTCCTGATAGAAGACCAGAAAATCATGGCTGTAGGTCCTCTTTCAGCGCTGCCAACACTTGCTGAAGACACCCAGGTCATTGATCTCAAAGAACAAATGATCATTCCAGGCTTTATTGATGCTCATGTTCATTTTTATCTTTCCGCATTACTCCATCAAGGGGCACTGACCCATCTTACGGGAGTGACAGAAGAAGCCGTTGCCCAGCAAGTGCCCGCCTTGCCCATCACTCATGGATGGAAAATCGGCATCGGCTGGTTCAGCAGTGATTTCGGTCAGCAAGTCTACCCGACGAAAGATTCGATCGACAACTATTGTGCCGACACGCCTGTCATGCTGATTTCAGGTGATGCCCACAGTATTTGGTTGAATAGCCAAGGGATCGCTGCTTTAGGGATCACACCTGAGAACTTACCAGCAGGGATCAGCGGCGAGGCACTGCTTGACGAAAACAGCGGACAATTAAGCGGCTGCTTTTTAGAAGCGATCGCCATTCATTATTTAGCAAAGGTCTTACAGTCTTTCCAAGCACAAAGCCCTGCTGCCTTTCTGACCTATATGAAGCAGCTCAATCAATACGGCATTACGACGATCGGTGATGTTGCCTTGACAGGAGAAAGCTGGGACGATTTGGTCTACCCCACTCTTTATCGGCAAACAGAAGCAGAAGCGACCTTGCGCGCTGTCTTTTATCCAGCCATGCGAGAAGACATCACGCAACTGAAAAAAACTTACCGTACTTATCGCTCCGAAAAAGTACAAATGGGCGGCGTCAAACAATTTTTTGATGGTGTGACGAGTACGCACACGGCTTTTTTAAAAGAGGAATATGAAACACCGTATTTTGCTGGTGATGTCGGGATGCCGTTGATCGATGTTCAACGGATGCGCCGCTTTATTTTACAAGCCAACCAGCAAGACTGGCCGATGCGCATCCATACCATCGGTGATGAAGCGATTCGACAAGCACTCCTCTTTTATCAAGAAAGTGCTGCTGCTCACCCGCTTTCTAAAGGCAAAGCCAATACTTTGGAACACTTGGAAGTGATGGATGCCGCTGATCTGCCACTAGTTCGCCAAGAACAACTGGTACTCTCCGTACAGCCTAGCCATTTATTAGTCGGTTATGAGACCCTCGATGAAGAAGTAGGCCCTCAGCGTGCCAGTCAAATGTTTCCTTTTCAGTCCTTTCTAGAGCAAGGCGCAACCTTGGCTTTTGGGACTGATACGCCAGTCGTGATCGACGTGACTCCTTTAGACTCGCTGTATTATGCGGTTGCTCGGCAGGAAAAAAACGGCCAGCCAGCAGGCGGATTGATGCCACAAGAAAAAATCTCCATCGCCGATGCCCTCTATGCCCACACCGCAGGCGCCGCCAAAGCCTTGAGTCGGCAAGATATCGGTCGATTAGAAGTTGGCTGTTTAGCCGATCTTTGTATTTTGTCCCAAAATATCTTGCCTTTGACTGCCGAAGAATTGCTTCAAACGACTGTTGAAGCGACCGTATTTGATGGGCAATTTGTTTATCGGGGCAACTGATGAAACACTAGATCTTGTGAAAGTACAAGGTCTGGTGTTTTTCTTTGATAAAAAAATACAGAAACAGGTGCTTAGTTTGGACCACTCTCCCTTTTCGTACTTGCCCCTATCCCTTACGATGGATTCCCTGCTTGGCAGCTATGCTTTATCATAGGTTTTCTTTCGGCCATTTTGATTCGCGTGGATTGGTCTATTCGATTGGCGCAGCAAAAGAATAATTTAAGCGGTTGCCAGTTTCTTTATTTGATGGAAATTCAGAAACATGCCTCTTTTTCCTTGGAGTTTTTTTCCTTTTAACAGCAAACATTGGTCTATTCCATCACCCCTTACTTTCTCCTTCAATCGTTTTTTAAACCTTTGAATAAATTCTTAATAAAATAACTAACAAAAAATAAACTTTTACTATATCCCTTGAATGTAAGCGGTAAATTTGTTATTATTACCAAGGATAAGGAGGTGTTTATCTATTGTATGCGATTAAAATCTTTCATGGTTATCTAACCGCCGAAGGAAAAAGAACACGGGACAAAACAATTGCATTAACCTATACTTGCAGAGAAGATGCTGAACGTTTCGCAAATAAAATCGGCGGGAGAGTTAAAAAAATTGGCTAACCAACTAGAATAAAAAAGGCTGTCAACCTCAGTAGGTGACTGCCTTTTTTTGTTATCTGATTTCCAGCAAATCAAGCAATACTCCTGACTTTTTACATATGTTTAAGCTCCTTTTCTTGTTGAATCGAGAAGTGAAGCAAGTTAGTTGGTTTTGACGCCTTGAGTCTTTATACTGAAACAAAGGCACCAGCCAATCCAAAAAAAGGAGTGACCCGTCCATGTGCGGCCGATACTTATTTGACCCATCAACTGGCGAATTGTCAGAATATTATCAAGAAGCCGCGGCGAAAGCCCGCAAGCGCCAACAGACTGTCGCTGTCAATGATGTTTTCCCTTCCAATCATGTCGTAACCATCGGTGCAAATCAACAACAACAAGTTGTAGCTGGTGTGACAAGATGGGGCTTTACCGGCTTTAAAAAAGGGCATTTGATGATCAATGCCCGTTCTGAGACCGTTGAAGAAAAACCGACTTTTCGCAAACCTTTCCAAGAGCATCGCTGTGTCTTTCCGATGTCTGGTTTCTATGAATGGAATCATGAAAAGGAAAAGTTTCTCTTTTCGCAAGATCACGTGATTTATGCCGCTGGTTTTTATCGCATCCTTCAAAAAGAGGATCAGATCGAAACCGAATCAATCATTCTAACGACTGCCGCGAACGATTCTGTTGAACCAGTCCATGATCGAATGCCTCTGTTCTTAGAAAAAGAAGCGATTGCTTCTTGGATCAATGACTTGGCTTTTGCTCGCCAACAACTCAAAGCAGAAATGCCCAAGCTGAAAACCCAATTGCTCTCTTCTTAACTGCTTGCTACTTCTTTTTCAGCAGAACAAAAACCGCCAAGTCAGCTTTGATTTGGCGGTTTTTCCTACTTTTGCTTTTTCTTAATAAACGGTGAAGGTTTTGCCAGTCATGATCCCAAAGACTGCTTTTTGATACGCTGCAAAAACGGGTGCGTCACCAACGGGAATAAAGCCTTTGAAAGAATCGGCGAAGGTTTCCCAAGAGCCCACAAGTGCATTGGGACTGACTGCATTGATTCGTACCCCATGACCGATCTCAAAAGCTGCCGATGCCACGAAGGCTTCTAAACCGCCGTTGACCAGTGCTGAAGGCGTGCCCATTGGGATAAATTCGTCTTTGATAATTCCAGAAGTCAGTGTGATACTGCCGCCTTCATTGAGAAAATGCTGGCCAATCAACGCAAGGTTGACTTGTCCTTGCAGCTTCGAAGCCACCGACTGTTGAATATCTGCTGGCGTCAATTCCTCAAAGGGTTTAAACACTGTGCTTCCCGCAGCGGAAACAGTGGCATCCACTTTCCCAGTAGCTGCAAATAGCTGGCTGACACTGTCTGCATCCGCAATTTCGACTTGATGATCGCCGCTGCTACGGCTAGCCGTGATCAGCTCCACCTCTGGTAGCTGCTGAAAGCCTTCAACTAAAAGCTGCCCAAGTGTGCCGGTATGTCCAATCAAAAGTAATTTCATTTCCTCGCCTCTTTTTTTGTTTTGTGCTTCGATTCTAACCCAACCAAGCGATTTCGACCATTCATCTGCTTTTCCTGCCTTATTGATCTATTCTTACCCTTCCCCATTTGTTCCCCTACTACCTGCGTAGTGATTGGAATCACCTATCACGAAAGCAATTGACAACTTTCTCATCTTGTTCTAAGATACTACTAATTTCATACACATGCAGTGAGAAGAAGAGTACGATCCCCCCTTTCTTTCAAGAGAGCTCGGAACTGGTGGAAACGAGTAAGGAAGACGATCCGAAGATGACCTTTGAGCATTCGTGGACGAACAATCCCCGACGGAGAAAGCCCGATAGCGCAATGCAGTTTATTTGATGAACTGACTGAGGTTTTTTGTTTCAACAAAAAACAAATGAAGGTGGTACCGCGAAATGATCGTCCTTCCCAAAGAATTGTCTTTGGGAAGGTTTTTTTTATAAAAAAGGAGGAAGAGGTATGAAACGAAGGATTCGATTAGGTATGGGCATTGGTCTGTTGTCCTTGGTCTTATTTACGGGCTGTGGCAACCAAGAAGAAGTGACCGGAAATGCCGAAGAACAGCAGACAGAAATCAGAGTTGGTACGACACCAGGACCTTACAGCGAGCTGTTTCTTCAGGGAATCAAACCGATTTTAGAAGAAGCTGGCTATACCGTGACCGATATTGGCTTTACTGGGGTGTTGGAAGCAGACATTGCACTGAACGATGGCGAAATCGACTTAAACGTGGATCAGCATACCGCCTATTTAGAGAACTTTAATGAAAACACGGGTGCCGATTTGGTGGGTATCACACCGATCCCTACCGTTCCAGCTGGCTTGTATCCTGGCAGAAAGGACAATTTAGCAGCGATTGAAGCAAACGATACCATCGGGATTCCCAATGATCCGTCAAACAGCGCCCGTGCCCTGTTGCTGCTGCAAAAAGCTGGCTGGATCGAACTTGACCCCGAAGTGGCGCCCATTGACGCGACGTTAAGAACCATTACTGACAATCCTTATAACCTGGATATCGTCGAGATGGATTCTGCGAAAATCCCCCGCAGCTTAGCAGACTTAGACTATGCGGTGATTCCCGGCAGCATCGTTTATAGTGCTGGAATTGCTGCAGAGGAAAGCTTATTAAGTGAAGACATTTTGCAAGAGTATGAACTGGTGGCAACGGTCAAAGAAGCCAACCAAGACAGTGATTGGGCACAGGCAGTGGTGGCAGCATATCGTTCTGAAGCCTTTAAAGAACTGCTGGCAGAAGAGAATCAAACGGGCTATTGGTTTATTCCTGAAGAATTGCAATAACCGCTTCACAAGTAGCAATAAGCAGCAACTGTCGTCTTATTTTTTAAGAAGCTTCTATTATAGAAGGAAAAGAACTGACTACTATTGATTGGTGAACCCTTTTTCCGTCTGAATCTTTGTAAAGGAGGTCAAAAATTGAATATTCAACAAATGCGGATCGTGCAAGCGATCGCTGACCATGGAAGTTTTCGTGAAGCAGCCAAACGGCTGTATCTCTCACAGCCAAGTCTTTCCCAAGCCGTGAAAGAGTTGGAAGCAGAATTGGAGGTCCAGCTTTTCGAGCGTACGAATCAAGGTGCCCGCTTGACTGCCGAAGGCTCGGAATTTCTAGACCATGCCCAGCCGATCTTGAGTCAAGTGGCGCAGCTGCAAACGCGTTATTCCAGCAAGCAAGCAGCGAGTCAAACCTTCGCCATCGCAAGCCAGCACTATGATTTCACGGCTGGAATTTTCAGTGAACTGCTACAGGAATTTCCCAACTGCCGCCAGTTTCGCCTATTAGAAACCACGACCTTAAAGGTGATCACGGACGTGCAGCAATATCGAAGTGAATTTGGGGTTCTTTATTTGAATGAGCAAAACCAAGCAGGATTGGAACGACTGTTACAAGGCGCCCAATTGTCCTTCGAAGCGTTGGGACGGTTTCGCCCCCATGTCTTTTTACGAGCGACTCATCCCTTGACAGAAAAAAAGCAGCTTTCCTTAAAGGATCTTGCGCCTTATCCGCAAGTACGCTTTTTGCAAGAAGATGAACGCTATTCGTTCTTTTCCGAGGATTTGATCGACTTTGCTCAAAGCCCTCAAGTGGTGCATGTCAGCGATCGAGGCACAATGGTCCAGCTATTACAGCAGACGGATCTTTATGGAACCGGCTCGGGGATCGTTGCCCAACCAGAACGCCAAGGCTTGGCTTTTCTTCCTTTGATCGACGCGTCCGAGGGTGAGATCATCCTCATTAAAAAGAACGATCGCCCATTATCAGTGATCGGCGAGCGTTTCTTAACAAAATTACGACAACACCTTGCCGCTTTTCCTACTGATATATAAGCGAAGGCCTCCTCTTCCTACTCCCCATAGATGATTGGCTGCACCTTCGCATTATATAAAAAATCCTTGAGCCACTTCCCATGCAGGAGGCTCAAGGATTTTCTTTTACGGTTACTGTTGTCGGCAATCACCGCTGATTACAGCTGCTCTGCCTGCATTTGATACATTTGCTGATAGATTCCTTGCCCTTGGACAAGACTCGCATGGGTTCCCCGTTCCACGATCTTCCCTTGGTCTAGGACCAAGATTTGATCGGCTTGTTTGATCGTTGACAAACGGTGAGCGATCATGAAGGTCGTCCGTCCTTTTTGCAAGACGGTCATCGCCTTTTGAATGATGGACTCTGTTTCAGTGTCCACATGGCTCGTCGCTTCATCCAGAATCAAGATTTTTGGATCAAACACCAGCGCACGGGCGAAACTGATCAGCTGGCGTTCTCCACTAGAAAACTCATTGCCTTTTTCAACGACTGGATGATGGATGCCTTTTTCGTAGCGGCTCAAAAGGTAGTCAGCGCCGACTTGCTTCAAGGCATCGATAATCATCGCTTCGGTGATCGTTGGATCGTTCATCCCGATGTTGCTGGCGATCGTTCCAGTAAATAGATAGGGATCTTGCATGACGATCGCCATTGAATCTCTTAAACTATGACGATCATAATCAGCGATCACTTGTCCATCCACAACGATTTTTCCCTGCTGCGGATCATAAAAACGGAACAACAGGTTCAAAATACTCGATTTTCCAGAACCAGTATGACCAACTAAAGCAATGGTCTCTCCTGCGGCAACGTCAAAGTTGATATCGTGCAAGATCGCTTGCTCAGGGTCGTAGCCAAAGGTCACTTGTTGGAAAGAAACATCGCCATTCGTAACAGTCAGCTGCTCACTTTGTTGTTTTTCAACCGGCTGATCAGCAAACTCAAAGACCCGCTGTCCAGCAGCTAATGATTGCTGCACATTGGTGATGGTTTGGACAAGCCCTTCGATGGGATCATACAGGCGGTTGATGTAATCAATAAAGGCATACAGCAAGCCTGCTGAGATCGCCAAGCGACCATCAAGGAAAAAGGCGGCCAAGGTCGTGATCAAAATCAAGATCGTTGAATTTCGCAACAAGTTGCCTAATCCCCAAGCGATACTTGAATCGAGCAAGAGGTATTTACGTCCAGTTTTGAACCATTTCTCTACTGTTTCATTAAATTCTTTCTGCAACTGATTTTCTCGTTGGAAGGCTTGGATGATCGCCATTCCTTGGACAAATTCATTCAACTGCCCACTGATTTGTGAGATGTATTCCCGCATTGCTAAATTGTAACGGGAGGCATATTTGGTATAAAAATGCTGCCAGATTCCTAAAATCGGGATCAAAATCAGCATCGCTGCTCCTAAGGTGCGGTTCAAAAGAAACAATGCAATAAACGCCCCAATGATTTGGATGATGTTGCTTAACAAATTACTGATCACGATCACGTAGAAATTCGACCGCAAGACTTCAGTGTCATTCGTTATTCGTGCGACGACTTTACCTGCTGGGATCTGGTCAAAGTAAGAAACCGGTAATTTGTGCATATGGTCAAAAAGCTGATCCCGCATTTTTTTGACGATACTGTTGGACATTTTTCGCAATTGCAGCAAGCTGATATAACGAAAGAGGGAACCAATCAAATTGACCAGCAAATACCCAGCGAGTAATTGGATCAAAAGCATCGTGTCTAAATTGCTACTGTTAACCGCCGGTGTCATCACTCGGTCGATCAGCTGCTTGGCAATCAGTGGGGAAGTCAGTTCGAGCGCTGCAGCCAGCAACAGCAAGATCGCACCCACGATAAATTGTTTTTTATAATAGCTCAAATACGTGAGCAAACGTTTAATCGTTGAGAACACTCGTATCGTCCTCCTTTAACTGTTGATGATAATACTGCTCTTGGTACCAGCCTGGCGTTTCGATCAACTCCTGATGGGTACCACGTTGTGTGATCCGACCGTCTTCTAAGACGATGATTTGATCCGCTTCGGTGATGGCGGACAATCGATGGGTCACGATGATGGAGGTCGGTGCCTGCTTCATCGTTTTCAAATTCGTGATGATGGCTTGTTCCGTTTTGGCATCAACTGCCGAAAGGGCATCATCCAGTAAGAGGACTTCACTGTTTCGTAAAAACGCCCGTGCTAAGGACAAGCGTTGTTTTTGTCCACCAGAAAGGGAAACTCCTTTCTCACCGACGACCGTTTCGAGCCCTTCTGGCATCCGCTTGATGTCTTCGCTAAAGCAAGCAGCTTCCAGTGCTTCCCACAATACTTCTTCGGAAGCGTCTGGTTGCCCGAATAACAAGTTCTCGCGAATCGTTCGTGAAAACAAGGTATGTTCTTGCGGTACTTCTGCAAAGTGGTTGCGCACTGCTGTTGTTTGATAGGCCGTCAACGGCTGCTCGTTGATCAAGGGGACTTGATCAGAGTATGGATAGCGGTGACCGAATTGTCTTAGCAGCGTCGTTTTTCCGCTGCCGGTCTTCCCAACGATCCCTAAGACTTCTCCACGAGTGATCGTCAAATCCAGTCCTTCTAACACATAACGAGCTGCTTGCGGGTATTGGAAATGGTATGCTTCAAAACGGATCGTATTGATGGCTTGCAGGTCGGCTTCGCCTGGCGTTTCTAATTCATCCCCCGTCTGCAGCACTTCATTGATCCGACGCCAGGATGCGGCACCTTGCTGCATCACATTCACAAGATCTCCTGCTGAGATCATCGGCCAAACGACCATAGTCAAGTACACTTGGAAAGAGACCATCGCACCGATGGTGATCGTTTGGTTGGCAACAAGAAACGCCCCCACACCAAAGCTCATCACGAAACTGATCGCTAAGATGATGGTAATCAGCGGCCCAAAACGGGAATCGATCTCAGAAACGATATTGTTTTTCGCTCGTGTTTCCAGTGTTTTCTTTTGAAACTGTTCCGTGGTGGCTCCTTCTAATCCATAAGCTCGGACGACCCGAATGCCATCAATGATCTCCAGCACTTCACTGTTCATCTCAGAAACAGAATTCTGCGCTTCCGTAAACGCCTTATCGACTTGCGAGCCCCATTTGAAAATGTAATAGGCTAAAAGCGGCATTGGAATCAAGGCAATCAAGGTCAGTAGCCAAGAAACCGTCCCAGCCATCATCGCTACGATAAAACTTAGATACAAACTAGTATTTAAGAAAACCATCAGTCCATACCCAATGGTCATCCCCATCACTTGGACATCGTCACTGGAACGAGTCATTAAATCACCTGTTCGGAAACGATGGTAAAACGGCGCCCCCATTTTGAGAAAGTGGCTCATCAATTGTTCCCGTAATTGTTTTTGCAGATCGTAGGAACCAATAAATAAATTAAACGTCCAAACAAATTCCGCCAAATATCCTAACAAGATAGCTCCCGCGAAGAGGCTCACATATTGGATCAGTACGGAGTAATCAAAATTATCTTGAATCAACGCATCGATGAACAAGCGCAGAATATAGATCGGTGCGACATACATCGCACTAGCGATCACCATAAAGACGAATACAAAGGTATAGCGCACCTTATGTTCTTTAAAATACGTTGTTAATTGTTTTAATACATACTTCATGTTTTATCCCTCACATTCTAAAAAAGTACACAAAAAAGCTCTGTCCCTTCGGAAAAAGGACAGAGCATAAACGTCGTTATTATAGACATTATCTGTACACTAATGGTTACCGAATGAGGGATTCACTTTATTCAATTTGGTTGTTTTTTTATCAAATACTTTTTGCATCGTAATCCCTCCTTCTCTTTTTATTTTTGCTGACTACACCTAACACTTTACAGATAAGTTTCTGAGAATGCAACAATTTTTATTAATTTTTTTTCAAAAAGATTGACTTTTCTAAAAAGGCGTTTCTCAATTTCTCGCTTTTTAACAACTATTTTTTGAAAACGAATTCTCGGTTTATCCTAAGCGTTGCAAGGAATTTGGCAAAATAAAAAAACAGATGCCCCTCACTTCAACAAGCGTTGTTTGGTCAGCACACTTGGTTGAAAAAAAGTTCCTCTGTTTTCTTACTTCCTGTTTATTCTGAGACAGATGCTAGGCGATAGGATACTGTTCGTCCAAAAGGAAACACTTGCACTCCTTGCAAACGATCTGTTTTCAAATACGCTACCGCTCCTTGATATAACGGCAAGACGGCTGTATCTTCAACGATCAATTGTTTCTCGAGTTCTTTCAATAAGTCCCAACGGGCAACTGGATCGTTTGCTAAAGTCGTCCGTGCTTCTTGTAACCCTTGGTCGTACCTTTCACTAGCATACCCAGAGGTATTCAAGCCACCTGTCGAATCATAAAATTCTAAGAAGTTGATCGGGTCCGCGTAATCTGGTGTCCAAGTCCCGAAGACGAGATCAAATTCACCTTGGGATTGCAAGTCCAAGCGGTTTTGTAAAGGAATCGACTTGGCATCGATGGTTAATCCAGGCAAATTGGTTTCTAACTGTCCTTGGACAAATTCGATGGTTTTCTTGGCTGCTGCTGTATCTGCTGACAACAGTTCCAAAGTGATCTCGTCTTGTCCCAACTCTTCTTTGGCTTGTGCCCAAAGCGCTTGTGCGGCTGTTAGATCATACGGCAGTAAATCGCCATTTTCTTCACGAAAATCTTGGTCTGTTTCAGGATCTTTGGCAAAGTTGCTTGGCACAAAGCCGTTTAATGCAGTGGACCCATCACCTAAGATATTTTCAGCAAATGCCTCTTTGTCAATAGCTTGTAAAATCGCCTGACGTACCTTGACATTGCCTGTGACTTCTCGTTTTTGGTTGGCACTTAAATACCCCACCAGCGCCTTTGGCACATAGTTGGCTTGAGCTGAGTTTTGGTATTGCTGTGCGTACGTATCCGTTAAGGTGGTGTAGTCCAGTTCTCCTGTTTCAAAAAGGCTGACACCAGTTGCCGTTTCCTTCACTACTTGCACGTCGATCTTGGTCAATTGGACATTCTCAGAATCCCAATAATCAGGATTTTTCGTTAACGTCCATGATTCATTGGTTCCGTTCCACCCTTCGATCAAGAATGGGCCGTTGCCAACAAAATTTTCCGCTGATAACCCATAATCGGCACCTTTTTCTTCAGCAAACGCTTGGTTTTTTGGCATAAAAGGTGTCCCGACCAGAATCTGATCCAAATACGAGATTGGACTTGCCAATGTCAGCTCTAACGTCTGCTGGTCCAATGCTTTGGCACCTAACTCACTGACCTCAGCATCTCCTTGACGTACTTGACTGCCATTTTTCAACACATCCATTTGATTGCTGCTGCTAGAACCGTTCTCTGGATTGGCAACATATTGAAAGGCGTAGACAAAATCATCCGCTGTAACAGGATCGCCATTGCTCCATGTTGCATCACGAATGGTGAAGGTATAAACCAGTCCATCTTCTGATACCGTAGGCTCTTCAGCGGCCATCGCAAGCTCAGGATCCCCCTCTTGATCCAGACGGTATAACCCTTCTGCCACTTGTCCGATCATATCGGAACTGTTGACATCCGTGTATTGCCCGCTATCAAGGGTCGATAAGGCGCCCGCGGTTGACACTTGAATCTCTTGCGCAACAGCGCCTTGCTCCTCTTGCTGTCCAGAATCCGTCGTGGGACTCGTGGTACTGCAGGCACTTAAAACCAATACTGTGAAAGCAGTGATACCAATCATTTTCTTTTTCATTTTTCTCCTCCTTGCGTGACCCTCTTTCTTACAACACATCAACGACATACTTGAAAACCGCTTGTTCTTGTAAAAGCGCATCATAGGCAAAGTCTGGATGCCATTGAACCGCCAACAAGCGCTGACCCACGTGTTCAATGCCTTCAATGATGCCATCAGGACTCCAAGCTGTCTTTTGCAATGGACGAGCCAATCGATCCACCGCTTGATGATGAAAGGAATTGACCTTTGTTTTTTGACCGTATACACGAGCCAACATGCTTTTTTCAGCCGTCGCGATGGCATGGGTCGGCACTTCTTTCGGAATCGGCGCCTGCATATGAATGATCTCACTGAAGGTACTGATGTCTTGCTGCAGCGTGCCCCCAAAGGCCACGTTGACCAGCTGCATCCCCCGACAAACCGCAAAAATTGGTTTCTTTTGCAGCAGCGCTTCATCGATCAGCGCCAGTTCAAACTCATCCCGTGCCAAAAAGCCGCTTCCAGTTGCCTGATGGGCCTCCTGCCCATAAAACTTGGGTGAAACATCTTGTCCACCAGCTAACACCAGTTTATCGATCTGTGAAACATAGTCCTTGGCTATAGCTGGTTCACTGATTGGCAAGAGCAATGGCAGTCCGCCCGCTTGCTGGATCGCTCGCACATACCCTAATGGTGTGTAGGCGATCGGCAAATGATGCAGCACATCGCCAGCATCTTGCACTTCATTCGCAGCAATCCCTATAATTGGTTTGCCCATCGACATCCCTCCCTGATTAACGAATTTTTCAGAAAAAAGCGGCATCTAGCAGTTGAACAAGGCAAGCGCCACTTTTTCCCTCAAGATATGTTTCAACTATTCTAAACCAATCGGCACTTTTTGTGAAACACTATTTTCACTTTCGCGATCATTTATTACAATCACCATTCTATTCAACCGCCTCTTTGATTCGCAATAAAGAACACCGCTAGTCAGATATAGTTGAATTTTGCCAATGCTTTCTCTACGTAAAAAAACATGCGAGAAGCCGTGGCTTTCCGCATGTTTCGTCATTAAAATAATCGATTGTCTTTTAAAAACTCCAGCATCTGTGTTTTTAGGGGATCTTTTTCATTGCGGATCGACTTTGTTTGCGTCGTTTCATCAAGTGTCGATGGTCGCTTTTTAGGAAAAGGCGTCGCTGGTTCTTCTGCTAACTCTAAAATTTGAAAGGTATCCACCACCACTTCTGCCGCACAAAATCTTTGCCCTTCTGCTGTTTCATACGGACAGCCTTGCAAGTGTCCGTTGATTTTGATACTTGCTCCTTTTTGAGTATACCGTAAAAAGGTCTCTGCCTGTTTCCCATGAACGACACAAGCAAACCATTCATGATGCACTTCTTCACTGTTTTGCCATTGAGATACAATGACAAGATCAAAACGTACGCCCTGATCGTCCGCCGCATCAAACGCTTCTTTACTAGGCATCGCTGCGATTTTCCCAGTAAGAACCACTTTATTCATTGCCACGCTGCATCCTCGCTTTTCTCTCATTTCTTGAGTGATCTAAACTTATGCGACCTATTCTACCATATTCCAAAAAACAAGCAATCAAAGGGCGAATGGCTTAAGAAATGCTTTGAAAAAAATGAACCAACTCAAAGAATTCGTCTGCTCCTGTCAAAAAGCTGCGATTTTTTGACGGAAAAATTCTCTTTGCTCCACACAGCAAAAAAACAGTTGGTTCAATACCCCTATGAACCAACCGTCTTCTGCAAATCTTTATTTAGCAAAGGAATCTTGACTACCATAGCGATCAAAATGGAGGGTTTCGCTTTCGAGATAATCGATGATCGCTTTGGGGATCAGGACCCCTTCTTGCTGAGCTTTTTCAAAGTGTATTTGGCTGATCTCTCCAGGATAGTAGACTTGTGATTGCCCTTTTACTGGCGAGATTGCATGCAGCTCAGTCACCATCTGATCGACGCTTTGCTTGAAGGTTTCGGTTTCCGTAAAACGAGACGGATCGATCACAAGAAGAAATTGTCCTAAGCGGCGTTTTTCCGTCAAATCCGCATACATGGAGGTGACCTGTTTACCAAAAGCCAAGCCCAACATCGAGCCAGCTAAAATATCCACCATCATCATCAAGCCATATCCTTTGGCACCAGCGATTGGCAATAATCCTTGGACTGCATAGGGGTCGGTGGTAGGCAAGCCTTGCTCGTCTACGGCCCAAGTATCGGGGATCTGCTGCTTCTTCGAGCGAGCGTCCAAAATTTTGCCCCACGCTTGAACCGTTGTCGCCATATCAAAAACCACCGGCGGATGATTGGCTCGTGGTGCTGCAAACGCGATTGGATTGGTGCCAAAATAGTTTTCGGTCCCACCAAAAGGCACCGCCATCGGATCCGATTGACACATGGCGATCGCCACTAAGTCGGCTTCAGCAGCCTGTTTGACGTAATACGCCATCGTCCCGCTATGGCTGGTCTGCTCGATTCCTACTGCAGCGATCCCTGCTTCTTTCGCCAGATGAATGGCGATCGCAATCGCTTCGTTGCACACATAATGCCCCATGCCGTTATCTCCGTGAAAAATTCCAGTAGCGGCGCCTGTTTTTTCAAAAGACATGTTTGGTTCTAGCGTGATGCCGCCTTTTACTAAGCGCTCGGCATAGTAGTCCATCCGCACGGCACCATGAGAATGGATCCCGCACGCATCCGCAAAGGTCAAATGCGCCGCTGTTTCACTGGCAGCGGCTTCTGGCAAACCAGCAGCCAAGAGTTTCTTTTTCATCAATGCTTCTAATTCCAGCAAAGATCGTCTGCTCATTTCTTCCATCTTTTCTCCTCCTTAGAAAAAGAGAAGCACGCTTGGCAACGGCTTCTCTTATTGATTAAACACGCGATGATCGAGTTCATCAGCAGACTTAGCGATCAAAAGCGCTGAATAGACGTCTGAGTTCACGTTCAAGATCGTCCGCAGCATACCAACAAACCATTCGACACCAGCAAATAGCGCAATGCTTTCGATTGGTAAACCGAGCTGGGGAACAATGATTGCCAAGGAAACTAACCCCGCTCCGGGAACAACTGCATTGGCTAAAGAAACGAAAGTCGCAGTTACAGCTACCGTCACCATTTGGATCCCGTCAAAGTTGATTTGATACATTTGGGCGATCGTCATGACTGTAATCGCCATATGCATCGCTGACCCATTGCTGTTCAAAGACATCCCTAACGGCAATACCAAATTGGTGATGTGGCTACTGAGTCCTAATTTATTCTGGGATTCTTCCATAGCGATCGGCAGCGTGATGGCAGAGGAGGTTGTCGCCAATGCCATGACCGACATATTTTTCATATTTTTGATCAATCGTAACGGATTGATCCGACAATACACGGTCAACAAGACTAGCCACAGCCCAAGGAACGTGACGGTGGCTAGACCGTAGACGAGCAAATAGCTGCCTAATGGCAAAATGATCTGCAAGCCCAGGGAGCTGATCGTTGAAGCGATCAAAGCAAAAATACCGATTGGTGCCACGATCATCACGTAACGAATGATGGCAATGACGACCTCATTCAGATCCACGATCAGCCCATAAAGAGCTGACTCAGGTTTCTTTTGCACAAAGCGATTGAGGGCAACACCAAAAAATAACCCAAAAACGATGATTTGAATAATTGACCCTTTACTCAACGCATCGAAAATATTCGTGGGAATAAAGTTGATCACTGTCTCTGATATAGAAATTTCTTGTGCTTGCAGAGGTTCGCCGGCAGCTTGTGAAAAGTCGATCCCTTTGCCTGGAGCAAAGAAGAGCGCCATCAGCACGCCCCATGCAGCAGCGAATAAGGAGGAAATCCCAAAGACAGCGATCGTTTTTCCACCCAAACGAGTGAGTTCTTTCGGGGCAATCCCCCCAACTGCTTGAATGATTTGGCCAACGATCAATAACGGGATCGCCATTTGCATCAGACGCAAGAAAAGATCGCCCAAAATTTTTAGGAACGAAGCGGCTTGCCCAAAGAACAAACCGCAAAGAATCCCTAGAAGAACGGCAATAACGATCTGCGTCACCATCGGTAGTTTTTTTGCTTTCACTTTGATCCCCTCTTTATTTTCGAAGTATGGTTCCTGTATGCTGATCCAGTTCAGCTAACTTTTCGATTGAGGTAATAATCGCGGTTCTGGCTGCATCTTCTTCGACAAAATCAATCGCAGCTTCTATTTTTGGCAACATACTACCCGCTGCAAAATGGCCTTCCTCGATGTAGCCCTTGGCTTGTGCCACACTGATTTCCCCTAAGGCTTGCTGATTCGGCTGGTTGTAATTGATGTAGATATTGTCGACACCAGTCAAAATGATCAGGCGATCGGCCTGCACGTCTTTTGCTAAGACACTAGCGGTAAAGTCCTTGTCGTTGACGGCTTCCACGCCAGTAAACCCATTGTCGTTGCGAACGACAGGTACGCCACCACCACCGGCGCAAATCGTGATCACACCAGCATCGACCAATGTTTTGATGGCTTCTTTTTCAACGATTTCTTGCGGTTTCGGGGATGGAACCACTTTCCGGTAACCACGCCCAGCATCTTCTTGATATACCCCGCCATTGGCTGCCATCGCAGCATTGGCTTCCTCTTCACTATAAAAAGGTCCGACTGGTTTGGAAGGTTTCTCAAAGGATGGATCTGCTGGATCGACACGAACTTGGGTGACTAATGAGATCACCGAAGGATGTGCTTGACGTGTGGCAAACTCATTGATCAAGGCATTTTGCAGCCAATAACCGATACTTCCTTGGGTCATCGCCACGCAGCTGTCTAATTTCAATTGGGGATTTTTTTCACTTTCCCCTGCTTTTTGCTGCAACAGTAAGTTGCCGACTTGTGGTCCATTGCCGTGACAAACAATGACTTTTTCCCCTTTTTCGACAAAATCGGCAATATAACGTGCTGCTTGCGCAACAACTGCTTTTTGTCCTTCATCACTAGGGTCTTTATCTAAAATAGCATTGCCGCCTAACGCGATCACATTCAAACTCATTTTATGCTCTCCTTCTGATTTTCCTTTGCTAATACGGCAAAAACACCTAATCCGATCAGCAGTAATAGACAAGACAGGTAAAACCCGACCTGCATCGATCCTAAAGAATCGGCTAAAAAGCCAGTAACATAAGGTGCTAAGATCGACCCCGACATCCCGATAAAATTATAGGCACTCAAGGTCGTTCCTAAGGCGCCTTTTGGTGCGTTTTTCGTCACAAAGGTCACGACGATTGGATCAAGCGCCAGCTTGCCAGTCAATCCATACAAAATCAAAACAGTGATCAATAAGGTACGATCCGTTACAAAGGCAATGGCAAATACGGAAAGGGTCGCCAATGGGACCAATAAATAGACTAATTTTTTCGTTGCGCCTGTTTTATCATTCAATCGAGCAAAAATCAACGCACCTGGAATTGATGCCCATGGGACTAAGGAAGCAATAAAGCCGACACTCGCCCCTTCAAAGCCACGCTCGGCAATCAAGAATTGCGGCAGCCAAGTAATGATCACAAAGTTTGCATAAATGCTGGTAAAGCATAGAACAAAGGCTGCCACGAGATTGCGGTTTGAAAAAATCTGCTTCAAGGAAATCTTTTCTTTCGGCCCTTCTTCTTTTATTTCTTGTCCTTCATCTTCTGGACGAATCACTTTTTCTTTCAAAACAAAATAGAACAAGACACCGACGATCAAGGTCGGAATTGCCATTAGGAAGAAGGGTTGGCTCCAATGGCCCCCGTTATCCAAGACTAATTTACTAGAAAGCAAGTACCCACCAGACGTTCCAAACGCCATCCCACTGTTGATAATGGCATTTCCGACGGTTCGTTTGTTGTCGGGAATCGCTTCGGTAGACAATGCGTATTGCGGACCGTAATAGGCACCTTGACCAATCCCTGCAATGGCACGAATCACTAAAAACAAAACAAAGCTTGTGGCTAGCCCACTGAAGTACGTAGTCACCGCCAATAAAACAAAGCCTAGAGCGATCACTAATTTGCGACCGATTTTGTCGCCGATGATCCCAAAAGGAATTTGCGCAACGGCATAAGTCAAAAAGAAAATACTATTGGCAAGTCCTAGTTGTGTGTTACTTAAATTGAATTCTTCACCGATCACACCCATGATTGGATTGAAGATCGTCCGTGTGGCGTACATTAAAATCCAGCCGACAAAGAAAATAGCAACGACTTTTTTCCAGTAAGAATTGCTTACTTTGACCGCATCTTTCTGGTTACTGATTTCCATGATTTCTCCCCTTTTCTATTCTTTTTCCTCAAGTGACAATGACTCCAACGCTAACAACAACCCAAAGCTAAGATCTTTGCCTGACGAATGACCGATGGACATCAGCTGCTGCACGTCGTTTTCCAGCACCTGTGGGTTTTTGCTTTTTACGTCTTGGAATAATTGCAGCATTACCGAATTGACATACCCTTGACTGGCACTTTGAATATATGCAAGGCTGACATCCGTCGTAGACAGCGGTTTTGCCAATGCTTGCGCTAACGTTTCGGCTTCTGGCTGCTGCAAGGCATAGAGCATCGCTTGATAGGCAACGAGAAGATCATCGCCGCTAGGTGTCAATCCTTTGCCGCGACCAATCAGGTGGTCAATGATTGGTTCCCAATCTGAGACAGACTGCCGCAATGCCGCAAACACTGCTTGGGTTTTCTCATCTTCTGGCAACCCAATCTTGGTTTCTAGTTCTTGTTGAAGCAGTATTTCTTTCAAAAGCTGCAATTCCGCAGAGGTGAAGGATAACTCCTTCACCTGCAGCGAAACCAATTCTTTCTCCTCTAATGAAAGAGAAAATGTTCCTTTTGTGCTGTAAAAGGTCAGACCATGCTCTCGGACTTGCACGCGATTGCCGACTTCGATCAAAGGTAGGACTTGTTCAAACAATGCATCGGGTAAAAAGACGCCGAAGCCAGTTAAATAGTAGCGATAGTTGTTGATATTGACCAGCTGCTGCCCGATCATCACATTGAATGAACGATCAAACACGCTATGCACCCGACCGGTACGACCGAATCGTTGCAGTGGGTCTAGATAATCACTGATTTTGATTTTCTCAGTCAACATCGATCCCCAGATCCTTCGCATAAGCCGTCAAGGCATTTTCAAAACAGCCTAACGGTGCACGCACCGTGCCTGCGCCGACTTGACCGACACCTGCTTCTTTATGGGCAATCCCAGTATTAATGATTGGGGTGATGCCTGTTTCAACGACTTTACGGATGTCGATCCCCAAACAAGTCCCTTGGAAGTCCCATGTTGGGATCGAGAAGGTCGGATTATGACCGAAACAGATTTTTGCCATTTCGTTGGAAGTTTCCAGCGCATCTTCAAAGCCACCAGCGCCGACAAAGCGTGTTACCCCTGGTGCGGCTACCATCGCCATTGCTCCGACACCGACGGTTTCAGTAATGGCACTGTCCCCAATATCAGGATTGCCATCTGCTTCGGTAAACCCAGTAAAGTACAAACCTTTCGGCGTATTGACTGGTGCAGTATGCCATTGGTCTTCTGTTTGGGCGACACGAACCCCAAAGTTAACACCGTTTCTCGTCATGGTGGTCACGATCGTTCCTTTGGCATCGACACGGGCACCGTCAACGATGGCTTTCCCGGTTGCCATCATGATATTCAAGAAGAACTGATCGGTATCTGCTAAGAACTTGATCACTTCATATTTTTGCTTTTCATCGATCTCTGTTTGGATGATCAACGGCGCGATCTCTTTCAAAAAGTTCAATGATGCTGCAATATTTCGTTGATGGAATTCATCCCCCATTGTGATCGACCGGGCAATCAATACATTCAAGTTGATGCCTTCTTCTGTTAATTGTAATGCCTTGGCAATGGTTGGTCCTAAGACGTCTTTGATCCAATCCAAACGATCGATGACTTCTTGTGAATAGGCACCAAATCGTAAGACTTTACCGATCCCTTCGTTCAAAATACAGTAGGCTTTGTTGCCGACAAGGCGGTTTTCAACCACAAAGACAGGCATATTCCCAGAAGTGATTCCCCCCATTGGTCCAACTGCCTGGACATGGTGACATGGCATAAAGCGGACTTCCCCACTTTCGAGTAAGCGTCGGGCTTCGTCTTCATCCTTCGCCCAGCGTTCAAACAAGGCAGCGCCGATACAAGACCCTTGCATCGGTCCCGTCATTTCCGACCATTGGATCGGCGGTCCTGCATGCAGCAAGGTTTTCTGGCTTTCGTTTAATTCAGCAATCACTGATTTAGCTGGAACGACATCAATCAAGAATGGTTGGGCATTTTTGATTTTATCCGTCACTGCTTGGTTTTCAGCTGTGATTTTTTCGTCAAATTCTTCTAACGCGTCTAAAATACGGATCATTTTCTTGTTGCCGTTGGCACGAGGACGCCAGTTAAATTGTTCTGTTTTCCCGCCATATTGCAGGATCGATTCATTGAAGCTTTGCAAGCCAACATTGATGATCCGTGGTTTGGTGGTCAACAGCTCCATCACTTTCTCGCTAACTGTCGGCACCTCAACTTTGCTACCAGTATAATCATTGACCGCTTTGTCTGCTTCAGAAAGAGTCGCCCCTTTTAAGGCGAGGGCTAATTGCACTGCTTGAGCATTGCTTGGTGCCACATAGACGCCAGTTGCTTTCAAACGGTTGACTGCTTCTTGATAGTTTTGCGGATCTTTTTCAGTTCCGCAGACGGTAGCAACAAAGTATAGCGCGCGATCAGCTGCTTGGGCTGTTTGCTGTGCAGCTTCGATGGCTGGTAACAGTGCACCTACCATATCTGCATGTGCGCCGTAACCTAACACCACATCAAATAAAATGACCCCGGTTTGCTCATCTTGCGCATAGTCTTCGATTTTTTTGATGCGCACTTCAGGATCGATCATTGGGTGCGGTTTGCCTTGGGTATAGATATCATCACCAAGGTCGATCACATCATAGCCGTGGGAATGCAAGATATAGCCTTCTTGTTTTACAAGGCCTTCTAGATTCAAGGCTTCGGAGATCAGCATTCCTGCTTCGGCAGCTAATGTACCGCCAGAATAAAGACCTTTGACCACTTTGTCTTCAGCGAGTTTGGGCACATCTGGGGTTGCCACGCGTTCAAAATAGTTCGCTTTGACGGGTTCTTCATTGGCAAGATCAACAGCGATGCGCGCTGTTTCTTCCAGAGTATGTGCCAAATAGACTTTTCCTTCATGGGCTTCTGGTTTTTCTCCTAAGAAAATCGCTACCACTGGTTTGCTGATACTTTGCAGCAATTGAACGACTTCATCCCGCACTTCTTTTGCAGGTGGTTTCGAGATCACGCAAATCACATCTGTCGGTTCATGATTTTCTAAAGCAACGATGGCATCTTTGACAGTGATCGCCCCAACTTTGTCGCTTAAGTCACGTCCGCCGGTCCCGATGGCATGAACGACACCACCGCCTAATCGGTCAATGATCGTCGTCACTTCTTGAATCCCCGTACCAGAGGCACCAACGACGCCGATATTTCCTGGTGCCACGACATTCGTGAAGGCAATCGGAATGCTGGAAATAATACCGGTCCCACAGTCAGGCCCCATCATCAATAAACCTTTTTCATGAGCCAGCTTTTTCAAACGAACTTCATCTTCGATAGCAACATTGTCCGTAAACGAGAAAACATGCAAGTCATTTTTCAAGGCTTTTTCCATCTCGGCTGCGCCATATTCCCCAGGAATACTAAATAATGCAACATTGGCATCCGGCATTGCGCTCAAGGCTTCTTGCCATGAAGCCGCCGCTGGCGTTTCTTTGCTTTGATCTTTTGCTGAAAGATCAGCTAAAAATGAATCGATCGCTGGCATTACTTGATCCATGATCTGTTCGTTTTGGCTATCGACTACGATCATCATATCGTTGGGTGAAGCACCTTCAGCCTCTTCAGAAAGCAAGCCAGTGTTATTTAATATGTCTTTGTTTGCATCCGTCCCCATCATGATTTGACTCATTTCGACATCGCCTAGATCATTGATCGTATTCGTCAGCAGCATTAAGTTAATGGAATCTTGGTAGTTATTCTTTAAGATTACTGTGTGCAGCATTTGTTCTCCTCCTTTTCTTATACTCTCATTCTAACGAGCCTTGTTTGCGTTTTCATTGGATAAAGTTCTAAAAAAATGCTATACTTTTTATCCAAAAGAGAAAAAAGGAGCATTTTATGAAATTAAAAGAATTGGTTGAACTGCCGCTTTTTGAAAAAAGTAAAGTACTGACTGGCTCCATTGGTTTAACAAATTCCGTTGGTTCCGTCATGGTGCTGGAAGCGATGGACATTGAGAAGTGGAGCAAAGCCCATCAATTGATTTTGACTTCTTTTTATGCCTTCAAAGACCAATCCCCTGAGGAACTGCGTGTTTTTTTTGAAAAAATGCAGCAAATCGGTGTCAGCAGTTTAGTGATCAAAGTGGATCGCTTGATCCCTATGATCCCAGATTGGGTGATTGAGCTTAGCTTTGCTTATCAGATCCCTTTGATCAAAGTGCAGCAAGAAGTCAGCTATGAAGCCATCATGCTAGCGGTTTACGAACCATTGCTGAATCACCAAACCCAGCTGCTGCGTACCTATTACGAAGTTCGCCAGCGCTTCATGAAAGTTGAGCGCAACCACTCTTCTTTCGATCAGATCATGCAGGAGTTCTATCAATTGATCGAAAAGCCTTGTTCGTTGCGCATCCCCCATTTAGATGTGCATGTGTCCGTCGGTCAATCCTTTAAGAATTTCGTGGTGACCAAACAAGAACCCATGAAAACCATCGAGTTTACCAAGAACCACTACGAATATTTGGAATTATTTTCTCATGAGAACAATCAATATGTGACTGCCATAAAAGTAGAGATCATCAATCCTTACAATGATCTGTGTACCTTGATCGTTTATCAGAAAGATTCGCAGATCCCTGAGGCAAAAGTCATGATCATTGAAAATGTGATCGACGTCATTTATGAACGCCTCCAAATGGAGTATTTGTTGAAGAAAGAACGCTACAATCGCATGAACAATCTTGCCGATGCAATCTTACAAAACACTCCTAGTAATTTGGCTGAGCTGGATCTTTTGTTAGAAGAAGCGCAACTGGATCGCTACGATTTCTACCAAGGCATTGCCTTTGCTTCCAACAGCTTCAAAGATAAGGAGCGTAAGTCCGTCGTTTTGCACAAGCTACGGGCGTTGAAAACACCCCACGTCTTTTTTGAACACCACAATTATTTGGTGATCCTCTATAATTTCCAATCGATCGCCCATCAGGTGACGAAACAGATGCTGCAGACACATTTTGATGATGCCCTGTTAGCCGATGAACATGGCTGCTTGGTGGTCAGCGAAGTCTTGCGCAAGGAACAGATCAAAGAGATCCTGCCAGAGTGTTTGGATGCGATCCGCTTCAATCGGCAGTTTTATTTGGCGCCGATCATTGCCTATAGCGACTTAGGTATCTTTAGTTCCTTTATCAAGGAGAACCAACTGGAAAAGCTGCAGCAAAGCATTCCCCCGAAGCTGTATCAACTCTCGGAAGAAAATGAAGAGCTGTTCAAAACGCTGTATACCTTTTTTATCACGAATCGCAATTACAAAAATACGGCTGAAACCTTGTTTCTTCATGCCAAAACGATTCGTTATCGGCTAAGCAAAATCGAACAGCTACTAGAGATCGATCTGACAAGTCCGATCCAATTAGTCAATTACGAGATCGGCACCTATTTATTAGAGCTTCAGAAAAGGAGTCAAGCAAAATGAAAAAAGAATGGCAATTGACCACCGGTGCTTCGGTGTCCCTTTATCCTGCTTCGGAGAAATACGTGATTTACTTTCACGGCGGCGGTTTTGTTTTTGGAACCCGTCAAGACATTCCCGCATCACTGATCGCACTATTTCAAGAGCAGCAATACAGCGTCCTCACAGTCGATTATTTGCTGGCGCCCAATTCCTCGTTAGTGGAGATTTTGGCGCTGAACTGGCAAAATTTTCAAGAATTGCAAGCAACTGTGCTTAAAGATAACCCGTTTTGTTTCTGCGGACGCTCAGCTGGCGGTTATTTGATGCTGGCGCTGACCCAGCAATTACTGAAGGAACAACAGAGATTGCCTGAAAAACTGGTCAATTTTTATGGGTATACCGATCTTTCTTTTATTGAAAACAAACGAGTCTTGCAGCAGCCGCTCTTAAGCAAAGAGCAAGTCCCTTCTTTGGATCAAACCGAGATCGTTTGGGATGATCCGCAGTTTCAGCGCTATTTGCCTTATGTTTATTGGGTTCAACAGCAAGAACTCACCACGATCTATGGTCTAACAGCTGAAGCTCTTTCTGACTATGCCATTGATCCTGAGCTGCTTGCTCAATTTCCTCCAATTTTCAGCAGTGCCAGCAGTACCGATGAGGAAGTTCCTTTTCGTTACAGCAAAGGCTTGAAGAAAGTGCCTAAAAGCAAATTTGTCCCTGTCTATGATTTGCCCCACGACTTTTTGAAAAACGTCGAGGAGCCGCAAGTCCAAATGGTGTTTCAGCAGCTCGCCCGTTGGCTCAAACAATAATTTGATACAAGTAAAGTGAAAATAATGTTTTTTTATTTCGACGAGTGCACAGAAAAACTCTGATTGCCTTCGCTTCCTCCTTATCTCAAAAAACGTGCGGTTTAATGAAACTCTTTTAATAAAAAAAGGCTTGATACAGGCTCAATTCAAGAGAGAATGCTATACTAAAGGGGAGTATGTTATAGGAAAGAAGGATGAGGTTTTATGCATTTTGTCGGGATTTTGTGTTTGATCCTAATCACGACGACCCTCTTCTCGCATCTCGCGAGACGGATGGGCGTTCCTGCTGTTATCGGGCAGTTGTTAGCGGGGGTTTTATTAGGAGGCGCAGGACTCAATTGGGTCCATCCAGATATTCTGGTTCATGATTTTTCAGAGATTGGTGTTATTTTGCTGATGTTTTTAGCGGGATTGGAAAGTGATATTTCTTTATTGAAACGCTATTTTCGTCCAGGGATGCTCGTTGCCCTTTTGGGGATCGTGTTCCCTATGCTCTTCGGGTATGCCACGGGGGTCGGTTTTCAAAGCAGTCCCACAGAAGCGTTCTTTTTCGGGATCGTATTAGCTGCCACCTCAGTCAGTATTTCTGTCGAAGTATTGAAAGAGTTGAATGTGGTGAATACGAAAGAAGGGTCGACGATTCTTGGTGCTTCCGTCGTGGATGATATTTTGGTCGTGTTGGTTTTGAGTCTTAGCCTTTCCTTTTTAGGCGGCGAAAGCAGCCAAGCAACACCACTGCCGGTCACCTTATTGGTAGAATTGATTTATTTTGTGTTGATTTTTCTATTGGTGAAATGGATCGCTCCGTTCTTATTGGCACTTGCAGAAAAGCTATTTGCAAATTCCGCAGTGATCATCATGTCACTGATCATCTGCTTAGGAATGGCGTATCTTGCTGACCTCGTTGGGTTAAGCTCTGTCATTGGTGCCTTCTTCGCAGGGATCGCTGTCAGTCAAACGAAGGTTCGTGAGGAAGTGGAACACAGTGTCGAAGCATTAGGTTACGCCGTCTTCATTCCGGTGTTCTTTGTCAGCGTTGGCTTAGAAGTTGATTTTTCCCGCTTAAATGAGCAATTATTCTTTATTCTTGCCTTTACCGTGGTCGCGATCTTGACCAAGCTGGTCGGCGGCTATGTCGGGGCGAAAATCGCGAAATTCTCGAACAACAGTGCTTGGATGGTGGGAGCTGGAATGATTTCCCGAGGTGAAATGGCATTGATCATTTTGCAGATTGGTCAACAAAACCAATTGATTTCGTCCGCATTGTATTCCCCTTTGGTGATCGTTGTCTTGTTGAGTACCTTGATCTCTCCCCTGATCTTAAAATACTTTACGAAAAAGATTTATTAAGCGATGCAACAACAGCTAGGCGATACCGATGATTGCGAAAAAAACAGCACGGGTTTTGTAGTGACCGCTCAACGGCCGATTGTTGATCGAACGTTGGGCGGTCGCTTCCTTTCCCGCGCTGTTTTTCTTTATACAGTTATAAAAGCGACAATGCTGCTAGTTACTGGAAACCAATGTTAATTTCCCATGATCGATTTGATACACATCATCCGCGACGGCATCGATAAACGCTTGATCGTGAGATGTGAACAAAACCATGCCTCGATAGCTGCGAATCAATTGTTCCAAGACGGTGATTGTCGGCAGATCAATAAAGTTCGTCGGTTCATCAAGTATCAAAACATTGGCAGGTTGAGTAAAGATGCGTGCGAGCTCGACCCGTGTCGCTTCTCCGCCGCTTAGCACATTGACTGGCTTCATCACGTCAATCTGGCTAAATCCCAGATTGTGTAAAATACTGCGGACCAGTGGTTCCTGATAGTCTGTTTGAGCCATCAATTCCGTCAAAAGCGGTGTGGTGCTGTTTTTTCGATAGCCCATTTGCTCGTAGACCGCAAAGACGATTTTCGGTGATACATAGATTCCCTCTCCGCCTGCGATGATTTCTTTTAGTAAAGTCGACTTTCCCGAACCGTTCGGACCCACGATAGCGATTTTCTTCCCGGCAGCAAACTGGAAACTGCTGCTGTCTAGCAAACATTTCGCCCCTCTTTGAATGGTTACTTGCTCTCCACGAATCGGTCGTTTATTATGCAGCTCCACTGCAGGGACTACTGGAAAACGAATCACCTGCTGCCGGGCGACGCCCTTCACTTCTTCCAACTGATCCAAGCGGCTTTCCATGGCTTTGACTGTTTTTTGCAATGACTTTTGCACCGAGTCTTTTTGTTTTGATGACGACAAACGGTCTGGTCGGATGTTCTGCTGCCGCTTTTTTTCAGAAATACGACTGCTCTTGATCGCTTGTTCTTTTTTCTTTTGGATTGCTTGGGTCAACTGCTTTTTTTGTTGCTGATACTGCGCAGCCTCCCAGGCAACACGCTGTGCCGCTTGCTCTTTTTGCTGTCGGTAACTGTCATAATTGCCAGCATACTCGGTGACTTTTCCTTGATCGACTTCCCAGATTTTCGTTGCCAGCTGATTCAATAGATACCGATCATGACTGACCACGATCAGGGTGCCATAATAATACTGCAGTTCCTCAATCAAGACTTGAATTCCTTGCTGGTCCAAGTGGGTCGTTGGCTCATCTAGCAAAAGTCCTAACTGATAGGAAGATAACGTTTGTGCCAACCGATATTTGGTCTCCTCCCCGCCGCTTAGTGTCGCCAATTCATTTGTTGGGATCGAAAAACGACCGAACAGCGCCCAGTCAAGGGCCTCCGTCTTTTCAGTCACCTCAGCGATTTGCGGGAAATAGTGAAACGAATTTTCTTTTTGAATCGTTCCTGAATCAGGATCGACCACTCCCGCAATCAACTTCAGCAAGGTAGACTTGCCTTGCCCGTTTGCTCCCACGATCCCGATACGATCCGTTTGATAGGTGCTCAGTTCTTCAATGTTCAGTACTTCTTTGGACCCATAATTTTTGATTAGATTGTTTATTTTTACACTTAATTGTTCCATCAGTCTGTCCTTCCCGTCTAGGAAAACGCAAGCACAAAAAAAGGGCATAGCCTACCGCTATACCCTGATTTTAATAAGAAATTGGAAAAAAGAGGACACTCATCCCTTGAAATCACGATTGCCTAGACTTTTGAAATAGATTTAAATTAGCTATTCAAAAGGTCAATCCACAATTTCATCGATGCTGTCATGTTTTTTCCTCCTCTTTTTGTCGTATTTGTCTGTTGAATGACCAGCGGAAAATCAGCCGCTACTGTTTACCGTTTACGGTATTTCAGGAAGCTTCTTTAGTCTATCAACGAATCAATCGTAGCACGTTTTCAAAAAAGAGTAAAGTTTCATCACAAGAATGATTGGTCTTATACGCCATCGGTGATTTTTTCTGCTAATTTGACCGAGGCTTTTTCACCATTGAAGACCGCATGATCCAGTTCTCCTTCATCATGAGCAACGATCAACGCCACTGTGACGTCAGGGTCAACATTCAAGAGGGTCCGAAACATCCCAAAAAACCAATCGATCCCTGCCAGTAAGGCGATACTTTCATTAGGCAGTCCTAACATAGGTAAAACCGTAGCCAGTGTGACTAATCCGCCGCCTGGAACGACGATCGTTCCCAAGCATGCCAACGAGGACAACAAGACCACTTGCAAAAGATCTCCCCAGCTCAATTGGATCTGGTACGCCTGAGCAACGGTTACGATTGCCAGGGCTAAAAATAAGGAGAGCCCATTGCTATTTAAGGTCATGCCCAGAGGCATCACGAGCTTATTGATTCGATCACTGATCCCAAATCGCTCTTTGCCATCTTCCATTTGAAACGGCAATGAAACAGCAGAGGAGGTGGTCGTAAAGGAAACCACCGAGAGGCGCCACATGTTCTTTATCAAACGAAACAAGGGAACTTTGCAGTAGAGTGACGTCAAGAGAAACCAAAGAAACAAAAAGAGCAAAGATGCTGTTGCTAACGTCAATAAAAAACTGGCTAACATTCCCAACACACGAATACCGGTATCTTCTACTAAGGAAGCAACAAGGCCGAAAATCCCGATCGGCGCCAACTTCATGATCATGCTGACCATTTTTATCAAAATATTATTAAAACTGCTGATCATATCTAGAGACAGCTGATTCTTTTTTTCATGCTTGATCAAGCTCAAGGCAAGGCCAAAGAAGAGCGAAAAAATAATCACTTGGATCATATTCTGCTCCACCATGGCTTGAATAATGTTCAGTGGAACAAAGTTTAAGATGACTTCTTCCATGCTGCTGGTACTTAATGCGGTTTCTGTACTTTGCAGCAGGGACTGATCAAGGCCTGCGCCAGGCTTGAGGATCAAGGCGAACAAGAGACCAAAAATAGCGGCGACGAGGGTCGATCCAGTAAACCAGAGGAAGACTTTCCCGCCGATCTCACCTAATTCTTTTGGATCAAGTCCCCCCACCGCTTCAATCACCGAGCCCATGACCAGCACGACCACAGACATTTGAATCAGTCGCAAGAAGAAGTCCCCGACTAGCTGCATTTGATCACCTAACCCGGGAAAGGAAACGCCCCAAAAAATCCCCAATACCGTTGCAATCATGATTTGGTTGGTCAAACTGATTTTTAAGGATCGTTTTTTCATCTGTTGTGCCTCACTTTTCTACTTGGCTGTTTTCTTAGAGTTTACAGTCAAGAATAAGAATGTACCACCGATCAACAAAATAATTGCGATATAAAAGCCCATTACTTTTGACCCTGTTGCATCCGAGATCGATCCGGTCAATGTTGGTGCGATAACGGAAGACATCATGCCGAAAAAGTTGAAGACCCCTAATGTCGTACCGACCCCAACTTTGGGTGCATTTTCCCCTAGCCAAGAAATGATGATTGGTTCAACCGCTAATTTCCCAAGGAACCCGTACAAGATCAACGCGATCATTAAGAAGGTCGAATTTGTCGCTTGCACCGTTACTAATAACATCAACGCCGCCAATACTTCTAAAATAACGATAAAAGTTACTTTTTTGTGCATGTATTTGTCTGCCAAGCGGCTAAAGAACAATGCCCCAGGAATGGAAGCAAATGCTACTAATGAAGAAGAGAAACCGATCGCGACTCCTTGGAAGCCTCGTTCTGTTCCTAAGAAGTTTGGTAGCCAAGTAACCGTCATATAGTAGGCATAACACGTCGCAAAATATAACACATAAGTAAAGAGCATCCGCAGTGAGAACAAGGTCGAAAGGGAAACTTTTTCTTTCGGCTGATCCGTTGTTTCTTCTTCAGCTGCTGCTTGGCTCTCCAAGAAAGCCACGTCTTCTTTGTTGCTACGGATCACCAATGCAAAAGCGATCGTCATACAAACGATCAAGAAAGCGGATAAATACATCATTGTTTGCCAAGGCATGTTCATCTGAATAACGATAAAGCTTGATAAGATCATCCCAAACCCTGAACCAACGGCAGAACCACTATTGACGATCGCTGTTGAGAAGCTCTTCTTTTCTTTCGGAATGTTCTGTGAGGTCAAAGAATACGCTGAACCGTAAAATGACCCACAGCCGATCCCTGCTAAAAAGCTACCGGTATAGATCATGGAGATTGAAGAGGCTTGTGAAATCAGTAAAGCTGCCAGTGCAAATACCACGAATCCTGGAAGCAGAACTGTTTTCTTCCCAATCTTATCCACCAAAAAGCCGGCCGGGATCTGCATGATCACATAGCCGAAAAAGTAAAAGCTGGCAATCGATCCTAATGCTGTATCAGAAATATTGCCGCCAAGTGACTCATTGATTTGCGGATAGACTGGCGATAACGCAGCGCGATAAATCCAGATAGTGACCCAGCCTGAACACATTAAGATAATAATTTGTTTCCAGTAGGCAAGCCCACCACGTTCTTTATTGATTTCCATTTTTTTCCCTCCATCAGTTACACAAGTAAAGTTTGTGAAGCACGCCAACGAAAGCGCTTTAAGATAGTCTTAGTGTACGTTTTTTTGCCGACGATTGCATTTGTCATTTTTCACAAAGCGCTTTCAGTCGTTGTGCATTTGTGCTAAAAATTTAAGTCGTTTTTTGGTAGTAATTTAACGCAGCGATGAGCGCTTTGCCAGCAGAAATTGGTGCTTGCTGGTACAATAGTGCCCCTTCTAACGCGGCTAGGACATGTAAAATATTTTCTTTGCGGCTGCTGTAGCCCATATTTCCAATCCGCCAGATTTTTCCTTTTAGATCACCAAATGAACTAGCGATCTCTACACCAAAGGAGTGAAGCATCTCTTCTCGGACAGCTTCGCCATCAACCCCTTCTGGAATAAAGATGGGGGTAACTGTCGGCATTTTGGTTGCTTTTTCCCCATAAATCGACAGCCCCATTGCCTCCAGTCCAGCGACCAACGCGCCTTCATTCGTCAAATGACGTTGATAGGCTGCATCAAGGCCTTCGTTTAGCAGCATCCGTAATCCTTCATGAAGCGCATAGATCATACTCGTCGCTTCTGTGTGATGGTTGATTCGTTCAGTGTTCCAGTAGCGTTGCAGTTGACTCAAATCCAGGTAATTGCTCATAATGTGCCGCTTGTTTCGATCCGTTTTACTCAAGCCTAATTCTTTTTGGTAACGGGCATTAAGGACGGCTTCGACGCGATCGTTGTAGGTCACTAATGAAAGACCAGACGGCACACTTAAACACTTCTGTGTACCGGCAATCGCTAAATCGACACACCAATCATCGACTGACAGGGCCACGCCACCATAAGTCGCCACCATGTCAACGACAAAGAAAATATCTTTTGCGCGACAATACTGCCCGATTTCTGCTAACGGCTGCATTTGCCCGTTGGCGGTTTCCCCGTGGACCATCGCCACGATCTTGGGTTGAAATGCGTCGATTTCTTTGATGACCTCTACGGGTGCAAAAGGAGCCGTCCACTCTTTTTCTACATATTTGACTTGTGCTTGAGCACGTTCACAGATTTCTCCCAGTAAGAAAGCAAAGCGCCCATAGGCTGGGATCAAGACTTTGTCCCCTGGTTCGATCAAAGCGATCAGCGCCGCTTCTAAACCAGCTCGGGAAGTCCCGTCAATGGCAAATGCCTCTTTGTTTTTGGTTCCAAATGGTTGTTTGATCATTTCTTTGACCTCATCCATGATCGCCAAAAAATTCGGATCAAACTGCCCCAAAATGCGATTGGTCATTGCTTGTAGAACAGCTGGATGGGCTTCCACAGGCCCTGGTGTCATGATCGTACGTTGTGCGATCGTTAACTCTTTATACATCTTTTTCCCTCATTTCTCTTTTTGATTTCACTGTTCAACGCCTTGTCAACGTTTCCAAGTTTGTTGTACAATAAAGCTAAAAAAGGACATGTTTTTGTTTATTTTGTTCAATTCCAAAAGGAGTTTCTCTATGAAGTTAGTTGCTGAATTGCTTGCTATACCACGCTTTTCCAATTTGCGTTTATTGACAGATCCCCTGACTGCGGAAATTCCCGTCGACAGTATCGAAATCACCGAGACCCCCGATATCGCCCACTATATTCCTGAGCATACCTTTATCTTAAGCACGGCGATGGTTTATAAAGATAATCAAGGAGCGCTTCTGGAGCTGATCGATTCTCTCGTAGCCAAAAATGCCGCTGGATTAGGCATCAAGATCGGTCGTTTTTTGGATGTCATCGATCCTGAAGTCATCGCCTACGCCGATAGCTTGGGTTTCCCCATCGTAGAAGTACCTGCCACGATGCCGCTAGGTCGTTTGATGCACCAGCTTTTGAATTTATTGTGGAACACCAAAACCGAGCAGCTGAGTTATGCGTTAGACATTCAAAAACGGTTCTCTGCTTCCTTGATGAAGGATGTCAGCATCGCTCGCTTTATCGCTGATTTTGGCCAAATGGTCAATACACCGATCATTTTGTTGAATCCTTTTAAACAAGTGATTGCCCACTCCAAGCATTTCACCCGCATGTCAAAACCCGCGGAGTACTACATCCATCAATTAGGACAAACGAAAGGGGTTTTTACTGGTGAAAAAAGCGGGGCGATTCCTATCAAAGATCTTCATGAAAAAACGTCACAAATTTCTTATTATGCTATTGAAACCTCCACTTATTTCCCGCATTATTTAGTCATTTTGAATCCTGAGGCGATTCCTTATCCTGTCTCGGATTTTGCGCTGGAACAAGCAGCCTTGGTCTTGTCGTTTATGCTCTACAAGAACCAAAAAGTGCAAGAATCTTTTGAAGATTTAAAAAGTGACTTTTTAACACGGATGATCGAATACCAGCAATCCACCAAGCAAGAACAAAAGGATTGGTTAGATCTCGGAAAGACTTACGGGTTGGTCAAAGCCCGCCATTATCGTGTCATCTATGGTGCCTGTGAACCAACCAAAGAAACCAAAGGCAAAGACAAATACCTAAAAGAAGAAAGTGACCTGGTCTATCAGTGGTTTAGTGAACAACTACCTTATCGCATCAAAGATGTTTGTCTCTTTCGCTTAAAGGGCAGCAATCACTTTGCGATTTTCGTGCAGCACAAGTGTGATGCCTTAGAAGACCATTTGATCGAGACCGCCAATGCTTTGACCAATCGGTTGCCATTTCGAATGGCCTTTGGGGTAGGGAGTGTCTGTGAAAGTATCAATGATTTAGCCAGCTCCTACATCGAAGCAAAGACTGCTTATGAAGAACGAAGAGGCCAACATGATTCGTCCATCGTCTCTTTCTACCATCAACGGGGAATGCGGAGTCTATTTGAAAAAATGAGTCCTGAAGATATCCATTATTTCTGCCGTACTATTCTTAAAGAATTGGCGTTTCCGCAAGAAGATGCCACCATCGAATTGCGCAAAACCTTACGAGCTTACTTGGATTATCAATGTGAGATCACCCGCACCGCCAAAGCCTTGTTCGTTCATCGCAACACGATCAAATACCGCATCGAACAGTGTCAAAAGCTACTAGGAAAAAACGTGCATGATCCTAGCATCAGCCTGGATCTGCGTTTAGCCCTTGAGCTGTCCGAAGAAGGCGACTAATAGGCGAATCAAGCAGTTGGATCGCTGGTGTTACCCAGCGATCCTTGTGCCTGCTTCACCTAACAATGCTAAGTCCGCTTCTTCCAATGAGCAGATGATTGCTGTCTTTCCTTGTTTGGCAAACGCAATCGCCGCTTCCATTTTCGGCCCCATACTACCTTCTGCAAAATGCCCCGCATCAAAATATGCTTGCGCTTCACTTACGGATAAGCCCGTTAATTTTTCTTGCTCCGGTGTTCCATAATTGATATAAACGTTGTTGACGTCGGTCAGCATCATAAATACATCGGCATCCACTTGTTCTGCCAATTTCTTCCCGGTTCGGTCTTTATCGATGACTGCTTCGATCCCTTTCAAGCCTTCCGCTTGTTTTACGACTGGAATCCCTCCGCCGCCACCAGCGATCACGATGGTATTTTGATTCAATAAATGAACCATTGATTCCACGCCGTGGATCGTCACAGGTTGTGGAGATGGCACGACGCGACGGTACCCACGTCCAGCATCTTCTTCCATCACCCAATGTTTTTCCTCAGCCATCTTTTTTGCTTCTTCTTCTGAGTAGAACAAGCCGATTGGCTTCGTTGGCTTTTCAAACGCGGGATCATCCGCTGCCACTTCCACTTGGGTCAATAAGGTCACGACATTGCTGGTCAATTCTTCTTGCTCAATTTTATTTTTGATGCTTTGCTCCATTAAATAACCGATAAAGCCTTGTGACTCTGCATTGCAGACATCCAGTGGAAAAGGCGGCACGACTTCTTTGGCTTCTTCATTTTGTCGTAAAATATTGCCGACTTGCGGACCATTGCCGTGAGTCACGACGATTTGATGGTCAAGCTTCTCGATTTTAGCGATCTGTTCTGCACTTAACTGGATATTTGCAAGCTGTGTCTCAACGGTCGCTAGTTGATTCGGTTTTAAAATTGCATTGCCCCCTAGAGCGATGACCACTCGTTTTGCCATATGAATTCCTCATTTCTATTGTTTTGAAATTGATCGATACTGCGAGCAAACCCTGCCAAAAAGTCGGCCCCCGAGGTATGACCGATCGCTAGTATCTCTTTAATTACTTGGGAAAAAGCCACTGAATCGGTACACTTGGTCAAGGATAATGCCGATTGATTGAATGCGCCTGTCAGTGCATGCAGAAGATAATGTTTACTGACGTCAGTCGTTAAATCATTGACTGTCAACAGCCTTCTTTGTAGATAAGCCACCAAGCGGGTATCTTCTTGCCCCATCACTCGGCGAGCCAGTAAATGACCAACTAGCATATCATCGCCTGTGGGGGTCAATCCGACACCCCGTCCGACTAAATAAGCGACTGCTTGCCGTTGTTCCTTAAATGAAGGCGTGCATAGCTGATCGATTGCGTCATAAAACGGATGATTGCTGCGGATGGTTTCTGAAACAGCTTCTTGAATCCCCGTCTTTTCCGTGACGTTTTGAAGGGTTGACCAAAACAGTTCTCGATCAAATGGGACTGTGCCAGCCGGAACGGTCGTTGTAAATTGGGCTGCCTCTTGAAAAGACAGACGATGATGCGGAAAATGGATCACCCGTTGCTGAACCAAAAGAGTGGTACCAGCAACTAAGCCTGTCGCCAACGCTGCATAATCGTCGGCAGCTAAAATCATCCCTTTGGGCACGCGAGTCGCTTGTTTGGAAACACAGATCAGCTGATCCTGACGAGGATCTTGCAGATTGAAACTATGCTGAAACACACTGTGAACGAGCCAGTTGCCATTGATAAATGCGGGTTCAAATAAAGCTTGGTCGATCCATTTTGCCTGTATCATCGCTAGGTTGCTCCTTTTTCACGTTTTCAGTCCCTGATTTATTCTTCAAATCCTAATTTTTTTGCATAAGCCAAGACAGCTTTTTCAAAGCAATCCATTGGTGGTGTCACTGTCCCGGCACCAATTTGTCCCCGTCCAGCTTGTTTATTGGCGATCCCTGTATTGATCACCGGTAAGATCCCTGTTTCCACGACTTTCCGAGCATCGATCCCTAAACAGATTCCTTTGAAGTCCCATGTAGGAACGGGAAAATTCGGATTGGTATCAATGGAGATCTCTAACATCTCATTGCTGGTTTTCAACGCATCGTGAAATCCACCAGAACCAACGAAGCGTGTCACAGCTGGGGCAGCAATCATTGCCATTCCCCCAACACCAAAGGTTTCCGTAATGGCACTGTCGCCCATATCTGGAGAGGCATCTTCTTCACTGAATCCTGAGAAATACAGCCCTTTTGGTGTATTGACAGGACCAGTAAACCACTCATCTCCCATGCCAGAAATACGGATACCGAATTCATGCCCGTTGCGACACATTGCGGTCACAACCGTGCCTTCTTCAATCGTCCGGGCGCCATCAAGCACCGCTTTTGAAGAAGCCATCATGATATTCAAGAAGAACTGATCCGTGTCTGCAAGAAACTGAATGACTTCTGGTTTTTCTTTTTCAAATCCTTCCAGGGTAACGATCGCTGGTGCTACTTCTTTTAAGAACGCCAACGAAGCAGCGATATTCCGTTGATGGAACTCATCCCCCATGGCGATAGCTTTTGCGACTAAGACATTGATGTTCAAGCCATCGGGTTTTGTTTGTAGTGCAGCACTTAAAACTGGTGCTAACGTATTTTTCATCCAATGCAAGCGATCAATGACTTCTTGAGAATAGGCGCCAAATCGCAAAACTGCCCCGATCCCTTCGTTCATCGTACAATACGCACGGTTGCCATCGGTTTTGTTTTCCACTACGAGCACTGGCATATTGGCAGAGGTGATGCCCCCCATTGGGCCAACCGCTTGCACGTGGTGACAAGGAATCAGTTGAACTTCCCCAGATGCTAATAAATGACGTACCTCTTCTTCCGTTTCGCCCCAGCCTTCAAAAAGCCCCGCACCAACACAAGCACCTTGAATCGGATCGATCATCTGGTCGTAGCGGATCGGTGGTCCTGCATGCAATAGGACTTTTCCTTCACCTAATTCTGGAATGACACTGACTGCTGGAACGACATCCAGCAAAAAAGGCGAACCCGCAACGATTTTGGCAATAACGGCTTGGTTTGCTTCTTCAATAGTTTCGTACACGATAACTTCCTCCTACTCTGATAGTGACACTTGTGCTAAGAAACGTAAGGCTTTTTGTAACGTTACGTTTCCACCAGCAATTGGCTGCCAGTCATATTGAACGACTTGACCGTGATGCGCCTGGATCGCTTCCGCAAAGCTACGCAACCCTACATTGATGAACGCGTCATTCGCCAACAATTCACGGCTCTTTTCAGATGGCTCTGGCAATGTATCGGCAGTTGTCACTGCTTTTGGCAACAGCTTACGACTAATTGGGGAAAATGGGTGACCGAGCATTGCTAAAGCTTGTTTGACTGATTGGGCATTGCTTTGACACAAAATCACGCCAGCTGCGGTTAAAATCTCTGCTTGCTCGTTGCTGTCTTGGGGATCTAAATCAGTTCCGACGATCGTAGCGATCACCGCTAACTCCCGGCCAGCTGCTTGTGCAGCTTCCTTCAACGATTTGATGGTCGGTGCCAATTCACTCGCCATATCTTGATGAGAGCCGTACCCTAAAACGATATCTAACAAAATCACTGCCGTTTCAGGATCTTCTCCCGCTTGTTTCAACAGTTCGATCCGCTTTGTTGGGTCGATCATCGGATGGGGCTTGCCTTGCGTATAGATGTCATCACCTAAATCGATGATCTCATGGCCAGCTGCTTTTAAGATGTACCCTTCCTGATGGGCATCTTCTTGTTCTAGATTTAATCCTGCTTTGACCAGCATCGCTGCTTCGTACGCCAATGTTCCGCCAGAATAGTAAGCTTTGATTTTTTGCTGTTCAGGTCCAAAAGCGGCAGCTGCCGTTTCCTCTTTTACTGGCTCTAATCCAATCTGTTCTTGACGTAGGAGCTGCACGGCTAATTGAGCCGCTTCTTCCAGCGTGTAAGCTCGGTAAAGATTTTCTTCGTGGTCCGTTGGCTCTTCCCCAAGAAAAATCGTGACTGCAGGTTTTGTTCCTATTCTTAATAATGCCAACACTTCATCGCGGACACGTGGTGCAGGTGGTTTGGAGATCACCACGATCACCTCCGTATCAGGATCATGTTCCAAGGCAAGAATGCTGTCTTTCATGGTGATCCCACCGACGGCTTCTTTGAGATCTCGTCCACCGGTTCCGATGGCTTGTGTCACACCGGCACCCAATTTATGAATGATGGTGGTGACTTCTTGGATGCCCGTACCCGAAGCGCCGACAACACCGATTTTCCCTTTACGGACGGCATTCGTAAAGGCTACTGGTATCCCATTGAGAATCCCTGTGCCACAATCGGGTCCCATTAAAAGAAGCCCTTTTTCATGAGCCATTTTCTTTAGCCGAACTTCCTCTTCCAATGAAACATTATCACTGAAACAAAAGACATGTTTGCCCGCTGCTAATGCGGTTTCAATTTCTGGTGCTGCCATAGTACCAGGAATCGATAAGACAGCGACCTTCGCATCTTTTCCAAGATCTAAGGCTTTTTCCCAAGTTTTGACGCTTTGGGTTTCTTCTCCTGCGCTATTGCTTTGGTCCGATAAGAAGGCATCGATTTCTGACAGGACTGTTTCGATGATTTCTTCCTCTTCAATGTCTAACACGAGCACCATATCGTTGGAGGTCGCATTGCTCATCTCCTCGGTATAAAGACCACCCGTCTTGAAGATATCCTTATTGGCAGGTGTACCCATCATGACCGAAGCGTTGTTGATCCCTTCGATCGTCAGTAAACGATTGGTCAAAAGCATTAAAACAATGGAATCTTGGTAATTGTTTTTTTGAATAATAGTGTGTAACATGGGTCTCCTCACTTTCCTGTTCCTGTCTGTGCAAAGGCATCTGACCCAGAATACTGGTCAAAATGAACCGTGTCGCTAATGAGATAGCGATAAATGTTCTTTTCGATAGGAATGCCTTCTGCCATATATTTTTCATAGGTTAGTTGATTGATCTCGCCTGGATAATAGACTTGCTGGAACTGTTCAGCAGCCGGTATGGCGTGCAGCTCTTCGATCATCGTTTCGACTGACTCTTTAAATGTCTCTAAATCTGTAAATCGTTGCGGATCGATCAGCAAAATAAATTGCCCTAAGTCGCGGCCTTTCGTCAGATCGTTGTACATAGAGGAAACATGCTTGCCAAAAGGCAGCCCAAGGAGCATTCCAGACAAGATATCCACCATCATCATCAACCCAAAGCCTTTTGGTCCTGAGATTGGCAATAACCCATGAACATGATGCGGATTTGTCGTTGGCTTGCCATGGGCATCAACGGCCCATGTTGCTGGAATCTCTTTATCTTTGGAACGAGCATCTAAAATTTTGCCCCACGCTTGGACCGTCGTTGCCATATCAAAAACCACCTGCGCACCATGCTTTCGCGGTGCCGCAAAGGCAATCGGATTGGTACCAAAATAATTTTCTTTGCCGCCAAAAGGAACCACCATTGAATCCGATTGGCACATAGATAATGCAATCAAGTCAGCTTCTGCGGCTTTTTTGACATAATAGGATAGTGCCCCACTATGACTCGTTTTCCGCACACCAACCGCCGCGATCCCAGAACGTTTGGCCATCTCAATGGCATACTTTGTCGCTTCTAATACGACGACCTGCCCTGCGCCATTTTGACCGTGAACGATCCCGCTGCTCGGCCCAGTCTCTTCAAACGTGATCTGCGGGGTGCGATTCATCCCGCCTTTAGCGATCCGCTCTGCGTAATAGTCTACCCGCACAGCCCCGTGAGAGTGGATCCCGCTGGCATCGGCAAAGACCAAATGCTCTGCAACGATGGCTGCGTGCTCTTCAGACAAACCAGCAGCCGCTAATTTGTTTTGGATCAATTGCTGTAACTCTTGTGACTGTACAATAACCGTTTCTTCCATCTTATAAACTCCTTTAAATTTCCGGATCGCGGTTGCAATCTTTGGAATAAATATAGGTCAATGGTTCGTCACGACCAACACCATAGGCCGCTTGCTGTACATAGGCACTCATGAAAATGTAGTCGCCTTTTTCCACTGGGAACCACTCATTATCTAAGTTATACATCCCTTTACCTGACAGTAAGTACGCCCCATGTTCTTGGTAATGGGTCTCAATGTAGCCATGACTTGCCCCTGGTTCAAAGGAAAGGATATGGATATTCATGTCAAAGCCCAACTCTTTTGGCAAGAAATCCCAAAGTAGGACGTCTGCCATCCCTTCGTATTGGATCGGTGTCAACTCTGAAAGATTCCCCACTACTTTGTAGGCTTGGTAATTTTCTAGCGATTGGTAACGCTTCTTATACAAGAACACTTCTGTCGCTTCTTCTTGGAGATTTTTCATATACAGTTTTTCTCCAGCAGGCAGATAGATATAGCCTCCGTCCGTCAATGTATGGGTTTCTTTGCCATCACTTACTTCCAGTTTGCCCGAGATGACATACAAGAAACTCTCGATCTCTGGACCGCCGAAGCCCAATTGGTTGGCGCCATCTTTTTTGAATGAAATGATGTAATCGACAAAAGACGCCCCTAATTTTGGTGTGCCTAGTATCGAACATTCACAGTTTTCGAATCCTGGAATGACATTATTCACTAGCCCATCATGCGGCAAGATCGCAAAATTATTTTTTCTAATGACTGCTCGTGATTGCAGCAATCCATCTAAATAGCCCGTATTATTATTTTTATATCCCATGTGTGTCCCTGCTTTCTATTCTTTGTATGCTAGCTCGTAAAGGGAAGCTGCTAAAACTTCAACCCCAGCTACTAAATCTTCGATAGTCGTTGCTTCGGCTGGGTTGTGGCTAATCCCATCAATACTTGGTACAAACAGCATCGCAGTTGGAAAATGTGGTGCAATGATTTGGGAATCATGCCCCGCCCCACTATGCATGACTTTGTAACGTTTGCCGGTTTGCTTCACCGCTTGTTCCACCGTGGCAACGATCGTCTCGTCCATCGGCACAGGGCGTTCATCCATCCATAGATCCATCTCCACTGTCAGGTCGTGCTCTTTGGCGATCGCTTGAATGATCTGTTCTGCTTCAGCAGTAAAGGCATCCAATAGCTGCCCATCGGTATGGCGACAATCCATCGTAAACAACACTTCACCAGGAACCACGTTGACCGTATTCGGTTTTGGCTCAACTTTACCGAATGTCACTACTAATGGATCCCCAAGCTCTAAGCCACGGTCGATCACTGCGGCACACATTTTGGCAAAACCATACACAGCATCTTGGCGATAGCCCATCGGTGTGGTTCCTGCATGATTGGCTTGTCCTTTTAAGACAAAGGTGTAGCGCTTTTGACCAGCGATACTATTGACGACACCGATCTGCAAATTTTCTTTTTCTAAAACACTGCCTTGTTCGATATGGATTTCCACGAAGGCTTTGATGTCTGATCGAACCGGTTCTTGTGGGTCGCGAAAATCAAAGCCTTGGCGTTGCATCTCTGCCACGAAGCGATTGCCTTCAAAATCTGCGATCGCTTCAACATCGGCTTTTTTGGCCTCTCCGACAAAGTTTTTACTTCCCCAAAAAACGGTTGGAAAACGACTGCCTTCTTCTTCTGCCATTGAGATGACTTCCAAGGAGCGTAAAGGTTGCCCATAGGTCTCTCTTAAATACTTGATCGCTAAAGCAGCAGCAACGACCCCGTATTGACCGTCTAATGTGCCACCGTTGACGACGGTATCGATATGTGACCCTGAAAGAATCGTTTCTTCTGGATACTGGCTGCCTTCCATTCTGCCGAAGAGATTGCCGACTGCATCATAGGACGTCGTTAAGCCAGTTTCTTTTAATTGTTTTTCTACAAATGATTGCGCTTCTTTCCATGAATCGGTATAAAGCAGTCTAGTCATTCCTCCAGTTGGATCACTCCCAATCTGAGATAGTGCATCGATCATTGCCGCTACTTCTTTTTTCAACTCCATTGTTCTGCCTCCTTTGATTTATACAGTTATTGTAAGCGTGTTACTGAAGGACATCATTGTTCACTTTCGACAAAACCGTTTCTATTTTTAGTCATAACGCTGTTTTTTAAACCGCTTCCTTCTCCTATACTCTTCCTTATACTATCGAAGAAGAGAAAGGAAGAAAACAATGGTTTATCCTAAAAATGCCTTTGCGCAAACAGAAAAAATCCAATTTGATACCTATGGCACTTTGCCGTTAGAAGTGACGATCCTAAAAGCAGCGCAGCCTCGGATCAGCCTTTTGTATTTTCATGGTGGTGGCTTCCTCTATGGTCAGCGAGAAGACCTTCCGCATGATTATGTCCACCAATTGCTGGCTGCCGGTGTTAGCCTTTACCTGTTCGATTATCCACTGGCTCCCGAAGTAGCGCTACACGATATCTACCTTCATGCCAAAAAGGCAGTGGCGTGGTTTTTGGCCGAAGGCTGGCAGTTCAGCGGCGTTGGTACAAATGAGTACGTTTTGTTCGGTCGCTCCGCCGGCGGTTTTTTAGCGACCTTACTGACCGCACGCACAAAGCACTCGGAGCAAAAGGGCTTGATCCGATTTTACGGTTACCAAGAGTTGTTTTGTAAAGAATTTTTGCAACCGGCACGCTTTTACACACAATTTCCGAAAGTCCCACCATTCGTCGCTGAAGCCATGATCGAAAGCCAACCCATCACCCACGGCACGTTAGAAAAACGATTCCCTTTGTACCTTTCCGCCCGTCAATATGGCAACTGGCAGCGTTATTTAGGGAATCGGGAACAGCTAGCAGCCTTGGCGATTCCTGCTGCCGCTTACCAAGACTTTCCTCCTTGCTTTGTCGTTCATTGCAAAAAAGATCCAGATGTTCCCTTCAGCGCATCCGAAGCTTTCGCAGCACAAGTCCCCCATGCCAAAACACTTTGGCTCGACTTAGATCAGCATGACTTTGATCGGACACCAAATGCGAGCGCTGATGAGTGCTATCGAGAGATGATTGGATGGCTGACTAACCAATTCTGAAACTCTCAGCTCTTGATAGGTGATGATTTTGAAGCGATCGGTACGCTGTGATCTTGCGTACAGCAAAAAAGTGACCATTAGAGAACCAACTCTAATGATCACTTTTTTTGATTTGATTACTAGTATATGGGCACAACGATTTCTTCAAAAATCTAACGCTTTGCCTCGCAATTTTACTGAAATCTTCAGAATAAAACAGCAACTGATCAGCAGATCGTTGTTAAGGGAAACTTGCAGAAGTATCGTTCATTTCTTCGAATTTCATACCTTTAACAAGATTACATCAACGAACGATAAAGCTCAATAATTTCTTCTAAAGTCGTATCCCGCTGGTTGCCTGGTGTGCAGACATCGTTCAAGGCATCTTTGGCGATGGCTGGGATATCTTCTTCTTTGACGCCTAATTCAGAAATGGTCGCTGGAATGCCCACATCTTTGCTTAACTGATCGATTGCTTGGCAAGCAGCATCGCGGACGTCTTCAAGTGACATCGTATCTGCCCCTTCAATGCCTAAAACGATCGCGATCTCACGGTATTTTTCACCTGTAAAGTCTTTGTTGTATTTCATGATGGTTGGCAACAAGGACGCGCACGCTACTCCGTGAGGAATGTTGTACCAAGCGGACAATGGATGGGCCATGCCGTGGACTAAGCCCAAGCCGACGTTTGAAAAGCCCATACCGGCAATGTATTGTCCTAACGCCATCGCTTCTCGTCCTGCTTGATCGCCATTCACGGAATCTCTCAATGAGCGGCCGATGATCTCAATTGCTTTGATGTGCAGCATATCAGTCATTTCCCAAGCGCCTTTGGTAATGAAGCCTTCGATGGCGTGGGTCATGGCATCCATTCCCGTTGCGGCTGCCAAGCTCTTAGGCATCCCCATCATCATATCGCTGTCCACAAAGGCTACCAGAGGAATATCGTGAGGATCTACACAAACAAATTTCCGATGATTTTCTTCATCCGTAATCACATAGTTGATCGTTACTTCGGCTGCAGTCCCAGAAGTTGTCGGTACCGCTAAAATCGGCAAGCATGGATGTTTCGTGTCTGCCACGCCTTCCAAACTAATCACATCTGAAAATTCAGGATTCGTAGCAATGATCGCGATCGCTTTTGCCGTATCGATCGGTGAACCACCGCCAATCGCAATGATACAATCGGCTTGGGCTTCTTTGACAAACGCTAAGCCGTCTTTGACATTTTGGATCGTTGGGTTCGGCACGATCCCATCATATAACGCATAATCGACACCTGCTTCTTCCAATAATTTCGTCACTTTGGTCGCAACTTCAAATTTCACCAAATCTTTGTCGGTGATCACTGCCGCTTTTTTAAACCCTCGTGCCTTGAATTCGGTCGGTACGTTCTCGATCGCTCCTTTTCCAAAATACGATGTCTCATTCAAAATCATTCTATTTGCCATTCTTCCTACCTCCGTTTGTTTGTTTATTCACAATATATTTTAAATAGAAAAAACTGAAAGCCTTTTCTATTCTTCTACCATTGATTATACCTCAAGATAGCCTGCTCGGGGAGTGACTTTGAAAGCGTCAGCCAATTTTTTCAGATTTTCATCTGTAATGGTTTGTAAAATTGGGCCTTGCGCTTTGACATAGGTGTACACTTCCGCAGCTTTCTCTGCCGTTTCAATCAAGCCAAAGACTTCGTCCATATCTTTGCCAGCACCATAGATGCCATGTTGCGGCCAAAGAACCAAACGGGTCTCTTTCATTTTAGCAGCCGTTGCTTCGCCGATCTCGTTCGTTCCTGGAACCATCCAAGGAATGATGGAAACACCTTCTGGGAAGACCACCAAGCACTCCGTACACATTTGCCACAAGGTCCGCGTGAAACTGCGTTCATCCAACTCATGGGTAAAACTCATGGCTAAAAGATGCGATGCGTGGTTATGCATGATGATTCGGTTTTCTGGATCGACCGACAAGCGAGCGATATGACTCATGAAATGACTTGGCAGTTCACTCGTTGGCACCGCACCATTTTCCAAGCCCCAAAGCAATTCCAATGTTTGCCCATCTTCTTTGACTCGAATCACACCAAGGTTTTCCGCTGGATGTGCCGCTACATTTTTAAAGTATTTTCCTGAACCTGTCACGATAAAGTACTTGCCAGCTAGTGCCGTGGCATCAAAAATCATGGGAATTTCCCGCAAGACGCTTTGCGGATCGATGAAAGGCAAGATCTCTTCTTCTGTTAATAAGTAAGAAATATTGCCGCCGTTGCGCTCATCCCACCCTAAACGGTAAAGGTTTGCTGTCGTTTCCATCATTTCTTGTACAAAATTTGCTTGTAAAATATCAATCTTTTTCATCGTTCTCCTACTTTCTGGCTTTTAAGACGGTTTCTTCATAGGCTTTCACTTCTGATAGCCAATCCAGACCTGCTGGTACCCCCTGGCTTTCACAGAAGTAATTCCAAACATCTGCATACGGATAGTCTTTTAATTCTTCCGTCATGGCTAAACGAGTGGTGAAATCACCTGACAATTCGATTGCTTTTAGTTCTTCGATCGGTTCTAGCATCGCTTTTAGCAACGCTTTTTGAGTATTGCGCGTCCCGATCACCCACGCAGCGACCCGATTGATCGTCGCATCAAAGAAATCTAACCCAATGTTGGTTTTTGGCAATAAGTCATTGCGAACCAATTCGCGGCCAATCTCTTGCAATTCATCGTCCATGATCACGACATGATCACTATCCCAGCGTACAGGACGGCTGACATGCAGCAAAATGCCTTTGCTGAATAGTGCCAATGAAGACAATTTATTGGAGATCACTTCGGTTGGATGGAAATGTCCAGCATCCAAACAAATCAATTTATCGCGCGTCAAGCCATAGCCCATATAAAATTCATGAGAGCCGACGGTGTAGGCTTCGGCACCAAGACCAAACAACTTGCTTTCCACGGCATCTACCGTGTATTCCGCTGGCAATTCTTCAGCAAAAATCTCATCTAATGCTGTCATCAAGCGTTCCCGTGGTGTAAAACGATCGATTGGGTTGTCTTTGTAGCCATCTGGCACCCAGAAATTATTGACACAGACTTGCCCAGTTTCTTTCCCCATATAAGCAGCGATTTGACGAGAACGTTTGCCGTGTTCGATCCAGAACTGACGAACTTCTTCATCTGGTGAAGCAAGGGTAAAGCCATCTTTGAACATGGGATGTGAGAAAAAGGTTGGATTGAAGTCTAAACCTAAGCCTTGTTCTTTCGCCCAAGCAACCCATTTTTCAAAATGCTTCGGCTCCAATTCATTTAGATCCACTGCTTCCTCGGTGTCTAAATAGATGGCGTGAAGGTTCAATTTGTGTTTTCCAGGAATCAAAGAGTAGGCTTTTTCTAAATCTTGGCGCAACTTCTCTGGGGTATGGGCAGCACCAGGATAATTCCCCGTTACAGAGATCCCACCAGATAATGCTTCATCACTCAAAAATCCTTGGACATCGTCCCCTTGCCAAACATGCATCGAGATTTTCACATCGGCTAATTTTTTCAAAACCGCATCCGTGTCGACGCCTAATTTGGCATATGCTGTCTTAGCTTCTTCATAACGCTGTTGAATCGTTGTCATTTTTTCCTACTCCTTTTATAAAACGTTGATAGTTGCTTAAAATCTTGTGATCAAAAGACTGTGGTTCATGAACACTGCAAGGAAATGAGTGTTTGACCGCGCGGCGTGCTTCAGCCAGCGACGTGAAGATGCCAGCACTCATCATCTGCATTAAAAGATTACCGATCGCCGTTGCTTCACTTGGGCCAGCTTCGATCGTCAGCTGCGCAGCATCAGCCGTCAGTTGATTTAAAAAGCGATTATTGGAACCGCCCCCCACGATATGCAGTTTTTGCAGCTTGTTCGTCGTACCTGTCAGCTGTTCCAGCTTTTGCAATTCACTGGCATAGCAAAGCGCTAAGTTATCATACACACAGCGAGCCAGTTCCCCTGAGGTTTCTGGAACTTTCTGCTGGGTTTCTCGACAATACGCTTGCAGTTCAGTAATCATGTTTTCTGGATTCAAAAAACGAGGATCATTGACATCGACAAACTGTTGAAAAGCAGGCGTTGCTTGCGCCAATTCCGCCAATTCTGCATAGGAATACTGATAGTCTTGCTGCCGAGCCACTTCTTGGATCAGCCACATGCCCATAATATTTTTTAAAAAGCGAATCGTGTTGTGGGCACCCCATTCGTTCGTATAATTTTCATCGAAGGCGGCAAGGGAAACATTGGGTACTTTGGTTTCGATCCCCAGCAATGACCAAGTCCCGCTGCTGATGTAGCCCCAATCTGCCCCCTCTCCAGGTGTACCGATGATCGCTGATGCCGTATCATGACTAGCGACAGTGACAAAGGTCGCTTGTGGCAAATCATAGGCTGGAAACTTCTGTGTTTGCAGTGCGCCTAAAACCGTTCCTGCATCAACCAATGGTGGGAATAGTCCTTCTGTTACACCGATCTCAGCTAACAATTCTGCATCCCATGTTTGGGTGTTGGCATTTAGAAGCTGCATCGTCGAAGCATTGGTTTTTTCCGTGACCATCTTACCAGTAAAAACGTAGCCCAAGTAGTCTGGAATCAACAGCAGCTTGTCGGCTTTTTGCAGCAGTTGCGCTTCTTCTGCGGCTAACTGAAAAATCGTGTTGAAGGGCTGCAGCTGAATGCCTGTTTTCTCATACAGTTTTTGCAAAGAATAGCGCTGACCAAAAGCTGCGATCGCATCATTGGTGCGACTATCTCGATAAGCGACTGGGTCGCCTAAACGTTCGCCTGCTTGATCGATCAAACAGTAATCCACTGCCCAGGTGTCGATTCCGACGAAGCAGTCATGGATACCTGCTTGTTTCACTTTTTGCAGTCCTACTAAAATCTCTTGGATCAAATAATCGATCGCCCAACGGTCAAAGCCTTCATGAGGACGAAAGCCGTTTTTAAAGCGATGGATCTCTTCTAAAGTGATCTGCTCATTTTCCCAACGGCTCAGCATCAGACGACCGCTTGATGCACCGATATCGATTGCGATAAATGTGTTCACTGGTCTCCACCTTTCATTATCTTGTTAAAAAAAAAATCGATTACAATTCATTGATTCATTCTTGTTGCCTCAATTTTAGCTTGACAATCAACGAGTTTCATCACACAATTTTGATAAAGACTTGCACAATCTTGGTAAAAAGGAGGATCCGATGGATTACTGGGAAAAAGCCAACCACTCATGGTCAACTGATTCACTGCGTTACATCAATACTTCAACCCAAAAGCAGCGTGAACTTTTTTATTACATTCAAGAAATCGGCTATTTCAAAGCAAGCAAACCTTACTTTACAGAACGAGAGAACCTGCCTTCTTATTTGATCAAGTATACATTGTCCGGCTGCGGTGAATTGCGCTACAAAGGAAAAAGCTATCAATTGAAAGCAGGTGATGTGTTTTTTATCGACTGTCTAGACTATCAGTACTACCGTACCGTTAGTCAAGAGCCCTGGGAAATGGACTGGATCCATCTATATGGCGCCAACGTCGCAGCGTTTTATGAGGAATTTTTCAAAAATGGCAGTCCAGTTTTTCACACCAATCCTGCCAGCAGTCGTCAAAATCCGATCCATTTGGTCTTACAAGATTTATTGATGTTACAGCCAGAACCAAATGCGAAAACTGCCTTCCAAAGCTCTGTTTTGATCCATCAGCTGCTCAATGAACTGCTCCTGCAAAAATATCATCTCGACTTTTCGGATAGTGAAATCCCGCCTTATATTTTGCAGATTCGTGACCAGCTAGAAGAAGATTTCCGTCAAGGGATCACATTGGAATCTTTGGAGGAAAGGTATCATATCAATAAGTATCAAATCGTCAAGGAGTTTTCCAAATATATGGGCTTGCCCCCCATCGAGTACCAGATCAGCAAACGCATCTCTTATTCGAAAGACCTTTTGCGCTATTCTCGCCTTTCCATCAAAGAGATCTCATTGGCGATCGGCATCGAAAACACCGTCTATTTCAGCCGTTTATTCAAGAAAAAAGTCGGCATTTCACCTAGTGATTATCGACAGACGGAGAATGGACGGTAAAAAAGAAACATGAAATCATTCACTGATTTCATGTTTCTTTTCATTTATTGATTATACTATTATCTGCTATTTTATTGGTCGCTAACTAAAATTGCTCAACTGATAAATTTATTTCAACCAACTCATCCCTAATACACCAACAATATAGAGCAAGCTACCAAGAGCAACAAATTGCTTTTCTCTGCCAACTTTTCGTTCCTTTAAGAAAATAATACTTCCAAAGGTGGCAACAAGTAAGCTCATTTGAGAAAATGAATAGGTTACGCCTACACCCAAAGAAGACGACACAGCGAATAACGAAGCATTCGCGAGAACCCAAGTGCTACCAGTACCTAAATTGCGGATTATTTTGCGGAAACGCAGTTGTTTCTTACTTTTCAAGGAAATCACGCTTCCCCCGAGAACCATCCCTACTGCCTGAGGCAAGAAAATCTGTGCTCCACTTATCTGAAACAGACCAGTGACTGTCACATATAGCATCAAAAAAGCTGAAGAACAACATAGATAAAGAAGTACTTGCTGTGATAAGCTTGTTTTCTGATGAGTTGTCTTAGTTACAAGGTAAACACCTGTTAGGATGACTCCTAGTGCCATGATTGAGAAAATTACCGTCGTTAAATCTTTCCATTCTTTGAGAAAGAAGCCAGATGCTAATGTAACAAATAATAATTGGGTACCGACGGAGACGGGCATTACTTTAGAAACCTCCGCTTTTTCCAAAGCGAGAAATTGGAAGTATTGTCCGCAAGCCCAAAAAACCCCAGATAATAAACTGATGAAAAATGGCACCATGGCATAACTCACTTGATTCAAAAAACCAAATACACTACCGAAAATCAAGGCTGCGATTGTTGTTCCTAGCAGTTGTTCCTCTGATTTCCCTCCCATCAATTTAGCGACGATTGGCATTAAGCCCCATCCTAGTGCAGGCAGTGAGGCAAGCAATAAAAGTTGTACGGACATAAAAACTCCTTCTAAACATTGTAAAAAGCGAGAACACAAAATCTTGTAGAGGAAAACGTTACAGAAGCAATTCCTTCTCGACAAATTTTGTGTTCTTTATTCCTATTTTTTAGTTAATAAATAGGTTGCTACCCCATAAGCATGGATGATATGATCCGCTTCAAGCGGTTCTTCTAATGCATTGATTCGTTGATATGCGTACCCATTAAATAATTTTTTTGGCTCAAGAGATCGTTCTTTGTTTGTTGAATTGACGAAACGGATAACGATTCCCTCAGAGTAATACGCATTATGAAGCGCACTGACTCCCACACCCGGTTCTAAGCTGCAGGACAGCAAAGAAAGAGACATGTCGGTCAGAGATAATGGATCAATGAGCTTTTGAATTTTATTATCTATGCGATAAATAAAGTAATTCAAATCTTGCAATTGATAAGAAATCGATGGCTGTTCTTTAACAGTTTTCCAAGTAGCCAACAACTCTTCAGAAATAGCTGTTGATGCAACTCGCAGGGAAAAATCGAAGACCATCTCATAGTTTTCCATTTGAGCAAGAGGCGTTTCCATCATAATATGTCCCTTTTTGGTTGTATCGCCAGAAGCGCGACCTGGTCGATACAACAAATCCGGTTTTCCAAGGGAGTCGGTTGTAGCTAGTACCGTTACATATAAGGAGTCGTCGAGATATTCATACTCTTTGCTCTGCTCGCTATAAAAAACGAGGGCGTTTTCTTGATCATAAACAACCACTTGTTTTTCAAATGGTTCAATATTGACGGGTTTTTCTGCATATTTTTCTTGCCAATTTTCCAGTGTTTGATTTCTTTTTTCAAGATAACCAAATTGAATGGCTGCAACCGCTCTTTCTATCGGCTTGTTTAGTCGAGCTTTCACTCGAATCCGATGATTTAAAAGCGTATTTTTAAAACGTAGCTTTGCGTTTACCTCACCGTTTTTTGTCAGTTGGAGGATCAATGTATAGGCGAATGTTTTGGTGGCGATCCCTTTCATCCGTTCTTCGATCGTATACGGTAGATGTAAACTTCCTTCCAAAACCAACGTTTCTTGCTTTCCTTTGCAGCTGGCAAAAGAAAGCGTGATCGGTTGATCATTCAAAATAGGCGAATAGTCATACGTATCACCGGCATTACTATCATCGATGATCGACAAGAAATCCACGATCTGTTGTTTTCCATCTGAATAAATCAGGTGGCCGTCTTCAAAGGAAAGCGTGTATTTCCCATTTCTAATCCATGGGTTTTGATCTAAAGACAATTCAGGAGTTGTCTCTTGCTCTTCAAATGTAAAGACTCGATAACCAAGACCTGAAAAGGCACAAGTCACTTGAACAGTTAACAGATAATACCCCTCTTCTTCAATAAAACGGTTGCCAGCAGGCGTTTCTTCCATAATATTTTTCCTGCTTGGGATATACACTGCTTGAAGAACAGATGAATCAGCTCCAATAACCTTGATATTGTTGGTTCTAGATACGATCTTAACGAATTTCTCCCCTTGAAATGGCACTGGTGTTGGATGAAGAATCAGAAATTGATTGGCTTGTAAAGCGAGTCCTTCACTGATTCTTTTTAAAATCAAATTTTCAATACTAGCACAAATCTCACTGATTTCTTTTAATCGATGACTGATATCTTGAGCAACACTATCTGATACACAGCCTGCCAAACTATCATGGGCTTGACATTCAAATAACTTTTTCCAAGCTTTCATTAGCAATCGATTACTTAATTCAATCCCTAAATCTTTCGCAATAACTAGCATTGGTTCAATTTCTAAAACTAATTTGTTTTCTAATCGAAAAATCTCACGTTTCAGATCCATTCGTACTGAACCAATTGTTTTGTGGACCCGAGCAAAAACCGGTGCACGAAACTCTCCTTGATAAACTTCCAGTTCTTTTTGACGGACGATCTCCATAAATGCTGGATAGGTGCTCAATTGATACTTGTATTTTCCAAGCTGATTGATTTTCGTTAGTTTTTCTTCTATGGCAGAAACAATGCCTAACTGATCATTTCCAGTTGGAATCAAGATTTCAGGTTCATTCGCGTAGCTCTTAATAAAATCGACACCTTTATCGAGTCTGCCATCTACATAACTGCTCGTTGGCTCCAATTGCTGCTGTGCACCATATCCTTGAGGAAAATTCACCGCATACAGTGAATCTTGCCCACTTAAACTCGTCCATTTAAAGTAAGGGGATTTGACCTGTTCCCCTAAATCGATGCCTCGCCAAAAGATAATGTTATCAAGTCCAACTTCGTTCAATATGGTTGGCATTTGAGCATTAAAACCAAATGTATCTGGCAAATAGCCGATCGACATATAGCTGCCATATTTTTTGCTATCAAATATACCAATCATGGCATTTCGAATGATGGACTCACCAGAAGCAAAAAAGGCATCTGTTTGGGTGTACCAAGGACCGATGAACAATTGACCATTGGCGATCAACTCTCTGACCTCAGTCAAGCGCTCAGGATAGAGTTCTAAATAATCGTCTAGAATAGACATTTGTCCATCTAACACGAAAGAAGCAGTCGGTTGCCTCTTTAGTTCTTTTAGTACATCACTAAATAATTGATCACTCAAAACGACACAGTCCATTGAAGTAAAATACCATTCACGATCCCAATGGGTGTGGTTTACTATGTGTACATTTGTCATAGCTATGCTTCCCACTGCTCTTCCCAAGCAGCTTCGTCAAATTCTTCCATCGTGGTATCTGTTTCTTTCCCCGCATCTTTTGAACGTAGCAAGCTTGTACAAATCGCAATGAATAATGAGCCAGTAGCAATCGATAAAACATACAGTGGCCATTTTTCTACAGTGAACCAGCCATAAAAACCAGAGATTGGGGCTGTATTGACAGCTCCAAGACCTACAGCCATTGCAGAACCAATCGCTGAACCAATCATATTCACTGGGATCACTTTTAGTGGATTTTCCACCGCAAATGGGATCGCTCCTTCTGAAATGCCTACTAGACCCATAATGATCGACGATTTTCCTGCTTCTTTTAATTCGTTATTGTATTTACTCTTTGCAAAAACAGTCGCTAAGCCTAAACCAATTGGTGGAATAATGATTGCCACTTGCGCTGCAGTGTTTGGTGCATAAACGTTACTTGTCAATAAAGCCATCGCGGTTGTCACAGCTGCCTTATTTACTGGTCCCCCAAGGTCAAATCCAACCATTGCCCCTACAACTGCCGCCATCACGATCGCATTTCCGCCACTCAATCCGTTCAACCATGACTCTAAGCCCACATTGATAGCTGCAAATGGTGTACCGATCACATAATTCACAAGTAGGACAGTGACTAAAGTACCTAAAACAGGAACTAAGAACACTGGAACTACCGATGCCATCGATTTTGGCAGCTTTATATGGTTTTTGATCCACAAGCAGATGTACCCAGCGATCAGCCCTGAAACAATTGCGCCTAAGAAGCCTGCGTTAATGTCTTTTACTAACATCCCTCCAACAAGACCAGGGGCAATCCCTAGCTTATCGGAAATCGAATAAGCAATAAATGCCGATATTACGGGAAACATCAATCCTAAAGCGATGCCACCGAATCCATCTAAACTATGGAGTAATCGGATGATCGTATTCGCACTTTCTCCATGAGAGGCGTCCCAAATATCGACGATCCCAAATATTGATCCGCCTACTCGAGAAATCGCCATGATAACTGCTCCGGCAATCACCAGAGGAATCATATAAGATATTCCTGTTAAAACATGATTTTTCATTTCACTTGCCAACTTTTTCATCTGATTTTCCTCCTCTTTATTGATCAATCAGCTTTAATGCATCTTCAATTACTTTTTCTGCATTTTTTATAGGGGCTGCTACCGGGACTTTAAGGATCTCCTTGCCATTGAAACGCTCTTCATTTCTCACTTTCGTATCAACGGCAAAAATCACGACTTCCCCAATTTGACAATCCCGCTCGTTCAATTCATTTTCGATACCTGTTGCTCCTTGTGTCTCAACCTTGATTAAATCCCCACGTTTCGCTGCTGCTTTTTTTAACGCCTGTGCCGCCATAAAGGTATGGGCAACTCCTGTGGCACACGCCGTTACTGCAATAATTTTTCTCTTCATTCTTCTTTCTCCTTTTCTCCGTTTTATTCGCTTAATAGTTTCGCGATAATCTCTTTATCTGTTTCGCTTTTCAGCGCTTCTGTGATGTCTTCATCCATCAATTTCATGGCAATTTCTGATAAAATCCGTAAATGGGTGTCTCCTTGATGTTCTTCAGGAATAGCAAGCATAATCACAACCGTTACTGGTTCATCATCTAAGGATTGCCATTCTAATGGTGCCTTTAACCGAGCAAAAACGATTGCGGGTTCAGAAACTGCACGACTTTTTCCATGGGGGATTGCTATATTATTGCCTATTCCTGTGGTCGAGTGATCTTCTCTTTCCATAACTGATTGAACATACTCATTTTCGGATTGAACGATACCTCCAGTTACCAATATTTTCGCTAATTGACGGACCACTTCTTCTTTAGTGGTTGCCTCTAGACCAAGAACAATATGTTCAAAAGGTAGTAGTGTTTCTATATTCATTTTATGTTCCCCCTTGTAAATACTTTTTTAATTCCTCTTTCGTCCCTTTAAGGAGGAAGGTTCGTTCATCTGATTCCATCACATTAAGCATCGTGTCATAGATTTCCTCAAGTTCTTGTACAGTTTCATCTTTGATACAGATGAAAAAGACATATTTCACCTTTGTTTCTCCCCAGTGGATCTCATTATTAAGACGTAAAAATACAATCGCTGATTTTTTCACGTATTCTGGTGTACCATGAGGTGTTGCGAATCGTCCAAAAGAAGTAAAGGAAAGCTGTTCCCTTTTTAGCGAAGAGTCAATCATTTCCTCGTTTACATACCCACGAGTAATCAATTGCTCCCCAATAAATGTAATCACCTCTTGATAATCTTCAAAATGATGATCTAAAAAAATCAAGTCCTCATGAATCAATTTCGCAAACTGACTGAAAGAACCATTTTGTTTTTCTTCGACTTTTCTTAAAAAGGCTTCTATTTTTCGCTGCTCATCTTTATTCAGTACAGGTGAAACATGGATTGTTGGAATCGAATCGATTTTTAAATCCACTGTCGATAAAATCAAGTCCTCATAAATATTGGTCTGAATCAACTCTTGAATTGAAAGAATCCTGGAAATATCGATTTGCTCATAATTTCTCCGAATACGAGCAGCTAGTAGCTGTGAAGTGCCTTTCCCACTGCTACAAACTAATAAGACACTCACTTTCTTAGGTTGTTTTTCTTCTCGTTGTTCTTTCATCACTTGGATGTGTACGGCCAGAAAGGCAACCTCATCTTCAGGGATCGAAATCGAAAAATGCCAATTTAAGGCATGAGCTAATCGAAGCGCTTCCTCAAAAGACAAAGGGAAATTCTTCTTCACATCATTTAGAAAAGGGTTATGAATGACTAATCCTTTTTGAATGCGATAAATAGCTTCTTTGATATGTGATACCAATCCTAACAAAAGACTTTCATTGCGTAGGGAGATCGTTTCATGAATCAATTTGCGTATCGTTTCATCAAGCAAATCATCGGAGTCATTCTTCTTCATCAACGAATCCCCATAGATATGAAGCGAAATATAATGAACTTCCGAAACTGGCAATGACAGAGAAAACGTTTCTTCTATTGAAGCAATAAAACGATAAAAAGCTCTGTTCTCCATCAAAGGATGTCTTCTTTCTTCGAAAGTCAGATAATTCTTCTCTTTGACCCGATCAATCATGATGATTAGATGAAGCAATAGTGAGTGATAGGCAGCATCATTAAGCGTAATTTGTTCTTTTTTCAAATACTCTTGTAAGAGCGTATCAACTAAAGAAATCTTTGTCAGGTCAATAAAATCATTAACAAACTGAGGAATTCCTTGAATCGAATGCAAATAGCGTTGCTGCTCTTGTGTTATTTTCCAATTTCCACCCCAGAAATAGTAGATCAAATCAAATGCTAATCGACGTTTTTCTTGTTCTGACAAATTCAAAAAGGAACCCTTCCCCGGTAAAACTTCAATCGTAACGTTAAAGTGACGAAAGATCTCGCTTACCTGCCCCATGTCATTTTCTAAAGTTGATTTACTGATGTAGAGTGCATCTTGCAGTTGTTGACGCGTAAAATACGTTTTTTGTTTCAGTATTTCAAAGCAAAGAAACTGAATACGATCTTTTTTGCTCGTCGGTAAGTTTGATTCCTCGTTCCCATCAAGATACTTTAGAATTTCAGCTGAATCGCCATCAAGAAATACCCCTACTCTAGGTTTGCGAACAAGCCTTATTGCTGTTTCCTGCAAAAATTCATCAATTCTCTTTAGCGATTGCGAAACTGTCTTTTGCGAAAGCGACATATGCAACCCAATTTTAGCAACCGTTGTTGGTCCATTTTCTAAGAGATATCGAATAATTGCTTTTTCCCGTTCACTGATCATGAAACTATCACCTCGTCTACATTTCTAATGGTAGCTTTTTCTTAAAAAAATGAAAACACTTACTTTTACTGCATTCATTACAGTAAATCATAGGCACTGAATATATTGCGCCGTTTTTTTCATGTGTACTTTTTCGTTTAATCCAGATTATTTACATGTCCCTTGGTATTTTCATAGTATAGAGGATATTACTCAGTGGGAACAGAAAAAAAATACCAATGAACAAACGAACTGTCGTCTGTTTCATTGGTATTTTAACTTTTGATTCTCTAATAACGAGATACGCTTGAGCAAATCCTTCCCTTAACGCCCCAACACCTCCGCCACCGAATAAACGCCTGGGGCAAAGGTCTTGCCTGTTAGCTTCTTCGTCATGGCATTAAAGGTATAGTGCTCTTCTAAGACGACGACTTCATCGTATTGCTTTAATAGCGTGCGAAAATCTGTATCGGATAAGAGGAAATTCTCTCGGCCATCGACATTAGGTGAAAACAAGTAATATTTTCCGACATAGCCAACTAAGTAGCTATCTACTGCTTCTTTGTTAGTACTGACCACCAAATATTTTTTCTCGTTTAGGTCAAAGTGATCGCCAGTAACGGCTGAAACTTGTGCTGGAATCGAAGCAGCATATTCACGATTGGTATAACGCATGCCATTATTTTCAGAAAGGATCAGCAATGTCGCAAAAAACAACAGAATCAAGGTACTGTATTGATAGATTTTTTTCGTAGTCAAGCTGGCAAAACTACGATAGTTTCGCCGATCGATCGCTTGTTCATGATACAAATGATCAATGCCTCTGACCATGAAAAAGGTCATTAATCCAAGTGCTAAAATCACGATACTTGAGGCATAGCGATCGAACCCTGCCAAAGACAATGCTTCATCAGTGGGCATCGAGAACAAGAACATGGCATAGATTCCTAAATAATACCCACCAATGATACCATCGATCAACAGCAGTTCTTTGAAAAATGGATTGCGTTTTTTCATGATAAATCGGACAAATAGCCAACTGCCCAACAGGATGACCTGGATCAAGAGAATCCCTTGCGTGGAGATCGTCGCAACATCCGTGATGGTTTTGACAAAAACATCCGTAATCTGCTGCAGTATCTGAGAATCCTTTTCACCAAAAATCTGTTTATAAGCGGTCACGCTGACTTCATGCTTCGATTTAGGAAAATTCGCTTTGACATGCAGGTTCCAAAGAATCGCCGGCAGGACAGAGAGCCCAATGGAAGCTAATCCTACAATCATCATGCCCAGCCGTTGCCGCCAACGAACTGATGCCTGCCACAAGCAGACTAGTAAATAGCCACCTAAAATCAGCAGAAAAAAGACGGCGCTATTTTTGACCAAATCAAGAGAGGCGCCAATCAAAAGAAAGAAACCGATCGACGGTAGTACGTTGCCTTTTAAAGCGAATAAGCCAGCGATGCCAGCTAAAGTCAACACTGGCAGGATAAAGTCCACTAACAAATTATTCATTCGAATCGCAATATTAAAATAATTGAAAACCGCCATACTGGTGAAGATCAGGGCAAAAGCCAGCTTTCTTTTCGGATCACGAATAATCGCAAAGAAACTATACAGACTACAGAAAATCAAAATCAATTGACCAATCAGCAAGACATTCTCATGATAGCCAACAATGATCGCTGTATAAGTAACAAACAGCGAGCTGCCTAAAGGATAGGAAGTAAAACTGATGATGGCATCGGCTGCCGTTGGCAATTGTCCCTGCGTATAAAGGAATTTAACGATCGTCGCCCAATGGGAGAAGTTGTCATAGTGGGTCAAATGACTGTGAAGCAAGGTTAAAACGAACAAAGCAAAATAGCCGTAAAACCACAGCAGGATGGGCTCTTGCAAGCCCCAACGTACCTGATAGCGCTCCTGCCAAAAACGCCAAACGCATAATAGTAAGCCAAGACCAAATAAAACCCATGCCCCCCAGATCAACCATCCTTTTGGACCATATGCGACAAAGGAAAGAACGAGGATCGGCAAACAGCAAGCAGCGATCCAGCTGATGTGTTTGGGAAAATGGCAAACTCGTACAAAAAGATAGGCATAGCCAGCTAATGATAAACCAAAAAGACTAAATCGCAGCAGGATCTCGATCATCATCTTCCTCCTTTCTCAGCAAGCTGTCTACCCATTCTTGAAAGGCTGCTGTAAAACGCAGCTCGGAAAGATTGCTTACTTGATAAATCACTTGATTTTCTGTTGGTTGAAGCGTTGCTTTTTCAGCGTGAAGCACAAGATTACTGAACGGTAAGGTTAGACGGGCAGGCATCTCGACTTCTTCTGTTTTTACCAACGTGAGCTGGTCAAAACCAAACGTTGTGACCGTATAGGCTCCTTCTTCAAAGACCCATTCTTGATCAATCGACAGGACAGGCACTCGCTGAGGCGGCAATGGCTTTTGTTTGGCTTGCAGCAGATGCTTACCGAGATTTTCAAAAAGACTGTCAAAGAAGGTCATCCACGGGTCACGCAGAACTGGCAGGCTTTGATTGAAGCCATCATAAATGATCTGCAAATAAGCCAAGTAGTCTTTTTCTGATAATTGGTGTAAAGCAACCCCATAGACCCAGCGATCCTTGCCTGAAAAAACGCGGACGACGTTTCCCGTCATCTCTGCTTGGTAGCCATTACGGGTGATTTTAAACGTCAGCTGCGCATCTGGCGGAAAATAAAGAGGAACGTCAGAAACAAAGGACAAGCCGTTTTCTGAGATATTTTCTGTCATCAAAGAATAGCTGGCGTCTTGGTCGGAAACTTCAACAGGATAATGGGCTCTGAACCGTTCCGTCGTTCGGTAAATCGGGCGACCGAGATAAAATAAGACCGCAAAGGTTAAGTTAAAGAAATGGGTCAGCAACCAGAAAGTCAACACGCTGCCATAGAAAATCTCTGAGCCGAATTTGCCGTAATTAAACTTCACTAAGCCGATAATCTTCAAAATCAACAGCAACAAATGCGGCACCACAAACAACAAGTCTTTTTTAGACTGAGTTGCTGCTTTATTGGTCACTTTGAAACGGGTCTCTTTGATGCCAATGGCTTGTAAAAAGACAGGAATCACTAGGTAAGGTGCAAAAATCGTTTCCTGGATCTCGCCCCAGCGCTGCGTTCGAATATCACTGCTCAAATCCTGCATCGCCAAATGCAAGAACGTATAGCTTGGCAGCCAAAACAGCAGCAAGACCCAAAAGTTGGTCTCTACGACCCTTACATTAAAGACGGTGTACAAAATCGGCGCGAAAATAAACAGCAACCGACGTAAAAACGACCACCAATACAAATAACTGTTTAAGAAAACCATTTTTTGCGCCAAAGACAACGTCTTGTTCTTAAAAAGATGGAGATTGTGGACACTTTGGACCACTCCTCTTCCCCAGCGAATCCGCTGCTTTAAGGCACTTGGGATATCAATGGGAGACAGACCGCTGGCCATGGGCTGCAGTGTTGATAAACTGCGATAACCTTGGCAATTGATCAAGGCGCCTAATTCAAAATCTTCCGTGATCGTGTCCGTCGGAAATCCGCCAGCGGCTTCGATCGCTTCTCGTGCGATCACCGTATTGGAACCTGTATAAATAGCTGTATCATGGGCGTTGTTCAAAACATTGACTTCTCTGGAAAAGAAGTCCTGCTCGTTAGGGATCGCCGCTTCTGAAAAAAGATTGTACTGAAAAAGATCCGCATTGTAAAAGCTTTGCGGTGTTTGGACAAAGCCCAACGGTTTGATGGTCTGATCTTTGCGGCGTTCCTGCTGATTTGCCACAAAATATGGCACTGTTTCCAGCAAAAAATCTGAGTAAGGAATCATATCTGCATCAAAGGTCGCCACTAGCGGTGAATTGGTTTTTGACAATGCATGATTGAGATTGCCTGACTTGGCATGCTGATTGCCTGTCAATCCGATATAGCCGATGCCAAATTTATCTGCCAGTGCTTTGACCTCTGGACGGTTGGTGTCATCTGACAAGTAGATGTGAACTTTTTTGGGATCGGGGTATTTCATATGAACTGCCGCATTGACTGTTTTTAATAAAAGCGGCACTTCTTCATTATGGGTAGCAATCAACACATCGATCGCTGGATAGTCGGCTTCTGGCACGATCGGTTTTTCAAAAGGCTTTGCTTTGTTTTTGTTCCAAATCAACAGCAAGCCCGTAAAGTTCGATACGATCTCACTGCCCCAAAGCAGCAAACCAAACAGTAAGGCAAACCAAGATTCGTGCCATGGCAATGTATACAGCCCCCGCCATGATAAATAGATCAGCGAAAAGACAAACGCCAGAAAGTAAACGACTTTTTTCGCCCAAGGCAAACGTTTTTGTTCCACCTCAATCACTCCTTAAAGATGACATTTTTTTGCACATGGTAACTAAAGAAAAAGAGCAGGCAATCGACGCCTATTTTTAACAACACAGAATCCCCGATCGGCAGGATCAAATAGATCAGGTAGACGAGGAAAGAGGACAGCAAAATCTGTACGATGACTAATAAAAAATACTGCAGCATACTGTTCTTTGTCCGTTGACCAAAAACAAGCTCGCGATTGATGTAGTAATTGACGATCGCCGAAATCAAGCGGGCACCCAACGAAGCGATCACGATGGAGGACAGATCGATGACAGACAAGAAATGGATCAATAACGCATAGGCGATCACATCGACAAAAAAGGAGACCACAGATGAAAACAAATACTTCAAAAAGACGCTATAGATAGCGACGGAATCTGCCAAGACCCGAAAATGGGAAGAGGCATTTTCTTCAATATAGATGGTGGCGATCGGTTGCGAGAGAATCGGCCACCCCCGTTTCTGGGCTTCGATCAGCATCCGCGTTTCATATTCAAAGCGCTCACCTGAGATCGCCAACAAATCTGTCATGAATTTCCGAGGGAAAACCCTTAAGCCCGTCTGCGAATCCTCGATGGCAAGACCAGTCGCTAAACGTAGGATATTTCGGGTCAATATGTTGCCGAACTTACTCCGTAAGGGCACTTCTTTGCCAAAGGATCGGGTCCCTAAAATAATACTGTCGGGATGGGCTTGGGCCTTTGCTAAACAAGCCATCATATCGGTATACTCATGCTGCCCATCCGAATCAATGGTCACCATAAATTCAACAGCTGGCTGGTTTGTCAGCACTTCGGTGAGGGCGGTTTTGATGGCTGCGCCTTTTCCAAGATTCTTTGGATGGGTCAAAACCTGACAACCAAGCTGCTGTGCCAATGCCGAAAAGACAGGCTGATAAGCTGCCCCACTGCCATCATCCACGACCAAAATCGGCAGGTGCTGGTTATGCAAACGAATTTTCTCCACCAGAGCCAGCAGTTTGTGGTCAGGTTCTAGCGAAGGAATCATGATTAAACTATTTTCCATATGCGCTCCTCATTTAAGGTAGTATTTTTGAAAATAAAAAAGAAAAGAAGCCAACTCCATCAGTAAAGACAGAGTTGGTCGCGACCGCTGCGCTTGGCTCGATACAATGCTTGATCGGCTCGTTCTTGTGTTTGCTGTAGCAACTCGCCCTTTTGCCGTTGTGCGATCCCAATCGACAACGTGATGCTGACCGAATCGCCTGCATCCAAGATGATCTCTTGGTAACGGATGCGCTTTTGGATTTTTTCGAGGAGATAAGCAGCAGCCTGTGCGTCTCCTTGGATCAAGATCGCAAACTCTTCCCCACCGATGCGATAGACAGGATTGCTCGCCGTACAGTAGGTCGAAAAAATACGAGCGATTTCTTGCAAAATCACATCCCCAGCACGGTGTCCGTAACGGTCATTGTAATTTTTGAAATGATCGATATCGATCAAAGCGATCGATAAGTCCACCTCGGTCGTGTCTAGGCGTTGGCGGTCATCTTGAAATTTACGGAAGTTGTTCAACTGCGTAAGATCATCGATTTTGACCAATGCCAAAATGCGCTGCATATCATTTACTATCGAGTAAAGGAAAAACGCCAATGTATAGGCGAGAATGCCATAAACTATATAAATTAGGGTCGTTTTTTGAATATCACCCGTCAGATAAAAACCAAAAAGAAAGGAGATAGCGATCAAGTAGGTAATTGATAGGAATAACTCTTGTTTGTCAGTAAATCGCCGTTTGGCCCAGGCATGCAGAAATGTCAGTGTCACTATCAAAAAAAACGTAAGATATAAGTTCAACCAAGACGATTTTGATACTTCAAACAAGAAACGCCCTAACGCTAGATTGACCATCGTCGGTACGGTCACCTTCCACCCCAGATATTTCATGGAAAAAGCGTAAAGCAAAAAGCGCAGGTCAAATCGCGTTTCATATACGACGTAAGAGAAATTCATCATCAGCATCCCCACCACGGTTTCACAAGCAATCGCAGCTGCGATCTGTTTCGCTTTGAACGTCCCTTGGCCAACGAATCCGTCACTGATTTTGAATAACAAATAAATATTGATGATAATTGCGCCTAAATTTGCGAGTGTATTGACAACCAGCGTATTTGCCATTTCCTGTGCTTCCTTTCTAAAAAAAAGAACCCTTACTTGCTGATTTGTAGTGACCCCAAAAAGTTAGACTTTTATGGAGTGGAGAAATCCACTCCTTTTTTGTACGATAAAATTAACTGTTAGACAGCTGTTTTTACAGCTTCTCGAAACTGAACCGGACTTCGCCAATTTAATTTCTTTTTGATGCGTTTATGGTTGTAATAATAGATATATTGGTCAATTTTTGTTTTCAATTCATCTAAACTCCGATAGACTTCTCCATGAAAAATCTCTTGCTTTAATAAACCAAAGAAGTTTTCCATAGGTGAGTTATCTAAACAATTCCCTTTACGAGACATACTCTGGAAGATTTTATGCTGCTTCAATTTATTCTTATAAGCATTCATTTGATAGGCCCATCCTTGATCTGAATGGAAGGTTCTACGAAATGGACAATCATTTGTCATCTGGATTGCTTCTTCTAATCCTTCCATTATGGCTAGTGCGTTTGGTTTTTCAGAAATCCGATAAGATAGAATTTCACTATTGTAGAAATCCATGAAAGGATCTAAATACAGCTTTTTCTGACGAACGACACCTGTGGTGTCTACTTCATAATACTTAAACTCTGTGGTGTCAGTTGTAATTTTTTGGTGACAGATATTTGTATAGAACCGACGATGAATACGATTTTTGGCGACAGTA
>NZ_BCPT01000002.1 GCF_001544095.1 Enterococcus casseliflavus NBRC 100478 | reverse complement strand
ATGTATCAACATCAATTAACTGTTTTAAAATTGCGACTTCGTTATAATATCATCTGTCGAGCTGTGCGTCAACTACTTTTTTCAATTCTTTTTAGGAATTCATTTAGTCATTTGGCACATGTAATAATATACCAAGACTTGTGCTATTCGTCAACCATAAAATGATTGATAGACCAACGTTTCTAGTTACTCCGTTTCCAAAGATGATTCGTGATTTTTAGTCCGTGATTTCCGCCTTTTTTAAGGACTTTTTCCGTTATTATTAGCCTATCGTTCGTCTTTTTCCTTTTTGTGTTTTCTCAATTCCTATCATTCTTATAAATTTAAGTATGATTTTATCTATTTTGTGGAATATTTGCTAAAATGGAGAAAAGAATATTGTTCCTAGGAGGACCCAGTATGAAAATACTTGTAGCAGATGATGACAAAGAGATCGTAGAACTATTAAGCATTTACTTACACAATGAAGGCTATGAATCGGTCAAAGCATACGATGGAAAAGAAGCACTGACCAAGATTCGCACCACTTCTGATATCGAGCTATTGATCTTAGATATCATGATGCCTGAAATGGACGGCATGCAAGTCGTCAAAGAATTGAGAAAAGAATCCCAAATCCCCATTATTATGTTGACCGCTAAAACAACCGATATGGATAAGATTCGTGGATTGGTCGCCGGTGCTGATGATTATGTCACCAAACCTTTCAATCCATTAGAAGTCATGGCACGGGTAAAATCGTTATTGAGAAGAACCAAGATGCAGGCTGCTTCAAATCAACCAGAGATTCTGGAAGTAAGCTCCCTTATCATCAACCGCGATTCCCATGAAGTAAAAACGGTGGATGGCAATGAGATCCAATTGACCGCATTAGAATTTGGCATCCTCTACTTATTGGCATCGCATCCCAACCGTGTCTTTAGCGCCGATGAGATTTTTGAACGAGTTTGGAAACAAGAAAGTGTCGTTTCTGCCAAAACAGTGATGGTCCATGTCAGTCACTTGCGAGATAAGATCGAAGAAGCCACGGATGGTGAAAAAGTCATCCAAACAGTATGGGGGGTCGGCTACAAAATAGATGCGAAGTAAACCAACTGAAAAAAAGCGCAACACACCAATCGAAAAAAAGAAACGGATCACGTTGACCTCAAAGGAAATCAGTGAGTTATTTGCTGAAGGAATTGTAACGATTGTTCTTTTACTTCTATTAAATGTCGCTATTTTGGTCATCTTGACCTCAATACGAGAAAACTCACCGGTTTTAGTCGAAGCGATCTATGAATCAAAGAATGCGTTCACGGCTGCCTTTAATACAGATATTTTTCGCAGTGGTCGCAACTTCATTCTACCGATGTTCTTCCTATTAGATGTGATCGTCTTATATTGGCGTTTGATTCGACGTTACCATCAAATGCAGCTACGTCACATTATCAGCGAGCTGCACTTTATCGCAGAAGGCAACTACGATCATCGCATCCCCTTCGAGTTACGGGGCGATTTAAGTCGGATCGTTTCTAATATCAATGGCTTAGTCGACAGTACGGTGGCGGCGATCGAAGATGAACGGCGGATCGAGCAATCCAAAGATGAGCTGATCACCAATGTCAGTCATGACATTCGGACACCATTGACTTCGATCATCGGCTACTTAGGTCTAATTGAAGATCGACAATACCATTCGGAAGAAGAATTGCTGAAATATACTCATACGGCGTATGTCAAAGCCAAACAAATGAAATCCCTCGTCGATGATTTGTTTGAATACACGAAAGTGCGTCAGCCTAGCGTGCCCATTAATGTGATGGAATTTGATATGGCCCAGCTGGTTGAACAATTGGCGGCGGACTTTGAATTGGAAGCTAGCCGAAAAGGCATCAAGATCGAAACCTACACCCGTCCAGAGCATATCGAAATGGATGGCGATACCGAAAAACTGGTACGAGTTTTCAACAACCTGCTGTCAAATGCCTTGAAATACGGTAAAGGCGCCGATAAGATCCGCATGGAGGTCGAGAAAGTCGGAACCGAAGCGATCTTAACCGTCAAAAACAATGGGCAGATGATCCCTAAGCAAGCCCTTGATTCTCTATTCGACCGTTTCTACCGAGTGGAAGAATCCCGCTCTCAAGAAACAGGAGGAACTGGCTTAGGTCTAGCGATCGCTCAAAGCATCGTCGCCTTACATGGCGGCTATATCTATGCCAAATCAACGCCAGAATGGACGTCCTTTATTATTCATCTCCCGTTGAAGCGCAACAATTTGTCCAACACACAAACCTATGGTTGACGCCCCAACATTTTTTGGGTATGCTAAAGAAAATAATCAAGGCACAGAACCTAGTATATTTTTTTCATCTAGTAAAGAGAGCTGATGGTTGGTGAAAATCAGTGTTGGAAAAAATAGAATCCAGTTCTTTAACGTGTATTTTTCGAAAGAAAAATCGTTGGCTCACGATACGAGCAGCAAGGGCAGCGCAAGCTGAACTTGGGTGGCACCGCGAATGGTCATTTCGTCCCAAGCAACACGGGATCGGAATGGCCTTTTTTCTATGGAAAAATCAAAGGAGGATGTATCACTATGTTAGATGTAAAAATGATTCGCCAAAATTTTGCTGAAGTACAAAGCAAACTCGCAACACGAGGCGTGCAAAAAGAAGTATTGGACCGCTTTTTAACGCTTGACGAACGTCGCAGAGAACTCTTAGTCCAAACGGAAGAACGCAAGAAATTGCGCAACGATGTTTCTGGTGAGATCGCTGCCTTGAAACGGGCAAAAGAAGACGCGGCTGATAAAATTGCCCAAATGAAAGAAGTCGGCAGCCAAATCAAGCAATTGGATGAAGAGATCGCTCAAATTGATGAAGACATCAAACAGATCGCCACGACATTGCCGAATTTGCCAAATGATTCTGTTCCAGTGGGCAAGGATGAAGACGACAATGTAGAAATCCGCCGCTGGGCAGAACCAAAAACCTTTACCTTTGAACCAAAACCGCATTGGGAGATCGCTGAAGAGTTGGGGATCCTCGACTTTGAGCGGGGCGCCAAAGTTTCTGGCAGCCGCTTTGTTTACTACAAAGGCTCAGGTGCTCGTTTGGAACGTGCCTTATACAACTTCATGCTGGATCAGCATGTCTATGAGCATGGCTATACCGAGATGATCACCCCTTATATCGTCAATAGCCAAGCAATGTTTGGCACTGGGCAATTTCCAAAGTTCAAAGAAGATGTTTTCCAATTGGCAGACACGGATTTGACTTTGATTCCAACTGCTGAAGTACCTTTGACCAATTACTATCAAGGGGAGATCTTAGAACAAGAACAGCTCCCTGCCTACTTCACTGCCTTGAGCCCATCATTTCGTTCAGAAGCTGGCAGCGCTGGTCGTGATACCCGCGGCTTGATTCGTCTGCACCAATTCAATAAAGTTGAAATGGTGAAATTCAGTGATGCTGACCATTCTTATGAAGAATTAGAAAAGATGACGGCTAATGCCGAAGATATTTTGCAAAAACTCAACTTACCTTACCGAGTGCTTAGCTTGTGTACAGGAGATATGGGCTTTTCTGCGGCGAAGACCTATGATTTAGAGGTATGGATACCTGCTCAGGAAATGTATCGTGAGATCAGCTCTTGCTCAAACTGTGAAGATTTCCAAGCACGCCGTGCCTTGATCCGTTACCGCGATCAAGAGGGCAAGATTCACTACATGCATACACTAAATGGTTCTGGTCTGGCTGTCGGTCGGACGGTAGCCGCAGTGCTTGAAAATTATCAAAACGAAGACGGCAGTGTAACGGTACCAGAAGTTCTGGTTCCTTACATGGGCGGACTGACAAAAATCGAAAAAGCCTAAGCCTTAGCACCCTTAATTGCACCCCCTTCGTAACAGTCACTCCACGTGATCTGTTACGAAGGGGTTTTCTAGTTCACCTAATAGATAGTGGTTGCAAAAGACCCCCTAACGCCCTTGATCATTTCTTGCAAGAGAAACAACGCAACAAGGCTGTAATTTTTAAATGGATAATTAGAAAAATCCCTTCATCTTTTTAAGTCTCTATCAGAAACCGGGCATGATCGTTGAAAGTACCTGTGACTTATGGTAACGTGGGCATAATTTAGGATGGAATGAAGGGAGCTACACCAATGCCCGAACGAAAGACCTATGCCCGTCGGAGTGACTTGCACAAGAAACCAAACAATAATCAAAAACGAACAGCGTCAGCTGAAGAAAGACCGAAAGGACCACCCTCGAGAAAGAAGCCGTATCGAAAAGCAATTTTTTCCTTATTCGCCTTATTATTGATCGTTTTGATCGCGACGGCTGGCTCAGTCCTTTACACGTTACACCAGCAAGAAGTCGCAGCCCAAGAAAAATATGAGGCGGCTGCGGAGAAATTACTGGCATCAATCCAAGCAGAACAAAGTCAAAATGGGTTAAAAACAACGCCTGAAGTGCTCTCCAAAGGCGCAACCAAAGAATTGATCTACCGCCCGCAAGACCTTGATACGTTTCCCATCAAAGATATCAAAGAACGGTTGACACAAGCTGCTGATCACTTGCGTAAAAAACAAACGAATAAAGAAGTCGTCACCGTTGCCCGCATCCAAGCACAAGCAGCGGCTTCAAAGGTGTCTACTTATTCATTGAAAGCCGACAGCTATGTGTGGAATCGAGAAACCGGACGTTTTGAAGATGCGGACAGCCTAACGGATGCACCGATCTTCGTATCAGAGAAGACGCAAACCGAATTGTCTTTGAAAGAACTGGTTCCTGATGAAGGCAGCTTATTAGGTATTCAACAAGTCATTCAGCAGAAACTGCTGGATCAAGCCAAAGAACCCGCCAAAATCATCGACGCCGTCTTGGCCATGGAGCGGATCACCTTCGATTCGAAATTTACTTACGATCCAGAGAAGCTGACCATCGAATTGCCAAAAAATCAGACGGGAGCGACGGAAATCACCCTGCCTTACAGCGAGATCGCCCCATTCATTGATCCTGATCTCGTGGCTGCTGACCAACTCAACAATGCCTTGCCAAGTTTAGACCCCAATAAAAAATACGTGGCATTGACCTTTGATGATGGACCCAACAGTACCTCCACCATGGATCTGTTGAACATCTTACAAGAAAATGACGTTAAAGCGACCTTCTTTATGCTGGGACAAATGGTAGAGCAATATCCGCAAGCTGCTAAAAAAGTCCAAGAAGCTGGACACGAGATCGCCAGTCATTCTTACTCTCATCCGCAGCTGAATACTCTTTCAGCGGAAGATTTGCAGGCAGAAGTCACAAAAACCAACAAAGCCATTTATAATGCGACGGGTTTACTACCTAGAAATTTACGGCCCCCTTATGGCGCTATCGACAAACAAAGCGCAGAAACCATTGGCATGCCGATCATTCAATGGGACATCGATTCTCAAGACTGGAAATTGAAGGATCCGAAGAAGGTCAATGCCTTGGTGCAACAAAATGTCTTTAATGGTGCCATGATCTTGATCCATGATATTCACCCGAAATCTGTGAAAGCCGTACCGGGAGTCATTAAAATGCTCAAAAACGAAGGCTACGAATTCGTGACTGTCGATCAATTATTAGAAGCACGGCAAAAACCATTGCATCAATACTTTGGGATGAACGACGAGCGCCTCGTTGACTAAATAAAAAAAGGAACGCAGCAAATTGTCTCTTGCTGCGTTCCTTTTTGGTTATTGGATCGTTCCCTCTTTTTTTAGCCCTTCTTATCCTCATATACATTAGTCACAAAAATTTGGATCAACAGTTCAGCGACAGCTTTTGGCGGCATCGTTGAGAAATCTTTGAGCCAGCGTTCGATCAACCCGATAGACCCGCAGACAAAAAAGCTAAGACACAGTTCCAATTCTTCCTCGGAAGCATCTTGAAAGTATTGGGCAAACCGTTTCAAGGTCTCCGGTTTGATCTCTGACAATAAAAGATTCAGCAAATGGCTGTTGTTTAACAAAATCAAATGGGTCGTACTAGGATTCTCATACAAAATCGTCAACAGCTTTTCCAACCAAAGATCCAATGACAAATTTTCCTGCTGCAAGTTCGATGCGATCTGCTCAACAAGCTCCCCTTCGATTTCCTCCAACAACGCGGCCGTATCCTTATAATATTTATAAAATGTTCCTCGGTTGATATCGGCTCGTTCCGCAATCTCTTTGATCGTGATTTTGCGGTACTCTTTTTCCAACAATAACTCCTGAAAGGCGCGTCGGATCACTTTTTTCGAGTAGATCGTTCGACGATTCCCCACAGTCCCCACCATATCGTTTCCCCTTTTCTCTGTACATTTGATCAATATTTGTCTATTTAATGACAAATACGTAAGCATTGAGGATTGCTCTTACTTTTCTTTCTTAGTATACTAACACCATGTGATTAAATCAACACGTGTTTAAAAAATGGAGGCTTTATTAATGAGTTATGTTGAAGTAAAGAATGAATATAAACGCTATCAGATGGGCGAAACCACCATCACTGCCAACAACGATCTTTCCTTTGCCATTGAAGAAGGCGAATTAGTGGTGATCCTTGGCCCCAGTGGTGCAGGAAAATCGACCGTTTTGAATATTTTAGGTGGGATGGATTCACCAGATGAAGGACAAATCATTATCGACAATGTCGATATCGCGAAGTTTAACGACAAACAGCTGACGGAATACCGCCGCAAAGACGTCGGGTTCGTCTTCCAGTTTTATAATTTGGTGCCGAACCTGACAGCGAAAGAAAACATTGAATTGGCAACAGAAGTCTCACCGAATGCACTCGATCCTGATGAAGTCTTAGCACAAGTCGGGTTAGAAAACCGTAAAAACAACTTTCCTTCGCAGCTCTCTGGTGGGGAACAGCAGCGGGTATCGATCGCTCGGGCGTTAGCCAAAAACCCGAAATTGCTATTATGCGATGAACCAACCGGTGCGCTGGATTTTGAAACAGGCAAACAAGTGTTGAAGCTTTTGCAAAACGCCAGTCGGAAAAACGGCAATACGGTATTGATCATTACCCATAACAGCGCCATTGCCCCGATCGCCGATCGGGTGATCCATATCAACGATGCCACCGTCCGTTCCATTGAAGAGAATCCTCATCCAATCTCGATCGATGAAATCGTTTGGTAGGAGGATCTGATGAAAAATAAAACTTATCTTAAAGCAAGTTTGCGGGAGATTCGCCAATCAAAAGGTCGCTTTATCGCAATCACCTTGATCATTTTTTTAGGAACGTTTCTCTTTGTCGGTGTCAAAGCGACGGGACCGATCCTGAACCATTCCGCGAGTGAATATGTCAACGGTCAGCATTTAGCAGATCTGCAAGTCACTTCCACGCTGGGATTGACGGAGGACGACATTGATGCGGCGGAAAAAAGCGGTGCTCACACAGAAGCCGCCTATCAATTTTATTACGCTGCCAATTCAGATGAAGTCGTGCAAGTGACCTCTTATGATCCCTCACAGGAACTCAACCAGCTACTGGTGAAGGACGGCCGACTGCCAGAAAAAGCCGATGAAATCGTGCTGGACACCGAAGCAAAAAATTATGGCTGGCAAATAGGGGATACTTTTACGATCGATGATGCCGATAATCTGTCGGACAAAGACTATACGATCGTTGGGTTCGCCACCTCTCCCATTTATATCAGTGCTGCCGAACGTGGCTATGCGAATGTCGGCAGCGGTGTCGTGACGTATTTTGCTTATGTACCGGAAGAACAGTTCAAGATGGAGGTCAAATCGATCCTTTATCTCGCCTTTGATGATGTCGCAGGCCTTGAAACATACTCCGATGCGTATACCGACAAGATGGCAGCCCATCAAGAAACGATTGAGGAACTGTTTGCGGATCGCCCTAAAGAACGCTTAGCAGAAATTCAGCAAGATGCTTTTGATGAATTAGCGCCTGCAGAAAAAGAAGTCCGCGATGGACAAAAACAGTTAGCTGATGGACAAGCCCAACTGGATCAGGCCAAAGCGGAACTAGAACAACAGCAAGCCGCCTTGGCACAGCTGCCGCCCGTACAACAAGCAGCCCTCGAAGGCCAATTGACCGCTGGGGAAGAAGAGTTGACACAGCAGCAAACCCAATTAGAGGAACAGCAACAAGAACTAACCGATGCCCAACAAACACTGGCAGAAAAACGTACAGAGATCGAAGACTTGGCAGAACCTACGTATCTTTACAACCAACGCAAAGACAACCCCGGTTTCCAAGAGTATGGCGGGCTGTCTGATCGCATCGCAGCGATCGCCAATGTGTTTCCTGTCTTCTTCTTCTTTATCGCTGCGTTGATCACCTTTACGACACTGACGCGGATGGTAGAAGAAAACCGCAAAGAGATCGGTACCTTAAAAGCGATGGGCTATGGCAAAGTCGAGATCTCCCTTAAATATTTGATTTATGCCCTCCTGTCTTCGGCCATTGGCATTATCAGTGGTGCCGTATTAGGGACGGAACTGTTGCCGCGTTTGATTTATTTTCTATCCAGCGAACGGTATCTTTTAGACGGGATTCGCGTCTATTATGTCTGGTCGCCAATTATTTTGGCCGCGATCGCCTTTTTACTGGCGACGCTCGGTGCTTGCCTCTTTGTTTTGATCAAAGAATTGCGGGAAAAACCTGCCCAGCTACTGCAAGTTCGGGCGCCAAAACCTGGGAAACGGATTTTATTAGAGGCCATTACGCCCTTATGGTCACGTTTAAGCTTCAATCAAAAAGTCAGCTTCCGTAACATCTTCCGCTACAAATCGCGAATGATCATGGCAATCATTGGCATCGCCGGCTGTACGGGACTGATGGTGGCAGGCGTTGGGTTGAAAGATTCCTTAAGTGCTGTGACTGCGAAACAATTTGGGCCCATTACGGATTATCAAGCCGTCGTGACCTTAAATGATGCGAAGGAAGAAACCGTTGCTGCCGCTGAAACGGTTTTAACAGACGATCCTCTTGTGACCCATTCGATGCTAGTCTACAATGAAACGATCGAGATTCGACCAGCTAACCAAGGAAAACAAAGTTTGACCTTGATGGTTCCGGCAGATCAAGAAGCTTTTACCGACTATGTCCATTTGAAAACGACGGAAGGGCAGAAGCTGCCATTAACAGAAGGCGCCGTACTGACTATGAAATACGCAGAATTGTATGATCTGCAGGTTGGGGATACATTGACCTTCTATACTAGCGATCAAGAAGCTTTTGAAGTACCTATCAGCGGCATCGCAGAAAACTATTTAGGCAATTCTCTATATCTGTCACCGACTCTTTACGAAGAAATCACCGACAGTGCCTTCGAACCGAATGCGTTCTTAGTCAAAAGCAAGACGATGACGAAAAAACAAGAGGAAGCTTTATCAACAGCCTTGTTAGATACCGACAAAGTCAAAAACACGACGTTCCTTTCCACTCAGATCAAAATGCAGGATGATTCGATGGGCAACTTGAACTCCATTGTCTTGATCTTAGTTGTACTATCAGGGGCATTAGCCTTTGTCGTCTTGTATAACTTGACCAACATCAATGTTTCCGAGCGGATTCGCGAGCTTTCTACTATTAAAGTATTAGGGTTTTACAATAAAGAAGTCACCATGTACATCGTACGGGAAAATATCGTCTTTACGTTATTTGGGATTCTCGCAGGCTACGTAGTAGGTTACTTCTTGACTGACTTTATTTTGATCCAAGCTTCGATGGAAAACATGGTCTTTCCATTAGTGATCAATTGGCCGGCCTATGCTTTAGCCGGCGGCATGACGATTCTCTTTACGATCATCGTGATGTACGTCACCCATGTGAAACTGACTCATGTCAACATGATCGATGCGTTGAAATCAAACGAATAAGCTGCTGCTAAAGCGATTTGCTGATCATCCAGCAGCGATTTTAAAGAAAAGGACGCCACTCTTGCCTAGATAGCTGAGAGTGACGTCCTTTTTTGAACAAATAATCCCCTCTGTCCATTTTTGAACAGAGGGGGCGTTGGTTTTCACGTGAAACATTTTATGATTTTACAGAGTAGTTTGGTGCTTCTTTCGTGATTTGAACATCGTGGGGATGTGATTCTTTTAGTCCGTTGCCGCTCATTTGGATGAATTGTGCTTCATCACGTAATTGCTGTAGATTGCCAGCACCGACATAACCCATCCCTGATTTCAACCCGCCGATCATTTGGAAGATGATATCAGAAACGCTGCCTTTATAAGCGACACGCCCTTCAATGCCTTCTGGAACCAATTTGTTGGCTTCGTTTACGCCACCTTGGAAGTAACGGTCGCTGGAGCCTTTTTCCATTGCCCCCAATGAACCCATTCCGCGGTAGGTTTTGAAGCGACGGCCTTGATAGATTTCAAATTCACCTGGTGATTCATCGGTTCCTGCCAACATGCTACCTAGCATTACGGCATGTCCGCCAGCTGCTAAAGCTTTGACGATATCCCCAGAGTATTTGATCCCACCATCGGCAATGATTGCTTTGCCGTATTGACGTGCCACAGAGGCTGCATCATAGATCGCGGTCAATTGAGGAACTCCGACACCGGCTACCACCCGAGTAGTACAGATCGAACCTGGACCGATCCCAACTTTTACGACATCGACACCAGCATCATACAATGCTTTCGTGCCTTCTGCAGTGGCAACATTTCCAGCAATCAATGTCGCTTCTGGGAAATGCGCGCGAATTTCAGAGATTTTGCGTAAAACACCCGCACTGTGTCCGTGGGCAGTATCAATAACGATCGCGTCCACGCCTGCATCCAATAATGCTTGTGCTCGCTCAAAGGTATCGCTGGTAACGCCGACTGCTGCTGCCACTAATAGGCGTCCATGCGTGTCTTTGGCTGCATTCGGGAATTCGATCACTTTTTCAATATCTTTGATAGTGATCAAACCGCTTAAGATCCCTGCTTCATCAACGATCGGTAATTTTTCGATCTTGTGTTGTTGTAAGATTTTTTCAGCGTCTTTCAAAGACGTACCGACAGGTGCTGTGATCAATTGGTCTTTGGTCATCACATCATTGATCGGCATCATATAATCCGTGACAAAACGCATGTCGCGGTTCGTGATGATACCGACTAATTTGCGGTTTTCCATCGTTTCTACGATCGGTACCCCGCTGATGCGGTACTTGCTCATCAAATGTTCTGCATCAGCAACTAAGTGGCTTGGTGTTAAGAAAAACGGATCGATGATCACGCCGCTTTCCGAACGTTTTACTTTGCGCACTTCATCTGCTTGCGCTGCGATACTCATGTTTTTGTGAATCACGCCAAGTCCGCCTTGACGCGCCATTGAGATCGCCATTTTACTATCAGTTACGGTATCCATACTGGCACTTATGATTGGAATATTTAGTGTAATATTCGGGGCAAGCTGCACTTTCATATCCACGTCATTTGGCAAGACGTGACTTTCTGCCGGAATCAATAAGACATCATCAAACGTTAACCCTTTTTTTACAAATTTGGTTTCCCAGTTGGACATTTTTGTAACCACTCCTTAAAGTTTTTAGGTATTTTAAAAAAAATAGCAAAGATTTTTTCATAAGTCAACCATTCGGAAAGCTTTCTTAATAATCCTCTTCAAACCTTTGGTCAAATCTCATAATTCGCCATTTTTTCTAAAAAAACACGCTGATCGTACGGTCTTTTTTAACAAAAGAAGGCGCACGATCAACGTGTAGCCATCAGCCTCTAGGAACAGACAGACTGCTGATGATATTGTATTTGCGTTTCAAGTAGTACTTCGCGGCTAATGCCACTGCCCCGATCAAGGCTTCGATCACAGGATCCACTTGTGGATTCAATGGTGGTTGGATCATCGCAGAAAGCGAGATCACAACGATCCATAGCATGAAGGCTGCGACTAAAATCAAAATGATCTTCCACATCTTCGGCCGTTTGCTCTTATCGGCACCTGGGCGTTCATATTGATACATGTATTTGTACATCAAGTAGAAGACCCAACCAGCAAGCATCGCCATCAAGAAGAGGGTCAATAAGCCATAAGGTTGTGCTTGACCTCTAGTAAAGATCCCCATGACCCCTAACATCAAGCCAAAGATCCCTAAAATCAGCAAGGTGTTATCCAACCACATCAAGAAGGGGCCGGATTCTTTTTGCTCAACGGGTTTGTTGATGATGGCTTCGGTGCGTTCAGACACTGTACCAAATAATTGGCGGGCTGTTTTGCCGCCTTTTTGTTCTTTGACTAAGACCGGCAGCATCTCATGCAAGGCAATCGTTTTTTCTTCTTCAGAAAGGTTGGCTGCCTCTAGCGATTTTTTTAAATCAAATATATATTGTTGGTTTCGTTTTGTTAATTGTTGTTCTAATTCACGATTTTCGGAAACATAATTTCGCAGAGTTTCTGGTTCCATGAATTGATTCTCCCTTCTGCGTTTTCTTCACAATGGACATTTTACCACAAATTCACTGGGAAGAAAGCCCTTTATACGTTAAAACGGAACAACATCACGTCGCCATCTTGCACGACATAATCTTTTCCTTCCAAACGTACCCGACCGGCTTCTTTGGCCGCTTGCATCGTGCCGTATTGGTTCAGATCTTCAAAGGAAACAGTTTCCGCACGAATAAAGCCGCGCTCAAAGTCCGTATGGATGATCCCCGCTGCTTGCGGTGCTTTTATGCCTTTACGGAACGTCCACGCACGCACTTCTTGTTCACCAGCGGTAAAGTACGTTGCTAGACTCAGTAAATCATAGGCAGCACGAATCAATTGATCCAACCCTGATTCTTCAATTCCTAATGCTTCTAAAAACTCTGCTTTGTCTTCTTCTTCCAGCTCAGCGATCTCTTCTTCGGCACGAGCACTGATGACGATCACTTCCGCATTTTCGCTCGCTGCAAATTCCTTCACTTTGTTGACATAGTCATTGGTTTCATAGTCTGCCACGTCTTCTTCTGCTACGTTGGCAACGTATAAAACTGGTTTGGTCGTTAGTAAAAACAAACTTTTGACGATGCGCTGTTCTTCATCTGTAAATTCGATCGAACGAGCTGAGATCCCTTCTTCTAGGACCGGTTTGATTTTATCAAGAACGGCCAATTCCGCAACCGCATCTTTGTCTTTGGTTTTGGCAATTTTTGCGACCCGAGTATAGCGCTTGTTGACGGATTCTAAATCCGCTAAAACCAACTCCAAGTTGATGGTGTCGATATCAGCTAATGGGTCCACGCGGCCTTCCACGTGGGTGATGTTGTCGTCGTCGAAACAACGAACGACATGACAGATCGCATCCACTTGGCGGATATGGCTCAAAAATTGGTTCCCTAATCCTTCCCCTTTGCTGGCACCGCGGACGATTCCGGCAATATCCGTAAATTCAAAGGTGGTTGGGACCGTCTTTTTCGGACGGACTAATTCTGTTAAACGCTGTAAGCGCCAATCTGGCACTTCCACCATTCCTACATTCGGATCGATCGTCGCAAACGGGTAGTTTGCGGCTTCTGCTCCTGCTTTGGTTATTGCATTAAATAAAGTAGATTTGCCCACATTTGGCAATCCAACGATTCCGGCAGTTAACGCCATGCTTCACTTCACTCTTTCTCTTTTTTTTCTAGGATTTTCTTCATCTTTTTATCAAATTCTCGGCGCGTCATCATGACGATGTGGCCGCAATTCGTACACTTTATTTTGATGTCTGCCCCCATGCGGATGATTTCCCAACGATTGGCTTTGCAGGCATGCGGTTTTTTCATTTCGACAATATCCCCAAGATCATACATCTTTATCACCTCAAGCTTCATCAAATTGAATGTTCAATAAATCTAAAATACGGGTTAAATCTTTTTGTGACAGGTATTCGATCTCGATTTTGCCTTTGCCTTCTTTTTCGCGGATCTCGACATTCGTGCCGAATTTATCCATCAACCGTTCTTCGCTTTCTCGTAAATAGTACGGTTTTTCCCGAATCAGACGCGGCACTTTTTTCTTTTCGTTCTTCGTGTCGTTCATCTCAGCGACCATTTGTTCTAATTGGCGGACTGTCAGATTTTCTTTGACACAACGATTGGCTAATTTTAAGATCTGTTCTTTATTTTTCAAACCTAATAATGTCCGGGCTTGTCCCATAGACAAACGGTCATCTTGAACCATTTCTTTGACGAGTTTCGGCAAGGACAGTAACCGCAAATAATTGGCGATATACGGGCGGCTTTTCCCTAAACGTTCAGCGACTTGTGCTTGGGTCAATTTCAAGTTCTTCATCAGCATGTCATAGGCTTCTGCTTCTTCTAAAGGATTTAAATCTTCCCGCTGCAAGTTTTCTAAAACGGCGACTTGCATCATCGCTTCTTCATCAAAATTGCGGATGATGGCTGGGATCGTTTCCTTGCCAGCTAGTTTGGACGCTCGAAACCGGCGTTCACCAGCAATGATCTCATAGCCTTTGACGGATGATTGCCGCACGATGATCGGTTGAAAGACCCCCGAATGCTGGATCGAATTGGCTAGTTCTTGTAATGAAAGCTCATCAAAGGTTTTTCGCGGTTGATAAGGGTTGGGTCTTAATTCGTTTAAAGGCAGTTCAACGACTTTTTCTGCCTTGATATCGACTTCTTCTAACCCTTGCAGGTCTTGAAACAACGCATCGATCCCACGCCCTAATCCTTTCCCTTTATTCTTCACGGGCTAACACTTCCTTTGCTAACGTCTGATAGACTTCGGCTCCTTTTGAGCGTGGATCATAATCAATGATCGACAATCCATGACTAGGTGCTTCAGACAACCGGATATTCCGCGGAATAATGGTTTCATATACTTTTTCTTGGAAATAGCGGCGGACTTCTTCCACGACTTCCGCGCCTAAGTTCGTACGGGCATCATACATCGTCAGTAAGACCCCTTCGATCTCTAACTCAGGGTTAAAATGTTTTTGTACTAAACGCACGGTATTCAATAGTTGGCTCAGCCCTTCTAATGCATAGTACTCACATTGGACTGGGATCAAAATCGAATCACTGGCGGTAAAGGCATTGATCGTCAAATGACCTAAAGATGGCGGGCAATCGATAAAGATATAATCGTATTGTTCTTTGATTTCATTCAAAGCTGATTTCAATCGAGATTCCCGTGCCATCATGGAGGTCAATTCAATTTCCGCACCAGCTAATTGGATCGTCGCTGGAACGATATCCAAGTTTTCTCGGCTGCTAGGTAAAATCGCTTCAACGATCGGTGTTTCATTGACTAATACATCATAGATGTCTTGTTCCACATCTGGTTTGCGAATGCCGACACCGCTTGTGGCGTTGCCTTGGGCATCAATATCTACGAGTAACACTTTTTTGCCGACAAATGCTAAGGACGCACCTAGGTTCACCGTTGTGGTGGTTTTGCCTACGCCGCCTTTTTGGTTTGCAACAGAAATAATACGGGCCATTGATTTTCCTCCTATTTGATTGGTTGTTTCGCTGGCATTCCCGGTTTGCGGGGGTATTTCTTTGGCGTTTCTTTTTTCTTTTGAATGATCAAAAGATGGCGTTCATCGCCGCTGACCGGTAAGGTAAAGCTTTTTTCTTCAATAAATTTGCCGCCTAAGAGTGAGATGGCTGGTTTGGCTTCAACCAGTTCTTCCTCGCTTTTGGCAGCTTTGAGCGCATAAAAATAGCCTGCTTTTTTCACCAATGGCACACAGAGTTCCGTTAACACATTCAAACGGGCAACCGCACGAGCAGTCACATAATCGAATTGCCCACGAAATTGCGGGTTTTGACCAAATGTTTCTGCACGGTCATGGTACAAGTGGACATTTTCCAATTGTAGATCCGTCACAAGGGTTTGTAAAAAGGTGATGCGCTTATTTAAAGAGTCGACGATCGTCACTTCTAATTCAGGAAACACGATTTTTAGTGGAATACTTGGAAAGCCAGCACCTGAACCGACATCACACAAATGACTTTGCGGGTCAAAGGCGGTTTCAAAAGCTAAGGAAACAGAATCGTAGAAATGCTTCAAATACACTTCTGATTTTTCCGTGATTGCGGTTAGATTCATCTTCTGATTCCATTCGACTAAACGCTCGAAATAGACAGCGAATTTTTCCATTTGTTCTTCGGTTAAAACGATCCCGTTTTTGCGTAATTCTTCATGAAATTCTTCAGGTAGCATAACGAATCCTTTCTATTTTGTGAAACAGAAAAATGTTTCACAGACTAGTTCCTACTTTAACGCAAAAAGCAATGTGATGCAATAGCCAGACATTGCTTTCTAGGAGAATTTACCATTTTTTAACTGGGGCTTTAAGGTTGGTTTAAGGCGGAAGAATTATACTCATTTCAATCCAAAAAACTTTTTTCATTTTTCCTTGACCAGCGAGGCTGCCAACCCTCCTGATCAGCTTTTTTCTCAAAGAAACAAGCATTGATCACAGGATCAATGCTTGTTTTTGTTTCATATGAAACTTTTTTATTTCACCCGGGGCTCGTTGTATTCTTCGATACGATCAGACGCGCGGGAAGCCGCATGTTTGGCTTTGTTGGTTTGACGTGAAGCAAAGTCGCCGGTTTTAGATGCAGCTGACGATACTTTGTCTTGAACCGTTTCTTGTTCCTCTTCGTATTCAGCGATCGTTTTTACATCTACAACATTGATGTTGACTTCGATAACTTCTAATTGGGTCATTGTCGTTACTTCTTTTTGGATGACTTCTTTGACTTGGTCAGCGATTTCTGGGATGTTGCGGTCGTATTCAACCACGATATCTAAATCAACGGCTACTTGTTTTTTCCCTACTTCGGTATTGATACCCGCAGTCACATTGTCTGTATTGACTAATTTTTCCGCAATGTTAGAGAAGAAACCACCATCGACCGTCAACAGACCATCCACGTGTTCTAATGCGATCCCGATGATTTTTTGGATCACTTTGTCATCATAGGTCAATGAACCATGAACAGGTGCGTCGCCAGTTGGTCCTTCAAAATCGTTGTGGCCAGGTTTTGGCGGTGCTGGATGATGTCCTGCTGGATTTGGATTTCCTGGTGCTGGATGATCCCCTGGTTTTGGTCCGTTTTGTTGTCCTGCTACTGCTTTTTCAGCATTTGGTACCACTGGATCTGGTGCTTCAGTCATCGGAATCGCATTTTCATTTGCTTGATGATTGGTGTTAGGAACCACTGGATCTGGATGTGCGCTGACTTTTTTATCATTGTTTAATTCGTTTTTATCGTTATTCATTAAAAATTCCTCCTATTAAAATGCGTTATTGTTGGTTAAAAAATTCGTCGATGATACCGGTACGTTGGAGATACAATCCTAACGCAAAACCCAAACCTGTTAGGAGTAGAATCAGCAATGTTTTGAAAAAACCGATCGTTACAAACAACACAGCCAGAACAAGGCCGATTGCTCCAAAAATCAATGGGATTTTGTATTGTTGTAGTTCGTTCATCATAGCCCTCCTATTCTACTCGCGGGTTTTCCGGAGTCTCATTTTGTTCAAAATTCGCGTAGTTGACTTCGACTTTGACTTTCTCACTTGAACCAAGCACTCGTTGGACATCTTGTTGGATTTCCGCCATTAAGTTTTCGGTTTTGCCGACTAAGGCAGACGTCCGTTTCAAGCGTCCTTTGATTTTAATCAAAATTCGATTTTTGGTCGCCTTGACATGAACTTTTGGTCCTTCAACAAATTCTTTTTCATTTACTTTCGTACGTACAAGTCCTTCGATTGCTTTCTTATCGATCGTCAATGCGCCCTTATCCTCTTTCAAAACAAAGGTCGTTTTGGTTTTTGGATAAAAAAGCACGACTAAGATCACGATCAAGAATAAGGCGATCAAGACAACAGCTACCCAAAACATATATTGACGCATAAACAAGTTGTCAAAGAAATACGTGACGACATTGCCTCTGCTGTCCAAACCAAATGGCAGCTCCATATAAGGATTACTCATTAATACGATTGGTAATAAGACAGTGATAAAGATCAACGAAACGATGATTGATACGATTTTCCACCCTTTACTCATAGGACACCTCCTCCTTTTTCTCCAATTTTTGATAAGCTTACAAGTTGATGGCTTCTCCGCCGGTAACACCATAAATCTGTGCTGTCACATAGCTAGCTTTATTCGAAGCTAAAAAGACATAGACAGGTGCCAGCTCAGCTGGTTGTCCTGCCCGCTCAAGTAACGCTTGCTGACCAAATTCAGGCAGCTGGTCTTGCGGTTGGCCATGATCTAACTGTAATGGTGTCCAGATCGGTCCTGGGGCTACCCCATTGACGCGAATTCCTTTTTCAGCAAATTGTTTCGCCAAGCTGACTGTAAAACTGGCGATCGCCGATTTGGTTGCCGCATAATCCATTAAATGGGCACTTGGACTAAAGGCTTGGACAGAAGTCGTTGTCACGATCGCTCCCCCAGCCGGTAAGTGCGGCTCAGCAGCTTTGACTAATGCAAACATGGAGATAATGTTTACCATAAAGGTATCTTTCACTTGTTCAATCGGTAATTCTGCAATCGATGGCCGCGTGATTTGCTGTGCTGCGTTCAATACTAATGTATCTAACCCACCTAATGCTGCCACCGCTTTGTCAACGATCTCTTGTGGTGCCGCTTCGTCTCGCAGGTCATAGGGGAGCAAAATCACTTTGCGCCCAGCTTCTTTGATGTACCCTGCAACTTCTTCGGCATCTTCTTCTTCTCCTGGGAAAAAGTGTAGGGCAATGTCTGCTCCTTCACGGGCGAAGGCAATCGCTGCTGCACGTCCGATCCCAGAATCCCCACCGGTGATCAGTACACGCCGGTTTTCTAACTGCTGACTTCCCTCATAAGATTCTTCACCACAATCAGGTTTTGGTCGCATTTCTTCTTGTAAAGCAGGCGTATCTTGTTCCTGTTTGCTGTATTTACCCGTGTGATAAAGTTCCCGTGGATCAGTCAAAATAGGTTCACTCATTCTTACGTCCTCCTTTTCTCTATAATAAAATTCTAAACCATTCATTTTTTTTTGGGAAATATAACGCTTTGTTAACAAAAATAAATCATCGTTTATTAGAAAATGAAAAAAGAAAGTGCCCCCATTTTTGACCAGAAATCAAATAATTTCCCTTTTTTATAGAAGGGGGTAAACTAATAAGTAGTAACTGGTAGTACCTGTAAAAGGGAACCCCTAAGAAAATGACCTTGGATCAAGAAAAAGGAGGAAACAAAGAATGCCTTGGAATGTCCGTGATTATCCTGCGTCAATGAAGAATCTAGACCCCTTAGTTCGTAAAAAAGCGATCGATATCGCCAATGCCCTGCTAGCCGATGGCTATTCGGATGATCGGGCAATCCCGATCGCCACGAGTCAAGCAGAAAAATGGTATGACAATGCAGATGAAGAGGAGAAGAAAGCTTTTCAGAAAGAAAAAAATCCGCAAAAAGACGATACCCATCAAACCAATAAGAATGCGGAAAAATTAATGGATGCGGATGTAGAAGTTGTGTATGAAGACGACCAATGGCAAGTCCGTTCCAAAGGGGCGAAACGTGCCAGTGATCATTTCGACAAGAAAGCAGATGCCATCGCCCGTGCCAAAGAAATCGCCGAAAACAAAGAATCCGTGGTGAACGTTTATAAGAAAGACGGCGACCATCAAAAGGATATTGATTTGAGAGAATAAAATTGGCTGCAAAAAAGCGGAAGGAGGTCTTACCTTTGTCGTTTGAGCTGCGCGAAACGTTGCCTACTCTTTCGCTTTTTTGTTTCCTTTCACAGCTAGGTTTGATTAAAACTAAAGCAACCGTTTCTTTTAAAAAGCAGCAGTTCGTTGTCAGAAACCTAAAAAACGAAGACCTTTTGAATGAACCATCACTTTTAAAATTTCTCGACATCCTAAAAAATAACCTATGAAATGCTGATCTAGCAACAGTTGTGAACCATCCGTTACCTCTGTAAACTAGCTTGTGCTTTCTTTAACTAAATAAACCTTGTATACTTGAATTATTAAAAGTACAAGGAGTGGTGTTTGTGAAAAAATTATTTTTTGTGCCGTTTATTTTTCTTTGTTTCCTCTTTGCTCTCCCAGCTGCCGCCCAGACAGTGGAAGAACCTGAACTCGTTTATGACTTAGCATCAGATAGTCCCTATAAGCAGCTGATCACGGTAGATGAAGAAGGCAACGAGGTGATTTTGACCATTGAAAAATTGCCGTCATTCCGAGCAAATCTGGCAGCGGGAACGTATCGTGTGTCAAAAACATCCGCAGGTAATTGGACCGCTAGTTATAATGTAACGGTCAATAGCCGCAATCAATTTACAGGCACTTCGAATTTAAGTTTAGTTGCTCACAGAGGAAGTATCACTTCTAGTTCATTAACTCACACGTCCACCAAAGCCACCTGTACGTTTAAGCAAAAAGCAGGTATAATCACTACCAATGGGAGTGTCGTAACCACGATCTCAAATGGGAAGCTAGTTGTTAAATAGCAGATAGGAGCATACATTGGCTTTAGCAGAACAATTAAAAAGCTGTCGCGAGTCTTCCGGATTGTCGCAAACAGCAGTCGCAGAAAAATTACAGATTTCACGCCAGTCGATTTCAAAATGGGAAAATGGGCGCGGCTATCCAGATATTGAGAATTTGATTTTGTTGAGCGATCTCTACCAAGTCTCGATCGATGAGCTTTTACGTGAGAACGAAGCCTTAAAAGAGCGGATCGAAACCAACAATCAAGAAATCAACGACAAGAAAGAAAAATTGTCGTTACTCCAAAGAACGATGGCAGCAGATAAAGATGAAAGTCTGCTCTTGCTACTGTTAGCTGGAATCGGCTCCTTTCTTTTTCCTTTAGGACTGATCTTAGATGGCTTTGTTTTATGGCGTAACAAAAAAGCCAATAATTTTTATGTATTGATCTATATCGTCTGTGCCTTCTCGATTTTCTTGAATTTGTACGATGGCTATGTCCATCTCAGCAACATCATGAATTGGGGAACCACTACGATTGAAAAAGTGGAATAACTTTATTATTAAGACAAAAAGCCCGCTGCGAATTGTTTTCGCAGCGGGCTTTTGACACTCTATTTACCATTTATAAATTGGTTTTTCAAAGAATATTAACCGTCTTTAGTTAACCTTGGCAATCTTCCCTTGCTCGATATACACCATCAAAATACTGATATCAGCTGGGTTTACTCCGCTGATACGGCTCGCTTGGGCGATGGTTTCGGGTTGGATTTTTTGCAGTTTTTGTTTGGCTTCTGTTGCCAAGCCATTGATAGCGGCATAGTCGATGTTTTCAGGAATGCGTTTGGCTTCCATCCGTTTGAGTTTCTCCACTTTTTCGAGAGCTTTTTTGATATAGCCTTCGTATTTGATTTGGATCTCGACTTGTTCGATCTCTTTTGGCTTCAATGCTTCATTGGCTTCGATAAATTGTAGCATTTCGGCATACGTCACTTCAGGCCGACGCAAGAATTCATTTGCTAAAACGCCATCTTTCAAGGTAGCCGTCCCTTTAGCAGTCAAATACGCTTGTACTTCTGGCGTTGGTTTGATGCGGATCTTGGATAAACGTTTAATTTCTGCTTCAACAGCTTCTTTTTTCGCTACATACGCTTCGTATTGTGCTTCTGGGACGAGCCCGATTTGATGTCCCACTTCGGTCAAACGCAGATCCGCATTATCATGACGCAGCAATAAGCGGTATTCGGCACGAGAGGTCAATAAGCGGTAAGGTTCATTGGTTCCTTTGGTCACCAAATCATCGATCATCACACCGATATAACCGTCGCTGCGTTTCATAATGAAGGGTTCTTTGCCTTGAACTTTCAAAGCAGCATTGATGCCTGCGATCAAGCCTTGACCGGCCGCTTCTTCATAGCCGCTGGTTCCGTTGGTTTGTCCTGCCGTAAAGAGGTTTTCGATGACTTTGGTTTCTAATGTTGGACGCAATTGATGAGGCACCACGACATCATATTCAATGGCGTAGCCCGTCCGCATCATTTCCGCTTTTTCTAAACCTGCGATGGAATGCAGCATTTGAACTTGGACATCTTCTGGCATAGAAGTAGAAAGCCCTTGAACATACACTTCTTCGGTGTTCAACCCTTCTGGTTCCAAGAACAGTTGGTGACGAGATTTGTCTGCAAAACGCACGATTTTGTCTTCGATAGATGGGCAATAACGGGCACCTACTCCTTCAACGATCCCTGTAAACATCGGCGCCCGGTGTAAATTCTGGTTGATGATTTGGTGCGTCCCTTCGTTCGTATAGGTCAACCAGCAAGGTTCTTGGTTTTGATTGTAGGCTTCATCGGGTGTGCTGTAACTAAAGTGATTCGGTTGTTCATCGCCAGGCTGGATCTCCGTTACCTCATAGTTGATGGTGCTGGATTTCACCCGCGGTGGTGTACCCGTTTTAAAACGAGCGATCTCTAGGCCAAGCTCTTTCAAATGATCGGCTAGTCCAATCGATGGCTGGGAGTTGTTTGGTCCAGAAGAATACTTCAACTCTCCAATGATGATCTCTCCTCGCAACGCTGTTCCCGCAGTGATCACTACAGATTGGGCTTGGTAACGAGCGCCTGTAGAGGTCACGACGCCACGGCATTCGCCTTCTTCAACGATCAGCTTTTCAACGATTCCTTGGCGCAGTGTCAGATTGGCTTCTTTTTCGATCGTTCGTTTCATTTCAGCCGCATAGGCATGTTTATCGGCTTGCGCCCGCAAGGCCCGCACAGCGGGACCTTTTCCTGTATTGAGCATCCGCATTTGGATGTAGGTTTTGTCGATATTTTTGCCCATTTCTCCGCCTAAAGCATCGATTTCGCGCACCACGACGCCTTTTGCTGGTCCGCCGACGGAGGGATTACAAGGCATGAATGCGACCATGTCTAAGTTGATGGTCAGCAAGAGGGTTTTTGCCCCCATTCGGCTGGCTGCCAAGGCAGCTTCTGATCCGGCATGGCCGGCACCAACAACGATCACGTCATAACTTTCTGCTTGATATTCTTGCATGGTGTTCTCCTTTTTACGCCAGTGGCGCATTCTTTATTTTCCTAAACAAAACTGACTGAACAATTGGGTGATCAACTCATCTTGAACACTGTCGCCGACAACTTCTCCTAGATAGTCCCAGCAGCGTGTCATATCGATTTGAACCAAGTCGACAGGCATTCCTGCTTCGATCCCTTGGATGACCTCAGACAACGACTGAACGGCATTTTCTAATAAGGCAATGTGGCGAGTATTAGAAAGATAGGAAGCATCCTTATCGGTGGTCTTGCCCCCAAAGAATAGATCGGCAATGGCTTGTTCCAGTTGGTCTAAGCCTTCGTTGGTCAACACAGAGACAGAAAAAATCGGTTCATCTGCTGCGTACTGTGCTAGCTCAGCGGGTGCTAATTTTGGCTCAAGGTCGGTCTTATTCAATAAGATGATCCGACGGCTGCCAGCAGTCAGCTCCAGCAATTGTTTGTCTTCCTGGGTCAATCCTTCGCTTTGGTTGAGAACCAGCAAAATCAACTCCGCTTCTGCCAATGCTTTGCGGCTGCGTTCGACCCCGATTTTCTCAACGACATCTTCTGTTTCGCGGATACCAGCCGTATCGATCAGTTTCAACGGTACCCCGCGAACATTGACATACTCTTCAATGACATCTCGAGTCGTACCAGCAATGTCTGTCACGATGGCTTTTTCTTCCCTTAATAAATGGTTCAATAAGCTGGATTTACCGACATTCGGCCGACCGATGATCGCAGTACTCAAACCTTCTCGCAAAATTTTTCCTTGTTGGGCAGTCGCTAATAAGGCTTGGATCTGCCCTTTGACCATCGTGGCTTTTTCTAACAATAAGCGGGTCGTCAATTCTTCCACATCATCGTATTCAGGGTAATCGATATTCACTTCAACTTGTGCCAGCGTCTCTAAAATCTCTTGGCGTAAAGTCCGAATCAAGTGGGAAAGATTGCCATCCAGCTGATTGACAGCGAGATTCATCGCCTTATCGGTCTTGGCACGAATCAAGTCCATCACCGCCTCGGCTTGAGAAAGGTCAACCCGTCCGTTTAAAAAGGCCCGCTTGGTGAATTCTCCCGGCTCAGCCAACCGTGCGCCTTGTCGCAAAACCAGCTGCAAGAGTTGATTGACGACAACAATCCCGCCGTGGCAGTTGATCTCGACGACATCTTCTCGGGTAAAGGTCCGCGGCTTTTTCATCACTGATAGCATCACTTCATCCATCAAACGGTTTTCTTCTGGGTCCACGATATGACCATAATGGATCGTATGACTAGGGACTTGGGCGAGGGTTTTAGTGCCTGCTTGAAAAATCCGATCCGCAATTGCGATCGCTTCTTCCCCGCTTAATCGCACAATACTGATGGCCCCTTCGCCTGGCGGGGTGGAAATCGCGGCAATCGTATCAAATTCTTGCGTTATATTCGCCATGTTGCTTGCTCCTCCTATTTTTTCACATAAAAAAAGTGCCCACTCCACCCGTCAAATTGATTGAAAATCAATAAAAACGAGTAGACTTAGCACTTTGACTGCTTGTCAATTAAATTCTGGAAATAGATTAGCACATTTTTGCGTGAGTCGCAAGCTTCCTTCAAAAACTTTTAAATTTTGCATCTGTCCGCAAAAACCTTTAAAATAAAAGCAAAGAATAAGAAAAGAGGGATCTATTATGGAAACCATCAAATCATCAAACAGCGCTGCTCGCATTAAAGAAATCATTTTATCGACAGGAAACGTGAATCGGCCTTACGTCGTGCGGGATATCGTCTTTGCGGCAGACAAAATCGAAGTAGATCTATTTGATACATCTGTGAATTTGAACGACCTGTTGGCAGATGTGACCTATCGCTTAAAAGAAACCGCCCACAGCTACGGAGCGAATGCAGTGATCAACTGTCATTTCGAACATGACCGCATCGTCGAAGGCGACAAAACCTACCTTGAGATCTTTGCCTATGGTACAGTGGTTCAATTTACTCAATCAACCATCGGCGGCTAATTGCCTCTATCATCAAAGAAAAATACAAAAAAGAGTCCGCGGCATACGGACTCTTTTTTGATACCAAAGGCTGACCTACGTAACGTATGTTGACTTTGATAAGAATGATTTCTAGTCAAGGATACTTGGTTTTAAATTTGTTGTCAATCGCTTTTTCCCATCAAAAAAGGGAAAGGCTTGTCAGACCGCCTTTCCCTTTTTTCATTAAATTCGTTTGTCCGCAGGTTCCACTACTAAGTAGCGATACGGTTCATCCCCTTCAGAATGAGTTTGAACATACGCATCTTTACTCAAAACTGAATGGATCTGCTTTCTTTCAAACGCCGGCATCGGTTCTAAAAAGACTGGGCGGCCTGTTCGTTTGACTTTTTCAGCAGTACGGCTAGCCAAACGTTCTAAGATCGCTTGACGTTTTTCACGGTAATCTCCGACATTCACTACAATCGACAATTTGTTTTTCGCGATGCGGTGAATATACACTTGCGCCAAATATTGCAGTGCATTCAAGGTTTTGCCGTGCTTCCCAATCAAAATGCCTTGTTTTTGCGTTTCTAAATGAAAGACGACCACGCCGTCTTGACGAGCGGTTTTTACTAAGGCGGGTGCATTCAATGCTTTTGAAATATTTGTCAGATAGAGTCCCAGCTGAGCCAGCGCTTCCTCATCTGAAAGATCCGTCAGCAAAACAGGTTCGCTCGCTGCTGCTTCCATCACACTGCTTGCATCCTCTGTCGTCACAGGATCTGGTTCTACCAGCGGTTTTGCTGGTACTTCTTCAACGGGTGCCGGTTCTTCAACGATTCGTTTTTCAATGGAGACCCGTGCTTGTTTTTTTCCTAGACCCAAGAAGCCTTTTTTTCCTTCATCCAGGACTTCGATTACTGCTTGATCTTTGGTGATACCAAGGACTTGCAATCCCTCTTGAATTGCTTCATCTACTGTCAGATTTTCATAAATCGGCATTGCAGTGCAACCTCCTCTTATTTTTTCCGTTTCTTTTTAGGACTCATTGCTTTTTTCAGCGCACGTTCACGCTCGCGTTCTTTGCGGGCAGCTTCTTCTCTTTCTTGGCGAATCTTGAATGGGTTATTTAAGATCATTGTTTGCACAACTTGGAATGCATTGGAAACGACCCAGTACAAGGAAAGACCGCTGGCAATGTTGATCCCCATCAGTAAGATCATCATCGGCATAGCGAAATTCATGATTTTCAGACTCGCATTTGATTCCACTTGGCTCATACTTGATAAGTAAGTACTTGCAAAAGTAAAGAGCGCCGCTAAAATCGGCAAGATGAAGTATGGGTCACGATCACCCAGCTGCAGCCATAAGAATTTTCCTTCTTGCAGAGCAGGAACCCGTGAGATCGATTGCCACAAGGCCATCAAAATCGGCATTTGTACCAATAATGGCAGACAGCCGGCATAAGGATTGACATTGTTTTCCGCATACAAACGTTGTGTTTCTTCTTTTAACTTGCTTTGTGTTTCTGTATCTTTTGACGCATATTGCTGTTGCAGCGCTTTTAACTTCGGTTGTAATTCTTGCGTTTTGCGCATGCTTTTGGTTTGAAAGTGCATCAACGGCATCAAAATGACCCGAATGATCAATGTAAAGAGGATGATCCCGATCCCGGCATTGCCGAAGGAGAGGGCTTTGATCGCCTCTGCAAAATAATAAACGATGTAACGGTCCCATAGACCAGTACTTTGTGCATTTACTTCACCTGTTGCACCGCAGGCAGATAAGACAACTACTAATGAGAGAACTCCCAAAAATAGTAAGACGCGTTTCCCTTTTTTCACGTAACTAATTCCTTTCCATTAATGAATAATTTTGGCAAGTTTTAAGACATGCTCTAAATTCGAGTAGATTTCCTTTGAGGAACAAGTGGCGATACTTGGACGGGCGATCACGATGAAATCGACCGCTGGTTCGATTCGCGGCTTCATTTCCGTTAAACTTGCACGGATCTTGCGCTTGATCTCATTTCGCTTCACTGCATTACCGACTTTTTTCCCTACAGATAAACCAACTCGAAAATGTGATTGCTCTTTAGGTAAGACATACACCACGAACTTCCGATTTGCAAAAGAATTTCCTGCCTGAAAAACTTTTTGAAAATCTTGCTCTGTTTTTACTCGATAGGATTTTCTCATCTTCGGTTCCTTCACTTCTTTCAATTAAGCTTCGCGAAACGGATTGAATCCGTAACCACTCACCTGTCAATAATACCATATTTGCCAAAAGTCAGACACTATATTCCGCAAAAACGGCATAAAAAAAAACCACTGGCATTCAGTGGCTTACGCAGAAATAACCTTTCTGCCTTTACGACGACGGCTAGCTAAAACACGACGTCCATTTTTTGTACTCATACGTTTACGGAATCCGTGAACTTTTTGACGTTTACGTTTATTTGGTTGATACGTTCTTTTCATTTATTTCCACCTCCATCAGGATAATGCTTATGCGCACAGACATACTTTGATAGTATAACGAGTCAAGTACTAGTTTGTCAATAAGAAGTTTGCTCAAAATCAGGCATTCTTTATCCACAATCCCTTTGATTTGTGTGGGTTTGCTGTTTATAGCCAATTTTTGTGGATAACTTTTTCCCCAGAGTTATTTTGGCTTTTTCCACAAACAAACAGCCTGTAGAAAAGTTTTCCACAATCACTTTTTCAGCTGTTGATAACTACCCCGAAACCTAGTGTTATCAAGGTGTGATCTTCACATCGATCTGTGGATAAAGGAGATTGTTTTACAGTTATGCACATTCCTTTTCTACCTGTGGATAGTCGGATTTCGAACATGTGCATTTCCATTCTTCTTTTATCCCGTTTTGTGGAAAAGTATTTTTTTCTAACCTTTTTTATCGTAATCTGTGGAAAACTTTTTCAATCCGTGCTATTTTAGTTATATCTATTCTTAGTTATAGGAGGACAATTTATGCCATCTGCTGATTCTATTTGGCAAGATCTTCAACGTTCCTTTAAAGAAGAGCTGAATCCGGCCAGTTATAGTGCTTGGATCGAGACTGCCAATGTCTTGTCGTTTGAAAAAAATCAGCTGCTGATCGAAGTACCCAGCGATCTTCATAAATCTTATTGGGAAAAAAATCTAGCTGCCAAAATTGTTGAAATGGGATTTATGAAAACTGGTGAAGAATTGATTCCTAGTTTTGTGACTGTCGAAGAAGCAGAAGCTTTAAAAACAGCCCCTTCTACTATTCAAACAGCTGCAGAAGAAAACGAGCGGCCGCCGAAATCGATCTTAAATGAAAAATACACATTTGATACCTTTGTCATCGGGAAAGGCAATCAGATGGCCCACGCTGCTGCTTTAGTTGTTGCAGAAGATCCTGGGTCTATTTATAATCCGCTGTTCTTCTATGGTGGCGTTGGTTTAGGGAAAACCCACTTGATGCACGCGATCGGTCATCAAATGTTGCTGAAACGTCCCAATGCCAAAATCAAGTATGTTAGTAGTGAAAATTTCACCAATGATTTCATTACTTCTATTCAAAAGAACAAAATGGAAGATTTTCGAAACGAATACCGCAATGTTGATCTTTTGCTGGTGGATGATATTCAATTCTTAGTCAATAAAGAAGGAACCCAAGAAGAATTCTTTAATACCTTCGAAGAACTGTATCGCAATAATAAACAGATCGTCCTGACAAGTGATCGTTTGCCAAATGAGATCCCGACTTTGCCGGAACGTTTGGTTTCCCGTTTTGCTTGGGGCTTATCCGTTGATATCACCCCGCCGGATCTAGAGACGCGGACTGCGATTTTGCGGAAAAAAGCCGAAGCCGAACGCTTGGAGATCCCCGACGATACCTTAAGTTATATCGCTGGGCAGATCGATTCGAATATCCGAGAACTTGAAGGAGCACTCGTGCGGGTGCAAGCTTTTGCTACGATGCAAAACTCAGACATTACAACGAGCTTGGCAGCTGAAGCCATCAAAGCCTTGAAATCAAGCCATGGCTCGACCCAAGTTTCGATTTTGCAAATCCAAGAAGAAGTCGCAAAATACTATCACATTCATGTCAATGATTTAAAAGGGAAAAAACGGGTCAAAGGCATCGTGGTCCCACGGCAGATCGCGATGTATCTCTCTCGAGAACTGACCGATAGTTCTTTACCAAAAATCGGCGGCGAATTTGGCGGCAAAGACCATACAACGGTCATTCATGCCCATGAAAAAATTCAGCATTTAGTCGAAACAGATCCCACGATCAAAAATGAGATCGCTGAAATCAAACAAATCCTCTTCAGCTGATCTGTGGATAAGAAAAGAAGAACCAAAAAAGTTGTCCACAAGTTATTCACAGGCATTTTCGTTAGTCTGATCACTCTTTTCTCGAGTTATCCACATTACTAACAAGCCTATTACTACTATTACTTTTATTTAATAACTATAAATTAAAGGAGTATCGCTATGAAGCTAACTTTAAACCGAACAGAGTTCATGCAAGAATTACAAACTGTCCAACGGGCGATTTCAACCAAAACCACCATCCCGATCTTAACTGGAGTAAAATTATCCCTTTCCGAAAAAGGATTGACCATGACTGGGAGCAACGCCGATATTTCCATTGAAACTTTTTTAAGTGTGGAAAACGAAAAAGCGCAAATGCAAATCGAAAAAACAGGAGCGATCGTTTTACAAGCACGTTTCTTCAGTGAAATCGTTCGTCGTTTGCCTGAAAGTACCTTAACCTTAGAAGTATTAGACAATAATCAAGTAGCGATCACTTCTGGAAAAGCCAACTTTACCGTCAACGGCTTGGATGCCGATAGTTATCCACATTTACCAGTTGTCGAAAGTCAAGATTCGATCGAGATTCCAGCGCACGTATTGAATAAGGTTGTTAGTGAAACAGTCTTTGCGGTTTCGCAACACGAAAGCCGTCCGATCTTGACTGGGGTTCACTTTGTCTTAGAAAATCAAAAATTATTAGCTGTTGCGACGGACTCACACCGTTTGAGCCAACGGGTGATTCCATTGGAAAGCGGAGAAACAGCCTTCAACATCGTGATTCCTGGCAAAAGCTTAACGGAACTTTCTCGTTCCTTAACAGATGAAGAAGAAGCGATCCAAATCAGCATTATGGATAACCAAGTGTTGTTCCAAACGAAAACCATGAAATTCTATTCTCGTTTATTGGAAGGAACTTACCCAGATACCAACCGTCTGATTCCTTCAAGCTTCAATACTGAGATTGAATTTTCTGTCCCAGAATTGTTACAAGCCATCGAACGGGCGTCATTGCTTTCTCATGAAGGCCGTAACAACATCGTTCGTTTGGCGATCTCCGAAGAAGCCGTTGTCTTATATGGAAACTCACCAGAAATCGGGAAAGTCGAAGAAGATCTTTCTTTTGAAAAAGTGACCGGCGACCCATTAGAGATCTCTTTCAATCCTGACTATATGAAAGCAGCACTCCGAGCCTTTGGTGACACGAGCATCGTGATCCGCTTTATCTCAGCGATCCGTCCCTTTACATTGGAGCCAACAGAGAGCAAAGGCAGCTTTATCCAGCTGATCACACCGGTGCGAACCAACTAGTTTTTCATGTCTTTTGAAAAAAGTTGAAACAATCATCTGAAAATGAATAAATGAGTTAAAAGGGCTTAAAATCGTTTTTAAGCCCTTTTTTCTATTTTGGCTTCTTTTTTGTCTAAAAGCAGTAAGTCTTCTGAGAATGAAAATTATGCCGATGAATTTGTTTTCTTGGCAAAAAAAGAGTATAATAGAGCTAAACGCTCTTTGATAGAATTGAGGGGAATTATGAAAATGCAAATACCGTTAGAAACGGAATACATGACACTTGGACAAATGCTCAAAGAAGTCAGTGTGATCAGCAGCGGCGGCCAAGCGAAATGGTACCTTGCAGAGCACACCGTTTTTGTCGACGGCGAGCCAGAAAATCGACGAGGGCGCAAATTGTATGCGGGAATGCGTGTTGAGCTACCTGATGAAGGTACTTTTTTTATGGTGAAGAAGGAAGACGCCGATGCGGCTGAATGAGTTGCATTTAAGCAATTATCGGAACTATGATTCGCTGACACTGACTTTTGAGAAAGGTCTGGTCATTTTTTTAGGCGAAAACGCGCAAGGAAAAACCAATATTTTAGAAAGCATCTATGTATTGGCGATGACCAAAAGCCACCGCACCTCCAGCGAGCAAGAGCTTATCCGCTGGGACACAGAAGGGGCGCGGATCTCTGGAAGTGTCAGTCGGGGACGCTCAACGATCCCGTTAGAACTGTTTTTATCAAAAAAAGGACGAAAAACGAAAGTAAACCACATTGAGCAAAAAAAGCTCAGTAGTTACATAGGGCAGTTGAATGTCATTTTATTTGCTCCAGAAGACCTCTCCCTTGTAAAAGGAAGTCCCCAAGTCCGCCGCAAATTTCTCGATATGGAAATAGGGCAGATCGATCCAATCTATCTCTATGATCTCGTTCAATACCAATCCGTTTTGAAACAGCGCAATCAATACTTAAAACAGCTGAATGAAAAAAAACAGACCGATGAGATCTATTTAGATGTTTTAACGGAACAGCTGGTGGCTTTCGGCAGTAAAATCATTTTAGCCAGACAACGGTTTGTTCAGCGCTTGGCGTATTGGGCAAATCAGCTGCACCAAAAGATCAGCCAAGGAAAAGAAACCTTGCAGATCGACTACTTATCGAATGTGCCCGGTGAGGCGAGTACGCTGGAGGAGATCCAACAGCAATTTGTCAAAGCCTTGGCACTAGTCAAAGACCGTGAACGATTTCGGCAAGTCACGTTGGCAGGTCCCCATCGAGACGATCTGGATTTTTTGATCAATGAGAAAAATGTTCAGACCTTTGGTTCGCAAGGCCAGCAGCGAACGACCGCCTTAAGTGTTAAATTGGCAGAAATCGATTTGATGAAAGAAGAAACGGGGGAATATCCCGTCCTTTTATTAGATGACGTTATGAGTGAGCTGGATGATTCCCGACAACTGCATTTATTGGAGACCATTGAAGGAAAAGTTCAGACCTTTCTGACAACGACGACATTAGAACATGTGAAAGACAAAATGTCTGTGGAAGCAGAGATTTTTTATGTAGAGCAAGGACATATTAAAGGAGAATAGACTGAATGACAGAAGAAGAAAAAAGCTTAGTTGAACGTGCGAAAGCCTATGATGCCAGTCAGATCCAAGTGCTGGAAGGACTAGAAGCCGTCCGCAAACGACCTGGGATGTACATTGGTTCTACCAGTTCAGAAGGTTTGCACCACTTAGTATGGGAAATCGTCGATAACTCGATCGATGAAGCACTAGCAGGCTTTGCCTCAAGTATTCAAGTGATCATTGAACCAGATAATAGTATTACGGTCGTCGATGACGGTCGGGGGATCCCCGTTGATATCCAAGCCAAAACAGGCCGTCCAGCGGTAGAAACCGTCTTTACGATCCTGCATGCCGGCGGGAAATTCGGCGGTGGCGGCTACAAAGTATCTGGTGGACTGCACGGAGTAGGTTCCTCCGTCGTTAATGCGTTATCCACGACTTTAGACGTAAAAGTCTATAAAGAAGGCAAAGTGTATTATCAAGAATACCATCGTGGGGCAGTCGTTGATGACTTGAAAGTGATCGATGAAACCGACCGCCACGGAACGACCGTCCACTTTGTTCCAGATCCAGAGATCTTTACGGAAACAACCGTATTCAATTTTGATAAATTAGCGACACGGGTTCGGGAATTAGCCTTCTTGAACCGTGGCTTAAAAATCTCGATCGAAGACAAACGGGAAGAAAAACCCGTCTTGAAAGAATATCATTACGACGGTGGGATCAAGAGCTATGTGGAGCATTTGAATGCAAGTAAGACAGTGATTTTCCCAGATCCGATCTACTTAGAAGGAGAACAACAAGGAATCACGGTTGAAGTTTCCATGCAATATACCGATAGCTACCACAGCAATCTGTTGAGTTTTGCCAACAACATCCATACCTATGAAGGCGGAACCCATGAATTCGGGTTTAAGACTGCCTTGACACGGGTGATCAATGATTACGCCCGCAAGTCAAAATTGATGAAAGAAAACGACGAAAACCTAACCGGAGAAGATGTTCGGGAAGGATTGACGGCAGTTATCTCTATCAAGCATCCAGATCCTCAGTTTGAGGGACAAACGAAAACCAAATTAGGAAATTCGGAAGTGCGGACAGTCACTGATCGTCTCTTTTCCGAACATTTCACGAAATTCTTGATGGAAAACCCGAATGTGGGTCGTCAAGTCGTAGAAAAAGGACTTTTGGCATCAAAAGCCCGTCAAGCAGCCAAACGTGCCCGAGAAATGACTCGCCGAAAAGGTGCGTTAGAAATCAGTAACTTACCTGGGAAATTAGCCGACTGTTCCAGTAATGATCCAGAAAAATGCGAATTGTTTATCGTCGAAGGAGATTCTGCCGGCGGTTCAGCAAAACAAGGCCGCAGTCGCGAATTCCAAGCGATCTTACCGATCCGTGGGAAAATTTTAAATGTCGAAAAAGCCAGCATGGACAAAATCTTAGCAAACGAAGAGATCCGTTCATTGTTTACGGCAATGGGAACTGGGTTTGGTGCTGATTTTGATGTAGCAAAAGCCCGTTACCACAAGCTAGTTATCATGACCGATGCCGATGTCGATGGTGCCCATATCCGGACCCTACTTTTGACGCTGTTCTATCGTTATATGCGTCCAATCGTTGAAGCTGGTTATGTCTATATCGCACAACCGCCATTGTACGGTGTCAAACAAGGGAAAAATATCCACTATATCCAACCCGGCAAGAATGCCGAACAAGATTTGAAAAATACGATTGAATCACTGCCTGCGACACCAAAACCAACGGTTCAACGCTACAAAGGTCTAGGGGAAATGGATGACCACCAGTTATGGGAAACCACGATGGACCCTGAAAACCGGATGATGCTGCGGGTCAGCGTAGATGATGCCATAGAAGCCGATCAAATTTTTGAAATGCTGATGGGGGATCGCGTCGAACCAAGACGGGCCTTTATCGAAGAAAACGCGCACTACGTGAAAAATCTTGACATCTAGCCAATCGTAGAGGAGGAAACAGCTTGAGTGAAGAAGCAAAACAAAATATTCATGACGTCAATCTGACCAGTGAAATGCGCGAGTCCTTTATCGATTATGCAATGAGTGTAATTGTTGCTAGGGCTTTACCAGATGTGCGGGATGGCTTAAAGCCGGTTCACCGCCGAATTTTATATGGAATGAATGAATTAGGGGTCACACCAGACAAGCCCCATAAAAAATCAGCCCGGATCGTCGGCGATGTCATGGGGAAATACCATCCCCATGGTGACAGTGCGATCTATGAATCAATGGTGCGGATGGCACAGCCCTTTAGCTATCGCTACATGCTAGTCGATGGCCACGGAAACTTTGGTTCAGTCGATGGTGACGGTGCCGCTGCGATGCGGTATACCGAAGCCCGCATGAGTAAACTGGCGATGGAGATGCTGCGGGACATCAACAAAGATACCGTTGATTTCCAAAGCAACTATGATGATACAGAACGAGAACCAGCGGTATTACCTGCCCGCTTCCCGAACCTTTTGGTCAACGGGACGACTGGGATCGCTGTTGGGATGGCGACCAATATCCCGCCTCATAACTTGAATGAAGTCATTGCCGCCATCGATCTATTGATGGAAAATCCAGAAGTCACAACGAGTGAATTGATGGAAGTCCTACCAGGACCAGACTTCCCAACTGGCGGGATCGTGATGGGAAAATCCGGTATTCGCCGTGCCTATGAAACAGGGAAAGGGTCGATCACTGTTCGCGGAAAAGTCGAAGTGACTGAAATGCCCAACGGCAAAGAACGGATCTTAGTGACTGAATTGCCATATATGGTCAATAAAGCGAAGTTGATCGAACGGATCTCTGAGCTGCACCGTGACAAGCGGATCGAAGGAATCACCGATCTGCGGGATGAATCATCTCGTGAAGGCATGCGGATCGTGATCGACGTTCGTCGCGACGTCAGTGCGTCGGTGATCTTAAACAATCTCTACAAAATGACTGCACTGCAATCTTCTTTTGGCTTTAATATGTTAGCCATTGAAAAAGGCGTGCCGAAGATTTTGAGCTTGAAACGAATTTTAGAAAACTACATCGAGCACCAACAAGAAGTGGTGACTCGTCGGACACAGTTTGATAAAAACAAAGCAGAAGCTCGTGCCCACATCTTGGAAGGATTACGGATCGCATTGGATCATATCGATGAGATCATTGCTTTGATCCGGGCATCAAATTCTGATGATGAAGCGAAAAATAGCATGATGGAGCGCTTCAAATTGTCCGATCGCCAAGCGCAAGCGATTTTAGATATGCGTTTGCGTCGCTTGACTGGTTTGGAACGCGACAAGATCGAAAACGAGTACCAAGGCTTGTTAGAATTTATCGCTGATTTGACAGACATTTTAGCAAATCCACAACGAGTCCTAGAGATCATCCAAACGGAGTTGCAAGAATTAGGCCAACGCTTTGGTGATGATCGCCGGACTGAATTATTGGTTGGGGAAGTCTTAAGTCTTGAAGATGAAGATTTGATCGAAGAAGAAGAAATCGTCATTACCTTGACGAACAATGGGTACATCAAACGAGTAGCTAAGTCTGAATTCCGTGCACAACGCCGCGGCGGACGTGGCGTTCAAGGAATGGGGATCCACGATGAAGACTTCGTGAAGACGTTGGTTTCTTGTTCGACTCATGACACATTACTGTTCTTCACCAATAAAGGGAAAGTTTACAAAGCCAAAGGCTATGAAATTCCTGAGTATGGTCGGGCAGCCAAAGGGATCCCTGTGATCAATCTCCTAGGGATCGATTCTAGCGAACGGATCGAAGCGATCATTTCGGCTTCTGGTGGGCCTCAAGAAGGACGCTACTTGTTCTTCACGACGCGTCTAGGTGTGGTCAAACGGACCTCAGTGACGGCCTTTTCAAATATCCGTGCCAATGGTCTGATTGCGATCGGTCTTCGGGAAAATGATGAGTTGGTCAATGTAATTGAAACCCACGGCGAAGATGTCGTGATCATCGGAACCCACGATGGCTACTCTGTGACCTTCAAAGAAGCGCTTGTGCGGGATATGGGCCGAACAGCTGCTGGTGTGCGAGGCATTCGTCTAAGAGACGGAGACTACGTGGTAGGCGCTGCAGTGATCACAGAAGACAGTGAAGTCTTGGTCATCACTGAGAACGGCTATGGCAAGCGTACCAAAGGCTCTGAATACCCAATCAAAGGTCGTGGCGGAAAAGGGATCAAAACAGCCAACATTACGGCGAAAAACGGTCCATTAGCCGGCTTGACGACGGTCAGCGGTGAGGAAGACATCATGGTGATCACCGATAAAGGCGTCTTGATTCGTTTCAATGTAGCGACTGTTTCCCAAACTGGTCGGGCAACCTTAGGGGTTCGTTTGATGAAGATGGAAAATAATGCCAAAGTAGTGACGATGGCAACGGTTGAACCAGAAGTCGAAGAAGAACTAGCGACTGCTGAAGAAACAGCGGTACAAGACGTGCCAGTTGTGGAAGAAACAACGGAAGACACCACGGATACACAAGAATAAGCAATACGTTTTCTAGGAAGACAGCAACCTGCGAACCTGCAGCTTGCTGTCTTCCTATTCTTTTTCAAAAAATCGGCAGCAGCTGACGTATTTATCAGTGTAAGCGATTGTTTGCGGTGATGGGTAGATGCAGGGACGCAAAAAAACAGCTTGCAGTAAGGACGAAAAAAGTGTATAATAATTATTTGTGAGTAGTCTAATTAGACCACTCTCTCTGCTCCTAGAAAACTAGGGGCCAAAGTCCACAGGGAGGTGAAAAATCAATGGAAAACACGAAATATGAGATTTTATATATCATTCGTCCAAACATTGATGAAGAAGCAAAAGCCGCATTGATCGCTCGTTTTGACTCAATCTTAACTGATAACGGCGCTGAAGTTATCGAATCAAAAGATTGGCAAAAACGCCGTCTAGCGTATGAAATGGATGGATTCCGTGAGGGTATCTATCACATCGTTAAAGTTTCTTCTTCAACAACTGCAAGTGCAATCAACGAGTTTGACCGTCTTGCGAAAATCAATGATGACATTATCCGTCACATGATTGTCAAAGAAGAAGCATAATATTGTTTCACATGAAACAAAAGCGATGAGGAGATGATGAACTTTGATTAATAATGTTGTACTAGTAGGAAGACTAACCAAAGATCCTGATTTACGTTACACTTCTAATGGCACTGGTGTCGCAACCTTTACCTTGGCGGTAAACCGCAATTTTACCAACCAAAGTGGAGAGCGCGAAGCTGATTTCATCAACTGTGTTATTTGGAGAAAACCAGCGGAAACATTAGCAAACTATGCACGCAAAGGAACTTTATTAGGGGTTACTGGACGTATTCAAACCCGTTCATACGACAACCAACAAGGCCAACGTGTTTATGTAACAGAAGTCGTTGCTGACAACTTCCAATTATTAGAGTCGCGGAATGCTTCCGAGCAAAGACGCACAACTGATAGCGGATCTGGCAGTAACAATACGTATAACTCAAACAGTTCTTCTGGATTTGGTAACAATAACTCAAATCAAACTCAATCCTCTCAACCATCAGGAATGCCTAATTTTGATCGAGACAACTCCGATCCATTCGGAAACTCATCAATCGACATTTCAGACGATGATTTACCATTCTAAGAAATTGATAGGAGGGAAATAGGATGGCACAACAAAGAAGAGGCGGACGCAAACGTCGTAAAGTAGACTACATTGCTGCAAACCATATTGAACATATCGATTATAAAGATATTGAATTACTAAAACGTTTCATTTCAGAACGCGGTAAAATCTTACCACGTCGTGTAACTGGTACTGGTGCGAAAAACCAACGCAAACTTACCATTGCAATCAAACGTGCGCGTATCATGGGATTACTTCCATTCGTAGGCGAAGAATAAATCGAATGATTTTCATTGACAAGTTTCTTTTGAAGCTTGTCAATTTTTTTACATTAAAATCGGAACGTAGCGAAGGCAAGATTGTTTGAGGAATCATCTGTATAAGGTGTTTTTTTGTTTCATTTTTACTGCGCCTCTATCGAATTTTCTACAATCTTAATACATTCTCATAAAGCTACTTGCTATAATCTTGATAGACAGTTCTTCTTTGCGTGCAATACACAACAATAGCAGCGGTACCTATTGCAATCAAGCAATTGGTTATAGATCCTAGGATGGATGAAAGATAAAGAGTAGCTAACAGCTTTTGTATGATCCATGATACTCTTATCATTGAAAATACCCCCATTGATTAATTACCAGTTTTAATGTACATTCTTTATGAAGATAATAACTGAATTTCATGAAATAGAGAATAATCGGCAGAAAAAACAGCTAATTTGCAGAGAATAAAGGATAATTAAAATAAATTTTCTAAAAAAACACAATATATGTATGTTATCATGGTTTATCATAGGATATATAGTAGTTGATAATCTGCAGAAAATAGTGGTTAATCTGCAGATTAACAGAAAAGGAATGAAGGTATGGTGCAATTTACTTTAAAACCTGAAGGCGCTCAAATCGAGTATAAAAAATCAATGAAACAATTACATATGATTTTTATTGGCAAGTTTCTTTTGAAGTTTGTCAATTTTTTTATCCATCGAAGAGTAACTTGTTATTTTATATATAGATAGAATAACGAATGATAGAAATTTTTTCTGGTTGGTTCACCAAAAAAGTTTCACGTGGAACTTTTTTGCATCAATCGCCTATTTGATTGTTTTGTGGTAAAATAAGGAACAAAGTTTCAAAAAAATGGGATGATACATTGAGGGGTAAAAAAGATGGCAGCAATTGGGTTGATTTCAATTGATAATTACGATGATTTGATTGAGAAAAAAGACGACAAACAAGTTTCTTATTTGAACTCGCTGATCACGACATTGATTTCTGATTGGGCAAGTGAGAATCGTGTTTTTTACAAACGAATCAATTCCGAGCGGTTTCTTTTCGTCGCGAAGTATTCAGATATTGAGCGGATGAAGGAAGAAAAATTCCAATTTTTGACTAGAGTACGGCAAGTTGCGGAAAAAAATGATCTGCCATTAACGATCAGTATGGGGATCTCCTATGGGGAAGAGTCTTTTGAAGAGATCGGGGAAGTGGCACAAAACAATCTCGACATTGCGTTAGTTCGCGGCGGTGATCAAGTCGTTTTAAAAGAAGCCAAAGAAGAAGCGAAACCGCAATTCTTTGGTGGCAATACAGACGGCACACCCAAGAGAACGCGTGTTCGTTCTCGTGCCATGAGTACGGCGTTGAGAAAGATTTTTGCTGAAAACCAGCGGATCTTTATCATGGGTCATCGTTACCCAGACATGGATGCCTTAGGTTCGGCTTTTGGGGTGGCTTACATGGCGATGATGAGCGACAAAGAATGCTACATCATTTTAAACCCAAAAGAGATCACCGCAGACATTCAGCGGGCATTGGAAGAATTGAAAAAATACCCCGAGCTGGAACGATTTGTGATCACTGGGGAAGAAGCAGTTAATTTATCAAATGAAGAAAGTGTCTTAGTGATGGTAGATTACCATAAGCCGTCGATGTCGATCTCGCAAGCGGTCTATGATGAATTTGACAAAATCGCAGTGATCGATCACCATCGTCGCGGAGATGAGTTTCCCGATAAGCCACTCTTGACGTATATTGAATCTTCCGCATCTTCGGCATCGGAACTGGTAGCAGAATTGATCCAGTATCGCGCTTCTCGCAGATCGCAAGTCCCGAAATTTATTACGACTTCTTTATTAGCGGGCATCTACGTGGATACGAAGAACTTCACGGTGCGAACCACTGGTCGGACCTTTGATATTGCTGGCTATTTGAAAAACCAAGGCGCAGATACGTCATTGGTTCAATACATGTTGAGTACGGATCTCGATTCCTATTTGATGATCAGTGAACTGGTTTCTCGCAGCCAGCATTTCCGAGAAGATATCGTGATTGCTGCAGCGGATGAAGATCGGGTGTACGATAGTGTCACCGTTGCGAAAGCGGCCGATACTCTGCTATCGATCAACGGGATCCATGCCGCATTTGTCATTACGAAACAACCAGGAGATTTGATCGGTATCAGTGCTAGAAGCACTGGTAAAGTCAATGTACAAACCTTGATGGAGGCATTAGGCGGCGGCGGACATTTTACCAACGCAGCCACGCAAATAAAGAACAGCAGCATTGGTGATGTAGAAAACCAGCTGCGAGCGGAATTAACGAAAAATGAACAATAACAAGGAGTGACCAAGATGAAAGTTATTTTCTTACAAGATGTCAAAGGCAAAGGCAAAAAAGGCGATATCAAGGAAGTCCCTAATGGCTACGCACAAAACTTTCTGATCAAAAACAACTTAGCCAAACCTGCCAACAATGAAAGCATGGCAGAATTAAAAGGCAAACAAAAAGCCAAAGAAAAACAAGATGCGGAAGTCTTAGCAGAAGCGAAAGAGTTAAAAGCACTTCTTGAAAAAGAAGAAACCGTTGTGAAGATCAATGCCAAAGCAGGGGAAGATGGCCGCTTGTTCGGTTCGATCCCATCAAAACAAATCGCAGATGCCTTGAACAAGCAATACAAAATCAAAATCGACAAACGCAAAATCGAATTGGATCAGCCGATCCGTGCATTAGGCTTTACGCAAGTACCTGTAAAATTGCACCCACAAGTAACAGCAACGATCAATGTTCATACCATCCAAGAATAAGCATTACTCCCAACAGTCACATGTTGGGGTTTTTTTCGGCAAACGTCCAAGCAATCTTGTACTTTGGATGGGAATCTTGTAGAATGAATGGACGAAGGAGCGAATGGCATGAATGAAGTTTGGCAAAATCAAGTTCCCCCACAAGATATTGAAGCGGAACAAGCGGTCCTAGGGGCAGTCTTTTTAGATGCCGATGCGATCATCGATGCAATGGAAGTAATCGCCCCAGAAGATTTTTATCGCCGCAGCCATCAAATAATTTTTCAAGCAATGATCCAGTTGAACGACCGTAGTGAATCGATCGACTTGATTACGTTGAAAGCAGAAATTGAAAAAAGCAACAGTCTTGAAGATGTTGGCGGCCTGACGTATCTGACTGAACTGAGTCAAGCTTCACCATCAGCAGCAAGTATTGCTTATTATGCGAAGATCGTTGACGACAAAGCCACGTTACGCAATCTGATCCAAACAGCGAGTCGCATCGTAACCAAAGGCTTTGAACAAGATGAAGATGTACAGTCGATCATTGATCAAGCAGAAAAAAGTATTTTAGAAGTATCCGAAAAGCGCAATAGCAATGGCTTCCAATCGATAGCGGAAGTCTTGAATCGGACGATCGAAACGATCGATCAGTTGGCGCAAAATAACGAAGAAATCACCGGATTACCTACGGGTTATGCGGCTTTAGACAAAATGACGGCGGGGCTGCAAAAAGAAGAGCTGATTATTCTCGCTGCCCGCCCCGCGGTAGGGAAAACCGCGTTTGCCTTGAATATCGCGCAAAATGTCGGAACGAAAACCGATCGTTCCGTAGCGATCTTTAGTCTGGAAATGGGGGCTGAATCATTGGTCAACCGGATGCTTTGTGCGGAAGGCTCGATTGAGGCCAGTCACTTGCGGACGGGGCAGCTCTCAGAAGAAGAGTGGCGCAATTTGATCGTTGCCATGGGCAGTCTTTCTAACGCCAATATCTATATCGATGATACCCCTGGGATCAAGATCTCTGAGATTCGGGCGCGTTGTCGGAAACTGGCGCAAGAAAAAGGCAATCTCGGCTTGATTTTGATCGACTATTTGCAGCTGATTGAAGGAACGGGTCGCGAAAACCGCCAACAAGAAGTCTCTGAGATCTCTCGCCAATTAAAGAAACTGGCGAAGGAATTAAAAGTGCCAGTGATCGCACTGTCTCAGCTTTCTCGGGGTGTGGAACAACGACAAGACAAGCGTCCTGTTTTAAGTGATATTCGGGAATCAGGATCGATCGAGCAGGATGCCGATATCGTTGCTTTCTTGTACCGAGATGACTACTACCGCAGCGAAGGCGACGATGACGATGAACCAGAAGAACAACAAAACAACAATGTGATCGAAGTCATTATCGAGAAAAACCGGAGTGGTGCCCGAGGGACCGTCGAACTTCTATTTATCAAAGAATACAATAAGTTCTCCTCGGTCTCGCCGCGAGAAGAGTTCGGGTAAGACACCAACGACGTGAGAAACCAAGGCTCCTGCTGCCGTCTGCATTGCGCTGATGGCAGCAGGGCTTTTTTTATGTGCCGACTTTATTCGTTTTTACGTGTATAAATAATTATTGAGAAGAAAATAGTTCGTTTTTTACCCCTGAAAAATGAGAATTTAAAACGATTATTCGATTTTAGATTGAAAGAGCTTGCGAATCTTGTTACAATACTTAGGGAATGCACTAATTAAAGAAAGAGGTCATTATATGTCATCTGTAGTAGTAGTAGGTACACAATGGGGCGATGAAGGTAAAGGAAAGATTACGGACTTTTTGAGTGAAAACGCGGAAGTCATTGCACGTTATCAAGGTGGAGACAATGCCGGCCATACGATTAAATTTGACGGTGTGACCTATAAACTGCATTTGATTCCTTCTGGGATCTTTTATGCAGATAAAATCAGTGTCATTGGAAACGGGGTCGTTGTGAACCCGAAATCATTAGTTAAAGAATTAGCATACTTGAAAGAAAACAATATAATAACAGAAAACTTAAAGATTTCTGATCGTGCACATGTTATTTTACCTTACCATATCCATTTGGATCAGCTGCAAGAAGATGCCAAAGGTGACAACAAGATCGGTACCACGATCAAAGGGATCGGACCAGCCTATATGGATAAAGCTGCCAGAGTCGGCATTCGGATCGCTGATCTTTTAGACAAAGAAATTTTTGAAGAACGTCTGCGTATCAACTTAGAAGAAAAAAATCGTCAATTCGTGAAAATGTTTGACGCAGAGCCAATCGCTTTTGAAGACATTTTTGAAGAGTATTACGAATATGGTCAACAAATCAAAAAATATGTGACGGATACTTCGGTGATCCTTAACGATGCCTTAGATGAAGGCAAACGGGTTTTATTTGAAGGGGCACAAGGCGTGATGCTGGATATCGACCAAGGAACCTATCCTTTCGTGACATCATCCAACCCCGTTGCTGGAGGTGTCACCATCGGTAGTGGTGTGGGTCCTTCAAAAATCAACAAAGTCGTTGGTGTCTGCAAAGCTTACACCTCTCGGGTAGGAGATGGTCCTTTCCCAACGGAACTGTTTGATGAAACAGGTGAACAAATTCGTAAGATCGGTCGTGAATACGGAACAACGACAGGACGTCCTCGCCGTGTGGGCTGGTTTGATACCGTCGTGATGCGCCATTCAAAACGGGTCTCAGGGATCACGAATCTATCCCTTAACTCGATCGATGTCTTGAGCGGCTTAGAAACCGTGAAGATCTGTACGGCTTATGAACTAGACGGCGAATTGATCTATCATTACCCAGCAAGCTTGAAAGAGTTGAACCGCTGCAAACCAGTCTACGAAGAACTTCCTGGCTGGTCTGAAGACATTACTGGCTGCAAAACATTAGCAGATCTGCCAGAAAATGCACGCAATTACGTTCACCGCATCTCTGAATTAGTCGGTGTCCGCATTTCGACCTTCTCGGTAGGACCAGACCGCAGCCAAACCAACATCTTAGAAAGTGTTTGGGCGCAAATCTAATCTGACGCAAAAGCTTCAGAACAAGACGAAGAACTCCTGTGTCAAAAGCAGTCAACGATAAGTTTGGCTGCTTTTGATGAGAATTTCTTCTGTCTTGTTCTTTTTTTGCTATAATAGGGGGTAACGAGAGGGGTGAAACCATGTTTCAAATCATGACAGATTCCTGCTGTGATTTACCAGCAGCAAGATTAGCGGAGCTAGATGTTGCGTATATTCCGATGCTGATCGAATTAGACGGCAAAGAATATATCGATGATATGGGCAAAGAATTTGATACGGAATGGTTTTTAGGAAAACTAAAAGAACATGCGCAGCCGACAACTTCTCAAATCAATGTCGGACGTTATATGGAGTATTTTCGGCCGTATGTCGAAGCGGGCACACCGGTCCTTTATTTAGGTTTTTCTTCAGGAATGAGCGGCTCATTCCAAAGTGCCGTCCAAGCCGTAGCATTACTAAAAGAAGAATACAAAGAAGTTGCGATCACCTTGATCGATACGCGCTCTGCGAGTTTAGGGGAAGGCTTCTTAGTGGCTGAAGCAGCCCAACAAAAAGCCCAAGGACGTTCGTTGCTAGAAGTCAGCCAATGGGTAGAAGAAAACAAACTGCGTTTAGATTCATGGGTCACCGTCGACGATTTAAAACAATTGGAACGCGGCGGCAGAATCTCTAAAACGGCGGCAGCGATCGGCGGATTGCTGAACGTGAAACCAATTATTACCGTCGATACTGCGGGAAAATTACGCAGCGTTGATCGAGTGCGGGGACGCAACAAAGCGATCCAAAAAATCGTGGATCAAACCATCGCCAATCTTCACGAATCAAAAACCAATACGGTTTATTTTGCCAATGCTGGCGATGCCGAAGCGGCGGAGAAAGTCATCAAACGTTTGACCGAAAAAATTCCTGACATTATTATTCATCATTATCCATTAGGTCCAACGATCTCCAGTCATACCGGCTACGGCTGCTTGGCGCTGTTTTCATTCGGCAAAGCCCGTTTAGAACAAGCGTAACCTGCCAAAAATACCCGAAGCACCTAGGAAAAATAAAAGAAACGCTCCAGTTGCAGCCTTGGTGGCGGGCAACTGGAGCGTTCTTTTTTTCAAAAGCAGCTTATTGATTCATTTCTGCTACGCGTTTTTGGACATCTTTGTTTTCTAAGAATTCATCGTAGGTCGTTTCGGCACGATCCACCACGCCTTTGCTAGAGACCGCAATGATACGGTTCGCAAGGGTTTGAATAAATTGGTGGTCATGAGAAGCAAACAACAATGAGCCGGTGAAGGCCATCAAGCCATCGTTTAATGCGGTGATCGATTCTAAGTCCAAGTGATTGGTTGGATCATCCAATACCAATACGTTGGCTTTTGAAAGCATCATTTTCGACAACATGCAGCGAACTTTTTCGCCCCCGGAAAGAACATTGACGGGTTTTAATACTTCGTCACCAGAGAATAACATGCGACCTAGGAAGCTGCGCAAGAAGGTATTGTCGTCTTCTTCTTTGCTTGCGTATTGACGCAACCAATCAACGATCGGGGTATCCGTATCAAATTCGCTGGTCGTATCTTTTGGCAAGTAGGCATGCTGCGTGGTCACGCCCCAACGAACACTACCTGTATCAGGAGTGATTTCCCCCATGATGACTTTGAATAGCGTCGTGGTGGTGATATCGCTATTGGCAACAAAAGCGACTTTGTCGTCTTTATTCAAGGTGAAAGAGATATTGTCTAAAATCTTTTTGCCGTCGATCGTCACACTGACATTGTCGACTTGCAGCAAGTCATTCCCGATTTCACGTTCTGGTTTAAAACCGACAAACGGGTAACGGCGAGACGAAGGTTGAATATCATCAAGAGTGATTTTATCCAACATTTTTTTCCGAGATGTTGCTTGTTTGGATTTTGATGCATTGGCACTAAAGCGTGCGATAAAGTCTTGCAGTTCTTTGATCTGCTCTTCTTTTTTGGCATTTGATTGGGATTGTAATTTCGCAGCTAATTGGCTTGATTCCAACCAGAAATCATAGTTGCCGACAAACAATTTGATTTTGCCGAAGTCTAGATCGGCCATATGGGTACAAACTTTATTTAAGAAGTGGCGGTCATGGGAAACAACGATGACGGTGTTGTCAAAGTTGATCAGAAACTCTTCTAACCAGTTGATAGATTGGATATCCAATCCGTTGGTAGGCTCATCTAGGAGCAAGACGTCTGGCTTACCGAAAAGGGCTTGTGCCAGTAAGACTTTCACCCGTTGACCAGCAGTTAGATCTTTCATCAAGACATGATGCAATTCATCGGGAATGTTCAAGCCTTGCAAAAGAACAGCTGCTTCGGGCTCTGCTTCCCAGCCATCAAGTTCCGCAAATTCGCCTTCTAGTTCGGCGGCACGAATCCCATCTTCATCAGAAAAGTCTTCCTTCATGTAGATCGCGTCTTTTTCTTTCATCACTTCGTAGAGACGTTTATGGCCCATGATGACCGTTTCGATCACTGGAAACTCTTCGTAATCATAGTGGTTCTGCTTCAAGACAGCCATCCGTTCATCAGGACCTAAAGACACATTCCCGGTTGAAGGTTGGATCTCACCAGATAAAATTTTTAAAAAAGTTGATTTACCAGCACCATTTGCACCAATCAAACCATAACAATTACCAGGCGTAAACTTAATATTAACATCATCAAACAGTTTGCGGTCTGAAAAATGCAAACTTACATCACTTACTGTAATCAATTCTTTTCCTCACTTTATATAAATTGACATGGAGTCTCCTAGCATTATAGCGATGAATGTTGAAACTTTCAAGTAAAGCCGAGGATTTCATCAGGAAAGGCTTAGGGCTGGTGAAAGAAAAATTTTGGCTGCTGCTGCCTTCCTAGTAGAACCTGACGGCTTCCTATGCTAGAGTATTGGTAGAATAGTTAGACAAAGGAGCAGACGAATGGTGGATTGGTTGGTTGGATTGTCGCCATGGCAGCAAGCGTTGGCGGGGACAATCTTTACGTATGGTATGACGGCGCTTGGGGCAGCGCTAGTCTTTTTCTTCAAAGAAATCAATAAAAATGTCCTGAATACGATGCTGGGGTTTGCCTCTGGCGTGATGATCGCTGCTAGTTTCTGGTCGTTATTAGATCCTGCGATCGCACGAGCCGAAGAAAATGGCGACATTCCGTGGCTTGTGGTCAGCATCGGGTTTGGTTTGGGTGGTTTGTTTCTATATGCAGCAGATAAGACGCTCCCGCATATGCATTTTGGTCCGAATCATGAAACAGAAGGTTTGCCCAGTCATTTGAAGCGAACGATCTTGCTGGTCTTTTCCATCACGCTGCATAATATCCCAGAAGGCTTGGCGGTAGGGGTAGCGTTTGGGGCGGCGGCTAGTGCCGATGATCCGCGAGCAGCGATCTTAGCGGCGCTTTCGGTAGCGATCGGGATCGGGATCCAAAATTTTCCAGAAGGCGCAGCCGTTTCGATCCCCTTGCGCCAAGAAGGGTTAAGCCGAACCAAAGCCTTTATGTACGGGCAAGCGTCAGGGATCGTAGAACCGATCGCCGGTGTGATCGGAGCTTTGCTAGTAACGAGTATGTCCGCTGTCTTGCCGTATGCGTTGGCTTTTGCAGCGGGTGCTATGATCTATGTAGTGGTGGAAGAATTGATTCCAGAAGCGCAGCAAACCTTGTCTAGTCGCCGCCATTTTGCGGTCTTTGGCGTCATGCTAGGCTTTATCTTAATGATGGTTTTAGATGTAGCATTAGGCTGATCGATAAAAAAACACCTGACTTTCCAAAAGTCAGGTGTTTTTGATTTACTTGTAATTAACGATAATATTTTCTTGGCTTTTGGCGAATCGATGTTAACCAGCGAACGATCAAAACGGCTAGCAGCAAAGGAATCCCGAAACGGAAGACCAATCCGATCAGCCCACCAATAATGCCTAATACAACGGATAAAACAAGGGATGCTGCGATTAAAACTGCCACGACAGTAACGATTCTTCCTAATAAACTTTCTGTATTCATTGTGACTCCTCCTAGACTTTTTTTCTTATCCCTAGCATAGCAAGAAAGAAAAAGAAACACATCCAACTTAAGACGGAATAATTGCTCCGCCGTGCGCCATAGGTTTGTGATAAACTAAACATGAATGAATCATGAAAGGAGTCAAAAAGAATGAATGCAGAAATTCTCACGAGCCAAGTCATCACAGAAGGAGGGTGCAATGCCTGTTTGCCTTATGAACTCAATACCTTCACGCTGCAGCTGCCGGATGGTCGTAGTTTTTCGTTAGAAAACTTGGATGCTGCTGCATTAGTGATGCCAATTGCCCAGATCAATCAGTGGCAGACGCGCTTATTATTAGAAGAAGACGAAGGATTGATCTATCAAAAAGGAACGCAAGAAGTAATTTTCGTAGAGGGCAGCCGTCAGGATACGTTTTCCAGCAAAGGACAGACGATTGCTTGTCCGAAAAAGAGTTGTGAAGCTGACGTCTTTGCCACAACCAATCGAGTGCTGACAGAATTGTTTGGCATCGAACCGCTTTCCTTCGTTCTGCGGGGTGCACAAGCATAAGAGGACGAAAAAAAGCCGCTTGCGCATGTACCGACCTTTTAAAGTTAGCTTTTAGTCTAACTATTGGGAGTCATGACAGCAAGTGGCTGTTTTTTCGTATCGTTACTTACGGATCTGGCCTTCGCCATAAATAATGTATTTGGTAGAAGTCAGTGCTTCTAACCCCATTGGCCCACGGGCATGGAGTTTTTGCGTCGAGATGCCGATCTCGGCACCAAAGCCAAACATAAAGCCATCCGTGAAACGGGTCGAGGCATTGACGTAAACCGCCGCCGCATCAACTTCTTTCAAGAAGCGTTGGGAAGCGAAATAATCATCGGTGATGATCGCTTCGGAGTGCTTCGTATTGTAGCGATTGATGTGAGCAATGGCTTCTTCTAGCGAAGCCACCACTTTGATCGCTAAGATATAGTCTAAAAACTCGGTTGCCCAGTCCTCTTCAGTGGCAAGCTGTGCATTGTTCAAAAACGCCAATGCTTTTTGATCCCCTCGCAATTCGACTTGATCGGCAAACTGCTTTTCTACCATAGGCAAAAACTCCGCTGCCACTGCTTCATGGACGAGGATCGTTTCGATGGCATTGCAGACAGAAGGGCGTTGAGTCTTTGCATTCGTGACGATCGCCAGTGCCATCGGCAGCTGGGCTGCTTGGTCGATGTAGATATGATTGTTGCCGGTGCCGGTTTCGATCACTGGCACCGTGGCGGTCTCTTTGACACGACGAATCAAGCCGGCGCCTCCCCGAGGGATCAAAACATCCAAGTAATCTGTCAGCCGCATCAGCTCAGCCGCTGTTTCGTGGCTCGTGTCTTCGATAAACTGGATCGCATGGCGGGAGTGTCCATTGGCAGCTAAAGCCTCTTGTAAAATAGTCACGAGGACTTGATTGGAGTGGAAGGCTTCCTTTCCACCACGCAAAATCACGGCATTTCCTGATTTGAAACACAGACTAGCTGCGTCAGTGGTGACATTAGGGCGGGCTTCGTAGATGATGCCGATGACCCCTAAAGGCACTCGTTGTTGACCAATCAAAAGATCGTCAGCATTGCGCCACATTTTATCCACGGCACCGATTGGGTCGGGCAATTGGGCGACTTCTCGGATGCCGTTAGCCATCTCGGTGATCCGTTGTTCTGTCAGCAACAGACGATCCAGCATCGTCTGGCTGGTTCCTTTGGCTTTTGCGGCGGCTAGGTCTTTTTGATTAGCAGCTAAAATCGTCTCAGTAGCTTTTTCTAAAGCATCGGCCATCGCTGCCAGTAGGTGGTTTTTTTCACTGGCACTCAGTAAGCTTAATGTCTGGGCGCTTGCTTGAGCTTGTTGACCGATCGTTTGCAAGTTGCTCATTGCTCATCCTCCGTTCGTTGATAAAAGTGGGTGCCGACAGGTTCCCCTGCGAGCAAGTCAAAAATAATTTTCGGCTGCTTGCCGTTAGCCAGCAGCATGTGACTGTTCAAGTCTAAGATGCGTTGGGCGGCTTTTAGTTTACTTGTCATACCGCCGGTTCCATAAGGACTGCCTTTTCCCGTAGCTTGTTCTAAAAGTTCCGGGGTGATTTCATTGATTTCGGAATACAAAACGGCATCAGGATCATTCAGCGGATTGGCGGAATAAAAGCCGTCGATATCAGAAAGCATGATCAAAAGCTCGGCTTTCGTCAACTGAGCGACGATCGCTGACAGCTGGTCATTGTCGCCAAATTTGGTGAGATGGTCCAATTCATCCACTGCCACCGTGTCATTTTCATTAATGATCGGGATGATCCCCATCGCAAGTAACTGTTCTAAGGTGTTGCTAACGTTTTGACGGCTTTGGGGGAATTCGATGATGTCTCTGGTCAGCAGGATTTGTGCAGTCTGCTGGCTATAACTTTGAAAACGCTGGTTGTAGATCGTCATCAGTTCCGATTGGCCAACGGCTGCCACGGCTTGCTGCTGCGGGATCTCCACGGGTCGTTCTTTCAAATTCAACTTGTTCATGCCAACACCGATCGCACCAGAAGAAACTAAGATGATTTCTTTGCCTTGGTTTTGCAAAGCTGCTAAGACAAAGGCTAATTCATCGATGCCAGCTAGATTGATGGCACCATTGGGATAAATCAACGAGCTGGTGCCGATTTTTACAACGATTCGGTTTTTGTTTGAAAGATCTGCGCGCATATGCCACCGCCTATTTTTTGATATTTTTTCTATTGTACTCGCAAACGGGCGTTTCGTCATGTCCTTTTTTCTTTTTGGTCTATTTTTAAACGAAGAAATTGTAAAGACTTTTCGATAATTGTGTTTTCCATGAAGAAAATAGTTCTTCCTATGCTAAAATAGCTATATGTTTTATTATTGGAGGAACCCATGAAATTACGAGGATTTGAAATTATTACAGCATATAGAGAAAAAAGCATCACCTTGCCTCAACGTGCCACCCATCATGCGGCTGGTTACGACTTTGAAGCAGCGGAAGAAATCGTGGTGCCAAGCATTTGGAAAGCGGGCGTGATCGACGGGGTCAAAGCGCTTTTTGCAAAAGAGACCGCAAAACAGTTGAAGCCAACCTTGGTTCCCACGGGGATCAAAGCCTATATGGGGGAAGACGAGTATTTGCAGCTGACAAATCGTTCCAGCAATCCTTTGAAACGTTTCTTAGTCTTGACGAATGGTGTCGGCGTCATCGACAGCGATTACTATGACAATCCAGATAATGAAGGGCATATCATGTTTCAGTTTACCAATTTCGGCCCCACAGATGTCGTCATTAAAAAAGGCGAACGGATCGGCCAAGGAATTTTCTTGCCGTTCTTAAAAGCTGATCAAGATACAACCACTGCCAGCCGAACCGGCGGCTTTGGCTCCTCGAATCAGTAAATCCTGCCTGGGGGTCTGTTTGATAGAAGTAGTGGAGGAGATCAATGGCAAAAAAAGCAAAAAGTCAATTTGTCTGTCAAAATTGCGGGTATAGTTCCCCTAAATATTTAGGGAAATGCCCCAATTGCGGCAGCTGGAATTCAATGGTGGAAGAAGTGATCCAAGAAACCGCCGATCGTCGAGTACGTACGACATTGACGGGGCAAAAGATGCAGCCGACGAAAATCGCCGATGTCGTACCGAAAAAAGAACCGCGGGTCCAAACGAAACTTGCTGAGTTGAATCGCGTCTTAGGCGGCGGCGTGGTCCCAGGCTCCTTGATTTTGATCGGTGGGGATCCAGGGATCGGAAAATCGACGCTGCTCTTGCAAGTTTCCCAGCAATTAGCAGCGATCGGCGGGACGGTCTTGTATGTGTCAGGAGAAGAAAGTGCCGAACAAATCAAAATGCGGGCGCAGCGCTTAGGCGCCATCGACACAGAATTTTATCTCTATGGGGAAACGGACATGTCAGAGATCAGTAAAGCGATCGAAAACATCCGCCCAGATTATGTGATCATCGATTCGATCCAAACCATGACCCAACCGGATATCACCAGCGTGGCAGGCAGTGTCAGCCAAGTGCGAGAAACGACCGCAGAATTGCTGAAAATCGCCAAAACCAATGGCATCGCCATCTTTATCGTTGGCCACGTGACGAAGGAAGGCTCGATCGCAGGACCGCGGATGCTGGAGCATATGGTGGATACCGTCTTGTATTTCGAAGGCGAAAAGCACCACAGTTTTCGAATTTTGCGGGCCGTAAAAAACCGCTTTGGGTCCACCAATGAGATCGGGATTTTTGAAATGGAAGAAGGCGGGTTGAAAGAAGTCGCCAATCCGTCACAAGTCTTTTTGGAAGAACGCTTAGAAGGCGCAACTGGATCGGCGATCGTAGTAGCAATGGAAGGCAGTCGGCCAATCTTGGTGGAGATCCAAGCACTGGTCACGCCAACGATGTTCGGCAATGCCAAACGCACGACGACGGGGCTAGACTTCAACCGCGTCTCGCTGATCATGGCGGTTTTAGAAAAACGGGCAGGCTTGCTGCTGCAAAATCAAGATGCCTACTTAAAAGCAGCCGGCGGGGTCAAATTAAATGAACCCGCGATCGATCTAGCGATCGCTGTTAGTATCGCGTCTAGCTACAAAGAAAAAGGCACCAGCCCGACGGAGTGTTTTATCGGTGAAATTGGCTTGACGGGTGAGATTCGCCGAGTCAACGCGATCGAGCAACGGGTCAAAGAGGTGCAAAAACTAGGTTTTACGAAAGTTTATTTGCCTAAAAATAATCTGACTGGCTGGCAGCCGCCCAAAGGCATCGAAGTCGAAGGCGTGTCTACCTTAGCCGAAACCTTGCGGAAAGTCTTCCGTTAAAGTGGAGTCAATGCAAGAGCAAGGGGCAATCGCCTCTCCTCTTGCCCTGACGCTGCTGATTCATTCGTTTGAACCAACCGACCGACAGCCGCTGACTGGCGAAAGGAGCCTGTCTGGCAGCACGGATTTTTGAACAAAAGAAACCTACTGGAGTATGGAGGAACATGTATGCAGAAACGAGTCATTACCGCACTAATGGTACTTGCCGGAGCAAGTCTGGGGATCTCACTGATGCCTATCGCATGGCAAGCCATTGGGCAAACCCAAAATGAATGGCTGAATAATAACATCACTAATAGTTTGCTTGGAGCCCTTATTTTCTTTTTATTATCTTTACTATTAGCGAAATATATTGCAGCCGGTATTCGCAAAATTGAAGAAAAACTAAGTGAATTGAGCTTAACCTATCTCTTGTTTGGCGCAATTGGTTCGATCATCGGTCTGATGATCGGTGTGATCGTGTCGATTCCTTTTTACAATTGGGATATTCCTTTTATCAACGGGATCGCCCCAATCTTAGTGATGGTCCTGTTAGGGTATCTCGGTTTTCAGATCGGGACGACACGGATCGATGAATGGAAAAAAGTCTTTGCCCCGAAAAACAAAAAGGCAGAGCCCCAAGAGCAAGATGAACAGCAGATGCTGGAAAGAAAGATCGCGGACCACTTCCACAAATACAAAATTTTGGATACCAGCGTGATCATTGATGGTCGGATCTATGACATTGCTAAAACAGGCTTTTTAGAAGGCGTCTTGCTGATCCCGAATTTTGTCTTGTACGAATTGCAATACATCGCAGATTCTGGCGATAGTTTGAAACGGGTTCGGGGCCGCCGCGGCTTGGATATTTTGAATGCTTTGCAAAAAGAAGAAGGAATCGCAGTTGAGATGTATGAAGGCGATTTTGAAGACATTTCCGAAGTCGATAGCAAGCTGATCAAGTTAGCGAAGATGCTGGATGGTGTCGTCGTGACCAATGATTACAATCTAAACAAAGTTTCTGAATTTCAAAATGTGCCTGTCTTGAATATCAATGCGTTAGCCAATGCGGTCAAACCAGTGGTGATTCCAGGAGAAAGCATGCACGTCTTAGTGGTGAAAGCTGGCACGGAGCGCCAGCAAGGGGTCGCTTATCTAGATGACGGGACGATGGTCGTGGTGGAAGATGGCCAGCATTACATGAATGAACACATCGAAGTGATCGTCACCAGCGCCTTGCAAACGGCAGCTGGGCGGATGATTTTTGCCAAACCAGCCCATTCTGGTCGCGGCATCGACAACAAAGAAGGATCGAAATCAGAGAAATAATCCTAGGCAGCTGGCGTAAAATATGCCAGCTGCCTTTACTAATTGGGTTATTGATTGTACAATTCAACTTGAGGGTTCTGTTTTTTACGCGGGTCTTTCCCACTAAACTGAACAATAAGCCCCAAGCAGCTTGGCTGGCTTGGAAATCAGATGAAGGAAGAGGAAAACAATGACAAAAGTACGTGTACGTTACGCGCCAAGTCCAACAGGACATTTACACATCGGGAATGCTCGGACGGCTTTATTCAATTATTTGTTTGCTCGTCACAATGACGGTGAATTTATTATCCGAATCGAAGACACCGATCAAAAAAGAAACATTGAAGATGGTGAAAAAAGCCAGCTTGAAAACTTGCAATGGTTAGGAATGGATTGGGACGAATCACCTGAAAATCCAGGAGAATACGGTCCGTATCGTCAATCAGAACGCGGCGATATCTACCAACCACTGATCGATCAATTGCTTGCAAGCAATCGTGCGTATAAGTGTTATTGTACGGAAGAAGAACTGGAAGCCGAACGTGAAGGCCAAAGAGCTCGTGGCGAAATGCCCCATTATGCAGGGAAATGTGCCAACTTAACACCAGAAGAGCAAGCCGAAAAAGAAGCACAAGGCTTGAAACCAGTGATTCGTTTCCGTGTCTCTCGCAATACTGAATACAAATTCCACGACATGGTCAAAGGCGAGATCGTTTTTGAATCAGATAATGTCGGTGGCGATTTTGTCATCCAAAAACGTGACGGTATGCCGACTTACAACTTTGCAGTAGCAGTCGATGACCATCATATGAAAATCACCCATGTGCTGCGTGGAGATGACCACATCGCCAACACACCAAAACAGTTGATGATCTATGAAGCATTTGGCTGGCAAGCACCAGAATTCGGGCATATGACGTTGATCATCAATAGCGAAACCGGGAAAAAATTAAGCAAACGGGACGAATCGATTCTCCAATTCATCGAGCAATACCGTGAGTTGGGTTATCTGCCAGATGCTATGTTCAACTTCATTGCACTTTTAGGCTGGTCACCAGTAGGGGAAGAAGAAATTTTCTCTCAAGAAGAATTGATCAAAATCTTTGATCCTGAACGGTTGAGCAAATCACCAGCTGCCTTCGATGCCAAGAAGTTGGAATGGGTCAATAACCAGTACATGAAACAAATGGATCTGGATGAATTGACGGCAATGTGCGTCCCTTACTTGGCAAAAGCCGGTCGCATCGAAGAAACATTGACCGAAGAAAAAGTTGCTTGGTTGAAAAAAATCGTTTCCTTGTATCAACCGCAAATGAGTTTTGCGGCACAAATCGTCGACCTTTCGGAATTGTTCTTCGAAGAACACCCTGAATTAGATGATGCAGCCAAAGAAGTCTTAGCAGGAGAAACTGTACCGACGGTTTTGACAGCCTTTAAAGAAAAATTACAGGCGATGCCAGTCGTTGAGGCTGCGGCAGTCAAAGCAGCCATCAAAGAGATCCAAAAAGAAACAGGCATCAAAGGCAAGAATTTATTCATGCCGATCCGCGTGGCGGTCTCAGGCCAAACCCACGGACCAGAACTACCAGATACCGTTGAATTATTAGGGAAAGAAAAAGCCCTTGATCATTTGAATAACGTGTTATAAACACAGCGAATAGACGAAGTACTAGCCGATTTTTTTCAGAGAGACCACGGAAGGTGAGAGTGGTCAAAAAAGGCTAGGAAATGCACCTAGGAGTGGCTTTGGCGCAAGTCAAAGACGAAGCAGCGGACGTTACCCGCTTGAAGGCAGTGCCGAACTGCGAACAAAAGTGGGACCACGCAAAAAAGCGTCTTTTGAATAAGGAAACTTATTTGAAAGACGCTTTTTTCGTATCAAGAAGTTTGGATAAAGTAGGTGAGAAGATGACTTGGTTCAAAAAAGCAATTGCGGCAACAAAAAAACATGATCCATCGGTACGATCAACGTTGGAGATCATCATCACATACCCAGGATTTCATGCCTTGTTTTGGCATCGTTGGTCGCATTTTTTGTTTCAGCATCGCTGGTATTTTTTGGCAAAACTGACGGCCCAGTTTTGGCGTTTCTTGACTGGGATCGAAATTCATCCTGGTGCGCAGATCGGCCAAGGGGTCTTTATCGATCATGGGATGGGCGTCGTGATCGGGGAAACGGCGATCATTGAAGATGATGTCGTCTTGTTTCATGGGGTCACCTTAGGGGGAACCGGCAAAGAGCGGGGCAAGCGTCATCCCACGGTTAAAACCGGTGCGTTTCTCTCAGCCCATGCGCAGATCTTAGGCCCTGTCACGATCGGTGAGCGTGCAAAGATCGGCGCCAATGCAGTGGTTTTGAAGGATATCCCCGCAGAAGCAACTGCTGTCGGAATCCCAGCAAAGATCGTTCGAATCAAAGGAAAGAAGGTTACCCACGATGATTAAAATCTATAATACGCTGACACGGGAAAAAGAAGTGTTTCAGCCATTAGAAGAAAAAAAAGTAAAAATGTATGTTTGCGGACCCACCGTCTATAACTACATCCATATCGGGAATGGCCGCAGTACTGTGTCGTTTGATACCGTACGCCGTTATTTTGAATACCGCGGCTATACAGTGGACTATTTGATGAATATTACCGATGTCGATGATAAAATCATTCGTGCGGCAAAAGAATTAGGCACGACGGCCCCAGAAGTGGCAGAGCGTTTTATCAACGCCTTCAATGAAGATACCGCAGCGCTGAACGTCAAACCTGCTACGATGAATCCTCGTGTGATGGATCATATCGAAGACATCATTGCCTTTATTGCTGCTCTTGTAGAAAAAGGCTATGCCTATCCAGTCAATGGCGATGTTTATTACCGTACCCGTAAATTTGCTCACTATGGGCAATTAAGCGATCAATCCATCGATGAGCTGGAAGTCGGCGCAAGCCAGCGGACCGGTGAAGAACAAAAAATCAAGGAAGATCCGTTGGATTTTGCTTTGTGGAAAGCGGCAAAAGGCGATGAGATCGCTTGGGAATCTCCTTGGGGAGCCGGTCGTCCTGGCTGGCATATCGAATGCTCGGTGATGGCGACCAAACACCTAGGCGAGACCATCGATATTCATGGAGGCGGACAAGACTTGACCTTCCCGCATCATGAAAATGAGATCGCCCAAAGCGAGGCGAAAACTGGCAAGACCTTTGCCAACTATTGGATGCATAACGGCTATGTGACGATCGGTGAAGATGAAGAAAAAATGAGTAAGTCACTGGGCAACTTCGTCACGGTGCATGAGATGGTCAAAAAAGTTGATCCGCAGGTGCTGCGTTTCTTTTTGGCAACGACCCAATATCGCCGACCAATCAAATACAGTGAGACTACCTTGCATGAAGCACAAACCAACCTGCAAAAATTGCGGACGACCTATGAAAATGCCAAATTCCGCTTGAATAGCAGTCATTATCAAGCCAGCGATGAGGAAGTCAATGAAGCGGTTCTTGAAGAATTTGAAGAACGTTTCGTCAAAGAAATGGACGACGATTTCAATGCGGCTAACGGGATCACTGTGGTCTATGAATTGGCGAAGTGGCTGAACTTAGCTAGCGAAGACCCAGAAACAGATTTGGCTTTATTAGCCGCTGGATTAGCCAAATTCAGCGAATGGCTGACGATTTTCGGGATTTATTTTGTATCCGAAGAATTGCTGGATGAAGAAATCGAACAGCTGATCAATGAACGGATCGCCGCCCGCAAAGCCAAAGATTTTGCCCGCAGCGACCAAATCCGTGATGAGTTGAAAGAACAAGGGATCATCTTAGAAGATACCCCGCAAGGAACCCGATGGAGACGAGAAGCATGAGAGATTATAAACAATTGAATGGTTTGGCATTGGCCTATGTGGGGGATGCGGTCTATGAAGTCTATATTCGCGATTATTTAGTCGCCCAAGGCCAAACCCGCCCGAACCAACTGCACCATATGGCGACCCACTATGTGTCGGCCAAAGCCCAAGCGGCATTGATCCAAAAGATGTTGGATGAAGAGATCCTGACCGAAGAAGAACATGATTTTTACCGCCGCGGCCGTAATAGTAAAAGCCATACGGGTGCCAAAAATGCCGATGTCACGACGTATCGTATCGCTACTGGCTTTGAATCGCTGATCGGGTATTTGCACCTCACGCAGCAAAAAGAACGCTTAGACGAGCTAATAGACTGGTGTATAAAGAAAGTAGGAGAAGAAGATGCGAGAAAAACCGCAAAGAAAGCGTCCAAATAAAAAAACAGCTGGCCGATCAGAAGCCAGACAAGAAAATAGACCGGATCGCCGCAAAGAAGCCGCTGGAGAAGCCATCGAAGATAATTTTGTCTTCGGCTATCATGCGGTTGCTGAAGCCTTGAAAGAAGGGCGAGGCAACAAGCTGTTTCTTTCCGAAGAAGCACGGGGAGAAAAAATCGATCGTTTGAAAGAAATGGCGCGGGAACAGGCAGTTCCGGTCAAATGGGTGCCAAAACAAAAGCTGGATACGATGAGTGACCAAGGGGTCCATCAAGGCATGATCTTGGCGATCACCCCTTATCAGTATTTGACCTTGGATGAATTGTTGGCCCAAACGAAAGAACAGCCGCTGTATCTGATTTTAGATAATCTAGAAGATCCCCATAATTTCGGATCCATCATGCGAACCGCTGATGCCAGCGGCGTAGACGGGATCATCATTCCAAAACACCGTGCGGTGGGGATCACGCCGATCGTGGTGAAAACGTCGACCGGCGCAGTGGAACATATCCCTGTGGCCCGTGTGACCAACTTGACCCAAGCAGTCCAGCAGCTGAAAAAAGCTGGTTTTTGGATCTTCGGTACTGATATGAGTGGCAGTGATTACCGCACATGGAATGCCCAAGGGGCGGTCGGTTTGATCATCGGCAACGAAGGTCGCGGCATGGGGGAAGGTTTGAAAAAAGAAGTGGATCAAATGCTGACGATCCCAATGACTGGGCACGTGCAGAGCTTAAATGCCAGTGTGGCGGCAGGCTTGTTGATGTATCAGGCCTTTACTAGCCGAAATGGGGCGTCCCAATGAAAACCCCTTTGCTGATCGTGGATGGCTACAATATGATTGGCGCTTGGCCGGAGCTGGTTCTTTTGAAAAATCAGGACCGTTTAGAAGATGCCCGAGAAGCCTTACTGAATCGGCTGTCGAATTATGCAAAATATGAAGGGTTGAAAATCATCGTTGTTTTTGATGCCCAACTGGTGCCTGGTGTGACCCAAAGTTACACCAAATATCAGCTGGAAGTTATTTTTACCGAAGAAGGAGAGACCGCCGACAGCTACATCGAACGAATCGCTGGTGAATTAAACAATCGATTGACGCAAGTCACCGTCGCTACCAGCGATTTAGCCGAACAGTGGGTGATCTTCTCTCAAGGTGCTTTGCGAACTTCGGCACGGGAATTGTACAAAAGCGTGGAAAAAACGGAAAAAGACATCCACGAGCATCAAACCGACTTGCGATTTGAAAATTTCCGACGCAATTCCCCTTGGTCACCTGAACAATTAGCCGAACTTGAAAAGAAATTGCAAGACCTTAGTTAGGGACAAAGTTGGTCTGGTAAATTAGAAGATGTCCCAGCCATTTATGATACGCTCCTTTTGTAGCAAATGAAGCAAAAACAAAAGGAGTGATCTCGATGCGCACAAAGGAAAGACAAGTATCGCACCGTTCAGATAGATTTGAAGAGTTGTTCAGAAAATATCGACCGATCGTTGAGATTTTGCATAAAAAATATTATCTGCGGGATTATGACTTAGACGATTGGCTGCAAGAAGGCAGGATCGTTTTTAATAAGTGTCTAAAGACTTACGATAAGGACAAAGGAACGACCATCGGTATCTTGTTTAAGCGTTCCTTTGAGAACCGTATCTGCAGCCTGTTGCGGGCGCAGCATGCCCAAAAACGCAAAGCCCAAGTCGATGCCTGCTCGCTGGAAGAAAAGCTTTTACAAGAAGGCAATCGGTTTTTGACCGATCATAATCGCTGTGCGGAAACTGCAGAGACCTACTTGTTCGTTAATGAATCGTTGGCAGAGTATCCGAAAAGTTTATCGTCTTTAGAACGAATGGTTATAATGAATTATTTAAAAGGATTAGAACTTGATCAGATTGCCGCTCAAGAAAAGCTGCCTTATGAAAAAATAAAAAGCGCTTTCAGTCGCGGTCGGACAAAGTTGATAGCGCTTATCAAGGGTGTTTAACAAAAATCTTATTGAAAGTAGAATTATTTTATGGTAAACTTGAAATTTTCTGCTTTTCGTGGTATGATGATGCTCGAGGTGAATGCGATGCCAACAACTTTAGCTACGATCAAGAAAGATTTAGAAGGCCGTATCGGTAGTGAGATTATGCTAGTTGCTCAGACTGGACGTAAGCGTCAAACTGAACGTCGCGGCGTTTTGACAGAAACTTATCCTTCAGTTTTTGTTGTAGATTTGGATCCAAATGAGAATTCATTCGAGCGGGTTTCTTATAGTTATTCAGATATTTTAACCAGAACTGTTGAGATTGAATTTTTATCAGAAGCTGTTTGAAACAAGAAGAGTTGACACTTTGTTGACTCTTTTTTGGTTCAATAAGATAAGGAGTGATGGGATGGCGTTTTTTCTAAAAGAGTTAGGGGAAATGACTGGGGTGGAGTTTTATCAGCTTGCCCGTTTGCGTACAGCGGTTTTTGTGGTGGAACAAGCGTGTGCGTATCAAGAGATCGATGCGATCGATGCACAAGCAAAACATTTATGGGCCCTTGATGAGGAAGGGCAGATCGTTTCCTACGCCCGTATTTTCCAGCAGGAACAAACGGTGCATTTTGGTCGGGTCATTGTGGCACCAGCATACCGGGGGCAAAAAGAAGGCCATCGTCTGATCAAAGAAGTTTTGCATCGCATTGAGCAGTGTTATCCAGCTTTGCCTATTGAGATCGAAGCACAAGCCCACTTAGAAAAATTCTACGGCCAGTATGGCTTTAAAACCATTACACCGCCTTTTTATGAAGACGGGATCCTGCATGTCGGGATGAAAAAAGAAGCAAGCACAGCGACTCTCTAGCGAGGTTCGCGTGCTTGCTTCTTTTAGCGCTATGATTGATGGATCGGATGAATCCGAATCGCTTCTTTCGACCTTATTGACTAAGAGCCGTTTTTTTATCGGATCGTATCATCCAATGATGTTGGACGTGGATCAACAGTGTTGGCAGGAGGCGTTTGCGCTTTTAGAAGGTCACGTATCTCTTCTAAATAATCCTCTGCAGTGACTTCTGGTACTTCTTCTTCCTCAGGTTGTTGTTTCAGATTGCGTAGTTTGTTGACTGCTTTGACAATCAAGAACAAGACAAATGCGGTAATCAAGAACGTAATAATGGCAGTAATTACGCGGCCGAAATCAAAGACCACATTTTTGGCTGGTTCAAAGACCAAGCCAGAAAAGGCATCGGCGTTACCAAAGAGTGATAAGATCCATGAAACCAATGGTGTCAGCAATCCTTCAACTAAACTAGTGACGATTGCGGTGAAGGCACTCCCGATCACGACCCCGATCGCCAAGTCAATGACGTTTCCCCGTAAAATAAATTCTTTAAATTCTTTAATCATCCTGTATCCTCCCTTCTAAATCTTACTGACAGTATAGCTAAAAACGCGGGATTTATAAAAAAAAACGCTCGCTACAGCAGGTTTGATCAGCGAGCCGAGGAGAAAGTTTGTCAGCTATGCTATAATTGAAGAGATAATTTTGCTTCTAGAAGGGGTGTCACATGTCTATTGAATTAAAAAAAGGTGTTCGGTTAACGGTGCTACCGACCAAAAAGTATAAAACGATCCGTTTTTTCGTTCGGTTTACTGCACCATTGCAGGCTGAAATGACCGCCAAACGGACCTTATTGACCAGTTTATTAGAAACGACTAGTTTGGCTTATCCGACACAGACCGCATTTAGCAGTCAGCTGGCAGAGCTTTACGGTGCCAGCTTTGGTATGAATGTTAACAAACGGGGCAATCTGCATCAAATCAATGCAGCGATGTCCTTTGTCAACGGGAAGTACGTGTCAGATGAAGCAGTATTGCCGCAAGCAGCCGCTTTTTTAGCAGAAGTTTTGTTCCATCCGAATGCCCACGAGGAACAGTTTGAAGAAAAGAACTTCACCATCGAAAAGCACAACTTGATCGCCTATATGAACAGCGTGGCAGAAGATAAGCAAGCATTGGCTTCTTTAGGGCTGCAAGAGTTGTATTTCGAAAACGATCAGAATCAGAAGTATCCGAGCTTTGGACGTCCCCAAGACTTAGAAGCTGTGACCGCAAAAGAGCTTTACCAAACCTATCGCTCAATGATGGACAATGATCAAATCGATCTTTTCGTGATCGGCGATGTGGTTGAAGCAGAAGTTGCGGCGCTCTTCCAAAACATGGCCTTTACCGATCGGCCAGACCAAGCAATGCCGGTCTTTTATCAGCAAGCGGCGGAAAATATCATTCGCGAGAAAATCTTGCGGGAACCAATCATCCAAGCCAAATTGAACTTAGGCTATCATACTGGCGTGTATTATGACCAAGCCGAGCGGATCGCCTTTATGGTCTTCAACGGGTTGTTTGGCGGATTCCCTCATTCCAAACTGTTTATGAATGTCCGAGAGAAAGAAAGTTTGGCGTATTATGCTTCCAGTAGTATCGATACGTTTCGTGGGTATTTGTCGGTCCAAACAGGGATCGATGGCAAAAACCGCGACAAGGTCTTCAAATTGATCGAACAGCAGCTGCAAAGCTTGCAGCGTGGCGAAGTCACCGCGGAAGAACTGGCACAAACAAAAGCGATGTTGAAAAACCAGTACTTGCTTTCATTGGATAACCCACAAGCACTGATCGAAACAGCCTATCTGAATCAGTGGGTACCGAATACGAAAATGACGGAAGATGAATTTATGCAGAAATTGGCACAAGTGACCGTGGCTGATGTCCAAGCATTGGCTCAAAACGTGTCCTTGCAAGCTGTATTCTTCCTGGATAAGGAGACGACCCATGAATAAAAAAGTCTATCAGCAAATCAATGAGACCCTTTATGAAGAAGTATTGCCAAACGGCTTGAAAGTTTATTTGCTGCCAAAAGCCGATTTCCATAAAACTTACGGACTTTTCAGTACGAACTATGGCTCTGTCGACAATCATTTCGGGTTTTCACCCGAAGCATTGCATCAAGTCCCTGATGGCATTGCCCATTTTCTAGAGCACAAACTGTTTGAAAAAGAAGACGGCGATGTCTTTCAAACCTTTGGTCAGCAGGGGGCTTCTGCCAATGCCTTTACCAGTTTCACGAAAACCAGCTACCTTTTTTCGGCAACCGATCAAATCAAGTTGAACCTTGAAACGTTGATCGATTTCGTTCAAGCCCCGTATTTCACAGAAGAAACCGTCGAAAAAGAAAAAGGGATCATTGGTCAAGAAATCCAAATGTATGATGACGATCCAAACTGGCAGCAGTTTTTCGGCATCATCAAAAATCTGTATCCGAAGCACCCCTTGCATATCGATATCGCTGGTACGGTGGAAAGCATTGCGCAGATCACCGCAGAAGACTTGTATCTTTGCTACAATACCTTCTATCACCCAAGCAATATGACGCTTTTTGTGGTAGGCAATATCGATCCTGAAGAAACGATGGCGTGGATTCGGACCAATCAAGCGGCCAAGACCTTTCCAGAAACGCAGGCGATCATTCGCCAGTTTCCTGAAGAAACCTTTGTCGATATTCAAGCAGAATCAAGTCTTACCATGCCAGTAACACGTGCCAAAGGCGTATTAGGGATCAAAGGAGACTTGAACAAACTGCCGAAATCAGGAAGAGAGCTCTTGCGCTTCAAAAATGCGTTGAATCTTTTCTGCCAATTGGTGTTAGGCAATACTTCCGCCAATTATTTGCGTTTGTATGATCAAGGCATCATCGACGACACTTTTGGGTTTGAAGTGAACTTGGATCGCGGCTTTTACTTTGCCGACTTCTCGGGGGATTCTGAAGAGCCAGAAAAAATGTTGGCAGAGATCGAAGCGATCGTAATGAATTTCCAGCAAGATCCAGAGATCAATGAAGAAAACTTGACGTTATTGAAGAAGAAAATGCTAGGGAAATATTTCCAATCACTGAACTCACTGGAGTTTATCGCAAACCAGTTTACCCAAAGTTTATTCGGTGAAACGACGCTCTTTGATCTGCCAGAGGTGATCCAATCGATCACTTTGGAAGATGTCCAGCAAGCGGCTCGTTCCTTTATCGATCCCAAAGCGTTTAGTCGTTTTTACATGTATCCAACGGAAAAAGCCTAAGCGAAGGCTGGTTTTGTCAAACAGCTGTCATCTAAGCGACACTGAATGATTCAAGGAGGAACGCCTAACAGAACAAGGGCTGGCCAACTCCTGAGTCATTCAGTGTTTTCTTTTTGCGTCAAAGGGTGGTTTTTTCTTGCAATTTGATGCCAATTTGGCGAAAAGTATTAAAATTTGTTTGCGAGTTGTGGTTAGGCTATCCTCAGACTTTTTCTTTTATGGTATTCTTTAATTATTGAAGCAAAATCTTTTTTTGTTTTTTTACAAAAATTCACGGAAAAAATGTTATATTTAGTAGACGGCGCGCCCAGATGGCAATCGGCGTGACGGAGTTTTTTTTATTGACGTATACAGGGAACCCCTGTTTTAAAATGATAGAGCAGCTTTGCTGACCTTACGACAAGCAGCGAAGCGATTTTAGGGCTTTTTTTAAAGATGAATAAAAGACTGGAGTAGATGATCGAGTGGCCAACGAAACAACGATTGGAGCAAAATTACGGCAAGCCCGTTTAGATAAAAACATTTCATTGATTGAATTACAACAAATGACAAAGATCCAAAAACGCTATTTAGAAGCAATTGAAGCAGAGCGTTTTGATCAATTGCCAGGCACTTTTTATGTCCGTGCGTTTATTCGCCAATATGCAGCAGCGGTTGGAGAAGACGGCGACAAATTGGTAGCCGTTTTTGATGGCAAAGATACGTTAGACGCCCCCTTACCAAAAAGACCGCAGCCTGAAACCGTCAGCGGCTCACGAAAAGCACAGCACGTAGAAGAAAAAAGCGGCTCATTTGTCGTCCGCTATTTGCCGATGATTCTATTAGGCCTGGTGGCCATTACGATCGTGAGTATCGTGGGCTACATGGCTTGGCAAGACCGGAATACAACGCCGATGATCCAAGGAAGCTCTTCTCTTGTGGTAGAAAATTCAGCGTCTACCGCTTCCACCACGTCAAGTACGGAAGAAACCAGTACTTCGAGTGAAGCGACGGAGTCGTCAAGTACGACGGAATCCAGCGAAGCGAAAATGACGATGACTGCCAGTGATTCGACGCAATCGTCGATCACGATCACGATGAAAGATGCAGAAAATCCTATTGAATTAGCATTTACTGGGCTAGATGCTTCTTGTTGGGTCGGTGTACAAGTCGACAACGCTTATGTGTACCAATACACTGTTCAAGCGGGGGAAACGCAATCGATGACGCTGCCAGAAGGCGCCACGAATGCGACCTTGACCCTGGGCGCAAGTCAAAATATCTCCATCACTGCCAATGGTCAGGAAGTGGACTTTTCTGACCCGCAATTTGAATTGTTACAAAAGACAGTCCGCCTCGTGATTGAATACCAAGACGATGCGGCATAAATCTGACAAATGCGCCTTATTGAGGTATCATTAGCTAAAAAGTTATCTGTTGCATCCGACCATTGAAAAGCAGAAGTAGTGGCATGATTTGCCGTTATTTCGTACAATAGTCGGCAGAGAGGAGTCTATTTCGTGAATTTACCCAATCAATTAACTGTATTACGGATCATTATGATCCCCATCTTTATTTTGGTCTTGGTTTTGCCAATCGATCTTGGCACGCTGACCGTTGGTACGACACAATTAGAAAACACGCACCTTATTGCAGCGATCCTTTTTGCGGCAGCCAGTATTACAGACTGGCTAGATGGCAAGATCGCTCGTTCCAGAGGCCTTGTTACCAACTTCGGGAAGTTTGCTGACCCGTTAGCAGATAAAATGCTCGTCATGACGGCTTTTATCATGCTGGTTGAATTAGACAAAGCCCCAGGCTGGGTAGTTTCGATCATCGTTTGCCGCGAGTTGGCAGTGACAGGGTTACGCTTGTTGTTAGTGGAACAAAGCGGGGAAGTCATGGCTGCTGCGTGGCCAGGGAAAATCAAAACCGCGACACAAATGGTTGCGATCATTTTCTTGTTCTTGAACAACATTCCCTTTTCAATGATCGGTTTGCCTATCGATCAAATCATGTTGTATCTATGTTTGATCTTCACGATCTATTCCGGGGTCGATTATTTCATAAAAAATACGAATGTTTTTAAAGATTCTATGTAAAATTTCTAGATCTAGATAAAGAAGCGATAAAAACAAGGATACAAGTCACGAAAGTTCAGAAGTTTTCTGGACTTTTTTTGTCAATATGAAAGACTTTTACGTATCTGATAAATGAAGGAGTAAACGAATGAAAGCAGAAATTATTGCAGTCGGGACCGAATTACTTTTAGGACAGGTGGTGAATACGAACGCGACCTTCTTGTCAGAAGAACTGGCAAGTCTTGGGATCGATGTTTTTTATCATAGTGTTGTCGGGGACAACCCCAATCGCTTAGAAGAATTGCTGACGATCGCCGACAAACGCAGCGACTTGATCGTATTGTGCGGCGGCTTAGGGCCCACCGACGATGACTTGACGAAACAAGTCACTGCCCGTCATGTGGGACAAGAGTTAGTCAGAGATGAACCAGGGTATCACCAATTGAAAGCCTTCTTCGAAAACAGTCAACGGAGGATGACGGAAAACAATTTGCGGCAGACCCTCGTTTTTAAAGACAGTGTGTCTTTGCCAAATCCCAATGGACTAGCGATCGGGATCTTTTATCAGACAGCCGCTACCAGTTATTTGCTGCTGCCAGGACCACCAAGTGAACTACAGGCGATGTTTCTTACCCACGCAAAACCACTTCTGTTAGAGCAGTTTCCCCAAGAAGAGGTCTTGCTGTCTCGCGTTTTGCGCTATTACGGGATCGGGGAATCGGCATTGGTCACAGAATTGGCCGATTTGATCGAGAATCAAGTCAATCCCACCATCGCTCCTTATGCCAAACCCAATGAGGTCACGCTGCGTCTGACGGTCAAAACTGCAAACGAGGCGCAAGGGATCAAACAATTGGATGCGTTAGAAGAAACCGTCCAAGCACGGGTCGGTGCGTATTTCTATGGGTATGGGGAACAAAATTCGCTGGCAGAAACAGTCGTCGAGCGACTGATCGAGAAAAAGAAAACCGTCACCGCAGCGGAAAGTTTGACCGCTGGTTTGTTCCAAGCGACCCTAGGAGGGATTCCTGGCGTCTCTGAGGTGTTTCCCGGTGGGTTCGTGACATATTCTGCTGCAACAAAAAGCAAGCTCTTAGGCATCGATCCAGGGCTTTTGGAAAGCTATGGGACTGTTAGTCAGGAGTGTGCGGAAGCAATGGCCGTCTATGCCCGCAAACAAGCCGAGACCGATTATGCGGTGGCGTTTACGGGTGTTGCTGGTCCAGACGAGTTAGAAGGTCAGCCTAAAGGCACCGTTTGGATCGCCTTAGCTTCTGACAAAGGCGTCTCGAGCCAGCTATATCACTTCAACCGCGACCGCGCCTATATTCGGCATAGTGCTGTCATGGCGGGCTTAAATCAAATACGTAAGGAATTATTAAATTAATGCGAATGTTTGTTCGTTTTTTCTTGCAATTTCCCGTCAGAAGGACTATTATTATCTTATGAACGACACACGAAAGTGATGAATATAAGGAGGATTATCCGTTTGGCAGATGATCGTAAAGCAGCCTTAGATGCTGCACTAAAGAAGATTGAAAAGAACTATGGTAAAGGTGCCATCATGAAGCTTGGCGAAAAAGTTGATCAACAAATTTCAACGATCCCAAGTGGTTCATTGGCCTTGGATGTTGCATTAGGTGTAGGTGGTTACCCACGAGGACGGATCGTAGAAGTTTACGGCCCAGAAAGTTCTGGTAAAACGACAGTTGCTTTACATGCCATTGCGGAAGTCCAAAAAAATGGCGGAACAGCAGCATTTATCGATGCCGAACATGCGTTAGATCCTCAATATGCGCAAAAATTAGGCGTAAATATCGATGATCTTTTGTTATCACAACCAGATACAGGAGAACAAGGATTAGAGATCGCTGACGCCTTAGTTTCAAGTGGTGCGGTTGATATCGTGGTCATTGACTCGGTAGCAGCTTTAGTCCCACGGGCGGAGATCGACGGTGAAATGGGTGATACCCACGTTGGTTTGCAAGCTCGTTTGATGTCACAAGCATTACGGAAACTTTCTGGTTCCATCAACAAAACGAAAACGATCGCGATCTTTATCAACCAAATTCGGGAAAAAGTTGGGATCATGTTCGGGAATCCAGAAACGACGCCTGGTGGTCGTGCGTTGAAATTCTATTCAACCATCCGTTTGGAAGTACGTCGTGCTGAGCAATTGAAATCCGGTACAGATATCATCGGGAACCGCACGAAGATCAAAGTAGTCAAAAACAAAGTAGCGCCACCATTTAAAGTAGCAGAAGTCGACATGATGTATGGTCAAGGGATTTCCCAAGAAGGCGAATTGCTGGATATGGCCGTGGAACAAGACATCGTCGATAAAAGCGGTGCGTGGTATGCCTATAAAGGGGATCGTATCGGTCAAGGTCGTGAAAACGCCAAAAACTACATGCGTGAACACGAAGAAATGATGCTAGAAGTTTCTGCTCGCGTCCGCGATGCTTACGGGATTGGAACAGGAGAGACCGTAACCCTTGAGGAAGCGCAAGAAGAATTACCATTAGACGACTAAGTCTTGAAAAAGCCAAACAACCTCGTTGTTTGGCTTTTTTGTGGTTTTTACCAGATTCGTCCATTGTTGAAAAAACATCCGTAAAAAGGAAGGGTTGCGAAAGTTTACTTTATTATTTAAAGTTGACACTCTTGGGTTCAAACATTAGAATAAACGTATGTGGATTTCCACATAAGAAGTAGCGAATTGATAATTTTGTTATCCTTTGTTAATCAAAATTACAAAATATTTAAAAAGATAGTATGGAGGTGGATTCATTGGAACTACTTTACATTCTCCTCGCTATCATCGGTTTAATTGTCGGTCTTGGATTAGGAGTTTATGTGACGAAATCTCGTCATGAGAAAGAAATCAACGGCGCCCAAAATTCTGCAGCTGGAATTATCGAAAGCGCTAAGAAAGAAGCAGAAACTCTTAAAAAAGAAGCATTGTTAGAAGCTAAGGAAGAAAATCAGAAGTATCGGTCAGAGATTGAAAGTGAGTTGAAAGAAAGCAAACTTGATTTAAAATCACAAGAAAATCGTTTACTCCAAAGAGAACAAGTACTTGATCGTAAGGACGATTCTTTGGAAAAACGAGAACGCTCACTTGAAGATAAAGAAGGCAGACTTAGTGAGAAACAACAATTAATTGACGAGCGAGAAAAAGAAGTAGAAAACTTAATCGATGGACAACAGAAAGAATTAGAGCGCATCGCTGCGCTGTCCAGAGATGAAGCAAAAGAGTTGATCATGAAATCAACGGAAGAGGAATTGAACCATGAATTAACGATCATGGTCAAAGAATCTGAACAGCGTGCGAAGGAAGAAGCAGATCGAAAAGCAAAAAATCTCTTGTCCTTAGCAATCCAACGTTGTGCCGCAGACCAAGTGTCTGAAACCACGGTATCGGTCGTATCATTACCAAACGATGAGATGAAAGGTCGAATCATCGGAAGAGAAGGTCGGAACATTCGCACCCTTGAAACCTTGACAGGGATCGATTTGATCATCGATGACACGCCAGAAGCAGTCGTCTTATCAGGATTTGATCCGATTCGCCGTGAAATTGCTCGTATGACCCTTGAAAAACTGATTCAAGACGGCCGGATCCATCCAGCCCGAATTGAAGAAATGGTCGAAAAATCTAGGAAAGAAATGGATGAGCATATTCGTGAATATGGGGAACAAGCAGCCTTTGAAGTCGGCGCCCACACCCTTCATCCAGACTTGATCAAGATTTTAGGTCGTTTGCGTTTCCGTACCAGCTACGGACAAAACGTCTTGAACCACTCGATCGAAGTCGCAAAACTAACCGGTGTTCTTGCCGCAGAATTAGGCGAAGATATCCAGTTAGCCAAACGTGCTGGACTCTTGCATGATATCGGGAAAGCCCTTGACCATGAAATCGAAGGCTCTCACGTTGAGATCGGGGCTGAGTTAGCTGCCAAATACAAAGAAAATGGTGTGGTGATCAATGCGATCGCTTCTCACCATGGAGATGTTGAAGCAACATCGGTTATCTCTGTTTTAGTTGCAGCCGCAGATGCCTTGTCAGCAGCCCGTCCAGGTGCCCGCAGCGAATCATTGGAAAATTATATTCGCCGCTTGCAAAATCTAGAAAATATCGCCAACGGCTTCAAAGGGGTCGATTCCAGTTTTGCAGTCCAAGCCGGACGTGAAGTCCGTGTAATGGTCAAACCAGAAGAGATTTCTGATTTGGATGCTGTACGATTGGTTCGCGACATCCGCAAGAAGATCGAAGACGATTTGGATTACCCAGGTCATATCAAGGTAACCGTTATTCGCGAGACTCGCGCAACGGATTACGCCAAATAGCAAGCAAAAGCAGTATCCTCTCAGAGGGTACTGCTTTTTTGTGTAGCTGATTGTTAATAAGAACGGCTGAGTTTTGCAAAATCAACTCTATTTCATCAGTCCCATAAATGATCGTGCCTTTTTTATTCGCCGGCAATAGAACAACGAGCAAGCAAAAGGATGGCTCGATAGCGACAGAGGCGAAAAATGGGAGGATCGATCCAGTATTATCGAGTGGGAGGCTATTGAAAAACAAAACAGACCCAGACTTCTCGGGGAAGTCCAGGTCTGTTTCATGTGTTTCACGTCTATACGTCCATCAAATCTTGCGTCGGCGGGCAAAGTCCACAAAGCGGAATTTATCCAGTCGGTGGATCGATTCGGTGTATTCAAAACAGCGCGTGTCTTCTAGATACACGAGGCTGCGAACCGTAACGACATGCTGATCTTCAGGACGCAGATCCATTAGATCCCGCAATTCTTTGTTGACGGGGTCAACAGTGATTTCTTTTTGTGCATAAGCGATCTCAAGGCCAAGGTCATTTTCAAAGTAATCAAAAATCGATACTTTCGCTCGGTTTTCTGGCAACTCTTCGATGATAGAAGCATCAAGGTAATCTTTATCCAAAATCACCACTTCTCCATCGATTCTCCGCTGACGGATCAGTTTCCATGCCTCAGAGGCGACAGGCCAACCAGTAGTCTCGTGCAGCTTTGGCGAGACGGCGATCTTACGGATCTCGACAACCTTTGTTTCACTAGGAATGCGTTGGGTATCTTGCAGCTCTCGAAAACTCGTCAAGCCAGAAATTGGGAAATCAAAGCGATTCAAGTCTAAAACGATTGAACCTTTCCCTTGTTTCTTTTGGATATAACCAGCATCCCGCAATAAATTCAATGCCTTACGGACAGTCTCGCGGGAGACACCATAAGTTTTGATCAATTGGTTTTCGCTAGGCAGCAAAGAATGCGGAGGGTATTCGTTTGCTAGAATTTTTTGTTCTAAATCTAAAAATATTTCTTTGAACTTGTTCATCGGATTGCCCCCTCTTTGGCTATTATAGCGAGGCCAATTTGGAAATGCAATCGACTATTTCGCCAAAAGTTCGTCAATGTTTAGGTCCGTTAATTTTTCAACGATCACATCTGCACCGTGTAATTCTTCTCCTGAATAAACGCCTACCGCATACATACCAGCAGCTTTGATACCGTCGATCCCTGCTTGAGCATCTTCAAAGCCAACTGCTTCTGCCGGTTCAATGCCTAGTGCCAGCGCTGCTTGGATAAAGATTTCTGGATCTGGTTTGCCTTTTTTCAAGGTTGCTGGGTCAACGATCGTATCAAAGTCTTGCATGACCCCAAGTTTGTCCAAAATAAACGGTGCATTTTTGGATGCCGAAGCGATCGCACAAGGAATGTTTTTTGCTTTGGCTTCATCAAGGAATGTCTTTACCCCTGGCAATAGATCATCAGGAGTCAAGCTTTGTAATAATTGTACATAGTGGGTATTTTTCTTCGTCGCTAACGCTTCTTTTTCGACTTCTGTGTAGGCATCATTTTTGTTGCCTAGGGTTAAGATTCGCTCTAAAGAGTCCATGCGGCTGATGCCTTTTAACTGCTCGTTGAACTTCAAATCGATCTCGATCCCGATCTCCGCAGCTAATTCTTTCCATGCAATGTAGTGGTATTTGGCCGTATCCGTGATAACGCCGTCTAAATCAAAAACAAATCCTTTTTTCATGTGTAACACTCCTTTTAGTAAGTAATCGTTGCTTCTTTCTTTGCTTCTAGAGAAACTTGTTGCCCATTCACTAAGATCGTGACTGGCTGATCAGCGGTAATCGTCAATGTTTCATGTGTAACATTCATTGCAAAGCGGGTGCCGCGAACTTCTAGCTGAAAGGCTAAGCTGTCCCAAGCTTTCGGCAAGTTTGGCGTGATCTGCAGCTGCTCTTCTCGAATATCGATCCCAGCAAAAGTGGTTAATGGAATAAACAACGTAGCAGCCATGACACCGGCGTGAATGCCTTCTGCTGTAGTCCCGCCTTGGATATCACGGTAATCAGAAGAGAGGGCTTCTTGGTATAATGACCAAGCCAACTCCTGATCATCTACCATTGCCGCCAACTGGGCATGAACGATGCGTGACAACGTCGAGCCGTGGGAGGTACGAGCCAAGTAATAATGGAGATTTTTTTCAATATAGTCTGTTGGCAGCTGGTAAGAAAGATCTGCCAAAATCTGATTGACTTGCTCTTTTGAGAAATTGTAGAAAATCATCAAACTATCCGCTTGTTTCGCGACTTTGTAGCTGTCAGCACTCTTGCCTTCAGCGTTCAAGATGCGGTCCATCCGATAGATGTTGCCATATTTCTCTTTGTAGTGAGCCCAATCCAGATCTTCCAGCTTGAAGTACCCTTCAAATTGTGCAATGATGCCTTCTGGATCGATCTCTAAGCCCAGCTTGGTACGAATATCTGCCATAGCAGCAATATCTGCAGGGGTTAAAGCCGTTTTCTCTAATACCGCTTGGAAGCTCTCTGCTGAAAGTTGTTGTTGAAGGTTCTCGATCTCTTCAAACAACCATACTACCATCATATTGGTATAGGCGTTGTTTTTCAAGCCGCCTTGTTCACTATTTGGGTAGCTTTCATGAAATTCATCTGGTCCCATGACTTTATCGATAAAGTAACGTTGAGCAGCATCATCCCAGGTGGCAGCACTTTGCCAGAAATGAGCGACTTCTAACATCAATTCTAACCCATATTGTTCCATGAAGACTCGATCTTGCGTGTTGTGCCAGTATTGCCAAATGTTATAAGCGATCGCTAAGGAGACATGGCGTTGCAAGCGACTGTGATCTTCTTTCCATTCGCCGCTGATAGGGTTCAAATGCAGTTCTTGGGATTGCTCACTGCCATCCAATCCTGATTGCCATGGGAACATGGCGCCTTGGTAGCCAGCTTTTTGGGCATCTTTTTTGGCAGCAGCTAAGCGGCGGTAGCGATACAGCAGAATTTCTTTGGCGGTGTCAGGAAAATGTAGAATGTAAAACGGTAAGATAAACAGTTCATCCCAGAAAATATGACCGCGATAGGCTTCCCCATGTAGGCCACGGGCAGTGATACTGGCATCTAAGGACTCCTGATAAGCATTCGGTGCCGCGGAGACCAGCAGATGATACGTATGCAGATTCAGCATTTTTTGCGACATCAAGTCACCAGTGATTTCGATGGCCGCTTTTGCCCATAATTCAGCCCAGGCTTGTTTTGAGGCGGTATACATCGTCGCAAAATCAGGTAATGCTAAGGAAGAAAACGTAAATGCCGGTTGCGGCTCTTCTTGGCGATAAGCGGCAACAGTAACTGATTTTTCGACCCGATAAGTTTGTCCTTCCGTCACCTCAAGGTTTACTTGCTGACGGACGAGCTGGTCGTTTGTTTCAGCTTGCAGCTCAGCCAATGGCAGGTCCTGTGAAAACAGTTCAGAGGATTGGACAACGGTAATCTGTGATTGGTTAGTGGTGACCACTAAATGCGCTTTGTTTTGTTCAGCTGCTGCCTCTTTCACGGTCAAATGCTGGTTAGTTAAACTACGGTAACGAGCGACGTTATAGTTATAGACCGATCCGTCGGCTTCACTGACGAAGGTAAGGGCGCCAGAAAAGTTCAGCGGGGTAAACTGATAGACCAAACTGTATTGGTGAACATCTTGCATATTGGCGATCTTCTTCGTTTCGATTCGCAGACGCTTTTGTTTTTTGGTTTCAATTTCTGCCACTGATTGGAACAAGCCGGTCTTCAAATCCAATGTCCGTTTAAAGGAAAGGAGCTGATTGTTGGCGATATCGATCACTTCATCATCGATCTTTACGTACATTTTTTGCAGATTCGGTGCATTGACGAAGTCTTCATTGCTGATGGTATGACCAGAAACATCCGATTCCACCGTATTGTAAAGACTTGCTAAATACAGTCCTGGATAGTTCGCTTCACAAATGGTCATCTCAGGCGTTGTGCCTCGCAGCCCTAAATAGCCGTTACCGACGGTTAAAAGTGACTCCACCGAGTATTCATCTTTACCAGGGGTGTAGCCATAGTATTCGAGGCGCCAAGGAATTTCAGTACTTTGTTCTTCATACTGTTCTTTCGTAGTGCAAACAAAGGGACGATTTAATTTTTCTGTCAACCATTGGTCCAGTGAAAAAGTCCCTTCTTCATTCGTAAACACCAGCGATTCAGAGACGATCCCGCCACCTTCCATTTGCTGCAGCTGCGCGGTCAGTGCGGCAACGCGTTCACTGTCAGTCCCAGAAAACGGATAGGTCGTACCAGTTTGATCCGTTAACAGCCATTGTTCCTTAGATAATATAATCGTATTCACAGTAGTTGTCCTCCTTTAAACTTGTCTATACATGCAAAATGATTATAACGTAAATTGTAAGCTATTTCAATTTATCTAGCCTGTTTTTTTATTCTTTTTTGTCAAATAAACAGTAAATAAAGTTGTTGGCAATATTATTTTATATTAATGAAACATTTTAAAAAACGTTTATTTATCAAGGTTTTTATATGGTACCTTTGCTATTTGCTTGTATTGTTTATAGAAAAAGTAAAAAAAATTGGTTTGAAACGCTTGCAATATCAAAATTATCAAGTTATGATTAGTGCGTAATCAAAACATATATATACAAGTGTAGATGAAAGGGGTTTATTAATTATGGGAAAGTATCGTGATGATGCTGAGAAGCTGCTGGAATATGTTGGCGGCAAAGAAAATATCGCCGCAGTAACACATTGCGCGACACGGATGCGTTTTGTTTTGAACGATCAGTCAAAAGCAAACGAAAAGGCAATTGAAGAAATTCCAAGTGTCAAAGGAATGTTTACCAATGCGGGACAATTCCAAGTCATTATCGGCAATGATGTCTCAACGTTTTACAATGATTTTACCGATGTATCAGGAATAGAAGGTGTTTCTAAAGAACAAAGTAAAGCGATTGCAAAAAACAATCAAAATATCGTGCAACGAGCGATCGCTACGTTAGCTGAGATCTTTACCCCGTTATTACCAGCGATTATTGTCGGTGGTTTGATGCTAGGGCTGAGAAATTTCTTAGAAGGTGTACCGCTAGAAGCTCTAGGTGGACAAACCATTACACAAGCTTCTACTTTTTGGAACGGTGTCAACGGCTTTTTATGGCTGCCCTGTGAAGCCATCTTTCACTTTCTACCAGTAGGGATTACTTGGAGTATTACACGTAAGATGGGAACCACGCAAATATTAGGGATTGTTTTAGGGATTACATTGGTTTCACCGCAATTATTAAATGCTTATTCAGTAAGTTCAACTTCTGCTGCAGAAATTGCTCAAAATTATACGTGGGACTTCGGGTTCTTCACTATTGATAAAATTGGGTATCAAGCACAAGTGATCCCAGCAATGCTGGCAGGTTTCTTATTGGTTTATCTTGAAAGATTCTTCCGGAAATGGATTCCAGAAGCGGTTTCAATGATCTTCGTTCCATTGTTCTCATTGCTGCCAACTATTTTAGCAGCCCACATGGTGTTAGGTCCAATCGGTTGGCAAATCGGATCAGGCATTTCTTGGGTCGTAAATGCTGGCTTGACCTCACCATTAAACTGGTTATTTGGTTTCATTTTCGGTGGCTTGTATGCGCCTTTGGTTATTACCGGATTGCATCATACAACGCTAGCGATCGACTCTCAATTAGTAGCGGATTTTGGGACAACCAACCTTTGGCCAATGATCATGCTGTCAAATATTGCGCAAGGTACGGCAGTATTGGCGATTTGGTTCCTTCACCGTGGCAATAAAAAAGAAGAACAAGTCTCTGTTCCAGCAACGATTTCTGCTTACATGGGGGTTACTGAACCAGCGATGTTCGGGATCAATTTGAAATATGTTTACCCATTTGTCGCAGCAATGGTAGGTTCTGCCTTTGGTGGAATGCTGATCACTGCAACGAATACCCGTGCACTAGGTATTGGTGTAGGGGGACTGCCTGGCTTCTTATCATTTAAAATTGAAAACTATCCAATGGTCTTCATCTCAATGGCGGTGACGATTGCGATCACGTTTGTTTGCACCATCATCTTTAGAAAAGTTACCTTCTTAAATAAATTAGAACCGCAATTGGCTGCTGATACAGCTGCAGCAGCGGCTGTTGCACCAACGACGGCTGCACCGACAACTGCAGCCCCAGAAGCAGCACAAGTTTCAGAGGAAACCCTTTATGCTCCAGCTGATGGGAAAGTAGTTGCCATCACTGAAGTTTCTGATCCTGTCTTTTCTCAAAAAATGATGGGTGACGGCTTTGCTGTTCAGCCAACGAATGGAACGATTTATGCTCCTGTTGCAGGTACGATCTCTAGCATTTTTGAAACAAAGCATGCAATTGGGATTTTAACGCCTGGTGGCGCGGAAGTTCTTGTTCATATGGGCTTAGATACTGTGGAATTAAAAGGTGCGCCATTTGAGGTCCTTGTTTCTGAAGGTGACACGGTCACACCAGAAACGAAGATTGCAGTGATGGATCTAGATGCAGTGACCGCAGCTGGCAAACAGACAGATGTTTTAACAGTCATCACGAATGCCGAAAAAGTGCGTCAGCTTTCATTGACGACTACAGGCACAGTGACAGCCAAAACAGCGGTTGGTTCCGCTGAATTAAACTAAAAAAATAATCCGTTTCCGAGAGCGCCCTTTGACTAAGAAGGGGGATCGGAAGCGGATTTTTTTATGGCCGCCCTCAAGGGAGAGCGGCTTTTTTCTTGGTTTTCAATGGGTAAAGCCGCAGTTAGCTGACGGCTTTTTTGTCGGTGCTTTTGCGGAAGTAGTTGATCGTTAATAGGAAAGTCAGTAAGACTAAGGCCCACAAAAAGAATAAGGCGATTTGAGAGCCGATGACCGTCCCTTGGGTGTAATCGGTCGCCGCATTTTGTGCCAAATTGATAATGGTCGCCACCACAGCCGTCGCCACTGCACCAGAAAATTGCTGCAGCGTATTAAAGATCGCATTACCGTCCGCGTACAACGCAGGAGTCAGCTTGTTTAAGCCGGTGGTCATCATATTGCTGTAGGCTAAGCCGATCCCGATCATGTAAAAGACATGTCCAGCAACTAGGCTCCAAATGAAAGGCGAACGCAAAACGAGGGCTAAGGCAAGCCAACCGATGGCAATCAACGTCAAACCAGACAGGATCGGTTTTTTCGGTCCAACTTTATCCAGCAACCGACCAGAGATCGGCGCAAGGATCGCCCCGATCGCCGCCCCAGGAAGCATAACTAATCCTGCAGTAAAGGCATCTTTTCCCAAGACGAGTTGGACAAAGTTCGGCAAGACAAAGGAAATGCCCAGTAAAAGGAACTGACAAACAAGAAAGCCAAACAGAAACAAACTGAAGCTACGGTTTTTCAAAACAGCCAAACGAATCAAAGGGTTCGGGCCTTTTGAGCGTTGATAAAACAAGCCAGCACCAATGAAACCGAAAAGCAGCGGCAGTAGACTCGCTAAGGTGCCTACTTGATTCAAGAACAATAAGAAGCCGCTGAACATCAAGACGATTCCTAATACACTCAGTAAATCCAGGGAAGTGTCTTTTGCCCCAGCCGTTTTAGGGATCGAGTAAAGGCCGAGTACTAGGGAGATCAGCAAGACTGGGATCAAGAAAAGAAAGATCGCATTCCAAGACCAATGGGCGGTCAATAAGCCCCCATATGTCGGTCCGATCGCTGGAGCGATGGAAGTGGTCAAATTCCCTAAGCCGATTGCCGCTCCCCGTTTTTCAAAGGGGGAGTAAGTCAAAATGATGTGGAACATCAAAGGCAGTGCGATCCCTGTGCTGGCACCTTGGAAAAAGCGGCCAATCAGCAAAATGGCAAACGTCGGCGATAAAAAGTCGATCACCAAGCCAACAAGGAAAAAGGCGTTGGCAGCTAGAAACAAGGTTCTCAATGAGAAGCGTTTCAAAAGGTAGGTCGATATTGGGACAATGATGGAGATGACCAGTAAGTAGATGGTCGTCACCCATTGAACATCGGATGTTGAAAGCGTAAATTGATCGATCAATGTCGGAAACGTTACATTCATGGCTGTTTCAATCAGCACACCTGCAAATGACATCAATCCGGTTGCGAGGATCGCCCCCACGAGTTTTTTGTTGTTTTCCATATTCTCACCTCTAAAAATTCGCAAAAAAAGAGACCGTTTCTATTCTCATAGAAACCGCCTCTCTCTCGACAAGCGAACCCGCTTGTTATCTGTACGATTCAATCTATCGCTATTCTACTGACTTCATAAGAAAGTGTCAAGAGAAGTGGATAAAAAAATAGCAAAAAACTTTTTTGAAAGTTTTCAAACTTTTACTTACACGAAAAATTTTCTTCTGCTAGAATAGTTGAGTACGAAAAAGAGAAAGGAAGTTGTTACATGCCCATCAACAAAAAAGAAAGTTTGATCTATACGACACTTATGTGTATTTTCATGGTGTATTTTATGAGTGTTTATAACCTCATGTTTCAAGTCGGTGTTTCTGCATTGGCATTCCAATTGGCGTGGAATGAATTGCCATTAGCCCTTTGTGTGGCCTTTATTTTGGATTGGTTCATTGTTTCTGGTCCGGCAAAAGGTTTGGCGTTTCGATTTTTGGACCATCAATCAGCTACTTGGAAAAAAATCGGGTTGATTTCTTCATTGATGATCGCCGGCATGGTGATCTGTATGTCACTCTTTGGTGCGTTGATGCACCCAAACCCTGATCACTCGGTGTTCGTCAATTGGCTAAGCAACATTGGGAAAAATGTGATCGTCGCATTGCCGTTGCAATTGTTCATTGCAGGTCCAATCGTTCGCCGAGTGTTTCGCGCCTTGTTTCCTATTGGCACTGTGCAAGAACAGCCAGTACTAGGGGAATAATCGATCATTAGAAAAAACGTACTGCAGACAGGTTCTGCCAAGGTTAGCTAAAACAGCTGGCTTAGCGATACCTGGACTTGCGGCACGTTTTTTTGCTTTTATAGACAGCAAAAAAACCCATAGGATGGTATGGGTTTTTCTGGTTACCCTATGAAATAGGATACAGGATGTACCTATATAGTAATATGGTTCCGTCAAAAAGAGAAGTTCAATTTTTTCACCGATACATGAAATTAATGCAAATTGCTAGTTTTTCTGACGAAAAAATCAACTTATAATTATTTTCCGTCTGTTATTCCGTATAGAAACCAACGAGTTGATACCAGCGACGATGCTCAATATGGTAGGCATCAGGTGAGTAGCCTGACATTGAAAAACCGATAAAGGTGATGACCAGTCCGAGAATAATAAACAACAGACTGAGAAAAACGAAAAAGCGCTTATTGATTTTGATCATAGGACTGCCTTCTTTCGATAGTTTTGAACAAATGATTTCGGCCAAACGACAAGGGAGTGGGTAAGACGTGAAAAAGGTCGGCTCATACTATAAGTGGCGATCAGGCAAAGCAGCCCTAAACCAAATAAGAAAATCCCCATGCCTAATTGACTTAAAAAGAGATAGAAACCATCCGCCATCAGCATGGGACTTAAGACAACGCTGGCGATCCCACCGATAAACGTAGTGACACCAATCATGCCAGTGGTGAAAGGCACACACCAGATGATTATTAAAAAGCTTAGGATCAGCAAAGCGGCACTTAACAAGAGGCTGCCCCACAATGGGAAGCCTAGTACTAAAATCAAGAGCAAAAAGGGATGAAAGCGGCGGGGAATCTCTACTACGACCTCTTCCGTTTCGGTAACTGCTTGGATCAGTTCTTTTGGGGAGCCAAGGCGTGCCACGGCTTCTTCTTCGGTGTATCCTTCTTCCATCAAATCTTCGATCATCTCGTCATAATAGTTGATCAGCTGATGAATCTCGCTAGGTCTGACTTTTTCAGATAATTCCGCAGCCAATGCCTTGATAAAATCAACTCTGTTCATCTAATGTTCCTCCTTTAATAAATCGCTGGATCAATGTCAATTGGGGCCAGTCGTTGGTTAAAAAATCGTCGATCCGCTGTTTTCCGATTTTGGTCAAGCGGTAATATTTTCGGGTCCGTCCTTGATGGATTTTATTATAAGTCTCAACCGCTCGGCTGGCTTCTAAGCGCTTCAAGATAGGATAGAGCGTTGATTCTGAGATTGGCAGTAAAGGAGATATGTTTTTGACTAATTCATAGCCGTAAGAGTCACCATGCTGCAAATAAGCCAAAACACAAATTTCCAATAATCCTTTTTTTAATTGGGCATCCAAAGGCTCTCCTCCTGTTCATACTCATACTATACATTACATAGTATCATTCCACAAGCAGCACCAGTCAAAATCAGCCTTAAGTCTGAGCACCATAAGAAAACAAGAGTTTCTTTGATAAAATGGTCAAAAATAAAAAATAAAATTAAGAAAATCGGCGGAAAGTATAGGTTAACGTGCTCTTTTTTGTTAAAGTAGAAGTATAAAGATTACTTTCAGTAAGAAAATGGGCGTTGGTTGTGCTTCTAAAAGCTGCAAGTAGTCAAAGTGAATGAGACGAACATCAGCAAGAATTGGTGACGTCCAGAAAGGAAGGGGTATTATGAGAAAAGCAACGATTACGAAAAAATATTTGATCAATTGCTTAAAAAAATATCTGGTGGAATATCTTTATCGACCAATCACTGTCCGCGACATTGCTAAATATGCACGAACATCGACCCAACCGATCTATTTAAATTTTTCAAACATGCAAAATTATAAACAGGCGATGGTTGATGATGTGTTTCGCGACATTCACGAAACAAAAAAAGAGTCAGAAGAGACACTCGATTCCTTATACAGCTTTTGGCAGGACTATTACGTATTTGCCAGCCGCAATCGCAACCTCTTTTTCGCACTTTTTTTAAATGATATTGGCTGTGGTCCTTACATAAAAGAGCGTTCTTTTGCTTATTTTCAAGAAGCAATTGCTGAATCAGCTGTTTTTCAATGTGCGCATAAAAGCGATCTGAGAAAATATCATGAAGAAGCCTTGATCTTTTTTAGTGGGTTGGTATTGCTGTTTATTCGTGAAGGGTGTAGTGACAGCAAGAATGATTTTATGAAAGATACCATTGAGTATTGGGAACGAATGCTAAAGGAACCAGAAAGCGCGCCACGTGATCGGGGACCGCAAGCATTGTTAGAGGCTGGTGCGTTTGCTGTAGAAGAATAGGTACTTGAAATCAAGCATTAAAATAAATATCTGAATATTTCGACACAAAAAAACCGTTAGTGATCAAACATTATTCACTAACGGTTTTTTTTGAGGAGGTAAGTCTTGCGGTATGAGTAGAACAATTGTGGTTTTTTCACCTTTTACTGATTGAATTGCTAAGGAAGCTTGCGTGCCATAGTACAATGCTAGCCGCTGCCGCACATTGTTGATACCATAATGTTGATTAGAAGGTTGCTCCAGTTGTTTTAGCTGTTCAGGATCAATCCCAGGACCATTGTCTTGAATCTCAAACCGCAGCCATTGTCCTTCTTTGAGGCAGCGGATCGTCAATACACCTCTGCGGTCATCTTCAATATGATCCAGACCATGAAAGACGGCATTTTCGACAAACGGCTGCAAGAGTAGATTGATCATCGGATATTCATCGATATTTGAGTCGATTTCGAGGACTAAGTCAAAGGAGTGGTGATGCATTTTTTGCTGAATTTTAGCATAGGTGATCGTCAGATCGAGTTCTTTGCTGACGGATAACCGATTGGATCCTTGGTTTAGGCTGAGACGGTAGAATCGAGACAGCAGCTGAGCCATCTCACGGATTTCGTGGTTGCCGTTTAGTGTGGCGGTATTGCTGATCAATGCTAAGGAATTATAAAAGAAATGCGGATTGATCTGGGCTTGCAGAGCCCGCAATTCGTATTCTTTTTGTTTCAGTTCGGCTTCATATACTTCATTGATCAGCTCAGCGATTTTATCTAGCATTTTTTGAAAATTGGTGTATAACTGTCCAACTTCATCTTCTGAAGAATAACTATGCTCGATTTTGAATTGATCCATTGATAAAGAAGCCATTTTCTGGGCCAAAGAATTGATCGGCTGTACCACTGTTTTTGCTAGCCACCAGCTGGATAAAACCAATATCACTAATACAAAACCAAAGATAATGAGTGCCGCACCAACTAGATACAGTAGACTGCTGAAAAATGACTGTGCGGTTTTAACAAAAACGATTTGCCAATGATTATCCAGCAGTACAGGTGCCTCTTCAATAACTGCGTTTCCAACCAGCCACTGTTTTTGAGTACGTTGCTGCTTCGTCAAATAATCAATGCGGTAAAGCGTCTGCCCGGTCTCTGACTGGATCGTCAAATCATAAGGCTCCTCAGTGACTGTATCAAGATTCGTGAACAATGCTGCTCGGTCGATGGTTAAAACGATGTAGTTTAAGGAATCTGCGGTATGGTCTTTTAAAAAAAGGTTGGTATAAAAAGAAAGTTCCTCCCGTTCTTTGTCAAAATACGTTCGAATCTCGGTCGAAGGTTTTTCTTTTAGAAAAGGTAGTGCTGTATCAGCCGTGATTTTTTTGACGTATTGCCCATGATCATAAAGATCGATCGTGGTGTATAGCGTGATGCCTTTAATATCTGCTTGCGGAAAACGAACACTGTGAAACAAAGGCACGATCGTATTTTGAAAGAGATTGTATTGATCAAAGTTTGAGAAGCGTTGATTAGAAAGCTCTTGCGTCAAGGCGGTATTGTTGGCTAAAAAGAGCAGGCTGTCCCGATAGGTATGGATCTTGCTTTCTAACTGATAGCTGATACTTTTGAAATTATCGGAGTAAGCACTTTTTTCCTGCTGTTGGATAAAGGCTCGGATGATAGATACCCCGACAAAGGTCAAAACGATCAGAGGAACAATGCTTGAAAGAATTGAAATAAGGGCGATCTTTTTTTGAAAACGAAAATTTTTAAAACAATCGTGGACTTTTCTTAACAAGAGGGACCTCTCTTTCTATAGGCATCCGGCGTCATTCCGACAATTTCTCGGAACGTTTTGCAAAAATAGGAATAATGATTAAAGCCAACTTGTTTGGAGATAGTTCGAATGCTGCAGTTCGAGTTCTTTAAACGCTTCTGAGCCTGTTTGATACGGTAAGACTTGATGTATTTGGTGATACCCATGCCTTCAGAAGTACTGAATAATTCGCTTAGGTAGTTAGGATTGATATTGACTTCCTTTGCTAAGCGCTCCAAGCTCAACTCTTGGTGAAAATGAGCGAATATATAGGATTTTACTTGGCGCACATAGTCATTTGACTGACTCCCGTTGATTTGAAGCAGTGCATCATGGATATAACGGAAGAGGGCATCAAAAATATCCGCAATTAATTGTAGACTTGACGCTTCCAGTATTTTTCCGATCTGATTAGCGCCATGCTCCGCATCAAAGGCGATCGTGCACTGATCGATGATGGTTTGATAAAAGGTCGCAAAATAAAATTTGGTATTGGTTGGTTCCTCACGTCCATTTGTTTCAAAGCAGTCGAAAACTGTTTTCACAAGCGCGTGTGCTTTTTTACTTTCGTATTGATTCACATACGAAACGGTTTTTTCAAAAAGAGCTTTCTTGACGATGTAGTGATCTCCCGGAAGCAGCTGGCAGATTTTCCCTTTGTTTTGCTGATAAAAAGACCGCTGACTGGTCTTCAGTAAGTCATGATAGGTGCCGTACACCCCGGAATGATGGGGAACTGGTCCGCTGTCAAAAAGTGTTATTTTTTGCTGAAACTGCTCGGAAAAATAGGTAGTCAAGTTGTTTTTTCGCTCCTCGATTTCCCTTTTTGGCAAAGGTTCGTTAAAAAAGAGCAGTTGTGCTGGAGCTAAAAATAAACTGAACATTTCAGGAAATGCAGCAGACAGTGAAGGGACGAAATCCGGCGCATTCCAAGAATCCAGCGGCCAAGTAACGAGAAAAAAAGAGGGATGAGTCTTAAAAAAATCTTGTGCAACCGATTGCTCTTCCTTCGGTAGTGAATGCCAAGGATAGCCATAAAAAAGTTTACTCAGAATCTCTTTCAAATAATGGGTTTGTGCGATTGTTTTTGTGTAAGAGCGCTGCTTTTGTTGATCGATAAAAAGAATGATTTTATTTATTTGTTCATAAAAATCATCAGGGTCGATTGGTTTTAAGAGGTAGTCAACCGCTTGTAACTGTATGGCTTTTTTTACATAATGAAAATCTTCAAAGCCGCTGATAAACATCACAGGAATTTCAGGAACTGCTTCTTTGATTCTCGCTACGAGGGCATGTCCATCCATAAAGGGCATCTTTACGTCGGTAATTATCAAGTCAAAGGGCTGTTTCTGAAAAAGTTGCCAGGCTTCGCGGCCATTTTTGGCTTCTTCGATCCGCCATTCTTTTTCATGCTGACTCAAGAAGTATTTGATCACTTCTCTTTGATCGTAGCTGTCATCAGCAAGCAGCAGTCGGTACATGGTTTTCGCCGTCCTTTCGTATAGAGAAAATTACACAGTCGCTTCTTCTTTCTATAGTAAGCGATAAACAAAAAAGCAACAGAGCAAACTTGTAAACGTTTTATTTTCTGGAAATCGTGCTATAAATCTGAAAAAAGTGCTATATTTTCTATGGAAGCGATTGCGTATAATAAGGATATCAAAAAAGTTTGAGGAGGAAAACAATGAAATTCAGGCGGGGAACAGCAATTTTAACAGCCATGGCTTCAGCACTTATTATGACAGGATGCAGTTCAGAAGAAGCAAAGACCAATGAAAATGGGGATACCGTGATTACGATCGGACGCCAAACCGCACCGAACTCAAAACTGCCGGAGGGGGACTCTTACAGCAACAACGCGTATACTCGATTGATTCAAGAACGCTTGGGCATCGAACTGGAGAGTGCCTTTGAAGCTCACGGGGAAGATTACGATCGGCAAGTATCGCTAGCGATCGCTTCAGGGGAACTACCGGATACAATGATCGTCGGATCAAGAGATGAATTGGAAGAATTAGTTAACAATGATTTAGTGGAAGACTTGACCGAAGTATTTGAGGAGCATGCCGACGATTTTCTAAAAGACATCTATGATTCGTTTGATGGGATTCAGTTAGAAGCAGCTACGTTTGATGATCGCTTGATGGCGATCCCATCTACTAGCGATGACTTCGGGCCCAATCTTGTCTGGTTGCGCCAGGACTGGCTAGATGAGCTGGGTATTGAACTGGATAAAGATGGCAATCGCTCAATTACATTGGATGAGTTGAAGGAAACAGCGATTGCTTTTCAAGAAAATGATTTAGCCAACACCGGAAAAGCGGTTGGTTTACCATTGGCCTTCTGGTTGTCCTCGCCAAATCATGGCGGCACGGCATATACAGGGACAGCCATTATGAATGCGTTTGGAGCCTACCCAAAATCGTATCTCCAAGATGAGAATGGACAGATGTTTTATGGATCCAATACGCCAGAAATGAAAGAAGCACTAACGCTGCTGAAGGAATGGCAAGATGAAGGGTTCATGGATCCGCAATTTGGTACCCGGACGTATGACGATATCCATGCCATGATGGTTAATGGAGAAACGGGCATCGCTTTTGGTCCTTGGCACATGCCTGACTGGGGGTTAGTACAAGCTAAACAAAATGATCCGAATGCTGAATTTGTTCCTTATGCGCTTGAAAATGCTAACGGCGATGGCGAGGTCAATGCCGTGGCTAACCGTGGCACTGGGCAATACATCGTGGTGCGCAAAGGTTTTTCTGAGCCGGAAAAAATCATGGAGATGATCAATCTGATTTATGGTGAAGTTGCCAACTCGGAAGATATTGAAACCGAGTTTCCGGAAATTTATGACTATGCGAAAGTGGATGTCGATGGGACGGTTCGTCCATGGAATGTTGTTTTCTTAAAAGCCTATAGTGAGATTGATGATGCTGTAGAAGCTTCCAAGGCGGCGGTTGGTGAAACATCTATCGATGATATCTCTAACTTCTTCATCAAAGAAAATGCCGAAAAAATCAAGCAATATCTGGATAGCCCTGAAGAAACCGATCCGGTGGACTGGACCCGCTATGCTTCCCGCTATTTAGCCGTCAATAATGTGATGGGCGGTATCAGAGAGCAAGGACGTTTGAATGAAGTGAAACCACCGCGTTTTGATTCGATCAAAGCCAATGAACGAAACGGCGCACAAGTAGGGAAACTGGAGGAAGAGACCTTCATTAAGTTTATCACTGGAGAAGAACCCCTGGAAAACTTCGACAACTATGTTGAGACCTGGAATAGCCAAGGTGGGACAGCCATACTTGAAGAAATGCAAGAAGTAGTAGATCAGCGAGCAGATAATTAAGCGGCCACTCCAGCGGTTCTGACACTCATCTTTCGAACAAAGAAAAGCAAGGTTGTATGCAGGAAAATCGACTGCAGGTGCCTTTTCTTTGTTCGAATTTTTTCATCAAGCGGCTGGTGAGGCAAAAATTTTATGGAGGAGTAAGTAAATGGAACTTTCTGTTGAAAAAGAAAGCAAAAAAGAAAAGAAAAAGTGGTTTTCTCGAGACCAGCTTTTCTTTTTAGGGATGATTTTACCAGGCATCATTTTTATTTTGATTTTTTCTTATGGTCCTATGTTTGGGCTGTTGATGGCATTTCAAGATTATGTGCCAGCGAAAGGTGTATTAGGTTCTGAATTTGTGGGATTCGAGCACTTTCGTTATTTGTTCAGTTTACCGGATATTTTCTTAGTGACTAAAAACACGATTTTTATCACTTTTTGGAAAATTATCTTTAATACGATCGTACCGATTCTTTTTGCGATTCTATTAAATGAAGTACGTGTAAAGTGGATGAAACGCTCCATTCAGACCATCGTTTATTTGCCCCATTTTCTTTCATGGGTCATACTGGCTTCAGTAGTGGTCAATTTATTCAGCCTTGATGGAACGGTGAATCAGATTTTACAAAACTTTGGTGTAGAACCATTAAACTTTTTGGGTAGTAATCAGCTATTTCCGCGTTTGCTGATCGGGACCGATGTTTGGAAAAGTTTCGGTTACAGTTCGATCGTGTACCTTGCTGCCATTACCTCGATTGATCCAGGGTTATATGAAGCAGCAACGATGGATGGTGCTTCTTGGTCAAAAAAAGTCTGGCACGTAACCCTGCCGGGGATGATGCCTTTTATTTTGCTGATGACGATTTTGTCGCTGCCTAATATCTTAAATGCCGGCTTCGACCAAATTTATAACCTGTATTCTCCGGTTGTGTATCAAAGCGGTGATATTATCGATACCTATGTCTACCGAATCGGTCTGATCGGTAGAGACTACAGCTTAGGGACTGCCGTTGGTCTGGTCAAATCGGTGATCGGTCTATTCTTGATTTGGTCTTCCAACAAAATTGCGGAGAAGAAGACTGACAGAGTGATGTTTTAAGGAAAGGAAAAAAGAGATGAAAGAAAAATTTAGTATACGGCATGCAGTAATTTATTTGATCGTCATTGTTTTAGCTCTTTCTTGTTTAGTACCGATGTTGAATGTCGTGGCACTTTCTTTAAGCAGCAGCAGTGCGGTCGCGGCAAATGCTGTGGGGCTATGGCCAGTGGATCTGACCTTAGCAGCTTATGAGCGCATCATGAGCGATCAGCAATTTTGGCGTTCCTTTGGGATCTCGGTCATTCGTGTGATCGTTTCGCTGCTGTTGAACCTCTTGATGATCGTAACGATGGCTTACCCGCTGTCTAAATCAAAAAAAGTATTTCGAACGAGAAAATTATTCATGGGCGTGATGGTTTTTGCTATGCTCTTCAGCGGCGGCATGATCCCAACGTATTTAGTCGTTCGCAATCTAGGGTTATTGAATACGATTTGGTCCCTGATTTTACCTAGTGCAGTCCCTATCGGCAGTGTGATCTTGGTGATGAATTTCTTTCGGGGAATCCCCAAATCATTGGAAGAATCTGCTCGGATCGATGGTGCCAACCCACTGCAGATTTTGGGACGAATCTATATCCCAATGTCATTGCCTTGTTTGGCAACAGTTTCTCTATTCAGTATTGTCGGCAGTTGGAATGATTTTTTCAGTGGACTGATCTATATGACCAAGACTGAAAACTATCCTTTAATGACCTATATCCAAACACTATCAGTCAACATTGCTGAAACAATGCAACAAGCCGGAAATTTGACTTCCGAGCAGCTACAAAGTCTACTAGCGGTCTCTGATCGAAACTTGAATGCAGCGAAGATCGTGGTGGCAGTGGTGCCGTTATTGATTATTTATCCGCTTCTACAAAAATATTTCGTTCAAGGAATCGTTGTCGGATCAGTAAAGGAGTAAACCCACATGATACACTTTTTTCATTCAGAAAACTTCTTCGCACGAATCGCTTGGAAATTCAGCCAGTTGCTCCTATTGAATGTACTGCTCTTGTTTTTTAGTTTGCCGCTCTTCACGATCGGCGCAGCCATCACTGCGGGTTCTAAAGTGGCGACTGATCTGATAGAAGGAAAAGCACCGACTGTTGTTCAGCAGTTTTGGTCGGTCTTTTGCCAAAGCTTTCGAAAGAGCACTCTCATCTGGCTTAGTCTACTTTTTTCTTTGTGGCTTTTGACTGCTGATTGGTTGTATTATTTCCAACTAAAAGGGACTCCTGATCTTTTTACCGTAGGCTTAGTAATTTGTACGTTCATGTGGCTTCAGTTTTTCCAAGTTCCGTTTTTCTTACTCGCACGTTACGATAGCGAAATCAAAACGATCCTTTTGAACAGCATCAAAGTCGCCGCAAAGCACCCTTTTAAAATACTTAGTCTTCATCTTCTGACTGCAGCCCCTATTGTCATCATGCTTCTTTCACCCTATGCGCTGGTTTTCAGCATGTACATTGCATGCTTTTTTGGTCTTAGCTGTTTTTTGTATGTACGCTGTCAGTTATTGTTGGCAATTTTCAAGAAATATGAGAAGGTAGAAATAGCAGAAAAGTAACTGGGTTTTATAGTTAGCAACGTTGAATGGAGGAATTTTGATGGGACAAAACACGCAGTATGGAGAAAAAAAGATTGCGATCGATCGCAGGATCGGTTTTTTAGAAGAACATACGTATCACGGGAATGATCTTGGTGTGACTTTTCAAGGACAGCAAACCACGTTCAAATGCTGGTCACCAGAAGCAGAGGCCGTTTCAGTATTGATTTATCAAAGCGGTGTCGCTGGGGCTGATGATCGCCTGCTGACACTGCCAATGGTCCAAGAAGACAACTGTTGGCAAGTCACGACGGAAGAAACCGTCAAAGAGCTGTTTTATACGTTTGAATTTCAACGAGACGGTCAAAAAGTCGAAGCGGTGGATCTTTATGCCAAGGCAGTAGGGATCAACGGAAACCGTGGGGCCATCATTGATTTAAAGGAAACAGATCCTGAAGGTTGGCAGGAGACTCACGGCGTCGGTCAACAATCGATCACCGATGCCTATATTTGGGAATTACATGTCGAAGATTTCAGCGGCGCCGAAAACAGCGGGATTTCACCAGAAAATCGCGGGAAATATTTAGCCTTTACTGAAAAAAAGACCCATCTGGTGGGAGATGAAAGTCAACCAACTGGCATAGCCTATTTAAAAGAGCTGGGGATCAATTATGTTCATCTGCTGCCGATCTTCGATTTTGACAATGATGAAACTTCGTCTGCCTACAACTGGGGCTATGATCCGAAAAATTACAATGTCCCTGAAGGACGATACGCTTCTGATCCTAGTGATCCCAAGGCGCGGATTCGTGAATGCAAGCAAATGATCCAATCGCTGCATGAAGAAGCCATCGGCGTTGTAATGGATGTGGTCTTCAATCACACTGCGATCACAGAAGAATCGTGGTTTAATTTGACGGTGCCTGATTATTACTACCGCCAAGATGATGTGGGGAATTTTGCGGACGGTTCTGCTTGCGGCAATGAAGTGGCTTCTGAACGGAAAATGATGCGTAAATTTATCATTGATTCAGTTTTATATTGGGCGCAAGAATACAAAATCGACGGCTTTCGTTTTGATTTGATGGGCTTGATCGATGTGGAAACCATGAACCAGTTGCGGCAACGCCTAGATGCTGCCGGCTTCAGCCATGTGATTTTATACGGTGAGCCATGGGATGCCGGTAGCAATCAAATCATTCAGCCGAATATCCCAGCCAATAAAAGCAATGTTTGGGCACTGTCAGAAGGCGTTGCGGTTTTTAGCAATGATTTAAGAGACAGTATCAAAGGCGATGTCTTTGAAGAAACAGACGGCGCGTTTATTCAAGGAATGAATGGTCAACCGCAAGTCAAGCAAACCTTTTATGCGGCAAATTTGGCAACGGCGATTCAAGGAAATACGAAAGTTGCTGGGCAAGAAGGCGCCGAGCGCTGGGCAAAATCGCCCCGTCAAGTGATCGCCTATGCGTCAGTCCATGATAATTTGACCTTATGGGACAAACTGGTGGCAACCATGCAGGCTTCAGCGAAGGAAAGAAATTATGATTTTGATCCTGAGCTTTTAGCTCGTAACAAACTAGCAGCAGCCATTTTGTTTACTAGCCAAGGAGCCGTGCTGACCCAAGCTGGGGAAGAATTTGGACGTACCAAAGAAGGCGATGAAAATTCCTTCCGTTCGCCACTGGCAGTCAATCAGCTGGATTGGGCACGTGCCAAAACCTTCAAAGAATTGCGCGAGCTGTATCGGGGCTTGTGGGCATTGCGGCAGTCCTATGCACCATTGAGAGATGCCACGACCCAAACGGCTGAAAGCATGGTCTTTTATGAGACAAAGGATGAAAATCGCTTGGCGTATCAAGTACCCAATCGTGACGAACAGCATCCATGGCGTTCCTTGTTCGTTTTACTCAACAGCACGGAAGAAAGCTGGTCCTTTGACTTACCGACGGCAACAGAAAATACTTCTTGGCACCTCGTTGCTGACCCCAAAGGAGCTGGGATCGCTTCTCGCGGCGTAGCAACGTCAAGGATAACCATCGCCCCATTGTCCTTCTGCATTTTGGCGGAACAAAGTAACTAATTAAAGTAGAAGCTAAAACAAACTAAAAATTTTAGTTTGTTTTAGCTTTTTTGGTAGTAAAAAAACAATTCTTTTGCTATACTTTTAACAGAATGAGAAGCAGAAAGCGGTGAGCAAATGAAAGTTGTGATCTCTGATATTGCCCGAAAAGCTGGCGTTTCCAGCGGAACAGTCTCTAATGCGATCAACAATCGTAAGGGGATCAGTGAACAAAAACGGCAAGCGATCTTGAAGATCGCTCGTGAGATGGGGTATTTTGATCAGCGAGAAATTAAAAAAACGGAAAGCCAAAAAATCAAATTTGTCGTAATGAACAAACAAGGAAATGTCGTAGGGGATACGCCTTTCTTTTCTGAATTGATCCGAGGAATCGAAATGGAGTGCAGTGCGTTAGGCTATGAACTGGTCATTTCCCATATCACACTGGCACCAGAAGAAGACCCGATTGAAAAGATCCGTCCAGAATTAGCAGATGGTTTGCTATTGTTAGGAACGGAATTGGAAAAACAAGATTTAGCAGTCTTTCGCCATTTGGAAGTACCGTTAGTGATTTTAGATACGGTGTTTAATTCGCAGGACTTTGATTTTGTCGCCATCAATAATCGTGACAGTGCCTATGAGATCGTTGAAAAGATGATCGAAAAAGGCCACCGTGACATCGGCATTATCAATTCTACCTTTCAAATCAACAACTTCCGTGAACGCAAGCAAGGGTTCATCCAAGCGATCCAAGAGCATGATCTGATCCATTATGAAGAGACGGAAGCCTTAGTAGAACCCACCTTGGAAGGCTCCTATCAAGATATGAAGGTCTATTTGGAATCCTTGCGTGCCGATCAGCGACCGTTGCCAAGCGCTTTTTTTGCGGTCAATGACAATATCGCCATCGGTGCAATGAAAGCCATTCGCGAAGTGTTTCCCGATCATCCGTTGACCATCGTTGGGTTCGATGATATTCCTTTGGCGGAATTTTGCAACCCACCGCTGACCACCGTCAAAGTAGATAAAGTGTATCTTGGTCGCCAAGCCGTGCGACGCTTGATCGAGAAAATCACGAGTGAAGATGAAAACCATCTGAAAATGCTGGTCGCCACGACGATCGTCGAACGCGAAAGCATCAATTAAGAAGAAAAATATGAAAAAGGACAAAACGTTTAGCAAGCGTTTTGTCTTTTTTTAGTTATTAAACAAAAATATTTATCTAAAACTATTGCAAAATATTTAGCTTGTGCTATATTTAAGGTGTAAAAAGTAAGGGATTACATTTTGAGGAAGTGAATAGATGACACAGATCGGTCTCTTTTGTGCAACTGGGCTCTCCAGCGCACTGCTCGTCAAAGCGCTCAAAGAGCAACTAGCGGATGATCAGCATTACCAAGTGAATTCCGCGCCTTTTTCAGAAATATTTATGGTGGGAAATGACTATGATTTTTTGATTTTAGCTCCTCAAACCCGCTTCAATCAAGCGAAAGTCGCCGCAACCTTTCCTGATAAAAAAATCGTTTTACTGACGGATGAGGAATTTCTGAGCAGAAATGTAGTACGAATCGCCGAAGAAATAAAAATTTAGCTAAATATACTAAAACGCAAAGGGTGGTTTTATGGATAAAGTAACCATCGGGTTCGCCCCGACTAGAAGAAATTTATTTAGTGCAGAAGCAGCCATTGAGTACGCCAATCTGACACGACAAAAAATGGACGAACTGGCCATTGATTATGTAGATATTTTAGATATCAACGAAGACGGCTTGCTATACGATGATGAAGGGGTTGAAAAAATCGCCGAAAAATTCAAAGCAGCGAAGATCGACGGTCTTTTTCTAGCCAATGAAAACTTTGGTACGGAATATGCCTGTGCTCGTCTAGCCAAAAAACTAGATGTTCCCGTCTTACTATGGGGACCCAAAGACGAGACACCAGCCGCCGATGGTTCACGTTTGCGGGATACGCAATGCGGTCTTTTCGCTATTGGGAAAGTCTTGCGCCGTTTCAAGGTACCTTTCACCTATGTCAAAAATTCTGATATTGATTCACCAGAATTTGCCCGCGGCTTGCAAGACTTTATCAAAGTCTGCAATGTCGTCAAGACCTTCAAACAAACACGAATCTTGCAAGTAGGTCCACGTCCCTTTGATTTTTGGACCGTGATCTGCAACGAAGGCGAACTATTGGAGCGTTTCAATATTTCGCTATCACCAGTACCGATCCAAGAAGTGGTGCAAGAAATCAAGAAAGTCAAAGAACAGCAGCCAGATAAATTGCAAGCAGTCATTGATTATTTCGAAACCAATACGGAAGTCCAAATTTCGGCGAGAGATTTGGAGATGGTGGCAGCCCTTAAAGTGGCTTTGCAAAACTTATGTGAAAGCTACGGCTGCAATGCAGGAGTCATCCAGTGTTGGACGGCCTTACAAGACGAAATCGGTATTTTACCGTATGCCTCCCTGTCGCTGTTACAAGAAGAAGGCTTGCCTTTTGTCTGTGAGACGGATGTCCATGGGGCGATCTCGGAACTGTTAGTCGAAGCCGCTTCGTTGGGGGAACACCGAGCAATCTTTGCGGATGTCAACTGCCGCCATCCAGAAAATGAGAATGGCGAATTGCTGCAGCACTTAGGAGTTTTTGCTTATTCCACCGCAGAGACCAAACCGATCTTGCCGCAACGACATTTTGTTTTTGACTATCCAGGATCAGTCGCTTTTCGGGCAATCAAAGACGAGTATACGCTGTGTCGCTTTGATGGGGACAACGGCGAGTACTCACTGCTGATGGGTACTGGTAAAGGGATCGATGGACCATACAATCAAGGAACCTATCTCTATCTGGAATTTGCGAATTTGAATCGCTTGGAATTCAAACTCGTTGAGGGCCCTTATATTCATCACGTTGCGGCGGTCAGAAAAAATGTGGTGCCGATCTTGTACGAAGCGTGCAAATACATCGGCGTGCAGCCAGATTTTTATGATCCAATCGAAGAAGACGTCAAAGCATACTTGAGAGGGGATCAATCATGGAAATAAACGAGCTGGAGATGAAGGCTTTAACGATTCGAAAATCCGTGTTAGAGCTGATCTATCAAGCAAAAACGGGACATACTGGTTCGGATCTTTCTTGTACCGATATTTTAGTGGCTCTGTATTATCGGATAATGAATGTCGATGCGAAAGATCCCCAAAAGCAAGATCGTGACCAGTATATCCAAAGTAAAGGACATGCTGCAGAAGTATTATGGGCCGTTTTAGCGGACAAAGGTTTTTTGCCGAAAGAAGAATTAGCCACCTTTTCGCAATTTGGTTCAAGACTGATCGGTCATCCAAACAATAAAGTAGCTGGTGTTGAGATGAATACTGGTTCGCTAGGTCACGGCTTACCCGTCGCAGTAGGGATCGCTTTGGCAGGCAAACTGGATCACCGTACGTATCAAACCTATACGTTGTTGGGAGATGGCGAATTAGCAGAAGGCTCGGTATGGGAAGGAGCCATGGCGGCTGCCAACTACCAGCTGGACAATTTGACCGCCATCATTGATCGCAACGGCTTGCAGATCACGGGCGCCTCGGAAGATGTGATGGCAGTGGAGCCGCTAGATGAAAAATGGCGTGCCTTTGGTTGGGATGTGCATATCGTTGATGGCAATGATATGGCTGCCTTGGTGGCTGCATTAGAAAAACCGCATCAGCCCAATCAACCGAAGCTGATCATTGCTAAAACCATCAAAGGCAAAGGCTATTCTGCAGCCGAAAATCAAGCGCAATGGCATCATAAAGTGCCAACGGCAGAAGAGCTTGCACAAGCCATTGCCGAACTTGATCAGCAAATGGAGGTTTTGACTCATGGGAAAAAATAATATTGCCAATCGCCAAGCGATGTGCGACGTATTGATTGAAGAAGGAAAAAAGAATCCTGCGATCACGGTGTTGACCAGTGATTCTCGTGGTTCCGCTTCGTTAGCAGCTTTTGCCAAGGAATTACCGACACAATTGGTGGAAGTAGGGATCGCAGAGCAAAACATCGTCAGTATTGCGGCCGGCTTAGCCCATATGGGCAAACGCCCTTTCGTTGCCTCTCCAGCTTGTTTTCTCAGCATGCGCAGTATCGAGCAGATCAAAGTCGATGTCGCGTATTCGAATAAAAATGTCAAACTCGTAGGCATCAGCGGCGGTGTCAGCTATGGGGCATTAGGCATGAGTCATCATTCCTTGCAAGACATCGCAGTGGCACGAGCGATCCCTAATTTGCAAGTGCTGTTGCCAGCAGATCGCTTTGAAACGATCCAAATGTTTAAAGCCTTAGCGGCATCAAATGAACCAGCCTATATCCGTCTCAGTCGCAATCCTGTTGAAGATTGCTATGATTCTGCAGATTATCCTTTTGAGATCGGCAAAGCCATTGAGCTGAGAAGCGGTCAAGATGTCGCATTGCTCGCCACTGGCGAAACCGTGCGCCAAGCGTTGGATGCTGCTGAGCTATTGGAAAAACAAGGTATCACTGCTACCGTTTTAAATGTTCATTCCTTGAAGCCCTTTGATTCAGAAACGGTCAAACGAGTGGCGAAAGAAACAGGCACCGTGATCACTGTGGAAGAACATAGCCGATACAACGGCTTAGGAGCTGCCGTGGCGGAAACACTGACAGAAGAAACGGACATTCGACAAAAAATCATTGCTTTTCCGGATGAAGCTTTGATTACTGGTTCTTCGTCAGAACTGTTTGCCCATTATGGCTTAGACGGTGCCTCCATAGCGAAAACAGCGGTTGCGTTTCTAGGAGTTTAGGATGGACAAGACCTATCAGCTTGTTTTAGATCAGAGTACATCCGGTACCAAACTTTTACTGTTTCAAGAAGGGAAAATCCTGCAGCGTTACGATAAAAAACATCGCCAAATTTATCCAAAAGTCGGGTGGGTCGAACATGATCCCCTCGAGATTTGGCAAAATGTCCAAGAATTGCTGGCACAAGTGTTTCAAGAACAAGCGATCACTGTAGATCAAATCGTTTCCTTGTCATTGACCAATCAGCGGGAAACGATCGTTGCATGGGACCGATTGACTGGCAATCCCCTGTACAATGCGATCGTGTGGCAATGCAACCGCAGCGCCGCGATTTGTGAAGAATTGACGGCACAAGGCTGGGAAAGGACGATCAATCAGAAGACCGGTTTACGCTTAGACCCGTATTTTTCTGGCACCAAAGTGAAATGGCTGGCACAAGAATTATCGGCCATCAAGGAAAAGTCGGGAACTGGCGAGTTGGCGATCGGTACGATGGACAGCTGGCTGTTGTGGAATTTAACGCAAGGGACAGTATTTGCGACAGAAGCCAGCAACGCTTGCCGAACATTGTTTTATAATATTGAAGAGGGCCGTTGGGATGCAGAGCTCGTCAAACTTTTTGGCATCCATTTAGCAGACTTGCCAGCGATCCAACCTGCTGATACGGTTTTTGGTAGCTATCACGGAATCCCTATCAAAGGGATCTTAGCCGATTCACAAGCGGCATTATTCGGTGAAGGTTGTCAAAGCCTTGGGGATGTAAAAATCACGATGGGCACCGGTTGTTCGATCATGATGCAAGTGCAGCAGGAGCAGACGTTGCGGGATCGCCGCATTTTGACGACGGTCGGCTGGCAAACTAGCCAGGAAACAGCGTTTGCGCTAGAAGGCATCATCCGTTCCTGTGGTGACGCCATCAACTGGTTCAGTGAGCAAGTGGCTCCGCTGCCAGATGTAGCTGAGATCTGCCAAGAAGTGCTGACCAGTGACAGTCAAGAAGACATCTATTTTATCCCAGCATTGCAAGGAATGGGTGCCCCTTTTTGGGATAATACGATGACTGCCAGCTTTGTCGGCATGAAACGCACAACGACGACTCATGAGCTGTTGAAAGCCGTTTTAGAAAGCATCATTTTTCAAATCAAAGCAGTGATCGATGTGATGGAAGAAGTCGCTGAACGACTGATCAATCAGGTAATGATCGATGGCGGTGTTTCGAAAAACCGCGCCTTGATGAGCTTATTGGCGACTTTGATCAATAAACCCGTCATCGTCAGCGAAGTCGAAGAATTTTCAGCCATCGGCACAATGCTTGTTGCCAAACCAACCATGAATGAACCAGCTATTCAGCAAACCACGATCGTTCCGCAAGCCGAACAGGCCGTGATCCGTTTGAAATATGAAAAATGGAAACGGTTCATTGAGAAGTCAGCTGCTTTTAGTGAAGGATAAAGGAGGAACTATATGGAGATTCAACGAATTCAACTGAATCAAACGGCTTACGTGGATACCTATTTATTGCACCAATCCAAAGAGTACAATGTCGGCAAGAAACGACCGCTAGTGATCGTCTGTCCAGGCGGCGGCTACGCCTTTACCAGTGATCGAGAGGCGGAAGTCATTGCCTTGAAATTCAATAGTATCGGGCTAAATAGCGTTGTTTTATGGTACACCACCGGTGACCAGGTGAAAAACGTTCCCCATAATGCCTTGATGGAAGCCGCCCAAACCGTCAAAATCATTCGTGCGCATGCTCAAGAATGGTTGGTGGATGAGGAACAAATCATCGTTTGCGGTTTTTCAGCAGGTGGTCATCTAGCGTTGCAGTTAGCGACGCGCTGGCACGATGCTGAGCTGGCAGAAGCGTTGGGCGTCAGCAGTGACTTACTGAAAGTGAATCTGGCAATCGCCGGCTACCCATTGGTTTATCAAGAGCACGCCTTCCCAATCGATGAGCTAGGCTTTGCCGCTAGTCTGATCGAAACACCTTTAACTGCCAACGAACGCTTTTTTGGGAGTAAACAACCGACGGAAGAAGCCATTCAATCCATGAACATTTTGCATCATGTCGATCAGTGGACACCTCCGATGTTTCTCTGGCATACGACGGAAGACGTCTTAGTCGATGTGGCGCACTCGTTGAAGCTGGCGGTCAAATTAAGAGAAGCAGAAATTCCATTTGAACTGCATATTTTTGAAAAAGGCGAACACGGACTTGCATTAGCGGATCGAACAACGGCACGCAAGCCAAGTCACCTCAATGCCCATGTCGCCAAATGGTTCGAGCTGTGCGAAGGCTGGCTCAGTAGTTATATTGATTAAAAAACCGCCAGTGCACAACTTGTGCCAATGAAAGGAGAGCACCACCGTGAAAATCACCGTGAGCCAAAACAAACGCACCTTATTGCGAGACGGCCAGCATTTCTTTTATTTAGCCGATACTTGCTGGAGTGCCTTTACTAGTATTCAAGAAAATGACTGGATCACCTACTTAGACAAACGCAAAGAGCAGGGCTTCAATACCCTACAAATCAATGTGTTACCGCAATGGGATCGCAGCCGTGGTCAATTTGACTGCTTGCCGTTTCCTGTTGATGCGGGCGTCTTTGATTTTACTGTTTGGGAGGATGCCTATTTCGAACGGGCTCAGCGTCTTTGTAAAATTGCCGATGAGAAAGGCTTTACTTTAGCTTTGGTCGTCTTGTGGTCAAACTATGTCGCCGGCACGTGGGCTAGCCAGTTGGACAAAGAACGCAACGTGTTGCCGAAGGATTGCCGCCAGGTCTACTATCAAAAAGTGATTAAGACGTTTGATGCCTTCCATCCGATCTACTTTATTGGTGGCGATACGGATTTCCCAACACAGCCAACCATCGATACGTATCTAGAAGCCTTTGCTTTCTTTGAAAAGCATTCGCCGAATACCCTGAAAACGATTCATATCAAGGGACGTTTTGAAGAGATTCCCGCAACGATCGTCGAACATTTGGACTTATTTTTATACCAATCAGGTCATAACAGCGCCTTTTTGAATATGCCTTATTATTTGGCAGAGCGTTTTTATCAAAGACAATCGCAGCTGCCGATCATCAACTCAGAACCTTGTTATGAACAAATGGGCTATGCCCGTCATGTATATGGTCGATTTGGTCAAAAGGATGTCCGCAAAGCGGCATGGCAATCACTCTTAGCCGGCGGCTCGGCTGGGATCACGTACGGTGCCCACGGCATCTGGAGTTGGCAAACCCCGACGGCAACCTTTGCGGAAGAAATCGGGGAAGCGTTTGATCGTCCGATGATTTGGCCAGAAGCTTTATCTTTTCCTGGGGCAGATGACTATGGCTTTATCAAGCAATTATTCGAATTATTAAATATTCAGGAGCTTGTGCCTTGCCAAGAGCGCTTGATCGATGCAGATGAACAGATTCGTATGGCAGCCATCGCAGGATCGAAGGATGCGTTGCTTTACTTGCCAAGCAATACAACAGTCCGCCTGCAAGGAGATCTTTCTACAGCGACCGTCACATTGATCGATTTGAATACCAATCGTTTCTTGAAACCAAAACTGACAGTTACCGATGGTATCACTGTTTTCCATCCCCACAATTGTCACGAAGACGTATTGTTCGTCATCCAAATAAAGGAGTGAAAAAAATGGATAAGTATATGGATAAGGTGTTAGTATTTGCAGATAAAATCTCCAACAATCGGTATTTAAAGGCAATTTCAAACGGGTTGATGGCGACGCTGCCGATCAACATTATTGGTTCGATCGCCTTATTGTTAGCAGTTTTGCCGATTCAAGGATGGACAGACTTTATCAATTCGATCAATATTGGCGGCTATTTTTCCGTCGGTTACAGTATGACCGTCGGGGTTATCTCAGTGTACGCTTCCTTTCTGGTCGGTCACCGTTTAGCGACAGAATTTAAGCAATCGGCGGTTCCTGCCGGCATCGTTTCACTGTTTGCCTTTTTGATGATGACGCCAATGGTTACCTTAGAGGAAACAACGACCCTCGACATGAGCAAACTCGGTGCTCAAGGCTTGTTTACCGCTATGATCTGTGGCTTAGTCTTTGCTCGTTTGTACTGCTTTATTTTAGAAAAAAATATCGCCATCAAAATGCCAGCAGGCGTGCCGCAATTTGTGACGGATACCTTCGCCGGTTTGATTCCAGCAATTATTTCTGGGTTTACCGCGATCGTCATTAGCTGGGCATTCAGTTTTACTTCTTATGGCTCATTCTCAGATTTCATCTATCAAATCTTGGCAATGCCGCTGCAAAGCTTGTCTTCTAGTGTCGGTTCGTTGTTATTTATTGTACTGATCCAAATGGTGTTATGGTTCTTCGGTATCCATGGTTCGTTGGTGGTGGGTAGCTTTGTCACCGCTTTGTACTTACCAATGGATGTGGAAAATATGGATGCTTTAGCTAGCGGCGTTGCGCGTTCCGAGCTACCGAATATTTTGAGCAAGTCGTTTTATGATTTGTTTGCTGGTATTGGTGGGGCAGGAGGAACATTGTCATTGATTATCGTTATTTTGCTGTTGGCGAAATCCAAACAATCACGGACAGTCGCTAACCTGAGTGCCGTTCCTGGATTGTTCACCATTAATGAGCCAGTGATTTTTGGCTTACCGCTGATTTTGAATCCAATCATGGCGATTCCGTTTATATTAACACCATTGGTTCAAGTACTTGTGGCATACCTAGCGATCTGGAGTGGGATCGTCCCACGACTTAGTGGCGTACAAGTTCCCTTTGGCACACCGATTTTTCTAAATGGGTTTCTAGCTGGAGGCTGGCAGGTCGCAGTTCTACAAGTCGTTTGCGTTTTGGCAGGCTGCTTGCTGTACATTCCTTTTGTCAAAATATTAGATAAAGGAAAATTAAAAACCGAAGCAGAAGCAGCGCAAGCGGAGGTTCAAACTGAAAGTATCGATGCAACGGGAGAAACGGTTTAAAAGAAACCGATTTTATGATGACAAGCCAACGAGTTAGTGCTATAGTTAAAGAAAGAAAACCCACGTGGATTGTTACTGACTCGATCAGGCAAGACCTAAATAAGAAAGCGCTCTTCTCGTTTTAGCAGCGGCTCTTATTTAGGTTTTTTGTTTTTTATCGGGGATTTTTCAGTAATCAGCTAGGTAGGTTTATCAAAAGAAAACAAAAGGAGAACGAGCAAATGGCAAAATTTCCAGAAAATTTCTTATGGGGCGGCGCGACCGCAGCGAATCAATTAGAAGGGGCGTTCGATCGCGATGGCAAAGGCTTGTCAGTGGCGGATGCAATGCCTGGCGGCAAACAGCGTTTAGCGATTTTAGGCAGTGATACATTTGATTGGACGATCGATGAGGACAAATACACCTACCCAAATCATCGCGGGATCGACCATTATGACCGTTTCAAAGAAGACATTGCGTTGTTTGCAGAAATGGGCTTCAAGAGCTATCGTTTTTCCATCGCATGGACACGTATCTTTCCAAAAGGCGATGAAACGACACCAAACGAAGCTGGACTGGCATTTTATGATGCGCTGATCGATGAATGTTTGAAATACGGGATCGAGCCAGTGGTTACGATCTCTCACTATGAAATGCCCTTGCATTTAGCCAAAGAATACGGTGGCTGGAAAAATCGAGCATTGATCGATTTCTATGAACGTTTTGCAAAAGTTGTCTTGGAACGGTTCCACAGCAAAGTCAAATACTGGATGACCTTCAATGAGATCAACTCTGCTTTCCATTTCTCCGCATTGAGTCAAGGGATGGTCAACAGCACGGGTGCCAGCGACTTTACAAACGTGATCCAAGCGTGGCACAACCAATTTGTTGCCAGCAGTAAAGCTGTCAAAATCGGCCATGAATTAAACCCAGAGTTACAGATCGGCTGTATGATCATTTATGCAACGACTTACAGCATTGATGCGAACCCAGTCAACCAAGTGGCGACGATGATCCATAATCAAGCCTTCAACTACTATTGTGCCGACGTGCAAGTACGTGGAAAATACCCATCCTTTACGGATCGTTTGTACAAAGAACATGGCGTCAATAAAGAGGATCTTGAGATTACCGAAGAAGACTTAGCCTTGATCGCTGAACATACTGTTGACTATGTTGGCTTCAGCTACTACATGTCTTCTGCCGTGGATATCACCACAGAAGAAGCCGATGAAGTGCAAGGAAACTTGTTGGGCGGCGTCCGCAATCCATTCTTAGAAGCAAGTGAATGGGGCTGGCAAATCGATCCAGAAGGGCTGCGCATCGCGTTGAATGAACTGTATGATCGTTACCAAAAACCGTTGTTTATCGTGGAAAACGGCTTAGGAGCCATTGATACCTTTAACGAAGAAGGTAAGATCGAAGATGATTATCGTATCGATTACTTGCGCCGCCACATTGAAGCAATGGGCGAAGCGATCGCTGATGGCGTAGACTTGATCGGTTACACGCCATGGGGCTGTATCGACCTTGTCAGTGCTTCAACAGGCGAAATGAGCAAACGCTATGGCTTTATCTATGTTGACTTTGATGACGAAGGTAACGGCACGATGGATCGTTCCAAGAAAAAATCCTTCGATTGGTACAAACAAGTCATTGCAACAAACGGAGAAGAGTTGGCCTAAGTGTTTCGTTAGACTCACGGATGACACAGGATCCGTTATAAAAGAAAACCGATCAACGGTGCTCCTATATAGGCGCATCGTTGATCGGTTTTTGGTGATATTTGGGTTTAACGGGTACGTTCATAGCTGTCTCGTAACAAAGATTGGAGTTGTTTTTCTGATACAGAGCCATCTAGTAATGCGGTGAGCCAATGGTTTTTATTCATGTGATAAGCGGGTAAATAGCCGCGACTTTGATTGATGATCGAAACCATTTCGGGCGCTGCTTTGATATCTAAAATTTCGATCATTTCCGTTCCTTCCAAGCCTAATTTTTGCTTTTCTACAGTCATCAGCAAGCCAAACCATTTACCACTTTTACGGTGCCGCAAGACTTGGTACTCGGGAAACTTTGCAAATGGATGGTCGATCTGAACATCATTGAAGGTCTGAGCGAAGGCGATCAGCCGGTTTTTAAGATCCATGAGTATCCCTGCCTTTTTATAATAGAAAACTACTTATATTATACCACTGATTCCTTTTACCTAGCGTAACCGTTTCTGATAAAGCATTCGTGCCAAGAACCAGCTCACCACTACGATACCGCCGCACCAGCTAAAGGCACTGATCAAGGTGGTATCTTTTAAGTTTAACAAAAGCCCTCGCAAAGAATGGATGATCGGCGACATTGGTTGGTATTCAGCAAAAATGGCTAATGGGCGCGGCATGGTTTCCGTAGGGACGAAACCAGAGCTTAAGTAGGGCAAAAGGGTGATCAAGACAGTAAACAAGGTAGCTGTCTCGGGGCTTTTGGCGATGAGACCAACCAGAACGGAGACCCAAGTAAAAGCGAAGGTGAAGCAAAAGATCAATAGGAAGGCGAGCCCCCAGCCAGCAACTGTGGCTTGAGGGCGAAAACCGATGACCATGGCAACGATCAATACGACCAAGGTACTGATCAAGCTCCGAAGGGTCGCGGCGAAGACATGGCCGTTTAAAAAGGCTGAGTTAGAAATATTCAAGGTCATCAGCCGTTCCACCATGCCGGATTTTAAATCTTCCGTCACCGTTACCCCAACGGAGGAAGCACTTTGGGCGATACATTGGACGAAGACACCGGGAACGACAAAATCGACATAAGAGGTATCACCGACGTTCATGGCTCCCCCAAAAACATAGACAAAGAGGATCATTAAAATCGCTGGGGTCAAAATTCCACTTAGCAAAGTCTCCATACTGCGAATCGATAGCAAGAGATTGCGTTTGAATAAGGTGTTGGTTTCTATAATTGCTTTCATTGGTTTCCTCCTTGGACAAGTGTTAGAAAAATATCTTCTAACGAAGCATTCTTTTGATTAAAACTGGTGATAGTGATCGGTAGTTGATTGAGTTCCTGCAACAGCGTGAAGGAATGCTGGAAGTCTTGACTGACGGGAAATGCCAGAGAGAGACTGGACTCATTGACTTGCAGCGGAAAGTCAGACAGATGCTGTCGCACGGTCTGCAAGTGTTCTTTCGTCAATACGCTGATTTCCATCGTTTGTGAAGGATGCAGTGCTTTGACTTCCGTTGGTGTTCCTTGCAAGATGATTTTCCCTTCATGCAAGATGGCGACTTGGTCTGCTAAAAATTCAGCTTCTTCGAGGTATTGAGTCGTTAGGAAAATCGTTCGTCCTTGAGCGGCGATCTCTTTGATCATGTGCCATGTGGCTAAGCGGTTTTGCGGGTCTAACCCGGTCGTTGGTTCATCCAAAAAGAGCAGGTCAGGTTCGCCGATAAAACTCATGGCGATGTCTAAGCGTCGTCGCATGCCACCAGAATAATTTTTGACTAGTCGGTTGCTGGCATCCACCAAATCAAAACGCTCTAACAAATGTTGGACGATAAACTGTTTGTTTTTGACATGGCGCAAGGCAGCAATCATCAGCAAGTTTTCTCGTCCGGTCAGTTCTTGATCGATGGCGGAAAATTGCCCTGTCAGACTGATTTTTTCGCGAATCGCTGCTGGATCTTTGGTCAAGTCGATCCCATCGATCCGCGCGGTTCCTTGGTCAAAAGGTAGGATAGTGGACAAAATTTTGACTAAAGTGGTTTTTCCAGCGCCGTTTGATCCTAGTAAGACAAATACTTCGCCAGGAGTGACGTCAAAAGTGACCTCTTTCAAAACGGTTTTGTCTTTGAAGCTTTTTTTTAAATGTTTCACGTGAAGCATTTTCTTTTTTATATGGGTATCCATAGCTTTTCCCTCGTTTCTATAAGATAATTCAACTATAAAGGCTCTTCGGGAAAAGCAACTGCTTATTTCAATATATTGAAAAAGAAGGTGAAAAAATGAACAATTATGGTGCGACAGTGAAAGAGCTTCGCAAAAGCAAAGGCTTGCTGTTGAAGGAATTAGTGGATGAACAATTGTCGATGTCTTTGTTATCGCAATTTGAAAATGGCAAAACGACGATTTCCTGCGAACGATTTCATCGCTTGCTAGATAAATTGGAAGTGAGTTTTGCCGAATTTCAGCTGCTGCATACGGGGGAGCATCATTCGGAGGCTCAAAAGCTAATGGTTGACTATGTCCGTTCGATGGGGATCGAATCCATTGATGAAGTACCTAAATTAAAAAAGAAATATCAAAAGCTGACCACGTATTTTCAACAGCATTACTCCTTGGAGCTGGACCACTTCTTACAACTGATCCGTTTTGACTACTTGATGAAAGAGGAGCTTTTTAAAGGGGTGCCCATCGAGGAGGCTTACCTGAAACACAATTACTGTTTGGACTCTGCCAAGCATTACTTGCTGAATACCGATACATGGGGTGTTTATGAGCTGCGGCTGTTTGCCCGCGTAGCAATTTCGATGGAGCCAGCTTTGCTTTGGCGCTGCTTGACGATCGCCATCAAAAAGAGTCAGCGCTTTGCAAAAATTCCTGGCAATGAAGATATTTTGTACAACACGTTTGAGACGGTATTTTCTGTCTTTGCTGTTTTCGACGAGGCGAATTATGCGGAAAAGACCTTTCATTTATGGCGAGATCATGTTTATGAAAAAGAACACATTGAACAAGCGATCTTTATGCCGTTTTTTGAAGGCTGGACATGTCTATTAAAACAAAATAAGGCACAAGCGGCGGACTTGATGCAGCAAACGTTAGATCAGCTGGAAAGATTAGGGATGAAGAACACGTTTGCTATGTATCAATTATTAAGCACATCTGTATTGAAAGAAGAGTTTCCGGGGATTTTATTGAGTGATCCATTGCTTTCTGAAGGAACCCGTTATGGCTGGGAGTAGCTAGAAAAAGCTGTTTCCCGCCGATGAAAGCGCCTTATGTTTAAGAATCGGAGAGGAAGTGATTAAAAATCAGTAAATGCAAGCAATTTGCTTCTTTTTTACTGATTAGAGGAGTATATTCGAAGTTGGAATTTTTCTTTATTTAGAATTATTTTAATGTACTTTTTATGAAATAGGAGGATGTAGGATGGATATTGTGACACTAGCGCGAATCCAGTTTGCGATGACGACGATTTTTCACTTTTTCTTTGTACCGTTTTCGATCGGAACTGGTGTCGTCGTTGCAATTATGGAGACACTTTATGTGATCAAAAAAGATGAAAAATATCGCCGGATGACGAAGTTTTGGGGGAATATTTTTCTATTGAGTTTTGCTGTCGGGGTCGTGACAGGGATCATTCAAGAATTTCAATTTGGGATGAACTGGTCAGACTATTCTCGTTTTGTCGGGGATATTTTTGGTGCGCCCTTGGCTTTAGAAGCTTTGTTGGCGTTCTTCTTAGAATCGACGTTCTTAGGACTGTGGATCTTTACATGGGATCGGGTCAGTCCCAAGCTGCACGCCACCTTTTTCTGGTTGGTGACGCTAGGTTCGATGCTATCGGCGTTTTGGATCTTAGCTGCCAATAGTTTTATGCAGCATCCAGTGGGGTATACCTTGAACAATGGCCGGGCAGAAATGACTGACTTCGGTGCATTATTGGCAAATCCACAGGTGTGGTATGAGTTTTTACACGTGATCACCGCTGCCATCACGATGGGTGGGATCATTGTTGCTGGTTTATCAGCCTTTCGTCTGTTGAAGAAAGACAAAGACATTGACCGCGACTTCTTCAAAAAATCAATGCGGATCGGTTTTGCGGTGGCATTGTTCGGTTCATTCACCGTCTTGCTAGCTGGGGATGAACAAATGAAATACTTGGTTGAAGAACAACCAATGAAATTTGCCGCAATGGAAGGGGCGTATGAAGATACTGGGAGTCCTGCGGCTTGGACCGTCGTTGCTTGGGCGAATGAAGCAGAACATCACCAAGTCTTCGGTATTTCGATTCCATATATGTTGAGTATCTTAGCCTTCAATGAACCCTTCGGATCAATCGATGGGATGGATACGGTCAATCAGCAATTGATTGAAACCTATGGCGACCGTAATTACTACCCGCCGGTCAACACACTCTTTTGGAGCTTCCGGATCATGGCTGGTTTTGGTGCCTTGATGCTGTTGGTTTCTGGTCTGGGGTTGTATTTTACGCGTAAGAAGAAACCGTGGCTCTTTGAAAAACGCTGGCTGCTTTGGGTAGTGGCGATCACTTTGTTCACCCCATTTATTGCCAATACAGCTGGTTGGTTGATCACGGAGTTAGGACGTTACCCATGGACGGTTTACGGCTTGTTTACGATCGAAGATAGTGTGTCACCAAACGTTTCCGTGACCTCACTCTTGATCTCAAACATCGTTTACTTCCTCTTGTTCTCTGGCTTAGGCGGAACGATGGTCTATCTGGTGAAAAGGGAAATGGATCATGGACCTGAAAAAGAAGCCTTCGGCGAAATCAGCCAAGGAGACAACCAAGAAGGGTACGAAGACCCATTTGATAAGGAGGCGTTTGAAGGATGACCGGTCTGCAATTACTATGGTTCACGTTGATTGGGCTTTTATTTTCTGGCTTCTTCTTCTTAGAAGGGTTTGACTTTGGTGTGGGGATGTCTGTGCAGACATTGGCCCACAATGAAGAGGAAAAAGACCAGATCGTTAAAACGATCGGGCCTGTCTGGGATGGCAATGAAGTGTGGCTATTGACCGCTGGCGGAGCGATGTTCGCCTCGTTTCCATACTGGTATGCTTCTTTGTTCAGCGGTTTTTATTTGATTTTGTTATTGATCTTAGTCGGGTTGATCATTCGCGGTGTTTCCTTTGAGTTTCGAGCGAACTTCCCGAAAGAACAAAAAAACATTTGGAACTGGACGTTGACGATCGGCAGTACGATCGTACCGTTTTTCTTCGGTCTGATGTTTGTCAGCATGATCCAAGGAATGCCTTTGGGTGAAGATGGCAACATGACGGCAACCTTTACGGATTACGTCAATCCCTTTTCAATCGTTGGCGGGATCGCGTTGACTTTGTTGTGCTACTTGCACGGATTAAACTATATCGCTTTGAAAACGGAAGGCCCGATTCGGGCACGGGCACGCAACTATGCAAGTATTTTTTATGGCATCTTATATGCAGGCTTAGTCGTCTTTGCTGTGATGCTTTACTTCCAAACGGATTTCTTCGAGAATCATTTTGCGACAACGCTTGGTTTGTTGCTCGTGATCGTTGTACTGACACTGATTGCAAATATCGGCGTCTTTAAAGGCAAAGAAATGATGGCTTTCATTGCGAGCGGCTTGACGTTGATCGCTTTGGTGGCATTGATCTTCACAGGGTTATTCCCAAGAGTCTTGATCAGTTCGATCGATTCAAGCTATGACCTGTTGATCGCTGATGCGTCTTCAAGCCGCTACACATTGAAGATCATGAGTTATCTTTCACTGACGATCTTGCCTTTCGTCTTGGCCTATACGGCTTGGAGTTACTATATCTTCCGTAAACGGATCAGTCATACGGAGGCGTTGGAGGGGTATAAATGATTGATAAACAAATCATGAAGCTCCCAGGAATGAAACAACTTTTAGGGCTGCTTGCGGGACTTTCGTTCCTGCAGGCGCTCTTCATTATTGGGCAGGCGTATGGATTGGCACGTGCCATCACTGGCTTATGGGAAGGACGACCATTAGAGGAACAGTGGGGCTGGATTCTGCTGTTCTTTTGTTCGTTTATCGCCCGACAAGCCGTTATCTATTTCCGTTCCAAAAGACTCGATGATTACAGTTACCAGCAAGCCGCCGATCTGCGGGATCAATTGTTGGAGAAATTGTTTCGGGTCGGTCCTCAGATCGCACAACAGCAAGGGACGGGGAATGTAACAACGATGGTCTTGGAAGGGATCAACCAAGTCGAAAACTACTTGAAATTGATTCTTGCCAAAATCATGAATATGTCGATCATTCCTTGGGTCATTTTGGCACTCGTTTTTTATCTGGATTGGGAGTCGGGCTTGGTCTTGCTGTTGGTGTTCCCCTTGATCATCATTTTTATGATCATCTTGGGCTATGCCGCGCAAAGCAAAGCGGAAAAACAATACCGAACGTTTCAATTACTGTCCAATCATTTCATCGACTCCCTGCGAGGGATCGACACGCTGAAATTGTTTGGGGTCAGTAAAAAATATGGCAAGAGTATCTTTGCTTCCAGCGAACGGTTTCGGAAAGCGACGATGGCTTCATTAAAAGTCGGTATTTTATCGACCTTCGCCTTAGACTTTTTCACGACCTTATCGATTGCCGTCGTGGCAGTCTTGCTAGGCTTGCGGCTGATCAATGAAGGAATCTTGCTGTTTCCAGCGTTAACCATCTTGATTTTAGCACCAGAATACTTCTTGCCGATCCGCGACTTTTCCAGTGATTACCATGCAACCTTAGACGGGAAAAATGCGATGACTGCGGTGACGGAGATCTTGCATCAGCCCGAAGCCCAAGTACCGGCAGTAACGGTGCCTCGTTGGCAGGAAGACGCCCAGTTAACGATCGATCAGCTGGCGTTTTCCTACGAGGAAAAAGCGGCTTTGACGGATATCAATTTGAACGTGACTGGCTTCAAAAAGATCGGGATCATCGGTCTGAGCGGTTCTGGCAAGTCTACCTTGATCAATACCTTGAGTGGCTTTCTCGTGCCAGACAGTGGTGAGATCACTCTCGGAGGGGCCAAGACCACGGCCTTTCGCCAAGCAAGCTGGCAAGAACAGCTGATCTATATTCCGCAAAATCCTTATATCTATCGGTTGACCTTGCAGGAAAATGTCGCGTTTTATCAGCCGACAGCTACCAAAGAAGCCGTACTGAAAGCCATTGAAGTGGCAGGCTTGACTGAGCTTTTAGCAGAGCTGCCGCAAGGGTTGGACACGATGTTAGGAGAAGGGGAACGGCATCTAAGTGGCGGACAAGCCCAACGGATCGCTCTAGCCCGTGCCTTTTTAGACCAGCAACGAAAGATTCTTTTGTTTGATGAACCAACGGCTCATTTGGATATTGAAACCGAAGTTGCCTTAAAAGAACGGATGCTACCGCTGATGGAAAACCGTTTAGTCTTTTTTGCAACCCATCGCTTGCACTGGATGGAAGAAATGGATGAAATCATCGTGATGGATCAAGGAAGAATCGTGGAACAAGGAACCTTGGCACAACTGCAGCAAAAGCAAGGTGCTTTTACAGAACTAGTCAATGGAATGAGGAGGGAACAGCTTGAATAAAATCGGCTTATTGCGCTCATTGAAAACTGATACGTGGGTCAAGCCTTTCTTGTCAAAATACAAAAACGTTTTGGCGCTGGCCTTATTCCTAGGCTTCTTGACCTTTTTCTGTGGTGGGGCACTGATGTTTAATTCTGGGTACCTGATCAGCCGCTCGGCATCGATCCCAGAAAACATTCTATTGGTTTACATCCCCATCGTACTGACCCGAGCGTTTGGGATCGGCCGTCCAGTCTTTCGCTATTTGGAACGGTTGACCAGTCATAGCTGGGTCTTGCGCATGACCTCTAATTTACGTTTGAAATTGTACAACGTAGTAGAAAAAGATGCGATCTTCTTTAAGCAAGCACATCGCACGGGGGATATCTTGGGCTTATTGGCAGAAGATATCAACCATATTCAAAACCTGTATTTGCGGACGATCTTTCCTACCGTGATCGCTTGGATCTTGTATGCGTTCTTGATCATCGGACTCGGCTATTTTTCTTGGTGGTTTGCTTTGGTGATGCTGCTGCTATTAGGGATCATCGTCTTTGTCTTGCCGCTTTGGTCGGTGATCATCAACGGCGCGCGGCAAGAAAAGCAAAAACACATGAAAAACAACTTGTATACGACACTGACGGATAATGTATTAGGGGTTTCTGATTGGGTCTTCTCTCAAAGAGGCAGCGAGTACGTGGCTGCCCATAAGGAACTGGAAACACAGTTGCGGGCGGTGGATGAACAGATGCTGTCCTTTGATCGCCGGCGTGATTTTCTTTTACAAAGCATCTTTGGAGTGATCGCTGTCGCATTGCTGCTTTGGACCAGCATTCGCTTTCCAGGTAACCACGGAGGAGCAGCCAACTGGATCGCTGCCTTTGTCCTGTGTGTCTTTCCTTTAGTTGATGCATTTGCGCCATTACCATCTGCTGCTCAAGAAACCAATCGCTACAAAGACTCTATCGATCGCTTCAATGCATTGCCAGAAGAAAATCGCCAAGTCTCCATGGAGCAACCGTCAGTCCCTGAAGTGACGGGCCTCGTGTCGATCACAGTCAAGGACTTGCATTTTCAGTATCCTGAAGGCAAAGAAGTGCTTCATGGGCTGGATCTAACGATTCCTGCGTATCAAAAACTAGCGATCCTTGGTCGCAGCGGTTCTGGGAAAAGTACATTTGCCTCCTTGTTGCGAGGCGATCTGCAACCGACGCAAGGGTCGATCACCTTAAACGACGTACCTGTGACGGCATTGAGTGAGTCGATCAGTGACTTGATCGGTGTCATCAATCAAAGTCCTTATCTTTTTCATACGACCGTTTTGAATAATATTCGGCTAGGCAATGAGTCGGCTTCGGAAGAAGAAGTCTGGCGCGTACTGGAGCAAGTCGGGTTGAAAGAAATGGTGGCAGCTTTGCCTAACGGCTTGGCGACGATGGTGGATGAAGCCGGCTTGCGTTTTTCTGGTGGAGAACGGCATCGTTTGGCATTGGCGCGGATCTTGCTAAAAGACACTCCGATCATCTTATTGGATGAGCCAACCGTCGGCTTAGACCCGATCACGGAGCAAGGCGTGCTCGAAACCTTTTTCCAAGTGCTGGAGAACAAAACGATCATTTGGATCACCCACCACTTGCAAGGAATTTCGATGATGGACCGTGTGCTCTTTATTGAAGATGGTCAGTTGACCATGAGCGGAACACCTGCCGAATTGGCAGCAGAAAACAAACATTTTCAACACTTATTGGCCATTGACCAAGGACGACGATAAAAAAGAGCGTCCATCAATCAGTGATGGACGCTTTTCTTCTCATTGCTCTATGGCTCAGTAATTGCGCTGCAAGAGCAGTTCAGTTAATGAACGAATTTTGGCTTTGCTAGGTGCTTCGGGCAGCAGATCGATGTCGTCTAAGGCTTTTTGCGTGTAGGTGACCGCGAAAGCACGCGCTTTTTCGACACCGCCGTAACGGACGACAAGATCCGCAACTTCTTGGGCTTCTGCCAAGGAGAGTGCTGCTTTTTTATTCAAATAAGGAGCGAATGCTGCAGGTGCCTGTTCTTTGGCAAATAGCAGCGGTAAGGTATAGACTCCTTGTGCCAAATCTTCTAGAATCGGTTTTTTCAAAGTGCCGCTATCAGAGGTGTAGTCGAGAATATCGTCGAATACTTGAAAGGCGATCCCGATGTTGCGACCGATCTCACCCGCCCGCTCTTGGTTTTCTGTGTCGAGGCCGCCAAAATGAGCGCCTTCGAGACAAGCGAGCCAAAACAGTTCAGCGGTTTTGCCGTTGATGCTTTGCAGATAGTCGTCAATCGATTCATGGATATTGTAGCGAGTGTGCATTTGATCAAGTTCACCTAAAAGGAGTCGTTTCATGGCTTGTGCGTTGGTTTTTAAAAACGGGGAGCCATTCATACTTTCGATCAAAAGCTCAAAAAATTGGGTGAACAAAAGATCACCCGTGTAGACCGCGATATCCTTGCCGTATTTGGCTTGAACAGTGACTTGACTGCGCCGCAGCGGCGAATCGTCAATGATGTCGTCGTGGATCAAAGTGGCCATGTGTAAAATTTCTAGAGAAGCAGCAATTTTTGTTAATTGGTCGGTTTTTTTATAATGGGGATCGCCTAAGTCAGCAAACAAAAAAAAGAGCGCTGGCCGCAGCATTTTTCCACCTGAATAAGTAAAGTCGATCAAAACATCTTGTATCTCTTTGTTACGAACAGTAACGTGTTCTTCAATGATGGAACATACGGTTTTCAATCGTTGTTCGATCGTCGGATAATCGATCCAAAAGTCAAACATAGTATAACCCTTTCTAACAGTCATTCAGCCCTTATTCTAGCGTAAAGGGGCGTGATTGACTAGTTTAATGCACTCACTAAAGGAGGTGAAGTTGTGACGCTACCTGTATTTTTAGAACTTGTCGAATTTAAAGCAAAAACCGCCAGTATTTTGCCATTTTTCATTGGTGTCTGCTACAGCTGGTACAATTATCAAACGATTCATCTTGGCTATGTCCTATTGTATTTCATTGCCATGCTGATCTTCAATATGGCGGTGGATATTTTAGATAACTACAACGATTACCATCATGCCACAGAAGGGCATGATTACAAAGAAAAAACCAATATCATTGGTCGGGAACAGTTGTCTGTCAAATTGGTTTTTTGGTTGATGGTCTCCATGATCATCGTTTCCGCCGCCATGGGAATCGCCTTGGCAATGGTAGTTGGTTGGCCGCTCTTTTGGATGGGACTGTATTGTTACCTAGTCGGGATCTTTTATTCCTCTGGTCCACGGCCGCTTTCTAGTTTGCCTTTAGGCGAGTTCTTTTCTGGCTTTACGATGGGCTTTATGATCTCGTTGATCTGTGTCTATCTCAATGCCTATCAAACCTTTGAATGGAATATTGCCACGATCGGCAGTATTTTCTTGATCTCATTACCCAACACATTATGGATCGCCAACTTGATGCTGGCAAACAACATTTGTGATCTGGAAGAGGATGAAAAAAATGAGCGCTATACGCTAGTGCATTACCTTGGTAAAGCCCGTGCGTTGAAATTATTTATCACGATGAACGTCTTGGCGTTTGTTGCGATCATTGCCTCAGTTGCCCTCAACATTGCGCCTTGGTCACTGGTTCTGACCTTTTTCGCGGCGCCCTTTGTCTGGCAGCAGACAAAACGATTTATGCAAAAACAAATCAAAAGAGAGACCTTCATTTGTGCCGTTCGGATCCTTGCGGTCGGAGCATGCGTACAAGTGCTGAGTTTTGCGATTGGTTTGACTTTATAATTTTTACAGCAAAGAAAGGAAGTAAGGAAACATGAAGGAAGTTGTCATTTTAGGAGCAGGGTATGCTGGATTGCGAGCATTGCACGTACTGCAAGGAGCAAAAGAAGCGTTTCACATCACATTGATCGACAAAAACGATTATCATTATGAGGCAACCGATCTTCATGAAGTTGTGGCCGGTACGCAACCAAGAGACCGCATTTGCTATCCCATCAATGATGTTGTTCGTCCCCAAAAGACGAGCTTTGTTCAAAAGGAAGTGGCGTCGATCGATCGTAACCAGCAAGTGATCGTTTTTAAAGATCAATCCACGTGCACGTATGATTATTTGATCGTGGCGTTAGGCTTTGAATCAGAATCATTTGGGATCCCTGGTGTCGAGGAGCATGCGTTGGAAATGGTGGATGTCGACTCCGCAGAAAACATCTATCATCATTTGTTGAAACAAATGAAGGCATACAAAGAAACACAAAATCCTGACTACCTAAAAATCGTTGTCTGCGGTGCTGGTTTCACCGGAATCGAATTGCTAGGTTCATTGGTGGAAAACCGTAAAACCTTTGCGAAAGCAGCAGGCGTCAAACCAGAAGACATCAAACTGTATTGTGTCGAAGCAGTGACTCGTTTATTACCGATGTTTGATGAAAAACTATCGGATTATGGGATCAAAAATCTCGTTAAATGGGGCGTGAACTTCCTGACTGGTAAACCCATCAAAGCAATCAAACCAGGTGTCGTTGTCTATCAAGATGATGCCGATACAGGAGCAACAGCTGAATTATCAGCCAAAACCATCGTTTGGACCACAGGCGTCAGCGGCAGCCATGTGATGGCTGAATCAAACTTTTCTGCTCGTCGTGGTCGTGTGATGGTCAATCAAGACCTAACAGACCCTGATCATAGTAACGTCTATGTTGTCGGTGATGTTTCAGCAGTCATGGACCCAGCGACCAATCGCCCGTATCCAACAACGGCTCAAATCGCTTTGAAGATGGGGCAGCATGCGGGTAAAAATATCTTACGTCAAATGAACGGGGAAAAACCAACAGATTTCCACTTTGAATCATTAGGTTCAGTGGCGTCTATCGGCAATACCCATGCCTTTGGCTTAGTAGGGAAAATGGGCATCAAAGGCTATCCCGCTTCCGTGGTGAAAAAAGCCATTATGGACCGTTCCTTGTACCAAACCGGTGGGGTCAAAGAAGTATTGGCGAAAGGCCGCTTCGACTTTTATCATTGAGCAATAGAGACAGCAGACTGCGAGGGAGACCTCGCAGTTTTTTTTCAAAAAAAGCAGTGGCGGCATCCCGCAGACTACTTTTTTCTCCCAGAAACTGCTATGATAGCCAAAAGAAGAGGACAAAGGAGCAAGGACAATGCCAGAAGGCCAACGAGTGTTACAGGGAATGGGAACGGTGATCACGATTTGGGTGCAGCATGAAACCCCAGAAGTGATCTTAGAGGAAGCTGCTCAAAGAGCTGCGGCCTTTGAACAGCGATTTAGTGCCAATGACCCGACGTCTGAGTTGATGCAGATCAATCAGCAGGCAGGACAAGGAGCGATCGCCACCGCACCGGAATTGTTTGAATTGATCGCACTAGGGAAAACCCATAGCGTACCCAAAGATAGCTACTTAAATATTGCCATCGGTCCTTTGGTGCAGGAATGGCGGATCGGGTTCCAAGATGCTCATCTACCAACGCCTGAGAAAATCGCGGAGCTGCTGCCAAAGACTGATCCTGCCAAGATCATTTTGGATGAAACGCTGCAGACCGTCGGATTAGCTGCTGGCATGAAGCTTGATCTAGGGGCTGTGGCAAAAGGATATTTTGCTGATTTGTTGATGACCTATTTCAAACAGGTTGGTGTTACAGCCGCTTTGATCGATCTTGGAGGCAATGTGGTGACTTACGGCGATGCCCCAAGCCATCAAGATGGCTATTGGCGGATCGGGATCCAAAACCCTTTCTTACCAAGAGGGAATTTTGTCGCAGCGTTGAAGGTTCGTAATCAATCAGTCGTTACATCAGGGATCTATGAACGAACCTATCAGGTAGCGGGCAAGACCTATCATCATATTTTTGATCGAGATACGGGCTATCCGTTAGAGTCAGCCATTGCCAGTGTCACGATTCTCTCCGACCAATCGGTTGATGGAGAGATTTGGACAACCCGCTTGTTCGGCAAAGAGCCACAAGCCATCTTGCAGGAGCTGGCGCCGTTAGAAGGAATCACTGGGTTAATCATTACCAAACATGGAGAGTTGATCTATCCGCAAGAATTAGCCCGTTTGATCGAAACGCCAACAGCAGAATGAAAACAAGCAGCGATCACCTAGGAATATAGGTGGTGGCTGCTTGTTTTTTTGTAAAAAGAAAGCTAGACGTGTTGCAAAAAGGTCTCGATCAAGTCGGCTTCGCTGTTTGACAATGCCCGTTCGGCTTGATGGGCAATAAAATAGGTGAGGGACAAGAGTTCCTCTGGCATTGGATAAAGATTAAAAGGAGTCGCGGTCGCTGCTTGCAGCACGCTTTCTGGTACGATCGCAATCCCAAGGTTGTTTTCTGCTAATGCCGCTGCTGTATAAATATTGCTGCTTTCTATGAGCACGGTCGCCTCTACTTTGTATTTTTGCAGCAATTGATCGATTTGGCGCCGAATCGCCGAGCCGCTGGCAGTCAAAATCAACGGACTTTGCAGCAAGTCTTTGACTGCCAATGAATCAGGTGCTAAATACCGCTTCTCTGGTTGATACAGGGGAGAACAAGGCGGAATGATCGCTAGATACCGTTCTTGATTGGTACTGTGGACTGTTAGATTCGGTGCGATCGTCTCAGGATTTTGTCCGATAAAAAAGTCCAGCTGCCCATTCAACAGTCGTTTTTCATTGTGCTTCGGCAGGTCTTCCCGTAAGAAAAAGTGCACGTTGGGATAGTGTTCATAATATGCAGGCAAAAAGAGTGGCAGCAGATAGGAACCAAGGCTCGGCAAGATGCCTAAGCGCAAAGAACGCTTCTCGGTCGCTGTATACCAAGACAGCCGACTTTTCAATTTGGCAGACTCTGTTTCCAAGGTTTCCAGATATTGATAATAGATTTTACCAGCTTCCGTCAGTTGAAAATGACCCGGCTGCCGATTGATGATGGGGGTCCCTAGCTCTTGTTCGGCACGTTTCACGGTTTGTGTCAAGTAAGGCTGTGAGATGTAGAGGTCTTTGGCGGCTTTGGTATAGTTGCTATGCTTTAACAAGGTATCGAGGTATTGCAGCATCAGATGGGAATCTTTAAGTGCCATTGCGTGGTCCTCCTAGTCATTTTTCTTATTATAACAAATTTGTTATCGATGGATAATTAAATAAATATTTCACAAATAAAGAATTCAGTCGTAAACTAAATGGGTACTTGGGGAAGATTTTTTTGTTTAGGAAGAAGCCTTTCATCTCAGTAGGTCTTAAAAACCAACTTGAGAAACGATTGAAAAAAGAAATCAAAGCCAATGGTCAAAAACTTTTTATTTATTGTTAAATGTTAAATTATTCACAATTAGGAGAGATGATAATGAAATTGATTGGAATCGTAGGAACCAACTCGACGTGTTCGACCAACCGTCGCTTACTGCAATTTATTCAAAGCCATTTTAGTGACCAAGCGGAGATCGAACTTTGCGAAATCAGTGATCTGCCAGCATTTAATGAACCAGAAGATCGGACGGCACCAGCGGCAGTCCAAGCCTTGTCAGAGAAGATCGAAGCAGCCGATGGGGTGATCATCAGTACACCAGAATACGATCACTCGATCCCAGCGGTGCTAAAAAGCATGATTGAATGGCTTTCTTATACGACGCGGCCTTTGATCGACAAACCAGTGATGATCACGGGTGCTTCTCTTGGTGCATTAGGTTCATCGAGAGCCCAAGCCCACTTGCGTCAGATCTTAGATGCACCAGAAGTAAAAGCTCGAATCATGCCGAGTGCGGAATTTTTATTAGGGCACTCCATGCAAGCCTTCGATGAACAAGGAAACTTGATCGATAGCGAAAAAGTTGCCGAACTCGAAGATTGTTTCAATGAATTTGTCTTGTTTGTCGAAATCACGAACCGTCTGGTCAGTGAATATTCAACGGCTAAAGAACGAGCAAAGAAATTTTCGTGGGAACAAGCATAAGAAAGAGAGGAACCAGTCATGAAATTTGTCGGCCTAATCGGAACGAACGCCAAAAAATCCACCAATCGCCAATTAGTGGCGTTTATGCAGCGAGAATTTGCTGCCCTAGCAGAAATTGAACTGCTGGAAATCAAGGATGTCCCAATGTTCAATGAAACACAAGATCAAACCAATAGTGAAGTGATCCAACGGTTAAATAGCAAGATTTTAGCAGCCGATGGGGTGATCATTGCGACACCAGAGCATAACCATTCGATTCCTTCCGCATTGAAAAGCGTCTTGGAATGGCTCTCCTTCAATCTCCATCCCTTTGATGGCAAACCAGTGATGATCGTCGGTGCATCCTACGATGTACAAGGCTCTTCGCGAGCACAGCTTCATTTGCGCCAAATCCTTGATGCACCGGGTGTCAATGCGACAGTCATGCCAGGAAATGAGTTCTTGTTGGGACGTGCGCATCAAGCCTTTGATGAACAAGGCAATTTAAAAGATCAACGAACGGTCGATTTTTTGGAAAGCTGTTTCCGCAAGTTCGTTCGGTTTACGGAAGTCGCTAATTTGTTGAACGTACCAGAAGAAGTCGTTTATGAGCCTGGCGAATACACCGTCACAGCACCAGGACATAACGGGGATCTACCAATGGTCGTCAAATTGAGTGAAGAACGGATCGAAGCTATCGATATCGATACTTCTGGTGAATCCGAAGGGATCGCTGATGTCGTTTTCGTACGGATTCCTCAAGAGATCATTGAAGGGCAAACCTTAAATGTCGATGCGATCTCTGGTGCTTCGGTTACTAGTAACGGTGTCGTTGATGGCGTAGCAAAAGCCGTGAAAATGGCTGGTGCGAACCCAGATGTCTTGCGCAAACGGCCAAAAGCCGCCAGTGCTTTGCAAACAGAAGATGAAACGTATACCACCGATGTCGTTGTCGTAGGTGGCGGCGGTGCGGGCCTGAGTGCAGCTGCCAGTGTGCTGCAAGCCAATAAAGACGTGATCTTAGTAGAAAAATTCCCAGCGATCGGAGGCAATACCGTACGTACTGGCGGACCGATGAATGCCGCAGATCCAAAATGGCAAAACGGCTTTTCCGCATTGCCTGGCGAACGCAGTGCTTTAGAAGAAGTGCTGACGATCGATGAGCAAGAGATCGATGCAGAATACTTGCCAGACTTCAAAGCTTTGAAGGCACAAATCACTGCGTATCTTTCAGAAACGACGCCCGAAAAAGAATACTTATTTGATTCTGCTTTGTGGCATCGAATTCAAACCTATTTAGGCGGAAAACGCAAAGATTTGAATGGTCAACCGATCTATGGGAAATACGAGCTAGTGAAGATCTTGACGGATCAAGCATTGGACTCAGTGAAATGGCTAGAAGGAATCGGCGTAGAATTTGATATGAACAATGTCGATATGCCAGTAGGAGCGAAATGGCGCCGAGGACATAAACCAGTCAAAAACGAAGGGTATGCCTTTGTCTCTGCTTTGCATCAATTCGTGAAAGAACATGGGGGAACGATCTTAACCGATACGCCTGTCAAAGAATTATTGATCGAAGATGGCAAGGTTACTGGAATCATCGGGGAAGGCCGTAACGGTCAAAAAGTCACGATCCATGCCAAAGCAGTGATTTTAGCTTCTGGTGGGTTCGGAGCGAATACGAAAATGTTGAAAAAATACAATACCTATTGGACAGAGATCGAAGACGATATCAAAACGTCAAATTCACCAGCGATCACTGGTGACGGGATCAAACTAGGGGAAAGTGCTGGCGCGGACCTTGTTGGCATGGGCTTTTCGCAAATGATGCCCGTATCTGATCCAAACACAGGGGCTTTGTTCAGTGGCCTGCAAGTGCCACCTGCTAACTTTGTGATGGTCAATCAAAAGGGTGAACGCTTTGTCAATGAATACGAAAGCCGCGATGTATTGACCCAAGCGGCGATCGATAATGGCGGATTGTTCTATTTGATCGCGGATGAAGAGATCAAGAAAACCGCTTATAACACGAGCCAAGAAAAAATCGATAAGCAAGTAGCTGCTGGTACGCTGTTCCGCAGTGAGACCTTGGCTGGCCTGGCAGAGCAGATCAATGTTGATCCAGCCGTCTTAGAGGCGACCGTTGCGAAATACAACAGCTATGTGGATGCTGGGAAGGACCCAGAGTTTGGCAAAGATGTCTTCGACTTGAAAGTGGAAAAAGCGCCTTTCTATGCCACACCAAGAAAACCAGCGGTTCACCACACGATGGGGGGATTGAAGATCGATCCGCAAACCCATGTGTTGACGAAGGAAGATCAAATCATTGAAGGGCTGTATGCAGCAGGGGAAGTTGCTGGGGGGATCCATGCTGGCAATCGCTTAGGCGGCAACTCGTTGACAGACATCTTTACTTTTGGCCGAATTGCTGGAAAAACAGCAGTCGCAGAACATCTCGAATAAAAAGCCTTGCGCGTTGTGTCTCGACACGCGCGCTAGCTTTTGAAAAAACATGTGAATAAAGTAACATGCTTAAAGCAAAGGAGAGAAAAAATGGAAACAAAAATCAATCGCTGGCTGATTCTGATCGCTTCGACCGCGGTATTGCTGTGTACGGGCGCCGTTTACGCCTTTAGTGTTTTTGCAGGACCTCTTAGTCAATTAAAAGGCTGGTCCATGGAAGAGATCATGTTAGCCTTTACCATCAATGCCGCAGTTGGCCCGATTACCATGATTTTGGGTGGTTTGCTGACAGACCGAGGAGCCGCTAGATGGGTCATCGCTGGTGGAGGCGTGTTGTTCGGAGCGGGCTTCTTCCTGACGGGATTGGTCAACTCACCCGCCATGCTTTACCTGACCTATGGAGTCTTTGCTGGTTTAGGGCAAGGCTTTGCCTATTCGGCTTGTTTAAGCAATACGATTCGGCTATTCCCAGATAAACGGGGACTGGCTTCTGGCTTGATCACAGCAGGTATGGGTGGGGCAGCGATTATTGCCGCACCGATTGCAAATCGTTTGATCGAATCACAAGATGTACTAGCAGCGTTTCGGATTTTAGGGATCGCCTATATCGTGATCGTCTTAGTGGCTAGTCTGTTTATTCGCAAGGCACCAGAAGATTATCGCCCAGCAGGTTGGCAACCAGCGGCGCAAGGGAAAAATGGCCCACAAATCAATCTGAATTGGTTGGACATGCTAAAGACCCCAACCTTCTACTTGATTATCGTTATGTTAGGGGCAGGGGCTTTCTCAGGTTTGATGATTGCTTCTAACGCATCAGTGATCGGGCAAAGTATGTTCGGTTTGACGGCAGCCGCCGCTGCTTTTTATGTCAGCTTGTACTCATTGAGCAACTGTTTTGGTCGTGTCCTTTGGGGCACCGTTTCTGATAAAATTGGTCGGACGAATACGTTGATGATCATCTATGGCGTGGTGGCATTGTCCTTATTCTTATTAACGCTTGGTCAAACAACCGTGATCTTCACTGTCGGGATCATCGGTTTAGGACTGTGCTTCGGGGGCGTGATGGGGGTTTTCCCATCGATCGTTATGGAAAATTACGGACCGATCAATCAAGGAGTCAACTATGGAATCGTCTTTATTGGTTATTCTACGGCGGCATTCTTTGGGCCTAGAGTGGCAGCAGCAATCGCTGAAAGCAACCAAGGAGATTATACAAAAGCCTTTTATACAGCAATTTTCTTGGCGGTTTTTGGGCTCGTTCTCAACATTGGCTATGCGATGCTGAAAAAAGCCAAAAAGCCCGCACCTGTTATTAAATAACAATTCAACCAAAGCAGTCTTTTTGATAAAGGCTGCTTTTTTGGTGCCAAAACCACTCTTTTTTCTTTTTTTAAAACAGAGGATTGACTGATGAAGCAAAAGAGAAAACTGTTTTACAGCAAGAAATTATCTCGTTGATTTCACTGTTTTTTCATCTTAACCCCCCATTTTTTAATAAATCGTGTTACAATAAAAAAAGGCTAATACGACGGAGGGATTAAATGACAATTCGTAAAGAACGACGCCGCTTAGAAAAGCGCTTGAAGCGCACACAATATACCCAAAAAAGTATTACGATGGCTACTACTTTAGTAGCGGGATCAACGTTTATCCCGACCTTAGGGCATGCGGCTGAAACGGCAACGACAGAAACTAGCAATGACCTCAAGGTCGTTGAACAAACAACAAACACGACACCAGAAACCGACAGCACACCGGTTGAGGAAACGACAGCACCTGTTGTGACCGAAGAAACTTCGGAAACGACGGAGGAGTCAGGGACGGAAGTGGTCACTGAGGGATCAGAAACAGCGACGACAGAAAGTACAACAGTCGCTAGTGATGAAGTCTTAGAAGCAGATGAAGTACCATCAGCCCTTTCGGATTTGACCAGTCGGGCATTATTTTCACGGGCTACGATCGATCCGGCTGCCTTTATCAGTCAGATTTGCGGCTATGCAACGGAAGTAGCGGCAGCAAACGATCTGTATGCCTCTGTCATGATGGCACAAGCGATTTTGGAATCTGGCTGGGGCGCATCAACTTTGACGACCACGGCCAACAATATGTTTGGGATCAAAGGTAGCTATAATGGCCAATACGTGACAATGGATACGTATGAAGATGATGGTTCAGGCAATTATTATTTGATCAGCGCCAAGTTTCGGAAATACCCATCATTAAAAGAGTCTTTTGAAGACAATGCGTATGTGTTGCGCAACACGAGTTTTTCTAGCGGCAACTACTATTACAGCGGTGCGTGGAAAAGCAATACGACCTCTTACACGCAAGCGACCGCTTGGCTGCAAGGGCGGTATGCAACCGATACTTCTTATGCCAGCAAATTAAACAATTTGATCAGTACGTATAATTTAACGCAATATGACACTGGCAGCTCAAATGCAGGCGGCGGCAATAGCAATGAAACGATCGTCAGTGATGAAACAGCGATCAATCAGCAAATGAAAACCACGTCATCCATGAATATTCGTTCGGATGCCTCCACCAGTGCCTCTATCACTGGTTCGTTAGCAGCCAATACGACGTTTACGGCAACTGCGACCAAAACGGGCACCAGCGTCAACGGCAACACCACGTGGTATAAAATTTCTGGCAAAGGCTGGGTCAGCGGTGCATATTTGACGAAGGTTTCGACCGATTCTTCAAATAACAATAGCGGATCAGGCAACACCGGTTCTGACAATAGCAATTCTGGCACGACGATCAACAAAAAAATGAAGACGACGGAAGCGATGAATATTCGTTCCAGCGCTTCTACTAGCGGATCAGTGGTAGGATCACTTAGCAAAGGCACGACCTTTACAGCCACTTCTATGAAAACCGGCACATCAGTCAACGGCAACAAAAATTGGTACTATGTCTCTGGCAAAGGTTGGGTCAGCGGTGCCTACCTTACTGAAGTGACCAACAATAATGCTTCTGAAGCAGAAAAAGAAGACAACAGTTCAAGCATCAATCAAAAAATGAAGACGACGGCCGCATTGAATGTCCGCTCGGATGCTTCTACCAGCAGCCGTGTCGTGACGACGCTTGGTCAAGGGGTGACCGTTACCGTGACAGCGAAAAAGAACGGCACTTCAGTGGAAGGCAATAAAACGTGGTACTACGTTTCTGGCAAAGGTTGGGTCAGTGGTGCCTACTTGACAACAACCAGCAGCTCTTCCAATAACAGCGGTTCAACGACGACAAATCAGAAAATGAAAACCACCGAGATTTTAAATGTTCGTTCCGATGCTTCTACCAGCAGCAGTATTACTGGTTCTTTAAGTAAAGGGGCAACCGTCACGGTTACCGCAACAAAAACCGGGACGACCGTCAATGGCACGAACAAATGGTATTATGTTTCTGGCAAAGGCTGGGTCAGCGGTGCCTACTTGACAGCTGCTAGCAGTGGGTCTTCTAATACGAATACCAGCAGTAGTTCAACGAAGACGCACACGGTGAAATCAGGTGACAGCCTATGGTCACTGGCACAAAAATACAACACCAGCATCAGCCAAATCGCATCATGGAACGAGATCAACAGCAGCTATACGATCTATGTCGGGCAAAAGTTGATCGTTTCCAAATAATAAGCAAAAGCAACCGCGTGTATGCCATTGGCTCACGCGGTTTTTTTATGCTGGATCAAGCGTTCACTAAGCTGCTAGCGGTTTATCAAGAAACTACTTGTTTTTCGTAAGCGCAATCAAACTATTTGGTCAATCAGGGAACCCTGCGTTAGAATGAAAGAAGCAATAGAAATTGCTAGATTTAAAAGAATTGCTTCAGAACCAGAACAATCGAAGCGTACACAAAATAAGGAGGATTTCACATGCACAACAGAAACCTAACGATTATTGGCAGTTACGACACTCGAACAGAAGTATTACCGGTTATTGAGCAATTGACAAACGAAGGCTATGGCAAAGACGATATCGTGCTGTATGCGAATCAAACAGTCATCGATCAATTTGGGTTAGAATCCATCGATGATGTGGAAGTGGAGCATGCTGCTAGTGAAGACGAAGATCGTTCGCTTTGGGAAAAAATCAAAGATGCGTTTTCTTTTGGCGATTCAGATCACAGAGACGATGAACATGATCCATTATACGGCTACCGAGATGACATCGAACGAGACAAACTCGTTGTCGGCGTCTACGATTATCAGCCGATGGACAAAATAACGGATCGTGATGCAGATACTGAGCCAATCATCGATCAACCGTTACCAGGTGAAACAGCGATGTCCGATGAGTCCGTTCATCCAACACCGCGCATGGGAGACAGTGATATTGAAGCACCGATCCATGACCCGAATCATCTGCGAAACTTATAAGTAAAAGAATTTCTTAAGTAAAGGAACCATTAAAGCCAGAGGAACGAGCATCCGTCGCGCCTGCCAACCCTTAGTGAAGGGATGGGCCCGCAGGTGATCGACCGTCGCCCTCGGGCTTTTTTTGTTGCGCAACGGGCATTCATGTCTTTGTCATCTTTGAAAATAAAACTTAATTTGTTGACGATTGCTTTTTTTTGTATAATATAAGAATGAGATAGATCATTGACGGAAGGTCCAACCATATTTTTGGGAAAGGATGGGGAGTGCGATGAAATTCAAGTTCAATATGCAGTCGGCATTAGTCAGTTGTTTTGTTGCGGTTTTTTTGAGTGTGGCGATCAATCAAGATGCCAATGCCTTTGTTGCCGCGCCCTTTGTTCGAGATTCTTCCAGTAGTTCCTCCGAGCCACCTTACCAGACCGCAAGCAGCAGTATCGAAGAAACCTCTGATTCCAGTCAGATTTTTTATGAAGCCAGTGTTAGTTCGTATACACCGTCTTCAACGACTAGTCGCTCGATCGAAGCGTCGACAAATGAAGGCACGTCTGTTTCTGTAAGCGAAGTAGAGACAGAGCCTAGCGTCAGTACTTCTGCAAGTAGCGAAAGCAGTTCGAGTACCGCGCCGAGTGGCGGCTCAACGACCACCAGCGATACCTCCAGCAGTAGCGCTAGCAGCAGTTCTTCAAGCTCTTCGTCTACGAGTTCGACCAGTACTACAACCAGCAGCTCCAGTAGTGAAACGACTGAACCGTCTTCGGAAACCTCCAATAGCGATGACGAAGCTGCGGAAGATACGAGTGAAAACGTTGATCTAACAGTCGAAGGGGTCAACTGATCCCAGTTTATAAGGAAAACCAGTCCAATCCAAAGGCACCATTTCAGCTAGGCTTTATGCCTAGCTTTTTTATTTGCTTGTGTGAAGGAGGTCACGCCCGGCCATTGCTATAAACAGGCTTTTTCGTTGCTGTGTTTCCGTAAAGTCGCAGAAAGCAGCTATCCCTTTTGACTAGTGAAAAAGCGACTACCCTCAGTCCTGCGTGTTTATTTTCTTCCTTCCTAAAAAAAGCTGCACTTGCAAGCATATCGTAAAGTGATTTTGAACAGTTTCGCTATAATAAGTGCGAGGAGGGGTGTTATGGGAAAGTATTTTAAGCACTTCGAAAAAATGATTAGTGTGATTGTTGATATTATGTTAGGACTGTTGGTTCTGTTGGTTTTGGTGGTGATGGCGGAAGCGATCTATAAAATCGTTGTCCATGTGATCCCGCTGCATGAAGTCAGTGATCTTTCCTTATTGATCGAAGAGATCGCGACATTGTTTATTTTACTGGAAATTATTTTGATGTTATTGCGTTACGTAAAAGAAGGTCACCATATTCCGGTGCGTTACTTGATTTTGATCAGTATTACAGCAATTTTAAGAGAGCTGCTTTTGGCACAAGGAAAAGGGTTAGAAACGCTCTTTTTGGCCTTAGCGATCTTGGTCTTGATCATTGTGCTGCAGGCGTTGGAAAAACTCAAAGCCTTTCATAGTTCTAAAGGACTGTAAAAAAAATCATCCGATTGGTTGACGAATGACTCGTCAAGGGATCGGATGATTTTTTAATTCTTCAAAAAGCACTCGGCTTTCTTGCTGCAGCCGCTTGCCGATATCTGTTTGCCCTACCGTTGTTCTTTCCGTTTGCCGCACGACGATTTTTTTCTGAGTGACGATGTCACGTCGCTGCTGGATGGCTTGCTGGCGATCTGTAAAGGGTTGATGGGCTGCTAAGGTCATACCAAAGGAATTTGACAACAGCGTGTAACCGGCAATGCCTGTGACGGATTGGTAGGAGCGAGAGAGTCCGCCATCGATCACCAATAAACGACCATTTGCCTTGATGGGCGTCTCGCCTTTACGGACTTTGACAGGGGTGTGGCCATTGATGATGTGGCCTGTCGGCGGCAGACCGAAGGCAGCTAGGACACGGCAGCAGAAGTCTTCGTTTTCCCTTAAAGAATAATAGGCATTTTTTTGTTCCATATGGGTGTTGCGATCTGCTATAAAGTAGCGCTCAAAGGTTTTCATGGCTTTTTTGCCGAAGAGGGAAGAGCCTTCGCCGCACCAAAGATACCAGATCATATCGGTGGCAAGGTCTGTTTGCTTTTCTGGTGCGGCAAAGCTTTCCTGCAAACATTGCTGAAAAAAGTCCATCAACGCTTTGCCTGCTAAGGGCTGCTGCTGGAAAGTAAAGGCCAGGAAATCGCCGTTTTCCTGACAAGGCAGGCAGCCGTGATACAGCAGGTTGTCGTTGAAGCGCTGGTACAATGTGCCATGCTCAACTAAAAAGTGCATATGCGCAGCTAAACGGGGCGAGCGTTGAAATTGGCTCAGCAAATCTTGCAGTACCTCATGTTCTTCTGCTGTCAAACGGTAAGGATCATCGGGAGCTACTAGTTGAAAACAGCCGTTGATCAAAGGATAGGTCTGGTCTAGCTGGATTTGTTGCCGATCTTGAGACAAGCGATGCAACAAGCAGCGCTCTGCCATCGCAAATGCTGGTCGCCGCTGGATCACGGCTGCTTCGACTTTGAATTGGATGATGGCAAACGCCTGTTGCAAAAGCATGGCTGCTTTTTTTTGCTGGCTTGATAAAGGGTCCACTGTTTTTTGCGGATAAAAGCCTTCATTTTCTGTGTAATATTTTTGGCTAAAAGCCAGTGCTTTTGATAGATCGATCCCATAACCATCTTGTAATAATGCCAGATTGCCGTAGCGAGCAGCGATGCGGATCGTATTGGCCAAACAGGGCAGCGAGCCGCAAAAGCTGCCGATCCACAAAATATCATGGTTGCCTAGCTGAATATCCAGTGAGGGCAAAGTCATCAAGCGATCGACGATTTTGTCTGGCGCTGGTCCGCGATCATAAATATCGCCTAAGACGTGGAGATGATCCACTACGAAGCGCTGAATCAAGTACGCCAGTTCTTGGCAAAAAAGCGGGGCGGCCTCTAATTCAATGATTTTATCAAAAATCGCCCGATAGTAAGCTTCTTTATTGAAGTCAGCATCATATTGGTACAACAGTTCTTCTAAGATATAAGCAAAAGAAGACGGCAGTGCTTTGCGTACCTTGGAGCGTGTGTATTTACTGGAAGTAAAGCGGGCAACTTTCACTAGCTGTGCCATCTTTAAGCGCCAATCGGCAGGGGTCCAGGCCTGTTCTTGTAATAGCTCCTCTGGATAATAAATGACAAAACAAAGTTCGGTCTGTTCTTCTTTCGTCAAGACGCCAGTAAACAAAATCTCGACTTTTTCTCGGATACTGCCAGAACCATTCCGCAAAATATGGTCAAAGGCATCGTATTCACCATGCAGATCGCTGACAAAGTGCTCGGTGGCTTTCGGCAGCTGCTGGATGGCTTCCAAGTTGATGATCTCGGTCAGGTTTGCCAAGGCGTCTTTATTGAACATGGGCCTGTTCTTTGGCTTGTTCTTCAATCAGCATCGCGCTTTCTTCAATGGAGCGTTTGCTGACATCGATCACCGGAATGTTCAGCTTTTTGAACCATTCATTCGCGTAAGCTAATTCTGCTTCGATTCGTTCACAATTGGTGTAATGGGTCTCTTCTTTTAAGCCCAATGAATGCATTCGGGATCGCCGAATCTCGGTCAGAGATTCTGGATTCGTGGTCAAACCGACCATTTTTCGCGGGTCGACTTGGTGCACTTCGGCTGGCAAAGCAACTTCAGGAATCAAAGGCAGATTTGCCACTTTGTAGCCGCGGTTTGCCATGTATAAACACAATGGGGTCTTCGAGGTTCGCGAAACCCCTAAGAGGACAAAGTCAGCATCGAGAAATCCCCGTGGGTCTTTGCCGTCGTCGTATTTTACGGCAAATTCCATCGCTGCCACCCGGCTGAAATATGCTTGGTTCAAGCGATGCAAGGCACCAGGCTCTTGGACGGCTTCTACACCGAATGTTTTTTCCAGCATCGTGGTCAAGGGCGACATAAAGTCGACATATTGCAAACCAGTCCGCTTGGCAAAGGCATCAACAAAGGCGACTAATTCTTTATTGACTAAGGTGGTAACGACGATCGATTTGTCTAGCAAGGCATCTTTGAGGATCTCGCCTAAGCTCTCTTCATCATTAGTAAAGGGAAAGAGCTGGATGTCTGAAAGGTCGATCGTGGGAAACTGCGCGGAAACGGCTGCGATCAGCTTTTGTGCCGTTTCGCCTACGGAATCTGAAATCAAATATATTCGAACGTTCTTCATTGTTTTTGCCCCCTAAAAGTGTGTGTTGTCACTGTCATTGCCTGCTTGAATAAAGTAATTCATCAGCCGTGTCTTCGTGATTTTGCCGATGACTTTTTTTGGTTCCTGCGGATCGACCACAGGCAAGGTATCGACTTCATGTCGCCCTAACAACGTACCAGCCGTCAAAATTGTTTCTTCGGCTGTGATGGTCACGATGTTTGGCATGCGAGTCATGATCATCGCTACAGGTGTTTTTTCTGGTGCGGCATTGCTGATCGCAAAGCGCAGTAGGTCTTTGCGGGAGAGGACCCCAATCAGCTCGTCTTGGTCATTTTTGACATAGAGGGAACCGACATCGTACATAAACAAAGTCGTGACCGCTTCATAAACGGAGACCGTTTGTGAGATCAGCAACGGTGGGATCATGATTTCTGCAACTTTGGTATGATAGAGTTTTTCGAAAAGCAAAGGCTCAACGGTTTGTCCTGTATAGAAATAGCCGACTTTCGGTCGGGCGTCTAATAAACCGGTCATGGTCAAAATCGATAAGTCATTCCGCAAGGTTGCGCGGCTCAAGCCCAACTGCTTCGCAATGGTCTCCCCACTGATCGGCTGATGCTCTTTGACGATCTCAATGATTTTCATTTGTCTTTGGCTTAATTCCAATGTGTCACCTTCTTTCTTTTATGTGCTATGCTATTGATTATATGATTTTCCGAATAAAAAGGCAATCCTTCTCTTTTAAAAAGGATAAATCCCTTAAAAGTTTTCTTTTTTCAGCTTGACGATTAAATGTGTCATACTATATACTGCTAATTAATCGAAATAGTATATAACATTTAAAAGGAGGAACATGATGGAAAAAGCAGTCGTATGGTTTTCAGAAGGCACAAAAGAGCAAAAAGCACTATTAGGCGGGAAAGGGGCAAATCTTGCGGAGATGACCAATTTGGGTTTGCCTGTTCCCCAGGGATTTATCGTCCCTGCGACTATTTGCCTGACCTATTTAGAAGAACAGGTTCTTCCTGAGGCGATCATCAAGCAAGTCAAAGCTGCCATCGAAGAATTGGCAGTGCGCAGGAACAAAACATTTGGCGGACTGCAGTCGCCGTTGTTGGTTTCTGTCCGCAGTGGGGCTAAGTTTTCCATGCCAGGGATGATGGATACGATCTTAAACCTTGGGTTGAATGATGAAACCGTCCAAGGCTTGGCTCAGCAGACGGGGGACCCCGTTTTTGCTTATGATTGTTACCGCCGTTTGATCCAAATGTATGGGGATGTGGTGAAAGGTGTAGCAAAAGAGCACTTTGAAGCCTACTTGACAGATTATAAGAAACAGCAGAATTATGCGTCAGACCAAATGATGACCGGCAATGATTGGCAAATGATCTGCCGCGTGTTTCAAAGTATTTATATGGAACATACTCAAGAAGCGTTTCCGCAAGACCCGTTTCAGCAATTGTTGGCAGCCATCACGGCGGTTTTTCGCTCATGGAACAACCCACGGGCAAAGACCTACCGATCTCTCCATCGCATCCCTGACGATCTAGGGACTGCCGTAACGATTCAAGAAATGGTGTTTGGTAACAGCGGGATAAATAGCGGGACGGGTGTCGCCTTCACCCGCAATCCAGCAACCGGGGAACCGGGACTTTTCGGCGAATTTTTAGTGTGTGCCCAAGGGGAAGATGTGGTTGCAGGGATTCGTACACCGCAACCGATCCAATCGTTGGCACAGCAGCATCCCATGATCTATCAGGAATTAAAGCAACTGGCTGAGCGTTTGGAGGATCACTATCAAGACATGCAAGACATTGAGTTTACCATCGATGACGGCCAGCTGTTTGTCTTGCAAACAAGAAACGGCAAACGAACCGCCGCTGCCGCAGCGCAAATCGCAACGGATATGGTCGCAGAAGGTCGGATCACTATTAGGCAAGCACTAGATCGCATCACACCAGAAATGATCGATCAATTGCTGCACCCGTTATTTGCCCCCGAAGCCTTACAGCAAGCCAAAGCCTTTGCGCAGGGCTTGCCGGCTAGTCCAGGAGCAGCTTCAGGCCATGTCTATTTCACTGCAGAGGCGGCGGAAAAAGCCAGCCGCGCAGGAGAAAAAGTCCTGTTGCTGCGGCAGGAAACCTCACCTGAAGATATTGAAGGCATGGTGGTGAGTGAAGCGATCATTACCGCTCGTGGGGGGATGACTTCGCATGCGGCGGTGGTCGCCCGTGGTCTGGGGGTCTGCTGTGTGGTAGGGTGCGAGGCATTAAGTGTCGATGTATTTTTGAAGCAGGCTCGCTGTGGCGAGCTGCTGATTGAAGAAGGTGACGTGCTTTCGGTAGACGGCAGCACTGGCAAACTGTATCAAGGGCAGCTGCCTATGACCAGTGTCCAGGAGCGGGTCTTGCTGGATCAGCTTTTGACGTGGGCACAAGCCCAGGCAGATCTAAAGGTTTACGCAAATGCGGAAACAAAAAATGACATTGAGGCTGCGCTGGCCTTTGGGGCAGCGGGCATCGGTCTGGCACGGACGGAGCATATGTTTTTTGGGGAAGAGCGTTTGTGGAAAATGCGGGAAGTCATTTTGGCAGAAACGAAGGAGGAACGATTGAAGGCGTTGGCTGAGATCAAGGCTTATCAAAAAGCCGATTTCCAAGAAATGCTGCAGGCCGCGCAAGGAAAGAAGTGCACGATTCGTTTATTAGATCCACCACTTCATGAATTTTTGCCCCATGAGCATGAACGCCTTGAAATGGCTCGCCGTAGTCAAAAATCATTGGCAGTGATCGAGCGGCGAATTGACGAGCTGCAAGAGGTCAATCCCATGATGGGGCATCGCGGCAGCCGTTTAGGACTGAGCTATCCAGAAATTTATGAAATGCAAACAGCGGCGATTTGTGAAGCGGCTGTGGAATTGCGGCAGCAAGGAGTCGAGGTAGAGGCGGCGATCTTATTGCCCCTGATCAGTTTGCCCGCAGAGCTGCAGGTGTTGAAAGCGACGTTGACGCAGGTGATCGCTCAAGCAGAAGCAACCCTGCAGCAACCATTGCACATCGAGATCGGCATGATGATCGAGACACCTAGAGCGTGCTTGATCGCTGGGGAGTGTGCTGAAGATGCTGCGTTCTTTAGTTTTGGTACCAATGACTTGACCCAAATGACCTTTGGCTTTTCGCGGGATGATGCAGGCAGCTTTATTCAAGCCTATTTGCAGTCGGAGATCTTACAAGAAGATCCTTACCGGCACTTAGATCAGGCGGGTGTTGGCACGTTGATGCGCCAAGCGATCACTGGCGTAAGAGATCGTCAGCCAGAGCACTCGATCGGTGTTTGTGGCGAAGTCGGCAGCGATCCCTATTCCATTGCATTTTTGCGAGAGATCGGCATCGACTATGTTTCTTGCTCCCCATACCGAATCCCTGCTGCCTGGTTAGCGATCGCCCAATCCGCCCCCATCATCGAAGAGGCGTCAGTGGGCTCCCGCTAAAATAGGAGAAAAAAATACACCGCAGTCCACTAGCAAGGCTCGCCTGCTTGGTGGATTACGGTGTGTTCGTGCAGCGTCGTTCTTACAGGGGCTGATCCGTTTTTTGAATCGCGGGTTTGCGTCCTTTTAAATACCAAGTGATCCCAATGACATGGGCGAGGTAGATGGCAGCGAGGACGAAACGTACCAGCAGATTGGGGATCAATAGTGCAGGAATTGCAAAGACTACCAGCATCATGGCAAACATCCGAACCATTGCCTTGGTGCTCAGCTGTTTTTGTACGAGTGGTTTTTCAATGTATTTTTGATAATTTTCTGATTGAACCAAGCGTTGATAATAGGTATCGGAACTCCGCAGCCAGAAATAAGCCGTCAGCAAGTAAAAGACCGTTGTGGGTAAGAAAGGTAAAAAGATTCCTAAAGTACCTAGACCGAATGTCAGTGATCCACAAAGAAAAAATAGTGTTTTTTTCAAAAGTAACCCTCCTTATTTGGGTGTTTCGTGTCTTACCCTCAGTATAACGGAGGAGGGGCAGCTTGAACATGCGTTTTGTGTTTTTCCCCGTTTTTTAGCGGCAATAAGAGTTTTTCTTCCCCTTACTCCTGCTTTTTTGATAGACTAGAAACAACACAAAGGGGGAAGTAGCATGGAAACGATTGAATTGAATACCGGCATTCAGATTCCAGTGATCGGCAGTGGGACGAATACATTTGGGAAAGAAAACCGAGAATACCAAGGTGCGATCAATGATGATACGACAGAGCTGTTGACTGCTATCAAGCTTGGGTATCGGCATTTTGATACGGCGATTTCTTACCGCAACGAAGCCGTGGTAGGCAAAGCCATCAAGGAAAGCGGGATCGACCGCAGCGAATTTTTCCTGACTTCTAAGATTCCTGGCAAACCAGAGCATACGCAAGATGCAGCTGCCGTGAAAGCGTCTGTCGAAGCGAGTTTAGCAGCCTTGCAGACGGAATCGATCGATCTTTATTTGATCCATCATCCGTGGGACAACTTGGCAGAGATCGCAGCTGTCTGGGCGGTTCTTGAGGCTTATGTCGATAAAGGAGTCTTAAAAGCGATCGGGGTGTCCAATTTCCAAGAAGAAGAACTTAGCTATTTATTGGCAAACAGTCGGATCAAACCAGCGGTCAATCAAATCGAATCGCATCCAGGCAAGTGGAACGATGCGATCATCGCCTATTCCTTAGCCTATCAGGTAGTTCCAGAAGCCTGGGGGCCACTTTCACGGATTTCAGAAGCGGCTCGGGAAACCTTGACCCAAATCGGTGAAGCGTATCAAAAAACCTGGAGCCAAGTGGTCTTGCGTTACCAAATCGAGCGTGGGGTGATCGTGATTCCGAAATCCCATTCAGAAAAACATCAAGCCGAAAATTTAGCGCTCTTTGATTTCGCTTTGACTGCGGAAGAAAAAGCCGTCATCAAAGAATTATAGGCAATAAAAAGCAGTCCCATTAAAGGGGCCCCTGCAGCCAGTGCGGAAACTTCCGTGCTGGCTATTTTTATGCAGTCGCAACGCTCCTTCATGACTGAGGAGCTTTTCTATTCGTTAGATCAGCAACCGTAAGCCTTAGCAAAAAAGAAAATGCGCTTGCAGCCGTTTCTGCCAATGAACCCTCTTAATCATTCAAAGAAATAACCGATTATCCTTACTAAGGGTCGTCTACGGACGAGTCTTCATTGGATCGTGTGAAATTGGAAATGAAGGAGTGGCACAGTTGTGAAAAAAAGAAAAAAGACGATAGGAATTTATGTGATGATCACCTTGATGCTGGTTGCGGGGATCCCGATCATTGTCATGCTGACAAGTTCCTATTCAACCACCAAGAACTTATTGATTGAACGAAATGATTTGAACAAAGAAAGTGCCGTCAATTTGATCTTGGCGGAAGAAAAGAGTTTGCGCCGATCGACGGAAAGCAAATTGAAATCAATGGCTGAACTGCCAGCGATGAAAACAGAATTCAGCATGGGGCGCATCCGTTCAGATCTTTCTTTAGCGATTGCTGGGAGCAACAGCTTCTTAGCGGTGACTTTTGGGACAGAAGATGATGAGTATGTGACCTTCAATCCCTTACCAGATGATTATAAGCCTACGATTCGGCCATGGTACAAAGGGGCCGTAAAAGCTGAAGGAGAAGTGTATTGGACAGCACCTTATTTAGATACGGTGTCGAATCAATTTGTGACGTCGGCTTCGATCAGGGTCAAAAATTCCCATAATCAAGTGGGGGTTTTAAGCGTCGATGTTTCCTATGAAAGCATTCAAAACATCTTGTCTTCCTTTACCGTAGGGCGGACTGGGAATGTCACCTTAGTTTCAGAATCTGGGGTCATCGTGACCTCAAAAAACACCAAACAAATCGGTAAGAATATCAAAGAAGAAGAAGTATTCCAAAAAATCAAAGAAGCTAAAAACCCGACAGGCATGGTTGGTTTAGGCGACTCGAATAAAGTCAACGATGTGTTGTATGACAAGTCTGCTGATTCCAATGTTTGGGCGTACTCCGAAGTCAAAGCTAGTGATCTAGACAAAGAGCTAGGAGCGTTAGTCCGCACCACCATTATCGTTACGATCTTGATGCTGCTCTTTGTAGGACTGGTTTCTTATGCCGCGATCAAAGTAGTCGCAGCGATCATCGATTGCTTCAATCGTTACTTTAGAAAAGTCGGTGAAGGCAAACTAGAGAAGATGAGCAAAACCAAAAGAGCCAAAGGCGAAAAATGGACATGGGATCAATTGGCACGCCGAGTTGTATATCCAGATAAAGCAGGCAATGAGATCCAGCAAATGGCGGACAATTACAATGTGATGATCGAAGGCACGGGTGCATTGATCCAAAAAGTACAAAAAGAAAGCAACAGTGTCGCAGGAATGTCGGATTCTTTATTAGAATTGTCAAAACAAACCAATATTGCGACAGAAGAAGTCTCTCAAACCATTACGGGGATTGCTGAAGTGACCGGTGCTCAAGCCCAAGAAACAGAATACAGCGTGTCCCAAATGCAAAATCTGTCGCAGGTCGTGAAAGAATTACGAGAAAATGTTGGCGGCATGAGCAGCAAGTCGCAAGAATCTACGAAGATCAATCAAGAAAACTTAACGATCATGGATCAAGTCGATGACAGCTGGCGACAAGAGTTGGCACAGATGGAGCGCTTGATGTCGAACATGACGGGAATGAATGATAGTATCCAAAACATCAACTCGATCATTGGGGTCATCAACGATATTTCTTACCAAACCAACTTGCTAGCCTTGAATGCATCGATCGAAGCCGCAAGTGCAGGTGAGTCGGGCAAAGGCTTTGCCGTCGTGGCAGCTGAGATCCGTAAATTGGCGGAACAAAGCAAGGCTTCTACCAAAGAGATCGAAGCGATCATTGAAGAAATTCGTGAGCAGTCTAGTCAAATGGTCAAACAAACGTCGGCATCTGTCAAAGGCGGCGTTCGCCAAACCAACTTGATCAAAGAAGCGATCTCGTCTTCAAAAGAAGTTTTCCAACGCAGCAGCTATATGATCGAAGGCATCCATCATATTGAAGCAGCCAGTGCCCGTATCGAAAACATTCAAAACAGTGTACTGGAAAACTTAGAAAACATTTCCGCATCAACGGAAGAAAATGCCGCTGGTACACAAGAAGTTTCCGCAAATGCAGAAGAAGTCTTGGCAACCATGGATGAATTTACCAACCATGTGGCCGATCTCAGAGACATTGCAGAAGAGTTGAAGCGATTGACCAATCGGTTTGAAGTGGAAAAATAAATGATTGACTAGCGAAAGCTGATCATCCCCCCATTCCCAATAAATTCGTTGGTAATGGGGGTTTTTTGATGTGTATGGTTAAATCAGAATTGTCCAACTGCAAAAAAAGAAGGTCAGTTAGGAAACCGTAGGGTGAGGCATGAAGCATCTGTTATAATGAGAAGAAGCAACCAATGGCTGTCGACTTTTGCCAAGCAGCAACATCAGACAGGTGAACTGTGATTGCTCATTAAGAAAGCGTACACTTTAAGTTGAGAAAAGGAGGGGTACGGTTGCTGAAGATTTTTGGAAAAGAATACCAATTGATTCGTCTCGCCTCTTGGCTGATGCTAGTTATGGGTATCATCATTTTAGGCTTAAAAGGGTTGCTTTTTATGGTTTTTGAGATTCCTTTTATTGACCGTTCCACATTGGTGGGCATTGTCATCATTTGTTACGGCTACTACAATTTATTTATAGATAAAAAAAACGATCGCCTTTGAAAGGGGATCGTTTTTTTAATTGGAAAAGGTTATTTATTGAGCAGCTGCCGTTTCAGTCCGCTGAATGATCATCTCCACGCGGCGGTTTTCCGAGCGGCCTTGGGGGGTGTTGTTATCGGCCTTCGGTTCGGTATCGGCAAAGGCTTGGATGGCAGCATTTTTTTCTAAAACGGCGCCTTTGCTGATGAAGTACTCCATAACGGTAATGGCCCGAGCGGAACTAAGATCCCAGTTAGATTGGTAGCGGCCATTGCCTTTTTCAGGTACGTTATCGGTATGCCCAGCGATCACGATTTTGTTGGTTTTTAATTTTTTCAGTGAGTCCGATAGCAGATCCAGTGACTGACGAGTGGTGTCCGTGATCTCGGCGCTGCCAGAGGCAAACAAGATACTGCTGGCAAGCGTGATATGCAAGCCATCGGATTCCAAGCGGACTTCTGTCTGCTCTTTTAAGCCAGAAGCTGCCAGCTCTTGTGATAGCTGGTCGCTGATTTTTTCTAGTTGCTGATTTTCCAGTTGGGTCCGAACCGCTGCTTCTTGCGCTTGTGCTTCGGCAGAAGTGGCGGCTTTTTTTCGCGGCGTGGTCTCGCCCATATCGATCACCGACCCAATCACAGATGAATTGCTGTGGTGGCTGGAAAGGATGGTGCCAAATTCGCTTTTGATTTCTTGGAACTTCTCATCATCGACTTTCGCCATGGCAAACATGACGATGAACAAAGCCAGCAGCAAGGTCAACATATCCGAGTAAGGCAAAAGCCACGCTTCGTCTACATGTTCTTCATGTTTCTTTTTTCGCTTCATGTCGCTTCACCCTTTATAATTGTTCTTGCCGTTTTTTCGGATCGATCAAGCTGTATAATTTTTTCTCAATGCTTTTCGGCGATTGCCCGGCTTGGATCGCTAAGACCCCTTCCACGATGATCGACATCATTTGGACCTCTTGCTCCGATTTCAAGGTCAGGCGTGAGCTAAAGGGAATGAACAGGACATAGCCGAAGAAAATACCATAAAGGGTCGCCACGAAGGCCGCCGAGATCATGTGCCCCAGTGCCTCTACATCCTCTAAATTACCTAGCGCCCCAATCAGCCCGATCACGGCTCCTAACACCCCTAAGGTCGGGGAACTCGTGCCGGCGGTTTTAAAAATAGCCGAGCCGATGCGATGCCGTTCTTCGATCCCATAGATCTCATTCTCCATGATTTCTTGGATCTGTTCGGCAGCGATGCCATCAACCACCATTTCCAAGCCCTTTTTTAAAAAAGGATCTTCTAAGTTTTGGATGGCACCTTCAAGAGATAACAAGCCATCGCGCCGGGCTTGGTTGGCTAATTCAACGATGGTATTGATGGTTGTTTTTAAGTCGTATTCTTTATTTTTCAGCAGAACGCCGAAGATCTTCGGGATTTTTTTGATATCACTGCTGGGAAATGAATTGATAACGGCTGCGATCACACCAACGAAAATGATGATCGCGGCTGCCGGATTGATCAAAACGGCCACATTGGCACCTTTTACAATCATCCCAACCACCACAGATATCAATCCTAAAATAATACCGATCAGCAAGAAAAAATCCATTTGTTGCGTCCTCCTAAATTCTATTTCCAGGTTTTAAACCCTCATTTATTTTATCGGTGAATTAAAATCATTCTTAATAGCAAAAAAAAATAATCCTAAAAATAACTAAAATAAATTTTCAGCTTCTTCTTTTTTTGTTGTTTTTTGGGCAAGTGACGGCAAATTTTTGAAATGGTACAGCTTGCAATTTTTGTGAATATTTATAGATGGTACCGTTTTTTTTCGTGAAGCCCTTTGACACGGACCGCGTAATCACTGCCATCGACAAAGCCTTTGCCTAATGCCTAGGAGGATAGCGACATGCAGATGATTCTTTTCAAAATGGCTCAGCAGTACTATTTGATCTCAGCGGACTCGGTGGACGAGGTCATTGATGCCCCTTCCTTTACGAAGGTGCCCTTAGCACCAGAGTGGGTGGAAGGGCTGATCAATCTGCGGGGGTCTGTCGTAACGGTGATTCGTTTGGCAAAATTGATTCCCATCATGGAACCAGCCTACGAAAAAAACATATTGATCATGAAGAAGCAAGAGGAGACCAAAGGAGTCCTTGTAGAAGAAGTAATTGAAGTTCTTGATATCACCGAAGACGATATCCAACTGAGCAATCAAGAGACAGAACATGCCGTTGGGGTCGTGACGATCGGTGAAAAAGTAGCCAGTGTGATTCAAATCGATCACATGATTTTTTAAAAAAATGGGGGATTAGTGTGGATCAGGTATTGACGCAGCAAGAGATTGATTTATTGTTGAATGCGATGAGCAGCGGAGAGATCGATCAAGAAATTATTGAGATAGAAGACAAACAAGCCAAAGTGAAAGCCTACGATTTTCGCCGACCAACAAAGCTGTCGAAAGAATACGTCAATACCCTGCACATGATCTTCGAGGATTTCTCGAAGATGAGCAGTAGCATGCTTTCTACCCAACTGCGGACCAATGTTTCTTTGCAGTTGGCAGCTATCGAACAAGTCAGTTATGACGAATTTATCCATTCGATACCAAAATTTACTTTGTTGGGGCTCTTTCATTCGCAGCCTTTGAGCGGGATTCAAATGATCGAGATGAACCCACAACTGTGTATGATGTTGGTGGAGTTGTTGTGCGGCGGCTTGGATGTCTATCAAAACAAGCCGATCGAAATAGATTTTAGCGAGAAAAAAAGTTTTACTGATATTGAAACAGCAATCTTGGAAGAAGTGGTGGCACAATTTGTCCGGGTCTACCAAAATGTTTGGAAGGACATCGTTGCCTTGGATTCGGTTTTGGATGGAATCGATACGAATCCGCAATTGATGCAAAACATGTCGCCCAACGAACCCGTCGTGTTAGTGACCTTTACTATCAAAATTTTTGAAGTGAAACATTTTATCAATCTATGTATCCCCTATGTCTTCTTTGAAGGGATCATTGATAAATTAAGTTTCCGCAATTGGTTTGATAGCAATCAGCCAGTCAACCAAGACGATAGCCGCGAGTTGCAAAAAAGTTTGAATGGCGTCGGTTTGAATTTAGAAGTTCTGCTGGGCCATGCTCAAATGAGTCTTTCTGAGTTTCTCCACTTAGAAGAAGGCGATGTCATCAAACTAGACAAAAAAATTACTGAACCATTGGAGACTTTCATCGATGGAAAACCTTACTTCCGAGCAAAACCTGGGAAGCAAGAGGACCGTTTAGCCATTGAATTATTAGACAAGTTAGAAGAGGAGCAAGAACTATGAGTGAACGTTTATCCCAAGCAGAAATCGATGCATTGTTGAATCAAAGTGCCCCAGCCCAGCCACAAGGATTAGAAGAGCAAGTCAAAGTCGACATTATCGGCGAAGTTGGCAATATCTCCATGTCGCAAGCGGCGACGACGTTGTCTTCCATTCTTGATCGTCGGGTCAGCATCACGACTCCCCGGGTGTCTAAAATCAAATTTGGTGAGATCTTAAACGACCTCGTTGCACCAAAAGTAGCGACGACAGTTGAATTTAAAGAAGGCCTTTTAGGCAGTAATTTGATGCTATTAGAAGTCAAAGATGCCATCGTGATCGCCGATTTGATGATGGGTGGAACTGGTGAAACCAGCAACACTCAATTTACGGAATTAGAGCTAAGTGCTGTGGCAGAAGCTATGAACCAAATGATTGGGACTGCCTCGACTTCGATGGCAACGATGATCAGCCGCAAAGTGGATATCTTGCCGCCGATCGTCAAACTATGGGAGACACCAGAAAACATTGAGTATAGCGGGATCGAGGCAGAGGAAGAGATTTACTGTATCTCATTTTCTTTGCGCGTCGAAGGTTTGATCGAAAGCAAAATCATGCAGATCTTTACCGATCCTGTGGTCAACGATATCGCCAGTGCGATGCTCTCAGACGAAGCGACTGTCGTTACTCGGGAAACACCAACACCGCAGCCAACGGCACCCGTTGCTGCACCTACGCCAGAACCAGCGGCTGCATCAAAGCCCGTGGAAGTCAGCAAACCTGCGTTTCAAACACTGGCCTCCAGCGGAGTGAGCGATGGGGATAATTTGGACTTGATTCTTGATGTGCCATTGGATCTAAGTGTCGTGTTAGGCCGCAGCAAAAAAACCATTAAGGATATTTTATCTTTCAATACGGGGTCCGTCATCGAACTGGAAAAACTGACGGATGAACCGCTAGAGATTTTGTTGAACGGCAAGCTGATCGCCACTGGGGAAGTCGTGGTCATCAATGAAAACTTCGGTGTGCGGATCACCAACATTCTTTCGCAAAAACAACGCATCCACAATTTGCATTAATTTGAAGAAATCGCAAAAAGTTAAACATATGGGTTTAACTTTTTTGTGATTTGACCGATAGTAGAGGGTAGAAGAATGAGAACGGAGGAGAACCTATGAAAATCGAAAGAGGTTACGCAGAATACAGCGACAAGGCCATCAAACGTGAAGCGGTCAAACAAGAAAAGCCATCTGCTGCTCAGACAGAAAAAACCGTCGATGTTCAATTGTCCGAAACAGCTCAAGCCATTCAAAAGAGTGCCAATCAAACAGCCAGTCGCAGTGAGCGAGTGGCAGAATTGAAGCGAGCGATCAAAGAAGGCACCTACCAAGTATCTGCCGAAACGATCGCAGATAAAATGCTGCAACAAGATGAAAAGCAGGTCGACTAGATGACAGAACGGGAATTTGAGCGTCAGCTTCAGCAGTTCTTGCGGTTGCTGCAAAAAGAAAAGACCTGCTTGATCAAAAATCAAGCAGAAAAATTACCAGAACTCGTCGAGAAAAAAACCGCCTTCGTACCCGTTTTTTCCACGTATGAAGGAACTCTTTCAGTGGCGATCAAAGAACTCATCCGCCAGATCCAAGTGCAGCAAGCCGAAAATCTCCTGCTGACGGAGCAAGCCATTAGTTTCCAAACCGTTTTGATGGATGCAGTCAAAGAAAATATCAAGACATCGGCAAATACGTATTCGAAATACCAAGAAAAACAAGCTGTCTCAACAGCGATCATCGATCAAAAAATGTAAGGAGTACTTCTATGACAGGACTATTTGGTTCATTAGGCACCGCAACCCGGGGCATGACCGCCAATCAAGCAGCGTTGCAAACCAGCAGCCATAACATTGCAAATACCAATACAGACGGCTACTCTAGACAACGAGTCAACTTGCAAGCCGAAGCGTCTTATCATTTAGCGGGTGTCGGCAGCATCGGTATGGGTGTGAAAGTCGGCAGTGTCGAACGGATCGTCGATGATTTTGTCATTGGACAAGTACGCAATGCCAATTCTACCTATACATATTATGAACAAAAAGCAGACATATTAGGACAGCTGGAAAGTTTAATGAATGAGCCTTCTGACAACGGACTGTCCAAACAGCTGGCAACGATGTTTGATTCTTGGACCGCATTAGCCAACAATCCTGAACTGGATACGTCTAAGACCCTTGTGCTGGAAAACAGCAGTACGTTTGCCGATACCATCAACCAAATGGGCAAACAAATGACGCAGCTGCAAAGCGATACGCTGGATACCATCGAAAAATCCGCGCTGGACTTCAATGAGAAGGTCAAACAGCTGCAATCCTTGAATGAACAGATCTATGGGTTGACGACAAGTGGTGAGACACCCAATGATCTTTTAGATCGTCGAGACAGTCTGTTGAAAGATCTCTCGGGTCTAGCAGGGATCGAAACCAAGACCAATCAGTATGGCCGTGGGTTTGTATCCATGAGCGGACAGACGATTTTAAGTGCGGAGGAACGCAATACCCTTAGTGTGGTGGTGGGACAAAGCGACACAGGCGCCTTGGTTTCCAAAGACGGCAACGCCTTGAATCCTGCCGAAACCATCACAGGGTCTTATCCAGCTGGAACCGTCTTGTTGACGAAAACCACCGACAATGGCGAAACCGCCTATACAGAATTGCCGATCAAAGAAGGCGCGATCGGAGGCCTGCAAGCATCATCTGGGGAGATCGGCAGCCGTTTGACGGAATTGAACAACTTTACGACGACGATCGCGCAAGCCATGAACATGGTCTTTACCGGCGGCGCTTCTCCTACTAGCGGTCTATTTGAGATCGGCCAAGATGATACTGGTACAGCGACGACGATTCGGGTCAGCCAAGCACTGTTAGATAACCCAAGTCTGGTGACCGGCGGAACGAGCAATGCAGCAGGAGATGGTTCAAGAGCTGCTGCAATGGCGAAACTCAGCAGTGCCAAATTGGACTTCCCGTTGTCAGAAAAGACGATCGCTTCTTTTGATTCTGAGACATTGACGTTTGCCAATGCAGCATCTGGCATGAGTGTCAGCAGCTATTTTAACAGCATCGTCACCAAAAACGGGATCTCAAAACAGCAAGCCGACAATACAGTCAGTGCCCAATTGTCGCTGCTGAATCAACTAGAATACAAAAATCAATCGGTGTCTGGGGTTTCATTAAATGAAGAAATGTCCGATGTGATTCGTTTCCAACAAGGATTTCAGGCCAATGCCCGCATATTATCGGTCGTTTCTGAAATGTTAGACACATTGATCAATCGAACAGGAGTGTAGACCATGCGTATTTCCAATTCAATCACCTACAATGATTTTTTACGAAATCTAGGAACCAACGCCTCCAAAGTCCAATCCACGTTGAATCAGCTATCGAGCTTAAAAGAAGTCAGCAAGTCCTCGGATAATCCGCTGCTGGTTTCAAAAATCATGGATCTCAATGTGTCGTTAAATCAAAACAAAACTTACAACAATACGATCAAAGACAGTATTTCTTGGACAAAAGCCCAAGATTCTGCTTTAGAAAGTGTCAGTACTTCGATGCTGCGGATTCGCTCGTTGGTTCAATCTTCTGCCAATGCGACAGCTGGCAGTGAGGAATTAGGGGCAAATCGTTCAGAGATCGAGCAAGAGATCGAAGGCATCGTTGAATCATTAAACACCAACTTTGATGGCCGCTATCTATTTAGCGGAACGAATACGACGACGGCGCCTTTTGAGATCGTCAAAGAAAATGACGCCATCGTCGGTATCAAATACAATGGCACCAGCGAAGACTTGCCGCGAGAAATCGCAAATGGGGTCTCGGTGGATCTGTTAGCCAGCGGTGATCGTCTGATGAACGAGACGGGCACAGCTGCGGATCCCCAAAATTTAAGCACCTATTTCAATGATTTGTTGTCTGCGTTGCGCAGTGATGATAAAGATGCCTTAGGTGGCGAGCTTTTAACCGCTCATGACCAGCATGCCACTAATGTGGTGAATGTACGGGCGCAGATCGGCACCCTCTACAATCGCTTGGAGGCGGCAGCTGATCGAAATGAGACGGAAAAGCTGAACTTGACCGAAACACTGTCCAACAAACAAGACGTCGATATTGCGGAAAAGTATATGGAATATCAAAATCAAATGACTGCCTACCGTTCAACACTAGCGATGGGAACAAAGATCATGCAGATGTCCATTCTAGATTATTTAAATTAACCCAAAAACTTTTGTTCTTTGCTGAGAGCAAAAGTTTTTTATTTTTTTTAGAAAAAAGGCTTAACCCTGAACGGTTTCTTCCGATAAATAGTAGCAGAGGGAAACCTTAGCGAATAAAATTAGGAGGAACTACACATGAGAATCAATACAAACGTTTCAGCATTGAATACTTACTCACGCCTAACGGCAGCAAATGCTTCTAAAAGCAATTCTTTGTCTAAATTATCTTCAGGCTTACGCATCAACAAAGCTGGGGACGACGCAGCTGGCTTAGCAATTTCTGAAAAAATGAAAGGCCAAATCGGCGGTTTGTCACAAGCAAAAAGCAACGCACAAGATGGTATTTCATTGATCCAAACAGCAGAAGGTGCATTAAATGAAACCCACAGCATCTTAGGCCGTATGCGTGATCTTGCGGTACAAAGTTCAAACGGTACGTTAAGTGATGACGACCGCAGTGCGATCAACAAAGAATACACCGCATTGTCTGATGAAATCGACCGTATCAGTAATACCACTGAATTCAATACAAAAAGCTTGTTAACTGGTGAAGGCGATGATGCGAAATCATTCACTTTCCAAATCGGTGCCAACGCAAACCAAACAATGAGCGTTTCAATCAACAACATGAGCTCATCTGCATTGAAAGTAAAAGGCTTAGATTTAACCCAAGCCATTGACACAAGCGATGCTAAAGCTGTTGCTGCAGCAAAAGATAAAGCAGTAGCGACTGCCTTTAAAGCAGATGCTACAACAAAATATGCAGCGGACGGCACAGTTGATGCGGCAGCTGGTAAAACAGTTGCTGAATTACAAACAGCCATCGATACAGCTGCTGATGATACAGCAAAAGCAACAGCTCAAAAAACATACGATGATGCTTTAGCAACATTTACCGCTTCTGATGAAGGCAAAGCAGCAGCGGCAACTGTCAGCGTTGAAAACAACCCAATCACAAAAATCGATGAAGCGATCAAAGCAGTTTCTGCACAACGTGCGGATCTTGGTGCGGCGCAAAACCGTCTAGAACACACAATCAACAACTTAGGTACAACGCAAGAAAACCTATCTGAAGCAAACTCACGTATCCGTGACGTTGATATGGCGCAAGAAATGATGAGCTTTACGAAGAGCAACATCCTTTCTCAAGCAGCAACTTCAATGTTGGCACAAGCAAACTCAATGCCTAACAGCGTATTGAGCTTGTTACAAGGATAATTTTTGATCAAGTGAACCACTGACACAAGGACTGCCTAGGGGAAGCGCAGTTCTTGTGTTTTACATAGCAGCACAAAAACGCTTAGAAATGAGGAAGCTCTGATGGATATTCAGCCAATGTCAGGAATACACCCGATCGAAGCCGTTGCGTCGGTCGCTAAAGCACGTCCGATCGAATCCCTAGATCAAGAGACCGCCAACCTTCAGCCGCAACACCAAGAGGGGAAACTGGCGGAGAAAAAGGAACAGACAGTGGCCACTGAACCGCCGATCCACTATTTTTCAGTAGCCGATCAGCACAAGATCGCAGCCTCCGTGGAGGAAGTGAATCAGCGACTACTTGGCAAAGATATGAAATTGGCTTATGAAGTACATGAGCGCACGGGGCGTACGATGGTGCGTTTAGTGGATATGCAGACCAACGAAGTGATCAAAGAGATCCCGCCCGCCAACATGCTAGATGTGATTGGGAAAATATGGGATGATATGGGCATCGCGGTCGATCGAAAGGGATGAAAACATGGCAAGTGTAACCAGCAGTTCAGGAATCAGTACAACGCTAGGGAGTTATTCTGGCGTGACTTCAGAAGATATTGAAAAATTATTGGCGGCAGATGCGATCAACAAGACCCGCGCTGAGAATAAAATCACGTCGCTTAAAGCACAAAAAACGGCGTGGAGTGATATCAGCACTCGCTTGACTAACTTTTTGTCAAAAGTCGATGCATTACAAAAAGATGATGCTTATCAAACGAAAAAAGCGACGACCACCAATAGCAGCATCGCTTCAATTGCAGGAACAACGGAAGCTCCAGAAGGCACCTATGATCTAAAAGTCAACCAACTAGCAACAGCCACGAAGGTGACGGGGAGTCAAGTAGCTCAAAGCAGCAAAACGGCCCTAAATGTCAGTGGTCAGCTGTCATTGACCAGTTCGGAAGTCGATGAAGATGGCAAACCGATCACCGCTTCGATCGAGATCACGGCCGAAGACAGCTTAAAAGATGTGGCAGCCAAGATCAATAGCCAAAGCAAGACGACCTTCGTCGCGGCGAGCATTGTGGATAACCGTTTGATTTTAACAAATACCAAAATGGGCGACAAAAATTTCTTGATCGACGGCAATGCCGCCGAAGGGTTAGGGATCGGTTCAACTGCGACAACGACGCAAGGCCAACCGGCTATTTTTGAGCTAGACGGCATGAAGATCACTCGCGACAGCAACAGTGTGACGGATGTTATCGATGGTGTCACGCTGACGTTAGCGAAAAAAAGCGAGGAGCATGTGACGCTTTCTTTAGCCAATGATACCTCGAAAGTCGTTGATGCAGTGCAAGGATTAGTGGATCAATACAATAGCTTGATGAGTTTTATCGGCGACAATTTGACCGTGGGAGATCCTAGTAGTGAAAACAACAAGACGGGGACCTTGGTGGGAGACAGTGCGTTGACTCGTCTACAGACCCAATTGCGAAATTTGATCACCATTCCAGCCGTCAGCGGTTCAAAGCTGACCGCTAATAAGCTAGGCATCTCCACCGTCGATAATGATGGTACATTGGGATTGGATACGACAAAGTTAAAAGAAGCCTTAGCGGAAGATCCCGCTGCTGTGAAGTCTTTCTTTTATGCAAGTACGAAAACCAAAGAAGCTGATGGCAGTGCGAGCACGAAAGAGACTGGCTATACACTAGCCCTAAAAGAATTAGCCAACAGCTATGTCGTCAATACTTCAGCCAATAAAGGGATCATTGCCACCAAATCTGCGACCTATGACAGTACCATCAAGGATTTAAACAAGCAGATCACACGGTTTGATGATATTTTAGCAATGAAAAAAGAGCGTTACATCACAATGTTTACCAAGTTAGACTCCGTGATGATGGAGGCTGAAAATCAGCTGAGCTACCTAAGCAATCAGTTTGCCAATACGTCAAACTAGGCAGGATAGCCGATTAAAGCAGTCATTTTCTCATTCGCATAAGAAACCCTCGTCAACATGAAAGGAAACAACCGATGGAGCCACACGTATCATTAGATGAACGTTTGAATCAGATCTTAACTGGTTTTGCCCAATGGCGCGGCGACAGCGAAGAAGCCGGTCGTTTGATGGCAGCCAATGCAGCGGTCATAGCAGCCATGCAAGCAGAAGAACAGAGCCATAGTCCACAAACCAGTGCGTTGGCGCAACAAGTGATCCAAGCGTATCAAGCGTTCTTAGACCAGGTCAAAGCCCAGCAGCAAGAGATCAAACAAGAATTGGGGCGTTTGAACCGCAAAAATAATCTTGTCAAAACGTATTTGCAGCAAGAAGACAGTGCCGCCTTCGTCGAATTTGATTTATAGTGAGGAAAAAAAGATGAATTATCAAAAAATGCAAAACAACTATTTGCAGAACCAAGTAATGAGTGCCTCCCCCAACAAACTGATTGAAATGCTGTTGCAAGCAGCGATCAAAAATATCAAATTAGCGGTGATCGCATTGGAAAAAGAAGAGTTGAGCCAAGCTCATCAGCAATTTGTCAAGGCGCAGAATATTTTATTGGAATTACGGGTCTCTTTAGACCGTGAGCAAGGCGGCGCTATTGCAGAAGATCTCGATTCTCTGTATGGCTATATGTACGATCAGCTAGTCAGTGCCAATGTCCAAAAAGAGGCAGCCCCTGCAGAAACGGTCGTCCCGCTTTTAAGCGAACTACTGGAAAGCTGGCAAACGATCACCCAATAAATTTGAGAAAAAGCACAGAAACGACCACCTAAAACCTAGAAAAGTTTAGTAATTGGTTAAATTTTTACCATGTATCCCTTTTCACTAAGCTTTCTTTTTCCCCTCCTCGTCCCTATCTGGTACTCTTTTTATGAGCGTACCGAAAAGGTGCAAGGAGGTTTTTTTTTGAAACAAAAAATAGTACAAAAGCCGCTTTTCTGGCAAGTGGTGATTCTGATTGCAATGAGTGGTGTTTTTTTATTACCGCAGATCTTAGGCCAAGGCATGATTTTGGGCTCTGATGTGGTCTTTCACTTCAATCGTTTTTATGAGACCAGCCAGCAGATCAAAGAGGGCAATTTTCAATATTTTCTTTCTATCTACGGGTTTCAGCAATCTGCTCGTATCGTCAATGCATTATACGGGCCCTTTTTTGCCTATTTCCAAGGATTGCTGGTCTTGCTGAGTCCTTCGTGGTTTTCCTACCAGCTGCTCGCCAACGGGCTGCTCTATTTGTTAGCAGGGTTTTCGATGTTTGGCTTATTAAAGAAATTACGAGTCAATGGTTGGCTGTCAGTGGGGATGAGCGTCCTGTTTATGGCGACCTATTCTGTCCAGTATTGGATTGAGCGACAGGGCTTTTCTGCTTGGGGGGCGGCTGTGCTGCCGCTGTGCCTGATCCCACTGATCGCACTAGGGGAACATAAACGGTTACGGCCTTTTGCGGTAGGGGTTTCCGTGGCGGTCTTATTTCAAATCCATGTGTTTTCAAGCATCTTGTTAGTGTTCTTATACGTGCCCTTTTTCTTACGCGCCTTTTTTGTTGGGACTTCTGGCGAAGAAAAACGACAATTGGTGCTGCGCTTAGCAGGAGCGATCGGAATCTTCTTGCTACTGACCGCCAATATTTGGTTAGGGATGTTGGATCTTTATACGAGTAACACGTTGATCGCGCCTTTTGTGAATCGCAACATGCAGAACAATACCATTACTGGAACCAGCAGCTATTGGTGGACGACTCCGTACCTGCTGCCCATCTTATGTGCCTTGTTCTTTTGCGGTGCGATCCGTGTGTGGCCACGTCTATCTGGCGGCTTCAAATTAATGACGGCAGCTGCAGCAGTCTTTTTCGTTTTATCATCGAACGCTGTTCCTTGGCAATGGCTAGGCAGTCTGGACAATGGTGTGATCAATTTACTGCAATTTCCTTTTCGGTTCTTTGTTCCTGCCACGATTTTGATCTTAGTCGGTTTGTGCCTGCTAGTTCCTTATTATCGGGGCAAGCCATTGGCAAATCCGCGTTGGTTCGTCCTCGTTTTAGTCTTGAGTGTTGGTCAAATCCTGATCCAAAACACGGTCAAAATGCAGGACTGGCACTCCGATGAAGCTGCGGTTTCACTGCGAAACCACACCTATCTGTCGGCGGAATCTGAAGCGCAATTGAAGGAAGCCTATTTTAGTAAAGACAAGTCCTTAGCATTAGCGCTGTATCAACGTTCTACGCCAGATTATCTGCCCCTCTATCAAGAAACCAAGAAGAACAAGTACAATTTGTACGGGGAAGAAATCATTGAAAAGAATGATAGCGTGGCAAAAACCGTAGAAAACGGGAAGCTTACTTTACGTTGGCAAGGTGATCAAGAGACGTGGAAGGCTTTACCGATCATCAATTACCGATATACTGAATTGACCCTCAATCAGCAGCCACTAACTGAAAAAGATGTCTCTTTGAGTGCCATTGGTGCCGTTTCTGTCCAACAGCAAGCAGGGGAGAATGTCTTAGTCGTTGATTACGACGCGCCTTGGTTTTTCGACGGAGCTTTATGGCTGACGATCATTTCTTGGCTCGCTTTACTCATCGGCTTTATCAGCTGGAAAACAAGACAGCTGTACCGTCGTCGTAAGGTCGTACAAGCTTTATTGAAAGAATCTGAATAAAATGAATAAGGAAAGAACTTCAGCGAGAGGGCTGAAGTTCTTTTTTTGCTGATCAACAACAGTGGACCTGTTGCTTTTCGTCAGAAACAATAATCGTTGCGCACGCAACGATTATTCCTTATAATAGATTAGACACTTTGAAGAACTAAGAAAGGCAGGAGTGCTCATGGAAGCCATTATCCGCTCAATCAATCATATTGCCCGTCTCGCCACCCTTTATCGGGAAAAAGAACTGAAAAAATTTGGTTTAGGCGGGATGCATCATACCTATATCTTAAACATTTGCCGCCAACCGGGGATCAGTCAAGAAGCCTTAGCCAAGAAGATTTTTGTGAATAAAAGCAATGTTGCCCGTCAACTAGCAATCCTAGAAGAACGAGGATTTGTCACTAGAACCAGCAGTCCCACCGACAAACGACAATTACTGGTTTATCCAACCGAAAAAGCACTCGCCGTCCAACCAGCGATCCAACAGCTGCTTCAAAGCTGGAATGAACAAGTCGTAGCAGGTTTTTCTGCTGCCCAACAGCAGCAGTTGATCGCCGATCTGGAAATCGTCAAAGAAAATTCCCAGCGGATTTTAGCGAAAGATGAGGCGATGGAATGAATCTTTTGACTCAATATTTAAAACCCTATATCGGCCGCATCTCCCTTGGCGTCAGTATCAAATTCTTCGGCTCCCTGATGGACTTGCTATTGCCTTGGATTTTGGCGTATATCATCGATTCTGTGATCCCCACCAAGCAGGTATCTGCAATTTTTGCTTGGGGTGGGGCGATGGTGGTCTGCTCCATCATCGCAGTCGTCACCAATATCATCGCCAATCGGATGGCCTCCAGTGTTGCTCGCGATACCAACGGCAGTATACGCCATGATTTATTTGAAAAAGTTTCCTATCTGTCGATTCCGCAAGTCGAAGAAGTCGGGATCCCTTCTTTGGTGTCTCGCTTGACGACAGACACTTACAATATCCATCAAACGGTAGGGATGATCCAACGGATGGGGATTCGTGCCCCGATTCTGTTATTAGGGGGGATCATGATCACTGCCACATTAGATCCCGTGTTGACGCTGGTCTTAGTAGGCGTCTTGCCCTTCACTTTAGTGGCGGCAGTCACGATCTCGAAACGGGGGATTCCCTTGTTTGCCTCATTGCAAAAGCAAGTGGATGTGTTGGTGCGAACTGTCCGTGAAAATGTGACTGGGGCTCGGGTGATCAAGGCCTTGTCCAAAGCAGATTACGAGAAAAAGCGCTTTGACCACGTCAACCAAGACGTAGTAGCTGCGGAAACTACCGCTAATCGAACGATGGCTGCGACACCACCCCTGATGGACCTATTTTTGAATATCGGACTGACGCTAGTGATCGTCGTCAGTGCCTTTCGCGTCAATCAAGGATTGACCCAACCAGGCGTCATCATCGCCTTTTTGACTTATTTTACGATCATTTTGAATGCCATGCTCAGTATCACGCGCATCTTTGTGATCGTGTCAAAGGGGCTGGCTTCTGCCGATCGAATCCAATCCGTCTTGCGCCTGCCGCAAAATATGCAAGTCATTGAGGCGCCTGTCAAAGAAGAGTCTGCGCATATCGTTTTTGAAAAAGTTTCCTTCACCTATCCTAACGGTACCCAGGTGCTGAAAGACATCGATTTTTCCTTGCAGCCGGGAGAAACCTTAGGGATTATCGGTGCGACTGGTAGTGGAAAATCAACGATCGTCAAACTACTGCTGCGGCTCTATGACCCAACGAAGGGCATGATTCGCATCGCTGGTCGCGACATTCGCTCCATCGATCCGACGGAGCTGCATCAGTTATTCGGTGTCGTCTTACAAAAAGACGTGCTTTTTGCGGAAACGATCGAAGAAAATATCGCTTTTGGTCGGCGGTTTTCCAAAGAACAGATCGAAGAAGCGGCGGCTCGCGCCCAAGCCAAGGAGTTTATCAATCAACTACCCAAGCGCTTAGCTCATCCACTGCATGCTAAAGGCAGCAATTTAAGCGGGGGTCAAAAGCAGCGGGTCTTGTTATCGCGGGCCTTGGCGGGGGATCCAGAGATTTTGATTTTGGATGATTCTGCCAGTGCGCTGGATTATCGGACCGACGCTCAGTTGCGCAAGGTCCTGAGACAGCAGTTTCAACAGACGACGACGGTCTTGATCGCGCAGCGGATCAGCTCGATCCAGCATGCCGACAAAATTTTGGTACTGGAAAACGGGCAAATGAACGGCTTTGGCAGTCACCAAGAATTACTAGCAGAAAATGCGATCTACCAAGCCATTTATCAAGGTCAGACAGGAGGTGCCGACGATGCCGAAGAAAAAAACGGAAAAACCGCAGGATAGTAAGAAAACACTACGGCGTTTGTGGGGCTATCTTTACGAGTACAAAGGTCTCTTGCTAGCAGCCGCTGTATTGATGATGGCCAGCAACATTTTCGCCTTGGTGGGACCGTTGCTTTCAGGGTACGCCATTGATGCCATTCAACCGGGTCCCGGCAAGGTCATTTTTGACCGAGTCTTCTTTTATTGTGGGCTGATGCTGCTGTTTTATCTTGCGTCTTCCCTTCTTAGTTATCTGATTTCGCTCATGATGATCCGCTTGAGTCAGCGGGTGGTGGCAGCGATGCGCAAGGCGATTTTTGATAAAATCACCGAACTGCCAGTGGGGTATTTTGACCGAGTCGCCACTGGGGATATCATCAGTCGCATCAGTTATGATGTCGATACCATCAATACGTCATTGGCCAGCGATGCCATTCAAGTCCTCAGCAGTCTTGTGACGATCATTGGTTCGTTTGTGATGATGGTTTTGATTTCGCCGCTGCTGGTGCTGATTTTTGTCGTAACGGTTCCCGCTTCGATCTTTTTGACCCGCTTTTTGATGAGCAAATTTCAACCATTGTTTCGCCGTCGTTCCCGCAAATTAGGCGAATTGAACGGCTTTGTGGAAGAGATTATTTCTGGTCAGCAAACGATCAAGCTGTATAACCAAGAAGAAGCGATCATCAGCCGTTTTGACGAAAAAAACCAAGAAGCGGTGGATGCCTATTACAATGCCGAGTACTACGGCAGTATGACTGGTCCTTCCATCAACTTTATCAACAATCTGTCGTTGTCCTTGATCAGTATGTTTGGCGCTTTGCTGTTTTTGTTCGGTCATCTGACATTAGGGAATGTTTCTTCCTTTGTTCTTTACTCCAGAAAATTCTCAGGACCAATCAATGAGTTAGCCAACATCTTCAGCGATTTGCAATCAGCATTGGCGGCGGCAGAACGAATCTTCCGTTTGCTGGATGAAGAACCTGAAGTTTCTGATGTTCCTGGAGCCTACGAATACCACGAGGTGTCTGGTGATGTCGCCTTTGACCATGTGACCTTCGGCTATCAAGCACAGCAGCCCATCATCAAAGACCTTTCGCTACAAGTACCAGCTGGCAGCTTGGTCGCGATCGTCGGACCGACCGGAGCGGGGAAAACCACCATCGTGAACCTCTTGATGCGGTTTTATGACCCTGACCAAGGAGCGATTCGGTTAGACGGTAAAAATATCCGCCAAGCGACACGCCGCAGCCTACGGCAAAGCTATGCGATGGTGCTGCAAGATACCTGGTTGTTCACGGGAACGGTTTTCGACAATTTGGCCTACGGCAAGGCGAATGCGACGTTGGCAGAAGTCCAAGCTGCTGCACAAGCCGCCCATATCCATGACTTTATTATGAGCCTGCCAAAAGGCTATGATACTTTGATCTCTGAAGACGGAACCGGTATCTCACAAGGGCAAAAACAGCTGTTGACGATTGCACGAGCAATGCTGTTGGATGCCGATCTGTTGATTCTTGATGAAGCCACATCGAATGTCGACACGCAAACAGAGCTGCTGATCCAAGCAGCGATGACCAAATTGATGAAAGGCAAAACCTCCTTTGTGATCGCCCATCGCTTGTCCACGATTCGACATGCCGATACGATCCTCGTGGTGGAACAGGGGAATATCGTAGAGCAAGGGACCCACGAAGAATTAGTAGCCAAAGAGGGGCGTTACGCCGCACTCTATCAGGCACAATTTGATGCATGATCCATAGCTAGTCCACATCCTTGCAAGGAGAACGCCACTGCTTGCAAGGATGTTTTTTGCGTGCTATCGGCTTTCTTGGCATAGGTACAAAATCTTCTTATGACAAATCAGGCAATTATCGGTATACTTAAGAAAGGGGTATCATCAAACAGAAAGAAGGGAAACAATTGGATCATAAACAACTAAAAGAATTCCCCAATGATTTTTTATGGGGTTCAGCATCAGCAGCCTATCAAGTAGAAGGCGCATGGCAAGAAGACGGCAAAGGCGCTTCGGTTTGGGACGATTTTGTCCGCATTCCAGGAAAAACCTTTAAAGCAACTAACGGAGATGTCGCGGTCGACCATTACCACCGCTTCAAAGAAGATGTTGCCTTGATGAAAGAACAAGGATTGAAAACCTATCGTTTTTCCATTGCTTGGACACGGATTTTTCCAGAAGGACGAGGAGAAGTCAATCAAGCAGGGTTAGACTTTTATTTAGCATTGATCGATGAACTGATAAAAGCAGGGATCGAACCGATGGTGACCTTGTACCATTGGGATCTGCCACGAGCTTTGCAAGAAGAATACGGTGGCTGGGAATCTCGCAAAATCATTGAAGATTTCACCAACTATGCGGCCGTATTGTTTGAAGCCTTTCGCGGCAAAGTCCACTATTGGGTCAGCTTGAATGAACAAAATATCTTTACTTCTTTAGGTTATCTTTTAGCTGCCCATCCCCCAGGAGTGACCGATCCTAAAAGGATGTATGAAGTCAATCATATCGCTAACTTGGCGAATGCTTCGGTGATCAACAAGTTCCATGAGATGAAAATCCCAGGGAAAATCGGACCAAGTTTCGCCTACTCACCAAACTACCCAATCAACAGCGACCCGAAAAATATTTTGGCAGCTGAAAACGCGGAAGACTTGATGGCGCATTATTGGTTAGACGTCTATCTATGGGGCGAATACCCGATTGCTGCAATGAATTACTTGAAAGAGCAAGGGATCGCACCAACGATTGAACCAGGAGATATGGACTTGCTGCGTTCAGCAAAACCAGATTTCTTAGGGATCAATTATTACCAAACAGCAACAAATGCCTACAATCCATTAGATGGTGTCGGTGCGGGGAAAATAAACACCACTGGGAAAAAAGGCAGCTCCGAAGAAACCGGGACACCAGGAATGTTCAAAAAAGCCGAAAATCCATTTGTGGAACGGACGAATTGGGATTGGGAGATCGATCCCCAAGGGCTGCGGATCGCTTTACGACGAATCACTAGCCGTTATCGGGTGCCTGTGATCATTACAGAAAACGGACTTGGTGAATACGACAAACTAACCGATGATCATCAAATCCATGACCAATACCGCATCGATTATTTAGCAGGGCATGTCCATGCCATCAAAGAAGCGATCAGCGACGGCGCGGAAGTTCTTGGCTATTGCACCTGGTCCTTCACTGATTTGCTAAGCTGGTTGAACGGCTACCAAAAACGCTATGGCTTTGTCTATGTCGACCAAGATGAAACGCAAGAAGGATCTTTGGCACGCTACAAGAAAGACAGCTTCTACTGGTACCAAGAGCTGATCAAAACCAACGGGCAAGAGTGCTAGCCTCCTAAAACCAATACCTGAATAAGCGAAACGACCCCTGCAACGGCAGTGATCGTTTCTTAGAAAAAAGTACGTTCCACCTGTAGCGACCGCCCAAAGGTAGACCAAAAGTCTCGCGTTTTGGGCCGCTTCAAAGGAGAACGTCCTTTTTTTGAGTATTATCGTTGACAAGTGTAAACGATAATTGTAAAGTATAAGAAGATTACAACTGTAAACATAAAAGGTTAATGGGTTTGCATAGCAAGCAAGGAGGAAGGAAACAATGATCGAAAAGAATTATGGGGTAAAAGGGATGACCTGTGCGTCTTGTTCCCAGACCGTCGAAAAAACAGTCAGCAAGCTGGCGGGGGTCGATCAAGCAGCTGTCAATTTGGCTACTGAAAAATTACATATTCGTTATGACGAGCAGCAGCTCACCGAAGAAACACTCGCTGCGGCCATCAAAGCAGCGGGCTATCAACTGATCGGCTCCCAAAGACAAGAGACCTTTGCCATCTCGGGCATGACCTGTGCGTCTTGTGCCCAAACAGTAGAAAAAGCTGTCCAAAAATTAGCGGGTGTGGAGCAAGCCTCCGTCAATCTGGCAACAGAAAAACTGACGGTCAGCTATCAACAAGATCAAGTGACCGCCGCGAAGATCGCAGCTGCCGTGAAAGAGGCGGGCTATGATGCACAGCTGCCGACCGCTTCTGCCGACAAGGTGGATTCAAAACAGGCAGAGATTCGTGCTTTATGGCAACGGTTTTGGCTTTCAGCGCTCTTTACGATCCCCTTGTTCTATTTGACGATGGGGGAAATGATCGGTTTGCCGATCCCTGGCTTTTTAGATCCGATGGCCTATCCAGTCAATTTTGTTACCACTCAATTGCTTTTGGTCTTACCGGTGATGGTCCTCGGTCGCGCCTTTTACATTGCTGGTTTCAAAGCACTTTGGAAAGGCCATCCCAATATGGATTCCCTCGTCGCATTGGGAACCAGTGCTGCCTTCTTTTATAGTATTTATGGGACCGTGATGGTCTACCTGGGCACGACCCATTATGCGATGCACTTGTACTATGAAACAGCCGCCGTTATTTTGGCATTAGTTACTTTAGGAAAATACCTTGAGTCGGTCTCGAAGGGCAAAACCTCCGAAGCTATCAAGAAGTTGTTGGATCTCGCACCGAAAAAAGCCCGCGTGCTCCGCGGCAGCGGGAATCAAGCCGAAGAAGTCGAAGTGGGTATTGAAGAAGTCGCAGCTGGCGATATCTTAATCGTACGACCTGGTGAGAAGATTCCTGTGGATGGGATCGTTACCCAAGGCCGCTCTGCCATCGATGAATCAATGATTACTGGAGAAAGCTTACCTATCGAAAAACAAGTCGGTGATCGGGTGATCGGCGCCAGTATCAACAAAAACGGCTCCTTTCAATATGAAGCCACCAATGTGGGAGAAGATTCAACGTTAGCGCAAATCATTCAGTTAGTAGAAAATGCCCAAGGCTCCAAAGCGCCGATTGCTCGCATGGCTGACAAAGTTTCGGGGGTGTTTGTCCCGATCGTCATGGTCTTGGCGGTTTTTGCAGGACTTGCCTGGTTTTTCTTAGGACAAGAAACCTGGATCTTCTCATTGACCATTACGATTTCTGTATTAGTGATTGCTTGTCCGTGTGCCTTAGGATTAGCGACACCGACCGCCATCATGGTGGGTGCGGGCAAAGGGGCAGAAAATGGCGTCTTGATCAAAAGCGGCGATGCGTTAGAAACAGCTAGAAACGTGACGACGATCGTCTTTGATAAAACCGGCACAATCACAGAAGGCAAACCAGTCGTAACCGATCTCCTGCCTGCCGGCAACCACACGCCGACGGAATTGCTGCAGCTGGCGGCTTCTGTTGAAAAAGGTTCAGAACATCCATTAGGCGAAGCCATTGTGATCGAAGCCCGCACGCAAGCTCTCGCCCTACAAGAAGTTGACGGGTTTGAAGCGATCCCAGGGCATGGGATTCAAGGAACGATCGCTGGCAGTCCAGTCCTATTAGGCAACCAGAAATGGTTGGAAAAACAAAACGTTGCCATTGATGGCCTGATCGAGCAAGCCCAACAATTGGCTCACGAAGGGAAAACACCGATGTATGTTGCCAAAGACGGCGAAGCGATCGGGATCATCGCTGTGGCAGATACTATCAAAGAAAGCAGTCGAAAAGCCATTGACCGGTTGCATCAAATGGGCTTGTACGTAGCAATGATCACGGGCGACAATGCCCGAACGGCCCAAGCCATCGCCAAACAAGTCGGTATCGATGAAGTGATCAGTGACGTCTTGCCAGAAGATAAAGCCGCCAAAGTAGCTGGCCTGCAAGCCAAAGGCCAAAAGGTTGCGATGGTAGGTGACGGGATCAATGATGCGCCCGCGTTAGCCCAAGCCGATGTAGGGATCGCGATCGGCTCCGGTACCGATGTCGCCATCGAATCGGCAGACATCGTACTGATGCGCAGCGATCTGATGGACGTCCCATCAGCGATCGAGTTAAGTCGGGCAACCATCAAAAACATCAAAGAAAATCTTTTCTGGGCTTTTGCTTATAACGTCTTAGGCATCCCTGTCGCAATGGGTGTGCTGCATCTTTTCGGTGGCCCCTTGCTCAATCCAATGATCGCTGGGGCGGCCATGAGCTTCAGCTCGGTATCCGTTTTATTGAATGCCTTGCGGCTGAAACGATTCCAACCCTCAGCGAAAAAATAAACGAAGCAACGAATGCACCAACAAAAAGACCTGCCCACGGTTTCTGATGGAAGAAAACCGTGGGCAGGTCTTTTTAGTGCTGGACATCTAAATAAGAGTAGGCTCGCACGTCATAACGGTTGCGACTACGGGAAAATTCGATAGGTGAGCCATTTTTCTGATAGACGATCTGTTCGATCTCTAAGACCGGATCATCGGCTTTACAGTCCAAATACTGTTGATCGTATGCGGTACTTTTATCAGCGGCGATGGTGCGGTAGGCGCCAGCAAACTGGACCCCTAGTTCCTCTTTGACATAACGGTAGATAGAACTTTCTAAATGGCCACGAGTTAAATTGGGCACTAAATGGACGGGCATATAGGTATATTCTAAAATAAACGGTTGGTCTTCAAGAATCCGCAAGCGGACAATACTATAGATCGGCTGTTCTTCCGTTAACATCAACTTTTCTTGGATCGTTTGGTCAGGAAATTCGACTTGAAAATCGATGACCTGACTGACTAGCTTGCGGCCAGCTTTGCCCATTTCCGTTGACAAGCCTTCATAGACCGTTAAAGCAGTGGTGTCTTTTTTTAAGAATGGGTGGTTCAATATTTTTGTTCCAGCGCCCCGCTGAGAATAAACCAGTCCTTCCATGGCTAAGATACCGATGGCTTTTTTGACGGTCATCCGGCTGACTCCGAATTCCTCGACTAAATCAGTTTGATTCGGCAGTAAGCTGTCAGGCGGATACGTTTTGTTTTTGATACGTGTGCGTAAAATATTGGCAATTTCTTGGTATTTTGGCATCTGATCACCTCGCAAGAAGTATAGCTGAAAAAAGCGGTTTCGACAATCAAACCTTGGTTTTTTTATAAAAAGAACGGCTGACTGAAAAAATTCAGCCAGCCGTTGCGCTTAATCGATTGATGGTTCTGCTTGACGATCTAACACACGTAAGAATGGATACCAGATCAAGCCGACGATCACCACGTCAATGACTTGCAGCAAACCACCTAACCAAGAGTTGGTTGCTAAGACACCACTGAAGACCACTGGAACGGTCCAAGGAACAGAAACACCAGTTGGTGCAGGAACAAGTCCAGCCGCCATCACTAAGTAGTTGAAGGTCGTTACCACAAGAGGTGCCACGACCCAAGGAATCAGGATCGTCGCATTCAAGACGATCGGCATACCGAAGATGGCTGGTTCGTTAACGTTAAAGATCCCTGGTGCTAAAGCCAAACGACCAACATCGCGGTATTGTTTTTTCTTCAATACGAAAGCCATCAAGATAACAACGGCTAACGTCATACCAGAACCGCCTAATCCAACGGTAAAGGTTTCCATAAATGGTTTTGTGACGATATGCGGCAGTGCATCCCCATTTTGATACGCTTCTAAGTTGTCTAACATCAATGTATTCCAAATCGGGTCCATCACAGAGTTGACGATGATTTGACCATGTAGACCGAAGAACCAAAGGAATTGAACAAAGAACAAAGCCAATAGAGTTGCTGGCAAGCTGCTGCCTAGTCCAGTCAATGGTTTTTGGATCAATTCATAAACCAAGTCATGCAAGTTGGCATTGAAGACACCCGTCATGATGGCATTGATCACTAAGAATACCGTTAAGGTGATAATTGCTGGAATCAAAGCGGCAAAAGATTTAGAAACTGCTGGTGGTACCCCATCAGGCATTTTGATCTGCCAGCCGCGTTTTGTGATGCGGCAATAGATTTCAGCTGCCAAAAATGCTGCGATCATCCCGATAAACATCCCTTTTGCGCCAAGACGATCAAGAGACAGCACACCGGAGATCGTTTCGCCAGATTCAGTAGTCATAAAGAAAGGAGTCAAGATCAAAAAGCTGGCAAACGAAACGGCACCACCAAAAATCCCTTCCACATCATATGATTTTGATAAATAATAGCCAATACCGAAAGTAACGAAAACAGTCATGATACTCATTGTTGCATTTTGCCCATTGCCAAACAGTGTTCCTAATGTTCCTTTAGTGGCATCACTGAAGAAGGGCAGGTTGTTTAAAACGACCACGATCGATCCAAACATAGTGATTGGGAACGAAAGCATAAACGCGTCCCGCAAGACGGTCAGGTAGCGATTTTGTCCTAAGGCATTCGCCAAGGGCAAAATCTTTTCAGATAACTTGTCCATAAAACCATTCATTATTATTTCACTCCTTAAATTTCTTTTTGCAATCGATTACATTGATAATGTATCATGTTTTATTTTAAATGTCTATACATTTATTTTAAAAAAGATTGATTTTTGTAACTGCTTCCTTTATGATTAGGGCAGCAAAGAAAAAATGAGGAGTGAATGAAGATGGATTATCAATTTCCAGCAGGCTTTTGGTGGGGGTCAGCCGCTAGTGGCCCACAAACAGAAGGTGTATTTGAAGGCGATGGCAAAGGGGCAAGCATCTGGGATTACTGGTATCAGCAAGAACCAGAGAAATTTTTCAATGAGGTAGGTCCTGAAAAAACCTCGCAAGTCTATACACGCTATCAAGAAGATATTCAACTAATGAAAGAAACCGGCCATACGACGTTTCGGACGTCGATCCAATGGAGTCGTCTCTTCCCGCAAGGCAAAGGAGAAGTCAATCAAAAAGCCGTTGATTTTTACAATGCCTACATTGATGAGTTGATCGCCAACGGGATCGAACCTTTCATGAACCTTTACCACTTCGATATGCCGATGGCGCTGCAAGAAAAAGGCGGCTGGTTGAACCGAGAGACCGTGGACGCCTATGTCGCATTTGCGCAAACCTGCTTTACATTATTTGGTGATCGTGTCAAGAAATGGTTCACTCATAATGAACCGATCGTCCCTGTTGAAGGCGGCTATCTTTACCAATTCCATTATCCAAATGAGATCAACATGAAACATGCAGTCCAAGTTGGGTTCCACGAAACGTTGGCGAGTGCTAAAGCCATCAAAGTCTATCATGAGATGAACCTTGATGGGGAGATCGGCATCATCTTGAACTTGACGCCAAGCTATCCAAGAGATGAGAACGATCCAGAGGATGTCAAAGCAGCGCAAATCGCGGATGCCTTCTTTAATCGTTCTTTCTTAGACCCTGCGGTCAAAGGCACGTTCCCAGAAGAATTAGTGACCATCGTCAAGGAATTGGATATGGTACCAGCGATGGAAGCCGATGATTTACAAACGATTCGCGAAAATACGATCGACTTGTTGGGGATCAATTATTATCAACCTCGTCGTATCATGAAGAAAGAATCACCGATCGATGAAGCGAAAAGTCCAATGCCTGATGATTACTTTGATAACTATGATATGCCGAACAAGAAAATGAACCCGTATCGTGGATGGGAAATCTATGAAAAAGGGATCTATGATATTTTGACGAACACGCGAGAAAACTATGGCAATATCAAGTGCTACATTTCTGAAAATGGCATGGGTGTCGAAGGAGAAGAACGCTTCGTCAATGCTGATGGCGTGATCGAAGATGATTACCGCATCGAATTTGTCTCTGACCACTTGAAGTACGTCCACCAAGCGATCCAAGAAGGAACCAATTGTGTCGGCTACCATATGTGGACCTGCATGGACAACTGGTCATGGACCAATGCTTACAAGAACCGTTACGGATTTATCTCCGTTGACTTAGCAAATGATGCTAAACGAACGGTGAAAAAATCAGGTCGTTGGTTTAAAGAAGTTTCAGATAATAACGGCTTTTAATAACAATGAAAAAAGCAATGCTGTAGGGATAAGCATTGCTTTTTTTGTGTAAAATCGCGGATTTTTCTGTCTTGTTCCGAAGGGCATTCTCTATTAAAAAACCACCTGTTTTTGCAAATGATAAGCTGGGTTAAACAAAAGCACAGTTTTGATATAGAAAAGACTAGACATGGAAACGTTCTGGTGGTATTCTTTAGTAGAAATCGGTTTCATTATTTTGTTTAGGGTTTGAAAGGAGAAAAAACAATGGATAAATTTATTGGATTTATGGAGAAGCACTTTATTCCGATCGCTTCTAAAATAGGCTCTCAAAGACATCTAGTGGCCATTCGTGACGGATTTATCGTAACGATGCCGTTGATGATCTTAGGCTCTTTTGGGGTATTGATCAACAACTTGCCAATTCCTGCCTATATTGATTTTATGAATGGCATTTTTGGTGAAGGAACATGGCAAGCCTTTGGGAACAACTTGTCAGCAGGTACTTTTTCAATACTTGGTCTGTTAATCGCTTTCACAGTAGCGTATAATTTAGCTAAAAGCTACAATCAAGACGCATTAGGTGCTGGGGCGATCTCAGTTGCAAGTTTCTTCGCATTAGGTGCAATGGCGACAGGCCCAGATGGTTTGTTAACAGCTGCCGGACTTGGTTCTCAAGGATTATTTTTAGCATTAATCGTATCGATCATTTCTACTGAGATCTTCCGTCGTCTAGCTGGCAACCCACGCTTAGTCATCAACATGCCTGATGGAGTACCACCAGCAGTTTCACGTTCATTTGCTGCATTATTCCCAGCAATGATCACCGTATCGATCTTTGCTTTGTTTACAGCAATTTTCCAAGCATTTGGTGTGACAAGTATCGTATTGTCCTTCTATGAATTGGTGCAACAACCATTCATGGGCTTGGCAAACTCTTACCCAGCTGCTTTGCTATTAGGTTTTATCTCTGCATTCTTATGGTTCTTTGGTTTACATGGTGCCAACATCATCGACCCGTTCATGCAAACGATCAATGTGCCTGCGATCGAAGCAAACGCACGAGCATTAGAAGCAGGAACAGATTTGCCTTATATCGTGAACAAACCATTCTTTGATTCTTTCGTGAACATCGGCGGAACAGGTGCGACACTAGGTCTTTTGATTGCGATCTTTTTAGTTGCTCGTCATCATAAAGCATATATGACTGTCGCAAAACTATCCGTTGCACCAGGTGTGTTTATGATCAATGAACCAGTGATGTTTGGGTTGCCAGTTGTCTTGAACCCAATCTTGTTCATCCCATATGTGTTGACCCCACTTGTTTTAGTAACGACTGCTTATTTTGCAACCGCAACTGGCTTAGTTCCTGCAAGTACCGTCATCGCACCATGGACGACGCCACCAATCATCGGCGGTATTTTGTCGACACAAAGTATTGCTGGCGGAATCTTGGCAGCTGTTAACTTGATCTTGTCGATCGTTATCTACTTGCCGTTCGTGAAAATGGCGCAAATTCAAGAAACACGCCGTTTAAAAAATGCGTAATGTCTGATCGAGTCGATTAGAAACAAGCGCCAAACGTAATAGACCTTATCCGGCCGCGATCAGAGTGCAATACCCCTTATCACATTGCTTCATTGGAAGGTGCAGTGGTGTGATGACACTCTTTTCGTTTGGCCGGTTCTTTTCTCGTTTTTCAATCAATACAATACAACACACGTTTTGGAGGTGGCAAAATGCCCAAATATATGGAGATCGCAGATGTTCTGCGTAAAAGAATCAAGGACGGAACTTATCCGAAAGACAGTCTTTTACCTTATCAAACAGAGTTAGTAGAAGAGTTTGGCGTCAGCCGAATGACGATTAAAAATGCGGTGAATATCCTGATTATGGAAGGCTTGCTGCTGACAAAGCGCGGCTTAGGGACCAAAGTTTTGAATCATTCCTTTTGGGGCAAAGATACCTCATTGGTGACAGAATACAAAGGCCTGAGCTATCAGATGAAACAAGAAAAACGGACATTGACTAGCCAAGTCATCACCTTTGAAGTCTGTTTTCCTACAACAAGAATTCAAGAGATGCTTCAGATCACTGCCGAACAACCAATCTATCATGTGATCCGTTTGCGGATCTTAGAAGGCAATCCATACATACTCGAGCATTCCTATATGCCGTTGGATCTAGTCAGCGGTTTGACGAAAGAAATCTTGGAAGAATCCGTCTATGACTATCTACTGCAAGATTTAGGCTACAAATTTGCTGGTGCTTATCGGACCTTTCAGGCTGCCAAAAGCGATGAATACGATCAAACCTATTTAGCGTGCCAAGCAGATGACCCAGTATTGGAATTAGAACAGATCATCTATTTAGAATCGGGACGTCCAGTGGACTATTCCTGCAGCCGCAATCGGTATGATGTTCGTGGCTATTCCATGTTAGACATGAAGCCTGACCTGTTACAGCACCGCAAAAAGTAACGGCTTACAAAATGCTTCTTCAACGAAAAAACGCTTCATAGCTACTGTTGGCTATGGAGCGTTTTTGTTTTGACTTAAGAAGTGGGTTGGTTTTGATCACCTAGTTTGGCTAAAATAGTTTCCGCAACGGCTTTGGGGATGCCAGCTTGCTGGATCTCTTCCACGGAAGCTGCTTGGATGTTTTTTAACGACTTGAAGGTTTTCATCAGCTGTTGCTTGCGTTTTGGTCCTAAGCCAGGAATTTCATCCAGTTTGGAAGAAAAGCTGTTTTTACTGCGCAGTTGGCGATGGAAGGTGATCGCAAAACGATGGACCTCATCTTGGATCCGTTGCAGCAAAAAGAATTCGACAGAATTGCGTTCCAGTTGGATCGGATCTAAAAATTCCCCGAAAATCAACTCGCTGGTTTTGTGTTTGTTGTTCTTCACTAAACCTGCAACCGGAATATCTAAACCTAGCTGGTTATGCAGCACTTCTTGGGCAGCACCGACTTGGGCTTTCCCACCATCGATGATGATCAGATCAGGAAAAGGCAGGTTTTCTTTTAGGACACGAGAGTATCGGCGATAGATGACTTCTTGCATAGAACCATAATCGTCGCCGCCTTGTGCAGTACGAATCTTATATTTCCGATAATCATCTTTAAACGGCTTCCCGTCGACAAAAACCACCATTGCAGAAACGGGATCGGTCCCCATGATGTGGGAGTTATCGAAGGCTTCGATCCGATAAGGTGTCGCGATCCCCATGGCATCGCCTAGACGATCCACAGCACCGATCGTCCGTTCTTCAGTACGCTCGATCAACGCAAATTTTTGGGCCAAGGCAATGCGGGCATTTTTATTGGCCAAATCGACCAATTTCTTTTTGTCGCCTCGTTGGGGCTGCAGGACTTTGGTTTCCAACAGCGCTTCTAATGGGGCAGCATCGACATTTTGCGGAACAAAGACTTCTTTGGGAATGAAGTGTTCATTCTTTTGGTAAAACTGGCCGACGAAGGTCAAGAAATCTTCATCCGCTTCATTGTAGAAAGGAAACAAAGAGACTTCTCGTTCGATCAGCTTTCCTTGACGGATAAAGAAGACTTGGACACACATCCAGCCTTTGTCGACACTGTAGCCAAAGACATCACGGTCCATCAGGTCGGTCAGGGTCATTTTTTGTCGCGTCATGACGGTATCGATCGCTTGGATCTGATCCCGCAGCTCAGCCGCTCGTTCAAACTCTAACGTTTCAATGGCTTCGCCCATCTTCTCTTTCAGGTCTTTCAAAATATCGACGTGACCGCCGTGGAAAAAGTGTTTGACTTGATCAACGATCTTCTGATAATCCTTGGGATCTACATTGTTGACATAAGGACAGACGCATTGACCCAAATGATAATAAAGACAAGGCCGCTTTTGAGAAGGACCGCATTTTCGCAATGGAAAGAGGCGATCCAGCACCCGTTTGGTTTCGTTGGCTGCTCGTGCATCAGGATAAGGGCCAAAATATAAAGCCCCGTCTTTTAAAACTTTACGAGTGATGATCAGACGCGGATAGCGCTCTTTGGTCACTTTAATAAAAGGATACGACTTGTCGTCCTTTAGCATGATATTGTATTTCGGTTTGTTTTTTTGAATCAAATTGATTTCCAGCAATAAGGCTTCCGTATTTGATTCGGTAACGACGTACTCAAAATCATTGATTTCTTGAACGAGCCGTTCGGTTTTCGTATCGTGACTGCCGGTAAAGTACGAACGGACACGATTTTTTAAAATTTTGGCTTTCCCAACATAGATAATTTTGTTATTTTTATCTTTCATTAAATAACAACCGGGTTGGTCAGGAAGCAGCGCTAATTTGTTCTTGATTTGTTCGTTCATTTCAAGATCCTTTCTTACTGGTTTGCTCACGAACTGTAAAGGTAGTCAAAGGGCGGTCTAAGATCCACCGAAAAGGGGAACATTAGAGCCCATAGCCAGTACTCTTCATTTTAGCACAAATTTCTTAAGAAACAATCAAACGGGCCAGATCGGCAGCGAGGAAGCGTAATCGTAAGAAAAGGTTAAGAAATCCCACGAGGCGGTGGTTTCCTCCCTTAAAAACAAGTGAATTTATTTGCTTTCTGCTTGTGAGGAATCCTCTTGCGACCACTCCTGAATGAAGGTCCGCAATCCCTCGATGGCTGGTTCTGTGACGGCTTTGCGCTGGATGATGTAAAATTGCCGCTCAAAATTTTTATCCAGCAGTTGATAGCCAATGCCGTGGGCGGCTCGCTTGGAAAGGATCGAACAGCCGAAGCCTTGTTTCAGTAAAGCGACGATCAATTCATTGCTGGCGATCTCAATGATCGGTCCTTGAATATTTTGTTCCTCTAGATAGCGCTTAGTGTAATAGTAGACACCAGAACTCGCTTCTCGGACGAGCCAAGGACCGACTTGGGGATCACCAGCTAAGACGAGCTGATCTTTCAAAATAGGGAAACGCAAAATACTTGGTGCAGATAAGGGTTTTTCAATGATCCCTAAATCTAGTTGATGTTGCTCAAGCGCTGTTAAGACTTCAGCGGAGTTCATCATCGATACCCGAAAACGCACCGTGGGAAAGGCGTTGTATAAAGCAATCATCAAGTCAGGCATCAAGGCCATCGCATAGGTATGAGAGATGCCTAGGGCACAGTGGCTTTGATGCTGCGTGTTGGTATGGATCTCGCTGGCGATCGTCGACCACTCATCCAATAAATTCAGTGCCTTTTCGTAAAGGTACTCTGCTTGGGGCGTGGCGATCACGTTTTTGCGACCATTGCGTAAAAAAAGCGGTGTATCCAGGTCTTGTTCCAACTGCTTGATCTGAGCAGAAACCGTGGGCTGCGAAATAAACAGCAATTCGGCAGCTTTCGAAAAATTTTTCGTTTCATAGACCATCTTGAAGGTCTCCAGTAATTTTAACATTGCAATCCCTTCCATTAGAAAATTCAATCATAACTATTATACCAATAAATCCTACTGATCGGTCAATCTGTGTATAATGGATGTTATATGAAAGGATGAAAGCAATGAAGCAACGACAAACAGCTTTGATACTTCCCGGTTTGTTCCTATCCTTTTCGGTAGCCGTCATCGCCCGAATCATGGCTTTGGCTGTGCCAAAATTAGGGGGAGCAACCCTTGCTATTTTATTAGGAATCATTTTAGGAAATACACTGTTCAAGCAAGAACGCTATCAAGTCGGAACGAAGGTTGCGGAAAGTCGGCTCTTGGAATATTCGGTGGTTTTGCTGGGCTTTACCGTCACTTTCCAGACCATCAGTGAAATGGGCCTTCGGGGCTTTCTCTTTATATTGCTGATGATGAGCTTGGTCATTACCGCTGCTTATTTGATAGGGAAAAAAATGGGCTTTAATCAAAAGATGAGCCTGATGATGGCAGGCGGCAATGCTGTCTGCGGATCCTCTGCGATTGCGGCGATCGCACCGGCCATTGATGCCGATGATGAAGAAAAAGGGCAGATCATCACCTTGGTCAATCTTTTAGGAACAGTGATGATGCTGACGCTGCCGTTTTTAGGCTTGGCCTTATACGGCGATGATCTGTTGCAAAAAAGCGCCTTACTTGGTGGCACGCTGCAATCCGTCGGACAAGTCGTGGCGGGGGCTAGTTTGATTGATGCCGACACCGTCAAATACGCGATGCTCTTTAAAATCGCGCGCATCATCATGTTGGCAGTCGTCGTCATTGTTTTTGAACGAATGACGACAAAGACCCCCACCAAAACCAAAGCCAAAGGCAAGCTGCGGCTGCCGATCCCTTGGTATGTGTTGGGCTTCTTGACCATCTGTATCTTGAACAGCTTCTTGCCGCTGCCTAGCTGGTTGAATGAGGGCGCTCATTTTATCAGTACGTGGTTTGAAACGACGGCGTTGGCAGCCATCGGTTTGCGCCTGGATTTCCGCAAGTTTTTAAAAGAAGGCCCGCGCTTTTTATTCTATGGTCTTTCCGTTGGCGCCGTCCAAACCGTGGGTGCTGTTGCATTGATTTGGTTGCTGCGGCTCTAATGTTTTCACATAAAAGCGATCCATCGTGGTATGCTGTGCTGCCAATAGTGGCTGGCACAATGCGCGATAGCCGGCTTTTTGATAGACATGCAAGGCTGCTTCTAGAGAATGATGGGATTCTAAATAGAGTTGCCGATAACCTAGTTCAACAGCTTTGGCCTCGATCTTCGCCAGCAAGGGATAGCTGAGGCGCTGCCCTTTGGCAGCATCACTGAGATAAAATTTTTGCAGCTCGGCTATTTTCCCTTCTGAATCATAAGCGGCAAGACCACCGCCGCCTAAAAGGGTACCCGATTCATTAGTGACGACAAAATAATGGCGGCTAGCAGGATCTGCTGCATAAAATTCACTTAAATGGTCTAACTCGGGATCAAAATAGGCAGTCCCTGGAACCGCCAACTGGTGGTCGGTCAAGCTTTTGCGAATGATAGCGGCTAAGGGCGCATCATCTTGAGATTGGATCGAACGAAATATCGGCTTCATGCAGCTCCTCCTTAAAGTGAAATTAAATGAATAGCTATAGTGTACCACAGCATTGAGGTAGTGTTTAGTGATGATAAGAAAAGCCATCCTCGCAATGGCGCCCCTCTTTAATAAGAAAACCGCCCCCTCGTTGCCGGGCTCCTAATGTGAAAAGGAGTATGGCGCAACGAGGGGCGGTTTTTGTACGTTAGTCATGGAAGCAGTAATTAGAGCGTTTCACCATTAGAGGCGATCACTTGCTGGTACCACGCAAAGGAATCTTTTTTCAAACGATTCAAGGTTCCTTTTCCAGTATTGTCTTTGTCGACATAGATCATGCCATAGCGTTTTTCCATTTCGCCGCTGCCGAAGCTGACGATGTCAATGATCCCCCAAGGCGTATAGCCTAATAACGGTACACCATCTTCAACCACCGCTTTTTCCATCTGTTCGATATGCTCTTTCAGGTAAGTGATACGGTAGTCATCATGGACTTGCTGTTCATCGGTTAATTGATCGTAAGCACCAAAGCCATTTTCTACGATAAATAGCGGCAAGTCATAGCGTTGATAGATCGTATTCAACACATAACGCAACCCGACTGGATCGATAGGCCAGCCCCAATCAGAAGCACTGATATAAGGATTACTCACGATTTTTGCTCCTGGGATATCCTCAGTTGGTGTGCCAGCCACCTCATCAAGGGTTGAGATCGTTCCTGACATGTAATAGCTGAACCCAATATAATCAACGGTTCCCGCTTTTAATAGCGCTTGTTCCTCGGGCGTGATCTCAATCGTGATGCCTTTTTTCGCCCAATATTTTTGCACATAGGTTGGGATCTTGCCTCGTACGTGGACGTCGCTGTAAAAATAGCGCCGTTCATTGGCTTTGACGGATGCCATCAAATCAGCGGGTGCGCAAGAGTAGGGGTAGACTGGGACATAGGCCATCATACAGCCAATCTGAAAATCTGGATTGATTTTTTTGCCTTCGATCACCGCTGCCGCACTGGCAATCAACTCATTGACGCCCGCTTGAAAGACGAGTGCTTCTTTTTGACTGTCATCCTCGATGATCATGGCAGAATTGGTCCAAACGTGCAGCGGCTCTTGCCCATCTGCTTGATTATTGATCTCATTGAAGGTCATCCAATACGTTACTTTGTCACGATACCGTTGAAAAACGGTCTTAGCGAATTTGACAAAGAGGGGAATCACTTCTTTGTTAGCAAACCCACCAAATTCTTCATAGAGGGCATAAGGCATTTCAAAGTGGGACAAAGTGATCACGGGTTCGATGCCGTTTGCCTGCAATTCGTCGAAAAGATCATCGTAGTATTGGAGACCGGCTTCATTTGGTTCTTCTTCTGTTCCAGTTGGATAGATCCGACTCCAAGAAATCGATGTCCGTAGACATTTCAAGCCCAGCTCTTTGAATAACTGGATATCTTCTTTGTACCGGTGATAAAAGTCAATGGCTTCATGGTTCGGGTAATACTCTCCTTCAATGACGCCTTTGGTGATTTTACGGGGAATACCGTTGCCACCGGCCGTCATAACATCAGCGGTACTCATTCCACGGCCAGCAACATTCCAAGCGCCTTCCGCTTGATGGGCAGCGATCGCGCCGCCCCATAAAAAATCTTTTGGCATTTTTGCGGACATAAATTTCATTCCTCCTCGACTCATTCGTTTGCTTATAATTCCACTTTTTGGGAACGGTTAGAGGCGATCACGAATGGCAAATAGATCAAGACCGAAATCGCAAGACAAACGACACCGACAACTGCAGCGATCGCATTTCCTCCAGTTCCTAAAAAGAGATTAATGATTCCTGGGGTCGTCCATGGTACCCCAATCGCTGGGGTCGGCATGATCGGCCAGACAACAGTGACAAAATAACCCACTAAAATATTGACCATTGGCGTCAAAATAAACGGAATGATCATGATTGGGTTCAAGACGATCGGTAGACCGAAGATCATCGGCTCATTGATTTGGAAAATTCCTGGAACTAAGGACATTTTAGCGATCTCACGTTGTTCTGGACGTTTTGAAGCGATGAAGATCGCAATGATCAAGCCCAATGTCATACCAGTTCCGCCCATATTTGCGAACATATCATTTAAAACGCCCCATGTTTCTTTGTAAGGAACGTCCCACAAGGAGCCGCCTTGGTTGATAAAGTCTAGGTTAGCTAGGTCCTGTTCGGTAAAAATCGCTGAACGAACCGCATTCAAAGTATTTGGTCCATGGATCCCGATCGCAAACAACGTAGTTTGCAAGAACGCCAAGATCAAGACACCGACGACATTGCCCCCCAGATCCCGCAATGGACTTTGGATCCCATTATAAATCAGTTCATTGATGCCTTCTGGCGCGATCATCAAAACTAAGAAATTGATCAAAGCAGTGACTGCCACGATGATCACGATCGGAATCATGCCAGAAAAGGAACGAGAAACTGCTGGTGGTACCATTTCAGGCATTTTGATCTGCAGTCGTTTGACTTTGAAAAGCTTCGGCAAGAATTCACCGACCAAACAAGCCACGATCATAGCTACAAACAACCCTTGGGCGCCTAAATATTGTGTGGAGATCACATTGACATCATCTACTGCAAAGGAGGTCGGGTACAAGATCATAAAGGCAGCGACACTTGTCAAACCAACTAGCGTAGCATCTGCTTGGAAATGCTTGGCTAAAAGCTGAGCAACAAGAAACGCAATAAATAAACTCATAATGTTGATGGTCCCGTTCGCCACGGAAGCCAGGACTTGCTGGGCACTTTCCAGATTCGGGAAAAGTCGATTCAGTTGAAATAATTGCACGATGAAACTCTCATTGGAAAATAAAATATTGTTGACCAAAATAACGAGAGAAGAAGCGATGGTCAGTGGGAAAATCAGCATGAACGCATCTCGAATCGCTGCTACGTGGCGTTGATTGTTCAACTTTGTTGCGATTGGTACCAACGAGCGGTCTAACAGGTCATTGAATTTTTGCATAATAATAACACCTTTCATTAATTGATGCCATCATTATAGCGAATGAAAACGTCTAAAAGTAAGCGGATACGGATTCCGTACATATCTCTCAAGAAATGAAAAAAATTCCGCAGCTGGAACACAGTGTTACAAAAAAAGATGGTTCAGTAAACTGAACCATCAAGAATGGGCACGATAATCTTGCAAATAGCCGATCAGCGTTTCTAAAATCGCTACTGAAGGCAGTTGACTAGTCAAATCAAGAAAGATGTCTTTGCGTTCCTCTTTGATCGCATACTCGATCGAATAATCGCACAGGCGTGCCAACGTACTTTCCCGATTTGGGGTAATGCAGTACTTCTGCACGATCGCCTGATTGTCTAAACCGGTAATGACTTCGATCAGTTCTTTGGTTTCACCAGAGACACTCAAAAAAACCAAAACATTCTTTTGATCTTTTCGCAAAAAGCTTTTGATCGGGTAGGTCAGTTCATCAATGCTGATGCTAAAGTAACCGAGACTGGCCAACTTGCGGGCAACGTATTGCGCGATCGCACCGGATGCCCCCATCCCCATAAATAAGATCAAATCGGCATCCCGCATCGCTTCGGCGAGTTTTCGTATTTGGTATTCCGCATCAGGGTGGAAGATCTGCATATTCAAGCCTTTGATGCGCGCTTCTAAACCTAAGTGTTCAGGATGTGCGTCAAAATGGGCTTTTTCTAAATGATTTTTGATATAGAAGCGAAATTCTGGAAACGACTGAAAGCCGACTTTTTGAATAAAACGAAAGACCGAAGTCGAAGAGACATGAGCATCATCGGCAATGTCGCGCACACGCATATACGGGATCTTTTCTAAGTGATTGACGATAAAACGGTAGATTTCTTGTTCTACCGCAGAGAGCTTGTTCAAGTTTAATTGTTCAAAAAGCGCCATGCTGGTTCCTCGCTGTCCTAGATAATCAATTTACACCAGTATAGCATATCCGAACTTTTAACGGTGCAGCTGTTGGTGGATCTGATAGACTGCGCCGATCAAGCCGGCGTCGTTTTTCAGCTTCGCTGGACGAACAGGTGCGATGGTTTGTCCGCGCAAATAATTGATCGCTTCATGCCGTGTTTCCGTGATCGTCAAGCGAGCCTGCAGGCGTTCCCAGAAATAAGGATTGGCACTGATGCCGCCGCCGATCAATACCAATTCTGGATCAAAGCAGCTGATCAAATTGATCAGCCCTACAGACAGATCCGTCAGAAATTGGTCCGTCAGCTTCAGCGCCAACGCTTCGCCTTGCTGCGCGCGGTCAAAAATCTCTTTGGCGTCTTGGGTGGGTTCAAAGCCAGGAACTGCTGCCCCCGCTAAATTGTAGAGGCGAATCAAGCCGCCCACGACGGCAGTTTTTTTATTAATGGAACTTTCCTCGATATTGCCTTCTTCTGGCAGCTGATCGATCACCATCCAGCCAAATTCACCAGCCATGCCATGAGCACCTCGGTAGACTTGATTATTGATCACGATCCCACCGCCTACACCAGTGCCTAGGACAAGACACAAGTAGTTGGCAGCCTCTTGCGCATTGCCGATCCATTTTTCAGCGATCGCTGCTGCATTGGCATCATTTTCCACCGCCACAGGCAACCCTGTACGCGCTTCCAAGACTGCTTTGAAATTTTCGCCATATAACGATTTGATGGCGCCCGCAGTTAACATAAAGCCGTCTTTTTGAACGATCCCGGGGGCGCTGATCCCAATGCCATCAATCGGGTGGCGGCTCTGGGCATCTTCGATGATCGTGAGTAGATCCTGATAAAACTGGGCTGGCTCATAGCTAGTAGGGATCGCTGATTTTTCAAGGATCACTCCGCTTTCATCTAAAACACCATATTTAATACTTGTTCCGCCAATATCAAATCCTACGTACATTCTTCTTCCTCACCTTCTAAAACATTGTTGCCTTAAGTGTACCATCTGGCAGGAGGAATTTTTTTCTTTTTTTAGCTATTTTTTGCCTGCCGTTTCCGCTGCATCCAAATAAAACAAAATGTCACTTTTGCCTTCCTGATTGGTTCCTTTGTACACTTCCGTATCCAGACCTCCGATACGAAAGCCTGCTCGCAAGTAGAACAGACAGGCAGAAGGATTGTTGTCCTGTGCTTGCGTGTAGATGCCGCGATAACCTTTGGCAAGGGCCGCTTTCAGTGCCTGGTGGATCAGTAGTTGACCGATTCCTTGCTTACGGTAGTCTGTGTTGACCTTTAAGTCATAGAGGTACAGATACTTGAAAAAAGCGTCTTGAACGATCGCTAAGCCGATGCATTTTCCATCATCATAAGCACCGATAAACAGACTGTTTCGGCTCATTTCGTCATAGCAATAATTTTCATCTGGGAAACACATCGTCTGAATGTCTTCGGATGCAAATTTACAGATCGTGTACTGCCAGTTGCCCTCATTATAAGTCGGCAGCAGTTTCCCCCATAAGGAGAAGGGTTCGTTTTTCAAGCGGATATCAGCTTGATGTTTTTGATCGATCCGTTTGATTTCTAGCATGGGGCACCTCGATTTTCTATAGTTTTCAATCATGAGTATTTAAAAGTAAGTTGTTGCAGTTTAGTTTACTACAAAGAATGAAAAATCACGATACTTATTAAACAGTCTGGTCTTCCTGTGAGAAGGGACGTTTTTGTAGGAGAACTTAGTTGTTTGTCTATACATTGAGGTTGGAAAAAGCAGAAATATTCCATTGATACCTTAGTCACAATGACCGACGGAAAAATACGCCTTAAGTTTGATTATATTTATCGCTTGTTTTTTTATACTGAAGGTAGATAGAAAAAACGGAGGACAATCACTTGAAGAAAGCAATTAGTATGATCCTGCTCGTGTTAACGATCGGGACCGTCACATTGGTTACAGGGTCTTATTTTACGAAAGATGATTCCAGCGAACTGATTCAGCTGGTGGATCGTTTCAATCCGTTCGTACCGGAGAAAAAGGTCTATGTCAAAACATCCAACGAGTATGGCGTGTTGCAAGAACACGATTCCTACGAATATACACAAGAAGGGGTCAATGAAGATGGGCAAAAGATAAAAATCACGTTTTGGGCACCACAAAAGCTAAAAGAAAATGCCTACCTAGAGCTTGATGCAAAGGGCAAACATGTGGAGTCGTATCAAGAGGTGACCGAGCAAGATCTCCCTGACGCCGTCAAAGACGAGTTGGTTACGACTCATTGATCATCAAGCCTGCTTGAAAAAAAGGACAGGAAGTCATTTCCCGCAATTTGGGAGATGGCTTTTTTCGTGTATTCACTTAGAGAAAAGCTCGCCAAGATTTGATTTAGGTGAAAAAGATTAGAGGATGATAGAATTTTCAGAAAAAATAGATATTTTTTTCAATTCTTAGTTGCAATAGCAGAAGCGTCTGGTATTCTCTATGAGGTAGTTAAAAAAATCATTCATATAATTAAAAATAGCGACAATGAGAGAATCACCTTGTATGGAGGATCAACGGTTTTCAAGGAGGAACCTATGACAGAAAAAAATCAATTAAAAAAGCAGATGAAAACCAGACATATCACTATGTTGGCACTAGGTGGCGCCATCGGTGCTGGCCTATTCAAAGGCAGCGGTGAAGCGATCCAGTTAGCGGGGCCTGCGGTCTTGCTGGCGTTTATTTTTTGCGGGCTGATCTTATTTGTCGTCATGACAGGACTGGGACAGTTGGTCTTATCTGACCAAAAACAACATGGTCTTTCGGGCTTAGTCCAGCCATATCTTGGCGTGCATACAGCCGATTTCATTGACTGGATCTACTGGTCAATGTGGATGATCAACATCATCGCCGAAGCAGTTGCTGCCGCAAGCTTTTTGCAGTTGTGGTTTCCCAATATTCCAGCTTGGATCTTTGTGTTGATTTTGGCACTGCTCACGACCATCATCAATTTGTTTTCGGTTCGCTTGTTTGCGGAAACGGAATACTGGCTTTCGTGGGCCAAAATCAGTGTGGTGATCGCGCTGATCTTGGTGGGTCTCTATCTGGTTGCCACGCAAGTTTTAGATCTGGGCTTTTTACCGACGATGAGACAAATGACAGACTATGGCGGTTTTGCCCCCCATGGCATCAAAGGGTTTATCAATTCTTTACTGGTCGTAATCTATTCGTACGGCGGTTCTGAATTAGTAGCCATTACGATCAGTGAAGCGGAAAATCCCAAAAAAGCGATCCCGCAAGCAATCAAAGGAGTGATGACTCGGATTGCCGCTTTTTACATCATTCCCTTGTTTCTTTTACTGATCATTTATCCGTGGAATCAATTAGCCGATCCAAATGTCAGTCCTTTTGTGATGGTGTTTCAAAAAATCCATGTCCCATTTGCCTCCGACATCGTCAATTTAGTGATTATTTTGGCTTTGTTTTCGTCGATCAATTCTGGGGTCTATGCTTCTTCAAGAACGTTGTTTTTCCGATTAAGCAACAATGGCCAGAAAAAAAGCCGCTTTACGATGCTGAATAAAAACAGCGTGCCCCAACGAGCGATCATGTTTTGCAGCGGTACTTTATATCTTGGGGTCGTTCTTTCTTACTTTTTAGGCGACAAACTCTTCAATTATCTAGCAGGCTCCCTGTCTTATACTGTATTGCTGATCTGGTTGCTGATCAGTGCGGCGGCGTTTGTTTTGGTACGCAAGCAGAAGAAAATGGGCTATACGATTTTCTTGAGTGGGGCGATCCTTGCACTGATTTTGCTGTTTGTCGGTATTTTGATCACTAACCCATTGGCGGTCACTGGCTTCACCGCACTATTGTATACGATCATTTTTCTTAGTTTTTATTGGAACCATCGAAAAATAGGGGAAACCAGTGAAAAAAGTTGAAGAAACGTCCCTTAAGACATAAACTGATGGGGAAGGAACCCCGCGTTCGGTTGTTTCTTCGTTTCTCAGGAATGTGACGATAAAATAAAGTGTAGGAGAAAACGAAAATGGTTAATTTTTGGACATTGATTTTCGGCACCCTCAGCTGGGTCGTGGTGGAAAGTCTGCTTTACAACCCGATGCATAAGTGGGGCAAGTTTTGGGCGAAAGAATCAGGAATGGCAGAGAAGATGGCTGATCAGCAGATGACGACCGGTGACATGCTCTTTACCTTTGGCGGCACGATCGTTGGTGGGATCCTCTTATCAGCAGCGACCTATCAAGTCGTCTATTGGTTTGCAACATTCGATCATGATGGTTGGCTGATGACCTCCTTGCAAGTCGCTTGCTTATTGTGGTTAGGGGTTTATGGGGTCGCCACCTTCGTGATGGCTGTTTACTCGGGACAGTCCCGCAAATTAGTCGGGTTGCACCTTGTGAATGGGTTTCTAGGAGTGATCGTTTTAGGACTTGTTGTCGGCTTGATTGGACAGTAGGCAACGATCATACCCCAGCGAGAGCGTTCAAAGGTCTCAACGAATCAATCCTAAAGAAAGCCGATCTTGTTTCAACAAGGTTGGTTTTTTTTGTGCGTAAAATTAATCTTACTATAAAAAATAGCTATAAAAGCAAATAATTTATGCTATACTAAAAGCACTTTAATCTGTAGGAAACCCAAATCCGCGGATTGCGGAAAAATCATCAAAGAAGCAAAATTAGGGGCAAAGAGGAGGAAAAAATGAAAACGAAAAGCATGTTAGGTAGAGGAATATTTGCTGCCGTTTGTTTAGCGACACTATTTTTCTTGACAAGCTGCAGCAGCTCAGGGGTTGACTCTGCAGCTGCGAATCAAGTATTGACCAATAGCAACAGTCATCAACAATATGCTTTGTATCTATTTGAAGATGGAAGGATCACTGTCAATAAAACGCTGACTTTTTTTACCAATCCGAATCAGGAACCTGCGGACTTGGTAGAAGAACAAGAGACACAATTAGCACAGATCAACGAAATACTACAAGCAGAGTTTCCCAAAAGCAAAGCACTGACTGCGGCAGACATCGGCACTATGCACACCTTTGAAGTGACCAATGCCCAAGTGATCATTGATCAAGAGAAAAAGGAAGTGCGCATGACTGGCGATGATTTTGAGAAAGTATTCAAAATGGCGGACGACAATGACAAGCGTCTGATCGATGACGAACAAAACGAGTACGAGTTTTCGTATGAGGAAAACTAGCAAGTGACAAAAAAACGGCTGCCTCCGACGAGACAACCGCTTCAGACAGTAGACAAACCTTAGACAAAAATGAGGTTTGTCTTTTTTTCGTTGCAAAATTTAGTGGCTATTACGGAAAACATTTTGCGCAAGGAGTAAGTCCGCGACTTTGCGCTTCTGCTAAAGTTGCAGGCGTTTAGGTACCGTTGCCGCATTTTCTCGTATGGTATTTCGAACCTGTTGGTGTAACGAGGACCGACGTTTGGGCTTGGTTGCTAGCAGCGGCTGGCTGGCTTTGTTCTGGCACAGTTGCCGCTGCTTGTCGTTCTTCCTCCGCCTTGGCTTGGGCGGCTGCTTGTTCGTTGGCAATGATCGTTTGCGCCACTGTTTTCGTTCGAGCAGCTAATTCCTCATCGGGGGTCTTGAGACGAGCGACGGCATCCTCTGCCTGAGCGAGTCGGTCTTTTGTCAGTTCCGCCTCTGCTGCTTCCACCGCTTGGACAGCTTCTGTAACGAGGGCTTCTGCTTCTTTCTCAGAAATCTTGGTTTCTACAGTGGATAACCGACTTTCAAACGTTTCCTTATTCAAAACCGCTTGTGCGACCAATTCTTTTGCCTGATCGAAATCACTGCGTTCAAGAGAAGCTTCAGCAGTATCAAGGGCTTTGCCGATGGCAAGATGGTCTTCAACTACCGCGAGCCGAGTAGCGAGATCTTCGTAGGTTTTACTTAAAGCATGAATCAGCGTCACGGCTTCGTTGTAATTCTTTTGGTTTGGCTGGGTTTCGGCAAGAGCCAGTGCCGTCTCGGCTTTTACCAGTGCTTCTTGTTCTTGTTTTTCAGCTTGCAAACTCGCTAGGAATGCGTGAGAAGGTTTGACGGTGACGCCCTCTTCTTTAGTGATTCCACCCATGGAGGTTTGGAGAGTAAATTCCTGTTCCTCTTCATCTTCCAGTTGGACAGCATAAGAAAATGTTTCGTCCGCCAGCGAAACCTCCACCCCGTTGATCGTCAGTTGCGCTTCTGGGTTGGTTCGCCCAGTGATCGCCGCTTCGCCTTGCTCATTCGTAACCAGTTCTGCTTCATCTACGTGAAGCTCCGGTGTTGCTGCAGGAGTCAATAGTGCCCCGCCAATCAATAAGAGAAAACCACCCATAAAAATAACGATTTTGTTGCGAAGCGGCTTTTTCTTGATCAATCCAAGAATAAAAAAGATTCCGCTTACAACCATTGTCAAAAAACCAATAACAAAAATAAACATCCCCATAACTCTTTTCAATTCCTTTCTTGTGAATATTTTAATTATAACATTTTTACTAACGTATCCGCCATCAATAACCGACTAGTAAGGGTTGCTGAGCGTACGGAAGAAGCTCAACTAGCAAATTAGCAATTATTTTTATCAATATTAAATAGATTTAAGGTATTTTTTATTATAAAATGATATAGAAAAGAGTTGTTTTTCGTTTGCGGTTGTTTTTTTGGTTAAACAGCTCTTGGTACGAATACACTTGTTTGCTTCATCACTGGAAAAAATGTTTCGAACAAACGGATGAGAGCGAGCAACTACCTGCAAACAAGCAGCTTTCCTTCGCTGCTTCCCCCAACTAACACCATAAAAAAATATTCCCTCTCACTTGCAACCAAGCCACTTCATTGATAAGAAAATCAGTATGTGCAAAAGGAGAAGCAATGAAAATCACACAAATCCAATGTCCCAGCTGCTTGGGTCAGTTAACCGTTGACTGGGAGACAGGGAAAGCAGTCTGCCAGTATTGCTTAACGAAGTCAGTCCTACATTCGCCGCCAAAACAAACGCAAGAAGCTTCGAATGAACAGGTTCCCGTAGTTTTTCAAGAAGTCAAAGAAGGGTTTTATTCGTTTACCTTTAATGAAGACGAGGTAGCAAATGCCTTGAAAAAATGGCTGATCCAACAGGAATCAGTTCCTGAGGACATTGTCGTTCATCTTGAAGTCAGCGAGGTAAAACGATATTTTATTCCGATTTATGAATTTCAGGTGACCTATACGATGCACTGGGAGGGGGCCTTTGGCTACGATACCCATTCCATTGCTTGGGACGGCTCGCATACGACCACGTGGGAAAAGAAGCGAGGCGACCATCCAGATGAGACGGTCATACTCTATCAATGCGGCAGTTCGGAGGTGATCGAGCAAGAAATTCCTCAGAGCTTCGAGGTCAATGATGAAATGAAAAGAAAACCGCACTTTAGTACCGATCAAAAGGAATTTCAACAGCTAGTCTCAGCACATGCTATTCATGTTTTTCCCTTTGATATTGAGCAAGAGCAGGCGCTCTTTGGTTCTGAAAAACAAGCGGAACTGAGAGCCCATGCGAATGCCGTGATCCAGAAGAAAGAATCTGCCGATCATCTAAAAGAGCTGCACCTAGATCTTTCCCTGATCAGCTGTGCTACAGAAAAGCTCTACTTTCCCCTGTATATGGGCATCTTCAAGTACCAAGAGCGATCCTTTGAATTTGCGATCGACGGCAAAGATCCTGACCGAATGAAGCTGCCGATTATCCCACAATGCCAAGAAACCTTACAAACGGTTGCGAATTTTTCAAAAGCTCGCAAGGTTTTTGGCTGGTCCTCTGTACTCTTTTTTACGTTAGGCGTGCTCCTGCTGTTCCTTGCATTATTCATTTCTGAATGGATCCCTCTAGGAAGAGTATTCAGGGCTGTCATAGGGGGGATTGTCATGAGCTCCCTGCCAACTGCCGTCTATTGGGTAGTATCGGGGATAGTGTTGCACTTTCTAAAAGAACAGTATCTCAAAACAGTCCAAAAATTTAGAGATGAGCTTAAAAGAGAATTATTAGGTAAGAAAACGGCTGGGACAGCTTTGTTAGCAAACTATGAGAAGCGTGGGAAGCATCTTGCAAGAATCAGGAAATATTATGAATGGCTCGATACGCTTGCTTATGTGGTCGTGATCGCTACCCTTATTTGGAACATTCGTCGGTTTTTTTGATAAGCCATCTTGTTGAAAAAAATGATTCATAAAAAAGGAGAAAAAATGAAAATCACACAAATCCAATGCCCCAGTTGCTTAGGGCGTCTAGAAGTTGATTGGGACTCAGGAAAAGCAGTCTGTCAGTATTGCTTGAATGAGCTGTTGATCAAACCAGAACAAAAAAACCAGGAACAAACAAACCAAGTCGTCTCGCTGAAAGAGTTGCCACGCATTCAAGGGACCGTCAAAGAAGGATTTTATCCGTTTGCCTATGATGAAAAGGCATGTGAAGCTGCGTTGAAAAATAAACTAGCCTGGCAAGACACCATCTCGGAAAGTATCTTTTTTGAGCTAGAGATGGTTCATCTAAAACGTGTATTTATCCCGATGTATTATTTTCAAATTGCTTATGATGCGCAAGTGAGAGGGAGCTATGTCTACGAGGAACAGCAGAGGGAGAGTGGGCGCATTACTGCCGACATTTCTTTACATAACAGCGGGAACACAACGGTTTTCAATGAATATTTCCCTACGGATACCCAAAAAGAAGCGGATTACAGTATCAATGGTAAGCTGCCGCTGCATCTTCAAAAAGGAGCCGCCTATTGCACGGATATGCAGCAGTTTTCGGCACTTAGCCAAGACGTTCAGGTGCTACCCTTTGATATTTCCAGAGAAGCGGCACTCTCTGATACCCATCTATTGGAAGTCTTCGAAGCAAAAGCCAAAGACCATTTGGTGGGATCAGATGTTGCTAATGAGGTTCAACTGACTCTTTTTCCGAAACAATGTGATACGGAAAAACTGTATTTTCCTTATTACATTGGCGAATTCAAGTACGGAAACCAAACCTATTCTTTCGTGGCTGATGGCACCGATGCTGAACGTCTCTTTCCAACCCAGCTTCCTGAATGTGAGCAGCTGGTGCAAGTGAAGAAAAGTTTTTCCAAAACCAGTAGTGTCCTTTGGCAGTTCTGCTATACCTTTTTTTCATTCGGAATAATTTCAGGGACCCTTTTAAATGTTCTTTTTGGTGGCTTTTTAATGCCTGCTGTTGCCTTTAGTCTGCTCGCTTCAGCGGTCATCTTGCTGATTGCTTGTCTTGCGACTTGGTATTTCTTGCTCGTACCAGAGGTCAAGTTTTTCTCAGAGTACGGAAGATTCAAAGCAGAACTTTCTCAGGCGTTGAGTCAGTCGGATGGATCAACGGCTGCTGTGAAGAAAGCTTTTGAAGCCCGTAGGAAGAAACTCGTCCGAAAGACAGTATTTTACAGCGGTCTGGAAAACATGGCGTATGAATTTGCCTTGATTCTTTTTTTAGCAATCCTGACTTGGTATTTTGATTTTTATGGCTTATCGCTGCTAGTGTTGCTGGCGTTTGTCAGCTGGAATACGATCCGTATCTTTACAACGGATAGCTCCGATGCCTGTATCGAAACGAAAGGATAATTCAATGGATATTATTCCGATTCAATGCCCCCACTGCCTAGGAGAACTAGAAGTCAACTGGGACGCTGGCACGGCGATTTGTCTGTATTGTCGTGGGAAAATGGTGATCAAACAATCTTTCGATCCTACCAAAAGGCCGCATGCCAATCCTATGACAGCAAAACAGCTTTCGTTGACGCATCTTGCTTTTTTGCTGAAGAAAATCAGTCAATCAGCTGCTGCCAACCAAACGATGGATCCTCTTCCCCTAGGAAACTCCTCAGCGGCAGGGGGTTCAAGTGATCACAAGCAGTCAAAGCAATCGGCAATGAATCAGACGTCTTTGATTCAGCAGGCGCCACGCGATCCAGTCAAGGAGCGGCAAACTCGTTTGAATGCTTTTTTGCAAGAGCAAGATTTTTTGTTCTATTTTTCTGGGGAAAGACAAGTGCTGCCACGGCAATGGCAAAGACAAGTCCTTACCAGTTTTCAAGTGCCTGAAACGGAGACGCCTCTGGCACTGCTAACGGCACAGATGACTGGCAAGAAAGCGAATGCGGGGCTACTTTTTGGTATCGAGCGAGTGTATTTGTGCACGTACGAAAAGAAAGAAAAACGAATAGCCAGTTTTTCGTGGAGTATTTGGAAAACTCTTTCCTTTTCGTTCCAACATAAAATCTTTGGCAGTTTTTTGGTGGTTCAACAGGAATATCGTGTTCCTCTTCAAGCATTGGGCTTTGCGACCCAATCATTTTTGCAAGAATTACAGCAGTTGTTGCAAGAGTGGGAGGCTGGCTAGTGCTGAGTATCGATGAAATCAAATAGGGAATCAATTTATTGGTCAAAAAAACAAAGAGAGCGTCGCAAACAGCGGCGCTCTTTTTTTATTCATTTGGTTTCTAGGTTTCCAACTCAGCGTCGTTGGTTTCTGATAAATACTCGGCTTCATCGTTTAAAAGACTGGCCGTCGTTCGCAGCGTGTCGTAAGAATGCAAAACGGCAGCGAGGCTTTTTTGCGAATCACTGATTTTCATGGTCGTCGAATCGGCACTATCTAACACGACTAAGGCTTGTTGGTTGATGGCTTGCATGGTTGCGGCAATGGTTTGGGTCAACTGCTTGGTCTGTTCAGCTAATTTTTGCATTTCATCCGCAACCACCCGAAAGCCAGCTGCCTGTTCGCCGATCCGTGCCGTTTCGATGGAAGCATTGAAGGACAGTAGTTTGGTTTGTTGCGCAATGCGGTCGATGTCATGCAGCACCGCTGTCACCTGTTGGCTATCCATTTCTAAGGCATGGGTCGTTGCTTGATTTTGATCAGACAGCTGTTTGACTTGCGCCAAGTTCTCTGACAAATGATCGACTTGCTGGTGTCCGTTGGCAGAAAGTCGTGTCAGGGAAGCCGCACTTTCTTGCACTTTTTTGATAGTGACCGCTAAGGCTTGTTCTCTTTGGGTAATGTCAAAAGCGATTTTGACGACGTTAACGACTTCTTGCTGCTCATCGAGGACGGGGAAGTAAATCCCTTCTAAAATCAGTTTTTCTCCTTGTTTGTTTTTCCGAATGATTTTGTCTTGAAACCGTTGCTTTGAGTAAAGCAGTTGATTCCAGAAAGTTTGGTAATCCGTACTGGCAGCATAATGGTCAAAACAAAAGGTCCGATGCGGCAAGCCAATGATTTCTTCTTGGCTATAACCTAGGATATCCGTCATGTTGGCATTGGCGAAAACAACTTCTTTTTGCGGATCAAAGACTATGACAGCGAGTTCTTGAAAAATAGCAGCGAGCAGACGGTTATTTTGTGTTTCATCTAATGTTAATTTCATACGTACTTACCTACGCCTTTCAGTTTTTTTGGAAGTTTACACAGCGAGTGTCTTACAGTTATCGGTGATGAAGGCAAGGCAGTTAAGAGTGCAAAAACCACCTTTTTTGTCGAACAAAATACCTGGAAGCAGAAGGAAGCAAGATTCTTTGCATCAGAATGACTTGGTGGTACCCTTAAGTTCAACACGAACGATTTCAAACAAAAGGAGAGAATCGTATGACAGATAGAATTTCGTTGGAAAAAGCAGCCGTTGAATTTAGTGAGGCAAATGCACCGCACCCACGGATCTATGAATTACCGCCAGAAGAAGGGCGCGCACTATTGGAACAAGTCCAAGAGTCACCCGTCAATAAATTGGCGGTTGAGATAGAAGATCAGACCGTAGATACAGGCGAATGGGGGAGCATCAATGTTCGTTTTGTTCGTCCTGAAGGAAATCATGCGATTCTTCCTGTCATTTATTATCTCCATGGCGCGGGCTGGGTCTTCGGCAGTGCCGCGACTCATGATAAATTGATCCGTGAATTGGCGGTACGAACCAACTCGATCGTCATTTTTCCTGAATATAGTCGTTCACCAGAAGCAAAATACCCAACGGCGATCGAACAAAATTATGCGGTCTTGCAGCAATTACCAGGATTTGTCGATGTCAAAGACTTAGACCTTAGCCGTTTGACCGTGGCTGGCGATTCCGTAGGTGGGAACATGGCGACGGTTATGACCTTGTTGACGAAAGCCCGTGGCGGCATTCCGATCGCACAGCAATTATTGTTCTATCCTGTGACAGATGCCCGCTTTGATACGCCTTCGTATGAAGCATTCGGTGAAAATTATTTTCTGACCAAAGAAGGGATGCAATGGTTCTGGGATCAATACACGACGGATGAAACACAGCGGGATCAAATGACTGCTTCTCCACTACGCGCGACCAAAGAGGAGTTAGCCGATCTTCCGCCAGCGTTGATCATTACAGGCGAAGCAGATGTCTTGCGGGATGAAGGGGAAGCCTATGCGCAGCATTTACGAGCAGCTGGCGTGGAAGTCACCCAAGCACGGATGCAAGGGATCATCCATGATTTTGTGATGGTCAATGCGATGGATCAGACCCAAGCCGCACGAGCGGCCATGACACTGGCTGTCGGATGGCTGACGGAAAAAAATGTCCCCGCAGAATAAAAAACCGTCAAAAGAAGCTTCTTTTTATGCGGTGTTCTGAGACAGAAAAGGATGTATGGAGTGGAGCGATCCACTCCTTTTTTTGTCGGAAAAATTGAAAGACGTACACCTGCAGTCTGAAGCAGATGCAAACGCTCTCTAAAAAAACTCGTTTTTATAATACAGATTTTAATAAGTGTTTTTCGTTGATAAATAAATAAAAAGTGCTATTATATGTATTGTGATTAATACAGTTTTTGAAAAGAGGTAATACAGTGAGTGCAAAAGGATCAGAAATCATTGTTGAAAGTTTAGAGAATCATCGGGTGCCTTATATCTTTGGGATTCCTGGTGCAAAAATCGATGGCGTGTTTGACGTGTTGAGTGATCGGGGACCAGAGTTGATCTTGGCACGACATGAACAAAACGCGGCCTTTATGGCACAAGCAATCGGTCGCCTGACAGGAGAGCCAGGAGTCGTCATTGCAACAAGCGGACCAGGAGCCAGTAATTTAGCGACTGGGTTGGTCACGGCAACTGCCGAAGGTGATCCCGTCTTGGCACTAGCAGGCCAAGTGAAGCGTTCTGACCTTTCAAAATTGACCCACCAAAGCATGAATAATGCGGCGTTGTTTGCGCCGATCACGAAATTCAGCAGTGAAGTCCAAGATCCTGAAACCCTTTCTGAAAGTATTGCCAACGCCTTTCGCATCGCAAAAACAGCGAAAAAAGGGGCGAGCTTTTTATCCATTCCTCAAGATGTGACAGACGGAACCGTTCAAGGGGCAGCGATCAAACCTCTATCTTCGCCTAAATTAGGCAGTGCCGATGCAGAAGATATCCAGGCACTCGTCGATCGGATCAAAGAAGCCAAACTGCCTGTCTTACTCTTAGGGATGCGGGCTTCAGGCGTGAAAGAAACACAAGCGATTCGTCATTTAGTTGCAAAAACTGGGTTGCCTGTCGTAGAGACCTTCCAAGGTGCTGGGATCATTTCTCGTGAATTAGAAGAGCATTTCTTTGGCCGCGTCGGCTTATTCCGCAATCAGCCGGGTGATATGCTGTTGAAACGCAGCGACTTAGTGATCGCTGTAGGGTACGACCCGATCGAATACGAAGCCCGCAACTGGAATGCGGAAAAAGATGCCCGCGTGATCGTCATCGATGAAGTACCGATGGAGATCGATCCATTTATGCAGCCAGAAGTTGAATTGATGGGCAGTATCGCGAAAATTATTGAACAACTATCAAAAGCCATCAATCAGTATCACTTGAGCGAAGACGCCCAAAACTATTTAACGACGCTGCAAACCAAACTCAATGAAAAACCAGCGGATGTCGAAGGCAGTAACAATACCTTGCATCCCTTGGAAATCATCGATGCTTTGCAACAAGAAGTGACCGACGATATGACGGTAACGGTGGATGTCGGCAGCCACTACATTTGGATGGCCCGTCATTTCCGTAGTTATGAGCCACGGCATCTGCTCTTTAGTAATGGCATGCAGACCTTAGGGGTCGCTTTGCCATGGGCGATTGCTGCAGCGCTCGTGCGACCAAATACTCAAGTGATCTCTGTATCTGGCGATGGCGGCTTCTTGTTTTCTGCCCAAGAGTTAGAAACAGCTGTCCGTTTGAAACAAAACATCATTCACTTGATTTGGAATGACGGTACTTACAATATGGTGAAATTCCAAGAAGAAATGAAATATGATCGTGCTTCTGGGGTTGATTTTGGACCCGTTGATTTCGTAAAATATGCCGAAGCATTTGGTGCCAAAGGCCTACGGGCAACCACTAAACAAGAATTGATGGCAGCCATCGAAGAAGGCTTTGCAACGGATGGTCCAGTGATCATTGATATCCCTGTGGATTATTCAGATAATGCCGATCTGGGCAAAACGATCCTACCTGATCAATTTTATTAAGACCAAAGGAGCAGCAAGATGAAAGTGAAAAGCAAAAGTTATTTATATCAGCATGGCACCCTAGGTGGGTTGATGCAGGATTTAATGGATGGCACGGAGCAAATCGGCAAAATGCTTGAATATGGCAACTTTGGGATCGGTACATTGGCTGGTTCCAATGGTGAAGTGATTATTTTAGATGGTGAAATCTACCATGTAGACGAATCGGGCAAGGTGCAAGTGCTCCAAGGCAATGAAGGAACCCCCTATGCGGCAGTTGTTGATTTTTCTGCGGCGAAGCACCTGCAGGTTAGCCAAGAAATGACCGATGAAGAAGTGAAAAACCACGTCCTGACCGAAGTCAGCCCGAATTTGTTTTCCGCTGTCAAAATCCATGGGGTATTTACCAAGATGCACGTCCGCGTTGCCCCAAAGCAAGAAAAACCATATCCAAAATTCATTGAGATCATCCAGCATCAGCCCGAATTTCAGACAGAAAATATCAGCGGAACGATCGTCGGATTCTTTACCCCGCTGTTGTTCCACGGCGCTGCGGCTGCTGGTTTCCACCTGCATTTTATTAGTGATGATCGGACATTTGCTGGCCATGTCTTAGACTTTGAAGTGGCAGCTGGTGAAGTCGAATTGATGGAACTAGCCGAATTTCGTCAGCATTTTCCTATCGACAACCAAGACTACTTGCAGCGGGAGATCGATGTCGCAAAAATTGCCAAAGATATTGAAGCTGCCGAATAAGCAGCAGGCAGCAAAAATAATTGATCGCCAGTAGAGTGGTCTTGAATCGAATGGAACGCAAAAAAGCAGTGAAGCCAACGCTTCGCTGCTTTTTTGTGCTTCTTTCTATTCGGATGGTGGTATCGTCATGTATTATCAAGTACAACTAATCGCAAAATCCTTGGATTGATCCGATTCAAGAGATGATTCCAATCGGCAGCATCAGGTATCGATTTTAATAAGACGCTTTCGACATCTAGCAAATACTCCGTCGCATATTCAGGGTAGTTGGTGATCAGCAAGTTGATATTTTTTTCCTTTAAGTACTCATGGGAAAGTTCGTTTGAATCAGGGTAGTACATTTCATGATAAAAACCTAGATATTTTCGGATAATGCTTTCGGCATGCTCGCAAACATATTCATTGCCTTCAAAAATAACGGCAATGATTCGCGGCTTGCCCCAATTCTCTTCAATAATTGCTTCCATATGGAACGTGAGGATTGTACAAAAATCATCCAAATGATCGAGAGAATAGAGATTTTTTACAAGCGGGTGGGAAAGGAGAAACTGGCGATTTTTCGCAAATTCTGCGGCAAACTTTTCTTGGACAAAGTCATTGAGGTCGTCAATATTGATATTCATCGTTGGCGATAACAATTCACGGAGTTTGACAACGATGAAAAAAGATTCTAGCCAAAGCAAGTCTTTTTGTTCATCCAAACTATGCCCACGATTTTGTGCGTAAAAATCTGCAGTGATCTGTTTGATCTCTGGCCATTGGTTGTAATTGCGGCAAAACGCTTCGCTGGCTGCTAGGTCGGTGTTGATTTTGCGGCGACAAATGATACACGTCAAAAGGTAGACGGCTTCTTCTTGAGGGAATTCATAATGAAAATAACGCCGAATGATTGTTTTTAGCGCCTCATAATCAAACAGCAGATCATTTTTTTTGATCAGCTCCTTGAGTTGAGGGAAGGGGGCAGCAAGTAAACCACGTTTGCTGCGCTCCACGCTAATATAAAGGATATAAGCAAAATAAGAAAACGAAGAGCTCTGTAAGGCCTTCGTTTCCAAAAGATCAGTGATTTCCATCACCGCATCTTGGACATGGATCGAAGGGAATAGCGTGTGGACATTAATGTCAGACTCGTAGTAAAAAAGACAGAAAAATTTCCGGATATCGATCTCAGAACCTGCCAAAGAGACGGGGTCAGTTTTGATTTTTAAACCGAAAGGGGATAAAAAAGGCTGTATTTTTCGGAAATAGCTGATCAGTGCTTGTTCAGAAATATTAAGCGTTAAGCTCCAATCAAGGAGTGACTGCTGCTCATTATAAAAAATACTCTCTAAAATTTGGAAAATCGGTTCATCATTTACTAATTCTTGCTTTTGCTTTCGATACCTATCCTGATCGATTACTTCAAAAAGGTACCCGATTTTTGCTGTATGGATCGCAATCGCCCCTTTAAAGTGCTCTCGCAGGCTAGCGATGTCAGTAATCAACGTACGGGTACTGCTTTCGGTCACTTCAGCAAGTTCTCCCAATGTACGGGTGGGACTTTTCTCAAATTCATTTAACAATTGCAGCCAGCGAATCAACGTGCGGTTTCGCATGAATTTTAATTGAAATGTTTTCATGTCAGCCTCCAACAAAATAAGTTTCAATAATTATAGCATAATCATTTGCACAGATAATGAAACCTTCAACTGTTCGGCGTTTTTAGTCATAGTCCCTTGAAGACTCTGACTGCCAGCAGAAAATTTCTAAGAATATCAATTCTTCAGAGTAAGTATAGCAAGGACCTGAGAAACCAATTGCCAAAAATCATACATAAACTTGAGAAAAATGAAGCACGAATAGAAAGGGTCCCAACGCTCGATAAAAAGCCAATGGAGCAAGAAGAGACAATTGAAACACTGTTGTTCAACGGGCAGCCGCCTATTTGAACAACAGTGTTTTTTTCTGATGACGCCAGAGGATCTTAGGCAACAGAAAAAAACTGCTGAAGCCGAGGATCGACAATGCGTTGGATGCAAAACCTGATCTTTTACCAGTAGACCCATTCTCCAAAAGCTCGTTCTCTTTTGCTAGGGCGGGAGTCATTTGCTTGAGTCGAAAAAACGAAGCGTAGTATAATAAAAGAGAATTGATATTTATTTACTAATTGGATGGCAAGATGTTTTTTCAATAGAGGTTGTTAAGAGGAAAAAGAAAGAGAAAGGATTTCGCCTATGAAGCATTCGCAAAAAGGGGTAGCGCTTCTTTTGGTTTGCGGACAACTTTTAGCTGGTGTGCCAGTTTCAGCTGCGGTTGTTGCATCGGAAAGTACGACCGTTACCCAAACATCAGAAACAGCTGCACAAGCAAGTGACAGCAGCACAGCAGGGACGATCGAAGAAACCGCTCCAGCAGTGGAAGGACAAGTGCCCGATTCTGAGCAAGGATCGGTACCTGTAGAAAGTGTACCAGAAGGATCTGAGACAGCGCCGGAGGGAACAGAGCAAACCGAAGAACCCCAACCGACCCCAGAGCCAGAACCAGAGCCAGATCCAGAGCTACCGAGTAAGCCAGAGCCTTCTCAGCCAGAAGAACCAACGCCAGCACCGAAACCAGAAAAACCAACACAGCCTGAAGCACCCAAACCTGAGACGCAGCCAGAGAAGCCCAAACCGTCAAAACCTGTAGAAACGAAACCGACACCAGAAGCAAACAGTGATGCAAGTCAAGAAACACCGGCGGCTGTGTCACCAATCATGCCACCAAGTACCCAAGCACCAAGCGCGCCAAGTCAATCCGATCCGACACCGCAGCAAGGCAGCGAAACGACCTTGACGGTCACACCAGTAAAAGAAGTGTGGGATTTTATCCAAGAAATTGGTGAAGATGCCCGAGAAATCGGCTTGAAAAATGATTTGTACGCTTCTGTCATGATTGCACAGGCTATTTTAGAGTCAGGTGGCGGGCAAAGCAGACTGAGTCAGGCGCCGTACTTCAATCTCTTTGGTATCAAAGGAACCTATCAAGGACAGGGTGTCGCTTTTCGGACACAAGAAGATGATGGTACGGGAAATCACTATACGATCACGGCAACGTTCCGCCAATATACTGGCTACAAAGAGTCATTGATGGACTATGCTCGCTTGTTGAAAGAAGGGGTCGGGCAGCAGTCTGATTTTTATAAAGGCGTATGGAAATCAGAAGCGGCTTCTTATCAAGAGGCTGCCCGTTATTTGACTGGTCGGTATGCCACAGATACGACATATGCTCAAAAACTGACAGCTTTGATCGAAGCCTATGCGTTGACCCGTTATGATCAGAAAAAACCTGATGTGACCGCAAGTGAGACGTATCTTTTTCCTGTTGAAAAAGCCGTTGTCACTTCTACTTTTGGCCCACGTTGGGGAAGCTTTCATCGGGGCGTTGACTTTGCTGCAGCGTTTGGGACTCCAATCCTGGCGAGTCAATCTGGAACGGTCATTCGTTCAGAGGTTCATCCTTCTTGGGGGAATTATGTAGCGATTCTCCATGAGGACGGGATGACGACACTCTATGCCCACAATCAACAGAACCTTGTGAAGGTTGGTCAACAAGTGGAACAAGGAGAAACGATTGCCCTCATGGGTAGTACGGGCAATAGCACAGGCGCACACCTGCACTTTGAAGTCAGTGCATCGCCTAGCTTGAGCCAAGCGCAATTGGTCGATCCAATCGCTTTTTTAACAAAATAAGAATAGTCAAAAAAGAGAGTATCAGAGATGCTTTCTTTTTTTTGTTTTTTTCTAGTCATTTTTTCGAGAGCAACGATTTTAATTTTTTTTTCAGGAAAACCGAAAAAATGTTTAAAAAAATCGTGCATAGATTCTTTATAATTTTCACATAACCGTAACCGTTGCTAATCCATAAACTGGCGCGAGCAGATCGGTCAGCAAGCAGCACAAATGGTAGATTCGCATGCTCTTGGTGACGAGCGGAGAAGCAAAATCGTTACAGTTGTTACACCTACGAATAAAAACTTGCTAACGAAGTAGGGGAGCGAATAATCAGGAAGTGCATCAATTATAAGTCTAATCCTTTTTCTATCAGTATTGATCGTTGAAAAGAACTAACAAGAAATGATTAACCATAAAAAAGTAGAAGAGATAAATGAGCTGCTCTTTTTTCTGACAAACGAAAAGAACGTCGTAAACAGTGATGCATAAAATAGAAAAAGAGGGGAACATTTTATGAGAATAAATAAAACGGATTTTGAGACAGTGATGGCTAATAGCGAATTTTTAGACTATTACTATCAACTATTTGAACGAAACGGCGTAGGGTCAGTCGTAGATATGCAAGTAAAAGAATTCCAGTATTTGATTCACCAGCAAGTGGCAGCAACGATTCAACAGACTGCACGCTATTCTTTTTTTACTCAAACATACAAGCTGCCGCAAACACTCGCAAAGGATTACCAACTGTTAGCGGAGTGTACCGAGCGGCTTTCAAAAATAGAAATGGATCAGTTGATACCCAAACAATTTATTGAACAGGACTTTAACGTGCAGGTGAAAAAAACAAGTCAAGAATCTCAATATGAGCAGCTTTTAAACATCATGTCAGACACGTTTAGACAAATAAAGAAAACATAGGTGATTTTCAACATAGCAGTTTTTTTCAAAATGAAGCAAATGATACAAAGAATTTTCTTGTTCCTTAAGAAGAATCTGATGAAAGCAAAAGCGAAATCCTTGCACTATTTTCAATAGCCGATAAAATAATTGTTATACAACAGTAGTCTGGAAACAACGCTTTTTTTCATCAGGCTATGAAAAAACCGATTTTTTATGTAGGATGAAAACCGATATAATGAGACTGCTTAGGCGCCTTTCATGCGTAATTTAGCCGCAAAAAAGAAATTTTTTAGTAAGGAGCTTATGTTTGAAAAATTTTCAATTGAGTTTTGTCACAAGCAAATCGACCGTCCGATGGCTGCAGATTCTAAGTGAATTTGAAAAAAATGAAATTTGCAGTGCCAGTCAATTGGCTGAAGTAACAACTAGTACCACCAGGACGATTGGCAAAGACATCAGTCAGATCAACGAGTATTTCTGTGGGCTGATCTTGATCACTTCCACCAATCAAGGCTATTCGTTTGAACTATTTGATTATTCACAGTATGAAAAGAAAAAAGCCTCGCTTTTAGCGAATGAACCGCTCTTTATTTTATTGGAAAATATTTTTATTGGAGAGTTAAAGACGATCGATGAGTGGGCGGACTGCTTGTTTTTATCTAAGAGTACCTTATCGAAGTACTTGCAGCGCATTCATGAACAACTGGCACGTTTTGATCTCCAGCTAGCATTAGATCCTGTGAATATCGTTGGGGAAGAAGCAGATATCCGCAATTTCTTCTGTACCTTTTTTTATGAAACGGACAGCACCCCCCACACTGTATTTCCGCCAGCAGCGGTCCAGCAGGCAGTAACGGAAATCGGCAGGATGTTTGACAAAAATAGTTACCACACCGTTTCGTTTTCACAATACACGTATCTGCTCTATATTTCGCTTGAGCGATTTATGCAAGGTAAGACTGTGCAAATCAACGCCGAATTGTACCACGCCTTGCGACACAGTATTCAGCTGATGCATTTTCAACGAATCAATGGGGTCATTGAAAAGTACTTTCAATGTCGATTGACGAACGATGAACTTATCTTCTTATTTGTTAGTATTATCACAAAGAAAAAACTGCAAAATGTGATCGTCGAACAAAAGTTTTGTCTTTCGTATAATCATTGGACAGGGATCCGCACGTTGACCAACGATTTTTATCAGATGTTGAATGTATCGTCGAAAAAGCCCAAAGAGGATCAGATTCTGATTGAATCCTTTTTTACCTCTGCTAAATTGAAGGAGTGCTTATCCACGTCTGCCAATCGCAATATCTATGATGTGAATGCGTTTATTAAGAAAACCTTTCCTAAGGAGTTTGCTGCTTACCGAGAGTTTTTAGAAAATAGTCGCGAGTACCACAACCTTTATTCTGAGGAGTATCTGACGGATTTTTGTGCAAACTTAGTGATTTATATCGAGTCTGTTCGAGAACGTCATTGGTTTCCCCGAAAAAATATCGCCTTTATCTTCGAAGGAAATAACAATATCGTTCAGTACATTGAAGGCTGGTCTAACCGCTATTTTAGCCGATCCCATCAAGTCTTTTATCCTGACTCAGGGGAAGTCAATGCTCAGTATTTAGAACAAAACACCATCGATCTGCTAGTGACGAACTATGCCGAGCATGCGACCGAATTTCGAGATATCGTTGAGTGCATCGTCTTCAAAACGATTCCTTCTTCTTCTGACTGGAATCGATTGCTTGAACGGATCAATCCTAACGTCACCCGCCAATTTGCCTTAAAAGACCTCTTCTAGTTTCCCATTATGTTTTGACCTAAAGAGCTGCTAGAAAGGGCCTTTTACATGAAAAGAAAGCATCTTTCCTTCTCACTGTTTAAGCAGTGAAGGAAAAATGCTTTCTTTTTTAATGGCTTGACTCTCCGCAGCTGTGCAGGAGTGTGGGGAGGGGAAGTGGGGAGTGCATCAGGTACGGATGCAAGCCTTTGGAACCAGCGGTTTTCAATTCAATCGATCGATGTGGGCGAACTCATTGGGCTTCACTTAAGTAAATCAAACTCCAAGGCGCCTTTTGGTTTAGCTGAAGGCCGGTCAATTCCCGATAGAAACAGGTTTTGTCTTTGACCGTCAGCTGAATGATCTCTTCTTCCGCATACTCATTTAAAGAAGAAATTTTTAAAACATAAAGTTCTTTTAGTATTTGCAGCTGTGCGTCGATATCTAGTAGCAACGACATTTTTTCGAAAAAAGTACCCTCTTCTTGTTCATAGATCGACAAAAATCGTTGGCGCAAAGAGAGATAAAAATTAAAGATTTTCGGATGAGTATAAGAACAGGGCGAGTGGATAAATTCTTCGTCAAAAAAGTTTAAATATTCTTCGGCTGATTGGATCGTTTTTAAGTTCATATCAATACTCCTTATAAGTGTTAGGAAAAAGCGACAATACGTGTCATTATCAAAAACAGTCACTGTTAAGCAATGTCTTACTGAGAAGGTTCGTTTGTTTTTTTTAAATGATTGGGGGAAGGACTTTCGCTACATTCAATGTACAGGATATTCCAAATTGGCTCAAACGCGTTTTTTCGTAACCATACGAAGATTTGTTTTTCACTGGTATTAACGTCAAAAATGTTCAAATATTCTGATAATTGTTGTTATAAAAAGAATATTTCCGAATTGGGCGAAATTGCTGGGTTTCCATTCTTTGCCAGCAGGTTGTTTTTTCATTTGCTGAAATCATGGACGAGGACAAAGCAGCATCAGTTGACCGATAGGCTCATCCCCGTCATTTTTTCAAAGGTGTGATACTATAGAATTATCTAGAAAAACGATCCTTTGATTCAAGTGGTCAATGCCAAAACAGTGCCAAGACACGCAGTTGCAGTGAGACGCAACCATCTGTTTTGACGAGAAGGTTTGGCTAAATAGGGACGTTCATTAAAGCAAACGAGGAGCAATTCAATGAAAGAGAAAAAAACAGTTGTAGTGATCGGCGGCGGACTTGGTGGTCTATCAGCGGCGGTCTCATTAGCCCAAAATGGCTTTGATGTATCATTATATGAAAAAAATCAACACTTAGGCGGCAAGTTGAACCGACTGGAAACAAACGGCTTCGGCTTTGACTTAGGTCCTTCGATTTTGACGATGCCGCAGATTTTCGAAAAATTATTTACTGGCAGCAATCGCGATATGGCGGATTATGTTGCGATTCGCCGATTGCCATTGGAATGGCGCTCCTTTTTTCCTGACGGCACCAAGATCGATCTCTATGGCGATCTTGCACGTATGGCAAAGGAAAACCCGCACTTGTCGGAAAAAGACATGGCCGAGTACCAAGACTTTTTGGACTATGCGCAAAAGATTTATGCAATCACAGAAAAAGGCTATTTTGAGAAAGGCTTAGATACCACGAAAGATATCTTGAAGTATCATGGTGTGATCAAAGCGCTGAAAGGCTTTGATTATTTCTCTTCGATGCATGATGCCATTCAAAAACGTGTCAGCAATCCGCAGCTGCAAGACATGCTGAGCTATTTTATCAAGTATGTCGGCTCATCTCCTTATGACGCTCCAGCCGTCTTGAACATGATGATCTATATGCAGCATGCCCAAGGTGTCTGGTACGTGCCAGGCGGGATGCATCGTTTAGCCGAAGGCATCGTTCGCTTAGCAAAAGAGATCGGTGTGACCTTCCACACGGGACACAAAGTGGAAAAATTGATCGTTGAACAGGAACAGATTCGTGCCGCTCGTTTGGATGATGGCACGTTGATCGAAGCCGACTATTTTGTTTCCAACATGGAAGTGATCCCGGCCTATGAAGAGCTGTTAGAAGAAGCGCCGACCTTTACTCAAAAACTGGAAGAAAAATTTGAACCAGCAAGTTCGGGTTTTGTCTTGCACTTAGGGGTCAAAACCTCCTATCCGCAATTGGCGCATCATAACTTTTTCTTTTCAAATGCCTCAAAAGAAAACTTTGATCAAAATTTCCATCAGCATCAGCTGCCAGAAGATCCAACAATCTATTTGGTCAATGCCAACAAAACCGATCCTTCGCAAACAGTGGCAGGGCATGAGAACATCAAAATCTTGCCTCATATCCCTTATTTGCAGGATAAACCCTTTACGGAAGCGGAATACGATGCCTTTCGTGAACGGATCTTGATCAAGCTGGAAAACATGGGCTTAACGGATCTACGTAAGCACATCGTGTATGAAGACCGCTGGACACCCGAAGACATCCAAAAGAATTATTTGTCACATCGTGGCGCCATCTACGGCACGGTCTCTAACCGCAAGAAAAATCATGGCTTTAAACACCCGAAACACAGCGAACGCTACGACAATCTATACTTCGTTGGCGGTACGGTCAATCCAGGGGCGGGCATGCCGATGGTGACCCTCAGTGGCCAGCAAGTCAGTGAGATGATCACCAAAAGAGAACACTAAGACAAGAAAGGATGATGACTGTGTACCTGCTGCTCGCTGGTATTTGCGCTGCTTGGCTGGCAGGCTGGCTGATTTTTTTCCGCCTGCCGACGATACCCACCCGTAAGGAGACAGCCGCATCCAAAGACTTGACGGAGAGGGGAGAACTGTCGATCATCATCCCCGCCCGCAATGAAGCAGAAAATTTGCCGCAATTGTTGGCATCCTTGCAGCAGCAAACCCTTCATCCTGTGGAGATTTTGGTGGTTGATGACGGATCGGAAGACGAGACGATCGCCTGTGCCAAGGGCTTCGGTGCGACGGTCTTGCAAACCACTGCTGATTCTGCTGGGAAAGCGGCGGCTTGTTGGTTAGGCGCCTCACAAGCGGTGGGCAAGTATCTATTATTTTTGGATGCCGATACCTTCTTTCTAGCAGAAGATGGCTTAGAGCGTCTTTTCGCTGCGTATGAGGAGCGATCGGGACAAGGACTGCTCTCGGTGCAGCCCTATCATCAAACGAAGCGCCTGTATGAACAACTGTCTGCCGTCTTTAATGTCGTCTTACCTGTCGGGTTGAACCGCTTTTCTATCGTAGGCGAAAAACTCTCAGCTGGCGGCGTCTTTGGTCCGTGTATTTTGTGCAGCAAAACTGCGTACCTTCAAGCCAATGGACATCAGAACATGCCACAAGGAATCTTAGATGATCTAGCATTAGCGAGACGCTTTAAGAAAAAACGCTTGCCGATCGCCTTGTATGGTGGAAAAGACTTGGTGGCCTTTCGGATGTATCCAGCTGGTGTTCGTCCACTTGTTCAAGGCTGGACGAAGGACTTTGCCACTGCTTCGCAATCCACTCACCCTTTGATTATGGCGGGCGTCATCTTGTGGATCAGCGGCGGCATTGGGGTACTGGCGGCACCATTTCTGATGGAACCGCTTTGGCTAGGACTGCTTTTTTATGCTGCTTATTTTGGACAAACTCTGTGCTTTGCCCGCCGTGTCGGCAACTTCAACCGAATCCTGCTGCTTTTTTTCCCATGTTACTTTCTTTTTTTCCTAGGCTTATTTGGTTGGTCGTGGATCCAAACCCATTTGTTGAAATCCGTGACCTGGAAAGGACGCAAAATCAATTTATAGGAGGCGATGCACATGCCGCTGATCACCTTATCTCCACTGCTCTTGCTCATTACAGACAGCTTGGCTTGGCTGCTGTTTCATCTAGGCATCTCCTTTGGCTTGCGCAAAGTCAGTGATGCCTTTTTTGAACGTCGTGCCAACTGGTTCCGCTCTTTTGCCTTTGAAAAAGGCGGTAGGATCTGGGCGGAGGTGTTTCGTATTCGTCAGTGGAAAGACAAATTGCCCGACGGCACTGTGATTGCCAAAAAAGGCTTTGACAAATCCCGCTTGGCTCAACAGCAAAAGGACTATCTGGAAAAATTCGTCATCGAGACACGCCGAGCAGAGCTGACCCATTGGCTGCTGATGGTTCCAGCACCGTTCTTTTTCCTCTGGAATCCTGCGTGGGCGGGCTGGGTGATGATCGTCTATGCGTTATTGGCTAACTGCCCATTCATCATGATCCAACGCTACAATCGCCCCCGTTTGGAGCAAGTCTTGCGGAAAAAAAGTGCCCTGCAAGTCAAGCAGAAGGCGACGGTCTAGGTTCCTGTAGGTGCCGCTTTAAGATTCGCTGAAAAATAGGTAAACTGGAAATCAAAAAAATCGGAGGGCAACTGCCTTCGATCCTTTTTAAAAAATTGGTGTTAATTTTTATGGGATGTGCCAAGTCCATTTTTTGTACACTAAGGTCATTCAGAGGAAAGGGTGATCGTATGTCATCAGAAGGATGTGGGCAAATTTTCGACCTGCCTTTGCAGGCTGCTGCATTGGTTGGTCGTGTGTTAGGACAGGTACAAAGTATTTTTGTAAGTGTAGAAAAGAAGGAGGGATGCGCAAGATGATTGAAGATAGCCGACAACGGGACCACTATTACGACATGCTGATTGAAAAAAATTCCCAATATGAAGGGATTTTTTACGTTGGGGTAAAAACCACCGGCGTCTTTTGCCGTCCTACCTGTCCAGCGAAAAAACCGCTCAAGAAAAACTGCGAGTTTTTTCAGACGGTACAAGAAGCGCTGCTGGCGGCGTATCGTCCCTGCAAACGATGTCGCCCGCTCAGCTCACCTAGCCACTTATCCCCTGACGTGAAAAGCCTTGTGGAAGCGGTGGAGAGCAACCCGGAGAAAAAGTGGACCGACAAAGATTTTGAAGTGCTAGCGATCCATCCCAATACTGCACGTCGACAATTTAAAAAATATTTTGGCATGACCTTTATCGAATATTCCCGTGCACGCCGTTTAGGGTTAGCGTTCAAGCAGATTCGTGAAGGAGAACCGCTGATCCAAGCACAATTAGAAGCCGGCTTCGATTCTGGCAACGGCTTTCGAGATGCGTTTTCCCGGATTATGGGGGAATTGCCTTCCAACAGCCGTGAAAAAAAGATTCTTTCTTCCGCTTGGCTTGAGACCAAGCTGGGATAGATGCTGGCAATCAGCGACCAGCAGCAGCTTTACTTGTTAGAATTCGTGGATCGCAGAGGGCTAGAAACGGAGATCGCTGTTTTGAGAAGCCGTTTGAATGCAGTGATTATTCCCCAGCAAACAGCAATCATTCAGCAACTCAATCAAGAATTGACGGAATATTTTGAAGGGAATCGAACTGCCTTCACGGTACCCATCGCATTGATCGGCTCTGATTTTCAAAAAGCCGTCTGGCAGCAGCTGTTGGCGATGAAGATCGGAGAAACATACTCTTACAAACAATTGGCACAGCGAATCGGCAATGAAAAAGCCACCCGAGCTGTTGCCAATGCCAACGGAAAAAATCAATTGGCGTTGATCGTTCCATGCCACCGCGTCATCAATAGCGATGGCAGTATCGGCGGCTATGGTGGCGGGATCGAACGCAAAAAGTGGCTGCTGGCTTTGGAAAAGCAGGTGCAGCCGACCACAATGATCTAAAAAGGACAAGTATGCGTCGGAATCAGCGCTTCATCGATCAGTACATGGAATGGATCGAATCCTCTTCAGTAAAATATATATTTAGCGGAACTCATGGAACCTTTCATGAGTTTCGTTTTTTATTAGATTTGAAGGGGACATAGAGAAAAGGTGGGACCTTCGTTAGTGTCTAACCGTTCTTAACCTCTATAAAAATAAGCATTGAATGATTTTCTTAAACAACCAAAGCATATCTTTTTACAACTTACAAAAAGTAAGTTACGATTATCTCGAATTCGAAATAAAGAGGTGAGGAAAATGGCGCATCAAGAAGAAGCGCTCAAAGCGTACATTGGTTTGCTGCGTACGGCGAGTCGTTTGGAACAAGTGGCAAAAAAAGATGTCCGTTGTTATGGCTTAAATATCACAGAGTTTTCCGTACTGGAATTGCTTTACCATAAAGGCACCCATACGACGCAAGCCATCAAGGAAAAAATCTTGATCGCCAGCAGCTCCACAACCTACGTGGTCGATCAATTAGTCAAAAAAGGCTGCGTGCAACGGGAACCTAGCCAAGAAGATCAACGGGTAATATACGTCAGTATTACGGAAGCAGGCAGGGCGTTGATGGAGAAAATTTTTCCCAGTCATGCACAAAAGATTGCGGCGAGTTTTTCCGAACTCAGCAGTGAAGAATTGCAACAATTAAAAACAATTTTACGAAAAATAACTTACGATCAGAAATGAGGAAAAGAAAATGAGAAAACAAGACCAATTATTAGGGGTACACCATGTGACGGCTATGACAAGTGATGTGGAACGGAATTACCATTTCTTTACAGATGTGTTAGGGATGCGTTTAGTGAAAAAAACCGTCAATCAAGATGACATTTATACGTATCATACTTACTTTGCGGATGATTTAGGGACAAAGGGAACGACCATGACGTTCTTTGATTTTCCCAATACCGCTCGTGGTAGCAAAGGAACCAACTCGATCACCCGTACCAGTTTCCGAGTGCCCAGTGACGCAGCCCTTGATTATTATGCCGCACGCTTTGATGAATTTGAGGTAAAACACGAGGCAATCACCACCGAATTTGGGAAAAAAGTGTTGCGCTTTTGGGATTTTGATACGCAAGCCTATCAACTGATCTCTGATGAACACAATACTGGCGTGAAAGCTGGTACTCCTTGGAAAAAAGGACCCGTTCCTACTGAGTTTGCGATTTATGGCTTAGGTCCTGTTGAAATGTCTGTTTCTTATTTGGCAGATTTCAAAGGGCTGCTGGAATCCGTCTTTGATTTCAAAACCATTGATCAAGTAGACAATCGCTATTTGCTAGAAGTCGGTGAAGGCGGCAATGGCGCCCAAATCGTTTTAGCGGAAGATACCACGAGCCCGCAAGCACAACAAGGGGACGGCGAAGTGCATCATGTCGCTTTTCGTTTAGCCCACCATGACTCATTAGCAGTCTGGCAAGAAGTCTTTGATAACTTGGGATTGGCCAACTCTGGCTATGTCGATCGCTACTATTTTGAGTCGTTGTATGTGCGCATCGGCCATATTCTTTTTGAACTAGCGACAGATGAACCAGGGTTTATGGGGGATGAGCCATATGAAACATTGGGTGAATCCTTATCATTGGCACCATTTTTAGAAAATCGCCGTGAATACATCGAAGGAGTCATCAAACCCTTCAATACAAAACGCGCCTAAGGAGGCACATAGTATGCAACCCATTCAACAGATCCACCATATTTCAGCCATCGTAGGCGATCCCCAAACGAACGTTGCCTTTTATCGTGACGTGTTGGGGTTGCGCCTCGTCAAACAAACCGTCAATTTTGATGATCCCTACACGTATCATCTTTATTACAGCAATCAAGCGTTAGAAAATGGGACCATCATCACTTTCTTCCCTTGGGCAAATGCCCATCTTGGACGAGTAGGAAGCGGACAAGTCGGCACGATCGCGTTTCGTATTCCTAAAGGCAGCAGTGCCTATTGGCAAGAACATTTGGCGAAACATCAAGTAACTGTCCAAGAAAGTACATTGTTTGACCGGCCAACTTTAGAACTTCATGATCAGCATGACCTGTCTTTGGCGCTAGTCGAAGCCGAAGAATCGGCGGAAACACCAGCGATTGTAGGCTTTCATGGGGCCGTCTTGCTTTCGGCACAACCAGAAGCGACCATTCAAACGCTGGCAGATGATCTAGGACTGAACATTTTTAACAAAACAGAGAAAAGCACCCATCTTCATACCGCAGGCACCCTCGCTCATGAGATCGTCGTGCCCCATGAAGCACTGCCAGCAGGGCGCTGGGGTGTCGGCACCGTCCATCACATCGCGTGGTCTGTGCCAACGGAAGCAGTGCAAAAAGAGTGGCAAGAGTACTTGTACGATCAAAGATACGGAGTCACTGAAATCAAAGACCGCAATTATTTCAAAGCCGTCTATTTCCAAGAGCGGGGCAACATCGTCTTTGAGATCGCAACAGAAACCCCAGGCTTTTTAGTTGATGAACCATTAGAAACGTTAGGACAGCAGTTGATGCTGCCAGCCCAATTTGAAAGCCGCCGTGCAGAGATCGAGGATCGCTTGCCAGATTTATCGGTTTAGAAAAGGAGACGCTGTATGCACTATTTAGATCCCAAGGATTTGACCCAACGAGAAAATTATAAACTACTGATTGGCTCCATCATTCCACGGCCAGTGGCAGTGGTCAGTACGCAATCAGCCGATGGTATCGTCAACATCGCCCCATTCAGTTTTTTTAACATCGTCAGCTCAGAACCCGTGATCCTCTCGTTGGCTATCCAGCGCAAAGAAGGGGAACTGAAAGACACCGCCCGCAATCTGTTGGCGACGAAAGAAGCCGTCGTGCATATTTTGGATCAAACAAATGTCCAAGAGGCCAATAAAACCGCGGCATTATTGCCCGCAGACCAAAGCGAGTTGACGGTTTCTGAATTTACCACAACAACGTCGAAAACGATTGCCGTTCCTGGCTTGAACGAAGCCAGTGTCCGCTTAGAAACGATTCTGCATCAGCACGTACCCATCAAAAAAGACCAGCAGACCACTGCCGATCTCTTGTTGTTGGAAGTCGTGGGCTACCAGATTGCAGAGGATGTCTATCAAGACGGCAAGATCGATCCCCGTGCCTTACAAGCAGTCAGCCGGCTAGCGGGAAATTCTTACGCAACGATTGGGGAGATTTTCGATATCAAACGACCAAGTTAAAGGAGGAACTTCGATGAAAGCAATCTACCAACAAGGAGCAGCTGACGCACCAGTTTTGGTGCTGCTCCACGGCACTGGTGGCGACGAACAGTCGTTGCTGGAAGTAGGCAAAGCCCTTGATCCCCAAGCATCACTATTAGGTATTCGCGGGAACGTTTTAGAAAACGGCATGCCCCGTTACTTCAAACGCCTGGCTGAAGGGGTGTATGATGAAGCCGACTTAGCACTTCGCGGCGACGAATTAGCCGATTTCATTCGGCAAGCCGCCAAAGAATACAACTTTTCATTAGCGCAAGTGGTACTGGTGGGTTATTCCAATGGCGCCAACATTGCCATTCGCTTATTACTAAATGATAGCGACCACTTCAAAAAAGCGATCCTCTACCACGCCATGTATCCAGTCGAGAATTTACCGACGAGTTCCTTGCCTGACACTCATGTGTTTCTGAGTTTTGGCAGAAACGACCCGATCGTTTCCCTAGCCGACAGTGCTTACGTCCAAGAGATCTTCACCTCCCGGGGTGCAGTCCTTTCAACCGTTTGGACCCCAAGTCATCAGTTAACGTATGAAGAAGTCGAACACTCGCGCACGTGGTTGACCGAACAATAAAGCAGTGCCTCTTTCCTAATCAAACAGCGATCCTGCTGGTTGGTTAGGCTTTTTTGTTTCACGTGAAAACAATTCGAAAGAGTGAAAGGGGATACATTACTAGGGGCGCCTAGTTCAATAGCAGCCCACTAAGGATTTACCAAATGATCCTTTTTCTGAAACGAATAGAGTCAAATCAGCATAATCAGTGAATCAAGACAATGTGTTTTAAAATAATCCATAAAAAATCAATTTATTTCAAATGATTTCAAAAGTGAGTTTAACAAAATAGATGCTTGAAATCACTTTTTCGAAGTATTTCTTTCAACAAAAGCAATGCTTCTCAGTGAATTAATTTGAAATAATATGAAATAAAGTGGTTGTAAATGAAAAAAGTTTGTGCTATTCTGGGTCTATAATAAATGGCTAAGGAGAATGAAGATGAAGTTAGCAACGAGAATCAATTCATTTTTATCAATTTACGAAAATGATTTGGACAATGTATTTGGCGCATTCAAAGAATTGGGGCTTGATTATGTAGATTTAAATTATCCGGAGCACGTCGGTGGGACGGCTGCCTCTGAAATGAAAGAGAGATTGGAACAAGCTGATTTGAAATTGAATGGTGTTGCATTGCGATTTAGAGAAGAATTTATCAACGGTGAATTAGGCAATGCTAACTCACAGGTTGCGCAGCATGCCTTAACGTTATGCAAAGAAGCTGCTGATTATTGTCGTGCAGCAGGTGGAGAAGTCGTAACCATTTGGCTTGGTTTTGATGGCTTTGACTATAGTTTTCAAATCAATTACCAAAAGGTTTGGAATCAGATTCGAGATGCCTTTATTGAAATTGCTGACTACGCACTAGATTTGAAAATCAGTATCGAGTACAAACCATTTCAACCAAGAGCCTATGCGTTCATTGATAGTATGGGTGTCACTGGAATGATGCTTAATGAGATCAACCGCAAAAATGTAGGTGTGACCCTTGATTATTGCCATATGCTAATGAAACACGAAAACCCTGCTTTTGCTGCGGATCTGTTCGCGGGAAAAGGGTTTTTATACGGTGTGCATCTGAATGATGGGTATGGGTTAAACGACGATGGATTGATGATCGGTTCAGCAACACCCTTCAAAACATTAGAATTCTTGTATTATGTCAAAAAGCATAACTATGACGGTGTGATTTATTTTGATACGTTCCCTGTAATTGAACACGCCTCAAAAGAGTGCGAACAAAACATGAAAATGATCAAGCAAATGGATCAAATGATCGATAACGTAGGCTTGGCTGCGATTCAAGCTGTGATCGATCAAAACGATGCAGTCGCAGCCAATCAGTTGCTGCTTGAATTTTTGTCACCAACAAATCAATCAAAATAAAAGGAGTGGGGAAGATGGATTACAAAGTGATGGCAAAAAATATTTTAGAAAAAATAGGCGGAGCGGAAAATGTTCGCAATATGACACATTGTGCCACCCGGTTGCGCCTAACGTTACATGACACCGCAAAAGCGGATGATCAAGCCGTCGAGAATATCGACGGAGTGATCAATGTCATTAATAAGGCGGGCCAGTACCAGCTTTTGATTGGGACAGAAGTTGGAAAGCTCTATGATGAGTTTGAGCCGTTAGTTAAAGGTAACGAAAGTTCTGGTAGCCCTACCACGGAAGAACAAGCTTCTGGCAGTATTATCAGCAATATTTTTTCTGCCGTATCTGCTATTTTTGCGCCACTACTCCCAGTTTTGGCGGGCTCAGGGATTTTAAGAGGACTGCTGATTTTGTTTGTTCAGCTCGGGTTGATCAGTGAAGACAGCGGCACTTATTCGATTTTATTTGTTGCTTCTATGAGTGTATTTTATTTCTTGCCCGTATTGTTAGCGTTTACTTCGGCGCGGCGGTTTGGTGCCAGCCCGTATATCTCGGCATTGATCGGGGCTGCGTTAATCAATCCTGATTTTATTGCATTGATGGGAGGAGCAGGCAACGGTGCAACGACGGAGTTCTTTGGGATTCCAGTCGTTTTGATGAACTACAATTCGACTGTCGTACCAATCATCCTTTCGATTTGGGCTTTTTCATACCTCTACAAATTCTTAGACAAACACATACCGGAGACTTTAAAATTAGTGGTCGTTCCGTTAGTCTCACTAGCTATTATGGTTCCATTGACAGTGATTGTTATTGGACCAATCGGGGTCTATAGTGGCGAAGCAGTTGCTAATGTGGTGAATTGGTTGATCGAGCGTAGTAGTGTGCTAACTGGAATCTTAGTTGGTGGTGGTTGGAGTGTTCTCGTAAGTTTGGGCATCCACTGGGCAGTCAATCCAATCATGATCAATAACGTTTCGACCTATGGCTTTGATTACATCGTTCCTTTTACTTTTGCATGCAACTTCGCCGTTATAGGTACAACGATTGGCGTTTACTTTAAAGCGAAAGATAAAAAACTGCGAAGCTTTGCTTTAACTGGCTTAGTCACGATCGCATTATCAGCGATTATCGAAGCTACTTTGTTCGGCTTACTTGTAAAAAATAAAAAGCTTTTCTTAGCGCAAATTATTGGTGGTGCTGTGGGTGGTGCCTATTTAGGGTTGATGCAAGTTGTAACGAATGCCTTTGTCTTTGGTAGTGTCACCACTTTTCCCGCCTTTGTAGGCTCAACTTCCTCGAATTTCATACAAGCGATGATCGGCTTACTGATTTCAATGGTGATTTCAGCAGTCTTAGCATTTGTATTTACCAATCGAGACGAGACATTGGCGTAGAAAGCAGGGGAAATATGGGTCTATTTAAGAAGAAAAATGTTATTTATGCACCAGCTAATGGCGTGGTGAAAAGGATTGAACAAGTGAAGGACGAGATGTTTTCAACCAAACTATTAGGCGATGGGTTTGCTGTGGTACCAACAGATGATCTTGTTACAGCACCGATTGAAGGAACAGTGGTCTCTGTGTTTCCTACAAAACATGCGATTTCGTTAAAAGGCAAAAATGGCTTAGAAGTTCTAGTCCATATTGGGATCGATACTGTGGAGCTAAATGGCGCAGGATTCGATACCAAAGTTTCTGAAGGTGACAAAGTTACTGCCGAGAGTGTGCTGGCAAACGTTGATTTTCCGTTTCTGGCATCACAGGGCAAAGAAACGGATGTAATCGTTGTTTTCACTAATTCCGCACAGCGAACCTTAGTGATTACAGAGAAGCAAGGGCGTTGTGGACAAGCGATTGGCGTTATTAATGAGTGAGAGCATTTGCTGACAGGAGGTAGTGTTTTGAAGAAAAAAATCTTGTGTCCATCTATGATGTGTGCTGATTTTTCAATGCTAAAGGACGAGGTTGCCGCTTTACAAGCGGCGAAAATCGATATTTTTCATCTTGATGTTATGGACGGACGATTTGTTCCAAATTTTGGTATGGGACTTCAAGATATCGAAGCTATTTGCAAATGGTCAGAAACCTTAGTTGATGTCCACTTGATGATTGAAGATCCGGGAGCGTATGTAGAGAAATTTGCGGATATGGGTGTAGATATCATTTATTTTCATCCGGAAGCAGATCGCCATCCTACAAGAACTATCAACAAAATCAAGCAAAAGGGAAAACAAGCCGGAATCGCCATCAATCCTGGAACAAGTGTAGCAATGATCGAAGAACTGCTGCCATTGATCGATTACGTGATGGTAATGACTGTTGATCCCGGTTTTTCAGGTCAAGCATATTTGACACATGTGGAAGGGAAAATAAAGCAGCTTGCTGCAGTTAAGGAACGTTATTCCTACCAATTGATGGCAGATGGAGCGATTTCGCCTGCCGTAATGACTCGCTTAAGCGCCTTAGACGTTGATGGGTTTGTTTTAGGGACCTCCGCTCTTTTTGGAAAAGCAGAATCGTATCAAGAACTGATTTCAATATATAAAGAGGAGGATCAAGCATGAAACTAGCAATCGGTTGTGATCATGTTGGGTTTGAATTAAAAACTGATATCATCACTTATTTGGAGTCGTTGGGGCACATGGTACAAGATTTTGGAACACAAAGTGCTAAACGCGTTGACTATCCCAATTATGCGGCGGCTGTTGCAGAAGCGGTCGTAACCCAAAAGTGTGATTTGGGAATCTTGATTTGTGGCACAGGGGTTGGTATCTCAATTGCTGCCAACAAAATCAAGGGCATCCGAGCCGTGGTGTGCAGCGAACCCTATAGTGCTAAGCTCTCGAGAGAGCATAACAATACCAACGTACTGGCGTTTGGTTCGCGCGTCGTGGGCATCGAACTAGCGAAAATGATTACTAAGGAATGGCTGGCTGCTGAGTTTGAAGGTGGTCGTCACCAAAAACGGGTAGCAATGATTGGTCAGTTAGAAGTAGAATGATCAAAGGTTAGAGGATTCGCATTAGCGAATCCTCGTCTTTTTTTGTTAACGAGAAATTTATCCCATAATCGAGATCAAATTGACGAACAATGAAAGTCCTTGCTCATACCGAGAGAAAAAGTATGGTATAATTTGAAAAAAAGTGAAGTTGATCAATTAATGGAGGTTGCTATGATTCCATATGAAAGACAAGAAAAAATTTTAGAAGCTTTGGCTCAAGATGAACTGTTAAAAATAGAGCAATTGCAAAGCATTTTGCCTACTGTTTCTATCTCAACATTGAGGCGGGATTTAAAAGAATTAGAAAAATCAGGAAGAGTTGAATTGTTGGCTGGTGGCGCAGTGAAGATTTGTTCAACGGCTTCCGAAATGCCGATTGCAGCTAAGGCTGCTTTGTATTCCCAAGAGAAAGAAGCGATCGCTACTTTGGCTGCTGAGCTGGTTCACGATGGCGATGTGATCTACCTAGATTCTGGTTCGACTTGTACAGCGTTACTGCATAAAATCATTAATAAAAAAATCACGATTATTACTACCAATACGAGTGTCTTTACAATTCAACAAGAAACTCCTGCCGAGATTTTACTTCTTGGTGGCCGATACAATCCCGTTATTTCATCCTTGAATGGTCCATTGACGGATGCAAATTTACAAACGTTTAACTTTCAAACGGCTTTTTTAGGTGCTAATGGTATTGATGCTGAAAAAGGTGTAAGCACCCCCAACTTGGTAGAGGCGAACAAAAAGCGTGAAATTCTAAATAATGCCAAAACCGCCTATTTATTGTGTGACAGCTCGAAATATGGACAAGTCGCCGCGGTAAAAGCTTTTAGTACAGAAGACGTTGTCATTATTTCTGATGCTTATAACGATAAGATTGGAGAACTGACGCAAATCATCTATCCGAACTAAAAACAGGCTGGCATCTGAGTGGTATTGGTAATGTTGGCAATACAATTTAATAAAACGCATAATGGAAAATGAGTTTGGCGATGACCAAAACCAGTTAGGGATTATACCTAACTGGTTTTTTTATTAAGGCAGCAAATTTGCTGATAGTTCCTTTATTTAACAACGTTGATTGTTGTAACGATGAATGGTGGAGTGACTCCTGGTTCTTGAGATACCAGGGCACAAAAACCAGTAGATTTATTAGTTAAAAATAACGTTATTGTTGTATTAATGATGAATTTCAATACCTTTATCAAGTGGTTTATTGTTTTTAAAATCATTGTTTTGGCGCTCTTTTTCGTATTTAAAGATAACAAAGACATTTTTATATAAAAACAAAAATTTTGTTGACAGACAAAATGAAAGCGTTTATATTGGATATGTGGTTACTACCAGTTGAGAATAAGGGGGAGGACATAAGATGCTTGGTTTGGTTTTAACAGGTCATGGAGGATTTGCGCAAGGGATGGAAAATGCGCTTGCGATGATTGCAGGGCCGCAAGAACAGTTTCTAGCAGTGCCGTTTTTAGAGGAAAATCCGTTAGCTGACTTTGAAAAAGAGTTGCAAGGAGCAATCGATCAATTAAAGGAAACCTGTGATGGGGTCGTGATTTGTGCAGACCTTGTGGGCGGAACCCCTTTTAATGTTGCGATGACCGCTGCCAATGAGGACCCGCAAGTCGAGGTCATCGGCGGCAGCAATCTACTGATGCTAGTGGAAGGTTCGTTGACTAGATATACAGCAGCTGATCCAGAGCGTTTTTGCCAAGAGCTGGCAGAGATTGGCAAGACCGGTATTTTTCACGGAAAGATCAAAGGCCATGAGGAAATCAATGAGGAAGAAGGGATTTAACGATGTGGGAAATGATCTTAGCAGCCTCAATCGTGGTGCTTGTTTTTCTCTTTCTCTTTTTGGCGGTCTCGTCTTTCTTGAATGGGAAACATCTGAAAAAGCAAAAAGGCTATTTCGCTGAATTGCAGCAGTCCTTGAAAAAGGGGCAGAAAATCAAATTATACGGCGGCATTATTGGGGAGATTCAAGCACTTGGGAAAGAGACAGTGGATCTAAGGGTGAAATCGGGAACGGTGATCGAAGTAGAACGTAGTGCGGTTGCAGAAATCATGCAGTAAATAGAAGGAGGACATATTTATGGGAGAACCAAATATTTTATTGACGCGAATCGACAATCGGTTGATTCATGGGCAAGTTGCCACACAATGGAACGGTACGTTGGGGGCAAATCTAATTTTAGTGGCAAATGATAAGGTCGCCAAAGACAAAGTCAGACAAGGGTTGATGGATATGGCGGCGCCAGCTGGCGTCCAAACGAGGTATTTCTCGCTTCAAAAAACCATCGAGATCATTCATAAAGCATCGCCAAAACAAAAGATTTTCATGGTGGTTGAAAATCCGCAAGATGCGTTGAAATTAGCTGAAGGTGGGGTGCCGATCAAGAAACTGAACATTGGGAATATGCATATGTCAGAAGGGAAAAGACAGGTTGCTACGACAGTTGCCGTCGATGAAGCAGATGTCGATGCCTTTAAAAAACTGAAGGAAATGGGGGTGCAATTAGTGATCCAGCGGGTTCCAACGACACCTGTTGAAGATGAAAAGAAATTGTTTCAGTAATGCAGAGGTAAGGAAGGAGAAAGAAAATGGATTACACGATTTTTCAAATCATTTTAGTCTTCATAGTCACATTCATTGCCGCGATCGATCAATTTAGTTTTTTAGAATCATTGTACCAACCCATTGTTACTGGGATGGTTATCGGACTTATTCTTGGAGATCTTCAAACCGGCTTGATCGTTGGCGGCACGTATCAGTTAATGACGATCGGCAATATGCCAGTGGGCGGCGCGCAACCGCCAAATGCGGTGATTGGCGGAATTATGGCAGCAATCTTAGCAATCACGCTGCAACTGGAACCCACAGTAGCGGTTGCTACGGCGATTCCGTTTTCTTTGCTGGGGCAATATGGGGTGACGATTATCTTCTCACTAATGTCGCCAGTGATGTCAAAAGCCGACAGCTACGCCCATGATGCCAATACGAAGGGGATTGATCGAATCAATTATTTAGCGATGGCGGGTCTTGGAACGATCTTCGGCTTGATCGTGGTCTTATTCTTTATCGGCGGTGCTGCTTTCGGGAATCAAGCGGTCGCAGCGATCCCTCAATGGTTGATGGGTGGGCTCGGCGCAGCTGGGGGCATGATGCGGTATGTCGGTTTTGCGATTTTACTAAAAGTGATGGTTTCCAAAGAAATGTGGGGCTTCTTCTTTATGGGGTTTGGTTTAGCCACGATCGTAATGGCGGCACCTTCTTTGCAAGGACCAGCCTTGATCATTCTAGCCTTTATCGGTTTTGCATTAGCCTTTTGGGATTATCAAATCCAGTCCAAGTTTAAAGTAGCAGCAGCCAATACCTATGATTTCGGAGGCGATGAAGATGGCATATAATATTCCCGATTCTTATAGCGAACAAGCGCCCGCAGAACAACTGGATAAAAAGACCTTGAACAATATGGTCTGGCGTTCCTTATTTCTTCAAGCCTCTTTCAACTATGAGCGAATGCAAGCAGGAGGCTGGTTATTCAGTATTTTACCGGGATTGAAAAAGATCCATAAAAATGAAAAGGATTTGGCTGCTTCAATGAGCCATAACTTAGAGTTTTTCAATACTCATCCATTTTTGGTGAACTTTGTGATGGGGATCATTTTATCGATGGAACAAAACAAAGCCGATATTCCCATGATTTGGGCAGTGCGAGTCGCCGCGATGGGACCGTTAGGCGGGATCGGTGATGCGTTGTTCTGGTTTACCTTGGTACCAATCACGGCGGGTATCACAGCCAATATGGCGATCAGCGGCAATATCGCTGCACCGTTTATATTCTTACTGGTATTCAATGCGGCCCAATTTGGTTTGCGGTACTTCTTGATGCACTGGTCCTATCGTTTAGGGACAGATGCAATTGGCATCTTAACGGAAAATGCCAAAGAGTTTACCCGAGCAGCGAGTATTTTAGGGATTTTTGTTGTCGGCTCCTTGACCTGCGTGTATGGAGCGACGTCTTTGGATATTCAGATCCCTAACGGCACTACCAATGAAGTGACGCAAGCGACGACGATCGTGGATGATCAAGCAGCCATTGCCGCTTACGAAGACATGCTGTATACCACGGATGAGAATGGTCAATTGACCGACACATTGCAAGAAAATGCGGCGGTCAATGAACTGGCTAACGGCAAATATGAATTGACGTTTAACAAAGTCAACGAAGTGCCTGTGACGATCGATATTCAAAAAATCCTCGATGGGATCTTGCCGCAAGTGATTCCATTGACCATCACATTGATGCTGTATTTCTTCTTATCAAAACGCGGCTGGACGCCGTTGAAATGTATCGCTTTGCTGCTAGTGATCGGCTTGATCGGTTCTGGCTTTGGTCTGTATCCATCCATTTGGCCGCAATAAGCAAGCTAGCAGAAGAAACGGCGCAACACGTAGGAGGAGTTTTGCTAAGCAAGCAACAGCTGACTTTTCAGCTTAGCTCGTGCTGGCAATTGGTTCATTTTCCTGCGTGAAAAGACACAAATTCAGGAAACAGAGCCCCTGTAGACGATTGTTTGACACGCCTATCGGGAAATAGTACACTCGTTATGTGGTAGTAACCAGTTTGGAGGGGCTTATGAATATCAATAAAAATCGACAACCATTATACGATCAATTGTTAAATTTACTGATTGAAAAAATCGAAAATGAAATGGAAGCAGACACAATGCTTCCCTCAGAAAGAGAGCTGTCAAAGCGCTACGGATTAAGTCGGACCACCGTTCGCTTGGCTCTACAGGAGTTAGAAAAATTAGGCTATATTTATCGCCAACATGGCAAAGGCACCTTTGTCTCGGATATCCGCAAGCAGGCAACCAATTTATCAGGTTCGTATAGTTTTACCGAACAGATGAAAGCACTAGGGAAACAACCAGAAACTAGAGTATTGGCATTCAAAAAAATGGAAGCGACAAAATATTTTGCCACTCAGTTGCAAGTTTCCATCGGCGAGCCGATCTACAAGTTAAAACGATTGCGTCTTGCTGATGGACAACCGATGATGATCGAGCGTTCTTATCTGCCGGTCAAACGCTTCATGCATTTAACGAGTGAGATGATCGAGCAAAAACCATTGTACGACATCTTCCATGAAGATTTTCATCAAGTGATCCGCCTCGCGGACGAAGAATTTTTTGCCAGCATTGCCAGTGCAAAAGATGCGGCATTGCTGAAAATTCACGAAGGTGCGCCGGTGTTGAACCTAGTACGCAGCACGTTCAATATTGAAAATGAAGTGATCGAATACACCTTGAGTGTTGCTCGAGCAGACCAATTTAGATACAAAGTCCGCCACTTGCGTAACGACGAGTAGCGCATTTCCTAGACAGTCTGAAATGATCCACTCGAGCAAAGAAAAGGCATGTATTCAAAACCAGTGAGGTCGGGGAAGTTTGCCCTTTGGGTGATCGCTAAGCATTCATCCAAGACAAGCGCTCCTCGCACCGTCACTGGGAATACATACTGGAAAAACAGTAGCTAGGAGGAAGAAAGATGTTTCAACTGTCAACAAAGGAATTAGCAGAATTAGGTGCGGAGATTACAACAAGAGAAATCAAACAACAGCCAGAACTTTGGCAAGAAACCTTGACGATCTATCAAGAAAAGCAAGAGGCGATCGCGGATTTCTTACGTACCATCAAGCAAAAGACGGACAAACGAATCCGGGTGGTCTTCACGGGAGCGGGGACGTCGCAATATGTCGGAGATACGATCGTTCCTTACTTGAATAAGACCGGCGCAACTGCGGATTATCTTTTTGAAAGTATTGCTACGACGGATATCGTCGCTGCTCCAGAACAAGTTTTATTTGCGGATGAACCAACACTGCTCGTTTCTTTTGCTAGAAGCGGCAATTCACCAGAAAGTTTAGCAGCGGTCAAAATCGTCGATCAATTCGTTGCCGACAGTTATCACTTGACGATCACTTGTGCAGCCGACGGATCTTTGGCACAACAAGCTGCCGCTGATGAAACGAGCTATCTGTTATTGATGCCTGAGAGGTCAAATGATGCTGGCTTTGCAATGACGGGAAGTTTTTCTTGCATGGCTCTTTCCGCACTGCTGATTTTTGACCAGACGCCTCTGACAGAAAAGAGGCATTATGTTGAAACCCTTAGCCGATTGGGGCAAGAAGTGATCGACAGAGAAACAGAACTCCAAGTACTGACGGACCGTTCCTTTAAGCGGATCGTTTACCTTGGGTCAGGCACGTTGTCGGGGTTGACCAGGGAAGCACAGCTAAAAGTATTGGAACTGACTGCGGGAAAAATCGCCACCGTGTTCGATTCTTCGATGGGCTTCCGTCATGGACCGAAATCATTCGTAGATGATCAAACCCTCGTCTTTGTCTTTGTCAGCAATACGTCCTACACGCGGCAGTATGATCTTGATATGTTGGAAGAATTAAAGAGTGATGGCATCGCCGCCGCAGTGACTGCCATCGGACAGCCGGCCGCCGTGAATTTCTCAGGAACAAACTTTTTCTTTCCAGCTGACACATCATTGCCAGACGGTTATCTTGCCTTAGCAGACATTGTCTTTGCACAAACGATCGCACTGCTGGCATCGATCAAAGTCGGGAATACACCCGACACCCCTTCGCCAACGCGTACCGTCAATCGGGTGGTCAAAGGCGTGACGATTCATCCGTATAACAACTAACGATGACTGAGAAAGCCCACCACGAGCACGTATCTTTTCGTGTACGAAGTCGATACGTGCGGTGGTCAATCAGTCGAAAGGCTTCATCAATAGACATTTTTATACGTACTGACAACCGTTTCGCCAACGCTGAAAAAAGTGAAAGCGGTTGATTCTTTGGCATGGACAAAAAAGGAGGAATTTTAATGAAAGCAACCGTAACGAAAGCCAAAAAAGCAGCGATGGATCGCCTGTCAACGAAAGAAGGAGTGATCGCAGCTTTAGCGATCGACCAACGAGGTGCCTTGAAAAAAATGATGGCAGCACTTGGCGTGGAGGCTGACGCAGAGAAAATCAGCCAGTTTAAAACGCTCGTCTCACAAGAATTGACCCCTTACGCGTCTTCTATTTTATTAGATCCAGAATACGGGTTGGCAGCTGCGCAAAGCCGTGATCCAGAGGCGGGGCTTTTGCTGGCGTATGAAAAAACCGGCTATGATGCGACTACGCCGGGACGTTTGCCTGATTTATTAGGGGAATGGTCGGTTGAGCGATTAAAAGCAGCTGGCGCAGATGCTATCAAATTTTTGCTTTACTATGATGTAGATGAAGATGCCCAGATCAATCAGTTGAAACATGTCTTTGTGGAACGACTCGGCAGTGAATGCCAAGCGGCTGATCTGCCCTTCTTTTTAGAAGTCCTTTCCTATGATGCTAAGCTGCCTGAAGTCGACTCAAAAGCATATGCGCAACGCAAACCAGAAAAAGTCATCGGATTGATGAAGGAATTTTCAAAACCGCAGTACAAAGTCGATGTGTTAAAAGTGGAAGTACCAGTCAACATGAATTATGTGGCAGGTTTTGCCAAGGGAGAAGCCGTGTATACCAAGGAAGAAGCTGCCGCGTATTTCAAAGCGCAAAGCGACGCGACGCATCTGCCGTTTATTTTTCTCAGTGCAGGCGTATCAGCCAGCTTATTCCAAGAAACACTGGTTTTTGCCAAAGAAGCCGGTTCCACCTTCAATGGCGTCTTGTGCGGCCGGGCAACGTGGAAAGATGGTGTTGAACCCTTTGTAAAACAAGGAACAGAAGCAGCAAAAGAATGGCTAGCAAGTACCGGAAAACAGCACATAGAAGACTTGAATGAAGTGATCCAAAAGACCGCCACTTCTTGGTGGGACAAAGTCACGGTCGAAGAATAGTTTTTTTTCGCTGTTTGACAAGATAAATGGCCAATAATCAGACATCTTAAGGGCTTTTGAGAAGAAGTGGCAGGCTTCTGACTTAAGGCTTTAGGATGTCTTTTTCTAGTGAAAAAAGTTGATAGTATAACGGACGCTGACCTCATCTAGACAAAAAAGGGTTAGCAAAAAAATTATGAAAAAAAGTCAGAGCACTATGGATGATTTATCATAATTTTTTCATATAGACTAAGTTAACTTTGCTAGTTAAAAGAAAAAGAAGGGAAGAAAATCAATCCTAAAAGATTTGTTAACAGGTTAAGTCAAAAATCCCTCAAAATCTTTTCTCATTTTTCAGCAGTATTGCCAGTAGAAGATCGCTTGATAAAAAAGCCGTGGCTTGCTATTCTGTTCTGTAAATTGACAGAAGGAGATGGCGTATGAAGCAAATGGCAATCAAAGAGAATCCGTTTTTGACGCGTCTGGATTATCAGCGGGCATTGGAAGACATGATCGCTCCTTTGCGAGAAGCGATCTTGGCAGATGACTATCCAGGATTGAATCTAGGTAGCAGTGGGGCCGTATATGATCGAACACGGGCTGAGATGGAAGCGCTTGTGCGTCCTTTGTGGGGGCTGGCGCCTTATTGGAGGGTTTGCCCAGATGATCCGTTACGAGCAGCTTACGTAGAAAAAGTGATAGCAGGGACAGATCCTGAACACGCGTTTTACTGGGGAAGGATCACGGATTATGATCAATACATCGTGGAAGCAGCCGCATTGTCATTGACCCTATTGTTGCAGAAGGACGCTTTTTGGACAGCGTTGCCGCAGAAGAACCAGCGAAAGCTAGTGGCTTGGCTTTCCCAAGCACTTGAGTGCAAGATTCCTAAGAACAACTGGACATTCTTCAAAGTGTTGATACGCGTTGCCTTGTTTCACTGTGGGGAACCGTTGGCAAAAGAAGAATTGTCCCAAGAGTTGGCATTGATCGATTCCATGTACGTTGGCGATGGTTGGTACGTAGACGGGAAAACGACGCAGCGAGATTACTACATCCCTTTTGCGTTTCATTATTACGGCTTGATTTACGCTACATTTATGCAAGACGAAGATCCAGAATGGGCGCAGCGTTTTAAAGAGCGAGCCACGCTATTTGCGCAAGACTTCGTCTATTATTTTGATGAAGATGGCGAAGCCTTGCCCTATGGCCGCAGCCTGACTTATCGGTTTGCGCAAGGGGCGTTTTTCTCGGCACTGGTTTTCGCAGACGTCGAAGCGATCCCATGGGGACAGGTGCGAGGACTACTGGCGAAGCACTTGCGCGATTGGATGGCACAAGAAATTTTCACTTTCGATGGTCGCTTGTCCATCGGGTACCACTATGAAAATCATGTAATGGCAGAAGGGTATAATGCACCAGGCTCGCCTTATTGGGGGCTGAAGACCTTTTTGCTTTTAGCGGTCGCAGAAACGCATCCTTTTTGGCGGGCTGAACCTGAGCCGATCAAAAGAGAGCCGCAAAAACGGATTGAAAAAGGCAATATGTTGCTGGTGCACAATGAAAAAAGCCATCATCTGTTGGGGTATCCTGCAGGCTTGATGCTTGAACAGCAAGCCCATGCTCAATCAAAATACAGCAAATTCGTCTATTCGAGCAAACTTGGTTTCAGTGTGCCGAAAGCTGGCGTCACGTATGCCGAAGGCGCCTTCGATAGCACATTAGCTATTGCTCGAGATGGCAGCTATTTTCGCACGAAGGGCGCAGTCAGGGATTATCGGGTGACGGAAAAAGGGGTCTTTTACCAATGGGCACCCTTTGAGGAGGTAGTGATTGAAACTGAGATTTATCCCTTTGGTCAGTGGCATGTGCGCGTGCACGAGTTGACGACGACGATTTCGTTGGACCTCCGTGAGGGCGGGTTTAGTGTACCGCTAATCGGACGGTTGCCTCAGGCCCAAACAGGACCGACCTGGAGTCGAGTCAGTGAAGAAGGCTTTTGTTCTCAAATCATCAACATCGAAGGCTATCAACAAGCCAGTATTGTTCAGCCAGAAGCCAATACCTCCGTCTTTTTTCCAAGAACTAGTTTTCCATACTTAGCACAGCATATCCTGCCAGGGAAGCACCGTTTGATTTGTTTAGTCGGTGGTATCGTAGAAAAAGAAAGGATCGATCCAAATGATTACGCTAGCAATAAAAAATAAGCAGGACCAGGTGATCGTCGGTCGCATCGACCATGAAAAAGAACCCGCGCCGTTTCAAGTTTCTGGTGATGATTTGGCCGTATTAGCCATTAAAAACTATCTCTATGAGGAAGGAGATAAAATCATCGTTGAGGTGACAGGGGAAAATCCGTATTATGTCCTTCAGCTTGATGAAACCTTAGCACCATCACTGATCTATCTTTCCCAATCCACTTGGGAATATCAGATCCCTTGGACGGAATCTCATCGAAAGTCCTCGGTGGAAACGGCCTTTACCTCGCAGCGCCATCACCTGATGGTGCGTAAAGCCCATGCATTTGAGATCACGAATTATCAAAATTTATCCTTCAATGCCCATGATCAAAAGTCAGCGACAGGGGCGTATCCTCATGCTTCAGCGAATGTGGAGACGCGAGATGATTCCGTCTTTTTTGCCAAGAATGCGATCGATGGAAAATATGGCAACCGATCCCACGGTTCGTATCCGTTTGCTTCTTGGGGCATCAATCAGCAAGCCGATGCTGCATTGACCATTGATTTTGGTCGTCCTGTCTTGATCGATCGGGTTCGCTTCCTATTACGGGCAGATTATCCCCATGATAGCTATTGGACCAAAGGGACCTTGGTCTTTGCTGATGGAGAAGAGCTGGTGGTGGAAACGACAAATACGGCGTCATTTCAAGAAGTTCGTTTTCCGAAAAAAGAAACGACTAAGCTAACCTATAAAGAGCTGCAAAAAGCAGAGGATGATTCCCCATTTCCAGCTCTTACACAAATCGAAGTATTTGGTTGGAACTGTTAAAAAAAAGAGGACAAGAGCATGACAGGTCTGCATTTGTGGGCAGCTGTCATGCTCTTTTTTTAGGAATCAATGAAGGAAGGTCGCTTTTTTTGTTCGTTTACGTTATAATGATTTCAGTTAATATGTTAACAAGTTAAGAGGAGGGTAAACATGCGTCTGCAAGAGAACAAACAACGCTTGATCCTGTTAGGAGAAAAAGTGACCGATGTGTGGTTAGCGGATAAAATCACCGCGTGCATCCAACAGATCGAAAAAAATAGTCAGCGCTTTGGCACACAGTTTCCTTCAGCCTGTGCCACCAATGGCAAATATCGGCTGAAAGGCAACGATGATTGGACCAATGGCTTTTGGATGGGGATGTTGTGGCTCGCCTATGAGTGGACCAAAGAAAAGAACTTTTTGACTCGAGCTATGGAGAATATTGACAGTTTTCAAACGCGCTTAGACGACCATTTTGTATTAGATCATCATGATATCGGGTTTTTATATAGCTTATCCGCCGGTGCTGGCTACAAGATCACTGGCGATGAACACTGCAAGCAAGAAGTCATTCAAGCAGCAGATGTTTTGTTGGCACGTTTTCAAGAAAAGGGGGAATTTATTCAAGCTTGGGGCACTTATGGCGACCCACAAGAATACCGCTTGATTATTGATTCGCTACTGAACTTGCCGCTTTTATTTGCAGCAACCCAATTGTCGGGAGAGACTCGCTATGCAGAGGCCGCGAGTAAGCATTATCAGACAGTGCGAAAGACTGTCATCAAAAATGACGCCACCACCTTTCATACGTATTATTTCGATCCTGAAACGGGGCAGCCAAGTCACGGGGCGACGCATCAAGGAAACAGCGACCAATCGATTTGGGCACGAGGGCAAAGCTGGGCGATTTTAGGGCTTCCTTTGAATGAAAGCTACTTGCATAGCCAGCCTTTTCCAGAAAATTATCCGCAGATCGTGGAGGTGTTCTTAGCTCATTTGCCAGCAGATTTGGTGCCGTATTGGGACTTTGATTTTAACGACCAACATCCTGCTGAAAAAGACAGCTCAGCTTTAGCGATTGCGGCTTGTGGCTTGTTGGAAGCAGAGAAAATGGGGGCATATCCCGATGCTAAAAAAATCGCTAAAGGGATGCTTTACCAATTAGGCGAGCAGTATGCAGCGAGCCAAGTGCCAGAAAATGAAGGCTTATTGCTGCATGGTGTGTATGCTTATGCGGAAGGCAAAGGCATCGATGAACCCAATCTTTGGGGAGACTATTTCTATTTAGAAGCATTGATCCGATTGGCATTGCCTAATTGGCGAAGATACTGGTAAAGGGGAAGACGACATGCGAACGTTTGAGATAAAAGAAGATTTTTTGTTAGATGGAAAACCAATCAAATTGATCAGCGGAGCGATCCATTATTTCCGCATGACACCGGCGCAATGGACAGATAGCCTCTACAATCTAAAAGCACTGGGAGCCAACACAGTTGAGACCTACATTCCTTGGAATCTCCACGAACCTCGTGAAGGAGTCTACGACTTTGAAGGAATGAAAGACATCTGTGCTTTTGTAAAGCAAGCCCAAGCGCTAGGCTTGATGGTCATTTTGCGGCCTTCCGTCTACATTTGTGCTGAATGGGAATTTGGCGGGCTACCAGCTTGGCTGTTAAACGAACCGATGCGGTTGCGCTCAACCGACCCACGCTTCATGGCAAAGGTGCGTAACTATTTCCAGGTCTTGCTGCCAAAGCTTGTGCCGTTGCAGATCACCCATGGGGGACCAGTGATCATGATGCAGGTGGAAAATGAGTACGGCTCTTATGGAATGGAAAAAGCGTATTTGCGCCAGACCAAAGAGTTGATGGAAGAATGCGGCATCGATGTACCCTTGTTTACTTCAGATGGGGCATGGGAAGAAGTCTTGGACGCTGGGACATTGATTGAAGACGACGTCTTTGTCACAGGCAATTTCGGCAGTCGTTCCAAGGAAAATGCGGCTGTGATGAAAGAGTTTATGGCAAAACATGGCAAAAACTGGCCCATCATGTGCATGGAATATTGGGATGGCTGGTTCAACCGCTGGGGCGAGCCGATCATCAAGCGAGACGGTCAAGACTTAGCCAATGAAGTCAAAGAGATGTTAGCAGTCGGTTCCTTGAATCTCTACATGTTCCATGGAGGCACGAACTTTGGCTTTTCCAATGGATGTTCCGCTCGGGGAGCGCTGGATCTACCACAAGTGTCCAGCTATGATTACGATGCTTTACTGACAGAAGCAGGAGAACCTACCGACAAATACTATCAGGTACAAAAAGCCATAAAAGAAGCCTGTCCCGAAGTGTGGCAAGCCAACCCACGGACCAAGCAATTAGCGGCATTAGGAAACTTTCCCATCGAAAACAGTGTCTCGTTATTGGCCATCAAAGACCAGCTGATGACACCGCAAGAAAGCATGTATCCTCTAACAATGGAAGCTGCTAGCACAGGCTACGGCTATTTGCTCTATTCGGTTCAGTTAAAAAACTATCATCGAGAAAACAAATTAAAAGTGGTAGAAGCTAGCGATCGGCTGCATATTTTTACCGACGGCCAATTACAGGCGATCCAATACCAAGAGACGCTAGGCGAGGAGCTATTGATCCGAGGGACACCAGATAAAGAAACCATCGAGCTAGATGTCTTAGTAGAAAACTTAGGGCGCGTGAACTACGGGTTTAAATTGAATGGGCCTACACAAGCCAAAGGCATCCGTGGAGGTATCATGCAAGACATTCATTTTCATCAAGGCTATCGTCATTACCCAGTGACGCTTTCCGCAGAGCAGCTGCAAGCCATCGATTATCAAGCAGGAAAAAATCCGACACACCCCTCCTTTTATCAAACGACCTTCACGCTGACAGAGGTAGGAGATACGTTCATCGATTGCCGTGGGTATGGCAAAGGCGTCGTTATCGTCAACGGCATCAATCTTGGTCGCTATTGGCAACGTGGCCCTGTGCATTCCTTATACTGTCCGAAAGAATTTTTGAAAAAAGGCAGCAACGAAGTCGTAGTATTTGAAACCGATGGCGTGGAGATCAAGGAGCTCGTTTTCTGTGATCAACCTGTCGTGGAATAAAAAAATAGAAGTAGAGACCCAAATTTATGCGGGCTCTACTTCTATTTTTGTTTTGAAATATTTCCAATGCTTGTAGCTGACGATGTATTCAGCGACACTTCCATCTGCTAAATAGGAGTGCTTGACTTGTTTGACCGCAGGCTCTCGGAAGCTCAGTTGCAATAAGTTCAACAATTCAGCATCATCAGGAAAGACGATTTCATTGGTTTCAACAGAAGCCAATGAGAAAAGGTCGATCGCAAAGTCTTTCCGGACCCGCTCATAAACACTGGCATACCGGTTGAGGTTTTTGGCGATCGGTTCTTTCATCAGTTTCTTCGGAAGATGAGTGATGTGAACCAAGAAAGGAACATCGCCAAAATAGCGGACTCGTTTGATTCGGTAGTAGGAAGCACTGGCAGCCAACCCTAATTCTTTCAAGATCTCGGGGTCATTTCCTTCTTCCACCGCAAGGACCTTGACCTTTTCTTGGTCCAGTGAATGCAGCTCGATGTCGGAAAACTTCACACTTTGAGATACTTTTGCTTTTGAAACAAAGGTCCCTTTGCCTTGGATGCGATACAGATAGCCAGCACTCGTCAATTCATTCAATGCTTTGACTGCCGTGATCGAACTAACAGAATACATTCGCTTGATATCCGCCTCTGAATAAAACTTATCGCCGGGAATGAATTTATGGTCTTTGATTTCTTGTAAAAGATCTTGCTTGATCTGCTCATACTTTGGCAACACAGTGGTTTCCCTCCATTCCATATGAATACATCAAGCATAACATGTTAAATCCTTTCCTGCCACTTAATTATTGTAGAAAATATGTTGTTTTCCAATCTGTACAGGTCTAAAAAATAAAATTCAATATGTTAAGATATTAGGTTTACGGATGGCTTGCCGTGTGGTATAGTATGCTTACAAGGAACATAACATGTTAAGTGGGGCGACCTACGGAGTAGGAGGGAAATTAGTGGAAAACATTGTATTGATCAGTCATGGAGGCATGGCAGAAGGGGTCAAAAGCAGTCTGGAGATGATCGTAGGCCAACAAGCAAACGTTCACACCGTTTCATTACGACCAGATAGTGACAATCTGCAGTTTGAAAAAGAATTGAACGAGAAAATGAAAGCCCTTAACGGTTCGACATTGATTATTGCGGATCTATTAGGAGGGACCCCGTGTAACGTTGCAGTCAAGAATTATTTAGAGGATGACGAAGTGGCGATTTTCGCTGGAATGACATTGTCCGTAGTGATCGAGGCAGTCGTCAATCAACGAGCGACGATCAACGAGCTGCTGTGCTTAGCCAAAGAAAACATCGTTGATGTCAAAGCAGGGATGAACCAGGCAGAACAAGAAATTTTAGAAGAAAAGCAAGAGGAATTAGGGGATTACAGTGCGTATGCTGGGCAAGAAAATATCGTCAATAGTCGGATCGATGAGCGCTTGATCCACGGACAAGTCGCCGGTATCTGGTCCACCAGTTTAAACACGCAACGGATCATCGTGGCCAATGATGAAGCCGCCGCAGACCCATTACAAAAATCTTCTTTACGAATGGCAGCGCCAACTTCGATGCGACTTTCCGTCCTTCCAGTGGCAACTGCAGCCAAGAATATTCGCGCTGGTCGTTACGGCAAGCAACGGTTGTTTTTACTTTTCAAAAATCCCCAAGATGTTTTGCGTTATATTGAAGCAGATGGACCGATCAAAGCGATCAACGTCGGCAACATGAGCTACAAAGAAGGCGCACGGGAAGTGACCAAAAGCATTCAAGTGCTGCCAGAAGAAGAGCCGATCTTTGAAGCGATCGCCGCAAAAGGAATCACCGTCACGGCACAGCTTGTACCCAATGAACCATCGATCGACTTTATGAAGAAATTACGAGGATAAATCAGGCAGCGCTTCGATCGAGGAGAATATGTAGCGGAAGATTTGTCAAAAAACGAGTGTTTTTCACGATTTATCTGAGGCGACACAACGATCGATAACCAGCCAGTTAAGACTCGTTCATACAATTAGGAGGAAAATTCATGCATTTAGCAGCGTATCAAATCATTCTTATTACTGTTTATGCTTTTATTGCTATTAATGATTCACTTATTTCCAATACGTTGACCCAACCAGCGATCGCCGGAATGATTTCTGGAATGATCATGGGGGACTTGAAGACCGGTTTGATGGTCGGCGGTACCTTGCAGTTGATGCGTTTAGGGATCGCCGCATTTGGTGGTGCATCCGTCCCAGATTATTTTACCGGCGCAGTACTGGGAACCGCGTTTGCCGTGATCTCAGGAAACGGCGCGGAATACGGCATCGGCTTAGCAGTTCCAGTGTCCTTGCTGATGCTGCAACTGGATGTGGTGGCCCGTTTTTGTAACGTATTTCTACTACACCGGATCGATAGAGCCATCGACAACATGCAAGTCAAACGAATCCCACGGTTAGTTTTATCGGGTTCTTTCTTATGGGGATTGTCACGGGCGATTCCGATTTTATTGATGCTTTTAGCTGGAGATGCAGTCGTTACGACGATTACCGATAACACGCCAGAATGGCTGATGACTGGACTAAAAACCGCTGGTGGCGTCTTGCCAGTCGTCGGGGTAGCGATCTTATTGCGCTACTTGCCAACAAAGCACTATATTCCTTATTTGTTATTAGGCTTCTTTTTAGCTGCGTATCTGCAAGTGCCAATGCTCGGCGTTTCCATCATTGGGCTCGTAGCAGCAATGTTAGTCTTTAAACGAGATAGCGAAAAAGGCACCGTTGCAACGGCAGCTGCTGGAGATTTTGAAGGAGGATATGATGGCGATGAGTGATCAAAAACTGACAAAAAAAGAGTTGAATACCATTAGCTGGCGCTATATTTTGGCAAGCCAATTAAACTGGAACTATGAGCGAATGATGAGTTCAGGCTACCTTTACGGCATCCTGCCCGTCTTGAAAAAATTCTATGGCCACGATGAAACCCAGCTGCAAGATATGCTGCGGACCCACAATCAATTTTTCAATACCAATGCGATCTTTGGGAACTTGATCATGGGGATCGATGTCGCGATTGAAGAACAAGATGGACACAAAGCCAAAGAAACGATCATCGCCTTGAAAACGGCCTTGATGGGTTCCTTGGCCGGTGTCGGTGACTCCTTGTTCCACGTGATTTGGGGAACGATCTTTGGCTCTGTTGCCGGCACATTGGCGCAAAACGGTTCCGTCGTTGGCTGTGTCATCTGGATCATCGCCAACATCGCGTTACTTTTCGGTCGGGCAGCGTTACTTCCCCTAGGTTACAAACAAGGGGTCAAATTAGTGACGACCTTGAAAGACAAATTATCTGCCTTCACCAATGCCGCAACCGTTTTAGGGGTCACAGTGATTGGTGCCTTGATTCCCTCTGTGGTCAAAGCAACTGTTCCTTTTGTCTATAAAAAAGACGGCGTCGAATTGGTGATCCAAGACACGTTGGATGCCATCTTGCCATCCCTTGTACCTATCTTGCTCGTCTTGCTGACCTACTGGATGTTAGGCCAAAAGAAACTAAATTCCACTCGAGTAATTTGGATCATCTTGATTTTGTCGATCGTTTTGAGTGCGTTTGGTATTTTGGGTTAGGATTAGCAGTAATAACTGATAGATAAGAATATGTAAATAGAAAAAGAGTGTGGAATATTTTTCCGCACTCTTTTTTTATAAAATAATTTTCTTATTTATACTCATAAATAATTTGATTTTAACAAAAAACCGTTATATTTACTCCTATAAATCAAATATTTTAATTATTTTTATTATATAATGATTGAAAAGCTGTTTTTTGTTTGGGCAGTGGACTAGAAAAATGAGGATCTTTGGCTTGGTAACTAATTGACCAATTCACAAGGGTCTTACGGTGATTACGGTGATAATCTACTATTAGTGATAAAGCTGCCACCAAGCAATTCATAAAACAGCTAAAGGAGTGGGTAGGATTTGCTTGCAGTCAGATATGATGAACTATCATTAGAGTTTGAAACAAATGAAAGCGTATTTTCCCCAAAAGGGTTAGATGTAGGAACGAAAGCGATGTTAAAAGCAGCAGTTATCAATGACCAGGATAGAATTTTGGATCTGGGATGCGGTTATGGGTTTGTAGGAATTTATCTGGCAAAAAGGTATCCTGAAGCAGCAGTTACAATGACAGACATTTCAGCAAATGCCATCGACTTGACTACAAAAAATGCGCAACGAAATGACGTAGCACCAGAGATCGTCTTAAGTGAAGGATTTAAAGAAATCAGCGACAAAACGTTTGATGTTATTCTGTCTAATCCGCCGTACCATGTAGATTTTTCTGTACCAAAGGAATTTATCGAGAAAGCCTATCGTCAACTGGCACTCAACGGAAAGCTATACATGGTGACCAAGCGCCGAAAATGGTATGAGAACAAGATTCGCTCCGTTTTCGGTTACGTGAAAGTCACAGAAGTTGACGACTATTACGTATTTTACGCAGAAAAGCGGGCGAAAAATCCGTTAGTAAAAAAGAAAGAAAAAAAGATGTCAAAGAAGCTGCAACGGAAATATGGGAAGAGGAAAGGATGATATGTTAAAAGATTGATGAGGAAAAATTATACAAAAGAAAGTTCTGAAATTCACCTAGCATAGGCACTACAGTCACAAGGAAAATGGCAGTAAAGCTAAATAAGCTCGTTGATAGGACGCCCATTTCCTGACCCCAATTATTTCACTTGTAAGTTAGATTTTCTAAAAAGTGTTGCTAATTCTGGTAAGTTACTTAACGTATTGTTAGCGAATACATTGGTTCGAATAACAAACTTATAGAGGTAGATAAACCTCCAGGAGGAAGTGATAAATTCCCGTTGGCTCCTTCTCATGTATCTATTTTACTCTGAGAAATCACACCATAACGAAATAAATTACGTTAGGAATATCTTGTTCAATTTTTTTTGCTTTTAAAGACAACTTTAAAAAATCGTTAGACAAATTTTAAATTTACGAGGAGAGCATAGAAATGGGAAATGACTTTTACACCAAAAACCAACAGTTTGACTATTTGGATTATATGGATGAAATGAAAAAACTAAGTAAAAAGAAATATATTGAAAAATTATTTAAAGAAGCGCCTGATGATATTTATCTTTTTCTGCTTAAAATCAAATCACTTGGCTTAGAAATTAATGAGTATCTGTGTTCCTATAAACCAAATCCATATTTAGAAAAATACAATAATTTACTAAAAAAAAACACAGATACAGGAATGAATAAAGTTTTAGATAGACATTTAAAACAAGTTGACCAGCTACAAAATTTGTTCGTAGAATCTAATAAATCTATCAACAAAGAGCTTGATGAATCTATTATCGACCCCAACCATATTTTGGCTATATTTATAATTTTTTTGGAGAGACAATTGAGATTGTTAAGAGAACAAAATAATTTGGATATTAGTCTTGAACAGAGGGTTGATACTTATGATACTTATGTATTTAGTTCAGGAAATATCTTAAAGTATTTACTTCATAACATTTCTCTGGAAAAACAATGTGGAATTAATCGAATATTTTCAGAAAAAAATTTATTATGGAATATAAATGTATATTCGAAATATCAAGAAAGAGATAATTTAATGGATGCTTTTGAGTATTGGAAGTATTCAGATATACGAATTGAAGAAATTTATGAGAAAGTAATTATCGATTTTTTAGATGAGGATTTTAATAGAGCTGTTTTAGTATCTAATTTTAGATATAAAAGATTTATGACTAGCATTGAATTAGACATTTTAAATTATAAATTAGAAAAAGACAGACGAAGGATTGATGGAGCAATCGACGAAGAACTAACAACTTTTTTATCAGAAGAACTTTGTCGAAGATATATTGGACAAGAAAACTTAGATAAAAAAGTTCATGGCATTGAAATTAGAAAGTGGATAGAGGGAATTTATTTTTTGCAACATGAATCTATTCTATATTCCAATAAAAAGAAGAATAGAAATATTTACTCTGTTCAGAATTTATGTGTTGTAAAAACAAAGTATGATTGGATCAAAAAATTGTCTAAGTTTTCTCAAAATATATCAAAAAAAGAAGCAAAAATGATTTTAGAAAAGTTCATTTTTACTGGCAAATCAAAAGACTTAATAGATGCTCCATTAATAAAGATTCAAGATAAATTAATACTGTTACCAACGTTAGCTAAAGAAATTCGACCACTGTCTGTCATTTTATCTATGTTTTCAAGAGATGAAGAAGAGACCCAAAAAAATAGGGAAGACATTGCATTAGGGTTCAAAGGAGCTATGTTTGAACAACGTACCAAACACTTATTACAAGTTTGTAGTCAAATAGATGCTAAACGATTACATATTAAGATTACAAAGGAAAAAGACTTGGAAAGAGAGATTGATTTAGCATTTGTTTTAGATAAAACGCTCTTCTTATTTGAATGTAAGTCATTCAATCAACCGTATACGGTAAGAGAGCATGCTAAAACTAATAAGAAAATAAAAGAGGCAATTAAACAATTAAATAAAAATGCTGACTATTTTGAGGAGAATATTTCTATAACTCTAAAGCAATTGGGATTGAGTGAAGAAATATCAATAGAAAAAGTCCAGCGGGTATTACTTACCTCTACTATTCTTGGTGAAGCTGGGAAACAAGAGAATGTGTTGGTAGTTGATGAAGCTTCATTTAACGCATTTTTGTTAAGGAATCCTCCAACGGTTTCTCATATTGATGGAGCTATTAAAGAAAGAATATGTTTAGATACAGAAAATATTTATTCAGGTAAAATTACAGCAGAAAAATTGTTGGTATTTTTAAGAAGACAGCTCTCAGTTAAAATTATGCAAAGCTTTATAGTGAAAACACACGATTCAGATAGGAAAGTGGAATATAAATACTGTAAAAAAGACATTGAAGACTCCTATATAGAAAATGATGTGAAAATAAAGATAGCATTAGATAGAGTCTTTGCTACTTATGAGAAAAATTTATCAGAATGATTTTCTACTATGAAAAAATATAAAAAACCAATTGATATCAGACACAAAAAAGCCTTGGTAGGCCTTTTTATAGGAACTCCAAAGCTTTTTATACTATTCCCATTCCATGCGCTTGATGATTTATAAGGATTGATTTGTTGAGTTTATGCAGTTTTGTATCGTTTGGGAGTGATAGAAATTGTAATGTTCTTCTTGTGTTGGTTGCAAATTGGTTGCAGTAATAAAATTTTTTTGAATGAAATGCTTGAAAATGATTGAATTTATGTTATTGTAAGTTGTAGTAATTCAAATAAACAAAAGAGGTGGGGTTTTATGTTGTTCAAAGAAAATCTAGATAGAGTTTTTAAAAGTAGTGACCTAAGAATTCTAATTGATCCAGAATTTAAAATATTAATTGATAACTGGGGAAAGCTTCAATTAAATGAATACTTAAGTAGAGATGAACTAAAAGAATTATGCAGGGGTATAAAATATGCTTTAATCGAAGCGAATAAAAAGGTTGTGGAAAAAGAGAACTTTGTTTTTTATGATTTTGATGCCAAATATTTCATTGATGATGTGCAGTTTTTCTTACTTGCAAGTGCAAACGCAAAAGATTTGATTTGAGAATTTGAGAGGAAAAAAAATGTTATCTGAAAAACAAGAAAAATTAAAACAAATGCTGCTAACACCTATTGTGGTTGATAAACTTACCAATACAATTCAAAAAGAAGGCGACACAATAAAAAGCGCTCAAGTATATAGAGGTGTGGAAGACCCCGACATGTCTGATGTATCAATTGCTTTTTACGAAATCATCTATAAAAATACTATTCCCAAAAATCAACAAGGCGAATTTAATGTATTTGGAAAATCTGATGATAAAGGAAATATTTATATTAATGATTTTGCCAATGTTTCTTTTGCTGGTGATACAATGAACTCTTTTAAAACAATTTCTGGGAAATTGATTAAAGAGTTATCAATAGATGGGGAAAAAATAAATAAGCAATACTATATGCCCAATGATTCAAAAGGACGAATGAGATTGATATTTGACAGTGATGCTGATGAGTATACTCAAAAGATATTTTATGAGTTTTATAAACTGTATCATAGTTTAGCTAATTTTTGGATAATACCTATAGAGATGGGAAGAAAGAGTTCTAAAACAATTTCTATAGATAATTTTGAATTTAGAACACAAGATTATATGGGAAGGTTTTTGAGTGAAATTAGGAATAATTGGAACAGATTGAAAAAACAAGGATTATACAATTTCTATTTTAAAAATTTTGAAGATTACAGCGAATTTATAGAAAAGCATTTTATTATTGAAACGGACTATTTAGAATCTCCAAAAGATGAAACTGAAAACTTCGGTTCACTGAATGAAAAAGATGCTGTTAGCATTGTTTCAGGAATGATTACTGCAATTAAAAATAGAGCGGAACTGTTATCGAAATCAGAATACGCCGAACAATTATGGATTTTACTTAGCAATATCACAACAGATAGCTCTGATAAATTGTAAATAGGGAGTATGACAAATGGCAAGGGTATATAAAGCAGTCAGATTGGCTTATGAGGCTAAAATTTGGATAGACAAACTAATTATTCATAGAGAACGAGAACTAAAAAATGAACTAAAAAATGGCTTGATTAATAAACTAGAAACAGACATGCAAGAACATTACAGTGATTTGCTGGATGGGATATCATTCAATGTGGTGTTAAAAGTATCAGCTGGTAGTGTTATAGAACAAGCTTACAGATATTGTAAAAAACAAAATTTCACTGATGACGATTGGGAAAAAATTCAAAATCGCATGGATAGAACAATTGTAAAAGAAAATTATAAAGATAAATCTTCCGTTACGCCCCGACTTTATTTAGATGAAAATGTATTAGATGGCTTAGAGGAATATCGTTACCATTTTAAAAGTGATGAGCCTAGTAAACGTCTACCGCGATTAAGTTATATCATTAAATTAATTATTTTTGCCTTTTATAGTCAAATCGACTAGAAAGTTATTTTTCTAAATAGTTTAGTCGCTATTTAGAATTTTATTTCAAATAAATGTTTACATGTTGTACCACGATATCGAATAGAGGGTGTTATTATGAAAAAGTGGAACAAGCAAGCCTTATTCTAAAAGAAATCGAATACTACTTACAATTCGATACCCTATAACGTGAATACGCCGAAAAAGCATACTCAAAGCATTATCAAAAATTGAAAGGATTGAAAAAATGAACGCTGATAATTTTCGTTTCTACTTTTTCTTAGCTCTAGGTATAGGGCTAGCCATAACAAAGGTGACTGGCTTAATGTTTGGTTTACTAGCCGTAGTCAGTTCCCTCAACAACAAATTAACCCCCTCGAAGTGAGTGAAATAGGGAGGTAGTCGCCCCAGCGACTAAACGGAGTGTCCGAGTCTTTTCACTCACTTTGTGGGGGCCAGTCGGGCGGTTTTTGCCTGACACTTAACTTGATATATAAAACAACATCTGCTCGTTTGAGCGCGCGCTGAGAGGTGTGTGATGTCTAAAGAAACTCGTGCGTATAATACTAAAATTATTGAAACTTCCACCTATATTGAGGTGTATCAGTATGATGAACCTATTTTCTATAGTTATTCTGTTGAAAATGAAAATGGTTCACGTCAATTAGATTGGTTAATTGATAGTAATACACGTCGAACTTATGATGAGCTACCAACTATTGAGAAATATGATAGCTTAAAGCGAAAATAACAACATTATGAAGAAATGCGTTGGTCGTTCGTAATCGCTTAGGTCATGAAGATATTCAAACAACTTTGGGAACTTACGGACATTTATACGAGAACGCTAACAAAGAAGTCGCTAAAAAATTAACGAATACTATTGAAATGCCTAAGGAAAATGCGCAACGGAAACTTACAGGCAATCAGTATGTGAAGCATAAAGAATGACGAGGTGTATCAATATGGAAAATACTGTTTTTGATTCAGACAAATTTAAAGGGTAAAAAATACCGAAATATGATTCTAAATCTGGTGTTTGGGCTGTTGATACAGGTAATCGTGTTGAATTTGGCGATATGTATTATGTTTTATCGGAATTTATTGAGGACGGGTTACATTATAGTTTTAATACCTTAATAGCCGGAGATGTACGGCGAGACCATGCACATTCTTTTGATTGTGTCGTTTCAGCTTTACTCAAGAATGTCACCCATTTTTCAATTGTCGGATTTGAGAAAGATTATTCTCAGCAAGAAATAAATTTTCTCAATGACATTCAGACCAAAATTTTAAAAGAAAGTCGGGATTGCCAACATGACAGAATATGATAAATTTAAAAATATGGCTATCGAGGTAGCGAAAAAAGCTAACGCTGGTCAAACTGACAAAGGTGGTGAACCTTACTTTTTTCATGTTCAACGAGTGGCAAATTCACTAACAGATAAAAATGCTAAGGTTGTTGCCTATCTTCATGATACTGTTGAAGACACGGATATTACTATTGAAAAACTGAAAGAGTTAGGTTTTTCAGACACGATTGTTTCGGCAGTACAGGGTTTGACGCATGAACGTTATCAACCCTATTTTGGCTATATTGTAGAAATTAAGAAAAATAAACTAGCCACTATGGTTAAACTTGCAGATTTAAAAGATAATATGAATCTTTCAAGAATTACTTCCCCAACTGAAAAAGATTTTGAAAGAGTTAAGAAATATCAAAAGGCGTTTAAAATATTAGAGTTAGAGGGAGAGTGATTCAAAATGAGAACACTTTTAGTGGGCGATTTACACTTAACAGCACAAATAATCTTGCCAATGGTTGAGCAGAAATTTAAAGAATTAGGCATTAAACAAGTGATTTTGCTAGGAGATTATACAGACGCATACGAGCAAGAAAAAAACGTTGATCTTTACATGAATGAATTAGACTATTTGTTCATATGGAAATCAAAGATGAAAGTTTTCGGTGTCGAAGTGATAAATCTCTTAGGAAATCATGACGTGTCTTATTTGACGGTTACACCTAGAAGGTATTCACTGCAAAGTGCAGATAGTATTGCTAAGTTATATGGCATTTTATTAGATTTTAAAAATGGTCGATGACTGTTGATGATAAAGAAATCTTTTTGAATAGAAAATATCTTTAGAACATAATTAGGAGGTTGTTGTATGCGGAAAAATCAAGTATCTATAAAAATTGAAAGATTTGGCAAAGATATACCAGATGAGTTTAAAGAATTGAATATGCAAGTCATGTCTGTTTATGCTGATGGAAATGATTTATATGAAACATTATGTGGAGCTTTTCAGTTAGCCTTAATTGAAGTTGCTAAATATGAGCATAATAATTTCGGATGTAGAGAAAGTTATGATTCTTTAGAACTTACACAAAGAAAAGTTAAGGGGTTAAAATTATGTAGAAAAATAAAACATGATTTTTCTGATTCTAACTCAAAAGAAGAGTAAAAGCTAATGGTTGAGTAACCTCGAGAAAAAGAGCCTAGACACCCTATAAATAAAGGGTTCTAAGCTCTTTTTTCTTATTCCCACTCCACAGTAGCAGGTGGTTTGCTCGTAATATCGTACACGATCCGATTGACGTGTGCGACTTCGTTGACGATGCGGACGCTGATTTTTTGTAGGACTTCCCATGGGATGCGGGCAAAGTCAGCGGTCATGCCATCGATTGAAGTGACTGCACGGATGCCGACGGTATAATCGTAGGTCCGGCCATCACCCATGACACCGACGGAGCGAATGCCTGGTAAGACGGTGAAGTACTGCCAAATGTCGCGGTCTAAGCCGGCATTTGCGATTTCTTCCCGCAAGATTGCGTCAGAGTCGCGGACGATCGTTAGTTTTTCTTCTGTTAATTCGCCAAGGACACGAATGCCTAGACCTGGTCCAGGGAATGGTTGGCGCCATACGATGCTGTCTGGCATACCAAGTTGAGTCCCTAATTCACGGACTTCGTCTTTGAACAAGGTGTTCAATGGTTCGATCAATTTGAATTGCATGTCTTCAGGTAAACCACCCACATTGTGGTGTGATTTGATGGTTTGAGCAGTCTCAGTTCCTGATTCGATGACGTCGGTATAAAGGGTTCCTTGGGCAAGGAAAGAAACGCCTTCTTCGCCAGCTAGTTTGGTTGCTTCATCATCGAAGACGTACACGAATTCATTTCCAATGATCTTGCGTTTTTCTTCAGGATCAGAAACTCCAGCAAGTTTTGATAGGAAACGTTCTTTGGCATCAACTTTGATGATGTTCAAGCCGAATTTGCCGCCTAGGCTTTCCATTACTTGCTCGGCTTCGCCTTTACGCAAGAGACCATGGTCAACAAAAATACAAGTCAGTTGATCGCCGATCGCTTTTTGTAAAAGAACACCAACGACAGAAGAATCGACCCCGCCTGAAAGACCAAGCAAGACTTTTTTGTCGCCCACTTGTTCGCGGATTTTTGCGATTTCCATATCAATGAAGTTGTCCATTGTCCAATCACCTGTACATTGACAAACGTCAATGGCAAAGTGACGCAATAAGTCGTTGCCGTATTCTGAATGGCGAACTTCTGCGTGGAATTGGATACCGTACATTTTGCGCTCGGCATCTTGGATAGAAGCAATCGGGCAATCTTTGCTCGTTGCCACGACATCAAAGCCTGCAGGTGCTTGAGTGACCAAGTCCCCGTGGCTCATCCACACGGTTTGGGTTGCGGGCGTGTTTTGGAAAAGGGCCGCTGCATCAGAAGTGACTTCCAATTCTGCTTTGCCGTATTCACGGTTTTTGGCAGGTTCAACTTTTCCGCCTAATTTATAAGTAATCAACTGCATGCCGTAACAGATCCCTAAAACTGGGATGCCTAACTCAAAAATTTTCTCGTCGATGCCGAAAGAGTTCTCGTCGTAGACGCTGTTTGGTCCGCCAGATAAGATGATCCCTTTTGGGTTCATCGCTTTTACTTCTTCAGCGGTAATGCGGTGGCTCAATAATTCTGAGAAAACACCGAACTCACGAATACGGCGTGTAATCAGCTGGTTGTACTGACTACCGTAATCAAGTACGATAATTTTTTCGACGTTTGGCAAAGTGTCAACGTTTGTCACAATAAATTACCTCAATTCTTTTAGTTTTTATTGAAAAAAGGCTGGGCCTTTTCAACAGCATAATTATAAAAATGAAGCGGTCAATACTTGCGCAAGAACACTTCATCGATCAAATGGTGCTTTGTTTTATGAAGAATTATATCGGCTCTGCTGCGTGTAGGCAAGATATACTCGTGTAAATTCTTTAAATTCACATTTTTCCATACTTCTTTTGCCATTTTAATCGCTTCCTTGCGATCCCCGATCGCATATTGGTAATAATAATTGCTAGGGTCTTGAAAGGCAGTGTCTAGTAATGATTCAAATCGTTCCAAATACCATTTTTCAATCAGTGCCGGTTGGGCATCCACGAAAATTGAAAAATCAAAAAAGTCACTGATATAGATTTGTTGGTTGGCAGGTAGTTGCAGGGTATTGATGCCTTCCACGATCAAGATATCTGGTTGACTGATCGTTTCATACGTATCAGGAATAATATTGTAGACTTCATGGGAGTAGACGGGGATCTGGATGTCTGGTTCTCCTGATTTGACCGCATTCAAAAAGTTGATCAAGGCTTCCATGTCATAACTTTCTGGAAATCCTTTGCGATTCAAGCTGCCGCGTTCCTCCAAGACTTCGTTCGGATACAAAAAGCCGTCAGTGGTGATCAGTTGGACGGTTCTGCGGGGAAACAAACGGGCCAATAAATTTTGGACGAGCCGTGCGGTGGTACTCTTGCCGACGGCGACACTTCCAGCGATGCCGATGATAAAAGGCGGCATTTTGACGTAGCGGTGTAAAAAGAGTCCCTTGCTGAGGGTCAATGATTCAAACTCTTTCATATAAAGATGGATCAGATGGCACAAAGGCACGTAAACATCTTCCACATCTTGGACCGAGATCCGGTCGTTCAAACTTTTGATATTATCCAATTCTTCTTGAGTGAAAGGCATCATGCCGTTCGTATAAAACCCTTGCCATTGCTCACGAGGAATTTGATAAAAATTCATGGTTTCTTGCATAGTAGGCTCCTTTTTTGCGGCATCATCGGTTTCTATTAGAAGCGATAGGCCACTGTTCGAAAGTATTTTACCATAGAAACTTGCGGAACTTGGAAAAAAGACATGAATTCCTTTGCAGAAACAACAAAAAACTGTTTTTTCTTTGTTTTTTTTGCTGGGCGTTTACTTCTGGCTGTTTTTCGGTATGATTAGAAAGAAGCAGCAGGCAATTCTTGCAGGGCTTTTTTACTGGTGATTTCACTATGTTCACTTGTTCGAATAGAAAAAACAAGGAAAAACTAGTAGAAACCAGTAGAAAAAACAAGCGAAGAGGAAATAGAAGAAAGGAGCATAACCATGAGTAATCATTACTATACAGAAAATCCTGATACGGCCCATGATTTTGAGCAGTGGTCGTTTGAATTAAGAGGAAAGAAGTTTCATTTTGTGACAGATAGCGGGGTGTTTTCCCGAGACACGGTGGACTATGGCTCGCGGGTGCTGATCGATGCGTTTGAGTGGGGGGAGCTGCCAGAAGGAAGTCTGCTAGACGTTGGGTGCGGCTATGGTCCTGTTGGCTTAGCGTTAGCTCATGCGAGTCAACGACCTGTCGAGATGATCGATATCAATCAACGGGCAGTGGATTTGGCAAAAGGCAATGCCCAGCGTAACGGCATTGAACAGGTAGATATCCATCAATCCAATATCTATGCCCAATTAAATCAAACTGCTTATGCGGCGATCCTTAGCAATCCACCGATTCGGGCAGGAAAAGAAGTCGTTCATGAGATTTTGACGGGGGCGTTTCCTTTGCTTAAAGCAGGTGGGACTTTAACGATCGTGATCCAAAAGAAACAAGGGGCGCCGAGTGCTCAAAAGAAAATGCAAGAGACCTTTGGCAATGCCGAAATCATCAAAAAAGACAAAGGCTATTACATCATTCAAAGCGTAAAAGAAGCGTAGCTGCTCTTTGATTCTCAACAGATCAAAGGCATCGCCAAGACAAGCACTGGTTAGCGGCAACTGGACCAGTTGGTTTCTCAAAAAAGCCTTTTGTCATCAGCCTTTGGGGCAATCGCAGCTCCGCTAAAAGAGCTGTCTGTGTCATCGGGCCATTTTTGATCAACGAAAAAGAAAGTCGCACACTTGTTGAAAGTGTGCTATTTTTTTTGAGAAAAATTTGCTACACTTTAGGCAAGAGAGGAGAGAAGCAGATGAAATTGACGATTAAACAGATTGCTGAAATGGCTGGCGTCTCTGTCACGACCGTGTCGCAGATCCTAAACAATAAAGGCAGCCGTTTTAGTGAAGAAACCCGAAAGCGGGTCTTAGATATCGTAAATAAATATCACTATAAGCCGGATTTTTTTGCTTCGAATCTTATCAACCGCCATTCAAAAACGATCGGAATGATCGTGCCTGATGTGACGGATTTCTTTTTCTCTAAAGTCATTGAAGGGGCGGAAAGTTATTTCAATCCACTAGGTTACATGCTAGTGATATGCAATTCGCGCCACAGCCAAGAAAAAGAGGTTCAATATTTGAATGAACTGTCTCATCGTTCGGTAGATGGCATCTTATTAGCGACGCCGCATTTGCTGCCAGAGGATTATTCCTTGAAGAGCGGGTTCTTTGATGACCGACCAATTATTTTAGTCGATCGTGGGATCAATCAGCGGGACAATGGTCGTTTGATCGTGAAAGAATACGAAGGCGCCTACCAAGCCGTCAGCTATTTGATCAAAAATGGTCACCGCAACATTGCGATGCTCAAAGAAATCACCGGCTACTATCAATTAGAGGAACGGTTCAATGGCTATCGCCATGCCTTAAAGGATCATCAGATCCCTTTTAAAGGCCGATATGTGGAAAATGCTGAATTAACGGTTACTGGCGGGTACGAAGCAACGAAGGAATTATTGAAGTACAAAGAGATCACAGCGTTCTTCTGTGGCAACGATGCTATGGCGATCGGCTGTTATCAAGCGATTTATGAGGCGGGCAAAAAAGTACCAGAAGACTACTCGGTGATCGGCTTTGATGCCTTGAAATTATCGGAATACATCACACCACCGCTTACCACGGTCATGCAGCCGACTTTTGAGATCGGGTTTACCGCAGCGAAGTTTTTAGTGGACGCCATTGAGTTTCCGACACGGCGAATTCCAAATAAGATTTTTGATACAAAATTAATTATTCGTGAGAGCGTGAAGACATTGACAAGCGAGAAATAATGCGGTATATTTCTTCTTGTAAGTGTTTTCATAGTTTTGCGATATTTAGTAAACTGTTTTACTAAAGTGGTTTACCCTACGAAAAATTATTGTATAATGTTAAAGGAAGCGAGGGTCATTTCGATGCGAATGGTGGATTTAATTGAAAAGAAACGTGACGGCAAGTCATTGACGAAGGAAGAAATTGACTACATTGTAACTGCGTATACTGAAGGAAGTATTCCAGATTATCAAATGAGTGCCTTGTTGATGGCTATTTTTTATGTAGATATGACAGATGAAGAAATCACGAACTTAACGCTAGCAATGGCAAATTCTGGTGAAGTGATCGACCTATCCTCAATTGAAGGAATCAAAGTCGATAAGCATTCGACGGGCGGTGTTGGTGATACGACCACATTGATCTTAGCGCCCTTAGTGGCTAGTGTTGGCGTACCAGTTGCGAAAATGTCTGGGCGCGGCTTAGGCTATACTGGTGGGACGTTAGACAAGCTTGAAGCGATCCCTGGATTTAAAATCGAGCTTTCTGAAGCCGACTTTATCCGATTAGTCAATGAAAGCAAAGTGGCCGTGATCGGTCAATCAGGAGATTTAGCTCCTGCAGACAAAAAACTGTATGCCTTACGAGATGTGACGGCAACGGTTAGTTCGATCCCATTGATCGCCAGCTCGATCATGAGTAAAAAAATCGCGGCAGGTGCCGATGCGATCGTGTTAGACGTAACCACAGGCGATGGCGCCTTTATGAAAAACTTGGAGGATGCCAAACGCTTAGCCCAAACGATGGTCCGCATCGGAAAATTGGCAAATCGCCAAACGATGGCAGTCATTTCTGATATGTCACAGCCTTTAGGGGAAGCGATCGGCAACAGTTTGGAAGTGGTGGAAGCCATTGAGACGCTGCAAGGAAAAGGACCGAAAGACTTGGAAGAAATGTGCTATGCACTGGGCAGCCAAATGGTCGTTTTAGCGAAAAAAGCTGATTCATTGGAAGAAGCACGCCAACTGTTGGAAGAAGCCCTGCATTCAGGCAAAGCGTTAGAAAAATTCAGACAGATGATCACAGACCAAGGCGGAGACGCTACAGTGATCGATGACCCGAGCAAGATTTTGACAGCGAAATATGAAGTGGAAGTCCCAGCGAAAACTAGCGGCGTGGTGACGAAATTAGTTGCCAATGAGCTAGGGATCGCGGCGATGATGTTAGGGGCAGGTCGTAAGACCAAAGACGAAGACATCGACCATGCCGTGGGCATCAAATTGCATAAGAAAGTTGGCGAATCCGTAAGCAAAGGGGAATCGCTATTGACGATCTATAGCAATACCGAAGCAATCGAGGATGTCAAAGCATTGATCGACCAAAATATTGAAATTGGGGAAGATGGCGCAGAACCGCCATTGATCCATGACATTATTACAGAATAAGGAGCGAATAAAAATGGAATTGAATCGCATGATCGACCACACGATTTTGAAAGCAGACGCAACGGAGGAAGATGTTTTACGAATCATCGAAGAGGCAAAAACCTATCACTTCTATTCTGTCTGCATCAATCCAACGTGGGTTTCATTAGCAGCAGAAAAATTACAAGGCGAACCAACGGCTGTTTGTACCGTGATCGGTTTTCCTTTAGGGGCAAACACATCTGAGGTCAAAGCTTATGAAACAACAGATGCGATCAAAAACGGCGCAGATGAAGTCGATATGGTAATCAACGTAGGTGCCTTGAAATCAAAACAATACAAAAAAGTTCAAGCAGACATCGAAGCAGTCGTTGAAGCAGCCAAAGACAAAGCGCTTGTCAAAGTAATCATTGAAACAGCGTTATTAGACAACGAAGAAATCGTCAAAGCCTGTGAATTAGCCAAAGCAGCTGGTGTAGATTTCGTGAAAACCTCAACTGGCTTTTCAACTGGTGGGGCAGTCGTTGAAGATGTTCGCTTGATGCGTGAAACAGTAGGACCAGAAATGGGTGTCAAAGCTTCTGGTGGTATCCACAACGAAGCAGAAGCAGCAGCTATGGTCGAAGCGGGCGCAAACCGCTTAGGAACAAGCGCAAGTGTTGCTATCGTGACTGGCTCAACAGGTGCTGGCTACTAAGCTTAGCATTATTAAGTAAAGTAGCAAAAAATAAAAATAAGAGCGGTGAAGACAATGACAATAGCGAAAAAAGAGTGGATCGACACCGCCGTTTCCGCCTTAGATAAAGCGTATGTGCCGTACTCTAAGTTTCCGGTCGGTGCTTGTCTCGTTGCCAAAAATGGTACGATATATCAAGGGATCAACATTGAAAATGCCTCATATGGCTTAACAAATTGCGCAGAACGAACCGCTTTTTTCAAAGCCGTTTCTGAAGGCGAAAAAGAGTTTCAACATTTGGTTGTGGCGGGTCATACGCCAGAACCGATCTCTCCTTGCGGTGCTTGCCGCCAGGTCATGGTGGAATTTTGTGCGCCAGATATGCCGGTGACCTTAGTCGGCGATGATGGTGTCATCAAAGAAACCACGGTAGAAGGCCTATTGCCTTATTACTTCACGAACAAAGATTTATAAACCATGTTCATTCAGTCGATGCGGCTGTTGAAAAAAACTATATTTTTAGGGGGCTTTACAGCAATGAAAAAAGCAAAATTATTTAGTTTAGGTATTGTTGCAGTAGCTGGGTTGACTTTACTTGGTGCTTGTGGCGGAGGAAATTCAGGTTCAACTGATTCAACTGGCGGAGGTTCTGCAGACGGTACGACTGATGCAGCGCATAGTGTCGCAATCGTTACCGATATCGGTGGGGTGGATGACCGTTCATTCAACCAATCAGCGTGGGAAGGCTTAGAAGCATGGGGTGAGGAACACGGGATCGCTCGCGGTGCTGGTGGTTATGACTACGTGCAATCAAATGAAGCTTCAGAATACACAACCAACGTAAATGGTGCCGTTCAAAATGGTTTCAAAACAGTTTTCGGTGTAGGTTACTTATTGAAAGATTCAATCGCAGCAGCAGCTGACCAAAACCCTGATACACAATTCGGGATCATCGATGATGTGATCGAAGGCAAAGACAACGTTGTTTCAGCAACATTTAAAGATAACGAAGCAGCTTACTTAGCTGGTTTTGCCGCAGCGTATACAACCAAAACAAACAAAGTCGGCTTCATCGGTGGTGAAGAAGGCGTCGTTATCGACCGTTTCGAAGCTGGTTTCATGAAGGGCGTTCAAGACGCAGCTGAAAAATTAGGCAAAGAAATCACGGTTGATCCTCAATATGCAGCATCATTTGGTGATCCTGCTAAAGGGAAAGCATTGGCAGCTTCAATGTACCAAAGTGGCGTTGACGTAATCTTCCACGCATCTGGTGGTACTGGTGCAGGTGTCTTCCAAGAAGCAAAAGCAATCAATGAACAATTGAACGAAGCAGACCTAGAAGACAAAAAAGTTTGGGTCATCGGTGTGGATAGCGATCAACAAGACGAAGGGAAATACACAACTGCTGACGGCAAAGAAGATAACTTCACATTGGCTTCAACATTGAAAGGTGTTGGCGCAGCGGTACAAGATATCTCAACTCGTGCGTTAGAAGACAACTTCCCTGGCGGCGAACACATTGTTTACGGCTTGAAAGATGGCGGTGTAGACATTACTGAAGGGTTCCTTTCAGATGATGCCAAAGCAGCGATCGAAACAGCGAAACAAGACGTGATCGACGGCAAAGTAGAAGTACCAGAAACACCTGAAAAATAAAGTTGTTCTTTTCGGTTATCTTGCCCTAGTTTAGGGCAAGATGATCGTTGTTGGATTACTATGTTGATGAAAGCTACGGGTTTTCATGAGGATAGTAATCATCCTAAGCAATAGCAATTATTTTTTTGACATGACGAATGGTTTGTATAAGCGAATTAGAAAGTAAGGATGTGAGTAATTTGGCTGAGGAAAAATATGTTGTAGAAATGCGTCATATCACCAAAGAGTTTGGAACGTTCAAAGCCAATGACGATGTCAACTTGCAAGTAAGGCCAGGAGAAATCCACGCATTGCTTGGTGAAAATGGAGCGGGCAAGTCGACCTTGATGAATATGCTGTCAGGATTATTGGAACCAACATCTGGTGAAATCTGGATGAATGGTGAAAAAGTGAATATCACGAGTCCGACCGCAGCAAACAAATTGGGGATCGGGATGGTGCATCAGCATTTCATGCTGGTAGACGCCTTTACTGTAACAGAAAATATCATTTTGGGGAGCGAACCCCATCATCTCGGTGTGTTAGATCGCAAGAAAGCCCGCAAAGAAATCAAAAAAGTTTCTGAACAATATGGTTTATCGGTTGATCCAGATGCTTATGTGCGTGACATCTCTGTCGGGATGGAACAACGGGTAGAGATCTTGAAGACTCTTTACCGCGGCGCAGATGTATTGATTTTTGATGAACCAACGGCAGTTTTGACACCGCAAGAAATCGAAGAGCTGATCGAGATCATGCGCGGATTGGTGCGTGAAGGCAAATCAATCATCTTGATCACCCACAAACTGGATGAGATCAAAGCGGTGGCAGACCGTTGTACAGTTATCCGTCGGGGACAAGGGATCGGCACTGTCAATGTCAAAGACGTCAGCTCACAACAGTTGGCCGATATGATGGTTGGTCGTTCTGTGTCCTTCAAGACACCGAAGAAAGAAGCGTCACCAAAAGAAGTCGTGCTTTCTGTTGAAAACTTAGTTGTAAAAGAAAACCGTGGCTTAGAAGCAGTAAAAAACTTAAGCTTAGAAGTACGTGCAGGTGAAGTATTGGGGATTGCTGGGATCGATGGCAATGGGCAATCAGAGCTGTTACAAGCCATCACTGGTTTACGGAAAGTCGAAAGCGGCAAGGTCTTGCTGAATGGTGATGACATCACTAACTTCAAGCCTCGGAAAGTCACCGAAGCCGGCGTTGGTCATGTGCCAGAAGACCGCCATAAATACGGGCTTGTCTTGGATATGATGTTATCAGAAAACATCGCCTTGCAAACCTACTACAAAAAACCTTTGAGTAATGCAGGTGTCTTGGATTACGGAGAGATCAACGAGTTTGCTCGTGACTTGATTCAAGAATTTGACGTACGAACAGTCAACGAGATCGTACCAGCACGGGCATTGTCCGGCGGGAATCAACAAAAAGCGATCATCGCACGAGAAATCAGCCGCGATCCTGATCTATTGATCGTTGCCAATCCGACCCGTGGGTTGGATGTTGGAGCGATCGAATTTATCCACAAACGCTTGATTGAACAGCGGGATAAGTTCAAAGCGGTATTGTTAGTCAGCTTTGAATTAGATGAAATTTTGAATGTATCAGACCGCATTGCTGTTATTCATGCTGGTGAGATCGTTGGGGTCGTTGATCCGAAAGAAACATCAGAGAAAGAGCTTGGCTTGTTGATGGCAGGGTACTCCTTGGAGGAAGCAAGACGAGAGCTGCAAATGGAGGAAGTAGGTGGTTCGGTTGAATAACCGCAAAGAAAAGATCCGCAATATATTAGTGCCGATCATCGCTGTCTTGTTAGGATTCGTCCTTGGCGGGATCATCATGGCGGCCTTCGGCTACAGCCCGATCACAGGGTATACACAAATGTTTCGGACCGTTTTTATCAACGGACAAACAGGTGGGTTAAATGCCCGCAACATTGGTGAGATTTTTGTTACAGCAGGACCATTGATCTTTACCGCTCTGGGGTTTGCCGTTGCAAACTCAGCCGGATTCTTCAATATCGGTCTTTCTGGTCAAGCGCTAGCAGGTTGGGTTGCCAGTATCTGGGTCGCACTAGCGATGCCAGATGCGCCTCGGTTGGTGGTCTTGCCATTAGCCGTGATCGTAGGGGCTTTATGCGGGGCGATCGCAGCTGCGATTCCTGGTTTCCTACGGGCATTCTTTGGAACAAGTGAAGTCATCGTGACGATCATGATGAACTATATCTTGCTTTATACGGGGAACCATTTAGTCAATAATGTGATGAGCGAATCCATGATCACGACAAAAGGGGTCACAAAAATGGTGGGGGAAAATGCCTCCATGCAGACGCCGTTTCTAGCAAGCATCACGAGCAACTCTCGCTTGAACTTAGGGATCTTCTTAGCCTTGATCTTCTTAGTTTTGGTTTGGTTCTTGATGAAAAAAACCACTCTTGGTTATGAGATTCGCGCGGTGGGCTTGAACCCAAGCGCTTCTGAATATGCGGGGATGAGCAGCAAACGGACGATCATTGTCTCCATGATCATCTCTGGAACGCTTGCTGGATTAGGTGGAGTCGTTCAAGGACTAGGAACGTTTGAAAACTTCTTCGTTCAAGGGTCATCATTGAGCATCGGGTTTGACGGTATGGCTGTATCCTTGTTAGGAAGCGGCTCATCGATCGGAATCTTGCTTTCAGCCCTCTTGTTCAGTATTTTGAAATTAGGTGGACAAGGCATGCAGTTTGCAGGTATTCCATCTGAATTAGTCGATGTCAATATCGCAATTATTATTTTCTTCGTAGCGATCAGCTTTGTGATTCGTTTCTTGTTGGCAAAAATCTTTGACGGCAAAAAAGAAGCGCTGGTCGTACAGGAGATTGAAGCCCAACCAAACGATCAAGATCAGGAAGGAGGAACCATCTAATGGATATTAGTTTAATTTCTTCGATCGTCACTCAAACATTGATTTATGCGTCTCCTCTGATTTTGACGGCGCTAGGTGGCGTGTTCTCAGAGCGCAGCGGGATCGTTAACGTGGGTCTTGAAGGAATCATGGTTATGGGTGCTTTTAGCTCGATTGTTTTCAATATTGAATTTGCGTCACAATTTGGAGCGTGGACACCATGGTTAGGGATGCTCGTCGGCGGACTTGTCGGTGTGGTTTTCTCCTTGCTGCATGCGGTGGCAACCATCAACTTCCGTGCCGACCACATCATCAGTGGTACGGTGATGAACTTGATGGCACCAGCTTTGGCTGTGTTCTTAGTCAAAGCGATCTACAACAAAGGGCAAACGGATAACATCCAACGGACATTGGGGTATTTCAATTTCCCGATTCTTAAAGATATTCCTATCATTGGCCCGATTTTCTTTAATCAAACATTCTTACCGGCGTACTTCGCTATTTTGATCTCAGTGATCGCGTGGTTCGTGATTTTCAAAACACGCTTTGGGTTGCGTCTTCGTTCTGTCGGTGAGCATCCACAAGCAGCGGATACCTTAGGGATCAATGTTTACGTGATGCGCTACTCAGGTGTCTTGATCTCTGGTTTCCTTGGCGGGATGGGCGGTGCCTTGTTTGCTCAATCGATCGCGGGTCGCTTTGCCGTGACAACGATCGCCGGTCAAGGATTTATCTCGATGGCTGCGATGATCTTTGGTAAATGGAATCCACTTGGTGCAATGGGAGCTGCGATTTTCTTCGGTTTTGCGCAAAACATCAGTATCGTAGGTGGCCAACTGCCAATCATCTCTTCCATTCCAGCGGTTTACTTACAAGCTGCGCCTTATGCTTTGACGATCATCGTGCTCGTTCTTTTCCTTGGAAAAGCCGCTGGTCCGAAAGCTAACGGGAAGAACTACATTAAATCTAAATAATTTTTTCAGTATGAAAGGGTGGGGCTATGGGACATGAATGTGTTGCTGTGTCCTGCCCTTTTTCTATCCTCTGGGTGAAAGGAACGCATCAGGAAATTTCCAAAGCAACCCAGCGCAATTTTTGCTTAAGTTTAGTATGATAGAGGTAGTAGATCCGCTTGTAAAAGCATAAAATAAAGAAAGTAGGGAATAGAATGTTTAAACGTGTACACTTGATCGTGATGGATTCAGTCGGAATTGGTGAAGCACCTGATGCGGCAGCTTTTGGTGATGTCGGTTCAGATACGTTAGGCCATATTGCAAAAGAAGCAGGCTTGACGATCCCTCACTTGGAACAATTAGGCCTAGGGACGATCCGTCCTTTAGAAGGCGTGAAGGCGGTAGCTGACCATGATGGGTATGCAACCAAATTGGAAGAAGTTTCCGTTGGGAAAGATACGATGACGGGGCACTGGGAGATCATGGGCTTGAATATCCAAAAACCTTTCCGCGTATTTCCCGATGGGTTTCCCGATGAATTGTTGCAACAGATCGAAGCGTTCTCTGGACGTAAAATCGTCTGCAATGCGCCGTATTCAGGGACAGCAGTCATTGATGACTTCGGCGAACATCAAATGAAGACAGGCGATCTGATCGTTTACACCTCGGCTGATCCAGTGTTGCAGATCGCTGCGCATGAGGAAATCATTCCATTAGAAGAATTGTATCGTATTTGTCAGTACGTTCGGGACATCACGAAAGATGAGCCATATATGATCGGCCGCATCATCGCGCGTCCGTATGTCGGTGAGCCTGGAAACTTTACTCGTACGAGCAATCGTCATGACTACGCACTCGATCCATTTGGCCATACAGTATTAGATTCCTTGAAAGAAGCTGGAAAAGACGTGATCGCCGTTGGGAAGATCAATGATATCTTCAACGGACAAGGAATCACCGATTCTGTACGGACGAAGAGCAATATGGACGGTGTGGATCAGTTACTGAAGGTGATGAAACAAGACTTTATGGGTCTAAGCTTTACGAACTTGGTCGACTTCGATGCGCTTTATGGTCACCGTCGCGATGTTGTAGGGTATGCTCATGCCATTGAAGATTTTGATTTGCGTATTCCAGAACTTTTAGAAGCAATGGGAGACGAGGATCTGTTGTTGATCACAGCTGACCACGGCAATGACCCAACCTTTACGGGAACGGATCACACGAGAGAATATGTGCCATTATTAGCGTACAGCAAGAAATTCCAAGGCCAAGGCAAATTGCCACAAGGCTACTATGCGGATATTTCCGCAACGATCGCTGAAAACTTTGGTGTTTCAGCTACAGAAAACGGAACAAGCTTTTTACAACATTTAAACTAGAGGTGATGAAATGACAACGTTACATGAGAAATTACAAGAAACAACGGCATTTATTCAAGAAAGCGGCGTCGGTGAAGTGGAATTTGGGTTGATTTTAGGATCTGGCTTAGGTGAATTAGCCGATGAGATCGAAAACCCAATCGTGTTGCCTTACAACGATATTCCGCATTTTCCTGTTTCGACAGTGGTTGGTCATGCAGGACAATTGGTCTATGGAACATTAGCTGGGAAAAAAGTCTTAGCGATGCAAGGACGATTCCATTATTATGAAGGCCATTCGATGCAGACGGTTACTTACCCCGTCCGTGTGATGGCGGCATTGAAAGCTCACTCTTTAGTCGTGACCAATGCCTGTGGCGGCGTAAACGAAAGCTTCCAGCCGGGAGACTTGATGTTGATCACCGATCAAATCAACTTTATGGGGGACAACCCACTGATTGGTGAAAACGAAGAAGAAATGGGTCCACGTTTCCCAGATATGAGCCAAGCCTACCATTTGCCTTATCGGGAAGCGGCACAAAAAGTTGGTGCATCAAAAGGATTGCACTTAAAAGAAGGCGTCTATATGGGCTTCTCAGGTCCTACGTATGAAACGCCAGCAGAGATCCGCTTTGCTCGGACGATCGGCGCCGATGCTGTCGGTATGTCGACTGTCCCGGAAGTGATCGTTGCTGTTCACAGTGGCTTGAAAGTCTTAGGAGTTTCTTGTATCACAAACTTGGCTGCTGGTATGCAAGCGAGCTTGAATCATGAAGAAGTCGTGGAAACGACGGAACGGGTCAAGGCAGAATTTAAAGCGTTGATCAAAGAAACGTTAGCAGTACTATAAAAAGCAGACCAAAGGAGAAAAACGAATGAGCGTTCATATCGAAGCAAAAGCAGGCGAGATCGCAGACAAAATCTTGTTACCAGGTGATCCACTGCGGGCAAAATATATTGCTGAAACATTTTTAGAAGACCCGATCTGTTACAACAACGTTCGGGGAATGTTGGGCTATACAGGCGTTTATAAGGGTGAGCGGGTCTCTGTCCAAGGAACCGGCATGGGCATGCCTTCAGCGAGTATCTATGCCCATGAATTGATCAACTCTTACGGCGTGAAGAAATTGATTCGGGTCGGTACGTGTGGTGCCATCTCAAAAGATGTCCACGTGCGTGATCTTGTGATTGCCCAAGCGGCAGCAACAAGTTCATCGATGGTAGCAAAAAACTTCCAAAGTTTCCATTTCCCACCAATCGCTGACTTTGCACTGTTGCGTAAAGCCTATGATACAGCGATTGAATCAGGATTTACGACCCACGTCGGCAATATCTTATCTGAAGATACCTTCTACAAAGATGACATGACGGAAACGTTACAGTTGGCAGACCTTGGGGTGATGGGTGTTGAGATGGAAGCCGCAGCCTTATACTATTTAGGGGCGAAATTCCACGTTCAAACTTTAGCGATCTGTACCGTCAGCGACCACATCATCACTGGAGAAGAAACAACGCCAGAAGAAAGACAAACGACATTTAACGACATGATCAAAGTTGGCTTAGAAACAGCGATCGCGTAAAAAAGATACCGCAGGATCGGTGCATGAACGATGCGAAGGCTGCTTGCTTTTGATAGAGCAAGCAGCCAAATCGTATTGGTTTGCATGCAACCGAGAATGTGTTATCTTTTTTTGTTGGCAAAAAGCCACGAAGAAGCGTTGCACTTTTGCCAGAAAATGGTTTAATGAAAAGAAAAGGTGTAAAAAGGAGACGAGACAATGAATAATTTTACGTTTCATGTAACGACGGACATTCGTTTTGGGAAAGACCGTCTGAACGAGCTGCCAGAGGTACTGAATACATTTGGAAAAAACGTCTTGCTAGTCTATGGTGGCGGCAGTATCAAGAAAAACGGTTTGTACGATGCAGTCATGGCGCAATTGACTGCCAACGGCAATCAAGTCACTGAATTGACTGGTGTCGATCCAAATCCACGAATCGAAACCGTTCGTCAAGGAGCCGCTCTTTGTCGTTCAGAAAAGATCGACGTCATTTTAGCTGTTGGCGGCGGTTCTGTAATTGATTGCAGCAAAGTGATCGCTGGGGCGGCTTGCAGTGAGCAAGAGCCTTGGGACTTAGTTCTTTCCAGAAGCTATCAAGGACCAGCGATTCCATTAGTAACGATCTTGACCCTTGCGGCTACTGGCAGTGAAATGAATCGCGGCGCGGTGATCTCTAATCTAGAAACGAAACAAAAACTTGGTGTTCACGGACCCGAATTTTTACCGAAAGTATCTTTTTTAGATCCAACAACGACCTTTAGTGTCAGTCGCTATCAAACGGCTGCCGGTTCAGCGGATATCATGAGCCATCTGATTGAAAATTATTTCAGTAAAACAGAAGGAACAGATGTCCAAGACGGTGTAGCAGAAGGATTGCTAAAAGCAGTCATTAAAAATCTGCCCATCGCATTAAATGACCCCACAGACTATGATGCACGGGCGAATTTGATGTGGGCGAGCACCTTAGCCTTAAATGGTTTGACTGGAAGTGGCAAGGGTGGTGCTTGGTCTTGTCATGCGATGGAGCATGAGTTGAGTGCGTTTTATGACATTACCCATGGCATCGGCTTAGCGATCCTGACCCCACGCTGGATGCTTCATGTGTTGAATGAAGAAACGGCGCCGAAATTTGCGCGGTTTGCTAGAGAAGTCTTTGGTGTCCAAGAAGCAGTGCCAGAATTAGCTGCCCGAATGGGGATTCAAAAACTGTATGATTTTTTTGCTTCTTGCGATATTCCGATGACTTTGCCAGAAGTAGGGATCGCCGATGACACCCATTTTGCTGAAATGGCGGCTCAAGCAGTTCAATTCAGCTCTATTGCAACAAATGCGTATGTACCGCTGCAAGAAGAAGACGTGATTGCAATCTACCAAGATTCCTTGACTCCTTCAACTTATCTTTAATCATAAAAAAGACCGTTCCTGCAACTTGGTTGTCGCGGAGCGGTCTGTTTATTTACCCTTCAGAAGAAAAAGCCAAACGGGCCATTAGCTGATTCGCAATCAAGGCGTGTCCTGCAGGAGTGGGGTGCACCCCGTCATCGCCTGTCAGAGCCTGTGGGGAGCTAGCGACGGCTGCTTCGGCAAACAAGCCATCCAGCGGCAGCAACTGACAATGAAAGGCGGCAGCTAAGCGACGAACGATTTGGATTTTCGGATCAAGATCGATCCGCCAAGTTTGGCGATCTTCAGGATATGGCAAAACAAAAGGTTCCAGCAAGAAAATACGCGTGATCCCCTGTTGGGTCACTTGTTCCAGAATTTGACGGTAGGTTGCCTCAAAGGACGTTGCCGCAGCTTCTGAACCAAAATCGGGACCACCGGCATTGTGCCACGTGTCGTTGATCCCAATCATAAAGACCAAGACGTCAGGCGCTAATTGGAGGCAATCTTCTTGGAGACGGGCTAAGACATCGGCAGCTTTATTGCCGCCGATCCCGCGGTTATAAAAGGTAAAGTCCGCAGTGGGGAATTTCTCTGCCAGCTGATCGGCAACGAGACGGGCAAACCCATGTCCTAAATCGTGGGGATCTTGGCGATCACGATCGCAATCTGTGATGCTGTCACCTAAAAATAAAACGGTATCATTTTTGACTAGTTTCATAATAAGCTCCTTTCGAGTACGCCCTCAATTATAAAAGAGGGGGGAGGAAATGCCAATAAAAAAACTGCCCTTTTTTTAAAAAAGGGCAGCGATAAGCGAGGCTTATAAGTAGTATTTTTTCGCAACAGTCAAATCATCGTTCAATTCATAAACAAGTGGTTGACCAGTTGGGATCTCAAGATCCATGATATCTTCGTCAGAAATACCTTCGATATGTTTTGCTAATGCACGTAGAGAGTTTCCGTGAGCCGCAACTAAGACAGTTTTGTCGTCTTTTAATGCTGGGGCGATTTCATCTTGCCAGAAAGGCAATGCACGTTCTAAAGTAACTTTTAAGTTTTCTCCACCAGGTACGTCGCGAGGGTCAAGCATTGCATAACGACGGTCGTTTGCAGCAGAACCTTCATCTGAAGCTTCCATCAATGGAGGTAAAACATCGTAAGAACGACGCCAGATGTGTACTTGTTCGTCACCGTATTTTTCAGCAGTTTCTTTTTTATTTAAACCTTGTAATTTACCGTAATGACGTTCGTTTAAGCGCCATGATTTGATCGTTGGTACCCAAAGTTGATCAGAATATTCTAAAATGTAATTACAAGTTTTGATGGCACGAGTTAAAACAGATGTGTAAGCAACGTCAAATTCGATGCCTGCTTCTTTGATTTTACGTCCGCCTTCGATTGCTTCTTCGACACCTTCTGGCGCTAGATCAACATCAGCCCAACCGGTAAACTGGTTTAATTTGTTCCATTCGCTTAGTCCATGACGAGAAAATACTAATTTTGGCATGTAAAACTCTCCTTTAGATATTCGATATTTTTCTGAAATTTTCAATTCCGTATTTATTGTACACTCTTTCTCAAAGAATTTCCATGGTTTTGGAGGAAAAGCTGGGGGAAAACGCCATTCTTAAGGAAAAACAAAAGGGGATCATTAAAAAGAGGACCGCTTTTGTTTCATGCTGTTCTAGGGGGAGTCGACAACTATGAACGTAACTTGTTCCATTCTTCTTCGGATAATTTTATGTATTTATAGCATGTACCTACAGAAACACCGCATTTTTCAGAAATATATTGAATCGTTTCTTTTTTCTCGTAGTACAATTGACGGATTTTTTTAATCGTTTTCGGATCGATTTTTGGACGACCGCCAATTTTGCCTTTTTTGCGGGCTTTATTTAAGCCGACCAGCGTGCGCTCTTTGATGAGTGAGCGTTCCATGATCGCAAGTCCTTCCATTAAATTGAAGTAAACCTGTCCCATCGGACCGCGGGTATCGATTTGTTCTGCCAGTGAAACCAGATGAAGCTCTCGCTGTTTTAATAGATCAGTGAGATCGGTCAGCTGTCTGGTGGTTTTCCCTAAACGATGCAGTTCCGTAACGACTAAGGTGTCGCCGGGCTGCATTTGTGCCACCACTGACTCCAATGAATGATTTTCTTCACTTTCTTCCACGCTAAATGTCTCATGGAAAAATTCATGACACCCAAATTCTTCGAGCTTGTTTAATTGTTCACTTGTTGAGTTGTCGGTGATCGTTGAACGAGCATAGCCTATGATTTTCATAAACCCTCCTACCTTTCCCTTTTTATTGAATGTATCATAATTATTTCTTAAATGATAGGGTAATTTGCACAAAAAATAATAAAAATTAAGTCGATTGAAGAAAAAAAACGAAAAAAAGAGAAGCATTATCGCTCCTCTTTTTTGTTTCCTTTATCTAACGTGCTTGGTACTCGGGCCTTCAGGCAATCCGACAATGATCGTATGGACCATATCCAAAAACAGACCGTGTTCAACCACGCCCACTGTAGCATCTAATTCCTGTGCCAACTCAGTAGGAGCGGTGATCGTTTCTAAATGAAGATCGATGATGTAATTGCTGCAATCGGTTTTTAACGGTTCGCCTTCTTCATTCAGACGCAGTTTTGGATGGTAGTTTTTCTTCTCGAACAGACGCAGCAGCTGTTGGCTGCCATAAGGGATCACTTCCACTGGCAACGGGAAGGCACCAAGTGTTTCGACCATTTTCGATGCATCAACGATCCACAAGACTTTCTTGGAGTTAGACGCCACGATCTTTTCGAATAAAAGGGCTGCACCGCCGCCTTTGATGCCATGATAATCCTGGCTGATCTCATCTGCACCGTCGATCGTAAGATCCACAGCGTCCACTTCATCGATGGTGCGAATCGGGATACCTAATCCTTCTGCTTGTTTTTTCGATGCCCAAGAAGTTGGGACACCCGTGATTGATAGACCTTCTTCTTTTACACGTCGACCCAGTTCTTCAATCATGTAGTAGGCTGTTGAGCCAGTGCCCAAGCCAACGACCATGCCATCTTTTACATAACTAGCCGCTTCAATGCCGACCATTTCTTTTAGGTTCATTTTCTTCCCGCCTTTTTTAAATAAATGCTTTGTCTCTATTATATAGGAAGAAGCGCAAAATTTGCGGATTTTTTCGTAACAGATTTCTTTTGAAAAAAGCTTAGGAGGATACTTGACAGGTAAGAATAAGCATGATATTCTATCAAAGGTGCTTTATCTACAGGTCTCTCGTTGGAGACGTGCTGACTGTCTATCAAAGCATAGTTGATATGAATGCAGAGAATGCATTATTTTTTATCGCAAAAAAAGAACCACCTGGATGTGTGGGACTATAAAGCGAATCAAGGAAGGAGGACAACTAGGGATGCCTACAATTAATCAATTAGTACGTAAACCTCGTAAATCCAAGGTTGAAAAATCAAATTCACCAGCATTGAACAAAGGATATAACAGTTTCAAGAAAGCTCAAACGAATGTTAACTCACCTCAAAAGCGTGGGGTAGCTACTCGTGTGGGAACTATGACACCGAAAAAACCGAACTCAGCTCTACGTAAATATGCGCGTGTTCGTTTGTCAAACTTGATTGAAGTGACAGCTTATATTCCAGGTATCGGACACAACTTACAAGAACACAGCGTGGTCTTGTTACGTGGTGGACGTGTAAAAGACTTACCAGGGGTACGTTACCATATCGTTCGTGGTGCATTGGATACTGCCGGTGTTAACGATCGTAAACAATCTCGTTCTAAATATGGTACAAAACGTCCTAAAGCTTAATCTTTAAGACAAACAGATCAAATGAATCTTATTTAAATCAGAACTGATATCTCGGAAGGAGGAGTTACGGATGCCTCGTAAAGGTCCTGTTGCAAAACGTGATGTTTTACCAGATCCTATTTATAACTCAAAATTAGTAACTCGTTTGATCAACCGTGTAATGGTTGATGGTAAACGCGGTGTTGCTGCAAATATTATCTACAATGCTTTTGGCATTATCAAAGAATCTACAGGAAATGATCCATTGGAAGTTTTCGAACAAGCAATGAAAAACATTATGCCTGTATTGGAAGTTAAAGCTCGCCGTGTCGGTGGTTCTAACTACCAAGTACCAGTAGAAGTACGTCCTGAACGTCGTACAACTCTAGGTCTTCGTTGGGTGGTAAACTACGCTCGTTTGCGTGGCGAACACACAATGGAAGAACGTCTTGCAAAAGAAATCATGGATGCAGCAAACAACACTGGTGCTTCTGTGAAAAAACGCGAAGACACACACAAAATGGCGGAAGCCAACCGCGCATTTGCTCACTATCGTTGGTAAGATCCTCACTGCTTTTTATTGGAAGGTACTGAGACAACCTTAGCTTAAGTTAAGTAAGAATGAGAGGGGAACAACCTAGAATGGCAAGAGAATTTTCGCTAGAAAAAACTCGTAATATCGGGATCATGGCCCACGTTGACGCTGGTAAAACAACGACAACTGAACGTATCCTTTATTACACAGGTAAAATCCATAAAATTGGTGAAACACATGAAGGTGCTTCTCAAATGGACTGGATGGAACAAGAACAAGAACGTGGGATCACAATCACTTCTGCTGCGACAACTGCGCAATGGAAAGAAAACCGCGTAAATATCATCGACACACCAGGACACGTGGACTTCACAATCGAAGTGCAACGTTCATTGCGTGTACTTGATGGTGCTGTAACTGTGTTGGACTCACAATCAGGTGTAGAACCTCAAACAGAAACAGTTTGGCGTCAAGCGACAGATTACCGCGTACCGCGTGTTGTATTCTGTAACAAAATGGACAAAATTGGTGCAGACTTCTTATACTCTGTATCAACTTTACATGATCGTTTACAAGCAAATGCTCACCCAATCCAATTACCAATTGGTGCGGAAGATGACTTTACTGGTATTATCGACTTAGTAAAAATGAAAGCTGAAATCTACACAAATGACTTAGGAACTGAAATCCAAGAGACTGAAATTCCTGAAGAATACGTAGAATTAGCTGAAGAATGGCGCGAAAAATTAATTGAAGCTGTTGCTGATACTGATGAAGAACTAATGATGAAATTCTTGGAAGGTGAAGAAATCACTGAAGAAGAATTGAAAGCTGGTATTCGTCAAGCAACATTGACTGTTGACTTTTTCCCTGTTCTTTGCGGATCTGCCTTTAAAAACAAAGGGGTTCAATTGATGTTGGATGCAGTCATCGACTACTTGCCTTCACCACTTGATGTTCCTGCGATTAAAGGGATCAATCCTAAAACAGACGAAGAAACTGATCGTCCGGCTGACGATGAAGCACCATTTGCTTCATTAGCATTTAAAGTAATGACTGACCCATTCGTAGGTCGTTTGACATTCTTCCGTGTGTATTCAGGTATCTTGAACTCTGGATCATACGTATTGAATGCTTCAAAAGGCAAACGCGAACGTATCGGTCGTATCCTACAAATGCACGCCAACACTCGTGCTGAAATCCAAACAGTATACTCAGGCGATATCGCCGCTGCTGTTGGTTTGAAAGACACAACAACTGGGGATACACTATGTGATGAAAAATCACCAGTAATCCTTGAATCAATCGAATTCCCAGAACCAGTTATCGAAGTCGCTGTTGAGCCTAAATCAAAAGCTGACCAAGATAAAATGGGGGTTGCTTTACAAAAACTTGCTGAAGAAGATCCATCATTCCGTGTGGAAACAAACGCTGAAACAGGCGAAACTGTTATCGCTGGTATGGGAGAACTTCACTTGGACGTCTTAGTTGACCGTATGCGTCGCGAATTTAAAGTTGAAGCAAACGTAGGTGCGCCTCAAGTTTCTTATCGTGAAACATTCCGTGCAGCAACACAAGCGGAAGGTAAATTTGTACGTCAGTCTGGTGGTAAAGGTCAATACGGTCACGTATGGGTCGAATTTACACCAAACGAAGAAGGTAAAGGCTTCGAATTCGAAAACGCGATTGTCGGTGGTGTGGTTCCTCGTGAATACATCCCAGCAGTTGAAAAAGGACTTGAAGAATCAATGGCGAACGGTGTCTTAGCCGGTTACCCATTAGTAGACATCAAAGCAAAACTTTATGATGGTTCATACCATGATGTCGATTCAAGTGAAACTGCCTTCCGTGTTGCAGCTTCTATGGCTTTACGTGCTGCAGCGAAGAAAGCAAACCCAGTAATTCTTGAACCAATGATGAAAGTAGTTATCACTGTACCAGAAGATTACTTAGGTGATGTTATGGGTCACGTAACTGCTCGTCGTGGACGCGTAGAAGGAATGGAAGCACACGGTAACTCACAAATCGTGAACGCAATCGTGCCATTAGCTGAAATGTTCGGTTACGCAACAACACTTCGTTCATCAACACAAGGTCGCGGTACGTTCATGATGACATTTGATCACTATGAAGATGTACCTAAATCTGTTCAAGAAGAAATCATCAAGAAAAACGGCGGCAAAGCTGAATAATTGATGGAAGTATAGGAAATTAAGTAAAAAGCTATATTTTTTTCTGAGTTTCGTGTACAATATTATCGATGATAAGGGATGGGGAGCTGCGGCTCCCTACCTATCAAATATAAAAAATAAACTGCATTTTTAGGAGGAACATTTTAAAATGGCAAAAGAAAAATTTGACCGTTCTAAACCCCACGTAAACATTGGTACGATCGGACACGTTGACCATGGTAAAACTACACTTACAGCTGCTATCACAACTGTATTATCTAAAAAAGGTTTGGCTCAAGCTTCAGCTTACGACCAAATCGATGGCGCTCCAGAAGAACGCGAACGCGGAATCACTATCTCAACTGCTCACGTTGAGTACGAAACTGAAGCACGTCACTATGCTCACGTTGACTGCCCAGGACACGCGGACTACGTTAAAAACATGATCACTGGTGCTGCTCAAATGGACGGCGCGATCTTAGTAGTATCTGCTGCTGATGGTCCTATGCCTCAAACACGTGAACACATCTTGTTATCACGTAACGTTGGTGTACCATACATCGTTGTTTTCTTAAACAAAATGGATATGGTTGATGACGAAGAATTACTAGAATTAGTTGAAATGGAAGTTCGTGACTTATTGTCAGAATATGACTTCCCAGGCGACGATGTTCCTGTAATCGCTGGTTCTGCTTTGAAAGCTCTTGAAGGCGATGCTTCATACGAAGAAAAAATCATGGAATTAATGGCTGCAGTTGACGAATACGTTCCAACTCCAGAACGTGACACTGACAAACCATTCATGATGCCAGTCGAAGACGTATTCTCAATCACTGGACGTGGTACTGTTGCTACAGGCCGTGTTGAACGTGGACAAGTTCGCGTTGGTGACGAAGTTGAAATCGTTGGTATTGCTGAAGAAACTGCTAAAACAACTGTAACTGGTGTTGAAATGTTCCGTAAATTGTTAGACTATGCTGAAGCAGGGGATAACATTGGTGCATTGCTACGTGGTGTTGCTCGTGAAGACATCCAACGTGGACAAGTATTGGCTAAAGCTGGTACAATCACACCTCATACAAAATTTAAAGCTGAAGTTTACGTTTTAACAAAAGAAGAAGGTGGACGTCACACACCATTCTTCACTAACTACCGTCCTCAGTTCTACTTCCGTACAACTGACGTAACTGGTGTTGTTGAATTACCAGAAGGAACTGAAATGGTTATGCCTGGTGATAACGTAACAATCGACGTTGAATTGATCCACCCAATCGCTATCGAAGACGGAACTCGTTTCTCAATTCGTGAAGGCGGACGTACTGTTGGTTCAGGCGTTGTAACTTCAATCCAAGCTTAATTTGATTGATCGAGGAGCAAAAGCGTACGCGCTTTTGCTCTTTTTTTGACTCTTGTAGAAAAAAAGCCGCTCTCTTTAGCGTGGATGAATCCGTTACGGTTCATCGAAGCTAAAGAGAGCGGTGCTTTTTATTTTATTAGATTTTGCTTCTTCAAGAAGGCGTCAAATCCTTGGTCAGGACGATTGCTGTAAAAGCCAGCGAATTTTTCTGACCATGGTTTGGTCTCGCGGGCTTCTCCAAAAGCAGTCATCGTTTGATCGTACGCTTCGATCGCCTCATAAGAATAGTCCTGATAATGGTTGTAATGAATGACCGCTTCTTCTGGCAAGCGAGGTTTGACCTTCATTTCTACGATTGGTTTACCGATGCTCAAGCCAGCCACAGGATAGACGTATTCTGGTAAGTGCAACAATTCAGCGATTTTTGCGCTGTCTTTGCGGACACTGCCGGAAATGACGGTGCCTAAGCCTAGTGATTCAGCAGCGATCGCACCAGATTGCAAAGCGATGCTGGCATCAGTGGTGGCGATCAATAATGGCTGATAGCCCTCATCGATTGGATAGGGGGTCTGTTTTTCGTCAGCAACTTTTTTGGTTCGGTTTAAATCAGCTAAGAATAGCAGAAAGAGTGAACTTGCTGCGATATGAGGATTGCCAGGATTCCATTCGACCATTTGTTGGCGGATCTGTGGGTCGTCGATCACTAAGATCGAATAGGCTTGCCCGTTCATCCAGCTAGGTGCTTGACGAGCCGCAGTCAAAATCGCGGTTACTTGCTCTTGGCTCAAGCGGTAGTCAGGGTCAAATTGTCGGTAAGTGCGGTGATTGTGCAAAAGCTCAATGGTTTCGTTCATAGGTTTGCTCCTTTAACTGTTGGGTGATTTTTGTGAATCGTTCTTGAAATCGCGGTAAATCATCTTTGGCTAAGCGGGTATAGTTCAAACGCAAGCCATTCGTATCGTTACTGAAAAGAAACGCAGGTGCTACTAAGCAATGGTTCGCCAAAAAGAGTGACCAATCTTTGCGAGTCAATGTGCGGTGACGCCAAGTCAACCACAGGTAAAGGCCACCTTTCGTCGGCTGCCATTGCCAATCCTCCTGAAATGCCTGCAAGAGTTGGAGTAAGTCTTGCTGACGCTGGGCCATTTCTGCAAGCAGTGTCCGCTGCTGCTGGTGGTAATCAGAGGAGCGTAAGGCGATGGTGGCAAGGACTTGCGGGAAGATCGTGGTATCGATCGCCATCCGTTTTTTCGCTTGGGCAAATTGGTCGGCTAACGCTTCTGGCACCAAAAGCCAGCCGATTTTGATGGATGATCCTAGTAATTTGGAAAGCGAGCCTAAATAAATGACGGTTTCGGGAGCCATGGATTTTAGCTTGGGTGGTACTTTATCAAAAGCCAACTCGCTAAAAACATCGTCTTCTATGATCGGTACTTGGTAGGTCTGGCAAAGGCGGATGATCGCTTGGCGCCGATGGTCACTCATAGTATGACCCGTTGGATTTTGGAAGGTGGGATTCAGATAGACGAATTTGATCTTCTTTTCCTTCAACACTTTTTCCAATGCCGCAGGCCGCATCCCTTCGCTATCTTGCTTGATCCCGATCAGCTGGACATTCATCGTGGAAAACAAGGGGAGAGAGAACAAGAAAGAAGGGTCCTCTGTCGCGATACAATCCCCCGCATGCAATAAGACTTGCATTAGCAAGGTGATTCCTTGTGTCGATCCAGCAGTGATCACTAGTTTTTGTCCGTTGGTGGGCAAATTGAAGGAATCAGCAAGGTGCTGCAATAAGATTTCTTGCAAAGGTTCATAACCCGTCGGTAATACTTTGGTGCTTTCCTTGCGAATCTCTTCCCAGGTAAAGGCAGGAAACGTGAAATCGGGGATCAGATCGGCAGGTAGATCACCTGTGTACAGATCCAGCACATCCTTCTCGGTGCGCAAATGCTGAATCTGTTGAACGTAAGGGTCTTGCTGCAGATAAGGGCTGCTTAAAGACGAGCGCAAATAAGAAAGTGGCGTTTGGCGGTTCCCCCAACGACCTTCCAACACACGAGAGCCGCTGCCTTGTTTTCGTTCGATCCATCCTAAGCTTTTCAATTCATCTAACGCTTTGACGACGGTGGAACGATTGACGCCAAAAGTCTGGGCGAGGCTGCGCTCTGGTGGCAAACGATCCCCAGGTCCATAGATTCCCGCTTGGATCTCTTCGATAAAATGAGTCACGATCTGCTGGTAAATCGGTTGTTTCTTCTGTTTGTCGATACTTGATGAAGCCATCCTGCACCACCTTTTTCAATTGGATGGTTTAAAAATAAGCCAAATGGCTCTTTTCGTCAAGGGGAAGATTGACTATACTTAGCAAAAAGCACAAGGAGATGAGGAAGATGGAAAAAGTAATATCAATTGCCGGGTCTGATTCAACCGGAGGTGCCGGTATCGAAGCAGATTTAAAAACGTTTCAGGAGTATGGTGTCTTTGGTTTTGCCACGATCGCTTCGATCGTCACGATGGATCCACAAGCAGGTTGGAGCCATGAAGTAACGGCAATGGAAACAGCGCTTGTCGAAAAGCAATTGATCTCCGCCTTTGCAGGTGATCCGATGGATGCCCTTAAAACGGGGATGTTAGGCAATGAAGACAATATTGTGCAAGCAGCGAAGATGATTCAAAAACAGCAAGTTAAAAATGTGGTGATCGATCCCGTCATTGCTTGCAAAGGGACTGCAGAAATCTTACAGCCAAAAAGTGTCGATGCCATCATCACGCATTTGTTGCCTTTAGCAGATGTTGTCACCCCTAATTTAGTAGAAGCGGGGATTCTTTCAGGTTTGGGTGATTTGACTAGTGTGGAAGCCATGAAGCAAGCTGCTGAAAAAATCCATCAATTAGGTGCTAAATACGTCGTGATCAAAGGCGGTCATCGCTTGCCAGGAGCAAAAGCCATCGACCTTGTTTATGATGGAGAATCCTTCCTCCTGTTGGAAAGTGACAAAATCGCTACCGATTTTAATCACGGAGCAGGCTGCACCTTTTCAGCAGCGATCGCTGCTGGTCTTGCAAAAGGCAAACCCGTCGTGGAAAGTATTCGCTTAGCAAAAGCTTTTGTCACAGCAGCAATCAAAGAAGGCGTGGTCATCAATCCTTATGTGGGTCATGTGTGGCACGGTGCCTATACCCAAGCCCAAGACCGTATGAAGGAAGAAGCGCCGCAATAGCAGGTTTTCTTCTATATAAATAGGAATTGAAGAAGCACTTAAAAGAAGCGGGCAACGCTTCTTTTTTTGTGTTTCGAAAACAAAAGAAAATTTTCTGAAAGAAATGCAAAAGAATCCCGGTTTTTCCATAAAAAAAGCTTGCAATCAATGTTTATCCGTAATATAATCATAAAGGTGCTGTTTACGTAAATACGTAAGTCACACTGGCAGCAAAGAAATTTTCTGCCGGCTACGAAACGAGAGGTTGCGACACGCCCGGACGCTTTGCCATGGACGAGCGTGACGGAAAATTTTCGTGGAGCTATGTCTACTTTTCAAAATAGGCGAAGGAGGGAAAACAATGGCAAAACAAAAAATTCGTATCCGTTTAAAAGCGTATGAACATCGTATTTTAGATCAATCAGCGGATAAAATCGTAGAAACTGCAAAGAGAACTGGAGCTGGCGTATCTGGTCCAATTCCATTACCAACTGAACGCAGCTTGTACACGATCATCCGTGCGACGCACAAATACAAAGATTCACGCGAACAATTCGAAATGCGTACACACAAACGTCTAATCGACATTGTGAATCCAACACCAAAAACTGTTGATGCTTTAATGAAGCTAGACTTGCCAAGCGGTGTTAATATCGAAATCAAACTATAATAATTAAGATGGAGGTGTAATCATGACCAAAGGAATCTTAGGGAAAAAAGTGGGAATGACTCAAATCTTCACTGAATCTGGCGAATTGATTCCAGTAACTGTAGTAGAAGCTACACCAAACGTAGTGCTACAAGTGAAAACAATCGAAAATGACGGCTACGAAGCAATTCAAGTCGGCTACCAAGATATGCGTGAAGTTTTGTCTAACAAACCTGCGAAAGGTCATGTTGCAAAAGCAAACACGGCTCCTAAGCGCTTCATTCGCGAATTCAAGAATGTAGAGCTAGAGGGCTTAGAAGTAGGATCAGAAATCAAAGTTGATATTTTTGAAGCAGGAGACATCATCGATGTAACCGGCACTTCGAAAGGTAAAGGATTCCAAGGCGTTATCAAACGTCACGGACAAAGCCGCGGACCAATGGCTCACGGTTCTCGTTACCACCGTCGTCCTGGATCAATGGGTCCAGTTGCACCTAACCGTGTATTCAAAAACAAACGTCTTGCTGGACGTATGGGCGGAAATCGCATCACGATCCAAAACTTGGAAATCGTACGCGTGGACGCAGAACGCAACGTTATCTTGATCAAAGGTAATGTACCTGGCGCGAAAAAATCATTGATTACAATCAAATCAGCTGTGAAAGCTAAATAAGTAGATAGGAAGAAAGGAGGAACTAAGGAATGCCGAATGTAGCATTATTCAAACAAGATGGAAGCCAAAATGGCGAAATTACATTGAACGAAGAAATCTTCGGAATCGAACCAAATGAATCAGTTGTCTATGATGCAATCATCATGCAACGCGCTTCATTAAGACAAGGAACACACGCTGTGAAAAACCGCAGTGCCGTTCGTGGCGGTGGCCGTAAACCATGGCGCCAAAAAGGAACTGGACGTGCCCGTCAAGGTTCAATCCGTTCACCACAATGGCGTGGAGGTGGCGTAGTCTTCGGACCAACACCACGTTCATACAGCTACAAACTTCCTAAAAAAGTTCGTCGCTTAGCAATGAAATCTGTATTGTCAGAAAAAGTTGCTTCAAATAACTTGGTAGCAGTAGAAGGATTAAGCTTTGATGCTCCAAAAACAAAAGAATTCAAACAAGTTTTAGCTAACTTGACAATTGACTCTAAAGTATTGGTAGTTTTAGAATCTGAAAACGACTTTGCCGCTTTATCTGCGCGCAACTTGCCAAAAGTTTCTGTAGTTACTGCTGATAACATTAGTGTTTTAGACATCGTTTCTAACGACAAAATGTTAGTGACACAAACTGCTCTTACTCAGATCGAGGAGGTGCTTGCATAATGAACTTACTAGACGTTATTAAACGCCCAGTGATCACTGAAAAATCAATGCTTGCCATGGATGACAAGAAATACACTTTTGAAGTGGACACAAAAGCTAACAAAACTTTAGTAAAACAAGCTGTAGAAGCTGCCTTTGACGGAGTGAAAGTGGCAAACGTGAACATCATCAACGTTCGTCCAAAATTCAAACGCATGGGTAAATATGCAGGATATACAAAAAAACGTCGCAAAGCTGTTGTGACTTTAACTGAAGATTCTAAAGAAATCCAAATTTTCGAAGCTGCTGAATAAGCAACTCACGCATAAACTTTACATGGGAGGGAAAAAGACGTGGCGATTAAAAAGTACAAACCTACCACGAACGGCCGTCGTAATATGACAAGTTCTGATTTCGCTGAAATCACAACTTCAACACCAGAAAAAACATTGTTAGCTCCTTTGAAAAACAATGCTGGTCGTAACAACAACGGACGTATCACGGTTCGTCATCAAGGTGGCGGTCACAAACGTCAATACCGTTTGATCGATTTCAAACGTAACAAAGACAACGTCGTTGCTACGGTTAAAACGATTGAATATGATCCAAACCGTTCTGCTAACATTGCGTTAGTACATTACGAGGATGGAGTAAAAGCATACATCTTAGCACCTAAAGGATTAGAAGTTGGCATGACTGTCGTTTCTGGTCCAGATGCAGATATTAAAGTAGGGAATGCATTACCACTAGAAAACATTCCAGTCGGTACTGTTATCCACAACATCGAAATGAAACCTGGTAAAGGTGGACAATTGATTCGTTCAGCTGGAACAAGTGCTCAAGTACTTGGTAAAGAAGGCAAATACGTATTGATCCGCTTGAACTCTGGTGAAGTACGGATGATCTTAGCATCATGTCGTGCAACAATCGGTTCTGTTGGTAATGAACAACACGAATTGATCAACATCGGTAAAGCCGGTCGTTCTCGTTGGATGCGCAAACGCCCAACTGTACGTGGTAGCGTAATGAACCCTAATGATCACCCACACGGTGGTGGTGAAGGTAAAGCACCAATCGGACGTAAAGCACCAGTTTCTCCTTGGGGACAACCTGCACTTGGTTACAAAACACGTAACAAAAAAGCAAAATCAGACAAACTTATCGTTCGTCGTCGTAAAACTAAGTAATATACTTGACCGTGTGTCGCACATTTTGAGAGGAGGTACACCATGGGTCGTAGTTTGAAAAAAGGACCTTTTGTCGATGACCATTTGATGAAAAAGGTCGAAGCACAAGAAGGCGCTGAAAAGAAAAAAGTGATCAAAACTTGGTCACGTCGTTCTACAATTTTCCCTAATTTTATCGGATTTACAATTGCTGTGTATGATGGACGGAAACATGTACCAGTTTACATCCAAGAAGACATGGTAGGACACAAATTAGGTGAATTTGCACCAACAAGAACTTATCGCGGACATGCTGCCGATGATAAGAAAACAAGACGCTAATTTTGAGGGGAGGATATCCAAAAATGGCAGAACAAATCACATCAGCGAAAGCAACTGCTAAAACAGTCCGCGTTTCTCCTCGTAAATCTCGTCTAGTTATTGACTTAATCAGAGGGAAAAGCGTTGCTGAAGCAATCGCGATCTTAAAGTTCACACCAAACAAAGCAGCTGGAATCATCGAGAAAGTCTTGATGTCAGCTATTGCCAATGCAGAAAATAATTTTGACTTAGATGTTGAAAACTTGATTGTTTCTGAAGCATTCGTAAACGAAGGACCAACGATGAAACGTTTCCGTCCACGTGCGAAAGGTTCAGCTTCACCGATCAACAAACGTACAAGTCATATTACTGTAGTCGTATCAGAAAAATAAGGAGGGACAATCAGTGGGTCAAAAAGTACATCCAATTGGAATGCGTGTAGGCATCATCCGTGACTGGGATGCTAAATGGTATGCTGAAAAAGAGTATGCTGAATTTCTACATGAAGATTTGAAAATCCGTAAATTTATCGCATCTAAACTTGCTGATGCCGCTGTGTCTACAGTTGAGATCGAGCGTGCAGCAAACCGCGTGAATATTTCAATCCACACAGCTAAACCAGGTATGGTTATCGGTAAAGGCGGATCTGAAGTCGAAAACCTAAGAAAAGAATTAAATAGCCTAACTGGCAAACGAGTTCACATCAACATCGTTGAAATCAAAAAACCAGATTTAGATGCTAAATTAGTAGGCGAAGGAATCGCACGTCAATTAGAAAACCGTGTTGCTTTCCGTCGTGCTCAAAAACAAGCGATCCAACGCACAATGCGTTCTGGCGCTAAAGGAATCAAAACACAAGTTTCTGGCCGTCTAAATGGTGCGGATATCGCTCGTTCAGAAGGTTACTCAGAAGGAACCGTTCCACTTCATACATTACGTGCGGACATTGATTACGCATGGGAAGAAGCAGATACAACATACGGAAAACTAGGAGTTAAAGTGTGGATTTATCGTGGAGAAGTTCTTCCAACTAAAAAGAACACTGAGAAAGGAGGGAAATAAACATGTTAGTACCTAAACGTGTAAAACACCGTCGTGAGTTCCGCGGAAAAATGCGTGGCGAAGCGAAAGGCGGAAAAGAAGTAGCATTCGGTGAATACGGCTTACAAGCTGTTGAATCACACTGGATCACAAACCGTCAAATCGAAGCTGCCCGTATCGCAATGACTCGTTATATGAAACGTGGCGGGAAAGTATGGATCAAAATTTTCCCTCACAAATCTTATACTGCCAAAGCTATCGGGGTACGTATGGGTTCTGGTAAAGGGGCTCCTGAAGGATGGGTATCACCAGTTAAACGTGGTAAAATCATGTTTGAAATTGCCGGTGTACCTGAAGAAGTTGCGCGCGAAGCGCTACGTCTTGCTTCTCACAAATTACCAGTGAAAACGAAGATCGTAAAACGTGAGGAAATGGGTGGTGAATCGAATGAAGGTTAAAGAAATCAGAGAATTAACCACTGCCGAAATGCTAGATCAAGAAAAACAATTGAAAGAAGAATTGTTCAATCTTAGATTCCAATTAGCAACAGGTCAATTAGAAAACACTGCACGTATCAAAGAAGTACGTAAATCGATTGCACGCATTAAAACAGTATTGCGTGAACAAGCTAAGTAATAGTGGAAGGAGGCCATTTAGCGTATGACTGAAGAAAGAAATCAACGCAAAGTTTACCAAGGTCGCGTGGTATCAGACAAAATGGATAAAACTATCACTGTTGTCGTTGAAACAAAGAAAAACCACCCTATCTACGGCAAACGTCTGAACTATTCTAAGAAATACAAAGCACACGATGAAAACAACGAAGCAAAAGTTGGCGATATCGTGAAAATTATGGAAACTCGTCCATTATCAGCTACGAAACGTTTCCGTCTAGTAGAGATTGTTGAAAAGGCAGTGATTATCTAATCACACGAGATTTTCCTATATAGATTGTGAATTGCAAAATCTGAAAGGAGGATACACATCGTGATCCAAGCAGAAAGCCGATTAAGAGTGGCGGACAACTCAGGTGCCCGTGAAATTCTAACGATCAAAGTCCTTGGCGGATCTGGTCGTAAAACTGCCAATATTGGTGACGTGATTGTTGCTACGGTTAAACAAGCAACGCCAGGTGGGGTTGTCAAAAAAGGTGACGTCGTTAAAGCCGTTATCGTTCGTACTAAATCAGGAGCTCGTCGTACAGACGGTTCATACATCAAATTCGATGAAAATGCTGCGGTTATTATCCGTGACGATAAGAGCCCTCGTGGAACTCGTATCTTTGGCCCAGTTGCCCGCGAATTGCGTGAAGGCAACTTTATGAAGATCGTTTCCCTAGCACCAGAAGTATTGTAATAGTGATTCTTATCTAAAGGAGGTGCGAAACAAACATGTTTGTTAAAAAAGGCGATAAAGTTAAAGTTATCACTGGTAAAGACAAAAACAAAGAAGGCGTTGTGCTAGCAGCGTTTCCTAAAAAAGACAAAGTCGTTGTTGAAGGTGTCAATGTTGTCAAAAAACACCAAAAACCTTCTCAAACTGCTCCTCAAGGCGGAATCGTTGAAATGGAAGCACCAATTCATGTTTCTAACGTGATGGTGGTTGATCCATCGAACGGTGAAGCTACGCGTGTCGGTTACAAAGAAGTTGACGGCAAAAAAGTCCGCGTTTCTAAGAAAACCGGAGAAGTTCTTGATAAATAATCTGATGAAGGAAGGAGGGGCTAACAGATGAACCGCCTTAAAGAAAAATATTCAAAAGAAGTTGTCCCATCATTAATGGACAAATTTAACTACAGCTCAATCATGGAAGCACCAAAAGTTGATAAAATCGTTATCAACATGGGTGTCGGTGACGCTGTTTCTAATGCTAAAAACTTAGACAAAGCTGTTGAAGAATTACAATTGATCTCAGGTCAAAAACCATTGATCACAAAAGCGAAAAAATCTATCGCAGGATTCCGTTTACGTGAAGGAATGCCAATCGGTGCGAAAGTAACACTACGCGGCGAAAGAATGTATGAATTCTTAGATAAACTAGTAAGTGTGTCATTGCCACGTGTCCGTGACTTCCACGGTGTGAGCAAAAAAGCGTTCGACGGACGCGGAAACTACACTTTAGGTATCAAAGAACAATTGATTTTCCCTGAAGTAGATTATGATTTGATCGACAAAGTACGTGGTATGGATATCGTGATTGTAACAACAGCAAACACAGATGAAGAATCTCGTGAATTGTTGACACAATTAGGCATGCCATTCCAAAAATAAAAAAAGGAGGCGAACTACGTGGCTAAAAAATCAATGATTGCTAAAAACAAACGCCCTGCTAAATTCTCAACGCAAGAATACACTCGTTGTGAACGTTGCGGACGTCCACATTCAGTTTATCGTAAATTTCATCTTTGCCGTATTTGCTTCCGCGAACTTGCCTATAAAGGACAAATTCCCGGCGTGAAGAAAGCTAGCTGGTAAACTATACTCGCATAAAGGAGGTAAATTATCCCATGGTCATGACAGATCCAATTGCAGATTTTCTAACGCGCGTGCGTAACGCAAACATGGTTAAACACGAAAGCCTAGAAGTACCTGCTTCAAAAATCAAACGTGATATCGCTGAAATCTTGAAACGTGAAGGTTTCGTCCGCGATGTTGAATACATTGAAGATGACAAACAAGGCGTGATCCGCGTATTTCTTAAATACGGTAAAAACGGTGAACGTGTTATCACAAACTTAAAACGTATCTCTAAACCAGGCTTGCGTGCTTATGTCAAAGCTGACGAAGTACCAAAAGTATTGAATGGTCTAGGAATCGCGATTATCTCAACTTCTGACGGTGTAATCACTGACAAAGAAGCTAGAGCAAAAAATGTTGGCGGCGAAGTAGTCGCTTATGTATGGTAATTTAAAATATTCCACAAGGAGGTGCCTCTAAGTGAGTCGTATCGGTAATAAGATCGTCGTTCTTCCTGCTGGTGTTGAAATCAAGCAAAACGGAAACGACATTACAGTTAAAGGACCTAAAGGTGAATTAACACGTACTTTCTCTTCTGATATCACAATGAATATCGAAGGAAACGAAGTAACATTCACTCGTCCAAATGATAGTAAAGAAATGAAAACTATCCACGGAACTACCCGTGCAAACTTCAACAACATGGTTGTTGGTGTTTCTGAAGGTTTCCAAAAAGCGTTAGAATTAATCGGGGTTGGGTACCGTGCTCAATTACAAGGGAAAAAACTTGTGTTGAACGTTGGTTACTCTCATCCAGTTGAAATCGAAGCGCCAGCTGGAATCGAAATCGAAGTTCCTTCAAACACTTCTGTGATCGTTAAAGGATCAGATAAAGAAGTCGTTGGCGAATTGGCTGCCAATATCCGTGGCGTTCGTCCTCCAGAACCTTACAAAGGCAAAGGAATTCGTTATGTTGGCGAATTTGTACGCCGTAAAGAAGGTAAAACTGGTAAATAGTCGTAATTCTTTACGACTAGCAGCTTAGGCTAGCAAAATTAAAAGAGGTGACAAATTGTGATTACAAAACCAGATAAAAACAAGACACGTCAGAAAAGACATCGTCGTGTACGTAACAAAATCTCTGGTACTGCTGAGTGCCCACGCTTAAACGTGTTCCGTTCGAACAAAAACATCTACGCACAAGTAATTGATGACGTAGCGGGTGTGACGCTAGCAAGTGCCTCTGCCTTAGACAAAGAAGTTTCAGGTGCAACAAAAACTGAACAAGCACAAGCTGTCGGTAAATTAGTCGCAGAACGTGCAGCAGCAAAAGGTATTAAAGTAGTAGTCTTTGACCGTGGTGGATACCTTTACCATGGCCGTGTAGCAGCTTTAGCTGAAGCAGCTCGCGAAAATGGACTGGAATTTTAAGAGAAGGAGGAACACCATTCATGGTTTATATTGATCCAAAACATTTGGAATTAGAAGACCGCGTTGTTGCGATCAACCGTGTAACTAAAGTTGTTAAAGGTGGACGTCGTCTACGTTTTGCTGCATTAGTTGTTGTCGGTGACAAAAACGGACACGTAGGTTTCGGTACTGGTAAAGCACAAGAAGTACCAGAAGCAATCCGTAAAGCAATCGAAGACGCGAAGAAAAACTTGGTGGAAGTACCAATGGTTGGTTCTACAATCCCTCACGAAGTTATCGGTGTATTCGGCGGCGGACGCATCCTTATGAAACCTGCTGTAGAAGGTTCTGGGGTAGCTGCTGGTGGACCAGTTCGTGCCGTATTGGAATTAGCTGGGGTAGCTGATATCACATCTAAATCTTTAGGTTCTAACACACCAATCAACGTTGTTCGCGCAACAGTTGAAGGTTTAAAACAATTAAAACGCGCTGAAGAAGTGGCAGCACTTCGCGGCAAATCAGTAGAAGAATTAATCGGTTAAGGAGGACACTATAATGGCTGAATTGAAAATTACTTTAAAACGCAGTATTATCGGACGTCCCCAAAACCAACGTGATACTGTTAAAGCGTTAGGTCTTACAAAGTTGAATTCAACAGTTGTAAAACCTGCTAATGATGCAATCAAAGGCATGGTTAACACTGTTTCTCACTTAGTGGACGTTGAAGAGGTCTAAGGATCAGCAGATCTAGTTTGATTAAGGAGGTGCCAAACCTATGAAACTTCATGAATTAAAACCATCAGAAGGCTCACGCCAAGTACGTAACCGTGTCGGTCGAGGAACTTCATCTGGTAACGGTAAAACAGCTGGACGTGGACAAAAAGGTCAAAAAGCTCGTTCAGGCGGCGGAGTACGTCTAGGATTCGAAGGTGGACAAACACCATTGTTCCGTCGTTTACCAAAACGTGGCTTTACAAATGTGAACCGCAAAGAATATGCAGTCATCAATCTTGATGTCTTGAACCGCTTTGAAGACGGTGCTGAAGTAACACCTGTTGCTTTACACGAAGCTGGAATCGTCAAAGACGAAAAAGCTGGAATCAAAGTATTAGCTAATGGAGAATTAACGAAGAAATTGACTGTGAAAGCAGCTAAATTCTCAAAAGCAGCTGAAGAAGCAATCGTTGCTGCTGGTGGATCAATCGAGGTGATCTAATGATCAGACTATTGAAGGATGCCTTTAAGGTTAAGGATATTAGATCCAGAATATTGTTCACCGTCTTAATCTTGTTTGTCTTTCGTCTGGGAACACATATTACTGTGCCAGGCGTAGACGCAAGTCGCCTAAACACCATCGCAGATCTACCATTTTTAAACATGTTAAACTTGGTAAGTGGTGGCGCCATGCAACAATTTTCGATTTTCTCGATGGGGGTTTCGCCTTACATCACTGCCTCAATTGTTATTCAGTTGTTGCAGATGGATATCGTCCCTAAATTTGTTGAATGGTCGAAGCAAGGTGAAGTGGGTCGTAAGAAACTAAATCAGGCAACACGTTACTTGACGTTGGTATTGGGCTTTGTCCAATCCATGACATTAACGGCTGGATTTAACTATTACACTCAACTCGGGTTTGTAAACAATCCTAATATGGCAACCTATATCGTGATCGGTCTGATTTTAACAGCCGGAACGATGTTAGTCACTTGGTTAGGAGAGCAGATCACCGAGCGTGGTATCGGAAACGGTGTGTCAATGATCATCTTTGCAGGAATCATTTCACGCTTACCAGCAAGCATCAAAGAATTGATTGAAGATTACTTCATTAACGTGGATCAATCGGATATCTGGCTAAATGCTATCTTTATGGCGCTGCTTGTGATCGCTGTGTTGATCGTCATTACTTTAGTAACGTATGTTCAACAAGCAGAACGCAAGATTCCGATCCAATATACAAAACGGGTAGCAGGAGCGCCTACCAGCAGTTACCTTCCTTTGAAAGTAAATGCTGCCGGGGTTATCCCAGTTATCTTTGCCAGTTCTTTTATTACAACACCAAATGCGATCATTCAAGCATTAGGTAGTTCATATAGAGGAGAAACTTGGTACGAAGTGGTGCAAACGATCTTTAGTTATAACACTGTACCGGGTGCGATCATCTATACTGTCTTGATCGTTGCGTTTACTTTCTTCTACGCATTTGTTCAAGTAAACCCTGAGAAATTAGCGGAAAACTTGCAAAAACAAGGAAGTTACATTCCGAGTGTGCGTCCTGGTAAAGGAACCGAAGAATATGTATCACGTTTGTTGATGCGATTAAGCACGGTTGGATCGATCTTTTTAGGATTGGTTGCTTTACTTCCAATCATCGCTCAGATGGCTTGGAATCTACCGCAATCGATCGGTCTAGGTGGAACGAGTCTATTGATCATTATCGGTGTGGCACTTGATACTGCCAAGCAGTTAGAAGGGCTTATGCTGAAACGGAAATATACTGGTTTCATCAATTAAAGTTATTGAAGTGTTGAGGATTTCCTCAACACTATTCAAAAACTTACAGGAGGAATTAGAATGAACTTCATTTTAATGGGATTACCTGGTGCTGGAAAAGGTACTCAGGCAGAACGTATCGTTGCTGAATACGGTCTTCCTCATATTTCAACAGGCGATATGTTTCGGGCTGCGATGGCGAACGAAACAGAACTAGGCCTTAAAGCAAAATCATACATGGATCAAGGCGCATTAGTTCCTGATGAGGTTACAAATGGGATCGTTAAAGAACGTTTAGCTGAACCTGATACCGAGAAAGGTTTCTTATTAGATGGTTTTCCTCGTACATTGGATCAAGCAAAAGCGTTAGATGAGATGCTAGCTGACCTTAACAAAAAACTTGATGCCGTTATTGATATTCATGTTCCTGAAGAAGTTCTTGTAGAACGTTTAGCCGGCCGCTTCATGTGCCGCAATTGTGGGGCAACTTATCATAAATTGTTCAATCCTCCAAAAGAGGAAGGAACATGTGATCGTTGTGGAAGTCATGACTTCTACCAACGTGAAGATGATAAGCCTGAGACGGTCAAAAATCGTCTAGCTGTCAATATCAAAAGCAGTGAACCAATTTTGACTTATTACAAAGACAAAGGGTTATTGCAATCGATTGATGGGGATCGCGACATCGACGCTGTATTCGAAGATGTTCAAAAGATCATTGACTAATCATAGATTGCCCGAGTCCAACTTGCAGCTTAAAACTTTCTCTTGAAATCTTTGACAGGATATGATAGAATATGTCAGTCCGACTTCTACTTTTTATTAAGTAGGAGCATAGTTTGAGAATATCAGGTGGGAACCGAGTTTCCGCCATTTTATCGTGTGAAAATCACAAGTACAAGGAGGTACTGTGCGTGGCAAAAGAAGATATGATTGAAGTCGAAGGTACAGTCGTCGAAACTTTGCCGAATGCAATGTTTAAAGTAGAATTGGAAAACGGACACCAAGTTCTAGCGACCGTTTCTGGTAAGATCCGGATGCACTACATTCGTATTTTACCTGGAGACAAAGTGACGGTGGAATTATCCCCGTATGATCTGAACCGTGGCCGCATTACTTATCGCTTTAAATAATTGTACTCCGTAAAACCACAGGAGGTATTATCATGAAAGTAAGACCATCAGTAAAACCAATGTGCGAACATTGTAAAGTAATTCGTCGTAAAGGACGCGTTATGGTGATTTGCCCAGCAAATCCAAAACATAAACAACGTCAAGGATAATCGGAGGTGTAACAAATATGGCTCGTATTGCAGGAGTAGATATTCCTCGTGATAAACGTGTGGTCGTTTCACTTACTTATATCTATGGTATTGGTAACACGACTGCAAAACAAATTTTAGCTGACGCTGGCGTGTCTGAAGAAGTTCGCGTTCGTGATTTAACGAATGAACAAACAGATGCTATCCGTGCGGAAGTTGATAAATTAAAAGTTGAAGGTGACCTTCGTCGTGAAGTGAACTTAAACATCAAACGATTGATGGAAATCGGTTCTTACCGTGGAATCCGTCATCGCCGTGGATTGCCAGTTCGTGGACAAAACACGAAAAACAATGCACGTACTCGTAAAGGCCCGTCTAAAACAGTCGCAGGCAAGAAAAAATAATTCCTAAGTGAAGGAGGTTAAAACTTCATGGCAGCAAAAAAAGTGAGTCGTAAACGCCGTGTGAAAAAGAATATTGAAGCGGGTATTGCACATATTCACTCAACATTCAATAATACAATCGTAATGATCACTGATACTCATGGTAATGCATTAGCATGGTCATCAGCTGGTTCATTAGGTTTCAAAGGAAGCAAAAAATCTACTCCTTTTGCCGCTCAAATGGCAGCAGAAACAGCTACCAAAGCAGCAATGGAACACGGATTAAGAACTGTTGAAGTAACAGTTAAAGGACCTGGTTCTGGACGTGAAGCAGCAATTCGTTCATTACAAGCAGCAGGTTTGGAAGTGAGTGCGATCCGTGACGTGACTCCAGTCCCTCATAATGGATGCCGCCCTCCAAAACGCCGTCGTGTTTAATGAGTGCTGCTCATTTTGAGTGTAACAAATACGTCATTGAACAAGACACTTTTCGTTTTGAAAGGGGTAATAGATAAGAATGATTGAATTCGAAAAACCAAGAATCGCAAAGATTGATGAAGACAAAGATTATGGCAAGTTCATCGTGGAACCTCTTGAAAGAGGCTACGGAACTACACTAGGAAATTCCCTACGTCGTATTTTATTATCTTCTTTACCTGGTGCGGCAATCACCAATATTCAAATCGATGGAGTTTTACACGAATTCTCAACTGTTAAGGGTGTTCGGGAAGACGTTGCTCAAATCATCTTGAATATTAAAGGTCTTGCATTGAAAATGTACGGGGATGAAGAAAAGACCCTTGAAATTGATATTTCAGGACCTGCTACAGTAACTGCTGGCGATATCATCGTTGATAGTGATGTAGAAATCCTTAACAAAGATATGTATATCTGTACCGTTTCTGAAGGTGCTACGTTCCATGCTCGCTTAACAGTGAAACCTGGCCGCGGCTACGTTCAAGCGGACGAAAACAAAAAAGAAGACATGCCGATCGGTGTTCTTCCAGTCGATTCAATCTATACACCAGTACGTCGTGTCAACTACCAAGTAGAAAACACACGTGTCGGTCGTCGGGATGATTTCGACAAATTAACGATGGAAATATGGACTGATGGCTCAATCGAACCATTGGAAGCAATGAGTTTGTCTGCGAAGATCATGACTGAACATTTAGACATCTTTGTTAACCTAACGGATGAAGCGAAAAACGCTGAAATCATGGTTGAAAAAGAAGAAACACAAAAAGAAAAAATGTTGGAAATGACGATCGAAGAATTAGACTTATCTGTTCGTTCATACAACTGTCTAAAACGTGCAGGAATCAATACTGTACAAGAATTGACAAACAAATCTGAACCAGAAATGATCAAAGTAAGAAACTTAGGCCGTAAATCTCTTGAAGAGGTCAAAGTGAAATTACATGATTTAGGTTTAGGACTACGTAAAGACGATTAAACCGTTTTCGATTACGTTAGTTCGGTTCGTCTGACCGATACAACATTCGAAAGTGAAGGAGGGAAACCACGTGAGTTATCGTAAACTAGGACGCACATCTAGCCAACGTAAAGCGATGTTGCGTGATTTGACAACTGATTTATTCATTAACGAACGTATCGTTACGACTGAAGCTCGTGCGAAAGAAGTTCGTTCAACTGCAGAAAAAATGATCACTTTAGGTAAACGTGGTGATTTGCATGCACGTCGTCAAGCAGCAGCATTCGTTCGTAATGAAGTTGCAAGTGTACGTGAAGAAAACGAAGAAGTAGTTATTGAATCAGCATTACAAAAATTATTCAATGATATCGCTCCTCGTTACACAGATCGCCAAGGTGGATATACTCGTATCTTGAAAACAGAACCAAGACGCGGAGATGCTGCACCAATGGTTATCCTAGAACTTGTTTAAAATCACACTTATCATCACTTTATAGATGTTTACTAAGAGTGTTATGATGTTGGAAGAAACTTTCCGAGTCTAGCTCAGCGCCTACACCTCGATGTATTTCGAGGTGTACGCACTCATCATAAAGTGCTTTTTTTTTACTTTCGATTACCTGTCAAGACAGGTAATGGCAAGTGAAAAAAAGATCTGGAGACAAATCGTGCGTGAATCATTGAAAAACGTGCACTTTTTTGGTAGTGTTAGAAAGAATTAATCGCAAATGAAGGAGTCTATCATGAAGCCAATCATTGAATTGAATGCTATTACTGTGCGTTATAGCGAAGAAGAGCGTGCCGCGTTAAATAACGTATCCTTTTCCATCAACAAAGGGGAATGGGTGGCGTTGATCGGCCATAACGGCTCTGGTAAATCAACTTTAGCAAAAACCATCAATGGCTTGATCTTGCCGCAAGAAGGCAGTGTTTCTGTCGGCGAATTGCCTTTGAATGAAGAAAATATCTGGAATATTCGAAAAATGGTCGGTATGGTCTTTCAAAACCCTGACAATCAATTCGTTGGTTCGACGGTGGAAGATGATGTGGCTTTCGGTTTAGAAAATCAAGGAATCCCGCGAGAAGAAATGCTGGTTCGTGTCAAAGACGCTCTGGAACAAGTACGGATGAGCGAGTTTGCGACCCGGGAACCCGCACGTCTTTCTGGTGGTCAAAAACAGCGGGTAGCCATTGCAGGCGTCGTTGCATTGCGCCCAGATATCATCATTCTTGATGAAGCCACTAGTATGCTAGATCCAGAAGGCCGTGAAGAAGTGATCGCAACGATCAAAAAAATCAAAGAGAAAAACAATTTGACCGTGCTTTCGATCACCCATGATATCGATGAAGCAGCCAACGCCAATCGGGTGCTGGTGATGCGTCAAGGAGAGCTCGTCCGCGAAGGGACACCCGCAGAGATTTTTTCTGCAGGTCCGGAACTGATTGAGCTAGGCTTAGATCTGCCATTTCCTGAAAAATTAAAGGCGGCACTAAAACAGCGGGGCGTCACGGTACCGCAAGCGTACTTAACTGAAGAAGGGATGGTGGATTGGCTATGGACATCCGTTTTGAACAAGTAGGATTCACCTACCAACCGCATTCTCCGTTTGAACAACGGGTTTTGTTCGATATCGATTTAGAGATCAAAGAAGGCTCTTATACCGCCTTAGTCGGTCATACAGGGAGCGGAAAATCTACGTTGCTGCAGCACTTGAATGCATTATTAAAACCAACGACTGGCACGGTCACGATCGGTGAGCGAGTCATCAAACCCGAGACAGACAACAAAAATCTAAAACCGTTACGTAAAAAAGTCGGGATCGTTTTTCAATTTCCTGAATCCCAATTATTTGAAGAAACCGTTGCGAGAGATATCGCTTTTGGACCGAAAAACTTTGGGGTCTCCGAAGAAGCAGCCAAAGGTTTAGCCCAAGAATACATTCAATTGGTAGGTTTAGATGAAAGTTTTCTGGAACGTTCACCATTTGACCTTTCAGGGGGCCAAATGCGCCGTGTAGCGATTGCTGGGGTCTTGGCTATGGAACCAGAAGTTTTGGTCTTAGACGAGCCGACAGCTGGCTTAGATCCACAAGGACGCAAAGAGATGATGGAAATGTTTGATCGCCTGCATCGGGAAAAGAACATGACGATCATTTTAGTGACCCACTTGATGGATGATGTGGCAAACTATGCTGATTATGTCTATGTGTTAGAAAAAGGACGTCTCGTCAAAGCAGGCACGCCGTCCGTTGTGTTTCAAGATACTGCCTGGCTGCAAGAAAAGCAGTTAGGGGTACCGACAGCAACCGCATTTGCGGAGCAACTACAAGCCAGAGGATTGGCATTTGAGCAGTTGCCGCTAACGGCTGATGAACTGGCAGATGTTTTAGTAGCAAAGGGGGCGACTGCCCATGATGAATAAACTGATTTTCGGTCGTTTTATTCCTGGGGACTCCTTGATCCACCGTTTAGATCCACGAGTCAAATTGATTGCTAGTTTTTATTTTATCGCGATTATCTTTTTGGCGAATAATTGGCAAAGCTATTTATTAGCGGGTGCTTTTACGCTCTTTTGTATCTCCTTTTCAAAAATCGATTTTGGCTTCTTTATTCGAGGCGTGCGACCTTTGATTTGGCTGATTTTATTTACTGTGGCGTTACAGATTTTATTTACTACCGGCGGCGACGTCTACTGGTCTTGGTGGATCTTTAACATCACAGAATTTGGTGTCCAAAACGGGATTTTTATTTTTTGCCGTTTTGTTTTGATCATTTTCATGTCGACCTTGTTGACGTTAACGACGCCTCCATTAGAGCTTTCAGATGCGATCGAATACATTTTGCGTCCTTTAAAAGCGATCCGTTTCCCTGTCCATGAAATCTCACTGATGCTGTCGATCGCGTTGCGCTTTGTGCCAACCTTGATGGATGAAACAGAAAAAATTATGAATGCTCAGCGTGCCCGCGGGGTCGATTTCGGCGAAGGGGGACTGTTGCAGAAGATGAAGGCGATCGTTCCTTTATTGATTCCTTTATTTGTCAGCAGCTTTAACCGTGCGGAAGATCTAGCTACCGCTATGGAAGCCAGAGGCTATCAAGGCGGCGAAGGGCGTACGAAGTATCGGATTTTGCACTGGCATCAACGGGACACATTGGTTGTCATCGTTTTTGCGCTCTTTACAGTAGCGTTAGTGTTCTTACGAGGATAATCGAAGACCTATGATTGAAGTCAACCCGCGAAAGGTTCTTAACGAAGCAACGAGGCTGCTGGCGATCCCAGCGGCTGGTTCGAAAAGGCCTGTCGATCGATCAGACTTTTCTCATAGGCTTTTTTGTGAAAAAATAGAAAGAAACAGGTGATTCAATGGTCCGCTATAAAGCGACGATCGCTTATGATGGCACGAATTTTCAAGGATTTCAGCGTCAACCCAATGGACGAACGGTTCAAGAAGAGATTGAAAAGACATTAACGAAGATGAACAATGGGCAGCCGATTCAGATTCATGGTTCTGGCCGCACCGATGCGGGGGTCCATGCGCAAGGGCAAGTGATCCACTTCGATTTCCCTCAAAAGCGCCCACTGGAAAAAATGCGCTTTGGTTTAGATACCCAAACGCCAGAAGATGTTGCGGTAAAATCGGTGGAGATCGTTGACGATACCTTCCATGCCCGCTACTTAGTCGTTGAAAAAACCTACCAGTTTCGAGTGGACATTGGGAAACCTCGCAGTCCTTTCCGCCGTCATTATGCGAGCTATTATCCGTATCCGCTAGATTTGGAAAAAATCCAACGAGCGTTGCCAGATTTTTTAGGCACCCATGACTTTACCAGTTTTTGTGCGACGGGCAGTTCCGTTGATGACAAAACACGGACGGTCCATGAAGCATCCATGGCAGTCAATGACGCTGGAGATGAGTTGATTTTCACCTTTCGCGGCGATGGATTTTTGTACAAGATGATCCGAATCATGGTGGGCACATTGTTGAAAATCGGCAATGGACGACTCGCACCTGACAGTATTCCCGCGATCATTGCGCAAAAAGACCGAAATGCGGCAGGTCCCACGGCTCATCCAGAAGGATTGTATTTGGTTCATGTTGCTTATGAATAAGGAAAAACACAAGCTTCGCTGCTCTTGTCCAACAAGAGAAAGCGAAAGCTTGTGTTTTTATTTTTTCTCAGGCAAAACAGAGGTGGTTTCTTGCCAATCTTCAGTCCTTCCCGCTGCCTTTTTAGGCGCAGCAATGGTGGGTGTTTTTTCCAAGGTACCGGCAGCTACTAAGGCGGCGATGGCTACCAAAAATGCGAAAAGCAAGTAAAGCAGCCAGCTCCAAGCAACGTGGTAGCGATTGCCGATGCCTAAAAAGACCATTTGACCGACGGGTCCCCCTAGCATCACAATGGTGGAAAAGATCCCGCTGCTGATGGCGAGATGTTCTTCATCGATCTCACGAATCAGATGTGCCGAAAAGCGAGGATTGATTTTTCCAATCAGATAGCCTTCAGCAAAGAGCAGCGCAATCATAAGCCAACGGTTATGCAGAAAGAGAAAATTCAAGGTCAATAGACATAAAACGAAGGAGGTATACGCAATCAAGCGAACCAGACCAGTATTCTTGAACCAGTCGGCAGCAAACAAGGCGCCAGCGACCATGCCGATGGAAGTGGCGATGCCTGCCATCGCAACGGTGTTGCCATAAGTGGCAAACCAAAGCGCAAGGTCATCCAACAGCTGGAGATTTAGTAGACCGCTCGTGCTAGCAGCTAAGGTATTGATCAGTAAGGCAAAGAGGATCATCTTTTTAAGAAAAGCTGTACCAGTCAATAATTTAAAGGTTTCCGAGAAATTCTGAAAGAGTGGTGTTGGTGCTTGATTGATTTTCCCTAGCACCGCATAAAAGAGCGAGCGGTTCCAGAAGATCACGATGGCGGCTAAGAAAAACGTCACGGCATTGATCAAACCAAAAGCGGCAAAATTATTATTCAGTAAAATGATCCCCCAAGCACCGATCCCTTGAAAGACGATTTGAACGGTGGTTTGACACGCCATTTGAAAGCCCATGGCACTGTCTAAGGCGTCAGCAGGCACAAGACGGCGAACATAGGGCAGCTGCAACCCAGAACAATAAGTGCCCAAACAATCAGATACAATGTTGATGCCTAGCAAAAGGAAGAAAGACCATAAACTAGGCGGCAGTTGGATCAAAAAAGCGAGTGCCACAAAAAGGACCCCTTGTAATAGTCGACTGCTGATCATCCATTGCACTTTGTTTTTGGTACGATCGGCTAGATAGCCAGTCAGGATCCGTAAGAGATCAGGGACTAACAGTGCCATGGAGGCTAAGGAAACAGCAAGGGCATTAAAGGGTAATGTACTGGCATAAACTACAAAGACGATATTAAATAAACTCATGCCGATGCCGCTGAGTAAGGCGGCGTTGACTAAGGCACGATAGCCTTTGTTTTGTTGATATTCTTTCATCGAAATCATCCTTTCACGTTCTACGTTGTAAAATCAGTATAGGATGCTTTATACTAAGAGAAGAAAATAATCCACTATAGTGGAATTTAAATGTACCAGGAGCGTACCAGAGGTTACTGTCACGAGTGGCTAACAGCTAAAAGAGTGGCATGTAAATAGGGTACCGTAGATTTTGTTCCTCAACATTTTATAAGGTTGAATCTAAATTTGAATCTAAAATAGTAGCATTTAATGGCAGAGCTTCATTCGTAAAGCAAGTTTGGTTTGGCGTTTGCAGACTGATCGCTAGGAGGATGGTTATGGAAGAAGGAAAACTGTACCGACAATTGCGCAAAGAGCGCGGCTATACGATCGCTCAAGTGGCGGATGAACAAAACAGTCGCTCGTTTATCAGTAAATTTGAGCAAGGTGCTTCAAGTATCAGTATTCATCGATTGGAACGCTTATTAGAAAATATACATGTTACGGTGGAGGAGTTTTATTATTTACGTGCGCAGCAAAAAGGCATAAAAAGTCACGACAACCTGATGAGCTTCCCCAGCTATATGACGAGCGAATTTATGGATTTACTGGATCGAATTTTAGGGATCAACAAAGAAGCTTACTTGAGTAACGCCCACGCCCAGCGAAGCAAAGAAGGGCTGGAGGAAATGCGCAGCGAACTGATCGCCGCTTCCAAACAGCATTCTTTTGTTTTTCTGTACCTTGAGATCACAAAGGAGATACATGAAATCAATCTCTCAGGTCCTAAACCCAATCACTCTTCTAGTGACTATATGGAAAAGCTGCGCACCAAAACTCGCCCCGTCATTTCCTACCTTACGAAAGTAGACAACTGGGGCGTTTATGAGATTTTACTGTTTCGGTATTTTCAATTCTTGTTTCCTGTCGAAACCTCCTATCACTTACTGCAGATCGCTATTTCCAGCACAAAAAAAGAACAAGGCTTGTCCTTGATGCGAGAAATTCAAATGGATTTGATTTTTAGTTGTTTTACGACGTTTGTCAATTTTCGCCGCCTGGAGTGGGCAAAAGAGGTGTTGACCATTGCAGAGGAATTATTGGCAGAGCGCGGAGACATGCTAAACAGCACGCATCTTCTTTGCTATCAAGGGTGGTACTGGTATATTTATGGCGATCAAGAAAAAGGACTGTTGAAAATCGATCAAGGGCTTTCGATCTTTCGCGTCTTGAAACAAACCAAAATGGTTAACTTATGGGAGCGATCGTTGCACTCCATCAAGAAAAATGCGGAAGAACCTAACAGTTATCTTATGTTTCGCTAAACGCTCTAAGGGCTAACGGGCTAGGAATTGCCCCCGCATCGAAGGGGATCTAGTCGGCAGTGGAGGCTAAGACCACTAGAGCGAACAACTGCGGAACGCCAGCACAAAAAAAGAACCAAACTCACCGATCATTGAGCGACACCCATAAGTCAGCGTTTGCTCTAACTTATGGGGAGCGCCTCAAAAAGACGAGTTGGTTCTTTTTCGATTAGGTTTCTGGTGGTTGATCCATGAGTTGACGTTGGTCGTCTAAGACTTGCTTTTTGGCTACTTGTTTCTGGTAAAACCAAGCAAACAGGATAAACAATGCGATGCAGCCGAAGAACAAGCAAACACCGATAACAAAGCCTTGCGGCAAGAAGGACAGTTCCAAGTGATGGGTGCCACTTGGGATCGTCACACTGATAAAGCCGTCTTGAAAGGCGGTGATTGGAACTTCTTTGCCGTCAAGCGTAGCAGTCCAGCCCTTGTCATAAGGGATGGTCGTTACAAGCTGTTGCTCTTTTTCAGTCGTGATATCGGCTTTGGCACTGCGTTTGCCGACCGTCATAGCGACCCCTCGATCTTGGATCGCATCAATTGCTTGTTGGTAGGCGTTGGTATCCAAGGTCACGACTTGCGGGTTTTGGAAGGAGATTTCAGGCGTTCCGTAGAAGCTGACGGTGAATTGAACCGTCGTATCGGTCTCATAGTGCCCTAAGTCGTAGTATTGACCGTTGATACTGATTTGCGTTTCTCGCTGCTGGCCGTTGACTGTCACGGTGGCAGATGAGCTTTCCAATTCCCCAAAGTTGGCAGGGAAGAGACTCAAGTACGCTTGCGAGTTCGCCGGAACCTCCACTTGCCAAGTCACTTCTTTTGCGACATTGCTTTCTTGCTCGGTAAATTTCATATACATGCCGTCATTGGTGATATCTGTATTTTTACTATGGATCACCGTGATCGGCTGAAAGGCAAAATACTCTAAATTTAAATCCGCCAAGCCGTTGAAAAGATTTTTCTGGCTCGTCAAGTTGTCGTTTTGCGGCTGTTCAATCGATTCGATGGTCGGTTCAGCCAAGAAACCTAGCGGTAACGCATTTTGATTTTCATAAAGCTTGTATTCACCAGATTCTCCGACTCGTTGAAAGCCGTATTTGGTGAGATTTGGCTTGGAGATATTGTATTTGATCCCTGTAAAAGCATCCATCAGCAAGGTATTGTTCGGATAGCGGATATTTAAATTGGTGCCGCGGGACCGAAAGCCCAGCTTATCCAGGTAGCTTGAGGAATTGCGGTTACGGATCGAAGAAAACATGCTGACACCGCTGTAGCCATAATTGATACTGTCGTTGGAAGAAACAGGATCAAGGTTTTCTAATCGGAAAAAGGTATCATTGTCTTCGTTGGCTTGAGTGACTAGTTTTTTGATGTCCGGATAAGGTTCTGTATACAAACTGCGAGAAGCATAGTTCCAATCATTCAAAATTCCGCGAACCATGCCGCTCGTATTGACGGCCATTTCTCCGCAGACGAAGATCAGCATCAAGATCGTCACTCGTTTTTGTGTTAAAAGACCTAATTGCCCGAACCCAATACATAACAAGTAAAGAACAAAGAATACGATCGTTAGCGCAAAAGAAGTAGCGGAAACATATTCATAGGTTCCAGGTCCTTTCAATGCGTAGGAGAGGGCAAACACCACGATCGTAGAAAGACCAATAATGAGAAACAATCCGCGATCTTTTTGCTGCAGATGCTCCCACCCGTATCCCGCCAGCATGATCACTAAGAAGGAGAACAAATAGGCATAACGGAAAAGGAACATATTTGGGGCATGCATCCCGTGCCAAAAAAGATTCATCGGCACGATATAAAAACTGGCGATCAAAACAGCAAACATGCCAGCGTATAAGAATTTATCCTTCAAGCGGATTTTCTTCGAAACAAAATATAAAATACACAACAGCAGCGGCAATAAGCCGATATAGATGAAGGGAATGGAGCCGTATTTTGTCGTATCGTAAACACCGATCATGTTTTTCATCACAAGGTCAAAGACATCGGTGGCTTCGGTTTTAAAGGAAGATATCGTCGTCAATTCTTCCCCGTTTGAGCGTAAATCCAATAAGGCAGGTAAGATGATCACCATTGAGGCGCCGCCAGCTAACAAGGAGGTGATGCCGTAAGGGATGATCGCCCCCCGAGCTTGCTTCCAGTTGCGACCCAACTGAACCAAGAAATACATCACGGAAAAGAGACCGATCATAAAGCCCATGTAAAAACTGGATAAAAATAACAGCAGATAACTGATAAATAACACGACTGGTTTTTTCTTTTTCACTAAACGGTCAATACCTAAAATCACTAGCGGTAGATAGATCATGGCATCAAGCCACATGATCAGTTCCGAATGGGCGGTGATGAAGGACATCAAGGCATAACAAACGGCTAAGGTCACATGCTGCCAACGTTGGATCTTAAAGGTTTGGCTGGCATAAAACCAAAACGCCAAGCCCGCACTGCCGATCTTGATCAAGGTCAAGAAGTACAACGCATCTGGCATCAGCTGATTTGGGAAAAACAAGACCAGAGGAGTGAAGATCCCGCCTAAGTAATAGGAGATCAGTGCCAGATAATTCAAGCCTAAAGAGGCGTTCCATGTATAAAAGATACTTTGCTTGCCTAAGAGCATATTGCGAAAGCTGGCATGAAAGTTTGAGAATTGCGAAAAGGCATCACTGGCTAAGACACTGCGGCTGCTGCCAGGGTAGATGCCGATGGTCAAATAGATCACTGCCATGATAAGAAACGGCAAGAAGAAACTAGCAAGCATATAAGGCCAATGTTGTTTGGCAAATGTTTTTATTTTCGTCACAAGAAGTCACCTGTTCTTTATCAATTTTTTCTTAGTTTACCACAGGTGAATCGATTAAAAAAACAAAGACCTGTTTTCTTTAATGAAAACCTAAGTGAAAGCGCACTAAAGAAAAAAGGGTACAAAAAAAGCCGTTCAAAACGAACGGCCGAAAAGGTCTAATTATACGCGCTCAACTTTTCCAGATTTCAAAGCACGAGTTGACACCCAAACTTTTTTAGGTTTTCCGTCAATCATAACGCGAACTTTTTGCAAGTTAGGTTTCACAGTACGTTTTGTCGCATTCATTGCGTGAGAACGATTGTTTCCACTTGTAGTTTTACGTCCAGTAAAGTAACAAACTTTAGCCATGTGGTTATTTCCTCCTTTGCCTTGATGTTGGAGCGCTATTTCAGCTCATACCATCTGAATTTATCACAGAAAGGTGAAAAAAGCAAGAGTAATTTTCAAGAAACATTGACTTTTCCCGGTAAACATTGTAAATTAAACAAGGTCGAAATGCAAGACGTTTGGTCAGAAAGCCCCTTTTCATATGTCTCATCCTTTTATTTGCGGTACAGCTATGATAAAATATGTAAGAAGAAAGATGGGTCATGCCCATTGAAGGAGGCTATAAAATGGCTGTAAAAATTCAAACCTCATCAGGTATTATTGAAATCAGCAATGAAGTCATTGCAACAGTGGTCGGAGGCGCAGCAACAGATGTGTTCGGCATTGTTGGTATGGCTAGCAAGAAACAAATCAAAGATAACATCAATGAAATTTTACGAAAAGAAAATTATTCTCGCGGTGTCGTTGTCCGCCAAGAAGAAAACGGCATTGCAGTGGATGTATACACGATCGTCAGCTATGGAACAAAAATTTCCGAAGTTTCCCGCAACGTGCAGGAAAAAGTGAAATACAACTTAGAAACGATGCTAGGTGTATCTGCGAACTCGGTGAATGTATTTGTTCAAGGCGTACGTGTACTGCCAGATTAGGCAAGGGATCCGTTCATGGCGGATGATTTTAAGGAGGACTATCTAAGTGAAGGTAACGAATATCAGCGCAAGTCAGTTTCAAGAAATGGTGCAGGCAGGCGCGGCTCGTCTACAAGTTAATGCAGAGTTTGTCAACTCATTGAATGTGTTTCCTGTTCCAGATGGAGACACTGGGACAAACATGAATCTATCCATGACCAGTGGAGCAAAAGCGGTCGCAGATGCGACTTCAGAAAACGTCGGCGATCTTGCCGCTACACTTTCAAAAGGACTATTGATGGGCGCACGTGGGAATTCTGGCGTCATTTTATCTCAATTATTCCGCGGTTTTTCTAAAGCTATCCCGACCGCAGAAACACTCACTGCACCAGAATTGGCTCAAGCCTTTACTCATGGAGTAGAAACCGCCTATAAAGCAGTCATGAAACCTGTGGAAGGAACCATCTTGACTGTGGCACGCATCGCAGCTGAATATGGCGAGAAAAAAGCACAAACTACCGATGATTGTATCGAAGTGATGAAAGCCGTGGTTCACGGTGCAAAACGTTCATTGGCGAAAACCCCAGATCTATTGCCCGTCTTAAAAGAAGTCGGCGTGGTAGATAGCGGCGGTCAAGGATTGTTGTTCATTTATGAAGGCTTCTTAAATGCGTTGACGGGTGAATACCCAGCCGATGAAATCTTCGAACCTTCCCCAGCGGCTATGGATGAAATGGTCAATGCCGAACATCATCGCAGCGTTCAAGGACACTTAGCGACAGAAGATATCACCTTTGGTTACTGTACAGAAATCATGGTGAAGATCGGTGAAGGTCCGACTGTAGATAGTGAATTTGATTATGAAACATTCCGTAATTACTTAAATGAGTTAGGGGATTCCTTATTAGTGGTCAACGACGATGAGATCATCAAAGTCCATGTCCATACGGAACATCCTGGCGAAGTCATGAATTATGGTCAAAAATTCGGCTCATTGGTGAAAATCAAAGTTGACAACATGCGTCTTCAGCATGAAACGATTTTGGAACACGACCAACAAGGTGCAAAACCTGCACCAGTGAAACGTCCACGGACACCATTTGCGATCATCGCGATCGCGGCTGGCGAAGGCTTGAAAGAATTGTTCACTAGCCTGGGTGCTTCATATGTCATCAGTGGCGGCCAAACGATGAACCCAAGTACGGAAGACATTTTGTTGGCGATCAATGAAGTTAATGCCGACCAAGTGATCGTTCTACCAAATAACAAAAACATCTTTATGGCTGCACAGCAAGCAGCGGAAGTTTCCGAGATTCCAGTAGCGGTTGTTGAAACACGGACGATCTCACAAGGGATGACAGCGATGCTGGCATTCCACGAGCAATCCACACTAGCTGAAAATCAGCAAGCTATGACCGATGTCTTAGCAAGTGTTGTCAGCGGATCAGTGACTCATGCGATCCGTAATACATCAATTGATGGCATCGAAATCACAGAAGGCGACTTCTTAGGAATGGTCGACGGCAAAATCGTTGTTTCTGTTCCTGATCGTTTCTCTGCTTCCATGACTACCTTAGAAAAAATGATCACAGAAGATACTGAGATCGTCACCATCATTATCGGTGAAGAAGGCAAAGCCAAAGAAGCAGCGAAAATCGAAGAAGCGATCGTTGAACTGCATCCTGAGATTGAAGTAGAGATCCATCAAGGCGATCAGCCAGTTTATCCGTATCTTTTCTCAGCAGAATAAACAAATTAGGCGGCGGGGGCAAAAATCGTAGATGATTTTTGGCTCCGTCTTTTTCTATGAATGCAGGAATCTCTGCAATAAACAAAATCACTTTGGAAAAGGAGGGTACCTATGCTGAATCAGCCACTTACGGTATTAAAGGGTGTCGGAGAAAAACGCGCCCAAGACTTGGCGAGTTTAGGGATCGAAACCATTGAAGACCTGCTGAAGTATTATCCGTTTCGTTATGAAGACATTCAAGAACGGCAATTAGCGGAGATTCAAGACCAAGAAAAAGTAACGATCAAGGGGATCGTCGTTTCCCCGCCGGTCGTCAATCGCTTTGGCTATAAAAAAAGTCGGTTGCAATTTCGCATGATGCAAGACCACGATGTCTTTAATGTCTCCTTTTTCAATCAGCCTTATTTGAAGGATAAAGTAGAGGTTTCAGAAGAGATCGCCGTCTATGGCAAATGGGACGCCAAACGCAAAGGACTGACGGGAATGAAAATTCTCGGCAGCAAGAGCGCAGAAGACTTTGCCCCCATTTATCATGTCAATAAAGCCGTGCGTCAAAGTGTGTTGATTGAACTGATCAAACAGGCATTCCTTGATTTTGGTGATCAGATCACAGAGATCTTGCCTTTGTCATTGATCGAAAAATATCGCTTGTTGGATCGGAAATCCGCGATGTTTGCGATGCACTTTCCTAAAGATCCCCAAGAGAGTCATCAAGCGAAGCGTCGGGTGATTTTTGAAGAGTTCTTTTTGTTCCAAATGCAGATCCAAGGACTGAAGAAAAGCGAAAAAGCCGAGAAAAACGGCTTGGCGATCGATTATGATGTGCAACGCTTGAAAGAGTTTACTCGTAAACTGCCCTTTGAATTGACGAATGCGCAAAAGCGCGTGACCAATGAAATCTGCCATGACCTGAAAAGTCCGCAGCACATGCAGCGACTCTTGCAAGGAGATGTAGGAAGCGGGAAAACAGTCGTGGCGGCGATCGCCCTTTATGCCACGATGACGGCTGGCTTTCAGGGCGCACTGATGGTGCCGACTGAGATTTTGGCCCAGCAGCACCTAGAAAGCTTGAATCAACTCTTTGACCCCTTAGAAGTGACCACCGCTCTTTTGACAGGTTCGACCAAACCAAAAGAACGGCGAGTCATCTTAGAACAATTAGCAGCCGGGGAGATCGACATCATCGTTGGGACCCATGCGCTGATTCAAGAAGGGGTGGACTTTGCACATCTTGGCTTAGTCATCACCGATGAACAACACCGTTTTGGGGTCAATCAGCGAAAAGTCTTACGGGAAAAAGGCTATCTGCCTGATGTGCTCTTTATGACCGCCACACCGATCCCTCGTACGTTAGCGATCACGGCTTATGGCGAAATGGATGTTTCGGTGATCGATGAAATGCCAGCAGGACGGATTCCTGTAGAGACTCGCTGGGTCCGTCCGCCGCAGTTTGAATCGATCTTAGAGTGGGCGCAAAAAGAATTGGCACATGGGCATCAGATGTATGTCATCTGTCCTTTGATCGAGGAATCCGAAATGCTGGATGTCAAGAATGCCACGGAGATTTATGAGCAGCTGCAAAGTTACTTTTCTCCTACTTATCAAGTGGGAATGCTGCATGGGAAAATGAAGAATCAAGAAAAAGACAGCATCATGGAAGCTTTCAAAGAAAATCAACTGCAGATCTTGGTTTCCACGACGGTCATCGAAGTAGGGGTCAATGTCCCCAATGCGACAGTGATGCTGATCATTGACGCCGATCGCTTCGGGTTAGCCCAGCTTCATCAATTGCGTGGACGGGTAGGGCGCGGTGCCGATGCTTCTTACTGTATATTGATCGCAAACCCGAAAAATGAGACAGGGGTCGAGCGAATGAAGATCATGACAGAAACCACCAACGGCTTTGTAGTCAGCGAAAAAGATTTGCAGTTGCGAGGACCAGGAGAAGTCTTCGGCAATCGACAATCGGGCTTGCCAGAGTTTGCGGCTGCCGATTTGGTCGCAGATGCCCATATTCTAGAAGTGGCACAAGTCGAAGCTGCCCAGCTTTGGCAAAAAAATGGCTGGCAGCTGTTGCCAGAATTTTCGGCATTGGCAAACTATTTAGCAGCAAAAAAAGCAGACAAACAATTTTTTGATTAAAGAATATGCTATACTGATTGGGAAAATGAAGGGAGTGGCAGCGAGATGCGGATTGCTGTTGATGCAATGGGCGGAGACAACGCCCCAAAAGCGATCGTAGAAGGAGTCATGCTGGCAAAAAAAGACTTTCCAGAGATTGAATTCCTCCTTTACGGAAAAGAAAATGAAATCAAAAAATACATGACGGACGATAAAAATGTCACCATTATCCACACGGATGAAAAAATCAATAGTGATGATGAGCCTGTCAAAGCGATCAGACGAAAAAAAACCGCCTCAATGGTCTTGGCAGCACAAGCGGTCAAAAATGGTGAGGCAGATGCGATTTTTTCAGCTGGAAATACTGGTGCCTTATTAGCGGCTGGTTTGTTTATCGTCGGTCGGATCAAAGGGATCGACCGTCCCGGATTGATGTCCACGATGCCAGTGATCGGCAAAGATGCTGGCTTTGACATGCTGGATCTAGGTGCCAATGCCGACAATAAACCAGAACATTTGGCAAACTATGCCGTCTTAGGGTCCTTTTATGCCCAAAAAGTTCGCGGGATCAATCGACCACGGGTCGGCTTGTTAAATAACGGAACGGAAGAAACCAAAGGCAGTGAATTAACGAAAAAAGCCTTTGAACTGCTTTCGCAAGACCCGACGATCCACTTTATCGGCAATGTCGAGGCTCGGGAATTATTGGATGGTGCAGCTGACGTCGTCGTGACAGATGGCTTTACTGGAAATGCTGTTTTGAAATCGATCGAAGGAACCGCCTTGAATTTGATGGCGCTGTTGAAACAATCGATTCTCGATTCTGGTGCCAAAGGGAAATTAGGCGCATTATTATTAAAAGATGCGTTGCGGAAAGTGAAAAATGAAATGGATTATGCGAAACACGGCGGTGCCGTATTGTTTGGTTTGAAAGCACCAGTCATCAAAACCCATGGTGCGACAGGACCAGAAGCGGTGGCGTACACCATCAAGCAGATCCATACGATGTTAGCGACAGATGTCGTGGCACAATTGGTCGCCCATTTTGAAGAAATGCCGACTGACAAAGACGAAACGCAATCATAATGCAATGATTGTAATGAAATTGCAAAAATATCTAGACAAAAAGCATAGAAAGCAGTACAATGTTTGTTAGCCATTCTATGTTTTGTGCAAACGCGTGGAGGTGAAGCCAGTTGACACGAGATGAAGTATTCAAGAAAGTTGCGGTCGTGATCGCCAATCATTTTGAAATTGACGCAGAGAACGTAACGGATACGATGAGCATTAAAGACGACTTGAACGCTGATTCGATCAGTGTGATGGAATTCGTCCTTGAACTAGAAGATGAATTTGGTACCGAGATTTCTGATGAAGATGCCGAGCAGATCGAAACAGTCGGTGGAGCGGTTGATTATATTTCAAGCCATCTTGCTTAAGACAGACATAAGAGCTAAGTCCTAGATGACTTAGCTCTTTCTTTCTCATAATTGATCCGCAGTGATTTTGAGCGGCTTTTCTTTGGTAGCGAAATCTAAAAAACGGTCGTTAAACCTGACATGACGGCGTTGAAAGCATAATGTAAATTTTCTGAAAATTCAGTGTATTAACTTTTCTGGGACTTGCATTATTGGTGGCATTTCTATATAATTATTAAGAATATATTATACAATGTTAAGAAAGCTTTTGGAAATGAAATGCATGTTCCTTCTTTTTTTACATTAAATTGCAAGACATCTTAGAAAGTAGAGAGGGGTATTCGATTGTCCAGAGATAATCAATTACTAGATGTTCAAAACCTTCACACAGGTTTTCGTATTAAAGACGATTACTATGACGCAGTAGATGGTATTTCTTTTACACTGGATCGCAATGAGATCTTAGCGATCGTAGGAGAATCTGGTTGCGGCAAGAGTACGTTAGCTACAACGATCATGGGGCTGCATGACCCAAATAACACGAAAATCACCGGAGAAATCTTATATAAAGATTTAAACTTGTCAAACTTAAACGAAACGCTGTACAACAAAATTCGCGGAAATGATATTGGGATGATTTTCCAAGATCCATTGTCTGCACTGAATCCTTTGATGCGGATCGAAGATCAAATCAAAGAAGGCTTGTCTTATCATACAGATATGAATGCCGAACAGCGCCAAGCACGAGCATTAGAATTATTAGAACAAGTGGGGATTCCCAATCCGCCACGTGTAGGACGTCAGTACCCTCATGAATTGTCTGGTGGGATGCGTCAGCGGGTCATCATTGCGATCGCGATTGCTTGTAAACCACCAATCATTATTGCGGATGAACCAACGACCGCATTGGACGTGACGATCCAAGCACAGATCCTTGATCTACTAAAAGATTTGCAAGAAGAAACGCAAACGGGGATTATTTTGATCACCCACGATTTAGGTGTCGTAGCAGAGATGGCCGACCGAGTAGCCGTGATGTACGGGGGGCAGTTTGTGGAAGTCGCAACAGCCGAAGAGTTGTTTGCCAATCCGAAACATCCATACACCCGCTCATTGCTCAACTCGATCCCTCAAGAAAATTCACAAGACAGTGAACTGCACGTGATCGAAGGCGTAGTTCCTTCCTTGAAAAATATGCCACGGACGGGTTGTCGGTTTGCCGCACGGATTCCTTGGATTCCTGAAAGCGACCACGAAGCAAACCCAGTCTTGCATGAAGTAGCACCTGATCATTTGGTCCGTTGCACATGCTACAAGCATTTTCATTTTAGAGACGAAGAAGGAGAAGTGTAGATGACAGAATTAATTACAATTAAAGATCTGAAAGTCCACTATCCTATTCGCAGCGGATTTTTCAACCGCGTCACGGATCATGTGTATGCCGTTGACGGTGTGGACTTCATCATAGAAAAAGGAAAAACCTACGGATTGGTTGGTGAGTCTGGTTCTGGTAAATCCACGACGGGGAAAGCCATCGTTGGATTAGAAAAAATCACCAGTGGCGAAATCATTTATGATGGGCAAGACGTGACCAAACGTTCCGTCCGCAAAAAAATGAACTACAACAAAGATGTCCAAATGATTTTCCAAGATTCAATGTCCAGCTTGAATCCTAAAAAACGCGTAATAGACATTATCGCCGAACCATTACGCAACTTTGAACGCTTAAGCGATCAAGAAGAGAAAAAACGAGTGAAAAGCCTTCTGGATATCGTTGGGATGCCAGAAGATGCCCTATACAAATATCCTCATGAGTTCTCTGGTGGGCAACGTCAGCGGTTAGGGGTTGCCCGCGCGGTAGCATCCAATCCAAAACTGATCGTCGCCGATGAGCCGGTTTCGGCCCTTGACTTATCCGTTCAAGCGCAGGTACTGAACTTTATGAAACGGATCCAGCAAGAATTTGGCTTAAGTTTCTTATTTATCTCTCATGACTTAGGGGTCGTAAAACACATGTGTGACAATATCGCCATCATGTACAAAGGCCGCTTCGTTGAGATCGGGACACGGGAAGACATCTATCAAGACCCGCGTCACATCTATACAAAACGTTTATTATCAGCGATTCCTCAAATCGACGTAAAAAATCGCGATGCTCACAAAGAAAACCGCCGCAAGGTCGAATTGGAATATGTGACCCATCAAAAAGATTACTACGACGAAACTGGTAGAGTGTATGACTTGCGTAAAATCACCGAGTCGCACCAAGTCGCATTGAAAAACGGGGGTGCTGAATAATGTGGAAAACAATTCTACGTCGTTTGTTGTTGATGATCCCGCAAGTCATTATTTTGAGTATCTTGATTTTCTTGATCGCACAAGCAATGCCTGGGGATCCATTTACTGGTTTGATCAATCCAAACCAAGATCCAGCTGTTATTGAGCGGATGCGTGAAGCCGCTGGTTTGAATGACCCATGGTATACCCAGTATTTCCGTTGGATCGGAAATGCCTTAAAAGGGGACTTTGGTCAAAGTTTCATCTTTAAATTACCTGTTTCAACGTTATTAGCAGGACGTATCAGCAATACATTGTGGTTATCTTTATTGACGGTCATTTTGACTTACGTGATTGCCATTCCTTTAGGGATGTGGGCAGGACGTTACCAAAATTCATTGCTTGATAAAGTCGTCGTTGTTTACAACTTCTTCAGTTTCGCCGTACCGTTGTTTATCTTTGCGTTGATCGCATTGTTCATCTTCGGTTACCGATTGGCTTGGTTCCCAACGGGTGGTTCCGTTGCACCGGGGGTCAGTGGCATGGCTGAGTTTTGGAGTCGCTTGTATCACCTACTATTACCGGCGATCACTTCTGCATTATTAGGAACAGCAGTGACGATCCAATACTTGCGAAGTGAAGTCATTGATTCGAAATCATTGGATTTCGTTCGTACCGCTCGTTCAAAAGGGGTACCAACGAATAAAGTCTTCTCACGTCACGTTTTCCGTAATGCATCGTTGCCAATCGCATCACAAATGGGCTACGAGATCACTTCATTGATCGCAGGTTCTGTGGTCATTGAGAAAATCTTCGCTTACCCGGGTGTCGGAAAACTGTTTATCGATAGTATCGTCCAACGGGACTATGCCGTGATCACTTCACTGACATTGATCTTAGGACTAGCGACCTTGATCGGTACGCTACTATCAGATATCATCATGAGTATTGTCGATCCAAGAATCAGAATCCAGTAATAGGAGGGGATAAATGTGTCTGAAAAGAAAGAAAAAGTACTAAAACAAGAGAGCATCCCGCCTATGGGATTAAAAATGATTTTTCGCGAATTCTTAAAAGATAAAATGGCGATCTTTTCATTAGTGTTGTTAGTCGCAGTTTTATTGTTCGTGTTTATCGGCTCAGCAGTTATCGACCAATCACAAGTGATGCGTGTCAGCATCCTTGATAAATACGCTGTACCCGGCGCGATTTCGCCAAACGGCGGCACCTACCTTTTAGGGGCGGATGAAGGTGGCCGTGATGTTTGGGGACAATTGATCATCGGTGCGCGTAACTCAATCTTGATTGGTTTTTCAATCACGATCATTACGTCGATCGTTGGGGTCGGATTAGGGATCATCTCAGGTTACTATGGTGGCATCATTGATAATATTTTGATGCGTATCGTTGACTTCGTTATGATTTTGCCGATCATGTTGATCATTATCGTTATCGTATCGATCGTACCTCGTTACAACGTTTGGACCTTTATATGGGTCATGAGTGCCTTTTACTGGGTCGGAAAAGCAAGGCTCTTCCGAAGTAAGACCCTTTCAGAAGGCCGTCGCGACTATGTTAGTGCATCGAAAACCCTTGGAACCAATGACTTTGTCATCATGTTCCGCGAAATCATGCCGAACCTTAGCTCATTGATCATCACCAACTTAACAATGAACTTTGCAGCGAATATCGGTATTGAAACGACACTAACATTCTTAGGTTTTGGTCTGCCGACCAATGTTCCAAGTTTGGGAACACTGATCGGATATGCCAGCAGCGGTGATGTGCTGGTCAACAGACAGTGGATCTGGTTACCCGCATCAATTCTAATTTTAGTCTTGATGTTGAGTATCAATTACGTTGGTCAAGCATTTAAGCGTTCAGCGGATGCGCGTCAACGACTAGGATAAACAAGGAGGATACAGGATGAAGAAAAATATTTTTGGTATGGTCACTCTTTTGTCAGTGTTAGCATTGGCAGCTTGTGGCAGCAACGGTGGCGGAACCGATTCTTCTGGTGGCGGTAATGCAGCGACAGAAACAGAAGATATCAGCACAATGCCAGTCGAAGTCAGCAATGATGAAGAAGCAATCGAAGGCGGTACATTGGATGTTGCAGTAGTGATGGATACGCAGTTCCAAGGGTTATTCGTACCTGAGTTTTATCAAGACAGTTATGACAGTTATTTCATGGAACCAAGTAATGAAACATTGTTCTTATACGATTCTGACTTCAAAATCGTTGACGGCGGTGCAGCAAATCTTGAGTTAGATGAAGACAACAACACAGCAACGATCACATTACGTGACAACTTGAAATGGTCAGATGGCGAAGATGTTACCGCTGATGACGTGATCTTCTCTTATGAAGTAATCGGTCATAAAGATTACACAGGTATCCGCTATGACAACAACTTTACCAATATCGTTGGTATGGAAGATTACCATGATGGCAAAGCTGATACTATTTCTGGTATCACCAAAGAAAGTGACAAAGTCGTTAAAATCCAATACAAAGAAGTTCACCCAGGTATGTTGCAAGCTGGTGGCGGAGTATATGAATCTGCTTTACCGAAACATGCCTTTGAAGGTATCGAAGTCAAAGATATGGAATCAAGCGATCCAGTTCGTAAAAATCCAGTTGTCTTTGGTCCTTATGTGATGTCAAATATCGTTGCGGGAGAGTCTGTTGAATACGTACCGAATGAGTACTACTACGGCGGCGCACCTAAAATGGATAAATTATCATTTAAAGCTGTTCCTTCAGCATCAATCGTAGAAGGATTGAATGCAAAACAATATGACGTTGTTTATTCAATGCCAACAGATACGTATCCAACCTACAAAGATGTAGATGGCTACCAAATCTTAGGTCGTCCTGAACAAGCATACACTTACCTAGGCTTTAAATTAGGTACTTGGAATGAAGAAGAAAACAAAGTAAACTACAACCCTGAGTCTAAAATGGCGGATAAAGCATTGCGTCAAGCAATGGGTTACGCAATCGATAACGATGCTGTCGGAAGCCGTTTCTACAATGGCTTGCGTTCAAATGCAACGACATTGATCCCACCAGTATTCGGCACACTGCACAACACCGAAGTAGAAGGCTACACATTGAACATCGACAAAGCAAATCAATTACTTGATGATGCTGGCTACAAAGATGTCGATGGCGACGGCATGCGTGAAGACAAAAATGGTGAGAAATTAACCATCAACTTTGCTTCAATGTCTGGTGGCGAAACGGCTCAACCATTGTCTGATTACTACATCCAACAATGGAATGAAATCGGACTTGATGTACAATACACAACTGGTCGCTTGATCGACTTCCAAGCTTTCTATGACAAGTTGAAAAACGATGATCCTGAGATCGATGTCTTCCAAGCAGCATGGGGAACTGGTTCAGATCCTTCTCCAAGCGGACTTTACGGCCCGAACGCAGCATTCAACTACACTCGTTTTGAATCTGAAGAAAATACAAAACTTCTAGATGCAATCGACTCAAAAGATTCATTTGATGATGCAAAACGTAAAGAAGCATTTGATGCATGGCAAGAGTATGCAGCAGACGAAGCGTTTGTTATCCCTACTCTTTACAGAAACCAAGTAATGCCTGTTTCAAACCGTGTCAAAGACTTCTCATGGGCTTATGACATTGACCACAACAGATGGGCAACAGTTTCAGTTACAGCTGAATCTCGTTAATCAATGATCGATGAAAAGACGTCCTTTCCAGGACGTCTTTTTTTCTGTTTTTTTGCGGGTATCTGAGGAAAACAGGCTTTTTTATACAGGAGAAGATTAAGTAAATAAAATTTTATTACAGTCTTTCCAAGAATTTGGAGGAAACATTTCATAATTCGGCAAAAACCAGTATAATAGGGAAGTGTCGATAAACTAATGAAGGAATGTGACAAATGAATACACAATTAACGAAAGAACTAAAAGAAAAGTTTGATATTGTGTTCCATGATGTAGATCTGCTTGAACAAGCGTTTACGCATTCATCTTATGTGAATGAGCACCGCAACTTGCACTTGTCAGATAACGAACGTTTAGAGTTTTTGGGCGATGCTGTCTTAGAGTTGATCGTTTCACGGTATTTGTATCGTGAATTGCCAGATCTGCCCGAAGGTAAGCTGACGAAGCTACGGGCGTCAATCGTTCGCGAAGACAGTTTATCCATGTTTGCCAAAGATTGCCGATTCGATGAATACATTCGTCTAGGCAAAGGGGAAGAAAACTCTGGCGGTCGTAAACGACCTTCTTTGCTTTGTGATCTATTTGAAGCCTTTTTAGGTGCGTTATACTTGGACCAAGGACTGGAAAGTGTCAGCGGCTTTTTGACGAAAGTTGTCTTTCCAAAAGTAAAAGCAGGTGCTTTTTCCCATGAGATGGATCACAAGACCCGCTTGCAAGAAGTCTTGCAGCGTGGCGGCGATGTTTCCATCAATTATCGTTTGATCAAAGAAGCAGGCCCCGCCCATGAACGGATTTTTTGGACGGAAGTCTATTGCGATGACACCTTGATCGGAAAAGGACAAGGAAAATCGAAGAAATTATCAGAACAGGACGCCGCTGCGAATGCCTTGGCGGATCTTGAACAGTAAGAGAGGACTGGCGGAGTGTATTTAAAACGAATAGAGATTGCCGGCTTTAAATCCTTTGCCGACCGCACAGTCATTGATTTCGAACATCGAGTGACTGCAGTCGTCGGACCAAATGGCAGCGGCAAGAGCAATATTACCGAAGCGATTCGTTGGGTTTTAGGAGAACAATCTGCCAAAAATCTACGTGGTGGCAAAATGCCTGATGTTATTTTTGCAGGTTCTGACACCCGCAGAGCGCTAAATATAGCGGAAGTGACGATCGTTTTAGACAATAGCGATCAATACTTGCCGATGGATTACAGTGAGATCAGCGTGACTCGCCGCTTGAGAAGAACCGGCGAAAGCGACTTTTTCTTAAATAAACAAGCTTGCCGTTTAAAGGATATCCAAGAGTTATTTATGGACTCTGGGTTGGGGAAAGAATCATTTTCGATCATTTCCCAAGGCAAGGTAGAAGCAATTTTCAGCAGCAAACCAGAAGACCGTCGTGGGATTTTTGAAGAAGCGGCGGGGGTATTGAAATACAAACAGCGGAAAAAGAAAGCCGAGCAAAAATTGTTTGAAACTGAAGACAATTTAAGCCGTCTACAAGATATCATTTATGAACTAGAAGATCAGTTGGTGCCTCTGGCAGCCCAAAGTGAAGCAGCCAACCGCTTTTTAGCGTTAAAAGAAAAATTGACGACGGTCGATGTGGCCTATGCGGTCTTAGAGATCACGAAAGCAAAAGAAGCGTGGGAGACAGCCAAAGCTCAACTGAGTACCTTTAACCAAGAACTGGCGCAGATTTCCGAAAAGATCAACCAAGGGGAACTGTCGTTACATTCTTTGCGGCAACAACGTACTGCTTTTGATGAAACGTTGGAGCGTTTGAATCAGCAGCTTTTAGAGGTCACCGAAGGACTGAAGCAAGCCGAAGGGCAAAAAGAAGTCTTGGATGAACGTTCAAAGCATACGCAAAAAAGCTCTGCCGAATACCAAGAAACTTTAGAGGAAGTCACAGAGCGGGTCACACTTTTAAATGAAGAAAAAACGGAACTGATCGGCTTGCTTTCACAAAAGAATCGTAGTGTGCAGGAAGTTGAAGCAGCGATGCTGGCGTGTCAGCAAGAGCAGGAAAAGTACCAACGTTCAGCAAAAGAAATCATTGAAGAGTTGCGTAGCCAATATGTTGAAGCCATGCAGGAGCAGGCAACGATTGGAAACGAATTGAAATACTTGGAGCGTCAATACCAACAAGAAGCCGCGAAAAATCAAACGGCGCTAAGCAAGCAGACGCAAATGAATACGTCGTTGAAAGAAAAGACGACGGAAGCGCAAATCGTGGAAGAGCAGCTGACGCAGGCTAAAGCGATTTTAGAAGAACAACGCAAGCAATACATCCATCTTCAAGAAAAAGCTCAGACCAACAAAAAACGCTTTGATGAAGAACAAAAGAAAATGTATCAGTTAATGAGTCAAGTGCAGCAGGTACGAGCGAAACAGCGCAGTCTGCAAGACATTCAAGAAAATTATAGCGGCTTTTATCAAGGCGTTCGCTTGATTTTGAAAAACAAACAGCAGATCAGCGGTATCGTTGGCGCAGTAGCGGAGTTGATCGATGTGCCGCAAGACTATACCGTGGCGATCGAGACCGCATTAGGCGCCGCTGCACAGCATGTCGTCGTTGAAAATGAGCGGGATGCGCGAGCAGCCATCACGTATTTGAAAGAAAATCGCGGGGGTCGTGCAACCTTCCTACCGCTGACGACCATCAAAGCCCGTCATTTACCAGATTATGCCCGCAATCAAGCCAAGCAAGTGTCTGGATTTATCGGCGTTGCCAGCGAATTGGTCCAGTCGCCCGAACACGTCCAAACGATTACGGATAACTTGTTAGGCAGTATCTTGATTGCCGAAGACTTGCAAAGTGCCAATGCGTTAGCACGGGCATTGAACTATAGCTATCGGGTCGTTTCCTTAGAAGGGGATGTCATGAATACTGGCGGTTCCATGACAGGTGGCGCAACGAAGAAAAATGCCGGTAGTTTGTTTAGCCAAAGCAACGAGCTGCAACAATTGACGGCACAAGCGGCGCAACTGGATGAGCGGCTTTTAAAAACGGAAAAGCAAGTCCAGCATTTTGAAGCAGCGACCAAAGAAGCACAAGCAGCATTAGAAGAATTGCGGACGCAAGGAGAACAGGCTCGCATGACGGAGCATGAGCTGCAAAGCCGCTTACAAAACCTTGAGAATGACCTGAGCCGCTTGAAGCAAGAGCAGCAAGTGTTTGATTTTGAACATCGCGAAGTGCAAGCCTTCTTTGAGGAATATGATGAGAAGAAGACGATCTTGGAAGAACAGCAAAAGAATATTGCAGCGCAATTGGCGAAAATCGACCAAGATATTCATCAAATGAATGCCGAAGAAGACTTGATCGAGGAAAAACGCCAAACCTTAGCACAAGAAAGTGCGCGCTTGCAGGCAGCTTTCGCAGTTCAAAAAGAACAAGTGGCGCATTTGCAGCAAAAAATTGCCGCTACGAATCAAGCATTAGAAGAAAACGAAGCGCGTCAACTCTCCTTAGAACGGCAGTTAGCTGCCTTGACAAGCAACGTCAGCGATCATGAGTTTTCAGAAGAAAGCATTCTTCAGCGAATTGAAGCCTTCACAAAAACCAAGCAGCAGGTAACAGCGGAATTGACGGTGATTCGTGAACAACGGCAAGTCGTTCAACAAGAAATCGGCGCATTAGATGAAGCCCTGAGTGCTGAAAACTTAACGCAAAAAGAAAAGCTGTCAGAAAAAACCGAAGTTGAGATCGAAAAAAATCGCGCAGAATTAGTGATGGATAATCGTTTGTTGTATTTACAAGAAGAATACAATCTCACCTTTGAAAAGGCAGCGCAAGATTTCCCTGAAATTGAGGATGCAGAACAAGCCAAAGTCGACATTCAGGAACTAAAACAAGCGATCGAGCAAATTGGTCCAGTCAATTTAAATGCGATCGAACAATATGAGCAAGTCAATCAACGGCATTTGTTCTTGACGAGTCAGCGAGACGATCTGCTGTCGGCTAAAGCACAGCTGTTTGATACGATGTCTGAAATGGATGAAGAAGTCAAAACCCGTTTCGGCGAAGTCTTCGATGCGATTCGTCTGCAATTCAAACAAGTATTTCCTAATATGTTTGGCGGCGGTCATGCGGAATTAGTCTTAACAGATCCGAAAGATTTATTGAACACTGGGATCGAGATCGAAGCCCAACCACCGGGCAAGAAATTGCAAAACCTCAGCTTGCTATCAGGGGGCGAACGGGCGCTGACTGCGATTGCGTTATTATTTTCCATTATTCAAGTTCGTCCAGTACCGTTTTGTGTGCTTGACGAAGTGGAAGCAGCATTGGATGAAGCCAATGTCTCTCGTTTCGGTCATTACTTGAGTGCTTTCCAAAATGATACACAGTTTATCGTCGTAACTCACCGTAAAGGAACGATGGAGGCAGCAGATGTGTTGTATGGTGTGACCATGCAAGAATCTGGAGTGTCGAAGACCGTGTCCGTGCGCTTAGAAGAAGTGCGTGAAGGCGGTAGTTTTGCAGCAGATCAAGCATAGAGGAGGAATGATATGATTAAACTGATTGCGATCGATTTAGACGGAACGTTATTGAATGACAAAAAAGAAGTGACTCCTCGCAACAAAGAGGTACTTGCTCGTGCCAAAGCACAAGGCGTAAAAATCGTCATTTGTACGGGACGTCCATTACGGGCGATCCGTCCGTACTTAGAAGAATTATCGCTGAAAGAACCCGGCGACTATAGCATCACCTTTAACGGCGGTTTGGTTCAAAAAAATGAGACTGGCGAGATCATTGAAAAAGCAGCGATGCAGCTGGCAGATATCCATGAATTGGTTTCAGTGGCGGAAGACTTGAATTTGCCTCTAGACGTGGTATCCGAAGAGATCGTCTTGAGTTTACCCACTTCAGCAGCGCATCCATCGATTTATGGCTCGTTAAATCCTTTATTGGATTGTCGTCCTTTTGCCGTAGCTGATCTTGATGAATCGATGCTCTATAATAAAGCGGTGATCGCCTACCATCAGGAAGTCTTGGATCCTAAGATCCCCGAGATTTCCTCAGAGATCCGCGAGAAATATGAAATCATCAAAAGCCGGAATAACCTGTTGGAATTTATGCCTAAAGGAATCACCAAAGCCTATGGTATCAGCCTATTGGCGCAAGATTTAGGGATCAAGCAAGAAGAAGTGATGGCGATCGGTGATGAAGAAAATGACTTGCCGATGATTCGCTATGCAGGGATTGGCGTAGCGATGGCCAATGCCGTGCCAATCATTAAAGAGGCAGCTGACGTTGTCACCGTTTCAAACCAAGAAGACGGTGTGGCAGCAGTGATTGAAGAATATGTCTTAAAAGGAGGTGCGTAAGATGGGATTTTTTGACAAAATCAAAAAAGCGCTGATTGGAGAAACCAAAGAAGCAGAGCAAGAAACCGACAAACCGTTAGTCGATGCTGACTCACCAGAGGCACAGCGTTCAGAAGAAAGCCAGCCAGCACAAACTCCTGCTGAACAAGGCGCTTCAGAACCAGTGGCACCTGCAGAAGCCGCCGACTCCAGTGATTTGGAGGCAGAGCAAGAAACTGCTGAAGTGTCCCCGCAGCAAGAAGCAATGACAGCGAATAAAGGAGAAGAAGCACCAAGTATTCCAGAAGAAGTGGCTAAGGATACACCATCAGAGGAAGTACCAGCTTCTGAACCAATCCTTCAACCAGCGCCAGAAACGGAAAGTGTGCAGGATAAATACACCAAAGGATTGACGAAATCACGGAAAACCTTTGGGCAACGGATGAACGAATTGTTTGCCAACTTCCGTACGGTGGACGAAGACTTCTTCGAAGAAGTGGAAGAAACGCTGATCGGCGCAGACGTCGGCTTTGATGCGGCGATGAAGATCGCGGATGCATTGAGACAAGAAGTCAAACTACGTAATGTGAAGAAAACGGCAGATGTCCAAAATGTCATCATCGAAAAATTGGTTGACCTATATGGGGAAGCAGGTGTCGGTGAAGTCAACGAGTTGAATATGCAGTCGGGGTTGACCGTCATTTTATTTGTTGGCGTGAACGGTGTTGGAAAAACCACCAGTATCGGGAAATTAGCCCACCAATTCAAAGCCGAAGGCAAGAAAGTCTTATTGGCTGCAGCGGATACTTTCCGTGCCGGTGCCATCGATCAATTAGTGGTCTGGGGTGAACGGGCTGGTGTTGAAGTCGTTCGTGGTAATGCGGGAGGCGATCCTGCAGCAGTCGTGTTTGATGCGATGGAGCGCGCAAAACGAGAAAATGCTGACGTTTTATTAGTAGATACAGCGGGTCGTTTGCAAAACAAAGTCAATTTGATGAACGAACTAGAAAAAATCAAACGGATCATTCAACGAGTGGACCCAACGGCCCCTCATGAAGTCCTGCTCGTGTTGGATGCAACAACGGGTCAAAACGCGATGAATCAAGCAAAACAATTTAAAGAAACGACGGATGTTTCTGGTCTCGTCTTAACCAAACTTGATGGAACAGCCAAAGGGGGGATCGTCTTGGCGATCCGTAACGAGCTGAGGCTGCCTGTCAAATTAGTGGGGCTCGGGGAAGGCATCAATGATTTAGAACCATTTGATCCAAATGAATTTGTCGTTGGCTTATTCAAAGGCTTGATCAAAGAATAAAAAAACAGAGCCCTGTGTTAGGTGATACACCTACACATGGCTCTCCTTTATTGTTGCTTTTGTGAGATCAAAGGGAAGAGAAAACGGGTCGTCGTCTCTTTCCACGAGCTTGACTTGTGACGTAAAGCTGAGAACACTTGGCGTGGCAAATGTGGGTACAGCGATGCACGACTTTGCCAAAAAATCAGGAAAAGCAGTTTGAAGGCTTCGTTTTCTTCTGCACTGTCTAAAAACTTTGGGAAGTATCAGGCAGAATACAACGAGTTGAACGATGGGGAAAGATTATTTCTTAAGTTCCCCTTGGCGCTCAGTGATCATTTTTTCCAAGTTGTTCAATGTATCGATATCTTTATTGGTTTCGATAAAGTTCGTAATCAAATTCAATAAAGATTGATCAGACAATTCTGCTGCTAAGAAGTCTTCTTGGGTCACATTCGGAGAATACAACCGAGTCAAAACAGTACCGCTGTAGCCGATATCCGCTACTTTCAATAAGTCGTGGTTTTTTAGTTTACGTACGACTGCTTGAATGGTATTCTTGCTTAGATCTTGCTGTTGGACAGCAATGTCATTTGCAGAAAGAGGTTTGTCTGAATTCCAAAAGATATTCATGATTTGACGTTCGCGTTTGGTAAGATTAAGTGGCTTCATTCACTATTCTTCCTTTCAAAAAAGAGTAATATGGACATAATAATTTACTGTTCTATAAGCAGTATACTTTATTTTGAAGGTAAATATCAAATTTATTCAAGTATTTTATAAATTCTTGGTAATTTTAGTAAGAGATATTACAAGTGAGGAGCAAATTTCTGCATTTTTCACCAGTTTTCACTATAATAGATGGAAAGAAATAGCATTTGAGAAAAAATTTAGTAGAAGAACATAGAGGGCAGTCGAATGAAAATAAAAACATTGTTATCACATAAAGAGCTTTTTCCCTATTTATTGAAAGGACGCTACGGGATTGAGCGTGAAGCGCAGCGGGTGCGGCTCGATGGGACGTTTGCAGGTACCGATCATCCTAAAACGTTAGGTAATCGGCGCTTCCATCCGTATATCCAAACGGATTTTTCCGAAAACCAACTGGAACTGATTACGCCCGTCGCTGATTCCGTGGATGAATTGTTCCGTTTTTTAGGGGCTATTCATGATGTGGCGTATCGTTCGATGTCAGCAGAAGAAATGCTCTGGCCATTGAGTATGCCACCGGCTTTACCAGAAAAAGAAGAAGACATCGTCATTGCTAAATTAGACCAATTTGAAGATGTGCTCTACCGCCGCTATTTAGCTAAAACATATGGTCGCCGCAAGCAAATGGTCAGTGGGATTCATTTCAATTTCGAATTTGCGGAAGACTTTTTGCAACAGCTGTATGCTTTGTCTGAAACGAAGGAAAGCTTCCAGACGTTTAAAACCGCACTTTATTTGAAAGTAACTCGCAATTATTTGCACTATCGCTGGTTTTTGACGTATTTCTTTGGGGCGACTCCTGCTTCAGAAGCCAATTATTTTACGACAGAAAACGGACCGCAAGAACCAGTCCGCAGTATTCGCAATAGCCGCTATGGGTACACGAATCACGAAGACGTCAAGGTATCTTACGCTTCGTTAGAGACCTATCTTGCAGATATTGCCAAATTAGTGGAGACGGGAAAGCTTTCAGAGGAAAAAGAATTTTATGCGCCAGTGCGTCTACGTGGGGGAAAACGGGTCGCAGATTTAGCCTCAGCGGGTATCCGTTATATTGAGTTAAGAAATATTGACATCGATCCCTTTGCCCGCTATGGGATTTCCAAAGAGCAAGTCGCATTCTTGCATTTCTTCTTATTGTTTTTAAGTACAAAAGAAGAAGGCAGCGATGCGGATGCGTGGATCGAAGAGGGCAATCAGAAAAATGATCAGGTCGCATTAGAACATCCGCTTGCACCTTTGACTTATCAGCAAGAAGCGCAAGCGCTGATTACTGAAATGATGGACTTTGCCCAAGCCCTTGAGCTGCCGCATCCACCATTTTTGGATCAGCTTTCAGAAATGCTGGCTGAACCAGAAAGAACCTTCGCGGGACGTCTTTTCTCAGCAAGTCAAGCAACCAGTCAAGCCCAGACAGCAACAGTGCTGGGACAAAAGTATCATCAAGCTGCTTGGGAAAAACCATATCAATTAGCTGGCTTTCGAGCAATGGAATTGTCGACCCAGATCCTCTTGTTCGATGCGATCCAAAAAGGAATCGAAGTGTCGGTACTGGATGAAACGGATCAATTCTTGAAATTAGCCGTGAAAGACCACATCGAATATGTTAAAAATGCCAATATGACCAGTAAGGATCAGTACATCGTCCCATTGATCATGGCGAATAAAACGGTCACTAAAAAAATCTTAGCCGAAAATGGCTTTTATGTACCAAGTGGCGCTGAGTTCGCTTCGGCAGAAGAAGCGATCGCGTTTTATCCTCAGATTGCCCACAGCGGGTTTGTGGTAAAACCGAAAACCACCAACTATGGGATCGGTATCTCGATTTTCAAAGAAGGTGCCTCTTTAGCGGATTATCAAGCGGCGGTCGCCATTGCCTTTGCGGAAGATGATTCGATCCTCGTTGAGACCTTTTTGTCAGGGACGGAATATCGGTTCTTCGTGATCGATGGGCGAGTCGATGCGATTTTACTACGTATCCCTGCCAATGTCGTGGGTGACGGCAAGCGCACGATCACGGAACTCGTCGCAGAGAAAAATCTCGATCCATTGCGCGGCACCCATCATCGGACCCCATTAGAGCTGATCCAATTAGGGGAACTGGAACAACTGATGTTAAAAGAGCAAGGGTATCAAGTGGATTCAGTACCCGAAGAGGGGCAGATCGTTTATTTGCGAGAAAACTCGAATATCAGTACTGGCGGTGATTCTATCGATGTGACGGATGACTTCAACGATGATTACAAACAAGTAGCAGTCGATGCGGTAGCCGCATTACAAGCATCTATCAGCGGAATCGATCTGATTATTCCAGATAAAACCAAGCCAGCCAATGAACCGGGGGCTTATGGAATCATTGAAGCCAATTTCAACCCAGCGATGCATATGCACGTTTATCCATACAGCGGGAAAGGCCGACGCTTAACTATGTCTGTTTTACGCCTATTGTTCCCTGAAGTCTTCGAGAGCTGATGGAAGTACAAAAAGCAAAGAACTGCACACTTTGGAAGGAGAGTTCCTTTCAAAGTGTGCAGTTTTTTTATT
>NZ_BCPT01000001.1 GCF_001544095.1 Enterococcus casseliflavus NBRC 100478 | reverse complement strand
TTAGCAAAAGACAAGCTTTAGGTGATTAAAAGATTGTCTTTCAATCGAATAAGTTTGTTACTGGATTGCTTCATTTAAATTGTGAGGAGGTTTTTAATGTTTTGAAAAAAAGATATCAACCCCTTGATAGTTATCAGCGAAAAGGGAAGATCTATTCCCTTATTGATTATGTTATTCTGGGTGCCGCAATGATTTTTGAAAAATATCATAGCTCCCCAATATGGCCTTTGACAATTCATGGAAAAACGGAATTCGTTGCTGTCGGTTTATCGACGGTGAGCTTTTGTGTGCTTCTTCTAGCTTTTGAGAGAACCTCCAGTTCAAATTGTCATAAATTGGTTCCGAAACACAAAAAACATATCGCCGGCATTGAATTCTTTTTTTTCTTCTTGCCTGGTTTTTTAATCTTAATTTTCACTGCTGATTCTTTGACTAGGAGCATCTCTCGAAAATTACCATTGGAGCAAATTGCGTATCATTTGGAGCGACTCTACTTTCTTCATTTTTTTATGATGTTCTATGTTTTGTTGCGGTGTGTATTGGCTTTCAACTATTATCAAGCCTTTTATTACGAAGATAAAAAATGCAAGATGTTCTATGTCTTGGTTTGTTTTTTTGTAGGCATAGGTATCATTCGTGTTCTTCTGGGGGTTCTTTCGTTAGTTGTCTCGTTCATCTATCACTTCTAAAAAATCCATAGCAAAAAGACAAACCCTAGCTTGATATGGTTTGTCTTTTTCTTACGCTATTGTTTACCAGATCTGCACACGATCTTCTGGTGCACGATACATAGGGTCACCAGGTTTGATATCAAAGGCTGTATAGAATTCATCGATATTTTGGACTTGGATATTGGCACGTAGTTTCGCTGGTCCGTGGACATCGATCGACAGTAAGAGCTGTTGGTATTGTTCTTTGGCTTTTGTACGCCAGATCTTTGCCCAATTGGTGAAGAAGTCTGCTAAAGAAACATCGCTTTCTTTTTGCGCTGCTTCTAGCGCACAGCTTAGTCCGCCTGCATCGGCGATGTTTTCAGAAACAGTCAACGTTCCATTTACGGTACCGCCGGCAAAGGGCAGGCCATCAAACTCGTCGATCATCGCTTGAGCTAAGCGTTCAAAGTGGGCCAAATCTTCTTCTGTCCACCAATTGTTTAAATTACCATATTCATCAAATTTTGCCCCGTTGTTGTCAAAGGCGTGGGAGATCTCATGAGCAATGACCGCGCCGATCCCCCCATAATTTGCGCTGGTGGATTGCTCCAAACTATAAAAGGGCGCTTGTAAGATTGCCGCTGGGAAAACGATCACGTTTTTAAATGGGTGATAGTAGGCATTCACGGTAGCGGCGGACATTTCCCATTCCTCGCGATCCACGGGCTGCTGCCATTTTTTGAAGGCATCTTCTCGGAACAAACGATTGAAATGCAGGGCATTTGCCAGCAGACTTTTCTCTTCATCGGTATGCAATTGGTCATAAATGGCAGGAACTTGATCAGGGTACCCGACATGGATGCCTAAACGATTCAATTTGATGATCGCTTTTTGGCGAGTTTCTTCACTTAACCACGTGTTGTTGCGCAAACGATCTTGGTAGACAGCAATCATTGTTTCCACCATGTGTTTGACGTCTTTTTTCGCCGTTTCCCCAAAGTACTTGCGTCCATAATAATCACCGATCACTTGACTAAAATGACCCATCGTTAAGTAATAAGCCGCTTTTTGTTGGGGAGCCGCTTCATCGATCCCTGATAAGTAGCGACTGTAGGTTCCGCCTAACTGACGCAATTCTTCACTCAGATAGCTAGTATAGCGCAAGCTTTGGTTGACGATCATCCAGCCTTTCAAGAGTTCAAAATGGCTATCAGAAACAATAATGTCAAAGGCTTCAAAGTAAGCGGGTTCCGTTACGATCAGCTCTTCTGGTGTACCTGGTAAAAGGGCTGTCAAGAGTTGTCTAAAATCGATCTTGCTGGCTTGCTTTGCAAATTCTTCCAAGGAGCGAGGATTGTAATTTTTGCTATAATCCGCACTTTCTTCCGCACTGCGCACATGAGGGGCGATCAATTTATCAAAAGCGATCGCTTGCTCTACCAACGATTCCGCTTCTGCTTGGTCTTTTCCATAAGCAACTAAAACGTTGACGGCCATCTCAAAGTAGACTTGCAGCATTTCGCTTGCTTGGGGATTTTCTGTGTAATAGGTTTTATCCGGCAAAATAGTAGCAGGCGGATAGACAGACAAAGTATTCATTTGCGCATTTTTCATGTCTGCATCGACATCTAGTTGGAAAGGCAAGGCAATGCCATCTAAAACGAAACTTGCCAGTTGCTGATTCAATTCCTCATAAGAACGCAACGCTTCGATTTTTGCTAATAGTGCATTTGCTTCAGTAGCGCCAGCTGCCTCTCGTTGGGCAAAATCGCTGGCTAAGCGGTAAAAAGCCACAGCATCCTTCATGCGGCCTTTTGGCGTAGCATGGGGATCGTGTGCCATATTTTCAAATTCTGCGATCATTAAGGAATCGATTCCGTCAACGAGATCTTGGAATCCACCCGTAGCGGGTTTATCAGCTGGAATAACAGCGGTCTCCAGCCACTCGCCATTTACATAGTCATAAAAATCATCTTTTAACAAGGTTGTCATGTCTTTCGCTCCTCTCGCTTTCTACTATTATGAAACAAAATCTGTAAGGACGCAAAGAAAAGTTTTCTAGACGAAAAAGGGTTTTGATCCAAGTAGGAGGAGAATCTAAGGTATAATAAGAAAAAAGGCAGGTGAACGAGATGGAACAAGTAGAGTGGAAAGGGATCGCCGAAGAGCGGTTTCGTCCGTATAAGCAGTGGGTCACTCCTTCAGGGTATTTATGCGGCACCTATGCGGCAGCCGTCTTTTTGGCCTACTATCAAGATTACATCGATGAAACGATCATCCCGAAAGCGTTTCGTAGAAAAAAACAGCGAGATCTGACAGTAGTGACGGAAATGCTGCGGGTGCTGATTCAGCCTCATGGGTTGCCGACGATCGCTTGGCAAGTCAGTCATGGATTGACTCGGTTTTTCGATCAATTCCAATTGCCTTACCGCGGACGTGCGACTGTTGTTGGCGGCTGGCATCGAGCGTGCAAACGAATCGATGAAGGCAAACCGGTGATCATCGGTATTTTGAAGCCTTTAGGCAGCACGTATGGCAATCATTGGGTCGTGGCTTACGCCTACGCTGAAACCGCCAGCGGAGAACGCTATTTTAAAGTTCATGACAACTGGGGCAACTACAAAAAAGTGATTCCCGCCAGTTGGGTAAACGGTACCGTCACACTTCCTTGAACGAGACGGTTAAAAAAACAGTCACTTTGTGCTAGAATAGAAGAAAACAACCACATTCATTGGAGGCAATCATGGGCGAAAGTTATAAAGATAGTTCGTTGAAAATTTTTAGTTTAAATGGAAATTTACCATTAGCAGAAAACATTGCGAAAGTTTTCGGTACAGAACTAGGGAAGTCAAAAGTGACACAGTTTAGTGATGGAGAGATTGCCATCAATATTGAAGAAAGTGTGCGGGGCGACCATATTTATATCATTCAATCAACGAATGAACCCGTCAATGATCACTATTTAGAGCTGCTGATCATGATCGATGCCATGAAACGGGCTAGTGCGAAGACCATCAATGTCGTTTTGCCTTATTACGCATATGCACGGCAAGACCGAACGGCCAATCCGCATGAGCCGATCACTGCAAAATTGATTGCCAATATGCTGGTGGAAGCAGGGGCTTCTCGAATCTTGACGCTTGATTTGCATGCCGTCCAAGTTCAAGGATTTTTCGACATCCCAGTAGATAATCTCTTTACGATCCCATTGTTTGCCCATTACTATCGCGAACAAAAAATGACGGGTGACGACTATGTCGTGGTTTCACCAAAAAACAGCGGTGTCCAACGGACCCGTAGTTTGGCAGAATACTTAGATACAGCGATCGCGATCGTCGATCAAGATGAAGCCGATGGCGGCTATGTGATTGGTGATGTCGTTGGGAAAAAATGTATTTTGGTTGATGACATTTTAAATACCGGCCATACATTGGCAAAAGCGGCAGACTTGTTGAAGGAAGCTGGTGCCAGCGAAGTGTATGCTTGTGTCTCTCACGCCTTGCTTTCACCGCCTGCTAAAGAAATTTTGGATCAATCAGCGATTGAAAGTATTTGTGTCACCGATTCTTGCTGGACCAGCGAAGAACGCCATCCAGAAAAACTGCACTACATTTCTTGTGCCGAATTGATGGGGGAAGCCGTTCTCCGCATTCACGAAAATACACCAATGAGTCCATTGTTCCGCCTGGAAAGCAAAGAGTATAAATAAAAATATGAAAAGCACCCGCTATCCTTAGGGACAGCGGGTGCTTTTGCATGTAAGGGGAAGTGGACAAGACCCAGCGGATCAGTTCAACTGGTTGCGGTTTAAGACCGTTTCTCGTTTGATCAGCTTATGTGGTACAACCAGCTGTACGCCGTTTGAATCTTCATGATTCAATTGCGCCATCAGCCGTTCGGTAGCGATTTTTCCTAAGGACAACACGTTGATATCGATACTAGTCAAATACGGATGGGTCAAAGTAGCAAAGATCGAATTGTTGAAACTGATGATGGATAAATCGTCGGGGACTTTGTAGCCATACATCGTCGCTAATTGAATGATCCGTACAGCAAACAGATCATCGATCACGACGATGGCCGTTGCTTGGGATTCTTTGATCGTCTCTTCGAACGTGACGTAATCTTCCGCTTTTTCAAAGGTCAATGCTGGATAAAAGGGGAGATTTGCCAGCATCATGGCTTTTTGGTAGCCGAAGAAACGCTCGAAATACAGGTTTTCATGGGTCGTATTGGTAGCAAATAATATCTTCGTATGCCCTTGGGCGATCAGATGCTCGGTTGCTTGCTTGCCTAACAACTGGTTGTCATTATCGACAAAAACGATTTTGTCTTCATTGCTGTATGGTTGACCAATCAAGGTAAAAGGAACTTCTTTTTCGACCAGATAGTCGATGATTGGGTCTTTTTCATCGGAATAGACCAAGATAAAGCCATCTACTTGTTTTTGCAGGTGCATCCGTTCCACGTTTTTTAGCAACGTAGTAAAATCACGGGCGGAGGCGACGGCAACTGTCATTTGATGATGACGGGCCTCTTCGTTGATGGCCTCGATCGTTTCTAAATAAAAGGGGTTTCCTAGTCGTTCTTTCGAATCAAGGGGCGGCAAGATCACGCCGATGGCACTAGATATCTGTTTGCCGAGATTTCGAGCCGCAAGATTGGGGACATAGCCCATTTCTGCCATTACTTTGCGCACTTTCTTCTTGGTATCTTCAGAAATGCTGGGATGATCGTTTACGACACGAGAAACCGTGGATGTAGCGACGCCAGCCTTTTTGGCGACATCTTTGACCGTAATGCTCACTGATTTCCCTCCTTTTTTAGCTTATAGTATCACAAAGTGTCGGCACAAGGGTAGAGCCAATCAAAAGAAAGAAGAAATGCAGACATTTCTTCTTTCAGAAGGCTTGTTTAGTTGATCGCTGTACTGATTTCGTCTTCTAAAACATAGTCTTTGCCATACAACTTGATTGGCAATGCCTCACCGCTGATTTTCTTCAAAGTCACCGTTGACTCATTGACGGAAACAAAGAGCAGACGTCCACGATAGTTGATGTGGAAGGCGTAGCGGCTCCACGTTTTAGGTAAGAATGGCGCAAACCCTAAGTGATCGTGATCAGTTTTCATTTGAGCAAAACCTTGAACGATCGCTAACCAGCTGCCGGTCATAGAAGTGATGTGCAAGCCATCATCGGTATCATTGTTGTAATTGTCCAAATCAAGACGAGCAGTCCGCTCATACATTTCCAACGCTTTTTCTTCCATGCCTAATTCCGCTGCCAAAATCGCATGGATACTTGGAGAAAGGGAAGATTCATGCACTGTCATCGGCTCATAGAAATCAAAGTTCCGTTGTTTTTCTTCTTTGCTGAATTGATCGCCGAAGAAGTAGATACCTTGCAAAACATCGGCTTGCTTGATAAAGCAAGAGCGCAAGATATGATCCCACGACCAATTTTGGTTTAACGGCAAATGTTTTGAATCAAGATCGGAAACGGGCATCAAGTCTTTGTCTAAGAAGGTATCATGCTGGACGAACACACCAAGATCTTGGTCTTCTGGGAAGTACATATTGTCGATGATGTCTTGCCATTTGGCTTGTTCTTCGTCAGAGATCGTGACCGTCGCTTCGTCTTTGAAGGCTTCATAGCTGGCTAAGGTATAAGCTAAGACCCAAGTAGCCATTTTATTGGTGTACCAGTTGTTATTGATATTGTTTTCGTATTCGTTTGGTCCTGTAACGCCATGGATCATGTATTTTTGCTGGCGTTTTGAATAGTGGACACGATCTGCCCAGAAACGTGAGATCGCGCTTAACACTTCTAATCCTTCTTTTTTCAGGTAACTTGTATCGCCAGTATAATTCGTATAGTTGTAGATGGCATAAGCGATGGCACCATTTCGGTGGATTTCCTCGAAAGTGATCTCCCACTCATTGTGGCATTCGATCCCAGTGAAGGTCACCATTGGGTAAAGGGCACCTGCTAAGCCTTGTTTTTGCGCATTGATATGGGCTTGCGGCAATTGGTTGTGACGGTATTTCAACAAGTTACGGGTCACTTCTGGTTTTGCTAATGCCAAATACAATGGAACTGCATAGGCTTCGGTATCCCAGTAAGTCGCACCGCCATATTTTTCACCAGTAAAGCCTTTCGGTCCAATGTTCAAGCGCTCGTCTTCGCCATAATAGGTTGAAAACAATTGGAACAGGTTGAAACGAATCCCTTGTTGCGCCGCAGCATCGCCTTCAATGATCACATCGGCTAAATCCCAGCGGGCTTTCCAAGCAGCGACTTGTTCTGCACGTAACGCATCATAATCTGCTTTGTATAAAGTGCCTAATTCGGTGACTTTTGCTGGATGATCATGAGCGGGAACATCACGACTCGTAACGATCAAGACTTCTTTGATCAATGAGAAGGTGTCACCGGCTGCCCCAGAAAAGGCAAAGGTATCAGCGACGCAAAGTTCGCTTTTCACGGAATCAATCGGTGTTTGGCTATGACGCATAGCAGAAGTGACAGTAAAGCGTTCAATGTCAAAATTATTTTCTACGGTCCGAGTCGTCAAGTAATGGAAGGTTTCGGTTTGGCCATGAGCCAATTCTTCCCAGAAACGTTCGTCGTAGTTGCTGTCTTCGTTATGGACGTTGTTATCTAGTTTAGAAACGATTTTGATCTCAGCGTCGCCTTCAATGATCTCAGCATCCATCTTAATGAGGGCAAGTTCACGTTTTACGATGCTCAAGAAGCGTTCAAAAGAGAATTTAACCGTTGCACCTGCCAAAGTGACAGTAAAGTTGCGGCGTAAAATCCCGGTTTCCATGTCTAGTTCTAAACGGAAATCACTTGGGCTGATTTTTGCTAAGTCGACTAATTGGTCATTGACAAATAGGTCCATTGCAATAAAGTTGACCGCATTGATCACTTTGCCAAAATAATCAGGATAGCCGTTTTTCCACCAGCCAACACGGGTTTTGTCTGGGTACCAGACACCTGCGATATAAGTACCTAAGTGATGGTCGCCGCTGTATTGTTCTTCGAAGTTGCCGCGCATTCCCATGTAGCCATTACCGATGCTTGTTAGCGACTCTTGCAGTCGACGATTTTCTTTATCTAAGGTAGATGTCGCGATTTTCCATGGATCGATCTCGAACAATCGTTGGATTTTTTTCATGAAAGTCCCTCCAGAATCTTTTTGATATCTCTATCATAAGCGCAAACGATTGCATCGTCAAGTGAAAGTTGTTGCGTATAAAGAATTTCCTATTAGGAAACATCGAGAAAGAGAGATTCAGTTATATAAAGGTGAAAAGCGAATAGAATCCCTTTTGATATTTCTGGGTTTACAAAATCTTTTTTCTCCGTTAGAATGAAATCATTAAGAAACCGATTGCGTAAATCGATTCAGGGAAGGAAGAAGGAAGATGAAAAAATTATTGAGCTTCGAATTTTGGCAAAAATTCGGAAAAGCGCTAATGGTGGTTGTCGCTGTTATGCCAGCCGCTGGTTTGATGATCAGTATTGGGAAAACGATCCCAATGATCAATGCCGACTGGGCATTTTTGATCACTACAGGAGGCGTCATTGAAAACATTGGTTGGGCAATTATTGGTAACCTGCATTTATTATTTGCATTAGCTATTGGTGGTAGTTGGGCTAAAGAGCGAGCTGGTGGGGCATTTGCTGCTGGGATCGCCTTTATTTTGATCAATCGGATCACTGGTTCGATCTTTGGCGTGACGAGCGCGATGTTAACCGAAGAAGGCGCCTTTACCCATACGTTGTTTGGGACGAAGATCATGATCGACGGCTTCTTTACTAGTGTATTAGAAGCACCTGCTTTGAACATGGGTGTCTTTGTTGGGATCATCGCTGGTTTTGTGGGAGCAACAGCTTACAACAAATACTATAATTTCCGCAAATTACCGGATGCGCTTTCCTTCTTTAACGGCAAACGCTTCGTACCTTTCGTAGTGATCGCCCGTTCAGTAGTCGTCGCATTAGTGTTATCGATCGTTTGGCCTTACATTCAGGCAGGCATCAACAACTTCGGTTTATGGATCGCACAATCACAAGAAAGTGCGCCCGTTTTAGCACCGTTCTTATTTGGAACCTTGGAGCGGCTGCTCTTACCATTCGGGCTGCATCACATGTTGACGATCCCGATCAATTACACCGAATTAGGTGGAACTTACACGATTCTTTCTGGCGCACAAGCCGGCACCCAAGTCTTTGGACAAGACCCACTATGGCTTGCTTGGGCAACAGATCTAGTGAATATGCGCAATGCTGGCGATACGTCACAATATCAATTTTTATTGGAAAACTTTGTTCCTGCCCGCTTTAAAGTTGGACAAATGATTGGTTCATCTGGGATCTTGATGGGCTTGTCTTATGCCATGTATCGCAATGTCGATGCGGACAAACGGCACAAATATACCTCTATGTATTTATCAGCTGCTATCGCTGTCTTCTTGACAGGGGTAACGGAACCGTTGGAGTTCATGTTTATGTTTGCTGCCGTACCGCTTTACATCGTTTATGCAGTCGTACAAGGGGCTGCGTTTGCGATGGCGGATATCGTCAACTTACGGGTCCACTCTTTTGGGAATATCGAGTTGTTGACCCGTACTCCAATGGCGATCAATGCCGGCTTAGGACAAGATTTGATCAACTTTGTGTTAGTGACCATCGTCTTTGGTGTTGGGATGTATTTCTTGGCCAACTTCTTGATCAAAAAATTCAACTTTGCAACACCAGGTAGAAACGGCAACTACGAAACAGAAGGAGCCAGCGATGCGCCAGCAACAGCTTCGGCGGATGGCAATTTGAACCCAGATTCGCAAGTCGTGAAAATCATTCATTTATTAGGCGGACGTGAAAATATCGCCGACGTTGATGCATGTATGACCCGTTTACGGGTCTCTGTGAAAAATCGAGAAGCGGTCGGCGATGAAAAAGCATGGAAAGCCGCAGGGGCTTTAGGCTTGATCGTAAAAGACAACGGTGTGCAAGCAGTTTATGGACCGAAAGCAGATGTCTTAAAATCAGACATTCAAGATATCTTAGATTCTGGTGTCACGATTCCCGAACCGACGGCTAGTCAAGCACCAGTAGAAACCACTACCCACCAAAGCCAAGGCGTGACAGCTGAACTAGCTGCCGTTGCCACTGGAGAAGTGATGCCGATCACCTCTGTCAAAGACCAAGTATTTGCGGAAAAAATGATGGGTGACGGTTATGGCGTGCGTCCAGAGCAGACGACAGTTGTCGCACCAATCAGCGGGAAAGTCACCAACATCTTCCCAACGAAACATGCGATTGGCTTGCTTTCTGATGAAGGCATCGAAATATTGGTTCACATGGGCTTAGATACTGTTGACTTAAACGGTGCCCCCTTTACGGTAGCTGTCACTGAAGGACAACAAGTGGCGGTGGGTGACAAGTTAGCGGAGATGGATCTCGCTGCAGTAAGTGCTGCTGGCAAAGACACCACCATCGTTGTAGTGTTGACCAACAGCGATCAAATCGATTCCTTTGAATTGACCCAAATCGGCAAGCAACAAGCAGCCGCAGTTGTTGGAATCGTAAAACTATAATAAAATGACAAGCGGGTCGACTCTTTTGTTGACCCGCTCTCTTTTATTTTTTAAAGGAATCGTACAAGCAAACCGAGAGAAGGAGCCTTATTCATGAAGGTATTAACATTGAACACCCATAGCTGGTTAGAAGAAAATCAGCTAGAAAAATGCAAGATGATCGCACAAGAGATTGCAACAGGCGACTATGACATCATCGCCTTGCAAGAAGTCAACCAAACGATCGCTGCTCAAACCATCGTTCCTGATGGGCTATATTGCCCCACAGATACGCTGGTGGAAATCAAGGAGGACAATTTTGCTTTACGCCTAGTGGAAGAACTGCAACTGTTAGACTGTGATTACTACTGGTCATGGACCTACAGTCACGTAGGCTATGACATTTACCACGAAGGCAATGCCTTATTGTCCAAACAGCCCATCATTGCCAAAGAATACCTTGCTTCACAAGCCACGGATGTCTGGGATCATACCACACGCAAAAACCTGAGCGGCGTGACTGAAGCCGATGGACAGATCGTACAAGTCGTTAGCTGTCATTTTTCTTGGTGGCAAGACGGTAAATTTGCCTACGAGTGGCAACAGACAGAAGCATTTTTAGCAGAACGGGCAGATACCTTATTGATCCTAGGAGATTTCAACAACGATGCGGCCAGCTCTGGTCATCAACTCGTCCTTGACAGCTCCTTACAGTTGCAAGACAGCTTTTTAACGGCTACCGAAACGATCGGTGAAGCCTCTGTCGTTAAAGCCATTGATGGTTGGCAAGACAATCGAGAAGCATTGCGGATCGATTATGTTTTTGCATCCAAAGACTTGCAAGCAACGGAATATGAAGTCGTTTTTGACGGAACGCGTACTCCGATCGTCAGCGATCACTTTGGAATCAAAGTGGTTTTTGCTTCAAAAACAGATCCAAACTAGCAGAAGCGACAGCAAAAAAGCAGTGCCAATCGGCACTGCTTTTCTTTTTGGGGAAGTTAAATCGCTGATCGAACAAGGAGGAAAAAGAATAAACTCAATAAAAGAATGAATGCTAATGCCCCGTAGGTAAAACTCTTTTCGCCCCAAGTTGCGTTTTCCTCCTGACTCGAAAGACTTCTTCTTGTAAAAAAGACGAGTCCTGCACCGATTACATTCGCTGTCAGCAACTGCTGGAAGAAGATCAGGAATAAATACTGACCCAAAAGGCCTTTTTTACTCATGGAAAACCGTTGAATAAAGTACAGGCAAGCCCCTTGCAGCAAAAGGAGACTACTTAACAAGACCCCTAAAGCGGCTAACGGTTGCGAGTTGAGGTACTGGGCAAAGGTCATCCCATGGTTGAAGGCAGTCAAGGAAAGATAAAGATAGTAAGCACCGGCGATCAAAAGCCAATAACTCAGTAAAATCAATGGAAACGCCCATTTTCGTTTAGTCATGGTTGCCCTCCTGTAAAGTGAATAGTCCGTAGGAACGGATCAAATAATCAATCAAGCAGCTTAGTCCGATCAAAGACTGGCTAGGGATTTTCTTGCGACCGATTTGAAAAAAATCGCAATAATAGGTCAGGTGAAACGTTGAATGGCGAGCAAAATAATTATCTCCTGGCGCACTCAATGTCAAAACGGGAATCTGACGAATCGCAAACGTCGTCAGATTCTCTTTGACGTTTTCTGTTTCGCCGCTCAGTGAGGCGATGATCACACAGTCTTCGGCAGTGATCATCGGCATGACCATATCAAATTCCGTTTTGTTCGGCAATACGATCACTCGTTTTTCCATAGAAAGCATCATTTTGGAAAACTCCTCCAGTGCTTTCTTTTGGGAAAACCCAGTTGGGTAGCAGTAGATGGTTTTGCTGCGGTCAAACAAGCGGTTGAGGGCAGCTAAGTCTACCGTTTTTACATAGTTGAGGGTGGCGAAAATATCCTCTTGTTGCTTTTCAAAAATCGTTTTTTGTTGCGAAATCGTTGTTGCCTGTTCTTGCTGATGCCGTAGAAAATATTTGAACTCGGAATAGCCAGAAAAACCAAGTTTTTTCGTCAACCGTAAAATAGAAGACTTGGAGACGTGAACCTGCTCGGATAGCTCGACGATCCCCATAGATAGAACGGTGTCGCCGTTGGAAAGAATGTAGTTTAGAATGCCACGATCAAGTTCACTTAACTCTGATTGGTGCTGTTGAATCAAATACTGTAATTTCACAAAAACCCCTCCTTATTGATTAAGTATAGCTGAAAAGCCAGGAGGGGAGGCGAAGAACGCTGGCTAGTGTAATTCTGGCCAAAAGGCTTGATTTGCTTCAATCAATTCATCGAGTAATTCTTTGGCTACACGGGCATTTGGAACCACTTTTGAAAGAATCAGTGCTTGCCATAATTTCTGGTAAGAACCCTCTGCCCAAGCTTCCACGACTAATTTTTCCACGGCGACTTGTTGTTCCATCAATCCTTTTTGGAAGCGAGGGATCTTGCCTTGTGTGATTGGTTCTGCCCCGTTACTGCCGACGATACAAGGCACTTCCACCATTGCCTGTTCATCAAAGTTGACGATCGCTCCTTCGTTAGGCACGATCAACAGCATCCGTTCTTGCGTGTTATAAGCAATCGCTCGTGCAAGGTCAACGATGTAGCTGGCGTGTTCATCCACTTCAAGCGTGGTGTCAGTCGCTGTCTGGTTTTCTACGATGCGTTGGCATTCACCAAAGACGTGTTTTTCGCGGCCAGCCATGACTTCATTTGCCCGTGTAAAAGATGGGTTGGTGTGCGCCACTTCATCTTGAGGGAAAAAGTAATACTTCAAGTAGGTATTTGGCAAAGTGGATGGATCAACTTCGTATACTTCTTTTGCTTTGGCAAAGGTGTGCATCCAGCTGGCATCAGCATGTTGGCTCGCTTCGATTTCTTCTGGCAATGAATAGCCGTATTTTGCCACATGCGCCTGGATCTGTGGCAGCAAATCATTGCCAGCTTTGTCTCGTATATCTGTCCACCAGCCAAAGTGATTCAAGCCATAATAGCGAACCACCAACTCTTTGCGAGAAGCTAAACCGATCGCTTGCGCCATCCGTTCTTCGATTCCCACTGGCATATCACAAATATTAATGATCTTGGCATCAGGGCGCAATTTACGAGTCGCTTCTGCGACGATCGCTGCAGGATTGGAATAATTCAACATCCACGCATCAGGGGAATATTTTTCCATATAATCGACTAACTCCAATACACCGCCGATAGAACGCATCCCATAAGCGATCCCGCCAGGACCACAAGTTTCTTGGCCGACCACACCATATTTCAAAGGGATTTTTTCATCCTTTTCGCGCATCGCATACAAGCCAACTCGGATATGCGCCATCACAAAATCGACATCCTGAAATGCGGTTTCGGGATCAGTGGTTGCTAAAAAGCTGATTTCGGGTGCACGTTCTTTCAATAAAATCTCACAAGCTTGTGCAACTTTTTCTTGTCGTTCTTCCAAATTGTCGTAAAATTTGATTTGGCGAATCGGGAAACGATCCAAGTGTTCCAAAAGCATCAAGACGATTCCTGGGGTAAAGGTACTGCCGCCTCCGGCGATCACGACTGAAAATTTTTTCATTTTTGTTTCCTCCTTAGTCTGATACAGCTAATAATTTTTCGAATTGTTCTCTCACTTGTGGCACATCCAGGCCAACGATCACTTGGAAGGCGTTGCCGTTGCGAACGACACCATGGGCACCAGCGCCTTTAAAGATGTCATCTGGCAGCACTTGGTCTTGATCTTTGACGGTGATTCTTAGGCGAGTGGCACAATTAGTGACTTTATCAATGTTGTCGCGACCGCCAAACCCTTCTAAGTAGACTGCGGCTTGTTCGGTGTAGCGATTGGCACCAGCAATCACTGGCGTTCCAGTGTTGGCTTGTTTTTCTTTGTAATCTTTTTTTGTGTATAGTTTGATTTCGCTATTGTTTTCTTCCCGTCCTGGTGTGGCTAACTTAAATTTGAGGATCAAGAAGCGGAAAACAAGAAAATAAAGGGCAGTAAAGGCTAACCCGATCACCAGCTGCGTGAAGATCATACTGCGATGATTTTGAAATAGCGGAATCCAGACCTTCGCCAACAGATCGATCAAGCCGCCCCCCATATCTCCAACGACCCCGAAGGCAAACATCGTTGCCGCCATGGTCGCTGCTAAAACAGCGTGCACCGCAAAGAGGGGTGGTGAGATAAAGAGGAAGGTGAATTCCAATGGCTCAGTGATACCAGCTAAAACGGCAGTTAAAGTGGCAGGGATCAAAATCGCTAAGACCTTCTTTTTGTTCTCAGGCTTGGCTGTGAAATAAAAAGCAGCAGCGATCCCTGGTGCAGCAAAGATCTTAGAATTGCCATGTAAAGCAAAGCCCCCTTCAGGGAAAAGCTCTTTCAATGGTCTGGTGGATTGGGCAAATTCTTGTAAATGTGCCATCCAGTATTTGGAGATTCCTTCTTCGACGACAGCGGGACCAAAAACAAAGGGGGTATACACGAAATGATGGAGACCTGTGGGAATCAATATTCGCTCTAAGAAAGTATAGAGCCAGACCCCAAAGACCCCAGCACTTGCTAGAAACCCTTGCATGGACCCAATGCCAGCTTGGACTTTCGGCCAAATCAATGCGATCAAGAAAGCAACTGGCAGCATTAAAAAGAAACCGAGGATCACGACAAAGGAAGAGCCTTGGAAGATTCCGAGAAAATCAGGCAGCTTCGTATCGAAAAACTTGTTGTGAAGATAGACGACGATCGCCGAAATAAAAATTGCTCCGATAATACCAGTATCTAATGTTTTGATGCCAGCGATCATTTTCAAGCCACTCTCACCGCCGGGATCAGCTGCAAAGTTGACACCGAAGAAGTTACCGAAGTACTCGATCATGCCAGAAATAAAATAATTACAAGTAATATAGACGACAAAGGCTTCCATTGCCGCTCGCGCATTGGCTTTTTTTGCGAGACCGATCGGTAATCCAATGACAAATAATAATTCCATTTGGTTGAAGACCGTCCACGCTCCGTTTTCAATGATCGTCCAAATGTTGTACCACGTAGAGCCTTCAGTGGCGATGCTCCCCACAAGCATCGGATTTTTAAAGATAATACACAGCGCGACCATGATCCCTGAAAATGAAAACAAGAGGACCGGGGTAAACATCGCACCGCCAAACCGCTGAACTTTTTCCATCATAATTTCTTAACATCTCCTTTCAATTTTTACTACAACCTCAGTATAGAAAAGAAAGATAGCGGTTACAATAAAGCGAGGAAGCATAGGAACGTAGAAGCAAACAAAGAGAAGAAGTTGCAACTGCGGGGAATTTTCCCATAAAAAAACAAACCTGCGAAAAACAGGTTTGTTTGCTACGTACGTGTATTTAAATTTCGACGTTGCCATAACGATTGGCAAGGGCGGTGCGGATCAAGCGCTCTGCCAGATGCTCATTTCTTGCGAGGAGCGGTCCGTGGAAGTAAGAGCCGAACACATTGCGGTAAACTACGCCTTCCGTTTGGTCTTCGCCATTGTTTCCTTGTCCTTGGATGACTTTCCCCAATGGTTTTTCCCCTTTACCTAAGAAAGTACGGCCATTATGGTTTTCAAAGCCATAATAGGTCTCATCGAATTCTTCATTGTGGATCACGATGTCACCGATGAACCGGTTGTTTTCTTGGCTTAAGGTGTAATGATCCAAGGCACCGATCCCATTGATTTTTTCGCCGTTGGCACCGATGTAGTAATGACCCAGTAATTGATAGCCGCCGCAGATCGCCAGCATGACGCCATCATTTTCGATATAGCTGGTCAGGGCTTCTTTTTTTGATTGGATATCTTGTGAAACGATCACTTGTTCAAAATCTTGCCCGCCACCGAAGAAGACGAGATCATATTTTTCAGGATCGAAGGGCTCGTGAATGCTGACGACTTCTGCGTTGAAGGTCACGCCTAGTTTTTCGGCCACGTAGCGCAGCATCAAGAGATTGCCGTTGTCGCCATAAGTATTCAAAAGATTTCCATACAAGTGGGCAACATTCAGTTGATACTTAGTCACGACTCATTCCTCCTTTGATATAGCCTTTTTCCGCAAGCTTTTTGCGTAGCTGCAAGACTGCAGTGTAAGTCGCTAAAATATAGACTTTTTCTGTTGGTAAGTCTGAGATTTGCTTGATGACGTCATCAAGTTCAGGGGTTTCAATGATTTTTTCTTCAGGGATCCCCGCAACTTTTAGCCGCAACGCCATATCTTTGTGACGATCACCACCAGCGATCACTTGAGGAATCCCCATATCGGCAAACGCTTCATGGTCGCCATCCCAAATCCAGCTGACGTCGATCCCATCTGCGTAGTTGGCATTCAACAAGCTGACTAGCGAGAAAGGATAGGGCGACAGGCCGATCATATCGATGACTTGGTTCAAACCAACAGGGTTTTTAACTAAGACTAACGTACATTCTTTGTCCCCGATGCGGATCACTTCTTGGCGACCAAAGACTTTTTCGTCATAGGCCAAACCAGATTTGATTTTTGCAGGTGCTACGCCATAATATTCCGCAACCGCAGTTGCCGCCAGCGCATTGTAGACATTGTACATCCCGCCGACTTCGATGCGATAGTCATTGCCATCGATCACAAAATCAGCAGAGGTGTTGTCCATTGCGGTCATTTCCGTCAGTTTATAATCCAATTCTGGTCGATGGAAGCCGCAATTTGGGCAGTAGTATTTTCCAAGATTGGCATAGGTGATCATTTTATAATGTAAAATGTGATGACACTCAGGACACAACACGCCATCCGTATTGTAATGGGCCATCTGCTCTTCATCTGGCAAATGATCAAATCCATAGTATTTCCGCGGATTGACAGTTGCTACCGAATTGAACAGTGGCGAATCCCCATTGCAGAGGATCGTAGCTTCTGGTGAGTTTGCGGCACCTTCAACGATCATTTTATAGGTCGTATAGATCTCGCCATAACGGTCCATTTGATCGCGGAAAATATTGGTGAAAACGAACAATTCCGGTTTGATGTACTTCGTTACTTTGCTGAGACTGGCTTCATCGATTTCTAAAACCGCAAATTTTTTGCCTTTTTTAGGGCGTGCCGATAGAAAGGTTGAAACGATTCCTTGGACCATATTGGCGCCGGTGGGGTTCGTCAATACTTCATCAAATTCTTGGCGCAAAATATTGACAGTCAAGGCAGTCGTCAATGTTTTGCCGTTGGTGCCTGTGATCACGACGACTTGGTAATCTTTCGCCAAATGATCTAATATATGTGGATCAACTTTTAATGCTAATTTACCAGGCAGGCTTGAGCCGCCTTTGAAAAAGTTCTTTAATACCCATTGAGAGGTCTTACCGACTGAAACAGCCAGATGACTTCGTATTCCCATAATGTAACCCTCCATTAGAGCGAATGCTTTCATTGTGCAAATTCAATTTATCATACCATATACCAAGAAAAAGGTTAAATTGCTTTTGCGATTCTTTAAATTTCTGCAAAGACCATTCTGATAAATAGCTCTTTTACTTGCGATGATCAAAGGCTTGAAAAGCAAAACAGCAAACCTGGCAGAAGGTTTGCTGTTGCTTTAACCGATAATGATTTTTTCCGTTGGGTACTCGTAGCCTAAGTCACGTGTTTCTTTTGGTACGAATAACATCAAGGTGTACAGCATACCGACACGGCCGATAAACATCAAAAGAGCAATCACGAGTTTGCCGATGGTTGATAAATCGCCCGTGATTCCTAAAGAAAGCCCTGTGGTTCCAAAGGCCGAGGAAACTTCAACAATGATGGCGATCAAAGGGATATCCTCGATGGCGGTCAAGAATAAGACACAAAAGAAGCACATGCCCATCGAAAGCATGAAGACTACCACTGATTTGCGGACGTCATCTTGATCGATCCGGCGACCGAAGATATTGATATTGTCCTCACTTTTCAAGAAGGCATAGAGGTACAGCCCAATGATGGCAATGGTCGTCGTCCGAATCCCGCCACCAACAGAGCTGGGACTACAACCAATAAACATCAGCAAGGAGAAAACGATCAACGTCGTGGTTTGAAAGTTGCCTAAGTCATGGATCTGTAGGCCAGCATTCCGCGTTGTCATGGAATAAAACATGCTGTTCATCCACATACCGCTAAAGCTGTAATCTTTGAACAAATAATCTTTCTCAAGGAAAAAGATCGCTAATGTACCGCCGACAAAGAGGATCACAAAAGCCAAAACAGCAATTTTTGTGAATAAAGAAAAGCGAAACGGCAAGCGGCGGCGTTGTTTTTTCATTTTAAAAAGGACCCATTCCCGAAAGTCCATAATTACTGGAAATCCGATCCCCCCGATAAAAATCAAAATCATGATACACGTCAGGAAGAAATAATCATGGGAAAACGGCAAGATGGAATTGCCCGTCACGTCAAACCCTGAGTTGGTCACAGCAGAAATCGCTTGATAAAACCCATAAAAGATCGCGTCTCGCCAATTGTCATAATAGCCGTAAAGATGAAAATAAACAGCGAAGATCGTACCTGCTACCAACTGACAAACTAAAATGATGGTAAACGTCGTTCGGATCATCCGAACGATCCCGCTAAGCTTAGGCTGATTCATATCCGTCATGATCAACTGGCGCTGCTTTAAACTGATTTTGCGCCGTGAGACGATCGCAAAAAAGGTCGAGATCATCATGATCCCTAAACCGCCGACTTGAAAGAGGACTTCCAACAAGATGACCCCGTGGTCGTTAAACACATCATTGATCGGAAAAGTAGTCAGCCCAGTGACACTGACCGTGCTGACCGCCATAAAGAACAGATCGATAAACGCGACATGAGAGCCGGGTTCTCGAAAGAAGGGGAGTGAAAAAAGGCCCAAAGAGACCACTGTCATCACGATATAATAAAAAACAATCACTTGGATTGAAGACACATTCTGGGAAATAAACGTCTTGCTCCTGCGCTGCGTCAAGCGGGCAAAGCGGGTAAAGTTCATTACAAAAAACCCCTCACTAAATAAACTATCCCCAGTATACCAAAGAACCAAGTAGATTTGAAAGAAAGCAGGATAGAATTCATGAGCAGCAGAAATTGTGCAAGGAAAAGCTTTTGGAAAGTGTCGTTGGGTTAGAGGACACGATCAGGCTGTGGTTCTTGCGGCAGCTTGATTGCTTAAGAAACTTAAAAACTCGAAGCAAATCAGTAAGGATTTCACGATTTCAGAAGAAAACGCTGGCAATTTATGAGAAGATAAAAGAAGTAAAAGATAGCAGCGACGATTCGCACGGAACAATAGCGAGAAAGCGGACAAAAAAGCGCATCAAATTTTTTGAAAATCGAGACGGAAATGGGGAGTATCATGAAAGACGTAAAAATTATTTTTTTCGATGTTGATGGCACACTAATCGATATGAGCAAAAAGCAAATCTCTGAAAGAATGTTAGCCACATTAAAAGCCTTGAAGAAGCAAGGGATCCTGTTGTGCATTGCAACTGGCAGAAGTCCCATCGCGTTGCCGCAATTTGAAGGCGTGACCTTCGATGCGTTTTTGACCTTTAACGGATCGTATTGTTTTAATCAAGCCGAGGGGATCCACCAAAACCCCATTCCTAAAAAAGATGTTCAGCAAATCATTGAAAATGCCACGGCCCTCAAGCGTCCAGTAGCGATCGCAACGAAGGATCGAACGGTTGCTAATGGCAAAGATGCTGATTTAGTTGAGTATTTTTCCTTTGCCCACCAAGAAGTGATCGTGGCAAAAGATTTTGATGAGGTGATCCAGCAGCAAGACATTTTCCAAGTGATGCTTGGCTCAGGGAAAGAAGACTACGCCAAAGTGATGGCAAATACCACGGAGGCGAAAATCACTGCCTGGTGGGATCGCGCAGTCGATATTATTCCAGCCAGCAGTGGGAAAGGAAGCGGCATTGCCAAAATGCTGGCTTACTATGGCTTGGATAAGTCTGAAGCCATTGCCTTTGGCGATGGCAACAATGACATTGAGATGCTGGAGGCAGTCGGCTGGGGTCTCGCAATGGCCAATGCTTCGGATGAGTTAAAAGCAATCGCCGATGAATTGATCGGTCACGTAGCCGAGGAAGGCATTTATCATTACTGCTTAGAAAACGGGTTGCTGGGTGAAGTCGTGCAGTGATGGGCAATGCGCCAGTTGCTGTCGACCGCTAAGAATATGCGCAGCCAGGATCGCTACTGCGTGTCTGTTTGATCAAATAAAAAAACTGTTTCCGAAATGTATTAGGGAAACAGTTTTTTTGATATAAAGTTGTTTAGCAATGTGTACGGTTTACAGCGCCTCCACCGCTTCAATCGCCTGATAGACTTTTTCGGGTGTGATCGCAGGATCGATCAAAATAAAGGTTTCTTCTTCTTTGACAGCATAGGTCAGAACCGAGGCGAAGTAATCCCGATCAAGGCGTGTCACGTGGAGATCCTTCAGCTTCATCGGCAAGTGCAAAGCTTCGTAAAATGGCCGTAATTCTTCAATCACATCAAAATCATTGGTATAGGCAAGCTGGACCCAAATGCAGTAGGCGACTTTGTTGCCGTGCAAGACGCTATGGGTCTCACTCAAATAAGACAAGCCGTCATGCAGCGCATGCGCACCAGACGTGCGGCCAAATTCGACTGCAAAACCACCAACCTCGCCTGCCAAAGCAATGATCGCATCGGTGATGCGGGCAAAGGCGGGGGTCAGCTGCCCGACTTCTAGGTCTTTGACAGCTTGGATCGCATCGGCAATCAACAAGTTTTTGATCAAAAGAGCGCTTTGGAAACCTAGCCGTACTAAGGCAGTCTTGTCGTCTTCTGCCATGTTGCGGACGATGGCTTCCATTTCATAATATTTAGCTAACGTATCAGCGATCCCAGCGATAAAGTAATCAACGGGTGTGGCTAGTAAAAAACGGGTGTCGACGATCGTCATGTAGGCACCTTTTTTGGCATAGTCGATTTTACAAATCGTATGATCGGGGTAATAGGCGACGATCACCGGGGTAAAGGGTGCACAGTTAGAAACCAATGTAGGGATCACGATCAATTCTGCGCCAAGGGTTTGGGCGGTGATTTTTGCTGTATCAGCGACTTTGCCGCCGCCGATTGCCACTACGGCATCCGCTTGCTGGATCGCTTCAGCTAAGGCTTGCGCATTTTCAAAACTCGATGATCCATCGTAGCGGTAGATCGGGTAGTCAAATGAATGGGGGTAATAGGCTGAAAACACATCGAATGACTGCTCCCCAGTGATCACGGCAACTTCTTGGAACTCACTTAAATACTCTGGCAAATCAGCTAAGACCCCATCGCCAGTAATATACCGATTAGGACCTGGACGGACTTCATTGGCTAACATCAAACAAACACTCCTTTATAATCGTCAGAATTTTCTAATCAGTGTATCGCGAAAATGCCCTGACTGTCAATTTCCTTTTGGCAAAAGAAACAGAAAACAGCCGATCTGCCTTGAGAGCAAATCGGCTGTTAATGATGAATCGGGAGGCATGCTCCAAAAATGTTAGGCCCAGTTTTGGCGAATAAAGCCAGCTCGACCGGAGCCTTCGCTATAAGCATTGTAATGGGCTGCATTTTTCTTGTAAAAATCTTGATGGTAGTCTTCTGCAGGATAAAAAGGTTCTGCTGGTTCGATCTTCGTTACGATCGGAAGGTCAAAGCGGCCGCTAGCTTGCAACTGCGCCTTTGATTTTTCCGCAATCGCTTTTTGTTCTTCACTATTGTAAAAAATTACTGGACGATAGGAATCACCACGGTCAGCAAACTGACCAAACGCATCCGTGGGGTCTGTCTGCTGCCAATAGATGGCAACCAATTCTTCATAAGAGATGACCTCAGGATCAAAGGTGATCTCAACTGCTTCGGTGTGACCGGTGGTTCCTGTCGTTACTTGTTGGTAGGTTGGGTTAGGCACATGGCCGCCAGTAAAGCCAGAAACCACTTTGAGGATGCCTGGCTGCGAGTCAAAAGGTTTCACCATGCACCAAAAACAACCGCCAGCAAAAATTGCCGTATCTTTCATAGGTATTCCTCCTTTGCTTCTATGGTATGCTTCTAGTAGAGAAAAACAAGAGATATGCTTAAAAAACAGGGCAATGAAGAAAGGAAGTTTGCATGGAAAGTATTTTGATTTTACTTCGAGGTAATTCTGGCAGCGGCAAAACCACTATTGCCAGAGCTGTTCAACACGTTTTTGGGGAAGAGGCAGTGCTGATTTCACAAGATGTTTTTCGGCGAGAAATTTTTTGTGTCAAAGATACCCCTAATAATTTAGCCAGCGGTTTGATGAAAGAAGCTGTCCTATATGCGAAGGGGAAAGTGCCGATGATACTTGTTGAGGGGATTTATTCTCGTGAAAAATACCAAGACTTTCTCGACTTTCTAATGAAACTCTTTCCCCAAAAAAAGCTAGTTTATTATTTTGATCTTTCTTTCGAGGAAACGGTCAAAAGACATCAGACCCGAATGCAGAGAGACCATTTTTCCGAGGAGAACATGCGTGAATGGTGGCTTGAGCGTGACTTGCTTTTCCCGCAGGAGTCCTTAAAGGAAAGGCTGATTAAAGAAGGGCAAACGATAGCAGAAACGGTCAATCAGATCATGGCTGACTATGAAGAAATAAGAAGGCGGGATTGACTGTGGCGCTAGTCATTGAACAAGGAAACGAGCAAGAATTGGCTGCTTTAGAATCAGCGTTAACAGCGTATACAAAGCACCAAAAACCATTTACGCAAACAGAAACCTATCAGAGCTTCAGTTGTGTAATCAAAAAAGAGGGGATGGTTATTGCTGGTGGCATTGGCTATGCCTCGATGTATCACATCGGTTATCTTGACATCCTGTGGGTCAAAGCATCCGAGCGGGGGAAAGGGTATGGTAAGCAGATTCTTACTGCTTTTGAACAGCAGTTGAAAGCATTAGCTGTGAAAATTGTCAGACGGCAACCTTTGATTTTCAAGCGCCTGATTTTTATCAGCGATTGGGCTATGATGAAATTGGGAGAATCGCCCATACGCAAAATCAGCTAACAGAAATTTTTCTAGTAAAGAAATTACATGATTGATTCCAAATTGATTCTCAAATAAACCTTTGAACAAGGAAAAACCAATGAAAGAGAGGCACAACCAATGTTAGATAAATCAATTCTATATGCAGAAATCTGGATGAAGCGAGCACACAAAAGCACACCGATCCAGCCCATTCAATCCGATAACTATTCGCTACGCAGCTACCAAGCAGGAGACGAAAGGCACTGGGCACGGATTGAAACATCCGTCGGAGAGTTTGACAATGAGGCAGAGGCATTGGCGTATTTTGAAAAGGAATTTATGCCCGAGCAAGCACAGCTAGGCCAACGAATGTTTTTTGCCCTTGATCAATCAGGTACACCGGTCGGTACGGCTACCGCTTGGAAAAAAGCCAAGCAAGACGGCACACCGGTTCCACTAGTCCATTGGGTAGCAGTAATGCCGCAAGCTCAACGTCAAGGAATCGCTCGCGGCTTGGTCACGCAAGTCGTTTCTGTCTTGGAGGCAGCCAACGAGCCGATGTATCTTCATACGCAAACCTGGAGCCATGTAGCAATCACGCTGTATCAGCAGCTCGGATTTGTGATCATTGCAACGGATATCAATGGGAATGAAAATCCAGAATATCCGCTGGCTTGTCGAGTATTGGCAGAAGTTGCTCAAAAAGCCAGAAACGAGTAAGAGATGGCGGCGGCAAAAAATCCGTTAATTTTTCGTAAAACTCTTGCGTAAAAGGCGGCAGGTGTCGAATTTAAGTCTGTAAAAATTCTCCTTTTTCAAGTATAATACCAAAGGAGTATGAGGAAGGATGGGCGAGATGGCACAGCTTTTTTTTAAATATGGCGCAATGAATAGTGGGAAAACGATCGAGATACTGAAAGTTGCTCACAACTATGAAGAACAAGACAAACCAGTCGTGATCATGACAAGTGGATTGGACACCAGAAGCGGCGTGGGAAATGTTTCGAGTCGCATCGGCTTAGAACGAGACGCGATCCCGATTTTTGATGAAACGGATCTGTTCCATTTGATCAAAGACCTCGGTTACAAACCTTATTGTATTTTGATCGACGAAGCACAGTTCCTAAAGAAGCATCACGTGTTGGCTTTCACCAAAATCGTGGACGAGCTAGGTATCCCTGTGATGGCCTTTGGTTTGAAAAATGATTTCCGCAATGAATTATTTGAAGGCTCAAAATACTTGCTGCTTTACGCAGATAAAATCGAAGAGATGAAAACCATCTGCTGGTTCTGTCATAAAAAAGCAACCATGAACTTGCACTATATCGACGGAAAACCCGTTTACGAGGGCGATCAAGTACAAATCGGCGGCAATGAAGCGTATTATCCAGTTTGCCGCAAGCATTACTTTCACCCGGGAATGAAAAAAGAAGGAGAATAATCAATGTACGATCAGTTACAAGCAATCGAAGACCGTTACGAAGAATTAGGCGAATTACTAAGTGATCCAGCCGTGATCTCTGACACCAAACGCTTCATGCAGCTTTCAAAAGAAGAAGCCAATACACGGGAAACGGTGGAAGTCTACCGCCGTTACAAAGAAGTCGTTGAAGGAATCAAGGACACTGAAGAAATGCTTGGGGAAAACCTAGATGCAGAAATGGCTGAGATGGCCAAAGAAGAACTCTCTGACTTGAAAAAAGAAAAAGACGTTTTAGAAGAACGCATCAAAATCTTGTTATTGCCAAAAGACCCGAATGATGACAAAAACATCATCATGGAGATCCGTGGTGCAGCAGGCGGCGATGAAGCAGCCTTATTTGCTGGCGATCTTTTCAATATGTATCAAAAATATGCGGAAAACCAAGGCTGGAAAGTCGAAGTCATGGATGCCAACGTCACTGGGATCGGCGGCTACAAAGAAGTCATCATGATGATCACTGGCGACAACGTCTTTTCAAAATTGAAATATGAGAGTGGCGCCCACCGAGTGCAAAGGGTACCGTCTACCGAATCACAAGGCCGAATCCATACGTCTACGGCAACGGTCGTGGTTATGCCTGAAGCTGAAGAAGTCGAAATCGATATCGCAGACAAAGATATTCGGACCGATATTTACCATGCCTCTGGTGCTGGTGGTCAGCACGTCAACAAAACAGCTTCTGCTGTTCGTCTGACTCACTTGCCAACAGGGATCGCTGTTGCGATGCAAGATGAGCGTTCACAGCTGAAAAACCGTGAGAAAGCGATGAAAGTCTTGCGAGCACGGGTCTATGACCAAATGCAGCAAGAAGCACAAAGCGAATACGACGCAAACCGTAAATCAGCAGTGGGTACCGGCGATCGTTCTGAACGGATTCGCACCTATAACTTCCCGCAAAACCGCGTAACAGATCACCGTATCGGGTTGACTATTCAAAAATTGGATCAAATTTTAGCTGGAAAACTCGATGAAATTGTTGATGCACTGATCGTTTACGATCAAACATCAAAATTAGATGAGATGCAAAATGGCTAAAACCTATCGAGAAGTCCTTTCACGGGCTTCTTCTTTTTTAGAAACGAAAGGGCTGGACGGGTATGCGATCCAATACCTGTTTTTACAGCGAAAAAACTGGCAGCAACTCGATTGGCTGCTGCAGATGGACCAACCCATCTTAAGGGAAGATGAGGCACAGATCGCAGCAGATCTTGAACAGCTGTTGCAGCATGAACCACCGCAATATTTATTAGGGTATGAAGAATTTTATGGGCATCGCTTAAAAGTGACCCCTGCAACCTTGATCCCGCGTCCAGAAACCGAAGAGCTGGTGGAAAAGTGTTTGGCAAAATTACCAGCAGATCAGCCGCTGCGAGTCGTAGATATCGGCACAGGTACTGGAGCGATCGCCATTGCCTTAAAATTGGCACGTCCGCAGTGGGCCGTAAGTGCCGTGGATCTTTCAGCAGAGGCATTAGCCGTTGCTAAAGAAAATGCGGCAGCCTTAGGCGCGGAGATTCGCTTTTTCCAAGGAGATACCTTAGAACCCGTGGCAGATCAGCAATGGGATCTGATCGTTTCCAACCCGCCGTATATCAGCGCTGAAGAGTGGCCGCTGATGGATATCAGCGTAAGAGAAAAAGAGCCTAAAATGGCGCTTTTTGCACAAGAACAAGGATTGGCGATCTATAAGCAATTGGCACAGCAAGCACCGAATTGTTTGGCGCCTAACGGGCAAATGGCGCTAGAAATCGGCTTTCAGCAAGGATTAGCTGTTCAACAGCTTTTTGCAGCCGCTTTTCCCAACAAAGAAGTCACTGTAGTAAAAGATCTTGCGGGTCAAGACCGGATGGTGTTCGTCAGTCATCCACAAGATGTGGATAAATAAATTTTTTTTGCTACAGAAAAATTGCAAAAACCTTATGAAATGAACGACTTCTAAATAAACCGAGTTATAAACAGGGTTATCCACACTTGACAAACGACTTATCCACAAAATGTGGAAAAGAAACGAGAAAATGTTGATAAGTGTGGAAACTTCTCAAAAAAGGATGTGGATAAATTGTGGAAACAAAAATTTTTGATCAAACACAGTTGAACGAAGCAGCAGCTATTTTAGCTGAGGGGGGATTGGTGGCGTTCCCGACGGAAACCGTCTATGGACTAGGGGCTAGCGCGCTTTTGCCCACGGCTGTTGCGCAAGTATATCAAGTCAAAGGGCGACCTAGTGACAACCCTTTGATCGTTCATATTGCCGAGCCAGAGCAGTTGGAACCGTTTGTGGATAACAAGCATCCTTTTGCTGATAAATTGATGGAAACTTTCTGGCCTGGGCCCTTAACCTTGATCTTTTCGATCAAAAAAGACAGTTTACCTAGCATTGTTACTGGCGGCTTATCCACAGCGGCTTTTCGGATGCCAAACAACACCAAGACGTTAGCGTTGATCAAACAAGCCCAACAGCCATTGGTTGGCCCTAGCGCTAATACTTCTGGTAAACCAAGCCCAACATCAGCTGCGCATGTTCAGCATGATCTGGCAGGCAAAATCGCTGGCATCTTGGATGATGGGGTGACGCAGATCGGTGTCGAATCAACGGTCTTAGATTTGAGTGACCCAACGGCGCCGCCGATCATCTTACGTCCTGGTGCGATCTCTAAAGAACAGCTTGAAGCAGTTTTACAAACAAAAGTCCTCGTCGATCAGCACTTAGTAACAGAAAGTGAAGCACCCAAAGCGCCGGGCATGAAATACAAGCACTATGCACCGAATACCAACGTCATGATGGTCAATGACCAAGATTGGCCGGCAGCCATGGCTTGGTCAAAAGAACAGCAGTTTAAGGTAGGGGTTTTAGCTGGACCAACGATCGCCGAGCAAGTCCGCTTTGAAGCTGCAGCCATCTATTTATTTTTTGATGACAGTGTGGAAGCCGCGACAAAAGGGCTGTTTGCTGGTTTACGGGCGTTAGATGAATCGATTGCTGAGTTAGATGTCTTATTTGCACCCACGTTTCCAGAAAGCGGCTTAGGGGTTGCTTATATGAATCGGTTGAAAAAAGCTGCAAATCAAAGTTTCTTTCAAGAAAATTAGCAAAAAACCAGAATTCATTATAGGTAGCTTATGAAGAAATGTGATACAATGCTACCATTAAGGTAAAGGGGTGTTGTAAGCATGGATTATCAAACGTTTGATCCCGAATTGTGGCAAGCGATCGAAAAAGAAACGAATCGTCAACAAAACAATTTGGAATTGATTGCGTCTGAAAATATCGTTTCAGAAGGTGTAATGGCTGCGCAAGGTAGTATTTTGACAAATAAATACGCTGAGGGTTATCCAGGTCGTCGTTACTATGGCGGTTGTGAATTTGTTGATGTGGTAGAAAACTTAGCAATTGAACGGGCGAAAAGTATTTTCGGTGCGGCATATGCCAATGTTCAACCGCATTCTGGTTCTCAAGCCAACACAGCAGCTTATTTAGCGTTGATCGAAACAGGCGATACAGTATTAGGGATGGATCTTTCCGCAGGCGGTCATTTGACTCATGGCTCACCAGTGAATTTCAGCGGCAAGACCTATAATTTTGTTAGTTATGGTGTTGATCCTGCAACAGAAGTCATCGACTACAATGTCGTTCGTATTTTGGCGCGTAAGCATCAACCGAAACTGATCGTTGCTGGTGCCAGTGCTTACTCACGTACAATCGATTTTGCGAAGTTCCGTGAAATCGCTGATGAAGTTGGCGCAAAATTGATGGTGGATATGGCGCATATCGCTGGTTTAGTAGCGGCTGGTCTTCATCCAAACCCAGTTCCTTATGCGGACATCACGACTTCTACGACCCATAAAACATTACGCGGCCCTCGAGGCGGCTTGATTTTAACAAATGATGAAGACTTAGCGAAAAAAATCAATAGTGCCGTTTTCCCTGGTATCCAAGGTGGCCCATTAGAGCACGTGATCGCAGCGAAAGCTGTTGCTTTTAAAGAAGCACAAGATGAGTCGTTCAAAGAGTACTCTGAGCAAGTCATCCGCAATGCACAAGCAATGGCGAAAGTCTTCAACCAAGCACCACAAGCCCGCTTGGTCTCTGGTGCAACAGACAATCACCTATTATTGATCGATGTGCGCGGCTTTGATTTGAACGGCAAAGAAGCAGAAGCTTTGCTGGATCAAGTCAATATCACCGTCAATAAAAACTCGATTCCTTTCGAATCATTAAGTCCTTTCAAAACGAGTGGAATTCGCGTGGGGACACCAGCGATCACTAGTCGTGGTTTTAAAGAAGAAGATTGTGTCGAAGTGGCGAAATTGATCGTCAAAGTTTTAGAAAAACCAAATGATGAAGCCGTTTTGGCAGAAGTCACGGCGCAAGTCAAAGAATTGACGGACAACTATCCACTTTATAAAAATAAATAAAAGGGGACTGTGACAGAAGTTAAGGTCAGACAAGACGTCTCAAGCGTTTTTCCTGCGCTACAGCTCTTTGATCACCGAAAGTGAAAAAGGGGCTAGAATGAACGCAGAGGCGCTTTTCATGCCGTCTTGTCTCCTTCCTTCTAACACAATCCTTTTTTTGAGGAAAAGCAGTATTGCCTGTGGCAGATGGTTGTAACAAGAGCCGATTTGCTTTAAAATAAGAGAAAAACCAAAGGAGATTTTTTTAAATGGGTAAATTTCAAGTAATCGATCACCCGCTGATCCAACACAAATTAACAATGATCCGCGACAAGAACTGTGGAACAAAGGTTTTCCGTGAAGTTGTTAATGAAATCGCAATGTTGATGGCGTATGAAGTGTCTCGCGACATGCCGCTTGAAGATCTAGTGATTGAAACACCAATTGAAGAATCAACACAAAAAACACTATCTGGTAAAAAGGTAGCGATCATTCCGATCCTGCGCGCAGGTCTAGGCATGGTTGATGGTATCCTTGAATTGATCCCAGCCGCAAAAGTTGGTCATATCGGGATGTACCGTGATGAAGAAACGCTAGAACCACACGAATACTTCGTAAAATTACCTGAAGACATCGATGAACGTCAATTATTTATCGTTGACCCAATGTTAGCTACGGGCGGTTCAGCGATCATGGCGATCGACGCACTGAAAAAACGCGGCGCTTCAAACATGAAATTCGTCTGCTTAGTTGCTGCACCAGAAGGCGTGAAAGCATTGCAAGATGCCCATCCAGATGTTGACATCTACACTGCAAATCTTGATGAACGCCTAAATGAACACGGCTATATCGTTCCTGGTTTGGGCGATGCCGGTGACCGTCTATTCGGTACAAAATAAATCAATACAAATAAGACAAAGGCAACTGAAGTTTTGCCTCGTCAATGATGCCATGGAAGAAGATCGACAGCCAAAACGGTTCGATCGGTTATCCATGGCTTTTTTTGAGCTTTTCATAAAGTCAGACAATGAAAAAAGGAGAAAATCAACTGATTTTCTCCTTGCATTAAACGGATTATAGTTTGGTTAACTGTTTGTAATTGATGATCAATACACCATTACTTTGCGAAACTAATTTCTGGTTTTCTGGGGTTTCGTTCAGCTCGACCACCGCAGAGTTTTTCAACTGCTTTGTGATGGTACCAGTTTGTTTCTTCCCATGGAACGTGAACATGACAGGAGTAGCGACCTCAAACGTTGAACCTTCTTGTGACGGGACAATTGTTGTTTCGAATTTACCAAATGTTGCCATGTAAAAACCTCCTTGATACTTCTATTATATCACAATTTTCGGAAAATTTCAGTAAGTAGATTTTTTTCAGCAGACCTCTTTACAAAACAACCGTTTTTGCATATAATTTTCTTTGTGCCATACAACGCCAGCTTAGCTCAGTTGGTAGAGCAACGCACTCGTAACGCGTAGGTCACAGGTTCGAATCCTGCAGCTGGCATAACCAAAACCATCACCTCATAGACAACCTATGACGTGGTGGTTTTTTGTTTTGTTTGAAAACAGAGAGTGTGTTTTTAACGAGAAAAATCAATCAAAAGTATATGGTTCTAAAAGATAGCCAGATATTATTATGACACAATGTTCTATGGCATTTATTTCATAATTTTTAAGAAGCAGAAAAACGAACTTCACTTCATTTTTAACCCTCTTTTCCCGAAAATCATTAAAGTTTCTAAATTTTTTGTGAATGCTCATGGACAATCCTTTCTTTTCTCCTCAATTATCACTATAATGGATAAAGATTCTACAGAAGAGAGTGTGGACATGGAAAATTCACGAATAAAAACGAACGATAATCGAATTGACTACGGTGTGATTCTACCCGTATTTTTATTATGTCTGATTGGTTTGGCGTCCCTGTATGTGGCGCTGACGCACGATCCAAATAATCCGAATATGCTGCGAATGTTAGGGTTTCAAGCTTTATGGTATGTGTTAGGCGTTGTTGCCGTGATCATTATCATGCAGATCAAATCAAAATGGCTTTGGAAATTGACGCCCTATATTTATGGAGCTGGGCTAGCCGTTATGTTGGCGCTGCTGAAATTTTACAACCGGACGATGGCTGCCTCGACAGGGTCGAAAAACTGGTTTAGTTTTGGTCCTTTTACCTTGCAGCCTTCAGAATTGATGAAGATCGCCTATATCATGATGTTGGCGTTAGTCGTCACGCAGCACAATGTCAAGCATCGGGAACGGGATCTGAAAACAGATGGGTTACTGATTGCAAAAATGTTAGCCGTCACGATCCCAGTCCTGATCCTGATCACCTTGCAAAACGACTTTGGTACGATGTTGGTCTTTCTGGCGATTTTCGGTGGGGTCTTCTTGATGTCAGGAATCTCATGGCGAATCATCGTGCCAGTGATTGCGGCGTTTGTGATTCTCGGCGGTGGAACGATTTTCTTAGTGACTACCGATGTTGGTCGCGAGTTTCTGTACAATACAGGAATCTTTAAAGAATACCAATTCGCCCGTATCGATTCGTGGCTAGATCCTTTTCATGATACCCAAGGGCAATCCTTCCAATTGGCGTATGCTCTGATGGCGATCGCTTCTGGCGGGATGTTCGGGAAAGGATTTAATGTCAGCGATGTGTATGTACCGGTCCGAGAATCCGATATGATTTTTTCGGTGATCGGTGAGAATTTTGGGTTTATTGGCAGCGCGTTTGTCATTTTATTGTATTTTATTTTGATCTATCGGATGATCCGCGTATGTTTCGATACCAACAATGAATTTTATGCCTACTTGGCAACTGGGATCATTATGATGATTCTCTTCCATGTGTTTGAAAACATTGGCGCAAACATCGGTCTCTTACCGTTGACGGGGATTCCACTGCCGTTTATCAGCCAAGGAGGATCTGCCCTATTAAGCAATATGATTGGGATCGGTTTGATTTTATCGATGCGCTATCAAGCTGAGACCGCACCAAAAACACTTTAAGGAGTTCACATGATTACATTTTATTGGTACCCAAAATGCAGTACATGCCGAAATGCGAAGCGTTGGTTAGAAGAGCACGAGATTCCCTTTGAAGCGATCGATATGGTAGCTACACCGCCGCAGCCGGAACAATTGCTGGCTTGGATCCAATCAAGCGAAGCACCGTTAACCCGTTTCTTTAACACAAGCGGCATGAAATACCGTGAATTGCAATTAAAAGAAAAAGTGCCGACCATGACTGCCCAAGACGCAGCCGATGTGCTGGCAACCGATGGTATGTTGATCAAGCGCCCACTGCTGGTTAGCGGCGACCGCTTTTTGATTAATGGATTTAAAGAAAATGAATATGAAGGAGTCTTACTAGAATCATGGAAAAGAAATGCTTAAGAAAAAAAGATAATTTGTGGGTTTTGTTTAACGGGAAAGAATATTGTGTCGGTTTAACAAAAGAAGCGCAAGAAGAACTTGGTGCGGTCACGTTTGCTTCGATTCAAAAAGCAGGAACTGCTTTAAAACAAGGAGAGACCCTTGTTGAGCTGGAAGCGGAAAAAGCAGTCAGTGAATTTCCAAGTCCATTGACGGGCGTGATTTCTTCCGTAAATGAAAAAATCGATCAATCCATTGATACCTTAAATGATGAAGACGAAATGAACGCTTGGCTGGTCAGCTTCAAAGAGGTTGACCCAAGTCAATTTGAAGCTTTGTAAGTCAAAGCTGTAAAAACGACTATTTTTTCAAAAAGAATTGACAGTCGGATAAGACGTTGCTATAATTTGCTCAATAAATGAATGCTTTGAAAAGAAGAGTACATGTTCTTAACGTACACAGAGAGCCCTGTTTGGTGCAAATGGGCAACGGAGAGAGGATGGAAGATGGTCTTTGAGCATGATAGGTGAGTGGAAACAAGCCTATCACGGGAGGCACCCGTTACAGTGCAGCAGTATGCGAAGCAATTCAAGTACTGAGCGAGGCTGTTGATGCGAATCGACAGTAAATCAAGGTGGTAACGCGGAAGTTGTGCTTTCGTCCTTTGTAACAGTATAATGTACAGAGGATGAAAGCTTTTTTTGTGTTTAACCAACCAAAGAGGAAAGATGGGAATAACATGGCATTAATCGAATTGTCGCATGTAAAAAAGTCATTCGGCAAAAAGCAAACGGCTGTTCACGCCGTCAATGATGTTTCACTGCAAGTGGAAAAAGGCGATATCTACGGAATCGTCGGTTACTCTGGTGCTGGGAAAAGTACATTAGTACGTTTGTTGAACGGCTTAGAATTGCCGACAGCAGGAGATGTAGTCATTAACGGTCAAAACATTTTGGCGTTGAAAAACAAAGAATTGAGAAACTTCCGCAAAAAAATCGGCATGATTTTTCAGCACTTTAATCTTTTATGGTCTCGAACGGTGGCGGAAAACATCGAATTGCCATTGGAGTTGGCTGGCGTTGAAAAAGCAAAACGCCGTCAACGAGCGCAAGAGCTGATTAAATTAGTTGGGTTGGAAGGACGGGAAAATGCCTATCCGGCACAATTGTCTGGCGGACAAAAGCAAAGAGTCGGGATTGCTCGTGCACTAGCGAATGAACCAGAAATTTTGCTGTGTGATGAAGCAACGAGTGCGTTAGATCCACAAACAACAGAAGAAGTGTTGGATCTCTTGCTTTCCATCAATAAAAAATTGCATTTGACGATCGTGCTGATTACCCATGAAATGAACGTCATTCGTAAAATCTGCAACAAGGTCGCGGTGATGGAGCATGGGCAGATCGTGGAAGAAGGGTCAGTACAATCGGTTTTCCGTAACCCACAGCAGGAAGTGACCAAACGTTTTGTTCAGCAAGATTTGGAGCCAGAAGAAGATGCTGAAGAATTACGGCAAGCCTTCTTACGAGAAAATCCGCAAGGGCATTTAGTGACCTTGACTTTTACACAAGACAACGCCAATGAACCAGTGATTTCACAAGCGATCCGTCGCTTCCAGATCGATGTCAATGTCGTTTACGGAAAGATCCAACAAACCAATGAAGGATCCTTTGGCGGCTTGACGGTTTTATTGACAGGTGAAGCAAGTGAGATCGAAAAAGCGATCGCCTTTTTCAAAGAGCAGCAAGTAGGCGTGGAGGTGATTGAACGTGGATAAGTCATTTGTAGAAACCTATTTTAATTTTGAAAAGGTCGACTGGGCCAATATGCAGCAAGCCACTCTGGACACTTTGTTTATGACTTTTTTCTCAATGGTTTTAGTGGTTGTGATCGGTTTGCTTCTAGGATTGGCGCTTTATTCACTAGGGCGTAAACAAACGGCGGGAGCCAACATTTTCTATAATGTGGTTTCCATCATCAGTAACGCCTTTCGCTCAACGCCATTCATGATTTTGATGGTCTTGATCATTCCGTTTACAACATTATTAGTCGGTTCGTTCCTAGGGGCAAAAGCAGCGATCCCAGCATTAGTTTTATCGGCTGCGCCGTTTTATGCTCGGATGGTGGAAATTGCTTTTCGTGAAGTCAATCCTGGTGTGATTGAAGCCGCCGAAGCGATGGGCGCCAGTTACTGGGAGATCATTTATAAGATCGTGATTCCAGAAAGTGTTCCGGCATTGATTTCAGGACTGACGGTCACAACGATCTCAATGATTGGTTATACCGCCATGGCAGGTGCGATTGGTGCCGGTGGGCTAGGCGCTTTGGCTTGGCAAGAAGGATTTCAACGTGGAAATTACACTGTTACGCTTGTTGCAACAGTGATTATTTTAATTATCGTTTTCATTATCCAAGGGGTCGGCGATTTCCTTGCGAAGGCCACCGATAAACGGTAAATGAAACGAAGAACAAAAAGTGGAAAATATGGGAGGAAATGGATATGAAAAAGATTTTTGGTATTGCAACAACCTTATTGTTAACTGCCGCTTTAGCTGCTTGTGGAACGGGCTCAAATTCAGGAAGCTCTGATTCATCTGCGGCTGAGGGAGAATCAACAAAATTAGTTATCGGTGCATCGGTTACGCCTCATGCGGAAATTTTAGAACAAGCCAAACCTTTACTAGCAGAAGAAGGCATTGATCTTGAAATCAAGACCTTCGATGATTATGTGTTGCCAAACAAAGCATTGGAAAATGGCGATATCGATGCCAATTACTTCCAACACATTCCTTACTTGAACAAACAAATCGCAGACAATGGCTATGACTTTGTTAATGCCGGTGCGATCCATATCGAGCCAATGGGTCTTTACTCAAAACGAATCTCTGATATTTCAGAACTAGAAGATGGTGCAACGGTTCTTACTTCCACTTCTGAATCTGACTGGGGTCGTATCCTAACGATTTTACAAGATGCTGACTTGATCACCTTAAAAGACGGCGTTGATACAGAAACGGCAACCTTTGATGATATTGCTGAAAATCCGAAAAACTTAGAATTTAAACATGACGTCGATCCATCTCTTTTGGCGACTGCTTATCAAAACGACGAAGCAGACCTAATTGCCATCAATGCGAACTTCGCATTCGGGATCGATTTGAACCCAGCGGATGATTCTGTTTTATTAGAAGCGGATAATTCTCCTTATGTCAACGTGATCGCTGTCCGCAGTGGTGACGAAGATAGCGACAAAATCAAGAAATTGATCGAAGTGCTTCATTCAGACGAAATCAAAGATTTTGTTGAAGAACAATGGCAAGGTTCAGTGAAAATCGTTGATGCTGACGCAAAATAATTCACTGATAGTAAAATGATTTTAAAAAGAGCGTACCGCTATTCAAGTGGGCGCTCTTTTTGTTGCGGAAAGGCAATGATGGGTTGGAAGAAAGAGACGTCTTGCCAAATGCATTCATAGAGTAAGGGCAACTCGGGATGCTTCTTTAAAAGTTTTTCGTAGTGGGGAAGCTGTGTCAAGAAAGCACGGACCAAGCGTTGTGAACGTTCAGATAAGCGAGGATTTAATGGCGGGTAGACAAATAAGTTGCCCTCCAATAATGCCCCCAGCAGATGGGCTTGGAAAATTTTCGGCAAAAGAACCTCTAACGGCTGCTCGATTGGATACTGCCTCAAAACTGGGGTGATGATTTGGCATAAGAGGCCAGATTCTTCTGCAGGTACATAGAAAGGCTCCAGTGTTAGAAGCTGTTTCCATAAAAACAAATAGCTGCGTTCACCGACTAAGTAGAAACTTGGAACAAAGTGTTTGGGAAAAACTTGTTGAGTAAACGTGATTGATGTGTTGGGATAAAAAGCAGTTTTCCGTAACTGATGGATTTGTGTCAGCTCCTGAAACGCTTGATTGGGGGAGATAAGCGCTGGGTTTGCTAAGAGGGTAAGGCGAAAAAGCACATAGCGCAATTGTCGTTCGTTGCCAGTGATTAAAGGATAACTGCGGCGATCGATAGCTAGTTGATAAGGTGCTAAAAAGTTAGAAAAGGATGAAAAGCGCCGATGCAAACTGGATGGGCTGAGATAATAGCGTTTGTAGAGATCTGCAAAGGAAATAGTCGGCATTTTTAACAAGAGCAAGAGTAGCTGATAATTTGCACTTTTATTGAATAATGCAGCAATCATTTCCATATGGGGGAGGGAGCAACTGGCTGATTGCTGCAAATGACGGTCTGCACGAATGTGCCCTTGTTGTACATCATAGTGGAAGAATGGGTCCTCGTTTAAATAGCTTGACAGCAGCCGACGGATCGTTTTGACAGAGATTTTTTGGGCGGCAGCAGCTTTATTCAAAGGCAGGGGATTTTCGGCTAAAAGTGTTGTGGAGAGTCGCAGCATTTGCATAATATCTTTTTCAAGGATATTTTTCAACATCATGCACCTCTTTCAGCTAAATTTTGCAACTGTCCTTATTATAAGGGAACTTCATTCGTTATTTTCACTCGCAAAAAATAGTCAATAAAACGTAATAAAAAACGATGTTTTTGTCGAGTATTTATTTGAAATTGCTGCTAGACAGAATTAAATGAAAGGAGGTATGCAAAAAAAAACCACCTTCTAAAATAAAAAGGGTGGTTTTTTATATAGGTGTCGTTATAAAAAGAGAATGGCGAATGGGCGTTAACGAGTCTCGCTAGGCAATAAAATCGTTTGCCGCTGCCCATCATCATACACATAGACTTTTTGGGGATACAGGTCGGAATACCGGTAAGGTAGATCAACACCAAGTTCGATTTGACTTTGTGCTTGAGAAAAAAGCAGTGTGACACGACCATGATTGTTTTGGACTTCAAAGGTGAGCAGATTTGTCAACGGAATAAACCCTTTTAAATCAAGATCGATGATCAACCAGATACTATCGATCAATTCGCTAGGTAGTGTTTGAACAATACCGCCAGAAGCGTAACGACTGCGGTGATCATCAAATGTTTCAAACATAATAAACCCCTCCTTCAAGTAGGCTTGCCATTAACATCAAATTTGTCTATTTATCATAATGAAGAACCGTCAAAAATGCAACTACTTCTGCTTTTCTTTTTGGTCAGCGACGCATTTTAACTATTTTCTTAAAAATTTGTTGGGTTGGCTGGACCAAGCTTTCCCAAAGACGTCTTTCAATGGGAAATAGTCAGTTGCAGCATACCAGCTCTTCGTAAGAATGAAAAGGACTCTTGAAGGGAAATCCCTTCAAGAGTCCTACATTTCTTAGAAGTGTCTGTTGATTGAAGACGTGGTCTTAAGAACGGTGTTCTATGATTACTCTTCGTCTTCACCGATAACTGCTGGTTCAGCAGCTTCGCCGGCTTCTTCATCTTCAGAGATTTCTTGTGGTTCAGTAACCGCAACGATTTGTTCTTCTGGATCGGTCACGATCGTGTACTCGTCGTTCTTAGGCAGATCAGCCACTGTTAATGAATCGCCGATCTCTAATGACGTCACATCGATCTCAACACGTTCAGGCAATTTGTCTGGTGTTGCTGATACAACGACTGTATACAAGTTTTGTGCTAGAACACCACCAGCTTTGACACCAGCAGATTCACCAATTAAGGTTACTTCTGCTTCTACTTCTGTTTCTTCATTCATATCGACAGATAGGAATTCAACGTGGGTTAAATTGCGTGTGAAGGTATCTGATTGATACTCTTTGATCAGTGTATTGACTTTTTTGCCTTCTAAACTGATCGTGATTACGGTATTCAATCCATTTTCACGCAAGATTTTTTCTAATTCTGCTGCATTGACAGCAATCGGTGTGCTTTCTACTTTGTACCCATTGACAATTGCAGGTACTTTTCCTTCGTGACGCAACTTGTTCCGTAAAGAACGTGGGCGAACTTCTCTTTTCGTAACTTCTAATGATACTGACATAACTCAATTCCTCCTAAAATTTTCTCGTTAGTAACGAGATTTTTTAAGCAAATTTTGTTAACTCTGCACATTAAGTGGTACGTGAGTGAAAACACGCAAAAGGGCAGTTGTGTACACAACTGCCCCAGAAAGTTTTGGTTCAACTTTTCTCCACCAGGTCATAACGCTGTGTATGAGAAACTATATTTACTTTACTCTTTAACCTTACGCAAAAAGACAAAGAAAGTCAAATCATTTGAAATCCTGGCAGTTTCCTTTCGCTAGATCCTAAGCTATAATAGCCACTATGGAGAAAAATTTATGCGTTTAGATAAAGTGATCGAGCAACAATTGAATACATCTCGGAAAGAGATGAAACGGTTGTTTCAGCAAGGAAAAGTCTTTGTGGATCATAGGATTGAACGAAGGCCCGAGCGCAACGTCGATAGCAGCTTGCATCAAATCATGGTTGCGGGGCGGCAGTTGGAAACACAGGAACGCTATTATATCGTCAACAAGCCCAAGGGTGTCGTTACAGCCAATCTGGATCAACAGCACCAGACAGTGATCGCTTTGATTGCACCCGAAGATCAACATCCTGATCTTTATGCCGTCGGTCGATTGGATCGGGACACGGAAGGGTTGGTATTAGTTACGACGAATGGTCAGTTAGGCTATGACTTGCTGCATCCCACCAAAAAGGTGACCAAGCGATATGAAGTGGTGGTCAATGACTTGGTGCCTCCTGAGGATGTGGCGGCATTTGCTGCAGGGATCACCTTTCATGGTGGTGTCACTTGCAAACCAGCTGCCCTAACGATCATCGATGCCCGAGCGGATCATTCCTTTGTTTCGTTAGAAATTGCTGAAGGCAAGTTCCATCAAGTGAAAAAGATGTTTTTAGCCCGAGGGAAAAAAGTCATTCAGCTGAAACGAACAGCGATGGGTTCGCTGGTTCTACCAGATGATTTAGCAGTGGGCAGTTATCGCTCGCTGACGCAAGAAGAATTAAAAGGACTGGCGGCGCATTTCCGCTGAGAAAGAGGGAGAAAATGAAGTATAAAACATTATTATTTGATGTCGATGACACGATCCTCGACTTTCAAGATACCGAAGATCAAGCCTTAAAAGCACTGTTTGAAGCTCATGGCTTGGAAATGACTCCAGAGCGCAAACAAAGCTATCAAACGATCAATCATGATTTGTGGCAGCAGTTTGAGCAAGGGAAAATCACGAGAGACCAAGTCATCAATGAGCGTTTCGGCTTGTTTTTTGAAACGCAAGGCATTCAGGTCGATAGTCCAGCAGTTGAATTGGCGTACCGAGAATTTCTAAATGAAGGACATAAACTGTTAGACAACAGTGATGAGATCTTAGCGGAGTTGGCGCAGCATTTTGACCTATACGTGGTTACGAACGGGGTTTCTGAAACCCAGTACCGTCGCTTGGAAGATGCCAAATTGAAACCCTATTTCCGTGATATTTTTGTTTCAGAAGACACGGGTTATCAAAAACCAATGAAAGAATATTTTGACTACGTGTTTGCCCGCATACCAAACGTTAAAAAACAAGAAACAGTCATTATTGGCGATTCACTGACTTCAGATATCTTAGGAGGACAATTGGCAGGGATCGACACGATTTGGTTTAATCCAAAGAAAAAAAACAGTGGTGAGATTCAGCCTACCTTTGAGATCGAACGTTTGCAGCAATTACTTCCTTTATTGCAGCACTGATTCTACAGAAACAGTAGTAATTTGCCGAATTTTCGCTATAATAGAACCAGTGTGAATTTTTTAAGATGAAAGAGGTTAATTGAATGACGAATGGCAAGCCCATTATTATTGGTGTGACAGGTGGATCAGGTAGTGGAAAAACAAGCGTGAGTCGGGCGATCTTTAATCATTTCCCCAACCATTCTATTATGATGCTTGAACAAGACTCCTACTATAAAGACCAAAGTGATCTGAGCTTTGAAGAACGGTTGAACACCAACTATGACCATCCTTTTGCATTTGATACTGATTTGTTGATCGATCACTTGCAGCAGCTGCTTGCATATCAAACGATCGAAAAACCTGTCTATGATTATGTCGCTCATACTCGCAGCGAAGCAACGATCATTCAAGAACCCAAAGAAGTCATTATCTTGGAAGGGATCTTGATTTTAGAAGATGAGCGATTACGTAATTTAATGGATATTAAACTTTATGTTGATACAGACGATGATATTCGGATTATTCGCCGAATCAAACGTGATATGGAAGAACGTGGCCGGACGTTGGATTCTGTAATCGAACAATACTTGACGGTCGTAAAACCGATGTATCATCAATTTATCGAACCGACAAAACGGTATGCTGATGTCATCGTACCAGAAGGCGGCGAAAACCACGTAGCCATTGATTTGATTACGACCAAAGTGGCAACCTTCTTATCCTAAGGTTTCTTGAATCCATCGATTTGAACGTTTCTTTTGAGAAGAAACAACTGGTTCATGTAAAACTGCTGATAAGTGCTCTTTCTTGAAAGATGTTTATCCGCAGTTTTTGATTTTATAAAAAAAAACAGTAGTATTCCGACTAATTTTATGGTAAAGTAATCCTCATGCGACGAGTCGAGAAGGTCTAGCATTAGCTGACCAGATTGATAGCAGAGGCACACCGCGTAAGCAACCTACCGGATTTGTAGGGTGTCGGAATATTCCTTTTGTGGAGATAGGGTATTCTACTAGCAATAGTACTGTGAGTGAAAAAAGCTGTGAACAATTTTGTTCACAGCTTTTTTTTGTTTATTTACGTGAGAGAACAGCGATAGATGGTGGAAGGCTCTCCCCAAGGGTGGTAGCCAGTGCCGATCGGTTCGAAAGCAAACTGCTCATAAAAAGTAGAAAGATCCGTACATAGATACAGAGAATCAAAACCAGCTCCAGCAGCGCGCTGTTTAGCTGTTTCGATCAAAAGGCGGGCACCGCCTTGGCCACGCCACAAAGGGTCCACATACAAGGCGCAAAGCCAAGGGGTCAAATCCATCCGACTGATGAAGTCGTTGGGGATCAAGCCGCCACAGCCGATGATTTGATAACGTCCGTCTGCTGCAATTTCTTCATTGACCAGCAGCAGCCATTGCGGCAAAGGATTTGCTGAAAAACTATGGGTCAGGCTATCCTCATAAACCATGAGGGAATCGGGGCTAGCCCACTGATTTTGGAAGTAACGAATGGCTTCTGCTAAGTATTCAGGGTGTTCTTTAAGGGTGATGACCTGCATTTGTTTTTCTCCTTTATCCTTCTTTAGGTAAGCGAATCTGAAAAATAACCCCTCGTGGCTGCAAATCTTTGACCTGGATTTGTCCTTTGTGCTCTTCGACGATTTGCTTGGCGATTGCTAAGCCTAAACCATAGCCGCCGGTCTCTTTGGAGCGGGAACGATCCTCGCGGTAGAAGCGGTCAAAGATACGGGCTTTTTCTTCATCGGAAATGGCTGGTCCTGTGTTTTTGACCTCGATCAGCCATTGCTTGTTAGAAATCTCCGATAAGAGGGTGATTTTATCACTGCTGCTGGTATATTTTAAGGCATTATCTAGGAGAATCACGAGGACTTGATGAATTTTCTTTTGGTCAAAGCAAGCGGTCGTTTTGGCAAAGTTTTCGACAACAAAATGTTTTTGATCCAATTCGGCAATTTCTTTGAAAGGTTTGACTAAGTCATCGATAAACGGAGCTAATTCGACGGTTTCTTTCGTTAACAGCAGTTGATTGGAATCACTGCGGGCGATCGTCAGCAGGTCCGCCGTTAAACCAGTCAGCCGCCGGGTTTCCGCTAACGCTTGGGCAATGCTTTCAGATTCTTCAATGATCGTATGATTGGGCTTGGTAAACAGGCGCTCCAGACTGTTTTGAATGATCGTCAATGGTGTGCGCAGCTCGTGAGAAGCATTTTCGACAAATTCTTGTTGTTTCTTCCACGAGGCTAAAATCGGGCGCATGTTCAAGCTGGAAAGCAAGTAGCTGATCCCGATCGAAAGAATCCAGAAAAAGATCATCGATAAAATCAAAATCGTTTGGAAATTGTTCATCGCATTTTTGATTTGGTTAGTGTTCGCCAAGACTTGGATATAGCCGACACCAGCATCATTTGTTGGCGCTTTGGTGGTGATCGAACGAAACAAAAGGGTCTCTTCTTCCTCTGACAAGGACTGATCCACCACTGAAAAAGATATGATACTGTCTAAGTGGCTTGTATCTAAAGATAAACTCGCCAGTTGTGAAAAGCGGCCGCCCAAGGTCTGCTTGTTTAATATCTCACCGTCTTCAGACCAGAGAATCAACTGGGTATTGAAGCGATTGGTCCCAGGGATCTTTGGCATGGCACTATCTGGTGGCAATACCTCTAGATTGGATTGCGAAGCGCTGATCTCTGCTTGGATCAAGCGGGTATCTTTGACTGCTTGTTCCAAAGAAATGTCGGTTTGCCGATAAGCCGATTGGTTGAACAATTGGAGGACGATCGTTCCTAAAAGTAAGAAAACCAACGCAAAGGCACTGACATTTAGGAGAAAGGAGTGCAGCCGTTGTCTCTTAGAGCGTTCTTTATTCATAGACTAGGCTCCTTGCATAATATAGCCGACATTTCGCAACGTACGGATCTCTTTGTCGATTCCTGTCTGGCGCAAGTGTTTCCGCAGATTGCTCATATAGACTTCGACGACAGTCAAGGTCGTTTCTGAATCAAATCCCCAGATGCGATCAAAAATCTGTTCCTTGGTCAAAATAATGTTTCTATTTTGTAGAAAATAAAGCAGCAGCTCAAATTCTTTCCCTTGGATCGGCAAAAGCTGCCCTTGGTAACTGACCTCATTGGTGCCAAGGTTGCACAGCAATCCGTTATATTCCAGGGTATTTTCATTGAACAAACCTAAGGAGCGTTTTAGCAACGCTTTGATCCGCATCAATAATTCTTCCCGATAAAAAGGCTTGGTCAAATAATCATCTGCCCCTTTTTGAAAACCGGTCACTTTGTCTTCTAAGCCGTCTTTGGCTGTTAAAATCAGGACGGGTGTTTGGAGTCCTTTTTTTCTTAGGGCAGAAAGCACCTCATAACCGTTCATCTCTGGCATCATCAAGTCGAGAATAATCAAATCATAGATCCCCGTTTCTGCCTCGTATAAGCCTTCACTGCCATCATAGGCTTGTGTGACGTCACCGATCTCGCTGACGATTTCTTTCATATTATCAGATAATGTTTTGTCATCTTCGATCACTAATAGTTTAATCATGTTCCCACCTCTTTAAGGATAAGAATAGCACGAATAGCATAAAAAATGCTTAAAAAAACTGTTTTGTCTTAAGCTGCATTTAAGATAGCTGCCGTAAATTCAGTGCATGGATTTCAAGGGAGGAACATTTTTATGAAATTAAAAAAAGTCTTTCAAAGAAAAGAGACAAAATATTTAATAGCCAAGGAGCAATTTCCAGCATTTCTTGGCGAGTTGCAGCAAAAAATGGCGATCGATGAATATGGGCAACACACGATTATGTCCTTGTATTACGATACCCACGATTACCGCTTTATTCGTCATTCGATGGACAAACCGAAATACAAAGAAAAATTTCGGGTCCGCAGCTATGGCATACCGACAGAGCAGCAGTTGATTTTTTTAGAGATCAAAAAGAAAGTCAATGGCGTGGTCTACAAACGCCGAATCCCGCTGCCCTATGCTGACTATTGCCGCTGGTTGCAAACAGGGGTCTTGCCATCAATGGTAGAAGCACCGCAAATCGCTGCAGAGATCCACTGGCTATTTAAGCAAAACCCAGACTTGCTGCCAAAAGTCTTGATTGCCTATGATCGCTTGTCGCTGTTTATTGATGATGATAGTGAATTTCGCGTGACATTCGACCAAAACATTCGCTTTCGCACCTATGATCTTATGTTCGGTTCTGGCAGTGAGGGGGCGCTGGTAGCACCTGAAATCGGGGTGTTGATGGAAGTGAAAGCCCTCGGCGCTTATCCGTTATGGTTTGTGGAGTTGTTGAACAAATACAGCGTGCGCAAAGGTAGCTTTTCGAAATATGCCCAAACGTATCAACGGCATTTGTTCAAGAAGGAGGAATGGTTACATGTTATCTAGTCTGTTTTCTGGCGATACGAGCACCCTTGAATGGCGTAGCCTATTGATCTGTATCGCCGCCTCATTGCTTTTAGGAATATTGGTAGCGGCGATCCATATGATCCGCAATGTCTACACAAAAAACTTCGTCATTACCTTGGCGGTCTTACCGATCCTCGTTCAATCCGTGATCATGCTAGTCAACGGCAATCTTGGCACAGGTGTGGCGATCTTAGGCGCCTTCAGTTTGATTCGTTTCCGCTCGGTTCCAGGAGGGTCTAGAGAGATCACCAGCGTCTTTTGGTCGATGGGGATCGGTCTGGCAACTGGGATGGGCTACGTCGGCTATGTCGTGATTTTTTCCATCATCGTGGCGCTTTTCTTGACCCTTTTATACACGGTACCCTTTGGCGATCGACAAGCCACGAGTGAACGAGAACTGAAAGTCACGATTCCAGAAGATTTGGATTATCCGCAACTATTCGATGATCTCTTTGAAAAATATACGTATTCTGCCAAACTGACATCGGTTCGAACGACCACGATGGGGAGCTTATATGAGTTGCGTTATCAGTTGCTGTTAAAAGACCAAGCGCAAGAAAAACAAATCATTGATGAAGTTCGGGTTCGTAATGGCAATTTACCCGTTGTTTTAGGCAAGCTCACCGCTAACCGCGATGAGCTGTAGAAGGAGGAACCTCTTATGAAAAAACTCATTTATCCGCTCTTACTCTCATCGCTGCTCTTAGGCGCTTGTGGGCAAACCGATAGTAGTAGCACGAGCAGCAGCTCCAGTTCTGCAGCGGCTGTATCAGGTTCTGCCGCAGTGACCAACGTTGCAACGACTCTTGATGATGCTACGGACTATTATGGCAGTTACGAAGAAGAAGACGTGGATGCCTCCTACGATGAGGCGACCGCCACGCAACTTGAATTGAATGACGGCGATACGACGGCTGTTGATGGCGTTGCAGTGGAAGACCAAACGGTGACGATCACGCAAGCTGGTACCTATGTCGTCAGCGGTTCCTTAAGTAATGGTCAACTGGTTGTCAACGTCAATAAAGAAGAAAAAGTCCATCTGATCTTTGCGGGTGTCACGATCACCAATGAAGACGGGGCGGCAGTCGTCATCGAACAAGCAGAAAAAGTCATCACGACCTTAGCCAGTGATACGACAAATACTCTGATAGATGGCAGCAGCTACACCTTGGCGGAAGGTGAGACGGAACCAGATGCCGCTTTTTATAGTAAAGAAGATTTGTCCATCAACGGTGATGGAACGTTGGTGATCACAGGAAATTACAGCAACGGGCTGCGCAGCAAAGATGATTTGGTTTTAGCTGGTGGCACGATTGAGATCACAGCGAAAAACAATGCCATCAAAGGAAAAGATTCCGTGTCGATCTTGGCAGGGAACTACACACTGAACACCACTGAAGGAGATGGCATCCAAGCGAATAATTCGGAAGATGCGGAAAAAGGCTACGTTGCGATCGATGGCGGTACCTTTACGATCCAAAGTGGGCGTGATGGCATCCAAGCAGAAACAAATTTAAGCATCCAATCAGCCGATCTCACGATCAAAACGGCTGACGGGGCACAAAGTCAGTCGCTAGTGACGGATGAAAGCTACAAAGGATTGAAAGCTGGCGGTGTGATGACCATCAGCAGCGGTACCTTTGCGATCGATAGTGCAGATGATAGCCTGCATGCCAACGATACCATCAACATCACAGGTGGTACGATCACTGCCAACAGTGGTGACGACGGCATACATGCGGACAATGAATTGACGATCTCCGATGGGACGATTGCTATCGAAGAATCCTATGAAGGACTAGAAGCAAGTGTGATCACGATTGCTGGTGGTACGACACATGTCGTGGCTAGCGATGACGGGATCAATGCCGGTGGCGGCAGTGATACAGAGGAAACCACTGGCCAATTTGGGCAAGACAGCTTTGGTGGCGGTCCTGGCGGTGGCGATACCGCAGATGACAGCAAACAAATCACAATCACTGGTGGGACGTTGGTGGTCGATGCCGAAGGGGATGGCCTGGACAGTAACGGCAATGTCACTATGAGTGATGGGGTCGTCATCGTAAATGGTCCAACGACCGGTGGCAATGGCGCTTTGGATTATAACGGGACGTTTGAAATCACTGGCGGTGTCTTGTTAGCTGCTGGTACGACCGATATGGCCATGAATGTCAGTGGGGGAAGTCAACAGTCGATCGGGATCAGTTTCGATCAAACCCAAGCAACAGAGACCCTTGTGACCTTAAAGGATAGTCAAGGACAGACGATCTTGTCCTATGCACCAAGTAAAAGCTACCAACATGTGGTTCTTTCTAGCCCAGATTTGACGGATAGCAGCTATACATTGGTCAGTGGGGGAACGAATGATGCGCAAGCTGTTTCTGGTTATTATGCTGGTGGGACCCTTAGTGATGGGACGGAATTAGGAACGTTGCCCGTCACGGAAACGATCGCCAACTTGACCCAATCAGGAGCGACAGCGACAACCAATCAAATGGGCGGCGGCTTTGGCCGTTAGTTGAAGGTTCCTCGATCATTCCCTTGGGGTCATCAATAAAACGTGCAGATCGCAGAAGACAGCTGCGGTCTGTTCCAACGTTTTGAAAAATCAGGGGAAGATTTAAGTTCAATTTAAGCTAAGGTTCTTATAGTCGAAATACAATAATTTGCCATTCAGGAGGAACAAAGATGAATTTTTTGAAACGAGGTCTCCAAAGTTTATGGGCGAAAAAAGGCCGGAGCCTGTTGCTGATCGCCGTGTTTTCTGCAATCTTGATTTTTGTATTGGTGGGTCTGACGATTCGCAGTGCGGCACTAGTAGCGACTGAAAATGCCCAGAAAAGTGTTGGCGCAACTGTGACGTTGCAAGCAAACCGCGAGCAGGCTTTTCAGCAAAGGAGCTCTTCTTCTGACAGCGATGACCAAAGCACCCGACCAGATCCAGGGAGTTTTCAATCGACACCAGTAGCGATTACTGATGCCCAAGCGATCGCCGATTTGGACGGGGTTGCCTCATATAGTTTTGAAGTCAGCACCTCTGCTGATGCCGTCAGCGGGATCGAACCGATCTCCAGCAGTGACTCATCGACAGAGTCAGAAGCAACCGATAGCAGCGAGACGGGGCAAATGGACGGTATGCCAGGAGGAATGCCTGGCGGGAATATGAGTACGGGTGATTTCCAAATCACTGGTGTATCAAGCAGTGCGGCGTATACGACTTTTTCGGAAGGAACAGCGACAATCACGGATGGAGAAGGCATTACTTCTGAGGATGAAGGTACGAACCAAGTCCTGATCGAATCCTCACTAGCCGAAGCAAATGATTTGGCAGTCGGAGATACGTTTTCGATTACTGATGCAGAGTACAATGAAGTCGAAGTGACGATCAAGGGAATCTATGAAACGAGTGAAGTAGGCAACAGCATGAGCCAAATGTTCAACTTTCTCAATCCAGCCAACACGATCTTTGCTTCTTATACCCTTGCCAATACGTTGAGCGGCAATGAGGACACCATTGACTCGGCAACCTATACCTTGAGTGATCCGTCTGAGATGACAGCATTCGTGGAAGAAGCGGAAGGGTTGATCGATACAGAAACCTACAGCATTCAAACCAACGATCAAATGTATCAGTCGATGCTGACACCATTAAATAATGTCGCTAGCTTTGCAAAAAATATTATTGTGTTAGTTGCTGCTGCCGGTATCATTATTTTGACGTTGATCGTGATGATGTCGATTCGGGAACGTCGTTATGAGATTGGTGTATTGCTCTCTTTAGGCGAGTCACGGGCTAAAGTGATCCTACAGTTTTTCACAGAGATTTTTGTCTGTATGGTATTTGCTTTAGGGATCGCGGCCGCTAGCGGCAATCTTGTCGGGAATGCCGTCGGAGAGCAATTATTGGCACAACAAACAGAGACAACGACTGATCAAGCAGCCACTGAAAACGCTGGTCCTGGAGGCGGGGAGATGCCGCAAATGGGCGGAAATCGTGGTGGTTCTTTCCCATCCTTCACCCAATCAGCAGAAGTGGAGTCCTTAGAAATCACCGTTTCCCCTCAACAAATTGGTTTATTGGCATTACTCGGTCTAGGGATCAGTTTTGGCTCGATCTTACTCTCTTCCGCGGGCATTTTGCGGTTGAATCCGAAAAAAATCTTGGTTTCTTAGGAGGAACGACATGACATTACGAACAGAACAATTAGGATATTGGTATCAAAGCGAAGCAGAAGCGCTGTTTCGTGACGTTGATTTGACCTTTGAACCTGGCAAGATGTATGCGATCTTAGGTTCTAGCGGATCGGGGAAAACAACTTTCCTGTCACTGATCACGGGCCTAGATACACCGAAAGAAGGAAAGATTTTCTACAATGAAGAAACGTTAGCAAAAATCGGATTGCGAGAATACCGCCGCAAAGATGTTTCCATCGTGTTCCAAGCGTATAATCTATTGCCTTATATGTCGGCACTGGACAATGTGATCACAGCGATGGCGATCGCGAAGTCGCAGCAAGCCGATAAAAAGGCCTATGCTTTAGCCAACTTAGCCAAAGTTGGCATCACGGAAGAGCTGGCACTGAAAAAAGTGACCCAATTATCGGGTGGGCAACAGCAGCGGGTCGCTATCGTTCGCGCGTTGTGCTGTGAACATGAGCTGATCGTAGCCGATGAACCGACTGGAAACTTGGATGAAACGACATCTAAAGAAATCGTCAAACTATTTCAAGAAATTGCTCATGAGCAAAAAAAATGTATTATCTTAGTGACCCATGAACAAGAAGTAGCCAAGGCTTGCGATGTCGTTTATGAGCTAAAAGAGCGAGCATTTGCTAAAGTTGAGGGATAAGCCTTGCTTAGGGTAGCTGCTAGTTATTAGGGCGGAGGCAGTTGCTCTTCCTGAAGCTTTAAATACATCCTCAAGGAAACGGTTGTAAAGTCTGCTTGCATCTTCGCCTTGCTCCTCTTACAATAGAAGTAATTGTAAACGAAGAAACTTGTGAGGGGAGTGTGGAGATGCGACTTTTTATTGACGGCGATGGATCGCCAGTGAAAAACGAAGTGATTGAGCTGGCCCAGCAATATCAGCTGCCGGTGGTGATCGTCACCAGTGTCGATCATTACACGACCAAAGATTATCCTGCCCATGTTCACTTTGTCTATGTCGACAAAGGCTCGGATCGTGCGGATTATGAAATCGTGAAGGAAATAGAGCCCGGTGATTTTCTCGTTACCCAAGATTATGGGTTAGCCTCTTTGGTCTTGCCGAAAAAAGCGCGGGTTTTTCACCATAACGGCACAGAGTATTTGCCAGAAACGATCGATTTTTTACTTGGACAACGCTACTTAGGTGCGCAGATGCGTAAAGCAGGCAAGCGTACAAAAGGACCGAAGCCCTTTACGAAAGAGGATCGGGAAGCCTTCAAACGAATCTTTGAAAACGAATTGCGACAGACCCTTGCAAAATAAGCACCCTCAAGACCCAGCTTCTGCATGAACCACGGGAATTGAAGGTGCTTATTTATTTCTTGCGAAAACGATCATAGAAGTATTTGCCGACTAAAGCCACGATCGCGAAAAATGCTAAGGTATATCCGAAGATCCCCATCTGATGGACGAAGGCTCCTTGTTGCGGGCTGGCGACCACCAATAAGGAAGAGCCAAGGATGACCGCAGCTAGAATAATACCGATCACCAGTCGATTGACCATCTGATCAAAGCGGTCCAATAGCTGTTTTTGTTCGCGGATCTCTAGATTCAATCGGTGTTTACCAGTCGCAAAAGTGTCTAAGACAGCCAAGGTCCGATCGGGAAGATGGCTAAGTGCCCGCAAGCTTTTTGCGGTTGCCAAGGCGCTTTTTTTCACCTCGTCTTCAATACTCAGCTGCTGCAGGAAATATTTTTGTGCAAAAGGCTGAGTGACTTCCATCATTGATAATTCGGGATCTAAGGCTTTGATCACACCTTCCAAGGTACCAAAAGCCTTGATCAGCAAGGTGATGTCTCGATGCATCTGCAGTTGGTTATCATGGCAGATCGTGATGACTTCAGCCATCACTTTTTGCAAGTCGATATCCTTTAGCGGCATATTATAGTAGTTTTCAACAAATTTTTGAAGATCCTGATAGAAGGCGACTTCGTCAAAGGAACTGCCGCTGCTGTTGCACAACCGCAAGACGGCTTTACCGACTTCTTGGGTGTCTTGGGTATAAAGAGCAATCAACGCATCGGCTAAACGGCTGCGTAAAGACTGATCCAAATGACCCATCATCCCAAAGTCCAAGAAAATCACTTGGTAAGGCGGCATGACAGCTTCTTCTTGCCATTTCAACGAATAATCGACCCCGCCGAGGACACCGACGCGCTGCTTGACTTGAAATGGTTGTGGGCGGTTGGCTTGATCCGTGAAGACATGCAAGAAAAGATTGCCAGGATGTGGATCAGCGTGAAAGAAGCCATCTTCAAAGACTTGTTTCATAAAGTTTTCGACTAATAGCGTCCCCACTTGTTTTTTCACTGCTTTAACGGACTGATTGTCATAAACGATGTCTTGATTTTTGCGGGTCAGTAAGCAATTCAAGCTTTCACCTGCCATGTAATCCATGACTAATACTTTTTGGGTACACCATTCGGGATAAACTTTTGGCAATGCCAACTGCGGGTCTTGGTGATTGTTGCGGTAGAATTCCTGTGCATTTTTCATCTCTTGTAAAAAATTTGTTTCATTGGCAAGGGATCGTCGGACTTCGCTTAGCACGCTTTTTAAATCCACCACATTGGCTTCTGGAATTGCGCGAACCAACGGCAGGGCTTTTTCAAAAAGATCGAGATCCACTTGAATTGCCGCAATGATCCCTGGATGCTGCACTTTGACGATCACTTCTTTGCCGCTGATCAAGTTTGCTCGATGGGCTTGTCCGATGGAAGCTGAGGCGACTGGAATTTCATCAAAAGCGGAAAAAACTTCCGTTAGCGGTTGCTGCAGTTCTGTTTCCAGCAGTGCTTTGACCTTGGGAAATGGATCGCTTTTGACATTGTCCTGCAGCTGCTTGAATTCATCGACAAAGGTGCTGGAAAGCAGATCATTGCGGACCGAAAGCATCTGCCCGATTTTGATAAATGTTGGTCCTAATTCTTCAAACGCTTGACGCACCATTTCGGGGTGCTGCTGTTTGCTGATATTTTGAACGACTTTGTATTTCAAAAAGACTTGAACGATTTGTTTTAATCGTCCTTTTCTAGAAGGAGCGGTTTGTTCTGTCATAGGTCCCACCTCTTTAAACGTGCCGTGATATATTCATAGTACTGACAAAATGAAAAACATTCAACTAACGACTGTGTAAGCTTAAAGAAATTTCTGCAAGATTTAATGCCGGTTGGTCGATTTTGTGCTAAAATGTGGAAGACTTAGTTTGGTAGAATCAATGAATACAGGAGGAAATTCTTTTGAAAATCATTTTATTATACGGGGGACGCAGTGCAGAACATGAGGTATCACTGTTATCCGCTTTTTCAGTTGTTAATGCTGTATATTATAATTACTACCAAGTTCAATTAGTAATGATCACCAAAGAAGGACGCTGGTTAAAAGGCCCATTATTGACTGAGGCGCCAACGTCTCCAGATACTTTGGCATTGACCAATGAAGAAACCAAAGGGGAAGAAATTTCACCTGGGGCAATCTACGAAGAAGACGCGATCGTCTTTCCTTTACTTCACGGACCAAACGGCGAAGACGGCACGATCCAAGGATTTTTAGAAACCATCGGAATGCCTTATGTCGGAGCCGGTGTCTTGACTAGTGCCTGTGGGATGGACAAAATCATGACCAAGTATATCTTGCAAGCTGCAGGGATTCCACAAGTTCCCTATGTACCAGTCTTGAAAAATGCGTGGAAAGAAAATCCGAAAAAGATTTTCGATCAATGTGAAGGCAGTCTGCTTTATCCGATGTTTGTCAAACCTGCCAACATGGGCTCAAGTGTCGGTATCTCGAAAGCCGAGAACCGAGAAGAACTACAAAATGCGCTACAAGAAGCGTATCGCTACGATACCCGAGCGATCGTTGAACAAGGAATCGAAGCCCGTGAGATCGAAGTAGCCGTTCTTGGAAACGAAGACGTTCGGACCACAATGCCGGGAGAAATCGTAAAAGATGTTGCCTTTTATGATTACAATTCCAAATACATTGACAACCGAATCGAGATGCAGATTCCTGCACAAATTCCAGAAGAAACACAAGCCAAAGCTCAAGAGTTTGCGAAAAAAGCCTATACGATGTTAGGCGGCAGTGGATTGAGCCGTTGTGATTTCTTTTTGACCAATAAAAATGAGCTCTTTTTAAATGAGCTGAACACGATGCCAGGGTTCACTGAATTCAGCATGTACCCACTGCTATGGGAGAAGACCGGCTTGCCTTATGGGGATTTGATCGAAGAATTGATCCAATTAGGGATGAATCGTTTCAATCAAAGACGTTCGTTCTTGACCAATGTAGAAGCAACAGAAAAAGAAGCAGAAAACGAAGCAGAATAAATAGCAGGAAGAAAGCCAGCTCAACTCAAGGAAAATACTTGAAGCGATCTTGTGCTTTCTTTTTTTAGGAAAAAGGAGCGAACCTGATGAATTTTACTGTAAAAGAAGCCGCTGCCGTATTTGGTCAGCAAATTGAAAATGAAACACCACTTGCCTCTGTGGAATTCGACAGCCGTCTGATCAAAGAAAACAGTCTTTTTGTTCCCTTAGCGGGGACCCGTGACGGCCATGAATTTGCCCAACAAGCCAAAGACAATGGGGCGATCGCCACACTGTGGAGCCACCCTACGATCGAACCGCCGCAAGACATCCTTGTGATTCCTGTCACGGATACCGTCAAAGCGTTTCAACAATTGGCACGAGCGTATAAAGAAAAGCTTGCACCGAAAATCATCGGTATTACTGGAAGTAACGGGAAAACGACCACCAAAGATATGGTGGAAGCGGTCATGGCCCAAAAGTACCAGACCTATAAAACCCAAGGCAACCACAACAATGAACTAGGCGTGCCTTTGACTATCTTGCATGCGCCAGAAGATACCCAAGTATTGATTTTAGAAATGGGAATGGATCATGCAGGTGAAATCGAAGTCCTTTCACGCTTAGCAGAACCTGACGCTGCCGCTATCACGTTGATTGGCGAAGCACACATTGAAAACTTAGGGTCCAGAGAAGGGATCGCCAAAGCCAAAATGGAGATCACCGCAGGATTGAAAAAAGACGGCTTCTTTATGATGCCAGCTGATGAACCATTGTTAGAGCCCTTTGTTCCCAATTTAACGCAGACCATTGAAACTTTTGGCTTAACTGAGGGAGATCTACAAGGAGACATCGTGGAGGAATCGCAAGATCAGACGATTTTTACGGTTGCAGGTACGACCTTTACCTTACCGGTCTTAGGCGGCTATAATGTCAAAAATGCCTTGATCGCGATTGGGATAGGACGTCATTTTGGTGTAGCAGATGAAGCGATCAAGGAAGGCTTGGCGCATTTTCAATTGACGAAAAATCGGACCCAATGGGTGACTGCCGGTAATGGGGCAGCGATTTTGAGCGATATTTACAATGCCAATCCGACGGCCATGGGTCTTGTATTGGATAGCTTCCGCAAACTGCCCTTAGCAGGACGACGGATCGCCGTATTGGCAGATATGCTTGAATTAGGACCGGATTCTGCACAAATGCATGAGCAGATGACCGCACACTTAGACGACTCGTTCCAGCTAGTTTTCCTTTATGGCAAAGAAATGCAGGCATTGCAAAAACGACTAGCGAACACTGCCCTTGCTGACAAGGTGCGCTATTTTGCGATCGATGAAAAACCACAGCTGATCGCCTCCTTAATAGAAACTTTAGAACCTTCCGATAGCCTAGTGATCAAAGGCAGCAATGGCATGGGCCTGAGTGAAGTCGTTGATGCACTAAAAGGAATGTAAAAGGGAGTTGAAATCTTGCTGAAACTTTCAAAGCGTGTTATACTTATCTAACGCCGAAAGATGAAGCACAGAATGATTACTGTAAAAAACATTGACGTTTTGAGATAAAATGATGGCTGAGACAAACAACACTTGTTTTAGCCTTTTATAATGCCTTCGTGAAGCGGTTTTTCGGTACCGAGAGAAAGATAAGAGTAAATGGGACTACTCTTGTGTTTCTGAAGAACTAACCTACGCTTCGATGATAGAAAAACAGGCATCGAAAAGATGACCAGCCTAGGAGGATCCATTTGAAATTTAAAGATCTAGAATTATCCAACGAATTATTGACTTCTGTTGAGCGTGCCGGCTTTGAAGAAGCAACACCCATCCAAGAAGCAACGATTCCATTAGCCTTAGCAGGCAAAGACGTGATCGGTCAAGCACAGACCGGTACTGGTAAAACCGCCGCATTTGGTTTGCCAATGTTAGAAAAAATTGACCCAACGAACCATCAACTACAAGGATTAGTGATTGCCCCAACCCGTGAATTAGCGATCCAAACCCAAGAAGAATTGTACCGTCTTGGAAAAGACAAAAAAATTCGTGTACAAGCAGTTTACGGTGGAGCCGATATCGGCCGTCAAATCCGTCAACTAAAAGATCGTCCCCATATCGTAGTTGGTACGCCAGGACGTATGTTAGACCATATCAACCGCCACACCTTGAAATTAGGCACCGTTGAAACGCTTGTATTAGATGAAGCGGATGAAATGTTGAACATGGGCTTCTTGGAAGATATTGAAAAAATCATCAGCCAAGTACCAGATGTTCGTCAAACATTGCTATTTTCAGCAACAATGCCGCCAGCAATCAAAAACATCGGTGTGAAATTCATGAAAGAGCCTGAACATGTACAGATCAAAGCCAAAGAAATGACTGCTGATTTGATTGATCAATACTATGTTCGTTCAAAAGATTACGAAAAATTTGATATCATGACTCGCTTATTGGATGTGCAAACGCCAGAATTGACCATCGTTTTTGGTCGTACGAAACGTCGTGTCGATGAATTGGCGCGCGGCTTAGAAGCCCGCGGCTATAAAGCAGAAGGCATTCATGGAGACCTTTCTCAACAAAAACGGATGAGCGTTTTGCGTTCATTCAAGAGTGGTCAACTAGATATCTTAGTTGCCACAGACGTTGCAGCTCGTGGATTGGATATCTCTGGCGTTACACACGTATATAACTACGATATTCCTCAAGATCCTGAAAGCTATGTTCACCGGATCGGACGTACTGGCCGTGCTGGAAAAGGCGGAATGTCTGTGACTTTCGTTACACCAAACGAAATGAGCTATCTGCACGTCATTGAAAACTTAACGAAAAAACGGATGACACCAATGCGCCCACCGACCGAAAAAGAAGCGTTCAAAGGTCAATTAGGTGCCGCAATCGAATCTGTTGAAACCAAATTGGATGAAAATGGTTTGGATAAATACTTGCAAGCAGCCGACGATCTATTAGAACGTTATTCTGCACAAGATTTAGCAGCATTGCTTCTAAAAACTATGGCAAAAGATCCTGCTGATTTAGCACCAGTCAAGATCACACCAGAGCGTCCATTGCCTCAAGGGAAAAAATCATTCAACAAAAATGGTCGTCGCAGCAACAATAGCAACGGCAATCGTAACCGCAAAGAAAACGGTGGGAACCGTGGCGGCGGCAACGGCAATAAAGCCCGCGGCAACTATTCAAAAGATGGTGCCCGTAAAAACAATCGCCGCAGCAACGACAAAAAACGCGGTTTCGTAATCAGAAATAACCAAGACTAATTAAGTTTGTGGACCTTGTAAGGAAACTTGCAAGGTCTTTTTTTATATAAAAAACAAATATGAACGATTGAAAATCTTAATCTCCGTATAAACTCGTCAGATTTGAATGGTAATTCGCCATTTTTTTGGTAGAATGGTAACTAGCTGAACAAGGGGTATTTCCAATTTGGAAAACCCTATCTTAGGTGAAGGTAGAGAAAAGAATGATCAAAGGAATCGGGATCGATGCAGTCGAGCTGCCTCGAATGAAAGAATTAATTGAAAAAAAACCTCAGTTTATAACGCGTATTTTAACAGAGAAGGAAGCAAAATTATTTGCACGCTTGCCGCTGAAACGTCAGGTAGAGTTCCTTGGCGGGCGCTATGCCTGCAAAGAAGCGTTCTCGAAAGCTTGGGGGACAGGGATCGGCAAAGTTTCTTTTCATGATATTGAAGTCTTGACCAATGAATTCGGTGCACCGATCGTTACTAAAGCACCGCATCCTTTAGAAAAAACGTTTGTCAGTATCACCCATACAAATGATACTGCTTTTGCACAAATTATTTTAGAAGTACTAGATAGTGAATAAACCAAGTTGAAGTAGTCTGTCAGTCAAGAAGACGTTGATACTTCATGGACGAACAGCCGACTACATAAAACCAACTTAATTTGTTCGTCTGATCAAGCATTAGTAGAAAGAAGGAACTGGAAATGGTGGTTGCTTACCATAGACCAACGAAAGCGATAATTGATACAACTGCGATTACCGAAAACATCAAACATGAGATTGCTCACTTACCAAGCGAGACATTTCTTTTTGCGGTGGTCAAAGCGAATGGTTACGGACACGGAGCGGTTCAAACCGCTCTTGCAGCCAAAGAAGGCGGCGCAGATGGTTTTTGCGTTGCGACGATCGATGAAGCGATCGAATTGAGAGAAGTAGGGATCACTGACCCGATTTTGATCTTAGGTGTCGTGAACGTGTGTGATATTGCCTTGCTGACGACCTATGATTTGTCATTTCCAGTCGCTTCGATGGACTGGCTGATAGAAGCAGGCGCTTATTTAGAGGAGAACCCTCTAAATAAGCCGCTTAAAGTGCATATCAAGGTGGATACTGGTATGGGGAGAATCGGCTTTTTGACTGTCGAAGAAGTGCGCCAAGCCGTTCTTTGGTTAGAAGATCACCCCTCTTTTGAGTGGGAAGGGATCTTTACCCATTTCTCCACAGCGGATCAAGCAGACACGAGCTATTGGGAAACCCAGCACCAACGTTTTAAAGAAGTCTTAACTGTTTTGCCCTATTTGCCGACATATATACATACAGGCAATAGCGCAACCTCTTTATGGCACAAAGAAGCAGTAGGAAATATGGTCCGTTTTGGGATCGCAATGTATGGGTTGAACCCATCAGGTCATGCGCTGAGCGAACCATTTTCCTTAAAACCTGCGCTTTCGCTCGTTTCTGAACTGATACAAGTGAAATTACTTGAAAAAGGAGCGGGGATTGGCTATGGTGAAACATATATCACTCCACGTCAGGAATGGATCGGCACCGTGCCTATCGGTTATGCTGACGGCTGGTTACGAAAAATGCAAGGCTTCTCGATCTTAGTAGAAGGCGAGCGTTGTGAGATCGTCGGTCGAGTGTGTATGGATCAATTGATGATTCGTTTGCCGCGGGCATTTGCTGTCGGTACACCAGTCACCTTGATCGGTGAGAATCATGGGGAACAAATTACGATGCAGGATGTTGCAGACCAGTTAGAAACGATTCACTATGAAGTAGCGTGTACCCTTTCAGCAAGGGTTCCGCGAGAATATAAAAGTTAGGGTGGTCCTATGGTAAAAAGGGGAGATATTTATTTTGCCGATCTTTCACCAGTGGTTGGATCGGAGCAAGGCGGGATACGTCCGGTCTTGATCATTCAAAATGACTTGGGGAATCACTTCAGTCCCACTGTGATCATTGCGGCGATCACGGCAAAAATGGCGAAGCCGAAATTACCAACGCATATTGGGATTTCCGCTTCTTGCACAGGGATTGGCAAAGACTCCGTCATTTTGATGGAACAGATTCGCACGATCGACAAAAGCCGTTTGAAAGAAAAGGTTTGTCACTTAGATGATAAAGTGATGTGTGAAGTCGATGCTGCCTTGATGATCAGTATTGGTGTTGAGCCGACTTTTGCCACATCAACGATCGAGGTGTAAATCTGTCAATGGGGTATGTAGTATTAATAGCAGTTGTCATTTTATTGAGTTTCTTTACGTATAAACATATTAGCCGTTTTCTTTCAGAAACAAAAAAGCGCAACGAAACCATGGAACAAGGATATTATCTTGTGAGTCATACATATGAAGAAAAGCGGGAACAGACACATTATTACGGCGTTTTTCAGCAGGGAGACAAAGAGCTGATACTAGAAATGTCGCTACAACTTTATTTGCAACTGCAGCCGCCGCAACGGGGCATGTTGACCGCCAAAGAAGGCAGAGTGCTTTCTTTTGAAATGTGATCATGTAATGAAAGTAACGCGCACGAGGAAACAGCCCCCTCATGAAAACAAGCAGGAAAGAGCCGCTTTGTTTCGTACATCGGAGCAGGTTCTGTCACTGCTTGTTTTTTTCATGCAGGTCTTTGTGAGAGGTTTCCTATGGCCAAAGATTCAATGAATGGAAGAAAGAGCATCTTCAAAAAAGAGGAATACCACAAAAGCGTGGGGCTAGAATGCTTTGAAGATCAGCCAATGTACGGTTGCTTTTCACAAAGAATTCAGTTATAGTATGTAGCGACTAGTTTGAAAAGAGGGAAAAAAGTGAACCCATCGATTTATGGACTTACCAAATCAGATCTATCTTTGTGGATAACTGAACAAAAAGAAAAGAAATTCCGTGCCAACCAAGTGTGGGAGTGGCTCTATGAAAAACGAGTAACCAGCTTTGAAGAAATGACCAACCTACCGAAACCTTTGATTGAGAAACTGTCGGCAGCCTTTGTGATCAATCCCCTGAAACAGATGGTGGTACAAGAAGCCAGTGACGGAACCGTCAAGTATTTATTCCAATTGCCAGACAATCACATGATTGAAACGGTCTTGATGCGTCAAGAATATGGCATGTCCGTTTGTGTGACGACCCAAGTCGGCTGCAACATCGGCTGTACGTTTTGTGCCAGTGGGTTATTAAAGAAGCAACGAGACTTAACGGCAGGCGAGATCGTGGCTCAAATCATGTTAGTACAACACTATTTTGATGAACGCAATGAGGGGGAACGAGTCTCTCACGTGGTGGTCATGGGGATCGGCGAACCCTTTGATAACTATGACAATGTGATGCATTTCTTACAGATCATCAATGACCCGAAAGGCTTAGCGATCGGCGCGCGGCATATTACTGTGTCAACCAGCGGCTTAGCGCATAAAATTAGAGAGTTTGCGGAGAACGGCTTGCAAGTGAACCTAGCGATTTCGCTGCATGCCCCAAATAACGAAGTCAGAACCTCCATGATGCGGATCAATCGGAGTTTCCCGATTGAAAAGCTGATGGCAGCGGTCGACTATTATTTAGAAAAAACCAATCGTCGGATCACATTTGAGTACATCATGCTGGATCATGTCAATGACCGGCCAGAACATGCCCGTCAGTTGGCTGCTTTATTGAAGGATAAAAAGAAATTGTCCTACGTCAACTTGATCCCATATAACCCAGTGAGTGAGCATGACCAATACGCTCGAAGTAAAAAAGCTGATGTGTTAGCCTTTTATGACATTTTAAAGAAAAACGGCATTAATTGCGTGATTCGTAAAGAACACGGAACAGATATCGACGCAGCTTGCGGACAGCTGCGAAGCAAACAAATGAAAAAAGAAGCCTCCGCTTCTTAAATGCAAAAAGCAAAAGAAGGACTGCACAAGCGCAGTTCTTCTTTTTGTTATTTACTATCTAAGTAATAAAAAAACACCTTAAAGAAAGCGTATTCCTCGAAAGAAAATTCAAAAAACATTGTTTTACAAGAAAAAAATAGATTATACTAAAAGCTGGTATCCATTAAAAATAACTTATCGTGAAAGGATGATTTGATGGAATGGATTAAATTAATTGGTATTCTAGTTATTTTAGTCGGCTTTTTGCTGAAGCTAGATACTATTGCTGTCGTAATCGTTGCTGGTTTTGTCACCGCGCTTGTGTCGGGGATTTCTGTTGTTGATTTTTTAACAATGTTAGGAGAAGCGTTTGTCAATAATCGACTCGTTACACTGTTCTTACTGACACTACCGATGGTCGGCTTGTCAGAACGTTTTGGCTTGAAGCAGCAAGCAGTCATATTGATTGAAAAGATCAAAGGCTTAACACCAGGGAAGTTCTTGAGCTTGTACTTGTTTATTCGAGAACTTGCTGGCTTTTTCTCTATTCGGATCCAAGGACATACACAATTTATCCGCCCGATCGTTAACCCGATGGCGCAAGCTGCTGGGGAAAACAAATTTGGGGAACTGGATGAAAAAGATCAGGAAAAAATCAAAGCTCGGGCTGCCGCTAACGAAAACTTCGGGAATTTCTTTGCGCAAAATACCTTTGTGGCTGCTTCTGGTGTGCTATTGATCGTAGGAACATTGCAATCTCTTGGCTACGATGTGGCAGCTAGTTCGATCGCGCAAGCCTCATTGCCGATCGCATTGATCGTCTTAGTCATTGCTACATTGTCGAACTTGCTCTTTGATCGTAAATTAGCAAAAAAATATGGCAAGAAGGAGGACAAATAGATGGAAGGAATCGTTAACGGATTACTGGAATTCTTTTATATCTTGATCGGATTGCTGTCGATCATGACGGCTGTACGGGTTTTTCGTGAAGCAGACCACCCTACACGATTAGGCACCTCTGCCTTTTGGTTACTGCTAGGGATCGTCTTTGCTTTCGGAAATTTCTTGCCGTATCTTGTGGACGGGATTTTGATCGTTTTGATGGGCTGTTTGACCTTCTTCAAACAAGTGCAGATTGGTAAAATCGTGGACGTGGATGATGAAAAAGCAGAAGCATCGGCTAAACGGATCGGTAGTACGATCTTCGTGCCATGTATCAGTTTAGCATTGATCGCTGTAGTGATTTCTTATACGCCATTAGGGGGCCAAGTTGGGATCGGGATCGCATCGATCTTAGCACTCTTGTTGGCAGTCGTGCTGACTTCCGCTAAACCAAAAACAGTGCTAGACGATTCCGATCGGATGCTTCGTCAAGTCGGAACTGCCGGTATCTTGCCGCAGTTATTAGCAGCATTAGGTGTCATTTTTAACGCTGCTGGTGTCGGTGATGTGATTTCTCAAGGAATCTCTGGTGTCGTGCCAGAAGGCAATCGTTTTATCGGTGTCGTGGCTTACTGTTTAGGAATGATGATCTTTACTATGATTATGGGAAATGGTTTTGCGGCATTTACCGTTATTACTGCAGGCATCGGTGTACCTTTTGTGATGGCGCAAGGCGGCGACCCAGTCGTTGCTGGTGCATTGGCAATGACCGCTGGTTTTTGTGGCACATTGCTGACTCCGATGGCAGCCAATTTCAATGCACTGCCAGTGGCCTTGTTAGAGATGAAAGACCCCAATGGTGTCATTAAAGCACAAGCCCCAATTGCTTTATTATTGTTAGTGATCCACATCGCTTTAATGTACTTTTGGGCATTTTAGTGGTAAAACAAAGAGGGAAGGATGATGGAAATGAAACTATTAATTACTGGATTTGATCCATTTGGCGGAGAAGCAATCAATCCTGCCTTAGAAGCAGTGAAATTACTGCCAGATACAATTCATGGTGCACAGATCGTGAAAGCAGAGATCCCCACTGTATTTGGGAAATCAGCAGCGATCGTCGCAGAGAAAATTGAAGAGATCCACCCAGATGTCGTTTTAAACATTGGCCAAGCGGGTGGACGGTTTGCCATCTCACCAGAACGAGTGGCGATCAATGTGGATGATGCCCGGATTCCTGATAACGAAGGCAATCAACCCGTCGATGAAGCGATCCAAACAGAAGGGAAGCCTGCTTACTTCACACAACTGCCGATCAAAGCAATGGTAGAAAACATGAAAAAAGCAGGAATACCTGCAGCCGTTTCTAATACTGCTGGAACCTTCGTCTGCAACCACATCATGTATCAAGTACAATACATGATCGATACAAAATACCCTGAAATGAAGGGCGGTTTTATCCACGTGCCGTTTATTCCTCAGCAAGTCGTCGATAAAGCAGGACAGCCTGCAATGAGCATCGAAGACATTGCCAAAGGATTGACTGCAGCGGTGGAAGCCATCGTTGATTATGCCGACAAAGAAGATCTAAAAGCAATTGGCGGCGCGATCCATTAATCATTGAAGGACATCCTTTCGGGGGTGCAACAATCGTCTTTAAGGCGAGAAGACCTGATCAGCAAGCATGCGATCAGGTCTTTTTTTGGCCTGTTTTGATAAAAATCATTGGCGATTTCTGTATGTTTACCCTTCTATCAGACATTTCTCATTTTGACGGATCAAATGAAAAAGAAAGACAGAAAACGAATGTAATTTACATTTAACCATGTTTTTTTATTATTTTTTTTGCTTTGTTTCTTATAAATAAAGAAAGGAAAAATAGCATTTAACGAATGTTTGATGAGAGTAAGGTAAGTAAATACCAAGAAAACTTTCTGTCAGAGGTGTTTTTTATCGAAAAAAGGATTGCTTTTTTAATAATTATTAATTAAAATCTTATCTAACTTCAGAAATCGCATGATTATTCTGAAAATTAATTCAATTAAGGGGTAGGACAGGATGAAGAATAAATGGGCCTATGGTTTAGTGGCTGTGTGTGGCGTGGCGTTAGCCGGTTGTACAACGGGCGGAACAAGTAGTTCAAGCAATGACACAGCAGCAAGCGGCGACAGCAGTGCAGAACAAGTGTTTAACGTAGTGGTTTCACAAGAAATGCCAAGTGCGGATCTTTCATTAGCAACCGATACGATCAGCTTCAGTGCATTGAACAATGTATATGAAGGACTGTATCGTTTGGATGCTGACAGCACACCACAACCTGCTGGAGCAGCTGAAGCAGCTGAAGTCAGCGAGGATGGACTGACTTACAAGATCAAATTACGTGAAGATGCGAAATGGTCAAATGGTGACCCTGTTACAGCAGCGGATTATGTCTATGGCTGGCAACGGACAGTCAAACCTGAAACAGCATCAGAATACGCGTATCTATTTTCACCAGTTAAGAACGCAGATGCCATCACAGCAGGCGATACGGATCCATCAGAGCTAGGCATCAAAGCAGTGGGGGATTATGAATTAGAAATCACCCTGGCAAAAGCAACACCTTACTTTGATTACTTATTAGCATTCCCATCCTTCTTCCCACAAAATCAAAAAGTGGTAGAAGAAAATGGCGATCAATATGCGTCAACCAGCGACAATGCTGTCTATAATGGACCGTTTGTCTTGACAGGATTTGATGGACCAGGAACGGATACGGAATGGGCTTATGAAAAGAACGACCAATATTGGGACAAAGATACTGTTAAATTACAAACGATCAACGTAAGCGTCGTGAAAGAATCCTCAACTGCCTTGAACCTTTTCCAAGATGGTCAAGCAGATGATGTCATCCTAACAGGTGAATTAGCGCAACAAATGGCTAACGATGAAGCCTTCGTTTCTCAACCAGAAGCAACGACTTCTTACCTAGAATTGAACCAACGTGATGAAGATTCACCTTTCCGTAACGAAAACTTACGTAAAGCGATCTCTTATGCGATCGACCGTGATGCCTTAGTGACATCGATCTTAGGGGATGGTTCGATTGCTTCAACTGGGTTGGTACCAGAAGGTATGACCTTCAGCCCTGGCGATCATACGGACTTCACGGAAGCAGCTGGCAGCGTCATTGAATACAATGAAGAGCAAGCCAAAGAACATTGGGAAAAAGCCAAAGAAGAATTAGGGATTGATTCATTAGAATTTGATATCTTAGCTTCTGATACAGACTCAACGAAGAAAATCATTGAGTACTTGCAAGATACGATCGAAAAAACATTGGACGGTGTGAAAGTCACGTTAAGTCCAGTACCATTCTCTGTTCGTTTGGATCGTTCAAACGCTGGTGATTTTGATACAGTAATGGGCGGTTGGGGTGCTGACTATGCCGATGCAAGTAGCTTTACTGACTTGTTTACGACAGGCAACTCATACAACCGTGGACAATGGAGCAACGAAGAATACGATGCAGCAGTTGAAGCAGCGGGTACGACCAATGCCAATGACCCTGACAAACGTTGGGAAGATCTAGTCAATGCAGAAAAAATCATTATGAATGAACAAGGTGTCATTCCAGTTTATCAAAAAGCGGAAGCACACTTACGTGCAACAAAAGTCAAAGGTGTTGTTGCTCACGCAGCGGGCGCACAATACGACTACAAGTGGACATCAATCGAATAATCACGAGTAGTTGACTTGAAATGCCGAAGAAAAGGCTGGGACAATTTCTTGTCTCAGCCTTTTGCTTCTCATTTCAATGAGTAAAACTATAAGAATGAAATTAACTAGTAGCAATCATTAAAAAGAGCAATGAAAGGAATAACAAGAAGACACCAGGCCATAACCAAAAGGCGTAGCTCTGTTTGCCGACTTGGGATAATTTCAGATAATCTGTTTTATTTTTGGAAAAAGCTTTCTTCATGGAGTATTGAAAATGGTCAAAGAAACCAGAAGCAAATACCCATAAAAAACCGCCAATGATCAAAAAGAACAGCGCCCACAAGAAAAGGGCATCTGAAAGAGCTGCTATGGAAAATTCATTTTTTATGGCTAACCATCCGCCAGAAATTGCGAGGCATAGGAGGGGTATGAGCCCACTACTTTTTTTTATTTTCATGATCTGACTCCTTTTTAATGATTCGTACTATGTTAATTTACATAATTATTGAATAGAAGTCAAAATACTTAAGGGGGAAACTGCGTGAACAGCTTTTTGAAATATTTATTGAAACGAGTGTTCTACATGGTCTTAACATTATGGCTGATTGCCACGATCACCTTTTTCTTGATGCAATTTTTGCCAGGAACACCATATACGAATGCTGAAAAATTAAGTCCAGAACAAATTGCCTTGCTAAATGAGCAAGCAGGATTGGACAAACCGATCATTACCCAATATTGGCTTTATTTGACCAATTTACTAAAAGGTGACTTTGGGATCTCTTTCCAATTTAAAAACCAGCCAGTTGCGAATTTATTATCAGGAAGAATCGGACCTTCACTGCAACTAGGACTACAAGCGATCATCTTTGGTACGTTCTTTGGGATCATTTTAGGAACGATCTCAGCGATGAAGCAAAATACTTGGATCGATACAACGTCTACCTTAGTGGCGATCTTAGGACGTTCGATCCCTAACTTTGTCTTTGCCGTGTTGCTGCAATACATTTTTGCCATCAAACTAGGGATCTTACCGATTGCTAAGTGGGAGACCTTTGCCAGCACGATCCTACCGACCGTCGCCTTGGCGATGTCGCCGTTAGCGGATTCCGCCAGGTTTATTCGAACCGAGATGGTGGAAGTGCTGCATAGTGATTATGTCGAGTTGGCACGAGCAAAAGGGTTGAGCCGCTGGGAAATTGCCTTCAAGCATGGTTTGCGAAATAGTTTGATTCCGTTATTGACGCTGTTAGGACCGCTAGCTGTCGGTTTGATGACGGGTTCTCTTGTCGTAGAAAATATTTTTGCGATCCCAGGTATCGGTGAACAGTTCGTAAAATCAATCATGACCAATGACTATCCAACGATCATGGCGGTAACAATTCTTTATTCCGCGATGTTGGTCTTTGTTATTCTTGTTGTTGATATTTTATATGGAATCGTTGATCCGCGGATCCGAGTTTCAGAAGGGAGTCGTGGCTAATGGCAGAGAAACCTTACACAGCAAATGATGTTGCTGCCATCGATGCAGCCAAATTTCAACCGTTACAAAAAAATACCAATGAAGAGCGTGAAGCGATCGCAACCCCTTCATTAACGTTTTTCCAAGATTCATGGCGTCGTTTGAAAAAGAACAAAGCCGCTGTTTTCTCAATCATTTTGCTGCTGATCATTATCGCGATCTCAATCATTACGATTTTTGTCTCGCCACATGATCCAACCGCGCAAAATGTAACCTTTACAAATCTGCCACCGAAAATTCCCGGTATCAACATCAATGGCTTAAACGGCTATGCGATGGTGGGAGGCGAGCTAGTAGATAAGTATGCAGCTGCCAATGTTCCTGACGGGACGTATTTCCTTTTAGGAACGGATGGATTAGGTCGTGACTTATTGAGTCGTCTATTCGTAGGGACACGTATCTCCTTATTGATTGCGTTTATCGCAGCGATGCTAGATATCATCTTTGGTGTAACCTATGGCTTGATCTCTGGTCTTTTAGGTGGACGGATCGATAATGTGATGCAGCGTTTCCTAGAAATCTTATCTGGTATTCCCAACTTAGTGGTAATGATCTTGATGCTGGTGGTTTTTGAACCTGGGATCTTCTCGATCGTGGCAGCAATGGCGATCACTAACTGGATTCCAATGGCGCGGATCGTACGGGCCCAAACGATGAAACTAAAAGATCAAGAATTCGTTTTAGCCGCAACGACGCTGGGTGAAAGTCGCCTCAAGATTGCGATGAAACACGTATTACCGAATATTTCCAGCGTGATCATCGTACAAATGATGTTCAGTATTCCCTCGGCGATTTTCTTCGAGGCCTTCCTAAGCTTTATTGGGCTAGGATTAAAACCACCTTCAGCATCTTTAGGGATGTTACTAAGCGATGGCTACAAAACCTTCTTGTTCCTGCCTTACCAAATGTGGGTACCTGCTGTGACCTTGTCTGTGATTATGATTGGGTTCAACTTGCTGGCAGACGGTTTGCGTGATGCCTTTGATCCGAAAATGAAAGAGTGATTGCTATGAAAAAAGTCTTAGAAGTGAAAAACTTAGAAATTTCTTTTGACACCTTTGCTGGGAAAGTCCAAGCGATCCGTGATGTCAGTTTCGATCTATACAAAGGAGAAACCTTGGCGATCGTGGGCGAATCTGGGAGCGGAAAGTCCGTGACGACCCGCAGTATCATGGGGTTGTTAGCCAGCAATGCCAATGTCGATAATGGCCAGATCCTCTTCAATGGGACGGACATTTTAAAAAAATCCGAAAAAGAACTGCAAAAAATCCGTGGCAAGGAAATCGCCATGATTTTCCAAGATCCAATGACTTCCTTGGACCCAACGATGCCGATTGGCAAGCAAGTGGCAGAATCATTGATGAAGCACAACAAAATCAGTAAAAAAGAAGGCTTGCGACAAGCGTTGGAACTATTGAACCTTGTCGGCATCCCGAATGCTGAGAAACGCTTGAAAAATTATCCGCATCAATTTTCAGGTGGTCAGCGGCAGCGGATCGTCATTGCGATCGCGTTGATCTGTTACCCGCAGATCTTGATTGCAGATGAACCAACGACTGCATTGGATGTAACGATCCAAGCACAAATCTTAGAGTTATTAAAAGATATCCAGAAGAAAATCAATTCGTCTATCGTCTTCATTACTCATGACTTAGGGGTCGTTGCCAATGTGGCGGATCGGGTGGCCGTGATGTACGGTGGGAAAATCGTCGAAGTGGGGACCGCAGAAGAAATCTTCTATAACCCGCAACATCCATACACCTGGGGCTTGTTAGGTTCGATGCCGACGTTAGAAGGAACAGGCGATCGCTTGTACGCGATTCCTGGTTCACCTCCAGATTTGTTAGATCCGCCAACAGGCGATGCTTTTTATCCACGGAACGAATTTGCCTTGCAGATCGATGCTGAACAGCAACCGCCATTCTTTGACGTCTCACCGACGCACAAAGCGGCCACTTGGCTGTTAGCGCCGCAAGCACCGAAAGTGACTCCGCCGGATGAGATCTTGATTCGCTGGAAAAAATTCCAAGAAAAAAATACTCAGGCATCTGTCTAAAGGAGGAGAAACGGTTGGAAAAAGTTTTACTTGAAGTAAAGAATCTCAAACAATATTTTAACGTTGGCCGCAAAGACGAAGTCAAAGCCGTCGATGATATCTCCTTCCAAATCTATGAAGGAGAAACCTTTGGTCTAGTCGGTGAATCCGGAAGCGGAAAATCGACGACTGGACGGACAGTGATTCGTTTGAATAACCCTACCGGAGGCGAAGTTCTTTTTGATGGACAAGATGTTATGAAAATCAAAGGCAAGAAACCACTGGCTGATTTTCGTCGAGAAGTTCAAATGGTCTTCCAAGATCCTTATGCTTCCTTGAATCCACGGATGAAAGTTCGGGACATTATTGCCGAAGGGATCGATATCAACGGATTAGCCAAAAATGAAAAAGAACGCAATGATCGGGTGGATGAACTTTTGCGAACCGTCGGACTAAACCCAAGTCACGGGACCCGTTATCCTCATGAATTTTCAGGTGGACAACGTCAGCGGATCGGGATCGCCCGCGCGTTAGCTGTCGATCCAAAATTCATCATCTGTGATGAACCGATCTCGGCATTGGATGTTTCGATCCAAGCCCAAGTCGTCAACTTGCTGCAAGATCTGCAAGAAGAACATAAATTGACGTACTTGTTTATCGCCCATGATTTATCGATGGTCAAACACATCAGCGATCGGATCGGCGTGATGCACAACGGCAAACTGCTAGAAGTAGGCACCAGCGATGAAATCTATCATTACGGGGTCCATCCGTATACTGAAAGTCTTTTATCAGCGATTCCGCTGCCAGATCCTGACCATGAGCGTCAACGCAAGCGGATCAAATACGTCAGCGAACCAAACGATAACCAAGAACGAGCAATGGAAGAGATCGCACCAGGACATTTCGTTTATGCCACGAAAAAAGAAGCCAAGATCTATCAAGAAAAGTTAGCACAAAAAAAGGGGAACTAGCGTCAAAGGTATAGGGAGTGTTAGGAGGAGATGAAACTGGGTGTTTTAAAAGCATACAAATTTCGGATCTATCCTAATGGACAGCAAAAACAGTTTTTCATCGAAACCTTCGGCTGTGTGCGTTTTACGTACAATCAACTGCTGGAGGCAAAGATGGAGGAGCTGGCCAACAATGAAGCAAAGCAAGGGTTGACGCCAGCCAAACTAAAAAAGGAGTATCCTTTTTTGAAGGAGACCGATAGTTTGGCATTGGCAAATGCACAACGGAATCTGGACCGAGCGTTTCGAAATTACTTTCAAAAGCGGGCTGGCTTTCCAAAAATGAAAACCAAAAAAAGTATCTGGCAATCGTATACCACCAATAATCAGCAGCACACCATTTATTTTGAAGACGATCAAATCAAGCTGCCAAAGCTTAAAACATTGGTTCCCGTAAAAAAGCATCGGGCGATCAAAGGGAAGATCAAATCGGCAACGATCTCAGCAAAAAACAACGAAGAGTTTTACATCTCGATCCTTTGTTTGGAAGAGATCCCGCCATTGCCGAAGCAGCAAGCCTCTGTCGCTGTTGTTTATGATCCGCAGCAGTTGGTCAAAGCCAACCAGCCAGTCCCCATCACCTGTGAACATGCTATCCAAACGAAGCAAAAGCTGACGCGAGCAGAACGCAAACTTCAGGTGAAAGCTACGGCGGTCAAACGGAAAAAAATCCTTTTGACTCAGGCGCGAAATTATCAGAAGCTAAAAGGAAAGGTCGCTCGCCTTTATCGTTTTCACTGCTGTCAAAAGCGGGAATTCATCGATCAAGTCAGCTACCATCTCGTAAAACAGTACGATACGATCTATTTGGAACAAATCGCTGAAGATACGGTTTTAAAAGCTGGTCATTACAGCATCAGTGATTGGCATCAATTCGTTCGCAAAATCCAGTACAAAGCGCAGTGGTACGGCAAAGAACTGCGTTTTGTCACGTTGGATACGCAAGACCAACAGAAGCTAGAACGGCTCTCAGGCGAAATGAGCAGCTGAGCCGCTTGAACTGGAAGGAACGCCAGGGATCGCCTAGGGTATAGAAAAAATCTTTCTGATTTTTGTTTCTAGGAACCACGTTCACTAATTATGATTAACCAGCAACCCCCTGCCAAACTACGGTCTGACAGGGGGTTGTATTTTTTTACATTTTGTCACCTAAAAATGCGTCATTTAAGCGATAGATCTTTGAGGGACGCCCGATACCGACGGGCTTTTCGCCAACTTCCGTAAAATATTGGAGCATGGATTTTTTAAAGTTGGAATGATCGATCATTTTAAAATCGATCCCTAAAAACTTGGCGAATACTTTACGGGCTTCCGTGATCGTAAAGTCTTTGCCTAACACGAGCAGCACTTGTGGCTCGTGCTCCATCTTGTTGGCAACCCGTTTGAAAGCTTTGAGGATGATCGCGCTGTGGTCAAAAGCCAACGTATCTTTTCCAACAGAGGCGCCAGTCACTAGGTCAAGAATGATCTCGATCTCGCCGCTGGTCAAATAAATTTGATTGGCTTTTCTTTCTAAAGAGAACCAGCGTACTTGGTTCGCATCGTCACCGGCACTTAAGGGTTCTTCACCGATAAAAGCCAAATAGCTGACGGTGATCACCCAACCGCGAGGATCGCGATCTGGGGTGCTGAAGGTATGCAGCTGTTCGATGTTTTGCTTGGAGATGGTGACCCCGATCTCTTCTTGCGTCTCACGGATCACACTTTGCCCTGTCGATTCATTGGGATTGACGAAGCCTCCCGGCAATGCCCAAGAATTACGGAAAGGGTGGCCTTTTCTTTGGATCAGCGCAATTTTTAATTGTTCCTCTTCTTTGTTGTAACACATCAACACCATATCGACGGTTACGGAAGGTTTCTCGTATTTCGGCTGATCTTGCGCCTGATACCATGTAAGAAACTCTGCTTCTGACGCTTCTTTTTCATAGTAGTGTTTTTCAGCTGATTTTGAGGTAAATTCTTTCATTGGTTTCTCCTGCCTTAGATAAAGTAAGTAGCTGAACGCGACGGTTTTCCTTAACGGAAAAAATAAGGAACGATCAAATTAAGGAAAAATAATGCGAGATAAAGCCAAGAAGATGGCGGGTGTTCTTTGAGTGCTGAATAGCCCCAAAGAGCGATCCAGAGCAAAAAAAGCACACGGAGGACTGCCATCGCTGTTGCAAAGAGCGCAGCATAATCATGGCTATTGAAGTACGCAAACAAAAAGGGGTAACTTGTGGTTGAAAAAAGCAAGTGTCCCACAGAAAGCACAGTTAAAAGCAAAAAATGCTGTTTGTTTTTTCGAGTCATAGCGTTCCTTTCTATAAGTGAAGTCTTCCTCATTATAGCAAAAGAAGTACCTGTTTATCAAAGAGCGACTGTAAGAAGCTTTTTCAGATCCTTTTTCTCAAAAAAAGCAATAAATGACTAGAAATGCTGCTGAAAAGGCACGAAAATAGGTATACTAGAGGAAAGAAGGAGAGCCGCAGAGAATTCTTTCGAGAGGGGGAAAAAAGGTGAAGACGATCAAGTTTCTCGTTTTTCTATTGCTGTTGTTGATCATTAGTGGCTGTACCCGTTCCAGTCAGCTGCAAGAGCAGCCAACGGATTTGATGGTTGGGCAAAGTGTCAATTGAATTCCTGCCGATACGTTTATGGGGCCCCCATTCCCTCAACAAGCAACCCTTCGTCTGGAAGTGGAAACCAGCACAGCAACTTCCGGACGCTTCAAACTGTACAATCATTCCGATCAGAGGGTGATCTATGACAACTATTTTGCAGTGGATGTTTTCGAGGGGGATGAATGGCGGGAACTCCTTTTTAAAGAAGACGTGGTTTTTCAAGACATCGGTCTTTATGCCTCTGCCCACAGTCAAACAACTTTACTAATCAATTGGTCGGAGTATTTTGGCACCTTGTCGAAAGGAACCTATCGCTTGATCAAAGAAGTGACCATTGAAGAAGAGGGACCACAAACGCTGATGATAGAATTTATGATCGAATAATCGCTAGTTGCCGCTTGGAAGACACAAAACGATCAGAAAAAGAAGCAACTCCCTCACTAGCACCCTTTCTATCTAAGCAAGATTCTTCCCCTAGAACATTGAAGTGAACGGCTATCTGCGCTATGATAACTAGTAGAAAAGAAATGCTCAAATCTGCTGCTTTATTTGCTGCGTGTTAAGGACCAAAACGATTCCTTTGTTCCTTGTAGACCATGGAAAAAGGTCTTAGGTTATCCGCTTTTTTGATTAAAATTATAGCATTTTTGGGTTGCGAACTGTATACTACCTAAGTATACACTTTACTAGTGAAAAGGAGGACTTGCGTCCATGGCTGAAAAAGAAACATTCTATATTACGACGCCAATTTATTATCCAAGCGGCAAGCTACATATCGGGAATTCTTACACGACGATCGCTTGTGATGCGGTAGCACGATACAAACGATTGATGGGCTTTGATGTCTTTTATTTGACGGGTGTCGATGAGCACGGTCAAAAAATCGAGAAAAAAGCAGAAGAACTTGGCGTAGATCCGCAAGAATACGTCGACAAAATGGCAGCTGACGTCAAGAAACTATGGAACACACTAGACATCAGTTACGATAAATTTATCCGCACAACGGATGATTACCATAAAAAAGCCGTTCAAAAAATCTTCCAGCAATTGCTTGATCAAGGAGATATCTATCTTGGTGAATATGAAGGGTGGTATTCCGTTTCTGATGAAGAATACTTTACTGAAACGCAATTAGCAGAAGTTTATCGAGATGAAGAGGGCAAAGTCATCGGCGGCAAAGCGCCAAGCGGTCATGAGGTAGAATTGGTGAAGGAATCTTCTTATTTCTTCCGCATGAGCAAATACGCCGATCGTTTGGTTGAATACTATGATGAGCACCCAGAGTTCATTCAACCAGAATCACGTAAAAATGAAATGCTGAATAATTTCATCAAACCAGGCTTAGAAGACCTGGCTGTTTCCAGAACGACCTTTAAATGGGGCATCCCAGTCACTGCTAGCCCTGAACACGTGGTGTATGTGTGGATCGATGCGTTATCCAACTATATTACGGCATTAGGCTATGGCTCAGACGACGATTCCTTGTTCCAAAAATACTGGCCAGCTGACGTGCATATGGTTGGGAAAGAAATCGTGCGTTTCCATACAATCTATTGGCCAATCATGCTGATGGCATTAGACTTGCCATTGCCGAAAAAAATCTTTGGTCATGGCTGGTTGATGATGAAAGACGGCAAGATGTCGAAATCTAAAGGCAATGTCGTTTATCCAGAAATGTTAGTGGAGCGCTACAGTTTAGATGCGTTGCGTTATTATCTATTACGGGCGGTTCCTTTTGGTAGCGATGGTGTATTTACACCAGAAGATTTCGTTTCTCGTTTGAACTACGATCTAGCCAATGACTTAGGCAACCTGTTGAATCGGACGATCGCTATGATCAATAAATATTGTGATGGCTTAGTCCCAGATTATGCCTCAAAAGTGACGCCTTTTGATAGCGAGCTGTCAACGACTGCGGCCAATGTGGTTGGTCGTTACCATGAAGCCATGGATAAAATGGAATTCAGTACGGCATTGTCAGAAGTTTGGACATTGATCTCCCGTGCCAACAAATACATTGACGAAACTCAACCATGGGTATTAGCCAAAGAAGAAGAAAAGCGTGCTGAATTAAACAGTGTAATGGTTCATTTAGCGGAAAGCTTACGCATCGTTGCGATCTTATTGCAACCGGTGATGACAGAAACACCAGCCAATATTTTCCAACAATTAGGACTGGCTTCTGTTGCCATGGATCTGAAAGATTTACGCTTTGGTGAATTTCCAAGCGGCACGAAAGTCGTTGCCAAAGGCACACCGATTTTCCCTCGTTTGGAACTTGAAACAGAAGTAGCCTACATCCAAAAGAAAATGGCTGAAGGGACGCAAAGTCCAGAAGAAACAGTCAAATGGAATCCAGAAGAAACCACATTGCAATCCGAAAAAGCCGAGATCAAATACGAAGACTTCGACAAGATCGAATTAAAAGTGGCAGAAGTCGTTGACTGTCAAAAAGTCAAAGGCGCCGACAAGTTGCTGCAATTCCGCTTAGCTGCGGGAGATGATCAAGATCGTCAAATTTTATCGGGGATCGCTGAATTTTATCCAGAACCGCAAGATTTGATCGGTAAAAAAGTCGTGATCGTTGCTAACTTGAAACCGCGGAAAATGCGGGGACAAGTCAGCCAAGGAATGATCCTTTCAGCAGAAGACAATGACGGTCGTCTGCAAATCGTGGAAGCACCAAAAGGCATGCCAAACGGCTCGATCATCGCCTGATTCTTAGGAGAAATCCTTCTGCTAGTTTCAGCAAAAATAAAATTGCCAGACCTGAAAAGTTTTTGTATAATGTAGGTTATTGACATGAACATGAGGGAGTAATTGGCGGATTTCATCTGCGGCAGTATCACCATCCTGAAAGAAATTTCTGGTGCTGTCTTAAACAGTGAGACTTATGTATGCTTACACAGTGCATACATAAGTCTATTTTTTTTCATATCATGTACAATAAAGGAAGAGTAAATATAAAAGGAGGAGAAACATGTCAGAAGAAAACAAAAAGGAACAGCTATCGCAGGCGTTTTATGCGCAAGAAGCGCAGCATGTTCTGGAAGAAATGCAAACAGATGCCAATGGATTAACGAACGATGAAGCACAAAAACGCTTATCTGAGTATGGTCCCAACGAATTAGAAGAAGGCAAAAAGAAATCGATGGTACAAAAATTCTTTGAACAATTCAAAGATTTGATGATCATCGTTTTGCTAGCGGCGGCGATTATCTCAGCAGTCGTTTCCCATGAAGTCGTGGACTCAATTATTATTTTAGCAGTTGTCATTATCAACGCGATCATGGGTGTCGTTCAAGAGGCGAAGGCGGAGCAGGCGATCGAAGCACTAAGAGAAATGTCTACACCAAATGCCAATGTGTTGCGTAATGGTCATACCGTCACCATCAAGAGCGATGAATTGGTGCCGGGGGATATTGTCCTGTTAGAAGCTGGCGATGTCGTACCGGCAGATTTACGCCTTTTAGAAGCAAGTTCTTTAAAAATTGAAGAAGCTGCTTTGACCGGTGAGTCCGTACCAGTCGAAAAAGAATTGACCGTCATCGAAGGGACGGATGTCGGGATCGGCGATCGCGTCAATATGGCGTACTCAAACAGTAATGTGACCTATGGCCGCGGAAAAGGGGTCGTGGTCAATACAGGGATGGGAACTGAAGTTGGGAAAATCGCTGGCATGCTGGCTAGCGCCCAAGAAACCGAAACACCGTTGAAGCGTAACTTAAATGAACTAGGAAAATTCCTGACGATCGCCATCATTATCATTGCAGTGGTCATGTTCTTTGTTGGAACGATCTTTAACAATACCTCATGGGTCGACATGCTATTGACGTCGATCTCATTAGCAGTAGCGGCGATCCCAGAAGGGCTACCAGCGATCGTAACGATCATCTTAGCCTTAGGTACGCAAGTAATGGCGAAACGAAATGCAGTGATCCGTAAATTACCAGCGGTTGAAACCCTTGGGGCAACCGATATTATCGCTTCTGATAAAACTGGTACGTTGACCTTGAATCAAATGACTGTGGAAAAATTGTATGTCAATGACAAGCAACATGCTGCTTCAGAAGATATTCCGTTAGACAACATGGCATTAAAAGTCATGAACTTTGCCAATGATACAAAATTTGGTGAAGAAGGCAACTTGATCGGTGATCCGACCGAGACCGCATTGGTGCAATTCGGGATGGATCAAGGATTCCATGTGCGGGATCTTGTCAATCAAGAACCACGGGTAGCAGATCTGCCATTTGATTCTGACCGAAAACTTATGAGTACGATCCACCAACAAGAAGACGGTCGCTATTTAGTTGCTGTCAAAGGCGCACCAGATGTCTTGCTGGGCAGAACCTCAAAAGTACTATTGGACGGCCAAGAGCTGCCGATGACCAATGAAGAAAAAGAAAAAATCTTATTCAACAATACCGATATGGCGAAACAAGCACTGCGGGTATTGGGGATGGCCTACAAATATGTAGACCAAGTGCCAGAAAACTTAGAATCAGAAATCGTCGAAAATGATTTGGTCTTTGCTGGCTTAGTCGGAATGATCGACCCAGAACGGGCAGAAGCAGCCGATGCGGTACGTTTAGCCAAAGAAGCTGGGATTCGTCCAATCATGATCACCGGAGACCACCGCGATACAGCTGAAGCCATTGCGGGACGTTTAGGGATTATCAAACCGGGCGATGATGATGCCGTCTTGACTGGCGCTGAACTCAATAAAATGAGCGAAGAAGAGTTTGCCCAAAAGGTAGCGAACTACTCAGTCTATGCACGGGTATCACCGGAACATAAAGTTCGGATCGTCAAAGCTTGGCAACAAGAAGGCAAAGTCGTTGCCATGACTGGTGACGGGGTCAACGATGCACCATCACTGAAGCAAGCCGATATTGGTGTCGGCATGGGGATCACAGGTACCGAAGTTTCTAAAGGTGCTTCCGATATGGTCCTAGCAGATGACAACTTCGCTACGATCGTCGTAGCAGTGGAAGAAGGACGAAAAGTCTTCTCCAATATTCAAAAAGCGATTCAATACTTGCTAGCCGCTAACCTAGGGGAAGTTTTGACCTTGTTCTTAGCAACTTTGTGGGGTTGGGACTCGCTATTGCCGATCCACTTGCTTTGGATCAACCTAGTAACGGATACCTTCCCAGCAATTGCTTTAGGAATGGAGCCTGCTGAAAAAGATCTAATGAAACATGCACCGCGGGGACGCAGTTCCAACTTCTTCTCTGGTGGTGTGATGAGCAGTATCATCTACCAAGGGATCTTAGAAGCGGCAACCGTGCTGTTCGTTTATTGGTCAGCGATCCAATGGCCCGTTCACAATACGTACGATGCGATCCATGCCGATGCCTTAACGATGGCCTTTGCCACGTTAGGATTGATGCAGTTGTTCCATGCCTTCAACGTCAAATCGATCCATCAGTCGCTCTTTAAAGTAGGGGCATTTAGAAACAAAGCCTTCAACTGGGCGATCCTGTTGTCCTTTGCGTTGATGCTGGTGATCTTCATCGTGCCAGGATTAAATGATATCTTCCGTGTTGCACACCTTGACTTGTATCAATGGGGCATCGTTTTAGGCGCCTCCTTTGCGATCATTCCAGTCGTTGAGATCGTCAAAGCGATCCAACGAGCAATGGGACGCAAATGAGCCAAAAATAAACGGAAAAACAATCAATGGTCTGCTGTCCTTCTCCCTGGGCAGCAGGCCTTTTTTGCTGGCTTATTTTCGATAAACCCTGCGGCTGTTACTTGACCTTTTCATTTGCAGTAAGAAACGGTAAAATAGGAGATAATAACAAAGAAAGTAGGGGACCCACTGTGCGACCAAACTTAGGTTTTTATGTACAAACAATCAACGATCTTGTCAAAGAAACAGAAGCGATCGGGGAGAAAATGAATCCCAATTATGAAGAGATCCGCAAAGCGATCGACGAGAAGAAAGAAGCCGAGGTAACACCTGAGCGGCTAGCTGAGATTACCAGAATTTTTAAAGAAGGCACGGACAAATACCGCTTGATGCTGGAAAAAATCAGCAAATTGCGTCCCCCAGCGAATGTGATGGGGATCCATAAAAAATTCGAACGGGCGTATATGAAATATGTTGCTGGCTGTGATGAGATGATTTTGAGTCTGGATAACAAAATCGACCAAGAAGCATTTGATGCGGCAGAAGCCAAACAAGATGAAGCAACGGACGAAATTTCTTTTGCCATCCAACGGATGACGGCTTTATTGTTAAAAAAATGATAAACATTCAAGTTAAACAAGAGTTATTTAATTTAACTGTTATGTTTTTCACATGTAAAGTTTTTTTATCGGAGGTATAATGAATTCACAACCAACAACCTTTTTATTTTTCATTTTACTCCTTTTGCCATCAGGACTAACCAACCTGATGGTTTTTTTGTGTTTCAAGTGTTTTTTAATGTAACGTTTCCAGCGATAACGGGTTTAGTTTGTGAATAAAATATAAAGGAAAAGCAGCAGGGGGTACTGAACTTGCGCTTTTTTGCCGATCAATGCTATACTTAGGGCACTATTAAACGAAATGAGGGATCCTCCATTGAAAAATTAACCAATTTGTTGAAAGCTGCATGAAACTGTTCCTCCAAGGGGATAGTCTGCAGATTTTCAGGATTGGTTGACTTTTTCGATGGGGGATCTTTTTGTGTACCTCTAAAAACTGATTCTGAAAATAACTTTAGGTCTACTCTATTCCGTGAATAGAGACGAGGTATATTTATGTCGAATATCAGTATTAATCATTTAACTTTTGGCTTTGACAGCCAAGAACGGTTGCTTTTTGAGGATGCCAACTTGAACCTTGATACACAATGGAAATTAGGGTTGATTGGCAGAAATGGTCGCGGCAAAACGACCTTGCTGCGTTTGCTGCTCAATGAATTGCCTTATAGCGGCTCGATCACCCATGAGCAGCAATTCGTTTATTTTCCCTTAACCGTCTCTGACGATCAGCAACTGACGCTTTTTGTTTTACAGGAATCTGGCGAATTTGAACAGTGGCGTTTGGAACGGGAATTGAACCTGCTACAACTTGATCCAGAAGTGCTTTGGCGGCCCTTTGCCACTTTATCTGGCGGCGAGCAAACGAAAGTCCTATTGGCGCGGTTGTTCGTTGATGAAGAGAATTTTCCTTTGATCGATGAACCGACCAACCATTTGGATGTGACCGCTCGCGAACATGTTGCCCGCTATTTGCAGCAAAAAACCGGGTTTATCGTTGTGAGCCATGATCGACAGTTTGTCGATGAAGTCGTCGATCATGTATTGGCGATCGAAAAAAGCCGCTTGGTGCTGTACAAAGGGAATTATTCAGTCTATGAGCTGCAAAAGCAGCAAAAAGATGCGTATGAGCAAGAACAAAACAGCAAGTTGAAAAAAGAAATCGGTCGTTTGAAGCAGACGGCAGCCGAGAAAGCGGAGTGGTCCCGAGGACGCGAACGGGACAAATTAGGGTCGCCGACCAAAAAAGGCAGCGGGGCAATCTATGATACGGGGGCGATCGGTGCCCGAGCGGCACGGACCATGAAGCGCTCGAAAGCGATCGTTAAACGGATGGAAGATCAAATTCAAGACAAGTCTGCGTTGTTAAAAGACATTGAGTGGATTGATCCTCTGAAAATGACTCCGCTTGTTAGCCATCATGATGTGTTGCTGGAAGCAGAGCATTTTCAGCTTGGCTATGAGCAGCCTTTGTTTAAACCGCTGACGTTTGCGATCCGTCAAAAAGAGCGCTTGGGGATTCAAGGGGCCAACGGATCTGGCAAGTCCAGTTTGATTGCGAGTATTTTAGGTACTTTCGATGGACAGCAGTCAGGGACGATCAAAACAGCCCATGGGATCACCATCAGTTATGTCCGACAAAACTACGAGGACAACTGTGGGATGCTGACAGAATTTGCCCAAGAGCATGGCTTGAATTATCAAGATCTGCTAAATAACTTAAAAAAGCTTGGCTTGGAAAGAGCTGTCTTTCAAACGCCGATCCAGCAAATGAGCATGGGGCAGCGTAAACGCGTGGAACTAGCCAAATCATTAGCAACACCAGCAGAATTGTTTATCTGGGATGAACCGCTAAATTATTTGGACGTCTTCAATCAGAAGCAATTAGAGGAAGTGATTCATTTGGTGGAGCCTTCTATGCTGATCATTGAACACGACCGTTATTTTCTTGAGCAAGTTTCAACGAAATTGCTGACGCTAACGATCGATGAAGTCGAATAACTGAAGGAAAAAAAGGACGATTGTTTTCTTTGGAAAAAACGCCTTTTTTTTGTTATTTTAATCAGAGAAATACTGGCTTTTTTAATAAACAATTAATAAGGTGTTTTTTGATAAAAAAGAAGTGTAAAAATAGTGTTATTATACACAGCTACGTATATTTGATAAAATTCATTCATTTTTTCATGAAAATTTTCGAAAATTGAAGAAATGTTCGGGATTAGCGGGTAGATTTCCCTTTGAGTCACTCATCGTTTTCTCATTAAAAGGTAAATTAATTAAAAATTCTTTCATAATTCCCATTGGTTTTTACAAAACATTTACAATAATGGTATCGAATAAAAACATTCGTTTGTTATGATTAAAATCGAATTTCTTTGAGCGTTTGACCGAAACATCAAGAGTTCGTTTTTTTTGTGACTTGAAATGCCAGTCAACTATTCGGAGGAAAAAGAGAAAATGGAGGGGCAGTTTTGATAGAAGTAGTCGGGTTGAAGAAGGTTTTCGATAATAAGTTTGAAGCCTTGAAAGCAGTAGATTTTACAATAGAAAAAGGCGATTTGGTTTGTTTGTTGGGACCAAGTGGTTGTGGGAAATCGACGATATTGAATTTGATCGCGGGGTTGTTGAGTCCCACCGATGGCGATATCCGCTTTAATGGTTCTTCCGTTGTTAAGACGGAGCCAAAAGACCGCAATATCGGGTTTGTTTTTCAGAATTATGCCCTTTATCCCCATATGACTGTGTTAGAAAATGTCATGTTTCCACTGACAGTCGGAGAGAAAAAGATCAAGAAAAACGAAGCGCAGAAAATTGCTGAAAAGTTCATGAAACTGACCAATATTGAAGAATTAAGTCAGAAAAAACCAGGAACCCTTTCTGGCGGACAGCAGCAACGGGTAGCGATCACGCGTGCCTTGGTGCAAAGTCCAGAAGTCTTACTGCTAGATGAACCATTAAGTAACTTAGATGCCCGTTTGCGCTTGAAGATCCGTGAAGAGATCCGTCGATTAGTCAAAGAAGTAGGCATCACCACGATCTTCGTGACTCATGACCAGGAAGAAGCTCTTTCTATCAGTGATAAGATCATTTTGATGAACGAGGGGATCATTCAGCAAAATGATGATCCGCAAAACCTTTACTTAGAACCAAACAATCTTTTCGTAGCGAAATTTATTGGTAATCCAATCATCAACATCTTGCCAGTAGAAGTCAAAGAGGGCCAAATGATCCATCCAGCGTTTACGATCCCGGTTGACCGCTTTACTGACATTCGCTTCAAAAAACCATTGACAGACGGCCAATATACGTTAGGTATTCGTCCAGAAGATGTGCTGACCACCTTGCAAGCAGGTTTGTTCCAAACAGAAATCAAGAGTGTAGAGCTGATCGGACGAGAACGAATCTTGAACTTTGATCTGGCTGCAAAACATATGAAATCGATCGTTAGTATTGAAGAGATCATTGAAGAAGGCGCGCAAGTGTCATTTGATTTTCATTACAAAAAAGCCTTTATCTTTGATGAAAAAGGAGAGCGGGTCTACTAATGTTCAAAAAAAATTATAACCCTGAGAATCAACCAAAGGCGTGGCTGTTTTTACTGCCTTCATTGGTCATTATTTTCTTATTCAGTGTATATCCGCTGTTTCGTTCCTTCATCATGAGTTTCCAAAAAGGAACCTTGATTAACCAACAGTATGCTGGGCTTGAGAACTATCAAAGGGTTTTAACGGACCCCGTATTCTTTCGAGCACTGCAAAACACAGCGCTGTTTGCTTTTGCGGTCGTGCCGATCTCGCTGGTTCTCTCATTAGCGATTGCTTGGATCATTTTTGAAAAAGTCAAATACAAAAGTTTTTTTGAAACGATCTTCTTTATGCCTTATGTCACAAGTACGATTGCCATCGGGATCGTGTTTCGTTACTTTTTCAACGGCTCTTACGGGATCATTAATTATCTACTAGGTCTTGTCGGCATTGCGCCAGTCAACTGGCTAGATAATGTCAATATGAGTATGACGACCTTGATCATCTTTGGCGTTTGGACGAGCCTCGCCTTCAACATTATTATCTTGTTGGCAGGAATGCGCAACATCGACAAAGAACACTACAAAATCGCAAAAATGTTTGGCGCCACCGATGGCGAGATTTTTCGGAAAATCACCTTTCCGCAATTGATCCCAACCTTTGCTTTCTTGTTGACGGTCAATCTGATCAGTGCCTTTAAAGTCTATACCCAAGTATATGCCTTGTTTGGCGGCCAGCCAGGGATCGCCCGCAGTGCAACCACGGCAGTCTTTTATATTTATGACAAATTCCATATCGCCGGACGTCCGGGGATTGCAATGGCGGCAACCGTGATCTTGTTCATCATTATTTTGCTCGTCACCTTTATCCAAAATAAACTTTTGAAGAAAGTGGGCGAATAAACGAATGAAAAAAATTGTCACGATTGTTTCGATGCTGTTTTTAGCAATTTTAGCAGTGATCACGCTGTTTCCCTTTGTCTATATGATTTTAGCTGGTCTAATGACCTACAGTGAAGCAACCAGTATTCCACCGACGATCATGCCAGAGTCTTTCCAGTGGAGCAACTACGGGGAAGTTTTTACCCGAGCACCGTTTTTACGCTACTTCTTTAATACGGTCTTCGTTTCCGCGGTGACGACTATCGCGACGCTGATCACTGCGATTCTAGCTGCCTTTGCATTGACTAGTCTTGAATTCAAATACAAACGGTTAGTTATCGGATTGATGATCTCGTTATTGATGGTTCCTTATGAATCGATCATTTTCACCAATTACAATACGATTGCGCGAATGGGCTTATTGAATACGTATAGTGCGTTGATCATTCCCTTTCTGACCAGTATTTTTTACATCTATTATTTAAATGGTTATTTGCAAAGTATTTCCAATACCTTTTACAAAGCGGCCAAAATCGACGGTGCTAGCGATTTGGCTTACATTCGGCGGATTTTGATCCCCATGTCAAAACCAGCCTTAGTGACAGTCGGGATCTTGACTTTCATCTCTAGCTGGAATTCCTTCTTATGGCCGTTGCTAGTAACCAATGAGAAAAAATACCGCCTCTTAAATAATGGGTTGGCTGCCTTTACCACAGAAAGCGGCAGCGATGTTCATTTACAGATGGCGGCAGCGACCTTGACCGTCATTCCAATTCTGATCATTTACTTGATCTTTAGAAAAGAAATTATCAAAGGAGTGGCTAAAGATGGCATCAAAGGATAAAACGACGATTACCTTTCATAGCGGGATCTTAACGATTGGAGGGACCGTCATCGAAGTTGCGTACAAAGATGCCCATATCTTTTTTGACTTCGGTTCGGAGTATCATCCAGAAACACCCTTACCAGATGAAGAATTACAAACGTTAGTTGCGCATCGCTGGATACCAGAACTGAAAAATGTCTACGATCCACGCTTAGACTACACGTACCAAGGAAGCGAAACGAAAGAATACCAAGAAACAGCAGTTTTTCTTTCCCACGCCCATCTGGATCATTCCAAGATGATCAACTTTTTAGACCCAAATATTCCTATGTACACCTTGAAGGAAACCAAAGCGATCCTCGAAGTGTTGAATCAAAAAGGGGACTTCTTGCTGCCCGTTCCTCATGAAGAAAAAAGCTTTGTCCGTGAATTGATCGGCTTAGAACCCCATGATGTGATTCGGGTCGGGGAAATCAAAGTCGAGATCATTCCAGTCGATCATGATGCGTACGGTGCGGCAGCTTTGTTGATTCGCACGCCAGATCATTTTATCGCTTATACCGGTGATTTGCGTTTGCATGGCTATCATCCAGAGCGTACCAAAGAATTCTGTCAGTTAGCCAAACACACGGATCTATTGATGATGGAAGGGGTCAGCATCAGCTTTCCAGAAAGAGAACCGGACCCCAAAGCGATCACAGTGGAAAGTGAAACAGAATTGATCGAGACCTTCGTGCGTCTGGTCAAAGAAAATCCCCAACGACAAATTACTTTCAATGGCTATCCAGCCAATGTCGAGCGCTTTATGGCGCTTGTTGAAGCCGCGCCGCGGACGGTTGTTTTAGAGGCGAAGCAAGCTGCTTTGTTGAAAGAAATTTTCAATAAAGATGTACCGTTCTATACGATCGATGATCAAGTACCAGCGACGCTCGATCCAGCCTTCGCCATTTCTTATCAGGCATTATGTGCCGACACGAGCCAGTACCTTTGGCAAGCAGTCGCGCATTTTGAAAACTTGCAGACGGGTGGTTTGTATATTCACAGTGATGCGCAGCCGTTAGGCGATTTTGATCCAGCTTATCAAGTCTTTTTGGATCAATTGGCAGCACTGGACATCGAATTTGTCCGTTTGCCAAACTCGGGACATGCGAAACCAGCTGATTTAGATCAGATCATTGCATGGATCGAGCCCCAACGATTGGTTCCAATCCATACGCTGAAACCAGAAAATCTGGTGAATCCGTATGGTGAAAGAATATTGCCGCAACGCGGTGAAAAAATTATTTTAGAGTGATAGAGGAGAGGAAAAAATGAAAACAAAGAAACTTGCATTTGCAGCAGCTGCAGCCGCGACATTGGTATTAGGGGCTTGTGGAAACAACAACGATTCATCTGGTTCTACGGAAAGTGATGAAATCGTTACAGAGCTAAGCGAAGATACGACTGTCACCTTTTGGCATGCAATGAATGGTGCGCAAGAAGAATCATTGACGAAATTGACCGAGCAATTCATGGACGAAAATCCAAACATCAAGATCGAATTGCAAAACCAATCAAGCTATCCTGATTTGCAAGCAAAGGTGAATTCAACCTTGCCTTCACCAAAAGATCTGCCAACTATCACCCAAGCATATCCTGGTTGGTTATGGAATGCTGCCCAAGATGACATGCTAGTTGACCTTGGCGAATACATCAACGATGATACTATCGGTTGGGGTGACCAAGAAGAGATCCGCAGTGCCCTTTTAGATGGTGCACAAATCGACGGCGTGCAATACGGGATTCCTTTCAACAAATCTACAGAAATGCTGTTTTACAATGCAGACATGTTAGACGAGTATGGTATTGACGTACCAACAAACCTTGAAGAATTAAAAGAAGCTTCTCAAGAAATCTATGAAAAATCAAACGGTGAAGTCGTAGGTGCTGGTTTTGACTCATTAAACAACTACTATGCCATCGCAATGAAAAATCAAGGCGTTGATTTTGACAAAGACTTGCAATTAGACAGCGATGAATCAAAAGAAGTCATCAACTACTACCTAGATGGTGTTAAAGACGGCTACTTCCGAATCGCTGGTTCTGACAAATACTTGTCTGGTCCATTTGCCAACGAGCAAATCGCAATGTATGTCGGCTCAATCGCAGGGGAAGGCTTTGTTAAAAAAGATACCGAAGGCAAATTTGAATATGACGTAGCAGCTCGTCCAGAACCAATCAACTTGCAACAAGGAACTGACTTGTATATGTTCAACAGCGCAACACCAGAGCAACGCACCGCTGCTTTTGAATACATGAAATACTTAACTTCGCCAGAAGCGCAAAAAACATGGGCGATCGATACCGGCTACATGCCAGTTGTTGAATCTGTTTTGGAAAGCGATGAATACAAAAACAATCCTGAAACAAAAGTCGCTGCCAAATTAGAAGATGCAACCAAAGAATTGTTCTCGATCCCAGTGATTGAAAATGCTGATCCTGCTTACAATGAAATGCGTTCAATCATGGAAAACATTTTGTCTAATACAGATCAAGATGTCGATCAATTGATTGAAAACGCGAAACCACAATTAGAAGATGCTTGGAACCAATAATTCTGAATTTCTTCGTCAAAATAGGGTATAATCAGGGAAACACCTGAGAATGAAAGACAAAAGGGTTTGTGCCATAAGGTTTGAAGACACAAGGAAGCAGAAAATGCTGGCTTTCGAGGGTTTTCGACTTATGCGCATGCCCTTTTGGTCTATTGAGGGGAAAAGGAGTCTTTTGAATGAAAATCACGTTTTTAGAAACGAGCGATATGCATGGCTATGTCTATCCAACCAATTTTGCCGATGACACGGAACAAGGATTCGGCGTGGCAAAAGTTGCCACCAAAATGAAAGAACTGCGCCAAGCAGCCTCCGGGCCGGTCGTAACGATCGAAAATGGCGACTTTATCCAAGGCTCGCCCTTAAGCTATTACATCGCCAAAAGCCAGCACTCCGTTGCCGCATTGACCGCTGTCGTCAACCACCTAGACGTTGATGTCCATGTTTTAGGCAATCATGAGTTCAACTACGGTCTGCCTTATTTGCAAGAAGCGATCGCCAGCTACGAAACGCCGGTGCTTGCAGCGAATATTTTAAATGAAGCGGGAGAACCATTCTTTGGCCAAGCCTACACCATCATTGAAAAAGAAGGGGTAAAGATCGCGATTTTAGGAATGGTGACGCCATATATTCCTCATTGGGAACAGCCTGCGACGATTCGAGGGATGCAGTTTGTCAGCATCGTTGAGACAGCGAAAAACTATGTGCCTTACTTAAGAGAAAAAGCCGATATCGTTGTCGTCAGCTACCATGGCGGCTTCGAGCGTGATTTAGTCACTGGAGAACCGACCGAATTATTGACCGGCGAAAATGAGGGCTATCAATTATTGCAGGAAGTCTCAGGAATCGATGCGTTCTTCACAGGACACCAGCACCGTGAGATCGCCACAAAAATCAATGGTGTCTCCGTTGTACAGCCCGGTTATCGTGGAAGCTTTATCGGCGCCATCGAATTGACGGTTGAAAAAAATCAGACAGGGGTTCATGTCACAAACAGTACGGCTGCGTTGATCCCTGTTGCAGATGCTGTCCCAGATCAAGAGACGTTGGCTTTGTTAGCACCCATCGAAGAAGAATTACAAACCTGGCTAGATCAGCCGTTAGGCAAAGTCAGTGGGGATATGCGAATCACCGATCCGATGGGGGCACGCTTGAAAGAGCACCCTTATATTGAATTTATCAATCGTGTTCAGATGGCTGCCAGCGGTGCCAAAATTTCTGGTACTGCTCTTTTCAACAATGAGGGCAAAGGCTTTGGCGCAACCATCACGATGCGAGATGTGATCACTAATTATATTTACCCAAATACGTTAGCTGTAGTCAAAATAACAGGTGCCGAATTAAAAGCCGCTTTAGAACAAACGGCGGATTATTTAGCCGTTGTTGACGGTCAGATCGTCTTCAATCCTGCTTTTATTGAGCCAAAACCGCAATATTATAACTACGATATGTATGAAGGCATCGAGTATACGATCGATCTTAGTCAACCCGTCGGTCAGCGAATCACCCGCTTGGACTTTGAAGAAAAAGCCATTGCGATGGATCAAGAATTAGAGATCGTCATTAACCAATACCGTGCAGTAGGTGGCGGCAACTACGCCATGTTTTCTGCCGAAAAAATCGTTCGTGAGATTCAAGTCGATATGACGGAACTGATTGCTGACTATTTAAAACAGCATCCTCAAATCGAAGCTACGACGAATCAAAACTTTCTAGTGACGTTATAACAGTAAAACAGCCTGCGATGAAGGAATCATCGCAGGCTGCTTCTTAATTTTCTACATTGCGTACATAGTCATCAAAGTATTTTACCAAATCCGCTTTGACTTGTTGATAGTCTTCTTCGGAATACTCTTTGTCTTCTAGTTTTGCTTCGAAAAACGGCATGGTCAATTCTTCTCGTAAACGATCCAACACTTGTTCTTGGTTCATAACGTCACCTTTTTCACATTTGATTTGATTTCATCATAACAAATGAAATGAGGCTGTCAATGCTTCGTAAGTGTCTTTCATTTTTTCTAAACGATTTTTTAAAGAAACAAAATCATCGTCATCATGAAAAAGGACTTGTTTTAATTCAAAATAATAGATCTCAAAAGCATCAAAGAAAGCAATGACTTCCGCTGTTTGCAGCTCTTTGGCAGTATCGCAGCGAATATAGGCTTTTTCAGCGATCGCATACGTTTCTGCAGTCGTTAATAGGACCAATGATTCATTGTATTTGCGGCTCGTCACTAGTTCAAAGGTTGATTGACATTTATTGTAGATATTAGAAAAATCTTTGAGCACAAGTTCCTTTGGTGTTTTATCAAACATGGGGGAATCCTCCAAAACTTTATTTTTTGAATAAGACGCAGACACATTCTGGTGCGTAGATGTCTTTTTCTAAGACAGTCAATTTGCCAGTGGCTTCATCGCGTTTGTATAACGTTAGGTTATCAGAATTTTGGTTGGCACAAACGAGATAATCGTTTGTCGGGTCCAAATCGAAATCGCGAGGGAAGTCGCCTTCAGTCGAGATTGATTGAACAAAAGTCAGGCCAGCGCCTTCATCGGTTACTTCAAAAACAGCGATTGAATTATGGCCGCGATTTGAGCTGTAAACAAAACGGCCATCGTTCGAGATACGTACCGCAGCGCCACTGTTGAAATCCGTAAAGTCCGCAGGGATCGTTGGCACCTTTTGGATTTTCTCAAAACTGCCATCTGCTTCATTGTAGCGTAAAACAGTCAATGAGCTGTCTAATTCGCCCACTAAGTAAGCGTATTGGTTATTTGGATGGAAGACCAAATGACGTGGACCAGTTCCGTCTTCTGCCACGTAAACGGAAACTTCTGTCAGTTTGCCATCTTCTGAAATATCATAAGTATATACCCGGTCTGTTCCAAGGTCACAAACTGCTAAACGTTGGTCTGGTGTTAAGTCAGTATAGTGGACATGAGGTTTGTCTTGGTTTTCATGAGAGCCGACGGGTTCATCATGGTAGATGCTGTCCGTTGCTTCGATGCTGCCATCCTCTAGAATTTTATAAACATTCACTTCACCTTTATGGTAGTTGGCACCATATAAAAGCTGACGGGTTTCATCAACTGCTACATAGCAAAGTGGTGCGCCTTCTTCCGTTGCGGTATTCAGCAAGGTAAAGTCTGGGGTATAAGCAGCTGCGCCGCCGTTGCCATCTACTTCTGTGACGCTGTAAACTGCTTCTTTTTTACTGCGGGCAAGATAAGTCGGACTTTTTTCTTCCGCGCATAAGGTCAAATCGGTCAGTGTTCCTTTTTCCGTATCTAAAGCGATCGAATAGATCCCTTTACTTTCGCGACGAGTGTACGTACCTAAATAAATCGTTTGCAACATAAAAAAACCTCCTAATAGTTTCATTCCTATTTAATTCTACCATAGAATGCGGTTTTGGGCGGGTAGAAAAACTCTTTATGTTATAATAAACAAGAAGATAGAAAGGGGAGTTTGTCATATGAAAAAAGGGACGATCAAAGAAATCGGTCCACAAGCGATCGATTCGCAAGAAAGAATGATCATCTTTTTTGGTGAAGAAGCGACCGACACACTGCGAGAATATTCAGTCATTCAAACGATTCCAGATTCGCAAGCGTTAGTCGTCACAAAAGGGGACCAGATCACTTTTGGTGATCAGACCTATCAAGTCCAATATGTAGGGACGGTCGTAAACCAAATCCTGCAAACGATCCAGCATGTGACCTTTGTCTTTGACGAAGTGCCGGCTGAAGATCAGCTTTCAAGTGCGATTTATTTAACGCCAACTGTTCTGCCGAAACTAGAAGTCGGCATGCAGGTGACGTACGACTAGGAGGCAAAGAATGTCATGAAAGAAACGCAGAAAAAGCCGCATTCCTGGTTTTGGAAATGGTTTTTAAACAATCAAGCAGTGACCAGCTTGCTGGTCATTTTATTGATTCTCTTGATTTTGCTGCTCTTTACGAAAGTGTCGTATTTGTTTGAACCCGTCTGGCAATTTTTAGCCATCGTCGGATTGCCAATCATTTTGGCGGGGATCTTGTATTACTTGATGAACCCCACCGTCGACTACTTAGAACGCAAGGGAATCAAACGAATCTACAGTATTTTCGGTCTCTTTATTTTAGTGGTTGGTCTGATCGTCTGGGGTGTGGTGGTGATCATCCCTAAGATCCAAGAGCAATCCATGAGCTTTGCGGATAATTTGCCAGGCTACTTGACGATCATCGAGAATAAGGTGAATGAGATCCTCTCTGATCCAATCTTCTCACAAGTCCAAGAGCAGATCGAAGCCTCCAATGAGAAGTTGATTTCTTCTTTGACGGATATCGTCCAAAACCTTTCCCGCAGCACGATTCAAAATCTAGGCAGTTTCTTCGGCGCCGTTGCAACGATCGTTTTAGCGGTCATTACCATGCCATTTATTTTGTTCTACCTACTGAAAGATGGCCGTAAACTAGCCCCTTATTTTGTTAAATTTCTGCCAACCAAAATGCGCCAGCCATCACTGGTCGTCTTAAAAGAGATGAACGATCAAGTATCCTCCTATATTCGGGGACAACTGACGGTGGCGTTTGCGGTCGCAGTGATGTTTATGATCGGGTTTAGTATCATTGGCTTAGATTATGCCATCACACTGGGGATTGCAGCGGGATTTCTAAATTTGATCCCTTATTTAGGATCTTTTTTGGCCATGATCCCTGCGGTCTTTTTAGGAATCGTCGGTGGACCCGTGTTACTGATCCAAGTGCTGATCGTCTTTGTCATTGAGCAGACCATTGAAGGCCGCTTGATTTCGCCATTAGTTCTAGGAAACGAGTTGTCGATTCATCCTGTCACGATCCTGTTAGTCCTCTTGACTTCAGGAAAACTGTTTGGCCTTGTTGGGGTCATTTTAGGGATTCCTGTGTATGCGGCAGCTAAAGTGGTCATTACCCATGTGTTTGAATGGTATACGCGGGTTTCCTCCTTGTATGAAGAGGAAGAACCGATCCCCGAAGCGCCACCAGAGGACACCCCAGAAGTGTAGCAGCTTCGAGTGTAAAAGAGCCCATACGTATTATCTACGGTACAGCCTTTTTCTGTGGGCTGTACCTTTTTTATGCGGATAAAAGAGCCAGCAATCATTGGAAAGTAACGGAAGATTTACAACCTATGAACGATGATTTTTGAGAAATAGACAGCTCTTTATTCAATAGAAAGAGCGAGGGATAGTGGCTTGGATCCAATTGACTTCGAAGGAACAAAAGAATATAATCGATTTATATAAAGAGTTTATATAACGAAACTTGTGCTTAAGGAGGACAATGAATGCCGAAACAACGAATAACAAAGGAAATGGTGGTTGATGCCGCCTTTGAGATTGCTCGAAAAGGCGGTATGGAGCACGTGATCGTCAAGAACATTGCCGAGAAGTTAGGCTGTTCAGTCCAGCCCATCTATAGTTACTGCACCAATATGGAGGGCCTGCGAACAGAAGTAGAGCAGAAAGCACGGCAATTTTTACAAGCGTATCTAGAAGCCCATAGCGACCCCCAGGATCTGTTTCGCAGTACCGGACACGCGTATTTGCAATTGGCGAAAGAAGAACCCCATATTTTGAGTATTTTTGTCTTACAAAAAAGAGCGAATGTTTCGTCATTAGAAGATCTGTATCAGTTGGAGACGAATCCTCAAGTAGCCCAAAGGATTGCCGCCGATTTGACTATCAGTATAGAAACCGCCAAACAGCTACACATGCATATGCTCATTTACACGATCGGAATCGGTACGATTTTCTCAGTAACGACACCTGGTATTCCACTAGATGAAATCTATGCACAACAGGAAAAAGCGTACGAAACGTTTTTAGAACAAGCAATAGCTGGCACAAAACCATAAGGTGCAGTCCTAACTGCAGAGAGGAGTTCCCCCATGAAAAACGGCATGATTGTTTATCAATCGAAATACGGCGCTGTCAAAAAGTATGTCCACTGGCTTCAAGATGCAACAGGTTTTTCCAGCCTAGAAACCCCAAAAGCGAAAATAGCTGAAGTAATGGATTATGACACAATTATCTTCTGTGGGGGAATCTATGCATCGGGTATTGCTGGACTGTCCTTTTTAAAAAAGAATACCAACCAGCTAAAAGACAAAGAGATACTTATCTTTTGTGTGGGAGCCTCTGCTCCTGAAGAAGATGTTGTGAAAAAACTCAGAGAACAGAATCTCACGGGTCCAATAAAGGACATCCCCCTTTTTTACGGCAGAGGACAATGGCAGGAAAGCAAAATGAATTTCTTTGATCGAAACTTAGTGAAAATGTTAAGAAAAGCTGCGGCTAAGAAAGCGCCGCACACCTATGACCCACAGACGAAGGCACTCATGGAAGCCAACGGACAAGATTGTGATTGGACAGATAAAAAGTACTTGGGTCCGTTGGTGGATTATTTGGAGCAGGGACTGTATTGAACGAGCACAAGCGTTTATTGAGGTTTTATGACTCAAATGAGCAATAAGTGTCCAGAGTGTAAGAACAGAACAAAGTTAGTTTATTGCTAATAGATTTTCTGTTGTGACACCCAGAGTCAGCAACTAAGTTCTAAAAAATCGTTCGATCTATTTCTAAAAGCAATGACTAAGTAGAATGCCGATCACGCATGAGAGGATGTCTTATGCGTGACGGTTTTTTGTTTTATAAACTAGATAGCTTATCTCAAAAAAAGGGTAGCTGTTTCCTTTGCTGACAAAATTCTCAGGCACCGTATCTAATGGATTTCTTTTTTGCTTTGCAGGATGAACAGTTTTGTGAAGCTGAGCGTTAAACCTGATCTTTTTAGTGTTTTAAAAATAAGCAGATAAGCTATCACTTTCTGTACAACGTATATTCTTTCTAAATGCAAGATATCTTTCGTTGCGGGGTTTTTTATGGCTTGGGCGGATTTGACACACTGTTGCAAGAAATACATATGGTCGCCGAAAACATTGGTTGCGTATACTGAATGCAAGATAAAAGAAAGCCTTGTGAGGTCAAGAAAATGTGGATTTTAGCAATTGATATTGGCGGTACTGCTATTAAATGTGGGTTAGTGAATAGTCAAGGGGAACGCAGACAATTGACTCAATTTCCTATGAACAAGGAATATGCCACAGTCACGCAACGCATATGTCGACACATCGATGCATTCTATGCCGCAACATTTGATGGTATTGCTATTAGCTCAACGGGACTGGTTGATCCACGAAGCCAAGAAATCGGGATGACATCACCTTTGTATGAAGGATTTGGCAAAAGACTGGTTAGGCATTTGCGAAGCACATACCAATGTCCAGTGGCTGCCGAAAATGATGGCAACTGTGCGTTATTGGCAGAAAAGTGGTTAGGTCACGCTCAAAATTGTGCGTCCTTTGCGACAATTGTCCTAGGTACATCCGTTGGCGGTGGCTTAATGATTAACCATCAATTGGTTCGCGGCAAACACTTACTAGCAGGAGAGTTTGGCTATATGCTTTTTCCGACCGAAACGAAGGATTGGGAACTTTGGAGCATCGCAGGGTCAACCAGAACTCTTGTGGAAGAAACAGCAGAGCGTATCGGAGATCCAACAATCAATGGGCAGCGCATTGATACACTGGTTCAAGAACAAGATCCGCGATGTCTGCCAATGGTCGCTGATTTTGTCGATAAGCTGGCGGCAGCTTGCTATAGCCTGCAGTACATGATTGATCCGGAAATTATCTTGATTGGTGGTGGAATCAGTGCTAGCCGTTTCTTGATCCCTCAAGTAAACGCACGATTGGCTGTGATTGCTGAACAGATTCCAAGTACTGTTATCGTGCCAAACATTTGTGCCTGTCGTTTTGGCAATGAATCAAATTTATTAGGCGCTTGTTATAACTGGTTAAGAAAATACAAGCCTGATAGCTAACTTGTAAAAAAGCATTGTTTTTTATTAAAATAAAGCGTATTTTATTAGAGTATCATACATTCTTTTCTCCTAAATAAGTACCGATAAATGAAAGCGTTTTTGAGCTTTTGAAATAACAGAGAATAGGTGATGCAAGTGAGAAAGTACACGGAACAGAATCGTCAAAAACTATTTAGGGGAATCATTCGTGCCATCAGCTCTTATTTAATCGTGTTTTTAGTGCCTTTTTTAGCCGTGTCATGGATTTGGTATGATACATCTGTCAAAAGTATCAATGAACAAGTACTGCTGACGGCCAGAAATCAATTGATCCAATTGAAATATTCATTAGAAAATACATTTATTCAATTGAATTATCTGACCCAAAAAATGACCAATGATCATGTTGTTTCATTGAAATACCTACAGCATCCTTACTTGACTAAAGAAGCAAAAGAAGCGATGCAGACATATAAAATCACTAACGATCTAGTCGAAGAAGTCTATTTATATTATAAAGAAGCCCCGGCGACCCTTTATTCAACCGTTGGCTCACTGTCAGTCGACACATTCTTGAATAAGGTACTGCCAAAAAACGATATGGACCAAGTTCAATTGGTCGCACAATTGGACTCTCCAGCGCCGACGTTACTGACATTGGAAGGTGCTGGTGGAGAACAGCGATATTCGCGTTTCTTTTATATCGTTCCAATTCAAAGTGAAGAAATGACCGTTTACGGCGCAGCAATCTACGAAATCAAAGAAAACAATTTGAAGAGAATCCTTGATTTAAGCAATAGTGATGGGCTCAGCAATACCTATATCATCAATGATGAGTATCAGTTATTAGCCAGTACCACCAATGATGAGTTAGCACGCTTTTTAAATCATCCTGAGCGAATGAAAAAAGGCATTCAAACAGGACGAATGCGGTTTGAACAATCGACGTATTTTGTTCAAGCAATTGCCAACAAAGAATTGAATATTTCGGTCGTAGCTGTCGCCAATCCGAATCAAGCATTGGCTTCAGTTAACCGTGTGCAAGAACAGTTCGTCCTAGTATTTATCGCCATATTGTTTACGGGGATCACCGCAGTCGTGATGCTTGGTTTACGCAGTTATCGGCCGATTCGCAAAATAGAAAATCTGGTTCAGGAGTTTCATCGTGATCCAAAAATGACTCTTCATTCGATGGATGATGTCCATAATACGCTAGCGGCATTTTTGGTAGAGCACCAAGAACTGCATCAGGAAGTTCGTTTACAAACACCCCATGCGAGAGAACAAGTATTGCGCAAATTAATGAGTGGACGTTTCCGTTCAGAACAAGAATTGGCTCTGCTTTTGGAAGCTGTCCATGTTTGTTTCCCTAAGTCGAATTATTTTGTGATCGCCATTGATACGAAAACTGTTGATACCAAAGCCAAGCAAGGGGATAAGAAATTTTTAATTGATTATATCGAAGAAATCAAAGAGGCTGATTATACGGCATATGCCACTGAAATTTTGTCCACAGAAATGCTGGCATTGACCGTTGGCTTTGTTGATGGCAAAAAACAAAAAGAAATTGTAGATGCTATCGCGGAAAAAATTACCCAAGCGATCTCCCTAACACCCGCAATGGGTGTCGGGATGACGGTGGATCAACTAACGGCTATTAATGAATCGTATATCGAAGGATTGGCGGCACTGGAAAATCAAGGAAGTCAAGGGAAGCAAATCAGCTACTATGCGGAGCTTTCCCAAGAGACCAAACATTTACCGATCAATTATCCAGACAATCAAAAATTAAAATTGATCCAAGCCTTGAATCAAGGAAATATTGAAATTGCCAGTGAAACGATCCAACGTTTGATTGAAGAAGGCGAGAGCAAGCAGACCTCGCCTCGTGTCCAAAAAATGTACGGCTACTACTTGTTGAATACGATCGCGCAAGTCGGCGGTGAATTGGTGGGGGCAGAGGTACTGCATACTGCTTCTGAAAGTGCCGATTTCAACAGCTTGAATCAATTGCAGACGGCCTTGTTAACGATTGCCCAGCAGATTTGTACAAAGGTGCAGAAACAGCCGCTGGATGACGAGTCGGAAATGAATGAGAAAATCTTCAGTTTTATTCAAGAAAATTATCATTCCTCTCAGCTATCGCTAGAATCTGTGGCAGAGGAAGTAGGTGTATCTGTCTCTTATGTCAGCCGTTTTGTAAAAAAAGAAAGCGGCAAAACCTTCTCCAAATATATTCAAGAATTACGGCTGAAAAAAATCAAAGAAGAACTGATTGAAACAGATTTGCCGATCAAAGAAATTATTCGTAACAATGGGTATTATGATGTTTCCAACTATACGAGAAAGTTCCGAAAAATAGTGGGTGTGACCCCAGGGCAATACCGTGAAATGAACCAAAAAATGAGAAATTATTGAAAGTAAGAGGAAGAATGAGATGAATAAACCAGTTGATTTGAAAGAAGCTCAGCAACGAGCTGCCGTCTTTTTTGAGGAGATAGGTTGGCAGTCGGCGAAGGATCCGCTCCCGCAAATAGTGGTCGATCCGCAGCTGGATGCTGATTTTCGATTTGAAAACCAAACAATCAGTGTGTTCTCGCCAGAACACGTCTTTTACGCGTTAACCAAATATGGCCGAGATCAAGCGACAGGTCAATTAGCACAGAAAAGCTATCTAGCAGCGCTTAAAGAACGCTGTCTGATGATCGATATCGGGCGTAAATTTTATTCTCTAACTGATTTGAAAGCAATCGTCCGCAGTATGGCTTGCTTCCAATTTACGCATCTGCAACTTCATTTTTCGGAAAACGAAGGCTTTCGGATTGAATCCCAGCAATTTCCAGAAATCGTTTCGGAAGAATATTTGACCAAGCAGGAAATTCGTGAATTGATTGCGTATGCTCAAAACCATTCAATTGCCATTATCCCTGATTTTGATTCTCCTGGTCATTTGCGGCAAGTATTGGCTCAAAAACCCGAGTGGCAATTACCGACAGCCGATGGCACGCGTGATGATCGAGCACTGAACATTTTGGATTCAGAAGCGGTAGCTTTTATTCAGGAAGTTTATCGGGAATATGCGCAACTGTTTGAAGACAGCACCTATTTTCATATTGGTGCCGATGAGTTTATTGATTTTGATCATTTAGAAAACTTTCCGCAAATGATCGAAGCAGCCCGCGAGCGCTATGGGGAAAAAGCTAGCGGAATCGAAGTCTTTATTGATTATGTCAATGAGCTGGCGGACTTTGTTGAAAGTCTCGGCTTTGTTGTGCGGGTCTGGAATGATGGATTTTACCGCTTGAATCGCCAAGAGCAGACAACATTGACGGAGAATTGCCAAATCTCCTATTGGACCCGTTGGAACCAGAATATGGCGCCGGCAGATGTCTTTTTTGAAAAAGGCTATACCATGATCAATCACAATGATAATTTTTTCTATTATGTCTTAGGAGAAGCGGCAGGCTATACTTATCCAACCTACGAAAAAATCAGCAATGAATTCCAGTTGACGACGTTTGCCAATGGACAACAAGTTGCACAGGAACAGCTTGCACAAACACAGGCGATCGCTTTGTCCGTCTGGGCGGATGTACCTGAGGCTCAGACTAGTCGTGAAGTGATCCAAGCGATTTTTTGGCTCCAAGCGGCCATTAGCCAAAAAGTTTATAATGAACCCAATCGGCCAAAAGAGACAGTTCAAAAGCTCTATGATGGGTGGGAAGCGACATTCAGCTGATTGCTAGAGGAATTGGGTGAAGCAGCAATCCCTGATAATCCCTATTATTTTTTTATGATGAATAAGTTTAACAATAAGGCAAATCAATGCCAGCGGCACACTGTATAGAATGAACATAGCCCCGAGTGAGGGGGAGAAAGGGAGCAAATAAGTGATCATAGATATTCAACCGTTGAAGAGAAAAGATATCCTTGAAATGGATCAAATGTTTTTAAAGCAAGGGTGGCCTTCTCGCCAGCAGCTCTTGATTGATTATTTAAACGAGCAAGAAGCGGGGGAGAGATACGTTTTGCTTGCCAAAATAAACAACAAAACTGCCGGGTATTTGACCTTGATCCCTCTAGCAAAGCACGGACCATTTAAAGGCTTGTATCCAGAAATTGTGGATTTTAATGTTTTTGAATCCTATCAAAATCAAGGGGTAGGCAGTCAGCTTTTAAAAGCAGCCGAAGAAAAGGCACGAGAAATAGCTGCCGTGGTGACATTGGGGGTAGGCCTGCATAATGGTTATGGATCGGCCCAGAGACTGTATGTAAAACAAGGCTATATTCCAGATGGATCTGGTGTTTGGTTCAATAATCAGAATTGTGCGATGAATGCGCCTTGCTGCAACAATGACGATCTTGTTCTTTATTTGTCTAAGGAACTTTGAACCTCCTGTGGTAAGTACCGTTAAGAATGGATTAAGCACGCAACTCGTTTGGATGTTCTCATCACCTGTTCAACAAGCTGGTTGGCTACTTTCGTATAGGCAAATTTGTAGGAGTTCTTGAACAAATAGCCATAAAAAATGACTAAAAGCGATCCGCTTCTAGTCATTTTTTTGTAAAGAAAGTAAGGGCAACGTCTTTATATAAATAAATTCTTCATTTAGGACAGTGCAACGGGTGCTTACATTTCTCTTAAAGTGATCTCGACCACTGGTACCAACACATCTGGTGGGCAGACGGGTAAGCTGAGAACAAGGTCCTCTTTGTTGATGATGGCTTCCGTTGAAGTTAGCACTTCCTCGGGATCAAATCCTCGATAAAACAATTCGGAGCCATCATGTAAGAAACGGATATGCTTTACGCGTCCTGCAAGCCCTGGAAGATGCAAGGATTTGTATGGATAAGAAAAGAGGTGCAAGTAAAGTTTATTCCCGTTTTGGGTGTAACGACTGTCAATAGGCGGTTGAAAAGAGCTGGCATCACAGCCGATAATCGCTTGTTGATGATAATGCATCCATGAACCTATGGCTTCTAAATGGCTGCGAGTTGGTAAGCTGATTTCTCCACGAGCATTTGGGCCGATATTTAAAAGAAAGTTCCCATCTTTTGCCACTGTGTCAATCAGCATTTTGGTCATCATTTCACTGGATTTCCAGTGCTGAGCATCACGATCATAGCCCCACGTTTCGTACATCGTTTGGCACGCTTCCCATATCAAAGGCAATCCATCCGCTTCTAATGGTTTGTCTGGTTGGAATTGCTCAGGGGTGGTAATCCCTCGGCCCAAATCCAGACGGTCATTCAGCAGCATGTTCGGCTGCAGGTTTCGACAAATTTTTTCGATCCGCTTACTATCCCAATCGGCGGCACCTTTGCCTTTAGACCATCCCCAATCTCGATGACTATATGGAAAATCAAACCACATATAATCGATGGTTCCATAGTTAGTCAATAGTTCAGTGACTTGACCAGCTAAAAAATCTTGATAGCGGCGCATGTCACGCTGGTTATTCGTCTGACGGGCTTGAATAGTCTCTCGTTGCGGATGCAGGCCGTCGAGCGTGAAATCTGGATGATACCAATCGATCAGCGAATGATACAGCCCAATCTTAATGCCGACCTTACGAAATGCCGGCAGCAGTTCTGCTAAGAGGTCACGCTTGAAGGGGGTATTGGTCACTTTGTATTCGCTGAGAGCGGTATCCCAAAGGGCAAAGCCTTCATGATGTTTCGTCGTGAAGACCATGTATTGAAAACCGGCCTTCTTTGCGGTTTGAGCCCATTCCTCTGCATTGAAAAGATCAGGATCAAACTGAGAAAAATAGTTCTCGCGATAGGTGGTGGGTTCAATTTTTTCTGTCGTCATAAACCATTCGTGTCGAGCGCCAATACTGAATAGGCCGAAATGGATGAATAAGCCAAACCGATCATGGAGGAACCAGTTTGGGTCAGGGTAGTCGGCAGGCCAATTTTTATACGTTCTCATTAAAAATAACTCCTTTTTCAATCACTTAAAGAAATTCTGTATTCGTCATGACTGTTTCTTGAATTTTCCAGCCATCTGCTTCCTTGACAAAGGTATGGTAAGCCTCTGTGATGTGGTCACGGTAAGAAGAGTCTTTTGGGCTGATCGTTTTCTGTTGAGCCGCGACCAGCATGGATCCTGTCTCTTGTTTAACAACTTCAAAAGAAAGCAGCGTGTGCTGCAGCTGTTCTTCTGCAAAAAAATCAGCTAATTCTTGGGTCGTCTCTGCTCGTGCCGCTGCCACTAGCGTTGCGGCATAGGCTGTCGCGTCTTGGTCAGAGGCTGCTTGTAAATTTTCTTTCAGCACTGCCAAACAAGCCTCCGCCGCTGCTTGATTTGTAATATTGCCTGTCATCTCCAGTTTTTCTGAAGGTTGGGCATGAACTGGAGCAGAAGAATCGGTTGTTAGAAAATAGAGAAAGAATAGGCTAACAATAGCCAGCAGACTCACGATGACGGTTCGGCGCAGCAAGGATGTTTTCATAAGTTCTCACTCCTTCTTTTAAACATCAGAAATTTTCCCCGCACTATAGATTCCATGAAATAAATTGCGACCCACAGAAGTACTGCCGCTGAAAGGGGTCACCATTGGTAAGGACGGTTGAGTCAATTCTTCTAACGTATCGAGCTCCCCGTCCAAGAAGGCAGTAAGCCGCCAGAGTGTCGTATCGCAGCGCATCAGCAAGGCGCCGTATCGCAGATCGATAATTTCAAAACCGAAAGGTCGATTCCAGTCAAACCAGACTTGACGATGGGCTTCATAAAGGGATTGCAAGGTGGATTTATAGACACTGAGCTTATCTACTGCTTGGTGCAGTCCGGTGCGATCTTTGCTTTTATAGGCACTAGTGATCTGGTTGGTAATACAGGCTTTTTGTGCCAAAACATCAGCCAGCTGCTGATAAAAGGCAAACATCGTTTGTGTGTCCCGTGTTGTTTTCACAGCAGCCAACTCTTGAGCCAATGTTTGATAGTGGGATGCTAAAGAAAGATCAGTTAAATTTTCTTGATACAAGCCATACAGCAAGTCTTGGTAGAGCAACAGCTTGCTGGGGTTTTCTCCGTGAGGATTGTTTTTTGGCACACCTGTAGTTTGATCAAAGCGATCAAGCAGTAAAAAGTCGTTGGCTATTGATTGATGAAAAAGCTGAAATTTTTTAGTTAAATTCTCTAACGAAAGGTCGTTTCCAAACTGCACTTCACTGAAATATTGCAAACCTAGTAGCGCAGCAATCACTGGTGTTTCAGCTCCGTCGTCGCCCCAAAGTGTGGCATAGACTTCTTGGACATCGTTTTCTTTGGCGGCTTGCAAGGCGTGACGCATGGTGGCGAAACTTTTGCCGTAGTTCGGCGCCAAACCGTTCCACGTCCAGATACCTCCAGCAAAGACGATCGGCTGTTTTAATTCCCGATGTTTCGCAAACATTCGCTGATAAGAGGCATGATCATGGTGATAATAATCCCAGTAAACCATTTTGACAGCAGGAAGGTCAGAAAATAATTCTGTCGGAAAACACACGTCTGAATCGTAGTAATCACCCGTAGGCGCACCGATTCTAAAAAACATATCGCTCCACATCATCGGCTCAAAACCTATGTTTTGACAAAGCGCAGCTACCTGCTTTAGGTGTGCGGCCATAATCGTGAAACGGTCTTTTAACCCGTGTATTTCTAAATACTTTCCTTTCCCCAATTGGTGTGCTTCATCCATACCGATGTGCAGTTGATCAGTTGCAAAACACGAACGGATCGAACGGATCGCTGCTTCCAAAAAAGTATACGTTTCTTCTTCTCCCACCAGTAGAATATCTTCTGTGTCCCGAATATTTCCAGCGAACTGCCACTTTAAAGGATTCGTCAAATGTGCCAATGTTTGAATCGCTGGAATCAAAGTTACTCCTACGGCTTGGGCATAGGTATCTAGAGCCTTTAACTCTACTTGGGTATAACGACCGCGCAAATGTCCGAAATAAGGGTACTCTGGAATTTCATAAGTATCTTCCATATAGAGCATGAGGCGATTGAGACCCATCTTACTTGTTAATAAAATGAACCGTTCCAGCTGTTTCACGGTCATCACCGCATTGCGGGACAGATCGATCATTGGTCCAATTGCTTCAAAATGCGGCTGTTCTTCTAAGACATAGACTGGGCGGTCTTCATGCACCCATAAAGTTAATGCCCGAAACAAATGCGCTTTTTCTTGATAGTAAATGATCGTTTCTAGTGGGCCGTGGCAAATTTTCAGGGAACCGGGTCGATGAATCAAGCGCAAGGGATGGCCATTCGGCGTTTCCCTCAATTCTAGTTCTTGCAGTGCGTGACTAAAAAAATCATCGAGGTTTTCATTACTTTGGATAAAAATGTCCTTCATCACGAGCGTCCTTCTTTCATCAGTGATTCCGAGCGCTGAATCGCTTGAAAAGAGAACCAGCTACTGGGGAATAGAAAAAAGGGAACAAAGCCGATAACTAATAAGATTGGTAAAAAAGTCAAAATGATAGTAGTCAGTAAGATTCCCAAAATCATCGCAATTGTTTGGGGAACACTGATAACCATTAGTAATATTGCTTGTTTAAAATAGTGAAGAAGCGTCAAATCATAACGTAAATAGACCGGCAGAAGGTACAAGCTGATCAAAAGGGCACTGATAAATAGCAGCAGCAAAAAAAAGTGAATCAAGCTATTTTGGATAAAAGTACTAGAGATACGTAATTCCAACCATAAGAACAACAACAAACCCGCTTGCATGGCGCCTAATTGATTGGCACGACGGAAATTTTTTTTCACGATAGTTTTGAACCAAGTCTTCAAAGACGCTGGTCGTTCCTTTTTTTGGAAGCTATCGAAAAAAGCTTGGATAATCGTAGCGGTGGCAGGAAAAATACCTAAAAATATCCCGTATCGAAATACCCAATAAAACCAGAGTAACTGCAACTTCAGGCAATGAAGTAACCAATCGCCGACTTGATAGGAAACATGATAAATACCATTCGTTTGTTTCATAAGCCCCTCACTTTCTTACGGATACAAGTTTTGTTGTATCCGCTTTATTTGTTGTTCTAATCGTATCATTGATATATAGCCAGTGGGAGTAAATGGAAAAATCACACATCGAAAACAAGAAAAACACAGCAAATGTATTTGAAACGCTACATTTCTCCAAAAACGTTCATCGAAATCAAGCTTTATTCCTTGCACCTTTTATAGACGAAGTTGTTCGTTTTAACATAGCGAAAAAACTTACATATTGTTATAGGACATTTTTTTCGCTTACATTTAGAACAAAGAAAGGAGTGCAAATGAATGACAAATATTCGCGGTGATATTGAAGAAGCCAAAGGGAACATTCAAGAAGAACTAGTCCCAGAAACAGAAATGCTCAAGCAACGTCTGGAATGGTTTCAAGACTTGAAATTCGGAGTAATCTTCCATTATGGGCTGTATGCCGAAGCGGGGATCGTTGAGTCTTGGCAATTATCTGAAAAAGATGAATGGGCTAGAGAAAACCACCCTTATCGAGAAACCATCGAAGCACTGCGTTTGGATTATTGGCAGTTGATCAATCAGTTTGAACCGAAGAAGCTGGATACCCGCAAATGGGCAAAAATCTGTAAGGATGCAGGGTTTAAGTACTGTTTATTCACAACAAAGCATCATGATGGGTTTTCGATGTTCAATACAATGGAATCAGAGTTTAAAATCGGCGGGAAATTAAGTCCCTTTAAACGCGACATATTGCAAGAAGTGTTTACGGCATTTCGAGAAGCAGGGATCGCCACAGGATCCTATTATTCTAAAGCTGACTGGTATTCTCCTTTTTACTGGTTGGATGATGATACCGTCAAAGGCCGTCATGCCAGTTACGATACCCATCTTCATCCAGAAATTTGGGCACGCTATGTGTCGTTTGTGCATCGCCAGATTGCGGAGATTACCTCCAATTACGGAAAAGTCGATTTTCTTTGGTTAGATGCCGGTTGGTGCGGACAAGGCAAAGAAGACCTACAAATGGATCGTTTAGCTGAGATTGCGCGTGAGAAACAGCCGGAATTGATCATCGTTGATCGGATGATGGGGGGCCGTCATGAAAATTATGTGACACCAGAACGCAAAATTCCTGCATTAGCGGAAATTCCTAAAAAAGTTTGGGAAAGCAATATCCCGATTGGAAATGATTGGGGCTATGTGCCGAATGATACTTTTAAGAGCAGCCAAGAACTGCTGGAAACCTTGATTGAGGTAGTCAGCAAAGGGGGGAATTTGATTTTAGGCGTCGGACCAACACCTGATGGCGAATTTACATTCGAAGAGACCCAACGCTTAGAAGAAATCGGCCATTGGTTGGCGCTATATGGTGAAGGCATCTATGAAACGCGGGCAAGACCAACAGCTTGGAAAAATGAATGGTATTTGACCTATCAAAAAGACGGTAAGGCTCATTTTGCATTTCGCAGTATCGCTGCAGTCGCTTGCGAACAGATTCCTTTAACAGAGATCGGAGCAACTGAAGAAGACGAGCTAATTGATCTAGCCACTAAAAAACCGTTACCAGTCTATAAAAATGCGGATGAACCGTATCTCTTATGGTCGGATATCAGTCACCCGAACGTTGGGGCAGTTGGGATTCGCGTTTCGACACATAGGGAAAAAAATACACATTGATTTGAAAGCGAATACAATTCATGATAAGGCTAACACCAAGCAAGGAGGAGGAAGAATGGAAACAGCGCCAATCAGACAAACCGTTTCAGTACCTAAAACAAAGAAACAAGATATAAAAATGAAGATCAAGAAAAATCGGCAATTGTACTTGTTTGTGTTGCCAGCGTTTTTGATTATTTTGATTTTCTCGTATGGACCGATGTATGGAATCATTATTGCATTCAAGGATTATATGCCTTCATTAGGGATTATGGGCAGTCCTTGGGTTGGGTTTAAACATTTTCAACGTTTCTTCGATTCCTATTATTTTTGGGAACTCATCAAAAATACTTTAGGAATCAGTATCTATTCATTGGTTGTCGGTTTTCCGCTGCCGATCATCCTGGCATTGGCTTTGAATGAGATCAAAGACGGCCCGTTTAAAAAAATTACCCAAACAGTCACGTATGCTCCAAACTTTATTGCTGTGGTGGTCATGGTAGGTATGGTCATTGCTTTCTTATCTCCCTCAACAGGGATCATCAATCACCTATTAGAATTTTTGGGTTTCGAGCGGATCAGCTTTATGACCAATCCCCGCTGGTTTAAAACGATTTATGTACTGTCGGGCGTTTGGCAAGGAACGGGATGGGGGTCTGTGATTTATCTGGCAGCCCTATCTGGAGTTGATACGCAACTGCACGAAGCGGCAACGATCGATGGCGCTTCTCGTCTGCAACGCGTTTGGTATATCAATATTCCAACGATCATGCCCACGATGGTGATCTTATTGATCATGAGCTTCGGCAGCTTGATGTCAGTTGGGTTTGAAAAAATCATCTTGATGCAGAATCCTTTGAATATGCAATCCTCGAATGTGATTGCGACCTTTGTTTACCAGCAAGGGCTGTTAGATGCGCAGTACAGTTTTGCTGCGGCAGTCGGCCTATTTAACTCATTGATCAATTCAGTCTTGTTGATCGTAGTCAATCATATCGCCAAACGTTTAAGCAACTCTAGTTTATTGTAGAAGGGAGGACCAAAAGTGAAAACAACGTCTTTAATAAAAGATACCCGTGCTGATAAAATCTTTTTGATCTTTGTTTATGTGTTTTTAGCAATTTCTTTGCTGATCGTTTTGTATCCACTGATTTATATCATCAGTGCTTCAATCTCAAATCCGCATCTGGTAAACTCTGGTGAAATGTGGCTTTTGCCAAAAGGAATCACCTTTGAAGGCTATCGAACACTACTAGGCAATAGCAGTATCTGGCGTGGCTATTTGAACACGATTTATTATACGGTTTTAGGGACATCGATCAATCTCTTAGTGACCTTACCTTGCGCTTACGCCTTATCACGAGAGGATTTTTATGGGCGACGCGCCTTCACCAATTTTATGTTGGTCACCATGTTCTTGTCCGGTGGCTTGATTCCCAGCTACTTGTTGATTCGCAGCTTAGGCATGCTGAATACTGTCTGGGCACTAGTGATTCCAGGAGCCGTCTCGGTTTACAATGTCGTTGTCACGCGAACATTTTTTCAATCCACGATTCCACGGGAGATGGAAGAAGCAGCAATTGTGGATGGTTGTTCTGATTTTCGGCTATTCATGCAGATCGTTTTACCACTATCAACGCCGATCATTGCGGTAATGGCTTTGTTCTATGGCGTCGGACATTGGAACAGCTTTTTTAGCGCATTGATCTATCTTTCTGATCGATCAATGTATCCGTTACAAATGATTTTAAGAGAAATATTGATTCTTCAAGATATGTCATCAAATACCGTCAATAATGTGACTTCAGAAATGGCGAATATGCTATATAGCAAACAACAACTTGCTCAAGTCATCAAGTACGGCGTCATGATCGTTTCTTCATTACCGGTAATTATCGTCTATCCGTTCTTACAAAAGTATTTTGTCAAGGGCATGATGGTTGGTTCAATTAAAGGATAAAAAACTTAAAGGAGGAAGAAAATGAGAGTAAAAAAGAAACTTTTAGGAATAGCAGGTGTTGCTTTGTGCAGTATGCTCGTCTTAGGTGCGTGCGGTAATTCTTCAGATGAAGGTACTGGGGAAAAGAAAGAAGTGGCCATCAATCATGACAGTCAGTTTCCGATCATCAAAGAAGGGGAAGAACTGACACTGAATATCATGGCACCTGGTGTAGGGTTGGCGGAATGGGAAGACATGCCGACATTACAGGATTATCAGGAAAAAACTGGCATCAAACTGACCTATACGACACCGCCATCCGCTGACTTTAGTACGAAACTGAACTTAGCCTTTGCTTCTGGAGATTTACCGGATATCGTTTACGGTGCTGGTTCGCAAGCATTGACTGCTTCGATGGAGATCGATTACGGTTCACAAGGGATCTTGCTTCCCTTAGAGGAGTATATCACGCCGGAAATCATGCCAAACTTGTATGCACTGACGCAAGAAGATCCCTCAATCTTGAAGTCGATCACAACACCGGATGGGCACATCTACTCTCTGCCGATGATCTCACGGAATGCGACATCGATCTGGTGGCAAGGTCCGATGTGGTACAACGGCACGTGGCTCGATAATTTAGGTGTATCAGAGCTGCCAAAAACCACAGACGAATTGCAAGAGCTTCTGACACGTTTTAAAAACGAAGACCCTAACGGCAATGGTCAAGCAGACGAGATCCCATTGACGGATGTTGATATGAACTCGACACGAGTTTGGTTGATGGCTGCCTTTGGCTTACGGACCCGCGGCATCCAAGTGGATGATGATGTGGTCTCCTACACACCGACTTCAGAAAACTACAAAGCATTCTTGGAATATATGAATACATTGTACGATGAAGGCTTGCTGGATAAAGAAGTTTATGGACAGTCAGATGAACAGAAAAAAGCGAAGGGTGAAAACAATCAACTTGGGCTTTTTGCCGACTATTTCAGCTTCTTTACTACTGGTCGCAGTGAGGAAGAGGCTATGAATGATCCAATGTTCCAACCAGTGACTTCTGAATGGGCTCCAGAAGCTAAGATTCCCGGTAGTCCAAGAATTTCACGAGGGACCTTTGCTTTGACCAATGTCAATCCTTCTCCAGAAGCTTCTATGCGCTGGGTGGATTACTTCTATTCAGAAGAAGGCTCAAAATATATCGAACAAGGACCAGAAGGGTTTTTATGGGAGTACCAAGAAAATGCGGACGGTGAAAAAGTTCGTGTCTATGCAGACGGCATCGATACCAACAATACCGAAGACGAACGTGGCAAGATCACACCAGCATACGGATTGACAACGCCAAACCTTGTTATCGATACAACCGGCGAATACCATATCCGTAAAACGGCGAATGAAGAACCGGATACTCGTTTCAACGATTGGGTTGCCAAAGAAACAGCTGAGAAGATGGAAGACATCGCTGAAGTACCATTTCCGCTACTGTATTTAACGATTGAAGAAAACGATAAGGTAGCAGCAACTGCCACTGATTTGACAACTTATGTAGAACAAATGGAAGCCAAGTTTATCACAGGTGTCGAACCGTTAGATAATTGGGACGACTATGTGAAAACGATCGAAGCAATGGGCATTGACGAATACGTCGAAGTCTACCAAGCGGCTTATGACCGTTGGAAAGCAAACTAAATAAAGTGATAAGTGGAAAACGGGCCGAGATGATCAATCTCAACCCGTTTTTTTCAAAAATCTGCTAGAGGAGTCCAAAGAAAAATGAGAGTTATGCAGCCTTATGAGTTTGAACGCATTCGAAAAATTTTATACAAATTAAAACAATACCGCGTACGCCATCAGCAACCGGTAACCCCACTTTTTTTAAAACGAGAGACTTGGGTACCGTATGAGCAAGGGACCTATTTTGGAGAAAAAAATTCCTATTACCAATTGCAAGGTAGCCTTCAAGTTCCCGCTGACTGGGTGGAAAATCTTTGTGTCCTGCAAGTGTACTCAAGCCTTTCAGAGTGGGACAATACCACCAATCCCCAAATAAAAATCTATTTGGACGATACCTATGTCCAAGCCATCGATGTCAATCATCGAGAAATTACATTGACAAAACAATTTCTACAAAAAGAAGTCAAACTGAAGATCGATTTGTTCTCCGGCCGATCCGAAAAACCATTCCCGCTGCAGGTCAATTTATTGGCGTTGGATCCTGCAGTTAATGATGTCTGGTATGATTTTTATACGCTGTTTGATAGTTGGCGTGCCATTCGTGCGTTTGGCGGTGACGAAGCATTTTATCAACAAGTCCTTGGTCAAGTCGCCAATGTCTTGGATTTTCGTACCCCCTACTCAACGGCATTCTATGAAAGTCTCACAAAAGCAAAGCAGCTGCTTTCATCGTGTTACCTACCAGCGCATACACCAAAACAAAAGGTGACGGCTGTCGGCCATACCCACATCGATCTGGCGTGGCTTTGGACGGCGCAGCAAGCAATTGAAAAAGGCGAGCGCAGTTTCCAGACGGTCTTGAAATTGATGGAGGAGTATCCAGATTACACGTTTTTTCAAAGCCAACCACAACTGTATCTCTCCATGAAAACCCATTATCCTGAACTTTACGCTGCAATCAAAGCAAAAATTCGAGAAGGAAGATGGGAAGTTGACGGGGCGATGTGGGTAGAAGCCGATTGCAATTTGACTTCAGGGGAATCGCTGGTTCGTCAGATCCTTTATGGCAAACGGTTTATGAAAGAGGAATTTCAAGTCGATAGCCGCATCTTATGGCTACCGGATGTCTTTGGTTATTCAGCCGCCTTGCCGCAAATTTTACGCAAAACAAATACGCCCTACTTTATGACGACGAAGCTGTCATGGAACCAGTTCAATCAAATTCCTTATGATTCCTTCTATTGGCAAGGAATTGATGGCAGCCGCGTTTTGACGCATTTTATTACCACCATCAGTGAAGGATACAGTCCAAGAGATTATTATACGACGTATAATGGATTGCTAGATCCGTATACGATTAAGGGGAGTTTTGAACGTTATCAGCAAAAAGATCAGCACGACGAAATTTTGATTGCCTATGGGTACGGTGACGGTGGCGGAGGCCCGACGAAAGAGATGCTAGAAGTCCAGAAACGGCTGCAAAAGACACTGCCAGATATGCCGACGATTACTGGCAATCATGTGGGGGGCTTTTTTGATCGACTGGCAGATTCTTTTAAGGAAAAACCTGGCCCGGTCTGGTACGGCGAATTGTACTTTGAATACCATCGTGGAACACTGACTTCGATTGGCAAAAACAAGAAGGCCAATCGCCAAGGAGAATTTTTCTTACAGACGATCGAAAAACTTTATAGTATCTGTGGGATGAATCGCTATCCACAAGCTGAATTAGAACAACTTTGGAAACAGCTGCTGTTCAATCAATTCCACGATATTCTGCCGGGAAGCTCGATCAAAGAAGTCTATGATCAGACGGATCAAGAGTATCGGCAGCTCTTTGAAAAAGGCTGCGAGCTGATCCAAGCTTTGCTTCCAGAAACACAAGCACCCAAAGCTACTCCATGGCATGTCTTTAATCCGCTGGGACAAGAGCGGACGGGTCTGGTCTATTTAGACGATCAAACAGGGGTCAAAGAAGCTTACTCGACTCAGCGGACCCATGATGACCGGCTTTTAGTCAAAATTCCCGCCATGGCTGGCTTGAGCTGCAAAACACTGACCCCTGTCTCAGCTGTGCCTCAATCAAAGCAAGTGGCAATGCGGCTGACGGAATCGTTTGAAACGGTTGATTTTAAAGTGATTTTTGACGAACACTTTGTCATCATCTCTTTATTTGACAAACGGTATCAACGAGAGATCGTACCAAAAGGCGAGCGGTTGAATCAGTTAGTGGCTTATGAAGATCTGCCGATGGATTATGATGCGTGGGATATTGATATTTATTACCAGAAGAAGCCTTATCCTTTGAAGCAAGTTCTCTCAACTGAGGTCGTTGAGCAAGGTGAGATTCGTGATACCTTGAAAATCAAACGTCAGTTTGAAGATTCTTTTATTACCCAATGGCTACATTTTTATCATGGCACCGGAAGAATCGATTTTGAAACAGCGGTTGATTGGCAACAGCATCAATTGCTGCTGAAGGCATTGCTGCCGATTGATGTCAACACATTGGAAGCGACATTTGATATTCAGTTTGGGCAGGTAAAACGACCTGTGCATCAAAACACGACATGGGACCAAGCACGTTTTGAGAGCTGTGGTCAAAAATGGGTTGATCTCTCAGAAGGAAATTATGGGGTTAGTATTTTGACAGATTCGAAATATGGGTTCAATACGGATTATCAAAAGATCGGGCTTTCTTTGATCAAATCGCCGATCGATCCGTATCCAGAAGCGGATCAAGACTTTCATGAGTTTACCTACTCCTTGTACGCCCACGAAGGGACTTGGCAAGAAGCGCAAACGATGGAAGAAGCTTTGGCATTGAATGTTCCCGTTCTAACCGTTCCAGGTGTGCCACAACTATCAACAGAAGCTTTTCTAGCAGTCGATCAAAAGAATGTCTTGCTGGATACGGTGAAAAAAGCCGAAGATGAAGAGGCACTGATCGTGCGGTTGTACGAATATCACAATCAAACCACCGCCTGTCAATTGCGTTGCCAAAAAAGAATCAAAAAAGCGGTTTTAACGAATCTTTTGGAAGAAACCGTCGCTGAACTGCCGATCGAGCCGCTGGATGCCCAAAGCATCACAATCCATTTCCAGCCATTTGAAATCCAGACCATCATGCTTTATTTAGAAGACTAAATAGAAATGGAGAAGCATATGATTGAGACACTTTTACGGCAAATGACGTTGAAAGAAAAAATCGGCCAGCTGAATCAGCGTCTGTATGGTTGGGAAGTTTATGAAAAAACTAACGGAAAAATTATGTTGACTGAAACCTTTAAAAAAGAAGTAGCTCGTTTTGGCAGTCTTGGCTGGATCTACGGCGTGTTTCGGGCTGATCCTTGGTCAGGTAGAAATCAGCAAACAGGCCTGACGACCGCGGAGTCCTATGAGCTATCCCTTATGATTCAAACTTATTTGCAGGAGCACACTCGGTTGGGGATTCCAGCCTTTCTCAGTGAAGAGTGTCCCCACGGGCACCAAGGTTTGGAAGCCACGACATTTCCGGTCAATTTTAGTGTCGGTTCTAGTTGGAATCCCGACCTGTATCAAGCGGCCCAAACTATCACTGCTCAAGAGATTCGAGCAAAAGGGGCCCATGTCGGCTTAGTTTCCGCATTGGACATTACTAGAGATCCGCGTTGGGGACGAACTGAAGAATGTTTCAGTGAAGATCCATTTTTAACCAGCAGCTTTACCAAAGCGGCCGTCAGAGGATTGCAAGGATCAAAAACAACGATAGAAAAACAGAACGTTTTAGCGGTGTTGAAGCATTTTGCTGCCCAAGGTGCAGGAATGGGGGGGCACAATGCAGGACCAGTGGCGATCGGTGATCGGGAATTCCGTGAAATTCATCTGCCACCAATGAAAGCGGGGATTGCTGCTGGGGCTTTGGGGTGTATGGCTGCATACAATGATCTAGATGGCGTTCCTTGCCATGCCAATGCGTATTTGCTGCAAGATGTTTTAAGAGAAGAAAGTGGCTTTGCGGGAATCGTTATGGCTGATGGGTGTGGGTTGGATCGGATTGCTGACTGGCTGGGAAGTCGCTCGCAAGCAGCCGCCAAATCCTTGACCAGCGGTGTAGATGTTAGTTTATGGGACGAAGTTTTCCCTGTATTGGAAGAAGCTGTCCTTGACGGATTGATTGCGGAAACGGTTATCGACGAGGCGGTCCGGCGTGTGCTTCTTTTGAAAGAAAAACTTGGCTTGTTTAAAGAAGCAACGCCCCACGTTTCATTGCCAGACAAAGAAAAGGCCCGACAAGCTTCCTTAAAATTAGCAGAAGAATCCGTCGTCTTACTAGAAAACAATGGCATTTTGCCTTTGAAGAAAACGCGACAAAAAATTGCTGTCATTGGTCCTCACGTTAAACAGCTGTATCATCAGCTGGGGGATTATACCCCATTTAAGGAGGAAGCAATGTGTATGACTCTTTGGGAAGGGTTGACCAAATTAAATACGCATCAAGTGGATTTCGCCTACGAAAAAGGCTGCGAAATCGCCAATGGAACAACGGCGCAACGACGGCAGGCTTGTCAGATCGCAGAAGACGCTGATGTCATCTTAGTGACGATTGGTGGCTCCAGTGCCCGTGATTTCACAACGGATTTTGACAAGAACGGCGCCGCCTTAAGGGGATCTCAGGAAATGACCAGCGGAGAAAACATCGACTTAGCTACCCTCGATTTGCCGCAATGCCAGTTGGATTTACTGTTTGCGTTGAAGAAGAGGAAAAAGCCGCTGATTGGGATCGTGATTTCTGGACGACCGCATTGCTTAGCTCCGTTGAAAGAAGTATTCGATGGACTGCTTTACGCTGGCTATCCCGGCCAATATGGAGGGGAAGCGATTGCTCGGATTCTTTTTGGCGAAACGGTTCCTAGTGGGAAATTAGCAGTTTCTATTCCTGATACGGTTGGACAGCTGCCAGTCTGTTATAATTATCGCAACACAGCGTTTCAAAAAGACTACCTCGATCAAAACGGCGCACCAGTATATTCTTTTGGTTATGGTCTTAGTTATGCCTCTTTTACTTGCAGCGCGGTTTCGGCTGAATATGCAGGTGAAGGCATTATCGTTAGCGGCACACTCGAAAATCATTCTGCAGTTTCTGGCAAAGAAGTCATTCAATGTTATCTAAAAGAGTACACAAAAGCATATGTGCCGAGAAAAAAAGTCCTGTGTGGCTTTCAAAAAGTATGGGTGCCTAATCAAGGGCAAGTAGCTTTTCAACTCGTGATCGATGAAGCATCATTGCAGCAGCTGGCAATTTCTTTGAAAGATACTGCATCGTTTTGTCTGGAAGTCGAAACAGCAGGTCAGCAGTATCGATTTTTATTTCAACGATCCAACCCTGACCGTACGTGGCAGGTAACTCAGAAAGGAGCAAAAGAATGATTCACTTTCCAAAAAACTTTTTATGGGGAGCGGCCGCGTCAGCACCGCAAACCGAGGGGGCTGCGGCTGTTGACGGCAAAAGTCCCTCTACATGGGACAAATGGTTTGAGTTAGAGCCGTCACGCTTTTACGATGGTGTCGGACCAAGCGACACTTCAAATACCTACTATCAATACCGTGAAGACGTGGCAAACATGAAGGCCATGAACTTAAATTCCTATCGGACATCGATTGCATGGACCCGCTTATTACCAGACGGAAAAACATTGAATCAGACGGCAGTAAAGTTTTATCGGGCATATTTTCAGGAAATGCTGGATCAAGGCATCGAACCGATCATTAATTTGTTTCATTTTGACATGCCTTGGTGGCTGATGGAGAAAGGAGGCTGGGAAGCCAGGGAATCCGTTGACCATTTTGCATTTTATGCAAAAACTGCTTTTGAACAATTCGGCGATTTAGTGAAAAAATGGGCGACCTTTAATGAACCATTGGTGCATATTGAATGTGGGTATTACGGAGATGCTCATTGGCCGCAAGTGCGTGATTTCAAGCGGGCGATCCAAGTGGGGTATCATACTTTGCTAGCTCATGCGAAGGCAGTTGCTGAGTTTCGTAAACTCGCACTTCCTGATGGAGAAATCTGTATCATCTTGAATTTGTCACCTGTTTATCCAAAAAGCCAAGAAGCGGCTGATCGAGAAGCCGCTGAATGGGCGGACCTCTTGTATATTCGCAGTTTTTTGGACTGTGTCGTTTATGGACAATTTCCTGAAAAACTAACGAGCTTGTTCAAGGAGCATCAATTGACCCCTGAATATGAGGCAGCAGATGCGGAAATTTTTCGTGAGGATACCGTAGATTTTATCGGTTGCAATTATTATCAACCGTTGCGGATCCAAGCGCCCCTTCCGCAGAATGCAGCATCCCATCCCTTTGAGCCGCGTCAGTTGTTTCGTGGGTACGATTGGCCAGAGAAAAAAATCAATCCTCATCGTGGCTGGGAAATCTATCCAGAAGGGATCTACGATATTGCGATGCGTCTGAAGAATGACTATCAAAACATGCCATGGTTTATTTCCGAAAATGGCATGGGGGTGTCAGAGGAAGAACGGTTCATGGACGCCACGGGACAGGTCAATGATACGTACCGGATTACCTTTGTTGAAGACCATTTGCGTCAGCTGCATCGCGCGATCGAAGATGGGTCACCTTGTTTCGGCTACCATATGTGGACCTTTATGGATTGCTGGAGCTGGTTGAACGCTTATAAAAACCGCTATGGTTTTTATCGAGTAGATTTGAAGAATAACTTCGAGCGTTATCCCAAAGCATCCAGTTTTTGGTTGGCAGAAGTAGCTGCTAAAAATGCCATTGATTGATCAAAGTGTCCGATTAGAAGCAAAAATACCGCAGGAACATGTTCCTGCGGATTTCTTTTGGGTATGAACATTTTACAAATACTTCTCACGAAAATCAGCGATGGCTTGGCGTGACGCATAGATATTTCGTGCCAACTTTTCATTTTTACTTAAAAAGACATAGAAAAGGACATCGACCGCCAATAGGTGGGCGATGATTGAATTGGTAGCGGCACTCCGCTGGTTGGCTTCTTTGGAACGGGACACTTGTAGGGGAACATCCGCCAACTTCGTCAACGGGTTGCTGCCAAAGCGGGTGAGTGACAGGATCGGAACGCCAAGATTTTTAGCGATTTCGGCTAAGTGAACCATCTCAGGCGTGTGTCCACTGTTGGAAATGACCCAGACCAGACTTTTTTTCTCGTTTTTGACAAGTTGCGGCAACAAGAGATTGTAGTCATTTTCAAACACGACGATCTTGCCTAAACGAGTCCATTTTTGTTGGATATCTTGTGCGATCAATGAGGAAGCACCGATCCCGCAGACAAAGATGCGTTCACGAGTCGCGATCAGTTCAGCGGCAGCCAACATCAGCTGTTCTTCTAATAATTGAGCCGTCTCATTCATAGTCACCTGGGCATTGTGGCTCAATTTTGAGGTGATGGCATGAAAGGGCTCGTTTAATTCAACATCGGCATAGCCTAAATGCTCATTGGCATTGTGGCGCAAGCCGGATTCGGCAGATAATTGTATTTTTAAATCTGTCAAACTAGCAAAGCCGGTTTTTTTCGCAAAACGGACAACGGTTGGTGCACTGATCCCAGTGGCTTCTGCTAATTGACTCGCAGTCATCGACGGCACTTTTTCAGGATTGGCCTCCATGAATGCGAAGAGTTTCTTCTCAGAAAGCGATAATTCATTTTTCATGCTCTCGATTCGGGAAAGAACGCTCATCCTTACACTTCCTTTAGATAGAGTAGTATCCTAAGTATAACATAAGTTTTGGAGGAGCTTTCAAAAGAAACGAAAAGAATAGGTAGATAAACTTGCTTTTTTACTTAGAATCAAGTAAAGTAATTACGTGTGAAAAGCACAGTACCTGTTACTTGGTTTAACGAATCACCAACGTTTTACTCAGTCGCAGGGGAAAAAGAAAAAGAGGTGAAAAACATGGCAATTTCAAAAGAACGCAAAAACGAAATCATCAAAAAATTTGCACGTCATGAAGGAGATACTGGTTCTCCAGAAGTTCAAATCGCTGTTTTAACAGAAGAAATCAACCATTTGAACGAACATGCACGTATGCACAAAAAAGACCACCATTCATACCGTGGGTTGATGAAAAAAGTTGGACATCGTCGTAACTTATTGGCTTACCTACGTCAAAAAGACGTACAACGTTACCGCGAATTAATCCAAGCTTTAGGATTACGTCGTTAATCAAACAAAGAAAAGTGAGGTTCAACCCGAATCTCACTTTTTTGCTATGAATCACTGCGACTGGGCGGCGCAAGCCGCACAGAGCAGATGATGAATAGTACTAGGCGAGAGCAGCGAGCGTAGTGACCAAGCAGCGGAATCACTGCGACTGCATTGTCGGCTAAAACAGCTGATGCAGTCTGACAGGTGATCTCGAGCCATCTAAAAAGTGAAACACCGAAATAGCGGCCTTTTGACTGGTGAATCAAAAAGCGCAGCCAAAAAGAATTTTGGGTCCTTGTAAGCAGCATCCTACTAACCAAATGAAAGCAGCGGAACGACATTCCGATTTTTTCATTTGTTTAGTAGTGACTTGCTGGGATCCGATGAAAAGGAGCAGAACATGACAGAAAAACAAGTATTCAAAACAACTTGGGGCGGCCGCCCATTAGAAGTAGAAGTTGGCCAATTAGCCAAGCAAGCAAACGGAGCTGTATTGGTTCGTTATGGCGACACGGTTGTCCTAAGTGCAGCGGTTGCATCTAAGGAAGCAAAAGATACCGACTTTTTCCCATTAACGATCAATTACGAAGAAAAAATGTATGCCGTAGGGAAAGTACCTGGTGGCTTTATCAAACGTGAAGGACGTCCAAGTACGGAAGCAACATTGACTGCCCGCTTGATCGACCGTCCGATCCGTCCAATGTTTGCGGAAGGCTTCCGTAACGAAGTACAAGTTACAAACATCGTAATGAGTGTTGAACAAGATTGTACGCCAGCAATGGCAGCAATGTTAGGTTCTTCTTTAGCGTTATCTATTTCAGATATCCCGTTTGACGGACCGATCGCTGGTGTCGATGTCGGTCGGGTCAATGGCGAATATGTCTTGAATCCAACAGTAGAACAAGCAGAACAAACTGATATCGAATTGACAGTAGCTGGAACGAAAAAAGCCATCAACATGGTTGAATCAGGAGCGAAAGAAGTTTCTGAAGAAGACATGTTAGGTGCGTTATTATTCGGTTTTGATGCTATCAAAGAATTGGTTGCCTTCCAAGAAGAAGTTGTCGCAGCTGTGGGCAAACCAAAAATGGAAGTCAAATTGTTACAAGTAGATGCTGACTTGAAAAAAGAAATTTTCGACGGCTACTACCAAACAATGAAAACTGCTGTTATGACGGAAGAAAAATTGGCTCGTGAAGACGAGATCGATAAAGTCAAAGACACAGTGAAAGAAGTATATGCAGAAAAATTTGCTGGACATGAAGAGGAAGCACAATTCTTGAAAGAAGTGAAACAAATCGCAGAAGATCTTGAAAAAGATGTGGTACGCGAATTGATCACCATCGACAAGATTCGTCCGGATGGCCGTCAATTAGACGAAATCCGTCCATTGGCATCAGAAGTTGGCTTATTGCCACGTGTTCATGGTTCTGGTCTATTTACTCGGGGACAAACTCAAGCATTGTCTGCTTGTACGTTGGCACCTTTAGGTGAACACCAAATCATTGATGGATTAGGGGTTGAAGAATCAAAACGATTCATCCACCATTACAACTTCCCTCAATTTTCTGTTGGTTCGACTGGTCGTGCTGGCTCACCAGGGCGTCGTGAAATCGGTCATGGTGCATTAGGCGAACGTGCCTTAGCACAAGTGATTCCTGATGAAACAGACTTCCCTTACACAATCCGTCTTGTTGCAGAAGTATTAGAATCAAATGGTTCTTCTTCTCAAGCAAGTATTTGTGCAGGAACCTTAGCATTGATGGATGCAGGGGTGCCAATCAAAGCACCAGTTGCAGGTATCGCAATGGGACTTGTATCTGATGGTGAAAACTACACGATCTTAACGGATATCCAAGGCTTAGAAGATCACCTTGGCGATATGGACTTTAAAGTTGCTGGAACCAAAGATGGGATCACTGCGTTACAAATGGATATCAAGATCCAAGGAATCACTGAACAAATCTTGACAGAAGCATTAGATCAAGCGAAAAAAGCACGGATGGAAATCTTAAATGAATTGACATCAACATTGGCTGCTCCTCGTGAAGAGTTAAGCCAATACGCACCGAAGATCGAAATGATCCAAATCGATCCTGCGAAGATCAAAGATGTAATCGGTAAAGGCGGCGACACCATCAATGGCATCATTGATGAAACTGGCGTGAAAATCGATATCGATCAAGACGGAAAAGTTTCGATTGCTTCTGCTGATGCAGAAATGATCCAAAAAGCCATCAAGATCATTGAAGAATTGACGAAAGAAGTAAAAGTTGGCGAAGTGTACCTTGGGAAAGTTGTCCGTATTGAAAAATTCGGTGCGTTTGTCAACTTGATCAAAGGCAAAGACGGCTTAGTTCATATTTCACAACTTGCGAACGAACGGGTCAACAAAGTGGAAGACGTTGTCAAAGAAGGCGACGAAATCTTAGTGAAGGTTACAGAAATCGACAAACAAGGTCGTGTGAACCTTTCAAGAAAAGCACTATTGAACGAAGACAAAGCAGAGAAAAAATAAGCTGCTACTTCTAAATCATAAGCAAAGTCTAGGAAACTGGACTTTGCTTTTTTTGTGTCTAAGTAGCAGCTCTTCAAGAGGGTCTTACTTGACAGGAGTTATTTTTTGCGTTACCGCGAAAAATAAGAGATAATTCAGAATATTGTCTTTGCTATGCAAGCAATAATTCTAAGATGTCAAACGCATCTTATTTAGGATAAGGAGTACGATATGAAACAAACATTTCCAACCGATTTTTTGTGGGGAGCATCGATTTCCGCGCACCAAACCGAAGGGGCGTATCAAACCGACGGTAAGGGGCTGAGTGTCCAAGATACTCGTCCAAGAGACAACCATGAGATCGCAGATTTTACAGTGGCTGTCGACCATTACCACCAGTACAAAGAGGATATCGCCTTGTTAGCAGAAATGGGGATCAAAATTTTCCGCTTTTCGATCGCTTGGTCGCGAATTTTTCCAGAAGGGCGCGGTACCGTCAATCAAAAAGGATTGGATCATTACAGCGATCTCATTGATGAATTGCTGAAACACGGGATTCAGCCCTTTGTGACGTTGAACCATTTTGACTTGCCGCAAGCATTGGAAGACGAAGGCGGCTGGACAAAACGCAGCACCGTTGAGGCATTTGCCGCATATGCCAAAACGCTGTTTACGGCCTATGGGGATCGAGTGACGCACTGGCTGACGATCAATGAACCAAATATCATGCTGCTGGTGGATCAAAAAATATTAGGGAAAAAGATTCCATTATCAGAAAAATACCAGCAATTTCATCACCTGATGATCGCTGAAAAATATGCCTTCGAAGCGTGTCATGAAATCGTTCCAAATGGCAAAATCGGACCGGTGCCAAATATTTCGTTGGTCTATGCGGCGACTAGTCGACCAGAAGACAACCAATCAGCGTTGTACTTCAACAGTGTCCGGAACTGGGCTTACCTTGATTTTGCCTGCTTCGGTCGTTACAACACGGTCTTTCAAGATTATTTGAACCAAAACGGGCTCACGATTGACTTTGGTCCGGAGGATGAGGCGTTGATGAAACGGGCTTTGCCTGACTTTGTCGCGATGAACTTCTACACCACGGTGACAGTGGAGCAGCCGACGGAAGCTGGGGACATGAAAAACGGCATCAGCGATCAGCAAAGTGAAGACATTATGGAACGTGGTTTTTACAAAGGGTTCACCAATACGTTCTTGAAGAAAAATGCCTTCAATTGGACCATCGATCCCTTGGGACTGAAAACGACGTTGCAGACTCTTTATGATCGTTACCACTTGCCGATCATCATTACCGAAAACGGCTTAGGGGCAGAAGATCATCTAGAAGCAGATGGCACGGTTCATGATCCGTACCGTATCGATTATTTGTCGCAGCATATCAGCCAATGCTTAGCCGCGATCAATGCTGGGGTGGATCTGATCGGATACAGTCCGTGGTCTGCCATTGATTTGATCAGTGTACATGAGGGGATTCGAAAACGGTATGGTTTTATTTACGTGGATCGCAATGATGCACAGGAAAAAGAACAAAAACGAGTGAGAAAAGACAGCTTTTATTGGTATCAAAAGCTGATTGAAGAAGGGGCGATCCCTTCGTTGGAGGAGTAACGATGACAAGTGTTTTTACCTTTTTAGAAACGCGTTTGATGCCGCCTTTGAATAAGTTGGCGAATTTACGCTTTATTCGCGCAATCATGCAAGCAGGGATTATTACGGTCCCTTTTACGATCGTCGGATCGATCTTTTTGATCATCAATAATTTACCGCAGATCATTCCACCACTGGCTGGCTTTTTCGAACAAACGATTTTACGATTTTCACCGCTTTATAGTGTCGTGACCACGATGTCTGTCGGCTCGATTGCTGTTTTTTATTGTTTAGCAACAGGGTATTATTTAACTGAGATTTATCATAAAGAAGATCATTTGACTATGAGCAGTTTTGTAGGGGCGTTATTAAGTTTGTTTGCCTTTTTAATGACGATCGTCCAAGTCGACATTACCGATGGGGCAGCTCAATTGCTGCAGTCAGACAGCGAAACTGCCATTGTTTACAATGGAATCGCCATAGGCGGTTGGATCACACGCTTTAGCGGGGTAGGCATCTTTATTGGGATTATCACCGCAGTGCTTGCTACGTCGGTCTATCGTTTTTGTGTAAGAAGAAAGATCACCATCCAGATGCCTGAAGGGGTTCCTGATGGAGTCAGCAAAGCATTTGCGTCATTGATCCCAGCGATTTTGATCGCCTTTTTGATGGTGGCGATCAACGGGGTACTGGCGGTTTTCCACACGGATCTTCACGGATTGCTGTCCAAACCATTTGAATTCGTGAAAGAGTTGACGGGTTCTTGGTTAGGAATCATCGTGATTATGCTCCTTATCCATCTCTTATGGGCAGTGGGGGTTCATGGGACGGCTGTTATTAAAAATAGTTTCATCAATCCCATCCTGTTGGTGGCTCTAACGGAAAATATCGATGGTGCCAATAATATTTTTGCTGGGGATTTCGTGAACATGTATATTTTTATGGGCGGCGCAGGCAGTACGCTTGGATTGGTTTTATTGATGCTGTTTGTGGCAAAATCACAACAGCTCAAAGTCTTAGGAAAAGCAGCGATCTTACCAGGGCTTTTTAATATCAATGAACCAGTGATCTTCGGGGCACCGATCGTCTACAATCCGTATTTGATCATCCCCTTTATCATAACCCCTTTGATCAACGTCACGATTGCTTACTTTGCTAGCTCATTTGGCTTTGTCGATAAAGTCATTACTGGCATTCCCTGGATCTCGCCAGTCGGAATTGGGGCGTTTTTAGGAACTGGCGGTGATTTCCGAGCCATCCTGATCGCTTTGATCAACTTAGGGGTTTCCATTCTCTGCTATTATCCATTCTTTAAGATGTACGATGGCAAACTCTACACGGAACAACTTGCCAATCACGCATAAATAGGAAAAAACAGCAAAACGCCCGTTGATGGACTTCTAGTGAAGTGCCAACAACGGGCGTTTTTTCTAATGCAAGTAGTGATCACGTATGCAAAGACTGTTGATACAAAACGCAATCATCACAATCTTTGCGAGTTGGTTTGGCTTGCTGGGGTGTTTCTTTGTGTAATGGCAAAAGCATACGCAACCCGTTTAAGATGACTAAGATCGTGCTTCCTTCATGACCCACGACCCCTAGAGGCAGCGTGAGAAATTCAAGGAAGTTTGAAGCAATCAGCAACAAGATGACACTGATAGAAAAGACGATGTTTTGTTTGATGATCCGCTGTAATTTTTTAGCCAAACGGTGACTGTCGACCAAGCGCAGCAAATCATTTTTCATCAAGACGATGTCCGCCACATCCATTGCGACGTCAGTTCCTTCGCCCATCGCGATTCCTACACTTGCGGTCGCTAAGGCGGGGGCATCATTGATCCCATCACCGACCATCGCATTGATTTTGTAGGTTTCTTTCATTTCTTTGATCCGAGTGGTTTTCTCATCAGGCAGGCAATCACTTTCGTAGTCAGACAAGCCGATTTCTGCTGCGATCACTTTAGCAGTACCTAAATGATCACCCGTCAGCATCGTCGTGTGAATCCCCTGCTCATTGAAGTAGGCAAGACTCTCACGAGCTTCAGGACGGGGCTGATCCAATAGCGCTAAATACCCTGCTAACACACGGTCACGATTGATATAAATCAAGGTTTTTCCAGCTGCTTTCAATTCGTGGATGCGAGTTTGCTCATTGGCAGCAACAGATGTTAGATCGACTTCTTTTCCAATCGTCCAATGGGCAGCTTGGTAAGTGGCGGCTAGACCGACCCCCGCTTGTTCTTCCACGGCTAATTCCAATGGCTTTTCATCGTGAAAATACGCCAAGATCGCTTCAGCCAATGGGTGATTTGATTGTTTTTCCATCCCGACGATCAGTTGGGGAATAAAGGGTTCATCCAGCAACAGATGGACATCAGTGACAGCAGGTTTGCCACGAGTCAGCGTTCCGGTTTTGTCAAAAGCGATCGCTTTGACATTGGCAAAGGCATCCAAGGCTTGTCCGCCTTTGCATAAAACGCCCAAACGAGCAGCGTGAGAAATGGCTGCTAAGGTCGCAGGAGTAGCAGAGGCGACTAAGGCACAAGGAGATGCCACCACCAGTAAGACCATGCCGCGATAAAAGCTTTCTTGGAACCCCCAATTCGTGAAAAACGTACACAAAACGATCATTAGCGGGACGGCGATCAAGACGATCGGCACATAGATCCGTTCGATTTTTTCAATCAGGGTCGCCGTTTGACTTGGCATTTGCTGTGCTTCTTCCACCAATTGAATGATTTTTGCAAAGCGGGTGTTTTCACTCGTTTGGGTAACTTCAATGTACAATGGCTGACCGAGGTTGATGGTTCCGCCAAATACTTCACTGCCCAAACGTTTCTCGACAGGAATGGATTCGCCACTGATGGCCGCCTCATCAACGCTGCTGTTTCCTTGGATCACGATACCGTCGATCGGGATCGCACTGCCTTTTGCCACCATAATCGTATCTTTTAACTGAAGGGCTTCCACTGGTACTTCGACGAGCTCTCCACTTTCAATCATTTTTAAGGCAGTCGTTGGTTGCAGTGCCATTAATGAACTAATTTCTCGCGTACTTTTGTTGGTCGTATATTCCTCAAGGGCACCGCTCAAACAAAAGATAAAGGTCAACATCGCCCCTTCAAACCAATGACCAATGATACAGGCACCAATGGCGGCTAATGCCATCAATAGATCGACGTTTAACCGTTTGTCGTGCACCAATTCTTGCGTGCCTTCCCAGGTTTGTTTCCAACCACCAGCAAGAATCGCTAACAGATAAGGGACAAAGCTATAAGGAATGGAAAAAGATGCCATAAGAAAGCCAGTTGCCATCAATAGCAAACAAGCGATCGTTGAAAAAACAGCCGACGATTCTGATTTACTCATAAGAAACGCCTCCTTTTGAATGTAGTCTAGGAATGAAAAACCGATCCTTTTCTCAAGAAATAATCGATTGTTCCTCCCTCAACTTGAGCATAGCACATTCGAAAACAAGATGGTAAAAAAACAACGTACCTGATAATGAAAGTGATTATCAAGTAGCGATTAAATAACGCTACTATCCAAATGATAAATGGAAACTTACTATTATAGAAAAAAGAACACAAAAAAAGCAGCACAATAAAAAACGAATTGTACTGCTTTTACTTATTTGATGTGGTAGTCAGCGATTGGATCTCTCAACGCAAACTATACTTTGCTAAGGGAATTTGACGTGCTTCACACCACTCTTTGACAGCGCCAGAAAAAATCAGCTGAACCTTGGTGAGGTCTTTAGTGCTTGTCTGTCCTGCCATTGTGTAGAGCAGCTGCAGCTGTTCCTTCCATGATTGTAAGGTGGCGATGGTTTCTTCTTTGCCTTTTGACAAAAGCAGCACGAGGATCGTGGCGGATAGTCCTACGCTATCCGCACCAAGGCAAAGTGCTTTGAAGATATCGTAAGCATCCCGAACGCCGCCTGAAGCGATGCGGGTAAAGGGCTGTTGGATCTCATTTGCTTCCAGCAAGGAAATCACGGTGGATTGGCCGAAGGTATCAAGATACGCCAATTCACGTTTTTTTCGACGAGCATTTTCGATTTGCGTAAAACTTGTGCCGCCGCTACCAGCAACATCAATCGTTTGTACGCCGATCGCCAGTAACTGCTGGATCGTTTCACGGGACATCCCAAAGCCGACTTCTTTGATGACAACCGGAACGGCAACGGAAGCAATCGTTTTTTCCAATAAGGACAGCCATTGGCTAAATTGACGATCGCCTTCGGGCATCACTAATTCTTGTGGTGCATTAAGATGGATCTGCAAGGCGTCGGCGCCAAACAGTTCTACTGCCCGTTGTGCATTTTCAACGGGACTGCCCGCACCAATATTGGCTAATAAGAAGCCGTCAGGATTGGCTTTGCGGACGATGCGGAAAGAATCGGCGACACTTGGGTCTTTTAAGGCAGCCGAAACGGAGCCGGTTGCCATCATCAAATCACAGGCTTGCGCGATCTCTGCTAACTCTTGATTGATTTTTAAGGTTTTTTCACTGCCGCCTGTCATGGCATTGATGAAAAAAGGGCTGGAAAATGAGCGGTCAAAGACAGTCGTCGTAATTGCCACATCAGCCACGTCAATTTGCGGAAAGGACTGGTGGACCAAGCGAACTGCATCAAAATCGTTGCTGTGTTCTTTATGAAACGCTTTTGCTAAGGAAACATGTTCATCTTTTCGATTCATGATAGGTCCTCCCGGTAATGGTAAACATGCAGCGGCAATGGGGTGATCTCGGCTTTTTCCCACGCACTCATCAATGGTAAAATACCGGTTTTCTGGTCAACGATCACGATGCCGCAATCGCCACCGCCGGCACCAGAAGATTTGGCTGCGCCACAATAATTTTCTGCTAGATCACAAAGCTTTTTAAGTGCGGGGGTTTCAATCGGTACACCAGTTAGTGCAGACAACTCTCGCAGGAGCTTTCGATTTTCCGTGATCATTTTTTTGATCGTGCGACTGTCTTCATTTAAGAAGCCGTCGATCAATCGATTGACGCAGTCTTTGCTGGCTGCTAAAAAGGCAGCATAGGCGTTTTCTTTTTCTTCTTTGGATTGATAGACTTGATCCACTAAATCAGAGGTGGAGGCAGGAGAGCCTGTCCAGCCAATCAGCAGTCGAAGAGATTTCGGAACCGTCAAGGGACGGATCGATAATCCTGGCCAATCGAAAGCGATCAATTCTGTTAAGGTATGGTCTTTTTGTTTGGCTAAGACCCAGTCGTGATCGAAGGTTGAAAAAGCGATCCAGCCGCCATAGCAAGAGGCCGCAATATCACCGCACGACCCATTGCCTTGAACAGCGAGATGGGCAAGAGCCGCAATTTTGAATTGGGTCAACCGATCCATTTCCATTTGATAGTACAGATTCAATGCTTTGACCGTGGCAACAGTCACGGCACCGCTGGAACCGAGGCCATATTTGCGACCATTCGAGTTATCCAGTTCACTGGTCACTTTTAAATCGTAAAAGGAAAGGGGGATGCCTTTTTCTTGGGCATATTTTTCCGTCAGACGAATGGCTGCCAAAATATAGTGGAACGGGTTATCCCGGTGGTCTAAGACTAATTCGCCTTTGCGACGCGTCCAGCGAATCGGCAGGTCGCTGTATTGGGCAGACTGGATGCTGCCGTTTTTACGGGCCTCTTCAACAGTGACCGTGATAAATTGGTCAACGGCAACGATGATTGCAGGATGACCAGGTTCGACAACGGCGTATTCACCAGCAATAAATAGTTTTCCAGGAACGGATAGTTCAATCATTTCGACACTCCTAATCGATGGCTTCTTAATGGCTTCTTAGTTGATAGGGGAAGATTCTTCCACCGGTAAAAAGGCTAATCCTTTGCCCGCATGAGCAGTTACTAATTGTTCTGAGGCAAAGTGAGCACTTAATTCACGTAAAATCGTTTGTTCTTCTTGTTTTTGGCATAAAACTTTGACATTGGGACCAGCATCCATCGTGAAATAGCAAGCCAATCCTTTTTTTCGCAGCATTCGGACACATTCCATGGCTCGCAAAGATTCAGAAGACCAATAAGTAAAAGGTGGTTCGGCGGCTAAGGTCGTTCCATGCATTTTCAAGGCGTTGGCCTCGGTCGTTTCACCTAAAGCAGTAAAGTCTTTTTCGGCAATCGCTTGTTTCATTTTCACGAGATCGCTCGCAGTGGCAGAAAGCCAGCCTGGATAAAAGCTAGAGGTTTCAACGGTTCGACGCATCCCCTCACGACTGGAAACTTCTTTGGCTTGTGCGTTGATCAAAATAAAGATCATACTCAATTCTTCTTCCCAGCCATTCGACGGCACTTGGGTGGCAAAAGAAGTCTCATCGGTGCCTTGATGCCATTCAGCAAAGCCACCGTAGATACTCCGACAAGCCGAACCAGAACCGCGACGGGCCAAACGGGATAGCTCTTGCTCCGACAAGTTTAAGTCCAGTGCTTCACTACAGGCACCCGCCAATGCCGCTAATCCGCTGGCAGAAGAGGCAAGTCCAGCAGCGGTTGGGACGAAGTTTTGACTTTCCACCGTGGCATACCACGGGCAGTCCGCTTTTTTTCGTACCAGATCCAAAAAGTCCGCAACTTTTTTTGTGGCAGCGTCTGTTTGCACCACGCCATCCAATGTAAAGCGATCTTGCGTAAAATCGGGTGAAAAAGCCACCGTTGTTTCTGTGTAAAAAGCATCGAGGGTCAGGGACAAACTATTGTTCATCGGTAAAATGAAGGTTTCGTCTTGTTTTCCCCAATACTTGATCAATGCGATATTCGTGTAGGCACGAGCCTTTCCCTTATACATGTTCATAAACTCCTAATCCTTGTATCCATGCCGCACGAGCGCCATCGGACAATAAAATACGGCTGATATTTTCAGCCTGTTCCTTCGTTTTGGTTAGTGCGATCATACAGCCGCCTCGGCCCCCGCCGGTCAGCTTCGCCCCATAAGCCCCGTGTGCCAATGCTGAGGAAACCAACTGATCCAGTTGCTGATTGCTGACCCCTAACTGCTGCAGTGCCTGATGGGCATTGTTCATGCTTTCGCCTAATATTTCTAATTGATTGGCTATGATGGCCTCTTTGGCTCTTTTGGTTTCGATCCCTAAACGCTGGATCGCTTGACTGGCCAGCTGCTTGCTGGTTTCAAAAAGATGGGCGACACTTTTGACAGCTTCTCTCGTTTGCCCTTTGATACCAGTATCAGCGACGAGCAAATAACCGTCGATCGTGAGGGGAAACGAAGTGATGGGATGTCCTTTGATAAAGTAAATGGCATCCGTCCCGCTAGCTGCTGCAGCATCGATCCCGCTAGGATTGCCGTGAGCGATTTTTTCAGAAAAGTTGACATAGGTCATCAATTCTTCTTTTGTAAAATCTTTTTTGATCCAATCAAAAAAAGCGCGAGTCAGTGCAACAGCGACCGCCGCGCTAGAACCCATTCCCCGTTCAGAAGGGATGGTGCTGACGATGGAGGTTGCAAAAGGACCCGTGTGGAAATCTTGTTGCAGACGATGCAGCAAGTCTTTGACATTTTTTAAGTGGCTGGGGACTTCTTCAAGTAGACCGTGATAGTAACTTGAAATCAAGGTGTTTGTTTCATTTGCTGTGATCTCGACTTGTACTTTTGCTCCCGCAAAAGGGAAAGCAATTGCTGGTTCACCGTAAACAACTGAATGTTCACCCATTAAGATGATTTTTCCTGTAGCTATGCCAGTACCAATTGACATTATTTTCCTCATTTCTCTAGGGAGCTTACCCCACATGATTCATTTATCGTTTGTCAGTCAATTGTAACTATCTCCTGACAAAAACACAATTTAATTAAAGATCCTTTCCTATTTTACTAGAAGAAGGCTCTTTCGTTAAGCATTCCGTATGAGATTTCAAAAAAAAGCAAAAATCTTTAAACTTTTATTGAAAAACTTCTTGATCTGTGCTTCAAAAGTTTCAGTTGACGGCACAAGATATAGTATTGTATAGTTGATATCGCAAGTGCAACATACAATATTTAGTGATGAGTGAGTTGGGGGATATGAGCGTGATCGTATTAGCAGGAACGATTGGTGCCGGTAAATCAAGTTTGACCGCATTGATCGCCAATCATTTTGGCAGCCAAGCCTTTTATGAATCGATCGATGACAATGAAGTGTTACCATTATTTTATGCAGATCCAAATAAATATGCGTTTTTACTGCAAATCTATTTCTTAAATAAACGATTTGAAAGTATCAAGCAAGCTATGAAAGACGACAATAACGTCTTGGACCGTTCCATTTATGAGGATTCACTGTTGTTCCATTTAAATGCGGACCTTGGGCGAGCAACCGATACCGAGGTCAAAGTCTATGATGAATTGTTAGCCAATATGTTGGAAGAGCTGCCGTATGCAGCCCACAAAAAGCATCCAGATCTTTTGGTGCATATTCGCGTTTCTTTTGAAACGATGCTAGAGCGTATTGAAAAACGTGGGCGGGAATATGAGCAGTTGACCTTTGATCCTTCGTTATACGACTACTACAAAGAGTTGAACAAACGCTACGATCAATGGTACGAAGAATACAATGAGAGTCCAAAGATCCAGATCGATGGCGATCAATTCAATTTTGTCGAAGACCCGCAAGCGGCACAGGCCGTTTTAACAATGGTGGAAGATGCTTTGAAAGACGCCCGCAAATAGCAATAGCCGATACAGCCAGAAAAGTCCTTTGATTGGGCTTCTGGCTGTTTTCTTTTATAATAGAAGAAAGCAAGAGTGGAGGATGGACTGTGGAAAACAAACATGTCTTTTATGATGGAAACTATGAATGGATTCAAGTCGACCAGCAAGACGCAAAAAGCGTGATGGCACTACAAAAACAATATCATCTGTCGGATGAGATGCTTACGTATTCTCTAGATAAAAACGAACGCGCACGAGTCGAATACGATGCCGAAGAAGAAGCATTGCTGCTGGTTTTCAACGTACCTCAGCAAGAAAAGCGAGACAATCATTTTGAGACCAGCCCAATGACGTTTATTTTAAAAAAGAAGCAGATCTTTACTTTTGCCTCCCATGATACCCGCTATGTGATTCCGATGATGGAGCGCTTGATCCTGCAAAAGCCGCAGCAAACACCGCTGCACTTTTTGTTTCAAAGCTTATTCTTGATTTCAGGCACGTTTTTTCCGCTAGTCGAAGAAGTCAATAGTGAACGGATTCGCTTGAATCAGCGACTACGGGAAAAAACCACCAATAAAAACCTGCTGCAAATGTCCGATTTGGAAGTCGGTTTAGTCTTTTTAGTGTCTGCCACGAAACAAAATGCGGTCCTCTTGGAGCAGATCAAAGCGTTATCCATTTATCGCTTGATGGATGATGACGAGCGGGAACAGCTGGATGATGCCCTGATCGAAGCCAAACAGGCAGTGGAAATGACGTTGCTGGCTTTTCAAATTTTAGAGCAACTATCTGGAACCTACAATAATCTGTTAAACAATAACTTGAATGATACCATGAAGTTTTTGACCGTTTGGTCCCTCTTGTTGACTGTGCCTTCCATCGTCACCAGTTTCTTTGGCATGAATGTTCCACTGCCTTTTACCAATAGTATTTTCGGTTGGGGGATTGCCTTATTGATCAGTTTAGTGTTATCCATCTGGATGTTGATTGCTTTATGGCGCAGAATTCGTTAATCGATCACCAAACCTAGACCGGCGGCGATGACCAAGGCTTGTTCTTGATCGACCGTTAGCCCCCGCAATTGTTCAAAGGACAACGCGATCTTTTGAAATTGATTGGTCCGAAAATCTAAAGTTGCTAATTTTGTGTGAAACCAGTTGCTATTGTTCAACTGGTTTTCTTGTAGCGTCAAGTGTTTCCAATCCATTTCATAAAACTCACTGTCGTTTAGTTGGCACTGACGAAACAGCATCGTCCGTAAATTGGTGTTGCTAAAAGAAGCAAAGTTTGCCACGCAATCTTCAAAGGTGCAGTCACGGAAATAGCTTTCCGCAAAATTGGTGCCAGTCAATTTGCACTGTTTAAAGTGAACCCGATGAAAGCTGGCGCCAAAACATTCCAGATTAGAAAAATCGCAATTCTCAAAAAGAACGTTTTGGCATTCCCATTGACTCAAGCGTGTTTTTTGCATCGTCACTTTCTTGAAATGACATTGCTTCAAGATGAGATTTTTGCAAGCATCATAGCTATAGTCACCGCCTTCGAAGAAAGCACCTTCGAAAAGCAGTTCTTCTTCTAAATAAAAATCCTGTGGCTCTAATGCCGACAATAAGGGCGGTAGTGGCAATACGATTTTTTTCTTCATCAAGATCCCATCCTATCTGTTTTTCTCTTCAGTATAACACGGCGAATCGCTGCCGCAATAGGTACGAAAAAGCAGTAGAATATTGTGAAATTTATTCAATCGGTTTGCAGAATGCTTTTATAACAAGGAAAATTCTTAGGTTTAAATACATAATTTCTCACAATCTTTTTGCTTGCAAGACGAAAATAATTTTGATATAGAAACTTAACCCGCTGAAAGTGACGTATATCAACGAAAAACTGTCATAAATTTTTAAAATCGCGAAAAAGTTGATAGTTTTCAAATTCACAAGCAAGCTATAATGACAATGTAAACAAAAGGAGGAAATTTTCCATGACAAAAACAGTTATTATCGGTGCAAACCACGCGGGGATTGCTGCTGCCAATACACTATTAGATAACTACAAAGACCAAGAGGTCGTAATGATCGACCGTAATACAAACTTAAGCTACCTAGGTTGTGGGACTGCTTTATGGGTTGGACGTCAAATCGATTCATACGAAGGCTTGTTCTATACAAAACGTGAAGATTTTGAAGCAAAAGGTGCAAAAATCAATATGGAAACAGTGGTTGACCATATCGATTTTGAGAAAAAAGAAGTGCACGCTGTAACCAATGACGGTGAAACGATCGTTGAATCTTATGATAAAGTTGTCATCGCAACTGGTTCTGTACCGATTTCACCAAAAGTACCTGGACGTGACTTGAAAAACATCCATTTCTTGAAAAAATTCCAAGATGGACAAACGGTTGATAAAGAGTTAGCCTCAGAAGACGTGAAAAACGTTGCCGTTATCGGTGCTGGTTACATCGGTGTTGAAATTGCGGAAGCAGCAAAACGCCGTGGTAAAAATGTGTTGCTTTTTGATGCAGCGACACGGGCATTGCCAAACTACTACGACAAATGGTTCACAGAAGATATGGACAAAAACTTAGCTGACAATGGCATTGAATTGCATTTCGGTGAATTAGCACGTGAATACAAAGGAACAGAGAAAGTAGAAGCAGTTGTAACAGACAACGGCGAATACCCAGTTGATCTAGTGATCAACGCGATCGGTTTCTTACCAAACAACGAGCTAGGCAAAGATCATTTGGAATTGTTTGCTAACGGCGCGTACTTAGTGGACCGCCATCAACGGACAAGCGATGCAGATGTTTACGCAGTCGGTGACTGTGCAACGGTGTACTCAAATGCTTTGCAGCAAACAACGTATATCGCATTAGCAACGAATGCCGTACGTTCAGGGATCGTCGCAGCCCATAATATCGGCGGAACGTCTCTAGAATCAACAGGTGTTCAAGGATCAAACGGGATTTCGATCTTCGGCTACAACATGGTTTCAACTGGCTTGTCAGTCGAAGCTGCCGAACGTAATGGCATGAAAGTGAAATACTCTGATTACGAAGATACCCAAAAACCAGGCTTCATGAAAGAAAATGCGACAGTTAAGATCCGCATCGTCTATGAAGAAGAAACACGCCGTATCGTTGGTGCACAAATGGCGTCACGTACATCTGAAATCGCAATGGGCATCCACATGTTCTCACTAGCGATCGAAGAAGGCGTAACGATCGACAAGATGAAGCTATTAGATATCTTCTTCTTGCCTCACTTCAACCAACCATACAACTACATCACGATGGCTGCATTGAAAGCAGAATAAGAAACGCGAAAGTCGGAGCGTATGCTCCGGCTTTTTTTGAAACAATCATGAAAACTGTTGACAATAAAAGAAAAAAGCAGTATACTATAAAAGTTGAGAAATAAAAGCAGAAGCACCCGCTTCTCGCCTGAGTGAAGATATCGCTGGGCAGAATAGGATTCCTACCATTTATTTGTGTGGAGTACGTGCGGGTTCGTGAAGAACTCGTTTTTTTATTGTCTGATTTCGAATCGACAAGCTTTTCTTTCTCTCAAAAAACTCGGAGGTGAATGACCATAGCAAAGGATATGATGGTAAACGACGGCATTCGTGCACGTGAATTGCGTTTGATTGATCAAAACGGCGAACAACTTGGTGTAAAGAGTAAAGCTGAAGCATTGCAAATTGCAGAACGAGCAAACCTTGATGTGGTATTGGTGGCACCAAATGCTAAGCCGCCAGTAGCAAGAATTATGGATTACGGGAAATTCCGCTTTGAGCAACAGAAAAAAGACCGTGAAGCTCGTAAGAAACAAAAAGTAATCAACATTAAAGAGGTTCGTTTAAGTCCAACGATCGACGTCAATGATTTCAACACAAAATTGCGTAATGCACGTAAATTCCTTGAAAAAGGGGACAAAGTGAAAGCTTCGATCCGTTTCAAAGGCCGTGCCATTACCCATAAAGAAATTGGTCAGAAAGTGTTAGATCGTTTGGCGGAAGAAACTGCTGATTTGGCAACTGTTGAGCAAAAGCCAAAAATGGATGGCCGCAGTATGTTCTTAGTATTAGCACCAAAAAACGATAAATAATGACTCACTGAGTTTCAGTTTAAAGTCAGATAACGAAAGATTTTGAGGAGGAAATTAGTTATGCCAAAACAAAAAACACACCGCGGATTAGCAAAACGCGTAAAACGCACTGGCGGCGGCGGATTGAAACGCTTCCGTGCCTTTACCAGTCACCGTTTCCACGGCAAAACAAAAAAACAACGTCGTCAATTGCGTAAAGCTTCAATGGTTTCAGCTGGCGATTACAAACGTATCCGTCAACAACTAGCACGCATGAAATAATTGCGTAACCCAAGCTTCACGTATACAAACAATTATCGATTTTCATATTAGGAGGAATTATACATGGCACGTGTTAAAGGTGGAACAGTAACTCGTAAACGTCGTAAAAAAGTGCTTAAATTAGCAAAAGGTTACTACGGTTCTAAACACACTCTATTTAAAACAGCAAAAGAACAAGTAATGAATTCATACAACTACGCATACCGCGATCGTCGTCAAAAGAAACGCGACTTCCGCAAATTGTGGATCGCTCGTATCAACGCAGCGGCTCGTATGAATGGCTTAAGCTACTCAAAATTGATGCACGGCTTGAAATTAGCTGAAATCGACATCAACCGCAAAATGTTAGCTGACTTGGCTGTAAACGATGCAACAGCATTTACTGCATTAGCTGACCAAGCCGCAAAAGCCCTAGAAAATAAGTAATAGGTGACTTTTGAATACCCTGAACCCACTATAATCAGTGGGTTTTTTATTTTGCATTTTGTTAAATTTCATTCATGAATTCAGCAAAACGATTAGCTGTCTTATCTCTTTGGTCTTTAGATAAGTGAGTGTAAATGTTCAGTGTGGTTTTCACATTTGAATGTCCAAGTCTTTCTTGAGCTTCTTTAATTGGGATATTTGCTTTGTATAATAGACTTGCATGAGTGTGTCTAAAACCGTGCATTGTGATTGTTTTGATTTCTTTGCCAGTCTTTTTACTATATAATCTCTGAATTGTTAAAAACCACTCTTTAGTTATACCTGATTCGAGATAAGTATTTTTGTAATTAGAAAAAATAATCTGATTAGGGTTTAGCTTAGGTAAATCAAATTTTATTGCTTGTTTTTCCTGCCATATTTTTAGAGATTCTAATGTGGTATTGTCCAAGCTTATTCTTCTAAAACCAGCCTTTGTTTTTGGTGGGTGAATTAGGGTTTTATTCCTTTCGCCTTTGGCAACAGTTTTAGTTACTTCCAAATACTTCTTGTCAAAATTAATATCTTCCCAAGTTAACGCAAATGCTTCTCCTTTGCGTAATCCAGTAAATGCCAATGTTCTAAAAAAGGCATATCTTTCAGAATCAAAATTTTCTTTTGTAAATCTCAGAAAATCGATTAATTCTTCTTTAGTAAAAAAATTTGAAAATTCTTCATACTGATTTAAATTAAGATTGTTTACTGGTTTTTTAACATTAGCCATTGGATTTTGAAAGATTAATTCTAAGAACATAGCATGTTCCATTACTCTGTTGAAATAGTAAATAAATCTACTAGCTCTGTTTGGTTTATCTTTATACCATTCATTTACTATTTGCTGACAATAAATTGGAGTAATGTCTTGGATTCTCATTTCTTGAAATTTTGGCAATATAGCATACTTGAATTCACATTTAGCTGTAACTGCCGTGCTTTCCTTGACTAAGTTACAATATTGCTTATACCATAGTGTAAAAATTTCATTAAAGGTATGATGTTTCTTAGGCACATACTGTTCAGTTGCAACCAAAAGACTTAATTTCGCTAATGCTAAACTAGCTTCGTCCTCTGTTTTAAATCCCCTTCTAGTTGTTTTTTGTTTCTTCCCAGTTTTAGGATTGATGCCTACATAAAAATCAAACATATAATTGATAGTGCCATCTTGCTTTTTGTATGGTTTAATTTGTGCCATAAAAATTCTCCTTTTTATGGCATAGGATAAAGTTGAGACTATTATATGATATCGAGTAGTAGAATTCTATAAGAAGTATAACTGGATTTTTCTCCTTTTTCCAAGAGAAATAGGAATTTCCTGTTTACTAATGAAAATTTATTGTATAATAAATAATGAATATACCATCAAAATTTAGGAGATGTTTTTATGGAATTTGCTAAAATTTTTAAAAAAGTAGACCGTAATTCATGTGAATTTTTGCTGATTCCATATGATTCTTCTGAGATTAATTATTCTGATTTTATCAAGTCGCAAAGAAAAAGAGGATTTAGACAAGTTTTATTTAATACAGAACTGATGCTTTTTTTATTAAAAGCTACTTCTGAAAATTCTGATATTATTTTAACCAAGATAAAAATGTCTGAAGATGCAGAGGAAGGTATTCAAGAAGAGCTTAATCATTGGTTACTGCAATTGAGAACGGAACCAAATAATATTTATAAAATCGTTTCAGAATTAGAATGGATTTCAGATAAAGAATCTATAGATATTATGGAACTTAGATTTTTAAATAAAAATACTATTTCTGAAATTACTATTAAATCAAATGGTATTTGTTTCGGACGAAAAATTGAGAAAGTTTTTGATAGCTTTGTTTCTAAATGTCTTCTGAGGTACTTTTATGAAGAATGAAATATTTAAACAAATAAAGCAGTTAATAATCGTTATTATTTCAGGAGTTTGTTCTTATTTTATACCGATTGCTCATTTTTTTGTTAATATCCCAGACACAAAAATCCTTACAGGATTTGATATTGCTATATTTAGTTTTATTGGGAATATTTTATTCTCCGCTATAGACTATTTTTATAAAAAAAATAAGTTGATGATTAGAATTTCTATAGAAGCGATAGAACAAGAATCTGACAAACTAATTCTTTATGAGAAAGATATAGATAAACAATGGGAAGTTAAAGCTAACATTAAAATAGAGGGTAAAAAGAGGAAATGCCCATTGATTTCATTAAAAGTTCCTGATTGTTACTTATTACAAGTGCAGAATAATAAGAGTTCTTCTTTTGTAAAAGAAATTTCTACTTCTGAAGAATATGAAATTGATTTAAATGAAATTTTACAGAAAAGCCCTAAAGAAGGAATATCGATTACAAGAGAAATTAAATTTATTTTATTATTAGAAGAACATAATAAAGGAAATAATGATTATCTTGTTTGTGAAAAAGAAAGCGGTTGGAAATATCTTGGTTTGACGAATATAGAGAGTAAGAGACTTCAATTGTTGCAAAAGTAGGAGGAGAGTTTTAAGTTATGATTTATTCTAAATGGATTGATAATTCAAATGTTTCTTTGGATGATTTAATTAATAATATAAAAGTAAATAAACAAAATCATATAAGAGAGATTGATGCTTTTGATAATACTCCTCTGAATTATGAAGTTGACTTTGTATATGAAGAAAACCAATTTACGATAATAAATGGTAAAGATGTTTACTATAATTATTTGCAATTTAACTATGAATACGTTAAGAATCATGAAGCTGTGAATCCACGTCGAGAAAAGCGGATTTCTACATATGCGATGAATGTGATTATTTTTAACTATGAAGGTAAAAATCATTACATATGTAATAAAAGATATAATAATAGTACCCTAAAAAACTTAAGAAAGTTAGTTGGTTATAAAAAAGATTTAACAATAACAGAACAACGAGTATTGGGGATAAAAACAGATTTATTTATTTGGATGACACATTATTTAATAGATAATCCAGATGATTTTTTGGAAAAGGACAGTGAAACTAAATTACTAAAGTTGACTAGTTTTAAGGGGCAAACTAAAGATAAATTAGCAGAAATTTCGGGTTCTGGAGAGAAAATTTTAAACATGCTAACAACTCTCTTATTTTTATTTGAAAATAAGGAAATCTCAAGTGTTAAAGTAGAGTTAACCAGATTTCAAGAGTATTTTTCTTTAACTCTAGGTGAGAAAAGTTATGTGGATATAGATGTTAATGAATATAGAGGAGCAGAATACTTTGAAATGGCAGAAACAATAGAATCTATTGTTGTTTTGAAATGCTTTATAGACGTAATTCCTTCACTAATAATAATGTTTTCTGATGAATTAGATAGTAAGAAATGGACACCTAGAAAAGAAAATAAATTCTTTACAGGTATAGGAAGAACTTTGTCAAAAAAAATAAATGAAAGTTTGAGAAATAAATAACTGTATTTTGGAAAATATCGCTAATGTTTATTGGTGATATTTTTTGTTCTACAAATTTGCAACTTCCAAATTATGATGCTATAAAGGTCCTTAGCAGGGATACTTTTGTAATTAGTATCCATCACCAATCCTATTCTATCAATCTTTCATTTTTGATTTATAGGGAGATGGATACTTTTATATTGAAATACACTATAAGTATCCATAAATAGTGCATATTTGGGAGGTAATTTATGGGACAAAAAATGATTAATGTCAAACCGATAAAAAATAAAGAAACGCTAATTCAATTTGGAGAAGAATTACAAAAGGGCAAACATGGAAAAAGAGATTATTTGATTATGGCAATTGGAATAAAGATAGGGTTACGGATTTCAGATATATTGAACCTGAAGGTATCTGATGTGAAAAACAAGACGCAAACAGAAATTATTGAAATAAAGACTGGTAAAAAAAGAACTCTTCATCTGAAATCATTAACATCAAACATTATTGATTATTTAAATACAGAACATAGTGCGGAATCTGAGTGGCTATTTCCAAGTCCAACAGATAGTAGTAGACATTTAGCCAGTCATCAGTATTATAAAATCCTACAGAAAATTGCAGATAATCTAGGTTTAGATTATATTGGCACACATACACTTAGAAAAACATTTTCCTACTTCTTTTTAAAGCAAAACAAAGGGGATATTGTTACGCTGATGAAGATTTTAAATCATAGTAGCCAAGCAGTTACGCTTAGATATGCAGGGATTGAAGAGGAAGATATAAAAGCTAAGCTTGAAGACTTTGACCCATTTAAGTAAGTAAAAGCACAATCATTTAAGATTGTGCTTTTTGCTTGCCTTTTTTTAATTGAACAGTATTATACTTTTCCTTGTTCAAATAACTTTGAAAATACAAGTTATCTGCATTATCATACTCAGTTTTATTATCAGAAATATAAATGGCATCTTTAGAATTCTTGTGCAGGGTTAAATAATAGAAGAAGTCAACTACTGAATAAATTGCTTGTAATGTATATTGATTATTTTCTTTCACAAAGTAACAAAGTTCATTAGAATCATTCAGAAAAATCAAAATATCATTTCTAATGAGAGTGCTATTATTTTCCAAATTTCTAAATGATACATCTGCTAAGTTGGATTGTATTGCTGGGATAAATTCTTTATTAGGTAGTGCAAGAATATCTACAGTATCTATAGAAGTTGTATAGTATTTTTCTTGTAGTATATCTGAAAAAGAAGCTACTCTAATTGGGAATTTAGTCAATTCGTTGACGATAAAATGGGCAAAATATTTTCTGTCTTGTTCATGAATTAATTGATTGACTCTCATATTTGCAAGTTTTTTTATAGATTCATCATTTTTATAGTTATATTTACCTGAGGCATATACTGAAAGATAGAGCTGTTTGTTCTTATATGGTGAATCAATTACTTGAATTTTATTGGTATACAAGCCAATTGTAACCAAATATTGAACAACCATTGCCTGCAAGTCTAAATCTTTCATATGTTTCAAGTCATAGTTATTAACATAATAGAAGTGTTTATTTAATTTTCCTCTAGATATTATTTTATTCTTTTTTAAGGTCTTTAATCGTGACTCTAAGCTGATGCGATTACATTGTAACAGCTTAATCAAGGTGTTTTCATATATTCCGTTCGATTGAGCAATGATATCTAATAATTCCTCATAATCAATAGCCCGATTGTTTACAATAAGTGTGTTCATGTTCACTCCCTCCTATAGTTTTATCTGTTTTATTTTTAAAAGTATCCATTCTCGTAACTATCCATTAGTAACCCAACACTCATAACTATTCATTTTCATTTCTATCCATCATTTGGTGATGGTATTCAGATAGAAAATTTTTCCATTTTTTGCTTATGCAGCTGTTTTGAAAATTCACGGAGGTTTCCATTGTAATTTCTCCGAATTCACCTCATAAATGACATAGTTTTCAAAAAGTTATCACAAAAGTTATCATTTTGTTATCATTTGATTTTTTGAAAAAACCTCTTTTTTAGGGTTGATGTAGGGATTAGGTAGGGTATGAAAATCAATAGATGTAGGGGTTATGAAGGGGGGCATAATTTAGTAAAGTATCCCTGGTTTACGAAAATATCTATCTCATAAGTATCCTTTAAAAATTATCCCACCCCTACATTACCCCTTAATTATACCATCCGTTTCTTAGTACTTGAAATTTGAGTGATGTGTGTAATTCTACTTGTCTATAAAAGTGATGTGTGATTAATAAATTAGTGTTATTTAGATTTTTGTGTATTCTAATTCTGTAACACTTATTATTTACAGACACAAAAATAATTTATTTGGAAGTAGAAATTGTATAATCTTGGTATCAAAAAGAATCTAGGTGAAAGTATGAAAGAAATGGTCCTCAGGGGATACACTTAATTAAAGATTTACAGCAATTGAGGTATTACGACCGATTAGTTACGATTACAACAACTACTGAAAGACCAAGCCTTGTTCTGTTTGTCATAAAACAGTCTCCTTTATTAGTTATTTTATTGTTTTCCGAAAATATATCTATTTCAAACTGTTTTACAAATCCTAGCGTCTCTTATTGGTTAAAAGACATTACTATAACAGTGTTTTCTACTGACTTTAAAGGTAAATAATAGAAAAGTAAAGGCATAAGTTATTTGCTGGACAATCGTTATATTTGATGTGATAATTAAATTACCTTAACGAGAAGTATTTTAAATCATTTCTGTCTACTGTTTATTTACCCTGACTTCTAAGAGAAGTCAGGGTATTTTTAATATTTCAAAATAATCATTACACTAATATGGAGGAAAGGAGGAGTATATAATGGTAAATAAAATTATTGGTTATATTCGAACATCAACATCTTCACAAGATTTGGGGTTAGAAGTGCAAAGAAGAGCTTTAATCAGATTTGAACCAGAGAAGATATATTCAGAACAAGTAAGTGGTAGGAAAGAAGAAAGAAGAGAATTAGCTAGAGCTTTATCAAGTTTGAATAAAGGAGATACTCTTTTGATATACAATTTATCAAGGCTGAGTCGTTCATCAAAACAATTAGTAAATTTAATGTCTGAGCTTAATCAAAAAGGGATTCACCTAAAAAGTGTCCAAGAGTCAATTGATACCTCATCGGCGACTGGGAGACTGTTTTACACGGTATTGGCTGCTATTGCTGAATTTGAAGCAGAGAACATTAGTATACGGACAAAAGAAGCACTTGCTAATACGGATAAACGATTAGGGAGACCACCAATTAAAAATAACGTAAAAAAGAAAATTATCAAATTATATATAAATAAAGAACTATCATTAGAAGAAATTTCTGAAAAATGTAATGTTAGCGTGAAAACTGTTTATAATGTAGCGAAAAATGAGGGTCTATCGAGAAAATAATCCTTGATTATTTATTAAACTGAAGGTAACATATAAGAGGGAAGCAAGATTATGACCGGTAAGAAATCAAGGTTTTTTACCGATGAACAGATAAAAAAATAACGAACAGGCAAAGGCTGTCTTATCAATGATTTGAAGTTGATAAAGCAGGCTTTTTTTGTCATGGCAAAAACCTTGATTTATTACCTTATACAAATTTATTAAAAGGACTGATTCTGTGGCTTTAAAAGATGGGATAAAAATAATTATTCAAGATGTAGTAGAACCTGAGCCAGAAAAAGAGGGGTGTTTAACAAAAATAGGAAGTTTTATTATTGCAATGGTTGTTATCATTGGGTTATTGATTTTGCTCTTTAAATTTATTATGAATCACTTATTATTATTCTTTATATTGGTAGTGGGATTTGTTTTTGTTGTGACAAAATTTGGAAAGTAAATGATAAAAACGAATCAGTTGGCAATAAAGAAATATGTAATTAACAAAGTGAAAAGAACTTACGTAAAAGCAAATGTAACAATTCCTAAAAAAGTGATTAATGGAATGGGTAATGCGTTATACAAAGAATTTCAAGAACTATCAGAGAATGAACAAAGTAATCTTTTATTCAGTGATGAATTGTTGCTTATTTTAACCCAAAAGCATGTGGAGCGAATGGAGCGAGAATTTGAGATAATAAATTTTGAAGGAGAAGAAGAATGAATCGAATACAGAAAAGAAAGAAAAAGATACAAAGCAAGGTGTTCAGAAAATCGGCAGTTGTAGCTACTTTGGCAACTGTTCTGATTGCACCAACCGTCTTAGCGGCTACAAATGGGTTAAATGAATTGGATGGAGATAAAATCGTTCAATATGCCAATGAATCAGCTAATTTCACATGGAATGATAATACTGATAAATGGACTCATGGTAATATCAGCTCTGCAAAGACTATAACGATTGGTAATGCTAAAATTGGCATCTATTCCCAACAAGATGGTGTTTTAACAGTCGCAGCTGGTGAAGCACAGTATGGAAACGACTATATGGCAGCTCCAATGGCAACTATTCCTGTCGTTGCAGGAACTACTCAATACGCAACAATCGATTTATCTGATACTGGTTCAGGCGATATCTTATCAGGTAAAGTAACTGTTACAGTTACTTTTTCAGAGGGAGAAGACCCTACACCAACACCAGTAAAACCACAAGCACCTACCAATGTTACATTTAATGATGCAGGTAATTTTGTTACTGCTTGGGTAGGAGCAAATACTTCAACTTCTGTCTATGATGCGAGGGGTAATAAAATTGATGATGGCTCTATGTATACAGCAGAAGCTGGACGTGTGTCATTGGATTTAATCCGTTCTTTGAATTCTAATGAACAAATTTATGTAGTATCTATTAATCCTGATACACAAGTAGAATCAGATAAAACTTGGGCGACATTTATGCCCGTAACTGCTAAAACTGCAGTAATTGTAATGGGTATGGATAGAGATAGTGGAGAAACACTATGGTCTACTGTTCAGGAATTAGATGCAGATACTATACATACATTAACTGCTGATACAGTTGAAGGATATGAGTTAGTATCACCTGCAAGTGAAGATGTCTATGTAACTGGTGACTCTATGACACATGTATTTTATTATGTGAAAAAGGAAGTATCTCCAGAGGCAAAAACAGGCACCATTCGTATGAATTATGTTGATTTGGGAAATAATTCTATCGCTGAATCAACATTACATGAAGCGACATTAGGTGAAGAAGTATCTATAAATGCAAAAGATATAGAAGGCTATATGTTACTAGGAGATTCAACTTGGACAATTACCCTTGAAGAAGAAGGGATTTCGGATTACTACTTTGTTTATGGTAAAAATGAAGAACAAGCAGTGGAAGTTACTCCTGCTTCAGATGTTCAATTTGTTGAAGAATCCAAAGGTAGCCAGATTTCAGCTAAAGTTGAGCAAACTTTATTCTTGGTTATAGTAAAAGATGGTGAAATTCTAGCTCAAAAACAAGCTATATCAAATGAACGAGCAACAATTCTTGATTTAACAGTAGATTTATCGAGAGAAATCGCTGAAGGGGATTCTGTTGAGTATTACACAATGGACTCTGAGGGGAACAAATCGTCAACTGAAACTTTGACTCGTGAAGTTATCGATACCGATACGGATACAGATACAGATACGGACACCGACACAGATACAGATACAGATACGGACACCGACACCGATAACGACACGGACACAGATACAGACACAGACACTGATACTGATACCGATAACGACACGGACATAGATACTGATACTGAAACCGATACAGACACCGATACGGATACAGGCACTGATACCGATACGGATGCCGATTCAGATACTGATACCGGTTCTGAATCAGAAAAAGAATCTTCTAAAGATAAGAATACTAATAAAGATAAAACATTGCCGAAAACTGGGTCAGAAATAATGAATAGTGCATTAATGACAAGTGCCGGATTAGCAATTGTTTTGAGTGCATTCGTTCTTTATAGAAAAAAATAAAAAAGGGTACTGGAAAATAATAGTTTTTTATAGCTTAATTTAAAAAGGAAGGCTGGAATAAGCCTTCTTTTTTGGTTTGCAAAGTTTTTAATACAGGAGTCCTAGATACCACGTAATAATAAAAAATATATTTGACCAAATTTATCTCAAAATATTAGATAAAAACTACTTAAAAAATGACCCTTAAAAAAGCCTTATTTATCAGGGGTTTTATACTTGTTGACAGAAATACAAGATTACTGTTATATCAACGATTTTTATGTCTATTTTCGAAAAAACACCTCTCAGATTAAGCGAAAATTTTTTTATGGGGAATTACCCACTAGATTGAATCTGAGAGGTATTTTTTAAGTTGGATTTAAGATGGAAAATATAATAAACATTGATATATCAATGTTTTTAATAGTTTTGGTATATCTAAGAACGGAACAAGAAAACAAGAGTATTCTTTTAATAAAAATACACTAATTTTTTTTATTATCCGAATACGATATTCATTCTTGACTTCAGTTGATAATTGATGATATAGTCCGGCAGCAATGATTAATAAAATAATTTGTGGAGGATAATTAAATGGATTCAAAAAAATTAACAGAAGAGGAATTGACTGAGAAACAAGAAAAGGTAAAGGCTTGGCTACATATATTGGACAAAATCTATGGGGTAAAAATGACCGTTTTTTCTAAGGCGATTGGTATCCACAATCAAAACCTACATAATTTTCGAAAAGAAAAAAGAGGACTGACAGAAGAAAAAACAGTATTATTAGAGAAAGTAATCGTTTTAAAATACGGTAGATTACTAATGTTGGAGGACAGTGACTATGAAAGTTTATCTAAGTAATATTCCGAATAAAGAAAAACCAGACCAATACAAAGTAAAGAAGATTTCTAATACTATTATGAATAATCTAAGAGAAGTAACAATACAAGAATTTGCAGAAGAATTAGCAGTAAATGGAAAAACAGTGGTTTTAGCTGAATTAAAAGAGCCTAAGCTGTCTAAGTATACAGAGATTATTGGTCAGGAACTAGTGATGTTGGATTTTGATAACAAGGATGAGAAGAATTTATATACGATTGAAGATTTGGAAGCTGATTCTTTTGTGCAGAAAAATGCTAGTTTTATCTATCGAACATTTAGCGATATGTATTCTGAAATTGATAAGTTCCGAGTTGTCTTTCAATTGAATACAACCGTGACTGATAACCATGAGATAGAACAGATTTATCAAGGTTTATTTAAAAAATATCCTCAAGCAGATAGTAGTGTTGGACAAACAAGTAGAATGTTCTTTGGGAGCAATAGTGGATATGAAGTGATTGATTGGGATAATCGGTTAAATGTTTCTGAGCTGTTGGGAAACATAAATGTTGAAAATTCTCTGCTAATAGAAGATTCCAACAATGAAATAGTGGATGATTCAATACCAAATTATGAACTATTAAAATTAGGAAAATTCGATATTATTGCAGAAAAACTAGGAAATAATTTTTCTGGTGAATTTTCTGACCCTATTGTTGCAGGGAACTTTTTTAAAACTATAGATATGGTAGAAATATTGGAACTTCCAGATACGAATCCATTTTTAGATATTTTCCATGAAGAAACAAACCCAAGTGCAAGTGTCTATCTAAATGAAGAATACGATATTTATTTATATAAGTGCTTCAGTGAACAATCTCCTTTTCAAGGAGATATTATAAGAGTTATAAGGAAGTTGCTCAATATTAAATCCTATACAAAAGTTATTGAAGTTCTGATAACAATTACAAATAGTGAAATAAATTGGAAGAGTGAAATTGGAGAAGCAAGATATAATGCAATGGAACTACAAAAAGCATTAAAACGTAATACTTTAAGGTTGAACTATCCTGATTTAAATAAATATTTGTATAATTACAGACAAGAAATAGATTTACTTTTAGACTTAATTTTTGATTATACGTATATGGATAAAGTGACTGGGGAAGTGAAATACATGAATTTCATTTCTTTAAAAACGTATGCTAAGTTAGTAAAAGAAAATTTGGGGTATAAAATATCCGAAGGGAAAATGTGGAATATTTTAAATGTAGTGACCGTCACAGAACTGATTCGTAAGGCAGAGTCAAAATCCATACCTATAGACTTGAAGGAAAAGTTGATTTTAAATCAACAAGAGAATTCTGGGCAAATAAGAACAAGTAATGTATATTATCCAGTGGTAAATATTGAAAACTCTCAAATATTAGCTAAGGAAATGGTGAAAAATAATGTTACGATTTCAGGATTAGGTTATAACTTGGTTTATAGATTATTTGGAGAGGAAAAAGCAAACCAAGACTTTCCACAAGCATATAAACCACTGGAAGACAGAGGTTTAGTGAGCATGAGTAAAAGAGATAGGAATTTAACTAAGGCTAGTGTGGCATTAGAGAAATCAGCTGTAAAAATTCTTATGACTCAGATTGAAGAACAAGGATATATGTATGAATCAGATTTAATATCTAAACTTGCTAGAGTGAGGAAAACAAAGAAGAGCATCACTCAAAATAACTTTCAGAAAATTAGAGCTGATATTTATAATAATTATGGGATTAAAAGAGAACGATTGACGAAAGAATTATATTATGAATTGGGTATAAAAGAGAAATATTCATCTAAAGTTGTTCTTTATAAAAAAGTAAGCTATTAAACAGGTAGAATTATATACCTGTTTTTTCTATGTCTTGTATAGCTATTATCAGACATATCTTTATTGTAAATAGGTTATAGTGTAAATAATAGTGTGAATATGTATAGAAAGTTCCCATAAATACTGTCTTTTTTTAGCTAATTCATTTTACACTAATATAATTAATATATACTAACTCTATTAGTGTAAAACGATTTGATTTAAAAAAGTCAATAAAATCAAGGGTTTTTCATAGGTATTTTCAAAGGATTTGTTCCATTTTTACATACTAATTCTATTAGTGTAAAACAAATTAGTTGAAAAAAACCAATAAATTCTAGGGCAATCTGCTTGTTTTCACACTATTATTTACGCAAAAAACTATTTACAGTTGATAATTGTGTGATAAGACAGCTATAAAACGTTGATGTATCAATATTTTATATTTTTGAGTTCTAGCAAGATGAAATCTTGCTTACTTAATATATGTGCTTATGTTTAGCAATATAGCCAAAAGTTGTTCTCTAGTTTTTTAAATATAACGAATTAGTGATAATTAATCACAAATCCTAGTTTAAATATGTTTTTAGGAAATCAGCCTTAAACATCATCATACCAATAATATATCTTTAATGATATATTTTATTTTTTATTACATGTCCAATCGTTTAAATAACATTCAGTGTGTTTTGAGCAGTCTACCTTCATCCCTGAGTGTCTTGAAAATGATTTTCGATGAATTATACTTAAAAATTTATAATCGCCTAGAACGCAATTTAAGCAGCATAAAATTGATTTTGAATTTTTAGCAAAGAAATTACTAATGATTTTAATAGTCAATAAGATTTGAGAAGTATTAATCTGTGATTTGACCATCAGAATTCATTTTTTCAATTTCAAGCATTTGTTGTTCATAAAACGGCGATGTAGCTATTTTAATCTTTTTATCTGTTGAAATCGTTAAAGATGAAATATAGTGAGGAGTTACTGCCACTTCAGCAGATGTTTCTGATAACGTAATTAATAATGATTGATTGTCGCCAAAAGTAGCATATTCTGAAACAATAGCAACTAAGCCATCTTTATTAGTTAGTATCGACAAATACTTAGGAGCTTCTATAATCCATCCAAATTGCATCTTGTGACTATTCATTATATGTTCCAACTCTCTATTTGTTTTTTGTTAATATAATAGTAACTTAAAAAGAGAAAAAGTGCGAGATAAGAAAATATTTATAGTTTATCTCTAGAAACACTGATAAAAATGGTAGGATAATAAAAGTCAATAAAACTAAGGGGAAACTATCTGTTTTCACACATATCTTTTCGCAAAAGTTTATTTACGTTTGATAATAGTTTGGCAAAAATACTATTATCAAACGTTGATACATCAGTATTTGTACTTTTCAGTTCCAGCAAGATGAAATCATACTTACTTATAGCTATCCTTATGTTTAGTGATGTAACTAAAGTTTGCTATTTATAGTTTTAAATATAACAAAATAGTGATAATTAATCATGGATTCTAGTTTGAATATCTTTTGAGGAAATCAACCATAAACATCATCAAAATAAGAATATATCATAAAGTATATAAATTATTCTAAACTATTAGTATTGTATTAAAATAACTCGAAATTTATTTTAAAAAGGTCTGATATTGTTCCTTAGAGCCTTGGGAATCATTTCCGATAAATTATACATAAAAGATTAGAAACGCTTAGAACGCAATTTAAGCAGCACAGGATTGATTCTAATTATAGAGCAAATACTTCGGAGCTATTAAATATTAAAATTATTGTTATTCATGGTCAAATAGGTAACTATAATATTTTAGTTGTGCTAGATTTAGACTTTGAGAATTTACATATAGTCATTGATATATAAGTGTTCAATCAGTATTCATGATTGTAAATGCAAAAAAACATTTCTCAGATGAAAGTTAGTGGTTAATTCCCCACATTTTTTTATTCAATGAATCTGAGAGGTGTTTTTTTTAAAATACATTGAAAAATCGTTAATATTACAGCAATCTTGTATTTTTGTCAACAAGTATAAAACCCTTGATAAATAAGGCTTTTTTAAAGGTCATTTTTTAAGTGATTTTTATCATAAAATTTGAGATAAAAAAGAATCATAATTTTGAATAGCCAAGCTGATAAAATATTTTGATGTTTGGCTATGCTAAGGAGTATTTGTCAAAAATTTAATAGGTTTTGTTGTGAAATATTCATGATATAATTACTTGATAAATTATTCGTATTAAAGTAGGAACATACTTGAGTTTTCTTAAAAGGATTATTAACTAGGAGGGTATTATGAACGGATTGTTCGGTGATAATATATTTTTTTTATTTTTATTTGCCTGTATAACAATTATGAACTATTCAAGAATGACAGAAAATCAAAAAATAATTCTATTTTATTTGCTTACCTTTGGGTTAGCTATTTTGAAAGTTATCAGTATTATGAATAGTATTTTTTATTTATCAATTGTTTCTTTCTTTTATCTGGAATTTTTAACAGAAGACACCGTTAAAATAAAGTTTGTAAAAAAATTAAGATATAAAATTGTAGATTTTCTCTTTTTAATGGTGGCTCAATATAAGTTTTTCCTCTTTTTTATGACTCTAGTTTTTACAAGCACAAGAGTGCAAAATTTTGTTGTAAGCTACTTAGAATTTGATAAAATGCTTGTGAATTCTTTTATGGATTTATTTGCAATTTTATTATTCTTTATTACTGTGTTTGAAATTTCAAAAGAAAAATTTAAAATTAAAACATTTACGAGACTTTTAAATGAAGTTTTTATTCCACCCATTAACGATAGTGAGTTAGATATCTATGAAGAATACTTAGATATATTAGTGAGGATAGAAGATAAAACATATTTCATAAGAGAAAATAGTTATAATGTTTTTACTAAAGAGTTCATTCTTGTAAAGCTAAAACAATATGCTAATCAAAATAGAAAACAAGGAATCAGAATTAGGATTAAAAACTATGTTCTTGCCTCGCAGCATTTGAGGGGATATTCTTCACTTGAAATGCAGTTATTAAGAACAGTAGCTCTCGATGAAGGTTATTATAAAACAATAACTAGAAAAATATATGAAATTTTGTATACAAATATCATTTTTAAGAGTATGAAGGAATATTATGAAAAAAATGATTATGTTAATCACGAAAGGTTCAAAGAATACTTGTTGAGTATATATGTTAGTAATGTCAGAACTAAAATTGATGGTGTAGTTTTTACAAAGATGACAAAATACCTAGGTGAAAATCCTATGGAATGGAATAAAGAAAAATTTTATTTAGCATGTTTAGGGCTAACTTTTCAACCAGAATTTACGTATTTTTATGTTCATGAATTATATAGTGATTTTATCAAGGAATTAGAACTTGACATCAAATTAATTAATCAAGAACTTGTGGGATTGTCTAAGTCTGATAGAAATTATTATGGAGGAGACAAGTAGTGAATGTAGACTATATCCTAGATGAAAATGTTGATTTTTTAATGGGTTTTTCCAATAAAGTCATGGAGCAATTACCAGAAGAACGTTTATATGAAAGTGTAGAAGATAATCGCCTGAGATTTTGTTTCGCAGTATTCCATAACCAGTTTAATTCTCTATTTTCTTTCTTAAATGAAAAAGCAAATTATAATAGTCATTTTAATGCAGACCCGAGTAGAGAATTAATTATACTGGTTGATAAATATGAAGAATTTGAACGTGCTTTATCTAGAACTGATTATGCTTTTAAAATGATTGATAATTATGTAGACACTATTCGATTCATTCAACCACACCTTAGTAATTCTGGTGGGTCAGCTATTCCAGAAGACTATCAGTTACTGAACATTGTTAAATATGAACCAATCATTTGTTTTGAAAAGCAAATTGAAATTGTAAAAGAAAACACCAGTTTATTTTCCTCTTTAAAATTGGTTAATTCTGGTTCTTATGCTATGGTTTATAAGTTTAAAGATACTTTTTATAATCAAATATTTGCTTTAAAAAGAGCAAGAAAAGAACTAACATCTACTGAGTTAATACGATTTAAAAAAGAGTTTGAAAATATGAAAAATATGGATTCTTTATATGTATTAAAAGTTTATAGCTATAATGATGATGCGAATGAATTTATTATGGAATATGTGAAACAAACGCTTAAAGATTTTGTTGATTCAAATAATACCAAATTAGAATTATTTGAAAGAAAAAGGTTAGTTACTCAACTTTTTAATGCGTTTAAATACATTCATTCTAAAGGAATTTTTCATAGAGATATTTCTTTATCCAATATATTAGTAAAGGAATACGATGATAAAACCGTTATCTTAAAAGTTTGTGACTTTGGTTATCTAAAAGAATCAGATAGCACACTGACTCGTCAAAACACTGAATTTCAAGGAAGTTTAAATGACCCACAGTTGAAAATTATGGGAGCGGATAAATACACTATTCAACATGAAATTTATGCGTTAACTCAGGTGATTTTTTATGTAATGACTGGGAGAAAGAATCTGAATAATAATAAAAATAAAGAAGTAGAGAAGTTTATAGATTCTGGTATGAATGCAGATTTATCTAAAAGAGTAAAATCGTTAGAGGAATTGAAAGAAGTATTCTCGAAAACAGACTGGAGTAGATAAGTTTGAATATCCAGAAAGCTTTAATAGAACTAACGATAAATGGAGTAGTTACTTGTAAACAGCTTGTCGATTTTTACGATACTTACCACAAAAATAAAGAATTTAAGGATGCAGTTGATTTTCTAAGTGGAAGTATTGTAATAGATATGGGGCAATTAAAAGATGAATTGTATGTTTCTGAAGATTCACATGAGTTAGTTGCTGTGGAATATATGCAAAAGCATTATCCTTCAGCAGTTTTATTAATAAATTTAATCCCTAAAAATAAACGACATTTCATTCATTAAACTAAATATATATGTTATTTAATAACTAGATATTTATCTTGATTATAAGAATTAACTTTATCCTATGCCTATTTGTTTTTTTGACTGAATACCCCATTGAATACCCCGCAATGTAGATAAAAATGAGGATTTTCGTATCAACGCAGCGGCTCGTATGAATGGCTTAAGCTACTCAAAATTGATGCACGGCTTGAAATTAGCTGAAATCGACATCAACCGCAAAATGTTAGCTGACTTGGCTGTAAACGATGCAGCAGCATTTACTGCATTAGCTGACCAAGCAAAAGACGCTTTAAACAAATAATCCATCGTTGGCAACAACGTTAGCCCCGCTCTTGAGCGGGGTTTTTTGTTTTTTCTCGATGACCGAAGAATGGTTTCTCACTATCTTTCATATGTTTCTTTCCATTAAGCGAAAAATAGATTATACTTTTGAAAACGTTTGTTTTATTTATCTTACGATTTTTCCACGAACACTGCAGCAAAAGGAGCATACGATGGCAATTGATTTATGGCGGCATTTTAAAAAAGGATTGACGGTATATGTTGGGATTGGAATTGCGGTCTCATTTTTGAGTGCCGCGAATGTTTTTTATTTTCAAAAACTACTCGATTCATTTGGCAAGACACTTGATTGGCCAGTTGTTTTTATCTATGGGTTAACGCTAGTACTGGTACCGCTTTTGTCCTATCTCGAGCAGAAACCAAAAACAACATTGTACAACAGCATGTATTTCTATCTCAAAGAACAAGCTTTAGTAAAAATCAGCAAGATTGCCTATTCCGAGTACTTGCAGATCGGCTCTGGAGCACTCTTACAGAAAACCGAAGCGGGAGCAGCGGCTGGCAGAAATATCCATTTGAATTTTTATGGACGCTTGTTTAAAGAATTGCTTCCCGAAACACTGTTTAACTTAGCTTTTATTGCTATGATCGATAAAAGATTGATTCCAGCGATCCTTGTGGGCTATCTAGTGGTGTTTATCGTGACCAATCTGCTTTTGAAAGTTTTACGCTCTCTCAAAGAACGTGCGCTAGTTTCAGAAGAAACCATGAATAGCACCTTTATTCGCGGACTAACGGAAATGGTTACGTTTCGAATCAATAAACGGTTTGAAAAAGAGATCGCACAATATAAAAACATGGCTGCTGACACAACAGAACGTTTGACGAAAATGACGATGATCCATGAGTTTTTCTTTGGTTTTTTTGCAGTCTTAGTCGCATTGATCAAAGTCGCAATTGTGGTATTGGCATTTACAAATCAGATTACGGTCAGCTTGGGCGGTTTAGCAGCATTGATTATTTATGTGGATCGAATCTACACGCCTGTTGCAATATTTAACGTGATTTTTGTTCAATACAACTTAGATAAAGTTGCCTTTGCACGGTTAAACGAATTTTTCTATCTGTCAGAGGACAAAGCATTAACACAAGGCGATGCATTGTCTGAGACCATCAACTGCATCACAGTTAAGGATCTATCCGTCACACTTCAAGAAAAGCAAATCTTAACCAATAGCACACTGGAGCTGAAGCGGGGAGCAATTTATGGGTTAGTAGGAGAAAGCGGCGCGGGAAAATCAACGCTGGTCAAAACGATTTTAGGCTTGTATCAGCCGACGACCGGTGCGATCCTGATCAATCACAAAAATTTAGCTGCTTATAACTTAAATGATTTCTATGAGCATATCTTTTATCTATCGCAAGATGCCCCAATCTTCCAAGGAACGCTGAAAGAGAATATTATTTTTGATAAGGAAATCGCAGACGAGGAAATCATAGCGGTATTAGAAAAATGTCAATTAGGCGCATTCTATCAGGTACTCAAGGGAGGACTATCTGCTGAAATTGGAGAAAAAGGAGCCAACCTTTCTGGTGGGGAAAAACAGCGAATCGCTTTTGCCCGATTGTTTTTCTCAGACGCAGAAGTCATTGTTCTTGATGAAGCCACATCTGCTTTAGACGTAACAACAGAAGAAAAGCTTTTTGCAGCGATCAAAGACCAATTGAAAAATAAACTAGTCATTATGATCACCCATCGCCCGAAAAATTTGATTTATGTAGATGAGATCATTGAATTGAAAAAAACACAGGTTGTAGCGGCTTCATCATAAAAGCAGCTTCAACCTGTGTTTTGATCAGCGCATCAGTAAATGCGGCAGTGTACTAAGCCATGCGATGATGCCGACGATCAAGGTAAAGACCACGACGATGAATGCTGTTGAAAGGAAATCTTTTTTGACGTCGCGCTTTTTTCTAATGGCATCGAGGTCTTGATTTTCCATGAAGGCAACGATCTCTTTATACGTTTTGATATTTTGGGTTTTCTTGATTTTTTCGATCTTTAATGCGGCATACATGGAGACGAGCCAAAAACATAGAGGCGGGACAATCCACCAGTATCCGGGTAAATAAAGAGCAGGCCCAACAGAGAGTGCGGTCAATAGTATAAAAAGCAGCATCATTTTTGTGTAACGATCCATTTCTGTTTTCTCAATCGTTTCTTTCATTTGTTCAACATCCCCTTTGACTAATTCATCTAAAGAAACATCAAATAGAACACTGAGCAATAATAAATTGTGAACATCAGGATAGCTTTTTTCATTCTCCCAATTGGAGATCGTTTGTCGGGAGACATAGAGTTTTTCTGTCAGCCCTTCCTGAGAGAGACTTAATCGTTCCCGATGTTTTTTTATTTGTTTGCTTAAGTTCATTTTATCCGCTCCTTCTACCATTAGTTTAGGCCAATGTCTGCATTCTAACGATCAAATGTCTTTGACAATGCCTTGAAATCAAGTGTCAAAATGTTTTTACAGTTGGGTTTATGCTGTTTACACAGCAGTACAGCGTTGATTTTCTTCAACGAATAAGCGACAGTCAGCTTTCTTATTGTTTTTTTATAGAAGCACCTGCTGGTTTCTTAATAAAGAAAATGATGAAGAGTCTGTGCTGATTTTTAATGTTTGTCTTTATCTATTATTCATTAATTTCGCAAAGATGGGAAGAGGAGAAAACAACTAAGCGTGTGAAAGCATCATTTTTCCATTAGTGGATTTTTAAAGGTCCCTGTGTGTTGAAATGGAGCCATTCAGAAGTGACGTCTGTTTGTTGGTTCTGTTCTAGAAGAAAATCGACTGTTGATAAGCATATCTCCCCATAAAAACGTCTGCTTTGTGCTATACTGAGGCTTTGTAAAAATAAGTTTGTACAAGCAAGCAGCAACGGTTTTTTCATTGATTGCTTGCAAGAAGGAGCGTATACGCAGTGAAAAAACTAAAGGTTCAAGATTTAATTGCAGTGGGGATCTATACAGCGATCTATTTTCTTTTAATGAGCGTCTGTCTATTGATTTTGCGTTTTGTGATCCCAGGTTTTCATAATTTATTTATTCCAGCAGTCACCGCTTTGTTTTCTGGCATTATCTATCTGATTTTATTGAATAAAGTACCGAAATTTGGCGCAATCACCATTATGGGTACCGTGGTAGGGCTCTTTTTTTTGATTTCAGGACATTTTCCATTGGCCTTTTTGCCCAATATGATTTGTGCCTTAACAGCTGATTTGATTCAATACAAAACAAAGCTCAAAGAGAACGTTCGCGTACTGGCGAGTTATATCGTCTTTAGTTTTGGCTTGATGGGCCCGATCTTGCCCCTGTGGTTTATGAAAAATGCCTACATCGATTCATTAGTGGCTCGCGGAAAAGATGAAACCTACATTGCCGGTGTGTTTGCTCATACCTCCAATGTGATGTTGGGGCTTTGTGCATTGGCCGTTTTGATTGGTGCGGTGGCTGGTTTAGGCATTGGTAGCCGCTTGATGGAAAAACATTTTCAACCAACGATCCAATCGCATAAAGGGTGAGGAATGTGTCGAAAACAAGGTTTGATCCCCGCAGCAAATTGGCGGTGATTCTCTTTGCTAGTTTTACTATGATGGTGTCCATTAGCTGGATCGATGAGTTTGTCTTTGTCACGTTCTTGCTGCTGCTATTTTTAGTCAGCGGCTTTTGGAAAAAAGGCCTGATGTTCTATGGCGTGTTTGTCTTGCTGACACTGGCAGATAGTTTTTTGTTTCGCCAAGGAAACCACCTATTGATCGTGTTGCTGGATTTCTTTTCCGTCGGTTATCGCCGCTTATTGCCAACGATCATGGCGGCGGCTTTTGCCATTAGTGGGACGAAGAACAGTGAGTGGATGGCGGCGTTGCAAAAAATGCATGTGCCCAATGTATTATTAGTCCCGCTGGCAGTCTTATTTCGTTTTTTTCCCACATTGGTACAAGATTTCAAAAGTATTCGCCAAGCGATGCGCTTTCGCGGCATCTCGCTGTCGGCAGGATCGATCTTGCTTCATCCACTGCAAAGTGCGGAGTATTTTTTGATCCCATTACTGATGTCGGCTGAAAAGACCGCAACCGAACTGTCGGCTACGGCGCTGGTTCGCGGGTTAGCATCAGAAACTCCCCATACCACCGTCCACGAACTGAAGCTGCGCTGGTGGGATGGCTTGGTCTTTTTAGCATTATGCGGCTTTATCGTGAAAAGGATGTGGCTTGGATGATCACACTAGAACAAGTGTCAGTGAAACGAGAAAATCGAACCGTATTATCTGAGCTTTCTTTGACAGTCGCAGCTGGGGAAGTTATCGTTTTGTGCGGCGCTAGCGGCAGCGGAAAATCGACCTTGCTCAATGTTTTGAATGGCTTGATCCCTGAGCTGTATCCCGCCGAAGTGCAAGGAAAGATCCGTGTCGGAGAAACAGACTTGCCAGTTGCCGATTTCTCCCATTATGCCCAGACGATTGGCGTCGTCTTTCAAAACCCCAAGACTCAATTTTTCACCACGGATGTCTATTCGGAGTTAGCTTTTTCGATGGAAAATGCGGGCGTCGCACCAGAAAACATTCGGCAGCGAATCACCGAAGTAGCACAGCAGTTTTCCCTGACCCCGTTGCTTGATGCTAGTGTCTTTGACCTATCTGGTGGGGAGAAGCAGCTGATTGCTCTCGCTGCAGCCACGATGCTGCCCCATGATGTGTTCTTATTGGATGAGCCTTCCAGTAATTTGGATCAAGAAGCGATCCAAAAGTTGACTCAAGGATTGGCTTCTTTAAAACAACAAGGGAAAACCATTGTGATCGCCGAACACCGCTTGGCGTATTTGGCGCCACTGGCAGATCGCTTCTGTCTATTAGAAGCAGGACGATTGCGGGCGTCTTATCCAGCAGATCAGCTGTTGTCACTGCCCGAGGAGGCAATTCACGAGTTGGGATTGCGAAAAGTAGGCGAGGCGGCATTGGAAAATCAGCACTGCCGAGAATCTTTGCCAGAAAAGTCTGGATTAAGGGCAACGCATCTGCAGATCAAGCAATCGAAACGCTCAGCAAACAGCAGAAATTGGGCGCTTAACTTGCCTGAACTACAATTGCCGACGAAGCAAGCTGTGGGGATCGTTGGACCAAATGGTGCTGGCAAAAGTACGTTGGTGCAAGTCCTGTCAGGATTGAAAAAATGCCCAGAAGCAGTATTTGCCATCAATGGACAAAAGCGGACCCAAAAGCAGCTGCTGCAGGAAAGCTTTCTTGTGATGCAGGATGTTAACTTGCAGCTGTTTTTTGAAACGGTGGAAAAAGAGCTGCTGATCAAAGCCCAAAACCCAGCGCGTTTTGAAGAAATTGTCTCATTGTTGCACTTAACACCACTCCTTGCCCGACATCCGCAAAGCTTGTCGGGTGGGGAAAAACAACGAGTTGCCATCGGCAGTGCCCTGCTTTCTGGTAAACGCTTGTTGTTTTTCGATGAACCAACGAGTGGGTTAGATTTGCAGCAAATGGAAGAAGTCGCAAAACTGTTGCGAACAGTCGCTAAAGAAGTTGATCTGCTAGCGGTGATCAGTCATGATCGCGAGTTTTTGGCTGAAACATGTCCTTACGTGCTTCAACTCCAACAAGGGGAACTTGTTGGCACGTATCAGCTAGCAAAAAATATGGAATAAATGAAAGACGGAGTGGACCTTGGTTCATGCCGTCTTTTTTGGTTGAACATGAAAAAATCTTCATGATTTTTTTCTTTCAATCAGTTAGGAAGTTTCGAAAAAATCCGTTATGATAGAAGCAAAACAGGAGGAGGAGCGCATATGGCCTTGAAGATCTTGCTAGTAGAAGACGAAGAAAGTTTAGCCAGTTTTATTCAGACCGAATTGACTTTTGAGGGATATGACACGGTCTGGGCCAAAGATGGGCAAGAGGCATTGACCTTGTTCAATCAGCAAGCAAATGCCTTTGATCTGATTTTATTGGATTGGATGCTGCCAATCTATGACGGCATCACAGTGGCGCGGCGGATACGCAAAGAAAGCGACATCCCGATTTTGATGATGACCGCCAGAAATCAAACCGCCGATGTGGTGACGGGGCTTGATGTCGGATTAGATGATTATTTAACGAAACCTTTTGAAATCGAAGAACTGTTTGCCAGAATTCGGGTGATCGAGCGGCGTTTGCAACGAGAAGCCAAACAACAAAAGAACCAGCAAAACCAATTAGTGGCGGGGGAGCTGATGATGGACATCGCCAAGCACTTGGTTCAGGTTGCCGGTGAAACCATTGAGTTGACGCCCAAAGAGTTTGGGATTTTATATGAATTGATGAAAGAACCCGAGGTCGTCAAAACGAGAGATGACCTGTTGAATGAGATTTGGGGCTATGAATACGACGGCCAAACAAATGTTGTAGATGTCTATATCCGCACACTGAGGAACAAGCTGGATGTTTGCGGCAAAGGCAAAATGATCGCAACCGTTCGTGGATTAGGCTATGTCTTGAGGACCGATCATGAAGAATAAGTCAGCCAACCAACGTAGAAAAACAGCCCAGTTTCAATTGACGAGCCGCTTTTCCTTGATTCTCTTTGGTCTGCTGATTCTCTTCAATCTGCTGTTTATTTTATTATCCGTAGGTTATTTGTTTGAACATATCGAAAATCGTGCCAGCAACATCCTTGAAGCCATCGAAAAAGGTGAGGCATCAGGGGATGCCTGGGACTTTCTCGTCAATGCCTATGTCTCGGCAGATGAAGAAGACGCCCTGCAAGTGATCTTAGCCGATGGCAGTGTCGTTTCATCAGAAGATGCGGAAGAGATTTTTGCCGATATCAATCAAGGGCGAGTGATTCCTTTTCTCGAAGACATCGTTTTTACAGAGGAGGGCATCTATTACACGAAAACCCAAGAAGTCGATGGGGATCAGGTGACGATCGCTATCAATGGGGAGGATAGTGTGGAATTAGCCTATGGCCTCTTTATGATCAGCAGTTTCTTGAATCTGATCGCTGTTGTCGTGGGCAGTCTGCTGATTTATTGGAGTGTCGGGAAATGGAGTCAGAAGCTTACGGGTATGGCGCAAGAAATTGCTGCCATTGAACAAAGTCGAACAGGAGAACTGACGGTTTCTGAAGAGCCCATCGAGATTCGTTCAGTGGCATTGGCCTTTAATAAATTATTGAAAGAACAGCGAGAGACGATCGAGCGGGAAAAACGGTTCGTTGCCGATGCTTCCCATGAGCTGCGAACACCTTTAGCTGCGATTCGCGGACATGTCCAATTGATCCAGCGGCGTGGAACCAAACATCCCGAAGTCATTCCTTCCTCAATGGCGTTTATCGACAAAGAGTCGAAGCGTTTGGAAACATTGAGCAATCAATTGTTGGACCTAGAAAAAAATCAATCCCAAGATGAAATGACCTTTGTTGATGTTTCCCAGATCGTCCGAGAAGAGTGTGAAAAACAAGCGACGATCGTTCCGCAATCGATTGAATATTTTGTGGAGAACCAATGTATGAAACGTGGGCATAAACGTGACTTCCAGCAAATCATCCAAAACCTGTTAGAAAATGCCGCGAAGTATTCACCTGCCGATCAGCCGATTCATGTGACCTTGACGCAAGAGCAGAGACAGATGTCTTTGACCGTCGCCGATTTTGGCATTGGGATTCCCGATGATAAGAAAGCCTTGATTTTCGAACGGTTCTATCGAGTAGAAGATTCTCGTTCCAGCCAGATTGCTGGTTCAGGCATCGGGCTTTCACTGGTAAAACAGCTGGCAGACAAGTATCATGCCAAAATTACCGTGACAGACAATCAACCGCAAGGCAGTATCTTTAAACTTGCCTTTCCAAATGAAAGAGAAAGATGAAGATTTTTTTAGATTTTCTTCAAGCATTTTTGATTCTTTTTCATGAGGAACTTGTTATTCTAAATATATAGAAAAAAGGAATACACAAACAATTGGAGGAATGAAACATGAAAAAAACAACTATTTTATTCGGAATTGCCGCATTAGGATTATTGGCAGGATGTACACAAAACAACACTGGAAATTCAGAACCTGTGCAAAACAGCAGCTCAAGCACAGCAGTTGCCTCATCAAGTGAAACAACGTCGTCACAAGCAACAGACAGCTCTTCAAGCAGTGCAGCGATCGCCAATGGCGGCTTACCTACGGTGACCGTAGAAGAAGCGATCCAAATATTCCAAGACAAATACCCAGATGCAGCGATCACTTCGATTGATTTGGATACTTCTTTTGGCAATTACTTCTACCAAGTAGAAGGCGTGGATGACACGAATGAGTTTGAATTAAAGATCGATGCAGAAACCAAAGAAACTTCTGAAGAAAGAACGGAAAAATTGGATGCCGATGAACAAAACGGTGTCAAAAAAGATGCCGATCAATTGGACCTAACCAACTTGCTTTCATTGGAAGAAATTTCTGATATTGCCGTGAAAGAAGCTGGCGGTGGTCAAGCAACAGATTGGTCATTAGACAAAGAAATGAATGTAACCTATTGGGAAGTCAAAGTAGAAGATGGCAACAAACAAACAGATGTGAAAATCAATGCCCAAACAGGTGAAGTACTAGAAACCGAATTGGATGACTAATCCTGTTTCGCAGTAAAAAAGATAAGCCGCTATCGTCTATGCGCAAAAGACGATAACGGCTTATTTTTTTACGTATGCTGTTTGACTTCAGTTAACGGTTTGACGCGACCACCAATTTTATCTGCAAATGCTTCGGACTGCTTCCGATCTTCAAAGACCCATAACTTGTCTGGAATTTTTTCACGAGTGCGACGACCATCTTTGCCAATGTAACCATGCAAAACTTTAATCACGTACATCGCCATCATCCTTCCCTGAAATTACTTTTGATTATACGAAAGCCGTTTCAAAAAGCAAGGATTTTGACTTAAATGAGTGATCAGAATTGATTATTCCCCTGACAGGGTAGCATAATCAGCAAATCGTTGATGGATTTCAGGAAAACTACGCTTCAGCTGCACGATGCGATTGGTCTCTTTTGCTAAAAAACAATGCTTTGAAGTCCCCGTCGTTGCCAACTGACCATCGCTAGTTTTGTAGATCTCATAGCGAAAATCCAAACGCGTGCCAGTATATTTGTCGACCAAAACATCGATTCGCACCTCATCTTCGTAACGAATCATCGTTTTGTATTGCGCACTGACTTCCAGCACGGGAACGATCAAGCCCGCTTCTTCGATGGTATGATACGGTAAATCCAAAAACGCGAGTAATTCCACGCGGGCCTCTTCAAACCAGCGGATATAATTGGCGTGATGGATGATCGCCATTTGATCGGTCTCATAGTAGTGTGGTTGACGGATATAGCCTGAATATAAAGACATAAAAACAGCTCCTTTCATAGAAACAAAACCTTCGTTATTCAGCATAACGCAAAAAGGAAGAAAAGCAAACAGAAGGAGAGCTTCTTTGTGTTGAACACTTGAGAAAATGCTACTAGAGAGCAGCGGAGTGAAAAAGACAGTGAAACACCTTGACTTTTTCATAGCTTTCTTGTAGTTTATAGATAATATCAAAAATCAGTGAAGGATCGAGTACTTTATTCTACTCCTTAAAAGAGAAAACTGCCCCGGCTGAAAGCAGTTTAGGACGTGTAAAGGAAAGACAATCTGGAGATGAACAGAAGAAAAGCTGTTCCGTGACCGAGCGTTAATCGAGCGAAGGAGAAGAACATTTCTCGAATTTAGGTGGTACCGCGTGTAATCAAAACTCGCCCTTGTATAAAAAAACAAGGGCGAGTTTTTTGCTGTGAATCACTATGATTGGCTTGCGGAGCAAGACAGAATAGATGATGAACAGTACTAGGCGACCGTAGGGAGCGAAGTAACCAAACTAGGAATCACTGGGATTGTCTTTTGGAGCAAGACAGAATAGATGATGACCAGCAGCAACCAACCACTAAGAGCGCAATAACCCAAAAGCCAAACACGCGAACAACCCACCCACATCAACGAGCAACAAGCAATAGGTGAATAAGCAAACAAGCAATGAAAGCAAAGAACATGGGCAACCATGAAACAAATAGGAGGATGCATACGATGAGTTACCAACGTCCAAAAGGAACCAACGATATTTTGCCAGGAGAATCCGAAAAATGGCAATTTGTAGAAGAAACAGCACGTTTAGTGTTTCGCGATTACCAATTCAACGAAATTCGGACACCGATTTTTGAGCACTTTGAAGTGATCGCCCGCAGTGTCGGGGACACAACGGATATCGTTTCAAAAGAAATGTATGATTTCTACGATAAAGGAGAGCGTCATGTGACGTTGCGTCCAGAAGGCACCGCACCGATCGCTCGTTCTTATGTCGAAAACAAACTATTCGGACCAGAACATACGAAGCCTTATAAAGTGTTTTACATGGGACCAATGTTCCGTTATGAACGTCCGCAAAAAGGCCGTTTGCGTCAATTCCACCAAATCGGTGTCGAAGTTTTCGGTTCAGCAAATCCAGCGACCGATGTTGAGACAATGGCGATGGCAATGGATTTTTATCGTCAATTAGGACTGAGTCAATTGCGCTTGGTCATCAATTCATTAGGCGACAAAGAAACACGCCAAAACTATCGGCAAGCGTTGATCGACTATCTAGCGCCCCATGAAGCGGAGCTTAGTGAGGATTCAAAACGCCGCTTGCATGAAAATCCTTTGCGGGTCCTTGACAGCAAGGACAAGCGAGACCAAAAATTCGTGGCGGATGCACCATCGATCCTAGACTACTTAACACCAGATGCCAAGGCACATTTTGAAACCGTAACGAGTATGCTGGATGCGTTGGAGATCCCTTATGAGATCGATTCAAATATGGTGCGCGGTTTGGATTATTATACCCACACGATTTTTGAAATCATGAGTGAGGCACCAAAAATGGGGGCGCAAGCCACCATCTGTGCCGGCGGTCGTTACAATCATTTAGTGGAAGAGCTAGGCGGACCAGAAACACCTGGTTTTGGTTTTGCTTTGGGGATCGAACGTTTATTGATCACTATGGAAGCTGAAGAAGTTGTGATTCCTGCTTTGAATGAGTTAGATGCGTATGTGGTTGGTTTGGGACAAGAAACCAATTTAGAAGCGCTGAAAGTCGTGCAAGCGATTCGTAATTTCGGTTTTTCTGCCGATCGTGATTTCATGGATCGTAAAGCCAAAGCCCAGTTTAAATCTGCTGATAAACAAGGAGCACGGTTGGTTCTGACTCTAGGCGAAACAGAATTAGCAGAACAAGTGATCAATATCAAATCCATGGCAAGCCGTGAAGAAAAACAATTTCCGTTAGCGGATCTTTATGCCCGCTTCGATGAGATCTACGATGAAATGACAACCAAAATGTTTGAGTGAGGAGAAAAAGAATGACAAAACGTACAGTATATTGCGGGTTAGTAAATGAGACCCATTTAAACCAGACAGTAACTCTAAAAGGCTGGGTGCAAAAGCGCCGTGACTTAGGGGGCGTGATCTTTATTGACTTGCGCGACCGAGAAGGGATCGTGCAAATCGTCTTCAATCCTGAGGTTTCGAAAGAAGCCTGGGAAATCGCGGACAAATGCCGCAGTGAATATGTGTTAGAAGTAATAGGTCAAGTCATCAATCGTGCACCAGAAGCCATCAATCCGAAAATGGTGACAGGTGCCTATGAAGTGATGATCAGCGAAATCACGATTTTAAACACTGCAAAAACACCAGCCTTTTTGATTGAAGATGATCAAACCGTTGGCGATGAGATTCGCATGAAATACCGTTATTTAGACTTGCGTCGTCCAAAAATGACGAACAACATCGTGATGCGGGCGAAAACGACGCAAGCAATCCGCAATTTCTTAGATACGAACGACTTCTTGGATATCGAAACACCTTATCTAGGAAAATCAACACCAGAGGGTGCGCGGGATTATTTGGTTCCTTCACGGATCTATCCAGGTCATTTCTATGCGTTGCCGCAATCACCACAAATTTTTAAACAGTTATTGATGGGTGCTGGCTTCGATCGCTACTATCAAATCGTACGTTGCTTCCGTGACGAAGATTTGCGGGGCGACCGTCAACCAGAATTTACCCAAGTCGATATCGAAACCTCTTTCTTGACGGCAGAAGAAATCCAAACCTATACGGAAGAGCTGTTGGCAAAAGTGATGCGAGAAGTCAAAGGCATCGAAGTTACCTTGCCATTCCCACGGATGACCTATGATGAGGCAATGGGACGCTACGGCAGTGACAAACCAGATACACGGTTTGACATGGAGCTTATCGACTTATCAGAAGTTGTGAAAGACGTTGATTTTAAAGTCTTCCAAATGGCTCTTGAAAAAGGCGGCGTTGTGAAAGTCTTGAACGCCAAAGGGGCTGCAGACAAATACTCCAGAAAAGATATGGACAATCTAGGCCATTACGCTGGTCAATTTGGTGCCAAAGGATTGGCATGGGTCAAAGTTGAAGAAGATGGATTGAAAGGACCGATCGCTAAATTCTTGACAGAAGCGACCGACGCGATCATTGCAGCAGCCAATGCGGAAGTTGGCGATATTCTGATGTTTGGTGCCGATTCCTTTGCGATCGTTTCAGCAACATTGGGGGCGATCCGTAATAAATTAGGAAAAGAATTAGGCTTGATCGACGAGAGCAAATTCAACTTCCTATGGGTCACTGATTGGCCGCAATTTGAATACGATGAAGAAGCAGGCCGCTACGTTTCTGCTCACCATCCATTCACATTGCCAAAAGAAAGCGATCTGCCGTTGTTAACGACAGACCCTTCAAAAGTCTATGCGCAAGCCTACGATATCGTGCTAAACGGTTACGAGCTAGGTGGCGGATCATTGCGTATCCATACACGGGAAGTGCAAGAGCAAATGTTTGAAGCGCTAGGCTTCTCACGTCGCGAGATGCAAAATCAATTTGGCTTCTTATTGGATGCTTTGGATTATGGGTTCCCACCACATGGCGGCATCGCCCTTGGGTTAGACCGGTTAGTGATGCTCTTGGCTGGTGAAGAAAACATTCGCGAAGTCATTGCTTTCCCTAAAAATGGGAAAGCAGCTGATCCAATGTCTCAAGCGCCAAGTACCGTTTCGCCAATGCAATTGTTTGACTTGAACATCGATGTAACAACGGTTGAAGAAAACGAATAAGCGTTAAACCATGATGAAATGAGTGATGAAATAGAAATTGGTGAATGAATGAAAAAAGTTCATGAGAATTCACCCATTTCTTTCATTGCTCGTTTCTTTTTTTATGAGCTGAAGTATAATAAAGGCAAATCAAAAAAGTGAGGCTATGAAATGCAATGACTCCTCTGTTTAAATGGCTCCCGCATCCAGAATACGCCAACAAACTTTCGTTTTCGATCGTCTATGCGCTGCTGGCATCGATTGCGGTCAATTTCTTCTATCAACCAGGTAATATTTATTCCAGCGGCATTACGGGTGTCGCTCAGATCATCACCACGATCTCAAGAGAAGGGCTCGGGTTTTATATCCCCTTATCTCTTGCGCTATTATTGTTGAATGTGCCATTATTTTTTCTAGGTTGGTTTAAGATCGGCCACAAGTTTACGATTTTTACTGGAATTACTGTTTTACTCACCTCCTTATTCGTGCAAATTTTACCCGAAGAAACCGTTACGACGGACCCGATGATCTGTGCGATTTTCGGTGGTGCCATCAACGGGGTGGGGATCGGCTATGCTTTGAAGAATGGTCTTTCTTCAGGAGGGCTGGATTTTGTCAGCATTGCCATCCGCAAACGGACAGGGAAGACGATCGGCTCGATATCGATTTTCTTTAACATTGTTATTTTGTTCGCCGCAGGGATCTTGTTTGGCTGGCAATATGCGTTGTATAGTGCGATCGCGATTTTTGTCAGTGGAAAAGTGACGGATGCGGTCTTTACGAAGCAAAAGAAAATGCAGGTGACGATCATCACCCGCAACCCAGAAGAAGTCATTCAAACGATCCAAAAACATATGCGGCGAGGGATTACCATCATCAATGAAGCCGAAGGGGCGTACAAGCATGACAAACAAACGGTTTTGCTGACGGTAGTGACACGCTTTGAACTGCCGATGCTGCGCAGTGCCATGAAAGAAGCCGATCCAAAAGCCTTTGTCAGTATTGCAGAAAATGTCCAGATTTTGGGTCGCTTTTATGAAGAAGAACTGTGAAAAAGGAGTTGAAAAAAGTATTTCTTTATAGAAGTACTTTTTTTTCGCCAAAAATTAATTTTTTTGAAATATAGCAGATGTTGCTAGCTTTATATGGGGGATTTCTGGTAAATTATGAGAGTATGGAATCAATAGCGTTCATGCTGAAATTGTTTTTTTATGAAACAATTGGATCAATTAGAGAAAAGTGGTTGAAAAATGAATAAACGTTTAAGCACAAGCCGCTATATTACCGGGTTTGACGGCATTCGAACCTTGGCAGTCATCGGCGTTATTTTATATCATTTACTACCTACTCATATGCGAGGCGGGTATTTAGGAGTTCCAGTATTCTTTGTCGTATCAGGTTATTTAATCACTGACTTGCTGAGGCAAGAGTGGGATCAAAACGGCAAAATCAAAGTCAAAGATTTTTATGTTCGGCGGATGAAACGGCTCTATCCAGGAATGGTGATGATGCTGCTTATCTCAGCAGCATATATCACGTTGTTCCAGCGAAACCTGTTGAATAATTTGCGCGGGGTTTTTGTTAGCTCGTTGCTTTATTACAACAACTGGTGGCAGATCAATCATGGGTTATCCTATTTTGATCGGTTCGGTAATGAATCCCCCTTTACCCATCTGTGGTCGCTGGCTGTGGAGGGACAGAACTATCTGATTTGGCCTTTAGTATTTATTTTGCTGATGAAAATCGGCAAGCAGAGGCATCGCGCCTTTAAATTTACTGCCGCAGTCACGATTTTGTCGGCAATTCTGTTAGCAGTCCTTTACACACCAGGCGCTGATCCGACACGGGTCTATTATGGAACGGATACGCGGCTCTTTTCGATCTGGATGGGGAGTGCCTTAGCATTCATTTGGCCAAGTACCCATTTGAAGAAAGAGATACCGCAAAAAGCCAAACGGGTCTTGAATATCTCTGGCTTTGCTTCCTTGGCTGGTCTGATCGCAGCGTTCTTTTTCTTAGATGATCATTTGACTTTTGTCTATTATGGCGGCATGTTCTTGATCAGTATCCTATGTACGATTCTTGTGGCAGTCACCGCTCATCCCGGAGCCAGCTTGAATCGGGTATTGAGTAATCCGATTTTCAGTTATATCGGCAAGCGCAGTTATGGGATTTATTTGTATCAATTTCCAGTGATGATTTTTTACGAAGCAAAAGTGGGGAATATCGGGGAGAACGTGCTGATGCACACGTTAGTGGAACTATTCTTGATCTTGTTTATCAGTGAATTGTCCTATCGGTTTATCGAAAACCCAATGCGTAAATTCCAGTACAAAGATACATTCAGAACGGTCCGCGGTTGGTTCAGTAAACCAATTTTTAGTTGGAAAAAACCGTGGTTAGTGCCCAGCTTACTGATTACCCTCGTTGCTTTGTTTGGCGTCGTGACCGCACCGACGAATTATGTCGATGCCCAGCAGCAGCAGTTGAAAGACAACATTGCGGCCAATAAAAAAGCGGCAGAGCAATCGCAAAAGAATGCGAATGCTGAAGGCAATGAAGCAGACGATGAGGCGAACACAAGTGAAGATGAAAAAAATATCATGGAAAAATATGATTTAACAGCAGCCCAAGTGAAAAAAGCAGAATCTCTTGAAATCACGGCTTTTGGTGATTCCGTGATGCTGGATGCAACGGCTGACTTGAAAGAAGTCTTTACCCAAGCGGTAGTTGATGGGGATGTTGGGCGCCAGCTGTATGCGAGTCCTGAATTGATCAAAGACTTGAAAGAAAAAAATCTTTTGCGGGATACCGTCCTTGTGGGGCTAGGGACGAATGGTTCCTTTACAGAAGCCCAATTTGACAGCTTTATGAATGAGATCGGTGATCGCAAAGTCTACTGGATCAATGTGCGGGTACCGACACAGCGTTGGCAAAATGAAGTCAATCGGATGTTGGAGCGCATGGCGGAAAAATACGTCAATATGACCTTGATCGATTGGTATGATTTGAGTAATGACCAAGAGTCATGGTTCTATGAAGATCGGGTCCATCCAAATCCAGATGGCATGGATCAATACGTGAAGCTAGTTGCCCAAACGATTTTACAAGAGGAATAAACAAGAAAAAGACAAACCTTACGCAATCATAAGGTTTGTCTTTTGTCTTAAACGGTGCTTTTTAAGAGCATCGTTTTTTCTTTAATCCTTTTCTATCACCGTTAATAGTGAGTCAAACAAAATCGCACTAGAAGCCGATCCGGGATCGATATGACCGATGGCACGTTCACCAACATAAGAGGCGCGGCCTTTTTTAGCAACGAGTTCTTTGGTATGTTCTTTCGCTGCTTCGATCGTGTCTTTGGTCAATTCACCTTTTTTCAAGGCTTCTGCGACAGGTTGCCAGACATCGATCATGGTCTTATCCTCAAACTCAGCTTTTCCCCGCATTTTGATGCCCGTCAAGCCTTCTTCAACGATCGTACCTAATTGTTCAAAGGAGTCGATCGTTTCTAGTTCCTTCGTTGCTTTAGTCATATTCATAAACGCCGAACCATAAAGGGGACCTGAAGCGCCGCCGACTTTTGAGATCATTGCCATCGAGAAGACTTTAAAGGTATCACTGATCGTCGTTGGCTGTTGTTTGGCATAAGCTTCTTGATAAGCAGCTACGCCGCGTGCCATATTGTTGCCATGGTCTCCGTCGCCGATCGGTGTATCTAAATCGCTCAAATAGGCTTTGTTTGCTTCGATTTCTTTTGTGAAGGTATCTAACCATGCTTGCACCGTTTCTGTTGTCAATTGCATCTCTATTCGCTCCTTTACCAGGCTATTGTTGTGACGGCTTCATTTAACGCATCGGTGTGATCCGTTTCGCTGAAGTCGATCAAGGTCAGTGAAAGTCCCTGCATATCGATGGAAGTCATGAAATTGCCGACTTTATGGAAGGAGACAGGGATGTCTTTTTCTGCGAGTAATTTCGCGACATCATTGGCAAAAACGAATAACTCCATTTGCGGCGTACCACCCATACCGTTGATCAAGACACCGACTTTTTCTGGGGTCTTTTCATAATCCGCCAAGATTTTTTCCACCAACTCTTGTGCTAGTTCACGTGAGGGTTTCAGTTTTTCTCGACGGTAACCAGGTTCGCCGTGGATACCCACGCCATACTCGATCTCATCATCGGCTAAGTCAAAACCTGGTTTCCCAACTTCAGGAACTGTTGCCGCTTTTAATGCGACCCCAATGGTTTTGATCGATGCAACCAAGGCATCGCCCAGTGTTTTTAATTCACTTAAGCTGGCACCATTACGAGCAGCTGCGCCTAAAATCTTGTGGACTAAGACCGTACCGGCAACTCCTCGTTTTCCAGCCGTATAGGTGCTATTTTCAACAGCGATATCATCATCAACGACCACGATCTCCGTTGTGATCTCTTCCATTTCTGCCATATCTTTGGCCATCTCAAAGTTCAAGATATCGCCAGTATAGTTTTTGACGATCAACAAGACGCCTTGTCTTTGATCAGAATCTTGGATAGCCGTCAAAATCTGGTCGGGGGTAGGGGAGGTGAAGACATCGCCTAAAACGGCGGCGCTAAGCATCCCATCACCGACAAAGCCAGCATGGGCCGGCTCATGTCCGCTCCCACCGCCAGAAACAAGACCGACTTGTTCTTTTTGATTATTCTTAGCGATCACCCGTGAGTCGGCGACTTGATGGACCAGTTCAGGATAACTGCCTACGATACCAGCCAACATTTCTTCTACGATCATTGAGGGATCATTAATGATTTTTTTCATGCTTCATGCCATCCTTTCTCGGCTGCTTTTTTTGCTTCTGCAACGATTTGCGCCAAATCATCACTAAAACCAGCGGTGATCGCTGCAGCAAAGGCACCTTCCACCAGCGGCGCGTCGATCAGGTGATAGCGTTCTTGTTGCTGAGGTTCCAGCATGTCGTAAGCAAGTTCGGCATTCAAAACGGCACTGCCTAGATCGGCAAAGACTAAGATCAGTTCAGCATCTGCGGATTCGTTGACGGCATCCACGATTTTCGTGGCGTCAGAACCCAGCTCTCCTTCTGCTGTCCCGCCTAAAGAATAGATCGTGACTGACTCGCCATCAGCCATTTCTTCGATCATCTGTTTTAATCCTTCGGTGAGTTGCTGACTGTGAGAAACGAGTAAAATACTTTTTTTCATCCAATTTCACCAACACTTTCTGATTAAATTTGGCTGTTTGACAAGAGGGTTGCCTTTTCCAAAGAAACACCGTCCTTGTTGAAACCGCCTACAGGTTCAGTATACCAAATTTCTTTCTTCTTGTATGGTTGCACCTATGGAGAGGACAAAAAAACAGCATCGTCTTTCTGGACAAAGCAAGAAAGAGCGATGCTGCAAAATCAATTAGGATTGTTTAACGAGCATTTTGGCTGAAAAGCGCTTCGTTAGGAAAGAAAGCCCAACGTACAGACAGATATTTAATGCCATCATGCCAAGGAAATAAGGCAAGGTCACAGCGGTCAAGAAACCGACTTCCAGCAGACCGTGGAAGAGCATTGCTGCAACATAGATCCCCACGGTAGTGGTAATCGCTAAGAACAATCGCAATGGATTTAATGGCAAGCAAGCGCGAATCACAGCGATACAGCTGATCCCGATCAACAAATAGTACAACAAGGTCGTCGTATCAAATTGCGACCAACCGTAGTCGGTTTGTAAAAAGCGGATCGCAAAGTAATTGACTAACACCAACAAGGCATTTGGCAACGCATTGAGCAAGACTGTCGGCAAGTAACGACCTTTGATCGGTGCTTTGTTTTCTTCAAAGGAAAGGAAGAAAGATGGATAACCTTCAATTGCTAAGTCGATCAATGTGATTTGGATCGGCAAGAACGGAAAGGCGCTGGATGTCAGGATACAAACCAAAGAGAGCAAGAAGCTGTAAATCGTCTTGATAAAGAAGATTCCCGACGCTTTGGTCACGTTATTGACGACGCGGCGTCCTTCAAATAAAACATCTGGCAACGTAGTAAAGTCAGAATCCAATAAGACAAAGTTAGCGATTTGACGAGCCGCACTGTCGCCAGCAGCCATTGCAATGCTGACGTCGGCTTCCCGTAGTGCCAACACATCGTTGACGCCATCACCCGTCATGGCAACGGTCCGTTGATTGGCTTTTAATTCTTGAACGAGTAGTTTCTTTTGTTCAGGAGTCACACGACCAAAGACCGTATAGCGTGTCGCAGCTTCTCGGACTTCTGCTTCGGTCGTTAAGGTAGAAAGATCGATGGCTTGATCGGCATTCGCTAGGCCTGCACGATGGGCGATCGCTGCGACAGCTATTGGATTATCGCCAGAGATCACTTTTAGATCGATGCCTTGATCCGCTAAGTAAGCCAAGGTTTCTTCTGCGTTTTGGCGGATGATATCGGATAAAATCAAGACAGCCACCGCTTGTGCGTTGGTTGGGTCAAAGGATGTCGGCGTTTTTGGATCAGTTTCTACGGCTAAAATCAACACCCGTAGACCCGCTTCTTGCGCTTCTATGACTTGCGGCAAGGCAGCAGAGCCGGCGACTTTTTCAGGTGCACCAAGATAGACATTTCCTAGATGTTCAAAAGCCACAGCACCCCATTTGCGCTGTGAAGAAAAGGCAGCGACGTCGATCGGCTGATGATCCGTTAGCTCAGGACAGCCTTGACGCAATGCTTGCATCGTCAAATTGTTATCCGTACTGGCTGCCAAATAATTCCCTAAGAGCATGTTAGGGTCGCTGTCGGCTTGGAGAGGAACGATCGATTCGAGAACCATATGGCCTTCCGTCAACGTCCCCGTCTTATCCAGACAAAGGGTATCGACATGCGCTAAGGTTTCAACGGCATACATGTCTTGGACCAAAATCCGTTTTTTTGCCAATTTAATGACACCTGTCGTCAAGGCGATACTGATCAGCAGGACAAGTCCTTTTGGTAACATTCCTAATAAGGCAGCGGCAGAAACGACGACGGATTCCTTGATCCCAGCATCTCGCATCATAAAGGCTTGGAAGAACAAAATCACCCCTAAAGGAACGATTACATAGCTGGTGAATTTGGATACACTACGGATCGAAGCAAGCAGCTCAGAGCGGATCGGTTTGTGGACCTTTGCCTCATTGCTTAGTTTCGCTGCGTAGTTTTCTGCACCGACATGAAGGACTGTTCCTGTCATTTCACCGCTGACGATGAAACTCCCTGAGAGTAAGGAAGCACCTGCTTCTTTGACAACCAGATCGGCTTCACCAGTCAGCATCGCTTCATTGACTTCGACTAGTCCAGAAAGCACCGTCATATCAGCGGGGATTTGGTCCCCAGCACCAAGAATAACTACGTCCTCTAAGACCAATTCTTTGGCTGAAATCTCATGGATTTGGGCATCTCGAATCACTCGTACCGTTTGCGGTGAAACAAGTGAGAGTTTTTTTACTAAATTACGCGCGTGCAATTCTTGGCTGATCCCAATGGTGATATTCACAAAAATAATCGCTAAGTAGAACATGTTGGAATAGGCGCCTACGGCAAATAAAAAAACGCCAATCAATAGATTGAGAAAATTGAATAATGTCAGTAAATTGTCTTTGATGATCGCAGCAGTTGATTTACTGGTTTTTGTTTCATAATCATTGTGCAACCCCTCTTGGGTTTTCTTGGCGACTTCTGCTGCAGTCAAGCCGGTGGGTAATTGAGTCATAAGCATCTCCATTTCATTTGTTCATTTCTTTCTAATTCCTTTATCTAGTCTAGCATTCGAAAAAGGCAATGCAATCGTTGCGAGGAAAATAACGATAAAATTAATTAAAATCTTAAACAATCAACACGTGTTCTTTTAAAGAAAGAAAAAAACTGGGGGAACAAACCGCACCATCGACTTTTTTCAGGTGCTTACGTATAATAGGGGAAGAGAAAAAGCCGAGAAGCAGATGCTTAGCGGACAAAAGAGGGTAGCGAGCATGTCTTTAAAAGAAAAAATTATTGCAGAAAGCAAGCGGCTTGGCATTGACAAGATCGGGTTTGCTTCAGCGGAGCCGTTTTTGGCATTGGAGCCTTCCTTGTGGGAACAAAAAGCCAAAGGTCATACGTCTGGTTTTGAGCATCCCGTGATCGAAGAGCGTATCTATCCTGAACGGACATTTGAAAATCCGCAAACGATCATTGCGATCGCTTTAGCTTATCCGACAAAAATCAAAGAGAAAGTCCCGCGGGATGAAAAACGCGGCATGTTTGCCCGTGCCTCGTGGGGCATCGATTACCATGATATTTTGCGAGAACGATTGGATCGCTTGATCGCCTTTATCAAAGAACAAGCGCAAACGATGGAAGAACAAGTCGAATGGCGTTTCGCACCGCAAGTCGATACAGGGGAATTGGTGGATGTGGCGGCAGCGCAGCGGGCGGGTCTTGGCTTTATCGGTCGTAATGGCTTGCTGATTACGGAAGAATTTGGTTCGTTTGTTTATCTAGGGGAGATCGTCACTAATATCTCTCTTGAACCAGATGAAGAAGTCCCGTTTGGTTGTGGTGATTGCATGCGTTGTGTGACGGCTTGCCCCACCAAAGCGTTATTGGGCGATGGTCGAATGAATGCCCAGCGCTGTTTGTCCTATCAAACCCAGACGAAGGGTATGATGCCAGAAGAGTACCGCAAAAAGATGCATAACGTGATTTACGGCTGCGATATTTGTCAGCTGGTCTGCCCTTATAATCGGGGGAAAGACTTCCATTTTCATCAAGAGATGGAGCCTGAAGTCGATACCGTTTATCCAAAACTGCAACCGATGCTGTCTTTATCAAACAAAGCCTTCAAGGCACAATTTGGCCATCTATCTGGCTCTTGGCGGGGGAAAAAACCGTTGCAGCGTAATGCCATCATCGCCTTAGCCAATGTAGGGGATCGCAGTGCCTTGCCAGCGATTTGGCGCTGTGCGACAGAAGACGTGCGCCCAGTGATTCGAGGAACGGCTTATTGGGCCATTGGCCAGTTGGGCGTCAAAGAACCAGAAATGTGGTTAGAGCGACTGCAACGGTGTGCAGAGTTAGAACCCGAAGAAGAGGCGCTACAAGAATTGCAGCCTGCCATCGAACGATTGCAAGCAGTCATTACCAAAAGGCAAGAAAAAGAGCTATAAAAAAAGCAAAACGAGCCCGGGGCCGTTTTGCTTTTTTATTTAATCTAGTACGTCATCACTTTCAACGATTTCTTCTGAATCCAGTTCAAAATCAGGTGCTGGATGCACACGCTCAGGCAGCTCCATTTCTAACTCGCCTTCTTCGGTGTATTGGTTGTCGGTATCGGCAACGTCAACTAAAATTTCTTCAGGAAGCTCTTGTTCTAACCGATAGCCTTCTGCATGACGCGCATCGAGTAATTCCAAAAGATGTTGCCACTCGTCTTTCGAGATCACTACAACGTCAATGCCGTCTTTGTTTTGTACCTCCACAACAGAGGAAAGATCGGTGCCGACCGTTTTAATGATCGATTCCAACGACCATTTACTCGTTTCTAAGTCAATTTTTTGTGCCATAAGAATTACCCCTTTTTTGAGAAAAATTTTGTCCTACCTTAATTGTAACGGGAAAGTTGCAGAAAACAAAATAGCTTGATTGGGAATCGTCGCTGATATGCGCAAGAACATTTGCACAGCGGCTTTAACCAAGGTAAGATAAGAGCAAGAAGGGAAGGAATAAAAATGACAGAAAAACAGACATTTCATGTGAATGGGTATTTAGCACTGGTTGTGCTGATCGGGTTATTGGTTGGCGGCGGTTATTTGTTTTATCATGGGTTCGTAAATGAGAGCGTTCTCGAAATCGTTCTCAGCATTCTTTTATGGATCGTTTCGTTTCTTTTCCTTAGTTCGTTAACGATCGTACAACCCAATCAAGCCAAAGCGATCCTCTTTTTTGGGCAATATTTAGGGACCATTAAAGACAACGGCTTGTTCGTGACAACCCCATTAACCCAAAAAATCAATGTTTCATTGAAAGTCCGCAACTTTAACAGTTCGCTGTTGAAGGTCAATGATTCAGACGGAAACCCGATCGAGATCTCGGCGGTGGTGGTTTTTAAAGTCGTAGATACGGCGAAAGCATTGTTTGATGTCGATTATTACCAAGATTTCATTGAGATCCAAAGTGAAACAGCGATTCGTCATATTGCGACGCAATACCCGTATGACACGTTCAATGACGATGATCTGACGTTGCGAGGCAATACAAGTGAAGTCTCGGAGGAGCTGGCAAAAGAATTGCAAGAACGATTGGCTGTTGCTGGGGTCGAAGTCTTGGAGACTCGCTTAAACCATTTGGCGTATGCGACTGAGATCGCTAGTGCGATGCTGCAGCGCCAACAAGCCAAAGCGATTTTATCTGCACGACAAATCATTGTTGAAGGGGCCGTCTCCATGACACAAATGGCGTTAGAACAAATCGAAGACGGACAGGACATCAATTTCACGGATGACCGCAAAGTCCAACTGATCAATAATTTATTGGTATCGATCATTACCGATAAAGGCACGCAGCCGGTGATCAATACGGGCGATGTCAAAGAGAAAGGAGTTTAGCATTTGAAGAAACTTTACATCAAACAGAAGGTTTTCAGCATCGGTGAAAAATTTACCGTCACTGATGATTTACAAAACCCTCGCTATTATGTCGAAGGCAGTTTTTTTAAGATCCCGAAAAGTTTTACGATCTTCAATGAGCAGCAGCGACCGATCGCGGAGATCACCAAAAAAGTGTTCAGTTTATTACCGAAATTTTTTGTGGAAGTCCACGGCCAAGAAGCGATCGTTTTAGAAAAACATTTCACATTTTTTAAAGCCCGCTATTCCATCAGTGCAGAAGGCATCGATGTGGACGGCAATTGGTGGGATATGGATTTTGTGGTCAACCGCAACGGCAAACGGATCGCAGAGATCCACAAAAAATGGATCTCTTGGGGCGATACCTATGAAGTTGTGATCTATGAAGAAGATCTAGATGACCTGATCATTGCATTAGTGGTAGCCATCGATCGCGTCAAAGCAGATGATGCCGCAGCGTCAAGTTCAGCAAGTAGTTAGAAAAAAAGGAGCGATGTGCATGTTATACGGTTCGATTGAAGCAGGCGGCACAAAATTTGTGTGCGCCATTGGCGATGAAGAAATGACAATCAAGGAAAGAGTGAGCTTTCCGACAACGACACCTGAGGAAACAATGCCTTTAGTCATTGGTTTCTTCAAACAATACCAAGCAGATTTAGCAGGGATTGGGATTGGCTCATTTGGGCCCATCGATATCCATCGCGATTCTGCCACTTATGGGTACATTACCTCGACCCCGAAATTGGCATGGCAAAATTTTGATTTCATCGGTACCATGAAAAAAGAATTTCCGATCCCGATTTCTTGGACAACAGATGTCAATGCGGCTGCCTATGGTGAGTATGTCTTCGGCAGTGGCAAAGGATTGAGTAGTGTCGTTTATTACACGATCGGTACAGGTGTTGGCGGCGGTGCCTTACAAGAAGGGCGCTTTATCGAAGGCTTTAGTCATCCAGAAATGGGGCATATGCTGGTCGTCCCTCATCCAAAAGATGACTTTGCTGGCAGCTGTCCATTTCATGGCAACTGTTTAGAAGGGATGGCTGCTGGACCCGCCATCGAAAAACGCTTAGGGAAAAAAGGTCAAGAGGTTGCAGAAGATGATCCTTATTGGGAAATCGAAGCCTCCTATATTGCTCAATGTGCCTACAATACAACCTTGATGTTTTCTCCAGATGTGATCATTTTTGGCGGTGGTGTGATGAAACAACGCCATATGCTGCAAAATGTCCACGACGCATTTGCAAAATTGGTCAATGGGTATGTCGAAACACCTGAGTTAAGCAAATATATCGTGACCCCAGCATTGGAAGACAACGCTGGAACGCTCGGTTGTTTGGCATTGGCTCGAGAAGCGGTCTTACATTCATAAATAAAAAAAAGATCATACTCTTCGGGTATGGTCTTTTTTTACAGCGTATCAGTGGCACTTTTGGCGACTTTTTGTATACTTAAGCTGAGGTGGAAAAGAATGAAATTAGCTGTTCGAAAAAGAAAAATCGGGAATATTCCGGTCTTAGAAGTCGTACCAGAAGAAATGATTTATGAGCCGCTGCCATTGATTATTTACTACCATGGCTGGCAGACGAGTAAAGAATTAGTGTTGACACAAGGCAGAAAGTTGGCTAGAGAAGGTTTTCGGGTGGTCTTGCCAGATGCAGCCAATCATGGGGAGCGCAAGACCCAACTATCGGAGATTCCTTCTCTAACTTTTTGGCAAAGTATCCAAACCAATCTATTTGAGTTTTCTTACTTAGTCGATTTTTTTGAAAACCTTGGTTTGGTCAACGGTCAGATCGCAGTTGGCGGAGTCTCCATGGGAGGGATGACCACGTGCGGTTTATTGTGCCAGCATCCAGAAATCACAGCGGCAGCTTGTATCATGGGTTCTCCTTCCATGTTGAAATACCGTGACCGCATCCAAATGCACGCTGGCGCTGCTGGGTTCTTTGTACCCGAGGATTATGGTCAGCTTTTAAGCTGGATGGATGCTTACGACCTGTCTTCTCAACCAGAGAAATTGGGACAGCGTCCTCTTTTGTTTTGGCATGGTACCCAAGACGAGAAAATTCCTTATGGTGATGTGGAAGCCTTTGTGGCAGAAAATCCAGAAGCAAATTTGCAGTTTATCTCGCGAGAAGAACGCCATCTGGTACGTGGAGAAACGATGGATCAAGTCACAGCTTTTTTCGTGGCAGAGCTCAATCAAACCAATCCATGACACGGTTTGCGCAAGGAAAAAGATTGTGTGAAAAGGTACAAGCATAAAACTCGTTTTTTGTCACGTGATAACCTATACTGTAGGGTGCAAAAAAAGGAGGAATTGGTTTGACATACCGCGTTTTATTATTTTATAAATACACAACAATTGAAGATCCGGAAAGCTTCGCCAAGGAGCATTTAGCATTTGGAAAAGAAATTGGCATCAAGGGCCGTATTTTAGTAGCCAATGAAGGGATCAATGGCACACTTTCTGGAACGGTTGAAGCAACGGATCGCTATATGGAAAAAATGGAAGCTGATCCCCGTTTTAAAGGGATTTTTTATAAGATTGACGAAGTAGAAGAACATGCGTTTAAAAAGCTATTCGTTCGTCCGCGTAAAGAATTGGTTTCATTGAACCTTGAAGACGACATCGATCCATTAGAAATGACTGGAAAATATTTAGATCCTAAAGCGTTCAAAGAAGCGTTGTTAGATGAAGATACCGTGGTGATCGATGCCCGTAACGATTATGAATATGATTTAGGCCATTTCCGAGGAGCCGTTCGTCCCGATATCCGCAGCTTCCGTGAGTTGCCGCAATGGTTCATCGATAATAAAGAAAAATTCATGGATAAAAAAGTCGTTACTTATTGTACTGGTGGTATCCGTTGTGAAAAATTCTCAGGCTGGCTGCTGCGAGAAGGCTTTGAAGATGTGGCCCAACTCCATGGAGGTATCTTTGCTTATGGGAATGACCCAGAAGTTCAAGGTGAGCTTTGGGATGGGAAAATGTACGTCTTTGATGAACGCATCAGTGTGGAAATCAATCATGTAGATAAAAAAGTCATCGGCCGCGACTGGTTTGATGGGACACCTTGCGAGCGCTATGTAAACTGTGCCAACCCAGAATGCAATCGCCAATTCTTAACTTCTGAGGAAAATCAGGCTGCCCATTTAGGTGCCTGCAGCTATGATTGTGCCATCCACGAACACAACCGTTACGTGGAGCAACATGGAATCACAGAAGCAGAAAAAGCTGAACGGTTAAAAAACTTTGCAACAAAAAATGAAACAGTCACTGCCTAAACCGACAACTGTTTCACAGGAAATGAAGGATTAAAAGAGTTGCACGTGAGTCCGAAAACTGGCTTAGCTCAGTCAGTCTTTCCACCTTCCGTGCGGCTTTTTTGAATGGACAGAATTGGAAACGATTGTTTTTTAATTATCTGAAAAATCTAACTATTCCAATTGTTCTTTTTTCTTTCCTATCGAGAAAAAACGCAAGGCTCTCGCATATTTCACGATTTTAGAGTAAACTATACCTAATTGTGGAAGAGGAAAGAGGAATTCAGATGAAAATTGTTATTGCTGGTGCAGGTGCTATGGGCAGCCGTTTTGCTATTATGCTAAAAAGAGGCGGAAATGACGTCACGTTAATCGACGGCTGGCCTGCGCATATCGAAGCGATCCGTGAACACGGATTACGAGCGAACTTAAACGGTGAAGAGATCGCAGTCCCTTTTTCGATCTATTCGCAAAATGAGATCCCAACGACTGTACAAGCAGACTTGATCCTGGTCTTTACTAAAGCGATGCAACTGGATCAAATGATGCAAACGATCAAACCGATGATCGGAGAGCAAACGAAAGTCTTATGCTTATTAAACGGGATCGGTCATGAGGACACGATTGAAAAATATGTCAGCACGGATAAAATCTTTTTAGGAAATACCATTTGGACGGCGGACTTGATTGGTCCTGGTAATGTTCGCTTGTTTGGGGATGGTTCTGTAGAACTGCAAAACATCGAACCGGGGAAAGAAGAAGATGCCCGTCAATTGGCGGCAGTCTTGGCTGATGCTGGGTTGAATGCGTCTTATTCTGAGAACATCCGTTACTCCATCTATCGCAAAGCCTGTGTCAACGGCACCCTAAATGGCTTGTGTTCGATTTTAAATGTGAATATTGCCCAATTCGGACAAACCTCAACGGCGCGTGCGATGGTCCAAATGATCGTGGAAGAATTTGCGGCAGTTGCTGCCCATGAATCTGTTGAACTGGATGTATCCGAAGTAGTCCACCATATTGAAGAAACCTATGATCCAGAAGGCATCGGAATGCACTATCCATCCATGTATCAAGATTTGATCAATAATCATCGCAAAACCGAGATCGATTATATCAATGGCGCAATCTCGCGAAAAGGCCGCAAGTACCAAGTGCCAACGCCTTATTGTGACTTTTTGACTCAAATGATCCATGCTAAGGAAGATATTTTAGCAGCAGAATAACCTAAGTAAATCTATTCTAAAAATACAAAAACGGCGTATCCTTTTAGGGTTCGCCGTTTTTTTGTCCATTTATTGAAAATGTGTTGTTGTAGAGTGCATTCAAAGGTGACGCTATTGAGCAGGCAGATCCGCCATAAACCGTTCGCTACCTTGAAAGACCGCTAATTGATTGACACCAAAGGAACGCAATAGATCGCTCATCGCTGCAAAATCTAACCGATAGTCACTGGCTTTATGGGCATCAGAGCCGAGGGTGAACAATTTACCACCGACACTTTGATACAGCGGGATAGCATATTGATAAAGGTGGGCATTTTGATAGGGGCCAAAGCTCTTCGCGTTGATTTCCATCGCTAAGTCACGGGCAACGATTTTTTTGAAGATCGTCGTTAACTCTGTTTCAAAATGGGCGGCCAATTCCTCAGCTGTAAATTGGAAACGACGCAAGCCATAATCAAAGTGGGTCACGATGTGCCCGTCAGAAAACGAGTCCAACACGTGGGCCATTTGATCAAAGTATTGTTTGGCGACTGCAAATTTGTCCTTGTTCAACACGGCATCGTCCATATAATCAAAGGTACCGTTTTGATGGATACTGATCAATTTCAAGTCATAGGGATGGCTTTCAAGATAGCGCAAGATTTCTTGTTCTTGACCAGGCACGACACCAATCTCGATGCCTTTTAAGAGTTTCGTCGCTGTGGTCTCTTGCAGCTTCTGGTGGGTATTTACTAGTAATTCATAGTCAGGAATGTCATCACGGAATCCCGAATAGGGGTTCTTCAAATCGAAATGATCTGTCGCAACGAAGTAGGCAGGCTGGTAAGCAAGATAATTCTCAAACTGTTCATCTGAATCAAAAGACAAAAATGTATGCAGATGTTGATCATAATAATTCATAAACAAGACTCCTTTTCTTGAATACGATACCACAAAAAAGCAGAAGAAACTATGATTGGCTGAGAAAAGGTTTTCTCTTGGACAATTTTTCGCTTATAATAAATAAGAATAGAGCGAAGGAGTCGGTCAGCCATGAGTATGTACCTTGAAATTCCTGAATTTGAAAGTGAATTTCGTTTTCGAACGTTTCTAAATGATGGGTTGACCATCGTTTACCCCCATGTCCATAAAGAAATCGAGATCATTTACGCTAAGCGCGGCACGGTCAATATTGGTGTTGACGATACGATCATTGAGTTGGAGGAAGGGGATCTGTATCTTTTTTCCAGCGGGCAACCCCACTATTTTCTAGCATCGCCTGAGAGTGAACGCTATGTCTATCAATTTGATATGAAGCTTTTTGAAGAGCCGTTGCTTCGAGAAAATGAAGTATCCTTGATGACACTCTTTGAAGAAGGGGAGCCCCACAGCAAAAATTGGCCAACGAGTTTTACGGAAAAAATAACAGGTCTCTTGATCGAGTTGTATCAGTTGGAAGAGGAAAATGTTGTTGGGAAGCGTTATTTGACTCTCGGGCTGCTTTACCAGTTGATTGGGGAGTGCTATCAAAGTTTGCCAAAGCGCAAACAAGCCGTCAATCCGCTAAAGCGAACAGCCGCGCAATACAAAGAAACCTTGCAGCGTCTGAATGATGTCTTTGAGTACATCGAATCTCATTACCAAGAAGTCTTGACGATGGAGGACACCGCAAGACATGTAGGGTTTAGTCCCCATTATTTCACGCGTTTCTTTAAAACCAATACTGGCAAGACCTTCATGCAGTTTTTGACGGAATATCGCATCAATCAAGCCAAATTTATCTTGGCCAATGAAAAGATCCCCATGGCAGAAGTCGCTGAAAAAGCAGGTTTTGCCAGTGTCAAAACATTTCACCATGTCTTTAAGGAAGCCGTTGGTCAATCACCGTTGCAGTACCAGAAACAACTGAATCAAAATTGATAGAAACAGCCGATGAGCCTTTGCTTGTCGACTGTTTTTTTGTCAATTTGGCACTATTTTTTTCTCTATAGTGTTTTTTTAAGCGCTTTTCATAAATTGTGGAGTGGTTCTTTTTGTTAAAGTTTCATAAGATAATTTTCGGGAATTTTTTCAATGGAAACTGGGAAGAACTGCTTTCGATGTTTCGCTATAATGAGGAGGTAGAAAATAATAAGCGTTTTCAGGAGGAAAGATATGACAGTTAAAGTTGGAATCATTGGGTGCGGTGGGATCGCAAACGGCAAGCACATGCCTGCCTTGTCTCAAGTAGAAGAAGTAGAAATGGTTGCCTTTTGTGATCTGCTGGTTGAACGTGCAGTTGAAGCGAAATCAGCATTTGGGACCGAAGATGCCCAAGTATTCAGCGATTATCAAGAAATGTTGGCACAAGCTGATCTAGATGTGATCCATGTGTGTACACCAAACGCCTCACATGCTGAGTTGACGATTGCCGCACTAGAAGCGGATTGTCATGTCATGTGTGAAAAACCAATGGCAAAAACAGCGGCAGAAGCCAAAGCAATGATCGAAGCAGCTAACCGAACAGGGAAAAAACTCACGATCGGCTACCAAAACCGTTTTAGAAAAGATTCTCGTTATCTTCATGAAGTGTGCGCCGAAGGACAATTAGGAAACATTTATTTTGGGAAAGCTCATGCGATCCGTCGTCGGGCTGTGCCAACTTGGGGTGTTTTCCTTGATGAAGAAGCGCAAGGCGGCGGTCCGTTGATCGATATTGGTACCCACGCATTGGATCTGACCTTATGGATGATGAACAATTACAAACCAAAATTTGTTGTCGGAAAAGCGTATCATGAGTTGTCGCAAACCAAAAATGCCGCAAATGCTTGGGGTCCTTGGGATCCAGAGAAATTCTCAGTAGAAGATTCGGCCTTTGGTTTTGTGGTCATGGAAGATGGCGCAACGATTTTCTTAGAAGCTAGCTGGGCGCTCAACAGCTTGGATGTGAAAGAAGCCAAAACGACACTGATGGGCAGCAAAGCGGGTGCAGATATGAACAACGGTTTGACCATCAACGGAGAAGACCACAGTTTGCTGTATGAAAAAAATATCGAACTTGAAACAGGCGGCGTTGATTTTTATGAAGGAAACGGTGAAACGCCAGAAATTTTAGAAGCACAATCGTGGATCCATGCGATCATCAACGATACCGAACCAGTGGTCAAACCTGAAGAAGCAATGGTCGTGACGGAGATTTTAGAAGCGATCTACAAATCATCGCAAACCGGTGAGCCAGTCTACCTATAAGAACTGCTGGAAGAAAAGGAGCGAGCATAAATGACAAAACCGAAAATCGCTTTACAGCTTTGGAGTATTCAAGAGGACTGCAAGACAGACCTTTTTGAAGCGTTGAAAACAGTAAAACAAAACGGCTATGACGGTGTTGAATTTGCCGGTTATCATGGACACAGTGCTGCTCAGATCAAAGAAATGCTGGAGCAGTTGGATTTGGCGGTCGCGGCTTCCCATATCCCGTTTGAAGCATTGCAAGATCGTTTTGAAGAAACCGTCGCTTTTGAAAAAACGATTGGCAATCAACGGATCGTCATTCCGTATGCCAGCTTTGATTCTTTGGAAAAATGGCAAGCCTTTGCTGCGGAGCTGACCCAGATCACCCAAAAATTGCAAGCCGAAGGGCTGACTTGCTACTACCACAACCATGCCCATGAATTTACTGAAGTTGCTGGAGAATCTATGATCGATGAACTGATCAAAGACAATCCGCAACTGCGTTTGGAAGCCGACCTTTACTGGTTAGCTTTTGCAAACGTGGCTGTTTTACCTTGGCTAAAGGAACGCGAAACGAAGGTCGGCTTGGTTCATATCAAAGATATGCAAGAGCAGCCGCAGGAAAGCACCGAGATCGGCAATGGGATTTTACCAATCAAGTCGTATGTAGAAACAGCTAAAGCATTAGAACTACCATGGTTGATCGTTGAGCAGGAAGCGTTTCAAAAATTCGCTCCTTTAGAAGCCAGCGGGATTGATTATCTGCAATTAAAAAACATCGTAGAGGAGGTCTACCAATGATCCATGTTACGGTATGGAACGAGTTTCGTCATGAAAAAACGAATGAGACCGTCCAAAAAATGTATCCAGAAGGAATCCATGGTCAAATTGCCAAGTTTTTAGAAGAGGATGATTTCCAAGTGCGAACGGCGACCCTTGATGAACCAGAACACGGGTTGACGGAGCAAGTATTAGCTGACACGGATGTATTGGTTTGGTGGGGCCATATGGCGCACGAAGAAGTCGATGAGGCTATCGTTGCTCGTGTGCAGCAGCGTGTATGGGAAGGAATGGGACTGATCGTCTTGCATTCTGGTCATTTTTCGAAAATCTTTAAAACCTTGATGGGAACGTCGTGCGATTTGAAATGGCGAGTAGACGATCAGCATGCGCGGATCTGGAATGTCAATCCAAGCCACCCAATCGTTGAAGGAGTCGGCGAATGGATCGAACTAGAGCAAGAGGAAATGTATGGCGAGCACTTTGATATTCCAGCGCCGGACGAATTGATCTTTGTCAGCTGGTTCCCTGGTGGTGAAGTTTTCCGCAGCGGCTGTACATTCCGCCGTGGGAATGGCAAGATCTTCTATTTCCAGCCTGGTCATGAGACATTCCCAAGCTATTACAATCCCAAAGTGCAAAAAGTGATCCAAAATGCGGCTCGCTGGTGTGCACCAACAGAAAATCGTTACCCAACATATGGGCATTTTCAAGCAATTGAGGAGGAAAGAAAATGAAATTAGGTGTTTTTACCCCGTTATTCAATCAACTTAGCTTTGAAGAAATGATCGATGAAGTAGCGAAAAAAGGGCTGCAAACCGTCGAGATCGGTACCGGTGGTTCTCCCGGCAATGCCCACTTAGACATTGACCGTTTACTAGCAAGTGAAGCAGAGCGAAAAGAATACTTAGCGAAATTAGCTGATAAAGGATTGGAAATCTCAGCTTTGAGCTGTCACAACAACCCAATCTCTCCATTAAAAGCAGAAGCGCAAGAAGCCGATGAACTTTTGCGCAAAACCATCAAATTAGCCAGCTTAATGAATGTACCTGTTGTGAACGGATTTTCAGGCGTTTCAGGCGGAAATGCAACAGATACGCAAGTCAACTGGCCAGTATTGCCATGGCCAACGGAATACGATGACAATTATAATTATCAATGGGAACTAAAACTGATTCCTTATTGGAAAGGCATCAACACGGAAGCGGAAGCGGCTGGTGTTAAAATTGGGATCGAACTTCATGGCGGCTTTTTGGCACATACCCCTTATACGATGTTGAAACTGCGGGATGCTGCGGGTAAAGCCATCGGCTGTAACTTGGATCCAAGTCATTTATGGTGGCAAGGGATCGACCCAGTGGCAGCGGTCAAAATCTTAGGGGAAGCCGATGCGATCCATCACTTCCATGCTAAAGATACGTATTTGGACCAAGACAATATCAACATGCATGGCTTGACGGACATGCAGCCATATAGCAATGTCAAAACCCGAGCTTGGACCTTCCGTTCAGTCGGTTGCGGCCACAGCTTACAAGTCTGGTCAGATATTATTTCTGCACTTAGAATTTATGGGTATGATTATGTCTTGAGTATTGAGCATGAAGATCCAATCATGTCCATTGATGAAGGACTGAATCGTGCCATCAGCAACTTGAAGACGATTATGATCCGTGAAGAAGCTTCATCCATGTGGTGGGCATAAGAAGAAAACCGAGGAGTGTCAGACATGAGTGCAATCAATTTTGCAGTAATCGGATATGGCGGCATGGGTGCGTACCATGTCCACAATATCTTACCAAATGAAAACGAACGAATCCACATCGTAGGAACTTACGATATCAATGAAGAACGTCAAGCGATCTCACAAGAAAAAGGCCATAAGATCTTTAAAAGCTATGATGAAGTCTTAGCCGATGAGACGATCGAAGCAGTATTGATCGCCACACCTAATGACTTGCATAAAGAGTTATCGATCGCTGCATTGAGAGCAGGCAAACATGTTGTTTGCGAGAAGCCTGTTGCGCTGAATACTGCGGAACTAGATGAGATCGTGGCGGTTGCCCAAGAAACCGGCAATACCTTTATGGTTCACCAAAACCGCCGTTGGGATCCTGATTTTTTACTTGTACGCGAACTGTACCGTAATGGACAGATCGGCGATTTGTTCCAATTAGAATCACGGGTCCAAGGGGCAAACGGCATCCCAGGAGACTGGCGTCATGTGAAAAAACAAGGCGGGGGAATGCTCTTAGACTGGGGCGTTCACTTGCTGGATCAAATGCTATGGCTGATCGACAGTCCAGTGAAAGATGTTAAAGCGGATCTTAGCTTTGTGTTGGGGGAAGAAGTCGATGATGGGTTCTTCGCTTTGATTACCTTTGAAAATGGGGTCAAAGCAATCGTGGAAGTTGGAACCTCCAATTACACGCAATTGCCTCGCTGGTACATCAAAGGAACAGAAGGAACAGCCACCATCACCGATTGGGATTTAAATGGGGAAATGGTGCAAGCAACAGGTCGCGAAGATGTGGCAGCACCAAAACCAGTCCAAGCAGGCGTCGGCTTGACGAAAACGATGGCACCCCCATCGGAATTGGCAGCCAAAGAAATTCCTTTCCCGAAAGCCGAAGCAGATTTTGAACCTTTCTACAAGAATTTTTACAACGTTGTACGCAACGGTGCCGAACCTATCGTTAAAAACGAAGAAGTCCGAGCAGTGATGCAGTTGATCGAACGCATTTTTGCCACAGCGTAAGAGATAAAGGAAGCAGCTCTTTATCCATGTAACCGAACGAGTGCGAGAAGCAAAAACTGGGAGAGAATGATGTTCATTCTGTCCCAGTTTTTTTATTTCTTGACATCATAAGTGACCCATAACCATGTGAAGGGGAAACAATTTTCAAAAAGAAGCTTTGGTTAAGGTACTTGATGTTCAGTTAAAGAATACTGTTTTGAATGGTTTGGGTTAGTAGGATCACTCGAGGTACCTCGATCTATACGCTTATTGGTTAGATAAGCGAGGCGATAGCTAGGCAAGTTGTCGCTAACCCACACGCTTGGAGTTGCAACAAGCGCACAATAGTCACTCTTACCGCAAATAGGGGTGGCTATTGTGCTACATATGTTTGAACTTCTCACGTTTTGCGTGGTTTTTTATCCTTGAAAATTCCCAACTCCTACCGCCATAGCCTAAAATTCCACGTATAATAAAGAAAACGACCGTTTTATTTGGCGAAGGGAAAAGAAAAAGCAAAAGAGGTGCGAACTATGAGGATGAATCAAGAAAAGCTGACTTCATCAAATGGGAAGGATCAGCTTTTTGTCAAAACGTGGCTGCCAGAAGAACAGCCGAAAGCAGTCGTGCAAATCGTTCACGGAATGATCGAACACATTGAACGTTACCACGAGTTTGCGGAGTGTTTGACTACGCAAGGCTATGCGGTGGTCGGTCATGATCACTTAGGGCATGGGCAATCCGTGAAAGAAACACAGGCCTATGGGCATTTTGGTGAAAAAGAGGGCGCCAACTATTTAGTGGCAGATGTGGGAGTGGTCCATCAGTACGCAGCTGCTTGCTACCCAGACCGACCATACTTTATCTTAGGGCACAGTATGGGGTCGCTGGTGTTGCGGAATTATTTGTTTAGTCAGCCACATCCATTGTCAGGAGCGATCATCATGGGCACCACGATGGAAAAAGCCGTGCTGATGCAAGGAGGCAAACTTGTCACGAACTTGTTGCGGCCGTTTGCCGCTCAGCAATGGCCTTATCACGTAATGGAACAGCTGGTTTTTGGCCAGCACAACCGGCGTTTTCGTCCCAATCGGACCGCCAAGGATTGGTTGACCAGTGATCCGCAACAAGTGGATCGCTACTTGAAGGACCCTTACACGCAATTTCATTTTTCCTTACCGGCTTACAAGGATCTCTTTACATTGACGCAAGCTGCCAGTGATCCGGATCAACTGCGCAGGATTGATCCAGAATTGCCGCTGCTCTTGATTTCAGGTGTAGATGATCCTGTGGGGCACTATGGCAAAAGCGTCCGCCAATTGGCTCAGCAGCTGAAGCAAAATGCTGACGTGACGATGTATTTGCTTGAGCAGGGACGTCATGAGATTTTGAATGAGCGCAACCGCGAGATCGTTTACAATGAAATTTCTCGCTGGCTGTTTGAAAAAATGCCGAAATGACGAACGTTAAGAAATTGGTAGTCTTTTCTGAAAATTCAAAATTATTTTCTCTTTTAAGGCTTTTTTCATTTTCGGCTATCTGTTATAATGATTTTCACATCTAACATAAAGGAGAGATTTTTTGTATGACAGTTTATAACTTTTCAGCTGGTCCTGCCGTATTGCCCCGTCCCGTATTGGAGAAAGCACAATCCGAACTTTTGAATTACCGCGGAAGTGGGATGTCCGTTATGGAGCTGAGTCATCGGTCCTCCTTGTTTGAAGCGATCATTAAAGATGCAGAAGCACTTTTACGAAAATTGATGGGAATTCCTGAAAACTATCAGGTACTGTTTTTACAAGGCGGCGCGAGTCTCCAATTCAGTATGATCCCTTTAAATCTTGCACAAAACAAAAAAGCCTTATACGTAAATACCGGTTCTTGGTCGAAGAAAGCTATTGAAGCAGCAAAAGCGCTTGGAAACGTGACGGTGGAAGTTGTTGCCTCTAGTGAGGATCAAAACTTTACCTATATTCCAGAAATTTCAGAAGATGCGATCGATCAAGAAGCGGCTTATTTGCATATCACCACGAACAATACCATTGAAGGGACGGCCTTTCAAACGATTCCGCAGGCTGGCAACGTGCCGATCGTAGCAGACATGTCCTCAAATATTTTAGCCAATGACTATCGTGTAGAAGACTTCGGTGTGATTTATGCTGGGGCCCAAAAGAATATTGGCCCTGCAGGGTTGACGGTAGTGATCATCCGAGAAGATTTACTCAATGATGATGCTGTCTTCGCTCCAATGCTGGATTATCGTCTACAGGCTAAAAATGACTCATTGTACAATACACCACCAACGTATGCTATCTATATTGCTAAATTGGTGTTTGAATGGTTGGAAGAATTAGGCGGCATTCCTGCTTTTTTAGAACAAGACCGCCAAAAAGCGGCGCTTTTATACGAAACGATCGAAGCCTCTGCTCTTTACAGTAGTCCTGTGGCTGTTGACAGCCGTTCATTAACGAATATTCCTTTTGTAACAGGGGATAAAGCATTAGATCAGCGCTTCAATGAAGAAGCTGTTAAAGCTGGTTTTGAGAACTTGAAAGGGCATCGTTCCGTCGGAGGAATGCGAGCAAGCTTGTACAATGCCTTTCCATTAGCTGGCGTTCAAGCGTTAGTCGACTTTATGAAATCATTTGAAGCGGAGGTCAAATAAATGTTCCAAATCAAAACATTCAATGCGATCGCACCAGAAGGATTACAGCGTTTAGAAAAAGAAAAGTATGTCATCAACGAAAGCGACCAACCGCAAGGGATTTTGCTGCGCAGCCAGAAATTGCACGATTACGCTTTTCCTGAAAGTGTCTTAGGTATTGCCCGTGCAGGGGCTGGGACCAACAACATTCCCGTCAAAGCATGTACTGAAAAAGGGATCGTCATCTTTAATACGCCAGGCGCCAATGCCAATGCGGTCAAAGAATTAGTGATCGCTAGTCTGCTCTTAAGTGTCCGTCCGATTTTACGAGGTGCCCAATGGGTCCAAACCTTGAGCGGTGATAATGTGGAAGAACAAGCAGAAGCGCAAAAAAGTCAATTTGCTGGAACAGAGTTAGAAGGCAAAAAGTTAGGAATCATCGGCCTTGGTTCTATTGGAGCGATGGTCGCCAACGATGCTTATCGTCTAGGGATGGAAGTAGTCGGTTATGATCCTTACGTGTCAGTGGATACTGCTTGGACGATCTCTCGTCGGGTCAAGCGTGCCAATGATATTGCGGAAGTCTTTTCAACCTGTGATTTTATTACGGTTCATGTGCCGCTAATGGAAAACACGCATCATCTCGTCGGGGAAGCCGAACTTGCGAAAATGAAACCAACAACGAAGCTATTCAACTTTTCTCGTAAAGAAATCGTCGATACAGATGCCGTTTTACGTGCGTTAAAAGCCGACCGTTTAGCGGGCTATACGACTGATTTTGCGGATGAACAATTGCTGCACAATGAAAAAGTCCTCGTCTTGCCGCATTTAGGTGCATCAACAGAAGAAGCTGAAGTCAACTGTGCCAAGATGGCAGCCCGAACATTGAAAAAATTCTTGGAATTTGGAACCATCAAGCGCTCAGTGAATTTTCCAACTGTTGAGATGGCTTTTCATTCGCCTTATCGTCTGACGATCATCAATCGCAATGTACCGAATATGTTAGGTCAGATTTCATCGATCATTGCGGAATCTGGAATCAATATCGACAATATGCTGAATCGTGGACGGGAAGACTTTGCTTACACCCTAGCCGATGTCGCTTCTGAAGATGAAGCCTTATTGAATCAATTAGCCGATAAACTGCGGGAGAACGAAAACATCGTTCGTGTACGGGTCATCAAGAATCAGGAGGTTGGGTATTAATGGTTCAAGTATTTCCGTTTAAAGCCATTCGTCCAGAAGCCTCATTGGCAGAAAAAGTGGCCGAGCTACCGTATGACGTGGTCAATTCACAAGAAGCCGCAGCGTTTGCGCAAGGCAATCCTTACAGCTATTTCCACATCGACCGTTCGGAGATCGACTTGCCAGGAATCGATCCTTATGATCCACAGGTGTATCAAAAAGCGGCGGAAAATCTTGCATCTTTTCAAGAAGAAGGCTGGTTGATTCAAGAAACGGCGCCCGCATATTATTTGTATGAATTGACGATGGCTGGTAGAAGCCAAACGGGGCTTGTCGCCTGTACCTCGATCGATGATTATGTCGCTGGGAAAATCAAGAAACACGAGTTTACCCGTCCAGAAAAAGAAATCGATCGGATCAATCATATTCTGGCATGTGATGCCAATACAAGTCCGATTTTCTTGAGCTATCGCCAACCAGCAGCAGTCAAAGAAGCGGTCGATGCGTGGCAAGCAGAGCATGCGCCAATCTATGATTTTGTCAGCTATCATGAGGTGCAACATCGTGTTTGGCTGATCGATGATCCAGCGCTAGTCGCCTCTTTTGCCCAGCAGTTTCAAGCTGTAGATGCCCTTTATATTGCGGATGGGCATCACCGCACAGAGTCAGCAGTCAAAGTCGGCTTGCAAAAGCGAGCCGATGGCCAAAGCCGTCAAGAAAGCGACCGCTTTTTAGCGATTTTATTCCCAGAAAATGAATTAGCGATTTGGGAATACAATCGGGTTTTGCGGGTACCAGTGCCAGAAAACTTTTTTGAGCAGGCAGCCCAGCATTTTACGATTCGAGAAACTACAAGGAAGAAACCAGCGCAACGTGGTTCGATTCATCTGTACCTAAACCATGCGTGGTGGGAGTTGACCATCAAGCCGGAAGCTGTGCCGCAAGATGCGGTAGGACAGCTGGATGTGTCGCTTTTACAACAATACGTGCTGGCTGATATTTTCGCGATCCAAGATGTGCGGACAGACAAACGCATTGATTTTGTCGGCGGAATTCGTGGTCCAGAAGAATTGGAACGTTTGGTGGATAGCGGAGAATGGACATTGGCCTTTTCCATGTATCCAACGCAAATGGCCGATCTTTTGGCAGTCGCCGATGCGGGAGAAATTATGCCACCAAAATCAACTTGGTTTGAACCAAAACTGTTGAGCGGTCTGTTTTTACATGATTTAGAAACGAATTAACCAAAAAAAGCTTACGAGGCTAGCTCGTAAGTTTTTTTTCTATTAGAAGTTGCCGAGTGTTTCGATGATCAAGCGGACATTCAAGACCGTCAGTGCAATGGCACAGATCCAGCCTAAGGTAGAGACCCATAGCGGATTCTTGAAGCGTTCCCCCATGATTTTTTTTGAGCTGGTAAAAAGAACCAACGGAATCATCGAAACGGGTAAGGCGATGCTTAAAAAGACTTGCGAATAAATCAGCAGATCGTCCAAGGCTTGTTCGTTGCCGCCAAAGTAAATCGTACAAAGCAAGACGGGGATCACCGATAAGCCACGGGTGATCAAACGTCGCGCCCAAGTAGGGATCTTCATATGGATAAATCCTTCCATCACGACTTGCCCCGTCAGTGTCCCAGTGATCGTTGAATTTTGACCAGATGCCAAGAGCGCCACGGCAAACAGAACGCTCAAGACTGGACTGGCGACAGCACCAGCAATGGAGGAATCTTGCAAAGCATCAAACAGCGCGGAGAAGGTGCCGACTTCTTCACTATGACCAAAGAACAAGGCGCTTCCTAAGATCAAAAGCAGGCAATTGACCAAAAACGCAGCGGATAATTGGATATTGGAATCCCAAGTAGCGAACCGCACGGCCGTTGCCACTTCTTGGGTATCGCTGCGATCGATTTTTCGTGATTGGGAGATCGAAGAATGCAGATAGAGATTATGCGGCATCACAGTCGCACCAACGATCCCCAACGCCATTGTCAGCTGCCCATGGTTCAAGACTTGCTTTTGGGGAATAAAGCCTTGCAAGACAGCAGGCAAATTTGGTTGAGCAATAATGACTTCGTAACAAAAGACCAGCATAATGACCAAAATCAGTGTCATGACGATCGCTTCGATTTTTCGGAAACCCAATTTCATTAAAAAGAGCAGAAGCAGTACATCGAAAATCGTTAAGATGACCCCAACTAATAAAGGTAAGCCGAATAGTAGATTGAGAGCGATCGCTCCTCCGATCACTTCCGCGATATCCGTTGCCATGATAGCCAATTCGGTGACGATCCACAAAACAAAGCCTAAGCCTTTGCTGGTGTGTTTACGAGTTGCTTGCGCAAGGTCCATCTGGGTCACGATCCCTAGCTTGGCTGCCATGTATTGCAGCAGCATAGCGATCAAACTGGAAATCAAGATCACAGAAAGTAAGAGATAGCCATATTCAGCACCGCCACCGATCGAGGTGATCCAGTTTCCTGGGTCCATATAGCCCACGGCTACCAATGCCCCAGGACCAGAAAACGCTAAGAGATTGCGCCAAAAGCTGCCGTTTTTTGGAATGGCAACGGTATTATTTATTTCTTCCAAGCTAGGACCGTTGGCCGCTTGAATCAATTTTTTTTCTTCCTTCATCGTTTCACGTCCTATCTTTTTAGGTATACCTAAAAACAAATCTATTGTATTCCTCATTTGTGAATTTTTCAAGAGAAACCTTTTGGAAGTCAGAAGGAAGGACAAAAAAACAGTAGCCAAAGGAATGGCTACTGTCTGTTGGGTTTTTTTATAAAATTAGTCGGCGCGTAAAGCGATCGCTGCATCTTTTTTCGCTGCCATTCTAGCTGGAATGTGGCCGCCGATCATAGTGAGGACGGTGCTGACGGCAATCAAGATCAGGCCGTGGACCGGATTTAATTGAGCAACATTTTCGAGATCAGTCATACTATATAAGATCGCGTTGATCGGGAATGTAGCTAACCAAGCAATTAGGACACCTAAAGCTCCTGAAGCGATCCCTAAAATACAGGTTTCGGCATCGAAGACGCGGGTGATGTCTTTTTTACGAGCACCTAGTGCTTTTAAGACCCCAATTTCTTTCGTACGTTCTAGCACAGAGGTGTAGGTGATGATACCGATCATGATCATGCTAGTTACCAAGGAGATCCCTGCAAAAGCGATCAAGACGTAGGTGATGGCATCCATCAAGCCACCAGTCAATTGAGTCATCGTACCCGCTAAATCGGAATAAACGATTTGGTCTTCTTTGTCTTTGCCTTTGTTGAAGTCATCCAAGTAATCAAGGATTTTTTCTTTGGCACTGAAATCATTCGGATAGATCATAATGCTGTTTGGTAAATCACTGCCGCCAAGATAAGCGATCAATGAATCTTTAGCACTTTCGTCAACGGGTTCATTCGTCATCACGTTGGTGTCGCTGTCTTTTTGTGCTTGGACGATCGCTGAGTCTTGGTTTTCTTTGATGACTTCTTGCGCGAGGGCATCACTGTAGGCAATGCCAGTTGACAGCAAGTTCATCGTAGAGTTTTGCTTGATACGTAAGATTCCGCTGATCGTTAATTCTTTGTTGTTACTGTTATCGAAAACTTCATTTAAATCTTGATTTGGAATGAAGTTTCCAGTTGGTAATTCGGTGTAAAAGGCATCATTAGACGCCAATGTGATTTTTGTTCCCACGATATCGTCGAAGGAAACCGTGTCACCATCTTCAATATCAAAACCGAGATTGATCAATGCATTGACATTCGTTACGTTGTTTTCATCGACGATCAAAACGACATCTGTGCTGGCACTTGGGTAGCTGCCTTCTAAAAGGTCATAGTTGTCTTTTAAGAAATTGCCGTTATCCTCTGATAACTGCTCAGGGAAAGTCGAAACCCCAATACCGGTTGAGGCACTCATGGCAGACATCATGGCATTGGTCTGTTCATTGTCAGGCGACGCGTTGGAGAAGCTGACTTGTTCCACATTGTCATCGATCTTGCGGAAAAGATTCAATGAAGTTGAACGAGTGTAGCCGATATTGTTACTTAACTCAGGATCAATGTCGTTGATGTAATCGAGAAACTCTTGATCGATTTTGTTGATATGGGTTGCACGATCCGCATCACTTAATTTAGCAGTGACCTCTTTATCTGAAGGGAAATCTTCCGATTTATCCCGCGTCCCCATCGCTGATGGATCTTGTTCAGTGGCTACTTGCGAGATCGTAATCGGAAAACGAGCTAATGTTTCTGACTGGGTATTGTCGATTTGTTTTTGGAATCCCGTTGACAGTGACAAAACAATGGCGATTCCGATGATCCCGATACTAGAAGCAAAGGCTGTCAAGAAGGTGCGCCCTTTTTTGGTGCGGATATTGTTAAACGACAAACGTAAGGCAGTCATGAAACTCATTTTTGTGTGCTTTAATTCGAATTGGTCTTTCTTTTGTCCTTCGACATGAGGGTTCGAATCTTTAATGATTCGTCCGTCTTTGAACTCAATGATCCGTCCAGCGTATTTGTGCGCCAATTCAGGATTATGGGTAACCATGATGACCAATTTTTCTTTTGATAGTTCTTGGATCAGTTCCATGATTTGGACACTGGTCTCTGAATCCAAGGCACCTGTTGGTTCATCACAAAGAAGGATATCAGGATCATTTGCTAAGGCACGAGCGATCGCTACCCGCTGCATTTGACCACCAGAAAGCTGATTTGGTTTTTTGTGCATATGCTCAGCTAAGCCCACACGCGTCAAAGCATCGGTTGCTTTTGCGCGTTTTTCTTCTTTTGACACACCGCTCAAGGTCATCCCAAGCTCGACGTTGTCGATGATGCCTAAATGACTGATCAAATTGTAGCTTTGGAAGACAAAGCCGATCGAATTGTTCCGATACGCATCCCAGTCACGATCTTTAAAGGATTTCGTTGATTTGCCGTTGATGATCATATCACCAGAATCGTAATTGTCTAAGCCGCCGATCACGTTCAACATGGTTGTTTTCCCAGAGCCGCTTGGCCCTAAAATGGCAACAAACTCTTGTTTACGAAAGGCGACGGAGACACCATCGAGGGCTTTTGTAGTACTGGCGCCAACCGTATAATACTTCTTGATATCTTTTAATTCTAACATGCTGTCACTCTTTTCTTGCCGTTTTCACGATTATTTTCATTATGTAACCACGCTATCATAATGGTTAACAAAAATCAACGATTATCATTGTTTAAACAAATAATTTATAATAAACTAAAGACAGAAAAGAGGGAGAGTATGGAAAAAGCGTTAGGAACATTCAATATGGCGGTATTTGCGGAAATCTTTTCGCTGATGGGAAACATATTGTTTGAAGAAATCGGTCTGGAAGATTTAAAATTGACCAAAATGGAAATCTTGGAACTCGTGGTGATCTCTAGTAATGAAGGAATCACGATGTCCGAGTTGGCCCAGCAAATCGGTACGTCAAAAGTCCAAATCAGTCGTTCGATCTCGGGGTTAGAAAAGGCTGGCTTTGTGGTCCGCAAAACCAACGGCGTCAATCGCCGCAACGTCAATGTTTATTTGGAAGAAGCTGGGAAGCAGTTGTTTGTCCAAAAGAAAAAACAAGTGGAAGACCGCTTGAATGCCAAAACCGCTCAAATGGCTGCAGAAGATATCCAGCAGTTGAGTCAGTCGTTGACGGAAGCAGTGGGGATCTTGCGGAAATATGACATTTTACGGACTGGCAATCAATGTGAGAAAAATACGCCGTTTGATTAAAAAAGGGCGAAGCAATCGTTTGCTTTTTAATTACTGAATTAATTTCATATTAACTTATATTATCGATTTTTTAGATAAAGCAACCGATTGCGTTTTTCTCTTGTTTTGACTTCTGATTTGTGCGACAATGAGTATATCAAACAAGTTAAAGGAGTCTGCTATGAATACTACTGCCATTTATCATCGTCCCGAAAGTGAATTTGCGTATTTGTACGAGAAGGATAAAATGCATATCCGTTTACGTACCGCCCGTCAAGACGTCCGCCATGTCCAGCTGCTTTGCGGCGATCCTTACACACTGTATAAAGAAGCTTGGTACCAGCAAAGAATTGAAATGAAAAAAATTCTTTCCACGGACTTGCATGATTATTGGCAAGTATCGGTCGGAGCAGAATTCCGCCGTTTGTCTTACGGCTTTTCCATCGAAAGTTACGATGGGTTGCATGTCTTTTATGGAGACCACGGGGTCTATCCTTTTGAGCAGCAATATTTAGAAATGAACAACAATTATTTTCGGATGCCTTACTTCCAAGAAGCCGATCGTTTCAAAATTCCTGAGTGGGCAAAAGAAACCGTTTGGTATCAAATCTTCCCTGAACGCTTTGCAAATGGGGACCCATCAAATGATCCAGAAGGTGTATTGCCTTGGGGCTCAAAAAATCCCGATCGCCAAGACTTTTTCGGCGGGGATCTGCAAGGGGTCATCGATCATTTGGATTACCTCGTCGATTTAGGCATCAATGGGATATACTTCTGTCCGATTTTTGAGGCCTATTCGAATCACAAGTATGATACCATCGATTATTTAGCCATCGATCCAGCGTTTGGGGATAACGACACCTTTAAACGCTTAGTGGAGGAATGCCACAAACGCGGCATCAAAGTCATGCTAGATGCTGTGTTCAATCATATGGGGGATACTTCGCATCAATGGCTAGATGTCATCAAAAACGGCAAAGATTCGCCCTTTGCTGATTGGTTCCACATCAATGAGTTTCCTGTCAACTACAAAGAAGGGGAAAACTTTGAAGATGCCTATGACATCACCTATGATGTGTTTGCCTTTACGCCGCATATGCCAAAACTCAATACAGAAAATCCCGACGTGCAAGATTATTTGTTGAAGATCGCTCGTTATTGGATCGAAGAGTTTGATATCGATGCTTGGCGCTTGGACGTTGCAAATGAAGTCAGTCACCACTTCTGGAAAAAATTCCGCCAAGTGTGTGATGATGCCAAAGATGATTTTTATATCCTTGGGGAAATTTGGCACTCTTCTCAACGGTGGTTACAAGGCGACGAGTTTCATGCAGTAATGAATTACGCCTTTACGGATGCAATCATTGAATATTTTGTCAAAGACGAGATCTCCATGACGAAAATGGTCTCGGAATTAAATAACCAGCTGATGTTGTATCGGGAGCAAACCAATCAAGTGCAGTTCAATATCTTGGATTCTCATGATACCCCGCGCTTGTTAACTTTGGCTCGAGGAGACAAAGACTTGATGCGCCAAGTGATGGCCTTTACGTATCTGCAACAAGGCGTCCCTTGCCTGTATTACGGTGATGAGATCGGTTTGACCGGCGATATGGACCCGGATTGCCGTAAATGTATGATTTGGGAAGAAGAAAAGCAAGATCGTGATCTCCTGCATTTCACTCGCTCATTGATCAGCATTCGCAAAGACAACCAGAAAGTCTTATCAGAAGGTTCCTTGAGTTGGAACTGGGTTTCGGAAGAGGATGGACTGATCATTTTCGAACGAGAGTTAGGGGCACAGCGGATCATCGGTATTTTCAATACGGGCGATGACCAAATCACTCTTTCTCGTCCTGATTCGATCCTGATGGAACAGTTTGTCCAACTGGAAGATGAAACGATGATTATTGATAACAAAGGCTTTGCTATCGTGAAAGTAAACAACGAAGAATCGAATGAAGCATAAAAATGAGGCAAGAATTGCATATGCAATTCTTGCCTCATTCAATGTTTTGGGTATTTTTAATTTCCCCATGCACGTTGGAAAGAATCTTCCCCAAAATTCCTTCTGTCGGTATTATATCCTATAACACCTGAATGTGACAAATGATAACCCTTAAATATAGGTAGAATTTTTCTACAAAGGGGAAAAAGATTGAAAATTTAGACAGTATTGCCTTCTTTTTGCGCTTCTTTCCACGAAAGGTCTTTTCTTTTTTACAAGATATGATAAACTAGTAAAAATGTATTTTTATTCGAGGAGTGATTTGATGAGTACGGGGTATCACGTAGCAGTTGTCGGGGCTACCGGCGCAGTAGGAACAAAAATGATTGAGATGTTGGAGAAGACCACGTTGCCGATCAAAAAAATAACGTTGTTGGCATCCAAACGTTCTGCTGGGAAGACCCTTGTGTTCAAAAATGAACCGCTCGTTATTCAAGAGCTGACCGCAGATTCCTTTGCAGGCGTCGATATTGCATTGTTCAGTGCCGGTGGCGGCATTTCAAAACAATTTGCTCCAGAAGCAGTCAAACACGGTGCAGTCGTGATCGACAATACCAGTCATTTTCGGATGGACCCGAATGTTCCTCTAGTCGTTCCTGAGGTGAATCCTCATGTATTAGCGCAACATAAAGGAATCATTGCCAATCCGAATTGTTCAACGATTCAAATGATGGTGGCGTTAGAACCAATTCGTCAAAAAGTCGGTTTATCGAGGGTCTTGGTTTCGACGTATCAAGCAGTTTCAGGTGCTGGCGCCCAAGCCTTGGCTGAATTGACTCGTGAATCTCAAGAATTATTAGCTGGCAAAGCCGCTGATGAACTAAACCCTGAGATTTTACCAGCAGGCAGCGACAAGAAGCACTACCCGATCGCGTTTAATGCCTTGCCGCAAATCGATGTTTTTGCCGAAGAGGATTATACTTACGAAGAGTGGAAAATGATCAATGAAACGAAGAAGATCATGGAAGATACGCAGATCAAAGTAGCAGCTACGTGTGTGCGGATCCCTGTGTTTAGCGGTCATTCGGAGTCGATTTATATCGAGACCAAAGACCATGCTAGTGTTGAGGAAGTCAGACAGTGGATCAGCGAAGCGCCAGGAGCTGTCTTGCAAGATGATCCGAGTCAACAAGTGTACCCGCAAGCTTTGACCAGTGTGGACAAAACAGAAACCTTTGTTGGTCGGATTCGCAAAGATTTGGATGTCGAAAACGGCTTGCATTTATGGGTCGTTTCTGATAATTTGCTGAAAGGGGCGGCATGGAACTCCGTTCAAATCGCCGAAAGCCTGCATCAGCAAGGATTAGTTCATGTGTAAACCATAAGTTTTTCAGAAAAGTGTGGTGAATGCCACGCTTTTCTTTTTTTTGTTGTATAATAATAGGGACGGCTTATGCTTGGGAAATAATACAGTAGAAAAAAATTAAGAGGTGAATAAAAGTGGAAACGATAAAAATCATTCCTCTTGGCGGTGTACGCGAAAACGGAAAGAACATGTACATTGCTGAAGTTGGCGAGGATATATTTGTGCTGGATTGCGGTGTCCGTTATCCAGAAAATGAATTATTAGGGATCGATACAGTGATTCCAGACTTCACATATTTAGAAGAAAATGCCGACCGTGTGGCGGGTGTCTTCTTGACCCATGGGCATGCAGATGCGATTGGTGCATTGCCTTATTTCTTGGAGAATATCCAAGTACCGGTCTTTGGGACCGAGTTAACGATCGAACTAGCAAAATTGACCGTGAATAAAAATGAAGCTACCAAGCGCTTCAAAGATTTTCATGTGATCGATGAACATTCGGAGATCGACTTTGGTCATGCGACCATCAGCTTTTTCCGTACGACCCATTCTATCCCTGATTCTGTTGGGATCAGCGTCAAAACAGAAGCTGGCAATATCGTTTATACAGGAGATTTCAAGTTTGACCAAACAGCGATCCCTATGTATCAAACCGATTTTGGCCGCTTAGCGGAAATTGGAAAAGAAGGCGTCTTAGCATTGCTAAGCACGTCTTCAAATGCCGAAAATCCAACGCCGATCGCTTCTGAATTGACGATCCAAGATGAAGTTTATGACAATATCCGTTACTGGGAAGGTCGGATCATCGTCGCTAGTGTTGCCAGCAATTTGCAACGGGTGCAACAAGTATTAGATGCGGCGTTTCGTTCTGATCGCAAAGTCGTTTTGACCGGGCAAGATTTTGGTCGGATCATCAAAACGGCCATGAAGTTAGGGAAATTAAAATTACCTGCCGAAGACTTGCTGATCACCCAAAAAGAAATGAAAAAATACTCAGACGAACAGTTGCTGATTTTAGAAACAGGTCGTATGGGTGAACCAATCAAAGCGTTGCAAAAAATGGCCAACGGCTCTCACCGGACGCTGCGCATCAAAGAAGGAGATCTTGTTTACATCACAACAACGCCGACAACGGCAATGGAAACTGTGGTTGCGAAAACGGAAGATATCATCTATCGCGCTGGCGGTACCGTGAAACAGATCTCGGATAATTTCCGTGTTTCTGGTCATGCCAACCCGAATGATCTGCAGCTGATGTTGAATATGATGAAACCGAAGTACTTTATCCCTATTCAAGGTGAGTACCGCCAATTAGCCGCCCATGTGGACTTGGCGCAAGAAGTCGGGATTCCGATGAAAAATATCTTCATTACTGCTCGTGGAGATGTGTTAGAATACAAAAAAGGCGAAATGATCGCCGCAGGTGCGGTTCCAGCTGAAAACGTCATGATCGATGGGATCGGTGTCGGTGACATTGGGAATATCGTCCTGCGAGACCGCAAAGTCTTATCTGAAGACGGAATCTTCGTTGCGGTAGTGACGATCAATCGTCGCGAAAAGAAAATTATTTCTGCACCACAAATCACTTCTCGCGGGTTTGTCTATGTGAAAGCCAGCCGCGATCTGATTCGTGAAAGTGGCGAGATCGTGGAAGAAATCGTAGAAAAACACCTTCATGATGAAGAGTTTGAATGGAGCAAATTGAAACAAGATATCCGTGATCGTTTGAGTCGTTTCTTGTTTGAACAAACCAAACGCCGTCCCGTCATCTTGCCGGTCATCATGGAATCAAGCCAAAGAAATCGCAACCGTAAATAATTCGTTTTGACCTACTGACAAAAGCAGGTGAAAGAATAGCCGTTTGACGGCCGATTTCTTTTCACCGAAGCTTTTGTCTTTTTTTATGTAAGAAAACAGGTGGCGTTTTTTTTATAAAATGCCCCTTATTTTGGTCGTGATGAGCAGATAAGGATTGACGGCGAATGGATTTCGATCAATAATACAAAGTTGTCCCCCTAAGACTAGAGGAACAAAACAAGCAAAGAGAGGATGGTCGATTTGTGAATAGTTATCAAGAAAATCCCGTAGTACAACAGAGAAAGTGGTGGATTCTCATTGCTGTTTCGATGTTTACCTTTATGTCAACACTGGATGGGAGTATCGTAAATATCGCTTTGCCCACGATCTCGGCAGATATGGGTGTCCCTATGAATCAAGCGGAATGGGTCGTATCCGTCTACTTGATGATCGTTTGTGCCTGCCTTTTGTTATTCGGTAAGGTAGGGGATAGTTGGGGTAAGATCAAAGTATTCCGCTTGGGGATGCTGATCTTTATTATCGGTTCGCTGTTATGCGGGTTTAATCATTCCTTAGCATTTCTGCTATTTGCCCGAGTCGTGCAAGCGATCGGAGCCAGCATGACGATGGCGACGAATACCGGAATCATTACTGAAGTCTTTCCTATGAGTGAACGAGGACGCGCCTTAGGGATGATTGGTGCCTTTGTTTCGTTAGGCTCCATCGCCGGTCCTGGATTGGGCGGAGTGATTTTGGCGCATTTTTCTTGGCCGTTTATTTTTTGGATCAATGTTCCAGTCGGTATTCTGACAATGATTGCTGGAGAAAAGGTGTTGCCAAAAGATATCACCATGAGTCATGATTCCATCGATAAAACCGGGTTTGTGCTGTTTTCAATTGCAATTATCAGCTTCTTCGGCGGCATTTTTCTTGGACAAGAGCGTGGCTTTCTAACGTGGCTGCCGCTGCTGTTGGTGGGGATCGCCTTAGTGGCATTCATCGTCTTTTTGCGAGTAGAAGCGCGTGTGAGCAAACCGCTGATTACCTTTGGGATCTTTCGTAATAAAATTTTCACCATGAGCCTGATCACGGCGTTGCTGATCTTTTCTGCAAACTTTTTTGTCAATGTCGTGATTCCCTTTTACTTGCAAAGTGCCCGAGGCTTAACGCCGAGTGTGGCAGGAATGCTGATGATGGTCTTTCCTTTGATGATGGTCATCGGTTCACCACTTAGCGGCTATCTGACGGACCGTGTAGGACCGGAGATCTTGGTCTTAGCTGGCTTAGCGTTGCTGTCCATCACTCAGCTGATGTATATGTTTATGAATCAGCATACGCCGATTTGGTACTATGTCGTCGCTACTGCCATCATGGGGTTAGGCAATTCGTTGTTCCAATCCCCCAACAATACGATGGTGATGAGCAGCGTCACCAAAGAAAATCTTGGGGTGGCAGGTAGTCTAAATTCCTTTGCCCGTAACTTGGGCATGGTCTTAGGGATATCCTTAGCAACGACGATTCTTTATGCCGCAATGAGTCAAGCCTATGGGAAGCATGTGACGACCTATATCGCAGGTCGGGCAGATATTTTTGCCTATGGCATGAAAATCACCTTCTTTGGGGCGTTCCTTCTTTGTATCACGGCGTTATTCTTAACAGTCTGGCGCATCTATAAACAAGGTGGACGTAAGAAAACGCTATGATCGCTTGAAGTCATCAGGTCGAACTGTTCTATTCCTTATTCAGAAAGGGTAGAACAGTTTTTTTATTTTTCTTGATAAGAACCAGAAAAAGGACGGATGTAATAAAGCTGCCAGAATTTGTGCTTTTGGATTTCTGGCGTTATCTGTTATAATGAAAAATATTAGACTGTATTACTTAGATGGAAAGGGGAATGTTGTATGAAACTTACGTATCACGGACACTCGGTGCTTGCTATCCAATTAGCGGATGGCCAAAAATTGTTGTTTGACCCTTTTATTACTGGAAATGCTCTGACTGATTTGGATGCAGACACAGTGGAAACCGATTGGCTTTTGATCACGCATGGTCATAGCGATCATATTGGGGACATGGTGCCGATCGCCAAAAGAAATGAAGCACCAGTGATCAGTGTCGTTGAAATTTGCCGCTATGCAGCCCGCAAAGGCATTGCTGAGACGCATGGCATGAATATGGGAGGCTCTTTTGAGTTCCCGTTTGGCAAAATCTCAATGGTGGAAGCGAAACACAGCTCTGGTCTTGAAGAAGACGGAACGATGATCTATATGGGCAACCCAGTGGGGATCATTTTAGAAGCAGAAGGCAAAACCATCTACCACGCTGGCGATACTGCCCTCTTTAGCGATATGGCGATGATCGGTGAACGTTTCGATATCGATGTGGCGTTTTTACCGATCGGGGATAATTTTACGATGGGCGTTCAAGATGCTGCAACAGCAGAGGCGCTTTTAAACGCGAGCAAAGTAGTACCGATCCATTACAATACGTTTCCAATGATCAAGCAAGATCCGCAAACCTTCGTGAATTTATTGCCGGCAGGTGTGGGCCAGATCCTTGCAGTCGGTGAGACATTAGAAGTTTAAGCAACAGGAAGATTCGTAGTAGGAATAGGGGATAATTATGGCGACAAAACACGACTTGATTTTAGCGCATATCGAGAATCTGCCTGTAGGCGATCGCATCTCGGTGCGGGGAATCGCAAAAGACTTGAATGTCAGTGAAGGAACAGCCTATCGGGCGATCAAAGATGCGGAAAATATCGGCTTGGTTTCAACGATACAACGTGTGGGAACCATTCGGATTGAACGGAAACTAAAGAAACACATTGAAAAACTAACTTTCGGCGAAGTCGTCCAAATCATTGAAGGCGATGTTTTGGGCGGCGCAGCCGGTTTAGACAAAGACTTGAACAAATTTGTTATCGGCGCCATGAAGGAATCGGCAATGGAACGCTACATCACTCCTGGTTCCTTAGTGATCGTCGGAAACCGTAACGAAGTCCACAAGTTGGCACTGGAAGATGGCGCAGCCGTCTTGATCACGGGGGGCTTTGAAACCTCAGAGGAAATCTGTCGCTTAGCAGACGAATTGGAGCTGCCGATTTTACAAACGACCTATGACACCTTTACCGTGGCAACGATGATCAACCGTGCCTTGAGTGACCAGCTGATCAAAAAGGACATCATGCTGGTGAGTGACATTTATATGCCATTGGAAAAAACCAAGTATCTGCACACCTTTGATACGGTCAAGGATTACAAACTGCTTTCGGAGTCTACCAACCACTCCCGCTATCCAGTCGTCAACAAGAATATGCGGGTCGTTGGGATCATCACAGCCAAAGATGTCCTAGAAAAGCCTGACACGCAGATCATCGAACGAATCATGACCCGGGAACCACGGGTCGTAAAAAAAGAGATGAGTGTGGCCTCTGCCAGCCATCAGATGATTTGGGATGGCTTAGAAGTGATGCCCGTCGTAGCAGATGACCTTTCTTTGATTGGGATCGTTACACGCCAAGACATCATGAAAGCGATGCAGATGGTCCAACGACAAACACAAATTTCAGATACGATTTCAGACCAAATCTCGGGACAGATGCAAGTCATCGAACAAGATTTTGAAGGGAACAAATTGCCGCAGCCGCATTTCAGCTTTGCGGTGACGCCTCAAATGGTCAATGAAGTCGGAACGATCTCTTTTGGTGTCTTGAGTGAAGTGATCGCGAATACGGCAAAACGTACCATGCAGTTGAATCAACGGCGCAATAGTTGGATCGAGCAAGTCAATCTGCATTACTTCCGTTTGATCCAATTAGAAAGCGAGATCATCATTCAACCGAAGATTCTAGAACTGGGGCGACGTTCGGCGAAAATCGATATCGAAGTATCGATCGAAAATTCCTTAGTGGCAAAAGCGATCGTGGTATGCCAAGTAATGGAACGCCCATAAATCATCGAAAACGGCACTTATGGAAAAATTTTAGAGAGAAAGTTGAGACCATTCATGAAGGTACAAGAAGAAATACTTGCAACAATCAAAGCATTCGACCGAATCATTATCCATCGGCACCAGCGCCCTGATCCAGATGCATTAGGATCACAAGTGGGTTTGGCAGAAATTTTACGAGCTAGTTTTCCCGAAAAAGAAATCTATCAAGTCGGCGGACCTGTTGAAGGATTGGATTACTTGGCGCTGATGCAGACGATCCCTGATGATTTGTATAAAGGAGCGTTGGTGATCGTTACAGATACGGCCAATGCACCACGGGTCAGTGACCAACGCTATGATCAAGGGGCGAAATTGATCAAAATCGATCATCACCCTAATGATGAGCCTTACGGAGAGCTGGTCTGGGTCAATACAAAAGCCAGCAGCTGTAGTGAGATGATCGTTTCGTTTTGGCAAATGTTTCAAAACGAGCTGACGATGACGCAAGAAGCGGCTCGTCTGCTATATGCAGGCATTGTTGGTGATACTGGACGGTTTTTATATCCGGCAACGACAGCGACAACGCTGCGCTTAGCGGCTGAACTATTGGATTACGGTTTTGATGCACCGAAGATCAATCGGCAATTGGATCAAGTCTCTCGCAGTGTTGCTCGCCTTTCAGGGTATGTCTACGAAAACATCGAGATCGATGAGATTGGTGCTGGCAAAGTGATCCTATCACAAGAATTGCAGCAGCGTTTTGGCGTAGTGGATTCGGAAACCTCAGCAGTCGTTTCCTTACCAGGGAAAATCGACGAAGTGATGGCTTGGGCGATCTTTGTCGAACAACCAGAAGGCTATTACCGGGTGCGGATGCGTTCGAAAGGTCCAGTGATCAATGAGATCGCCAAACGCCATCATGGCGGCGGACATCCCCTTGCCAGTGGAGCAAATGCAAAAGACCTTGAAGAAGTTGCAGTGATCTATCAAGAGATCCAAGCAGCGATCAAAGAATTTCAAGCAGAATAAACACTTTTACAAGCACATTTGCCAATAGAAAAAAGGCGTGCCAAAAGCTTTCGGCACGCCCTTTTTTAGACAAAACGCAGCGCAGGCTCATCACTGAACCGGCACTGCGTTTTTTTGTTGCGTATTTACGAGAAAATAAGAAGTTTACCCCCGTAGATCGTCTAAAAATTCGGTTTTGCTTTTCGTTTTCTCGTCTTTCATTTTGATGACTTTAGCTGGTGAGCCAGCAACGACTGCTCCAGCAGGGACATCTTCCGTCACCACAGAACCGGCAGCAACGACTGCACCTTCGCCGACACGGACGCCTTCAAGGACGACGGCATTTGCGCCGATCAAAACATTGTCTTCAATGATGACTGGGCTTGCTGAAGGTGGCTCAAGAACGCCAGCCAAGACAGCACCAGCGCCAATATGGGCTTTTTTCCCAACGGTTGCCCGGGCACCTAAAATCGCCCCCATATCGATCATGGTTTCTTCACCAACCACAGCACCAATGTTGATCACTGCCCCCATCATGATAACGGCATTTTTTTCAATGATGGCTTGGTCCCGGATAAAGGCACCTGGTTCGATACGGGCATCGACTTTCGTCAAGTCCAACAAAGGAATCGCTGAGTTGCGGCGATCATTTTCCAGATAGTGATCGGTGATTTTGTCTTGGTGCGCGGTTAAAAACTCAGCTACTTTTTGACTGTCACCAACCACGAAATAGAAGGTGCCGTTACCAAACAATTGGATGCCATCTGCTTGGACGTCGCCAAGATCTCCATTGATATAGACTTTTACAGGTGTTTGTTTATTTGCTTCTTTGATATATTTTGCTAATTGATAAGGATCGGAAAATTGTAATTCTGTCATGAGAGACCACCTTTACTTGTCGATTAGATTTTGCATGGAATAAAAACCGGCTGGTTGATCGGCTAAAAATTCCGCTGCTTTTAGTGCACCATTGGCGAAGATTTCGCGGGAGAGCGCAGTGTGTTTTAATTCAATGATTTCATCCTGCCCAGCATAGATGACAATGTGTTCCCCAGGGATCGTTCCGCCGCGAACGGCATGGATGCCCATCTGCTTGCGGTCATTTACTAGATCACTGCCTTCACGCCCGTAGAGATACTCTTTTTTTGTTTCGCAGCTGTCATTGATACTATCTGCCAACAGCAAAGCTGTACCGCTTGGTGCATCAAGTTTTTGATTATGATGCTTTTCGATGATCTCAATGTCAAAGTCAGCTTCTAATGCGGGGGTGATACTTTGTAGTGCTTTGATCAGTACATTGATCCCCAACGACATATTGGCAGAATAGAAAACCGGAATCACTTTAGCAGCCAACGGCAGCATCATCTGCGTGTCTTCCGTCAAACCAGTTGTAGCAACCACGATTGGCAGCTGCTGTTCGACACAATAGTTCAACAAGGCAGGCACATTGCTATAATGAGAAAAATCAATCACCAAATCGATCGGTTGCGTGATTTTTTCTGGACGATCATAGATTGGAAAAGGACCATCTAATTGCTCGGTACGATCTAAGCCGGCGGCCACTTCTAACTGAGGGTGCTTTGCGATCAGGCTTTGCAACACTTTGCCCATGCGACCGTTTGCACCACTTAATAAAATTTGTTTCACCAAAAACTCCTCCTTACAGCAATCCGTAATTGGTCATTTCTTCTTCTAAATGAACGAGGGTCGCATCTTCCGGGACACCCAAAGGCAAACGATAATGCAATTCGCATTTGCCTAGCAAGGAGACCGCTGCTTTGATCGGCACAGGATTTACTTCACTGAAAATCGCATCGATCAACGGTTTTTGTCGCAACTGCTCTTTGATGGCTGCTTTTACATCACCATTTAAGAAATCAGCAACGAGTTGTGCCGTTTGTTTCGGAGCGATATTGCCGATCGTTGAAATCACGCCAGAGCCACCTAAAGCTAAAATTGGGGTTACTTGATCGTCATTTCCTGAATAGATCGCAAAGTCATCATCCGCAAGACGAGCGATTTCTGCGATTTGCGAAATATCACCGCTGGCCTCTTTGATGCCTTTGATATTAGGGATTTTTTTTAGTTCTGCCACGGCTTCAGGTGTTAAATTTAAGCCGGTTCTTGAGCTGACGGAGTATAAGATCACTGGCAGCTCAACGCTTTGACAGATTGCTTCATAGTGAGCGACTAAACTTTTCTTGGTCGCTTTGTTGTAGTAAGGTGTTACAACCAATAATGCGTCAGCACCAACGCGCTGTGCTTCTTTTGAAAGATGGATCCCATGTTGGGTATTGTTGGAGCCTGTTCCTCCGATAACGGGGATTCGACCAGCAACTTGTTTTACCACCGCTTCGATCACCGCGATATGTTCTTCATCGTCTAACGTGGATGCTTCACCGGTCGTACCGCATGCAATGATTGCATTCGTTCCTTGCTGCACATGCCACTCCGCTAACTCCTTCAGCTTATCGAAATCCACCGAACCATCTTGAAGCATAGGGGTAATCAACGCAACGCCAGAACCTTTGAATATTGTCAAACTACGACACATCCTTTCAACCAATTTATTTTTCGTTACTCTACGTATAAGTGTACCAAAACGAGGGGTAAAATTTTCAATAAAAATCGAAACATTTCGACAATTTATACTATAGATTATTCGAATTATATACTATAATATTAAACAATATCAATGAAAAACTGAATATTCGCTGGTTTTTATGGATATTTTTAAAAGGAATGTATAGAAAGGTGTTTTAACATGCAAGTATCGCAAACAGTCACAGAATTAACCGAAGACGTGGTTCGTTTTCGTCGTGAATTACATACAATCCCTGAATTAGGGTTAACTGAGTTCAAAACAAAGGAATACTTGCTGCGTCAGTTGCAATCCTTTGGGATCAAAGAAATCTATCCAGTGATTGAAACCGGCTTGATTGCTGTCTTTCGCAGTGAGCGTCCAGGAAAGACACTGGCCTTTCGAACGGATATCGATGCACTACCGATCAAAGAAGAGACCGGTGTTTCTTTTGCTTCCAAACATGAAGGAAAAATGCACGCCTGCGGGCATGATGGCCATATGGCAACGATGCTAGGGTTTGCCAAATACTTAGCGACGCATCCTGAAGTGATTCGTGGAACGATCGTTTTGATTTTCCAACCAGCCGAGGAAAGCCCCGGTGGCGCTCAACTGATGATCGATGAAGGCATCTTACGAGATTTTGGCGTGGAAAAAATCGTGGGGCTGCATGTCTTCCCAGACTTTCCCGAAGGAGTCATTGCGAGTCGGAAAGGTCCGATGATGGCCCGTAACGGCGAGATCAATCTAACGATCAACGGCACGAGTGCCCATGGTGCCCAGCCTCATCAAGGACATGATGCCATTTTAGCCGCGGCTGCGATTATTCAAGGATTGCATTCGATCATTTCACGCAATATCAGCCCGCTTTCTGCTGGGGTCATCACTTTTGGGAAGATCCATGGGGGAGATGCGGAAAATATCATTCCCGGCAAGGTCGTTTTAAAAGGAACGATGCGGGCGTTTGAAGATGAAGTCTATGAAACGATGACGCGCAGAATCACCACCGTCGCACAAGAAATCGCCAAAGGATATGATTGCACGGCGGATGTCGAATTCGAGCACCTTTATCGTGTCGTGGACAATGATCCTGAGATGGTGGAAGTGTTGGAAAAAGTGGTCGGGGAGAGCTACCGAGAAACACCGCCATATATGTTGGCAGAGGATTTTTCGATGTACCAAAAGGAAATCCCCGGTGTCTTTTTCTTTGTCGGCACCCGAAATGAAGAAAAAGGCTATGTCCACCCTTTACACAGCAGCAAAATGAATTTTGACGAAAAAAATCTATTGCAAGGCATCGAATGCTACGTTCGTTTGATCGAGGCGTTGAACGAGCCGACAGACAAGGAGTAAAGCGATGGCAAAAGAAATCAAGAACAATCACTTATACATTGACGGTTGTGATACCGTTGAGCTGGCAAAAACCTTCGGAACCCCCCTTTACGTGTATTCCGTTTCGGAGATTCGCGAAGAATGCCAAAAGATTCAGGCGCAGTTTTTGACGCGCTACAGCAAGACACGGGCAGCCTATGCCGCTAAAGCTTTCTGCACCACAGCAATGCTGCAAGTGATCAAGTCAGAAGGACTCTCATTAGACGTGGTTAGCGGTGGAGAGCTTTATACAGCGATCCAAGCTGATTTTCCAGCAGAACACATCGAGTTTAACGGCAATAATAAATCGATTGAAGAATTAGCAGCCGCCCTTGATTATGGCGTAGGACGGATCATCGTTGATGGCATTCAAGAAGTCGGCTTGATCCGCGCGTTATGTCAAGAAAAGCAAGTCGTTGCTAAAATTTTGTTGCGCATCACACCCGAGGTTTCGGTCAGCACCCATCAATTTATCTCGACCGGACAAAAAGATTCGAAATTCGGGATTCCTTTAGATGAAGAAATCTTATTTCCGTTAGTGGAAGAAGTGATTCAAGCACCTGAATTGGATTTCTATGGCCTGCATTTTCATGTCGGCAGTCAATTGTCGGACAATCGCTCACATCTAGCGGCAGTTGATGCGGCTTTGGCCCTTGTCCAAACCATTCATGAACGCTTTGATTATTGGATCAAAGAACTAAATGTTGGCGGCGGCTTTGGCGTTCGATACACAGATGCAGATATTCGCCAACCCTACAGCTACTTTTTAGATCCTGTGATGGAAAAAATCGACGCCTTTTATGCGCAGCACCAGAGCGAACGTCCGACCATCGTTATTGAACCTGGGCGTAGTATCGTCGCAGAAGCAGGTATCAGTTTGCACACCATCGGCAGTATCAAGACATTGCCAGGAATCAGAACATACGCCAGCATTGACGGGGGCATGACAGACAATATTCGTCCAGGTCTTTATCAAGCAACATACACTGGAATCTTAGCCAACCGCGCTTCCGAAGCTGCGACACAAAAGATCACCATTTCTGGCAAAGCTTGTGAGAGCACGGACATCTTAGTAAAAGATCTTGCATTACCGCCCGTTGAAACTGGGGATCTGTTTGCTACGTTCGCAACAGGAGCTTATGGCTATTCGATGGCCAGCAGCTACAATAATTTACAGATTCCTGCAGTCGTCTTTGTGGAAAACGGCCAAGCGGAATTAGCCGTTAAACGCCAGTCCTACGAGCAAATGCTGCAAAATGAAGTGGTTCCTTCGTTTCTAAAAGAGGGAGCTTCCAGCAAGTAAAATTTTGAAAAGCAGGTGACAACATGACGATTCCTTATACAAAAATGCAAGGTGCAGGAAATGATTTTATCGTAATCGATAACCGCACATTGAAATTCTCCCATGAACAACTGTCGCAATTTGCTGCTCAGGTTTGCCATCGGAAATTTTCTGTTGGCGCGGATGCAGTCATGGCAGTGGATTTTCCCACAGGAACCGCTGATTTTCGGATGCGGTTTTACAATGCTGATGGGACCGAAGCAGAAATGTGCGGCAACGGCGCTCGCTGTATTGCCCGCTATGCCTTTGAGAAGGGAATTGCTGGCGAGCAGATGACCATCGAAACAGTTGCTGGCGATGTCCCCGCATGGCGCTTGTCGGCAAAACACTACAAAGTAACCTTGAATCCACCGACCGTGACTACATTTGATCAAGCGTACCCGAATCCAATGGTTTCTTTCGTGGACTATGTGGAATTGGGTGATCCAGGAATTCCTCATGCGGTGGTTCACTATCCTGGTCTGGCAGAAACTGAGTTGGAACAGCTGGCTGAACTTGCCAAAGAGATACGCTATTGGGAGGTTTTCCCCAAAGGGGCGAATGTCAATTTCTATGAAGAAGATGACAAGGGTGATCTGATCGTTCGCACGTATGAACGAGGGGTGGAAGGTTTTACCTATGCGTGCGGCACAGGTTCTGGTGCCACTGCGTATGTCGTGACCAAACGTCACCAGCAAGCGGCAGCGAATGTCTTGCTGCACGTGTTAGGTGGCGAGTTAACGGTAGAAGTTGATGTTGATCAGGGCGCATTAGAATTGATCGGTGATGCGGTTATGGTCTCTGAAGGCTTGATTTTAGATGAGAATTTGACTGTATAAACGCTGTGAAAATCATTGTAAAAAGATGGTTTTTTCGTGAAAAAAAGAATTGACATTCATTTGAGGCTATCGTATAGTTAAACACAACTTAAAAACACGCGATGATAAGAAGAGTAAGTCAGTTTCGATTGGATCAGAGAGCTCGGATTGGTGAGAAAGAGCACAGCCGTTTGACTGAAGATGGCCTTGGAGCGTTTGGACGTGAGCAAAAGCAAGCGTGCAGCGGGATTGCCCGTTACAGCAAAGCAGTTGATAAACTGATAAGGTTGGCAGCTTGTGCCAATGAATTAAAGGTGGTACCACGAACATGGTTGTTTCGTCCTTTCTCTATGATGGAGAAAGGACGTTTTTTTATTATAAAAAGGGGGAACTAAAAAATGAAACAGTTGAAAAAGGGAATCGTTGGGTTAGTTGCTGCTGCTGTCTTAATTACATTGGCAGCTTGTAGCAATACTAGCAGCACGGAGGATACACAGTCTGGTGAAAATAGTGTAGATGCAGTGGAAGAAAAAGTCGTTGGAGTGGCACCTGGACCATATGGGGATATGGTGACAGAGGTGATCTCTCCATTACTGGAAGAAAAAGGGTATCAACTAACGACCAAAGTGTTTAATGATTATATTCAGCCGAACAATGCCTTGGCGAATGGACAAATCGATGCCAATTTGTTTCAGCATACGGCCTATCTAGAAAAATTTTCGGCAGATAACCAGTTATCTCTTACGGCATTACAAAAAGTGCCAACATTGGGAATGGGCATCTATTCGAAGCAACTGTCCAGCTTGGATGAGTTAGCAGACGGGGCGACTGTTTCGATTGCCAATGATGCCTCAAATTTAGCTCGGACCTTGCAACTGTTAGCTGCCAATGAGTTGATCACCATCGCAGACAATATCGACGAAACGAAGGCAACGGTGAATGATATCGAAGAAAATCCGAAGAATCTGACATTTAAAGAATTAGACGCAGCCCAATTGGCTCGTTCGTTAGATACAGTCGATTTAGCTTTAGTACCAGGAAACTTCGCTTGGGCGGCTTCTCTTGATCCTGCAGATGCTTTGGCGTTGGAGTCGTTGAAAGAAGAATATAAAAATGTCTTTGTGGTGTCCACCGAAGAAGAAGACAGTGATTTTGCTAAGGCAGTTACGGAAGTATTAGAAAGTGACGCATTTAAAGAAGCGATTGCCGAATCACCGTTCAGCAACTTTGATCAACCGAAATTTTGGACTGAGTAAGAAGGGCATACCTTATGGCAAAAATAGAAGTAAAACAAGTATCAGTGACATTCACTCATAAAAAACAAATCAAAAAAGCAGTGGATTCCGTTGATTTTTCCGTTCAAGCTGGAGAAGTATACGGGATCGTCGGATTGAGCGGGGCTGGGAAAAGTACCTTGGTTCGTACGTTGAATCTACTGCAGGTGCCCTCTAGCGGTCAAATTCTGATTGATGGTCAAGACATCACGCAAGCCAAAGGCAAACACTTGCGTGAAGTACGACAAAAAATCGGGATGATCTTTCAGCATTTCAATCTGATCCATAATCGAACCATCAAGGAAAATTTAGCCTTTGCTTTGCGCGCTGGTGATTATCCGAAAGATCAGCAAGAAGCGAGGATCAAGGAACTGTTGGAAATGGTGGATCTGCCTCACAAAATTCACGAGTATCCGAATAATTTGTCTGGGGGAGAAAAGCAACGGATCGGCATTGCACGAGCGATTGCCAACGAACCTGAGATTTTGTTGTGTGACGAAGCTACCAGTGCGTTAGATGTTGAAACGACTGAAGAAATTTTGAAATTGTTGATCCGAATCAAGGAACAGACAGGCATCACCATCGTCTTTATCACTCATGAATTGGATGTTGCCCGTAAGTTTTTTGATCGGGTGGCAGTGATGGAAAAGGGGCGCATTGTTGAAGAACAAACGACCTATGGCTTGTTCAGTCAGCCTAAACAGCCTATTACAAAAAAACTGGTAGGCCGCTACTTGGATCTGACGCTTCCTGAAGAGATTCTAGCATCTTTCACGCAAGGCGACTTGCTGGAATTGCGCTACCAAGGTGAGTATACGTTAGAACCGCTGATTTCGACTGTAGCGAAAGCCTACGATGTGTCGATCAATATCATCCATGGGAAAATTGAGTATATCAAAAAAGATGTGATCGGTATTTTGTATATCTATTTGACGGGACCCGACGAAGAAGCAGCAAAAGCCCGAGAACATTTAGCTGCGAACGTCTTTTCTCTAAGAAAGATAGGTGAGAAAAATGGCTGAAACGATTGAGATTTTAAAAACAAACCTGCCTCAAGCACTATGGGAAACATTCTTTATGGTGGGGACCTCAGCAATTATAGGAGTAGTTTTCGGCTTATTGATTGGATTAGTCCTGTTTTTAGTCGGCAGTAACCTTTTTCATAAAAATATTTTCTTGCATCATCTGGCCGATTTTGTCGTCAATGCAATCCGTTCGCTGCCATTTTTGATCTTATTGATTACGCTGATTCCGTTATCAGCGATGCTGATCGGTGATCCTTATACCCCAGCGGGTGGTGCGATTGCTTTATCGATTGCCGCGATTCCTTTTTACGCCCGAATCGCTGAATCCGCATTTGCCGAAATCGACTATGGCGTCCTTGAAGCCAGCGTCGCTTCTGGAGCATCGACGAGACAGATCGTTCGCGAAGTGATTTTACCAGAAAGTCTGCCAGCTTTGATTCGCGGATTTGTGCTAACTTTGATCAGTCTTTTAGGCTACTCAGCGATGGTGGGAACAATTGGCGCAGGCGGCATTGGCGATTTAGCAATTCAGTATGGTTATTATCGCTATGAAACGGCGATTTTGATTGTGGTGATTCTCCTGCTGATTCTTCTGGTACAAATCATCCAGTGGGTCGGCGATGCTTGTGCGAATCATTTCTCAAAATAATACCCAACGCTTTGTAGTTCCTTTTCGAATACACTTGAGTTATCGCTTCTGTTATTACTCTACAGAAGCGATTTTTTTTACTTACAGGTCACTGATTTTTGGTTGCACCGCTAATGGTTTTTCGGTATGCTGATGGTGAGTTGTTTTTTTACAGCGAAAATTATATTTTAAAGGAGCAACACTATGACTCAAATTCCTAACTGTCCAAATTGCCAATCTGAATACGCTTATGAAGACCGCGGGCTGTTTGTTTGTCCTGAATGCGGAAACGAATGGCAAGAGCAACAAGCGATGGAAGAAGCACCCGTATATAAAGATGCCAACGGCAATATTTTAGTCGATGGCGATACAGTAACGGTCATCAAAGACTTGAAAGTCAAAGGCGCATCTGGCGCCATCAAACAAGGAACGAAAGTGAAAAACATCAAATTAGTCGAAGGCGACCACAACATTGATTGCAAGATCGATGGCTTCGGCGCAATGAAACTAAAATCAGAATTTGTAAAAAAAGGTTAAAAACAAAATCTTCCAGTCATCTTCATAATTTTTTCACCACTTTAATGGTAAAATAAGGTCAAAGATTAAAAGGGGGAATTTTATCGTGTATGGTATGGGCGGATACGGGTTCGGCTTTTTTTATGACCCGACTTTCATTCTTGTAATTATCGGTATGGTGATTTCACTAGCAGCGTCAGCGTACGTCAAAAGTACCTTTAACAAATATGACAAAGTCAGAAGTAAAAATAATATTACCGGCACAAAAGCGGCGCAGTACATCTTGCAAAGCCAAGGAATCAATAATGTGGGTGTGCAAGCGATCGCTGGTGATTTGACGGATAATTACAATTCTGGCAACAAAATGCTGAGTTTATCGCAATCCACTGCACAATCAACTTCGGTAGCAGCAATCGGTGTTGCGGCCCATGAGTGTGGACACGCAGTCCAAGATGCCAAAGGTTATTTTCCTTTGCGTTTGCGTCATGCGATCGTACCGATCGCTAATATCGGAACCAGCATCTCGATCCCATTGATTTTGATTGGGGTCCTATTACGAGGATCGTTTCTGATCAACTTAGGCTTGTTGGCTTTCTCATTGGCGTTTATTTTCCAATTAGTGACCTTGCCAGTCGAGTTCGATGCCTCAAAACGGGCGATCCGTATTTTGGCAGATGGTGGCTTGTTAACAGAAGATGAAGTACCACAAGCAAGAAGAGTGCTCTTTGCCGCAGCGTTGACGTATGTCGCAGCTGCCGTAGCAACCTTATTGCAGCTCTTACGTTTGATTATTTTATTCGGTAATAACAACCGTCGGAATTAGAAAATGGAAACAAATAATAACAAAGTGGCTCAATCAAGATTTCTTGGTTGAGCCGCTTTTTGTATGGAATATTATGATTTAACGAAAACTTTTGACAGGTGCTCTGTCCAAAAATCAGTAAAATCTTTGATGGTTCCATCTTTATTTAGCTGTGCCTGTTCAAATACTGATTTATTCTTACCGAATGGATCAATTGCGATAATTGTTCCAATCCCAGCACGCTTGGCAGCAAGCAAACCTGAATAAGCATCTTCGATAACAAGACAATCTGCAGGAGCTAAGCCCAATTTGCCAGCCGCTTTAAGAAAAATATCCGGTTGCGGTTTTCCAGGAAAAGAGCCATCGTCATAGACGATCTTATCCCAATCAAACCAGCGAGCTAAATCGAAAGTATCAAAATAAAAAGCAACATTCTCTTTAACAGTAGCGGTGGCGATCGTTAATGGAATCTGCTGGTCAGTCAGCTGATCAAGAGTCGCTTCAAGCCCCTTTGTCAATTGGAGATCGTTCTTATTTTGCAAGCAAAGCATACGATAATAGCTTTCTTTTTCTTCTGACAATACGGCGATCTCAGAGGCGGTCAAATGTTCTGAAATGAAATGTTTTAAAATCTCCGTATTCGTTCGACCATGGATATTTTTTAAAATATCCTCATCTGATAAACCATCTTTTGTATGATCATGAATCATGTGCAGCCAAGCAGCTTCATGTAGATGAGAGTCCAAAAACATTGTTCCGTTGAAATCAAAAATAATCCCTTTCATAGTTACGCTCCTATAGTGGTATTTTCGGTTGAATCAGCAATTTGCAGATCGACATATTGTGCATAGTGCTCTTGAACCTCTCGCGAGATCTGGCGATCCGTAATGAGTAAATCGAAATCATGTAAATTATAAAACACATAAAAATCATCCCGATTGAACTTTTTGTTATCAACGAGCAGATATTTCTTGCGAGAATTATTTAATGCGATCTGCTGCGCTTCTCCTTCTTCTGTACTGTAAGTAGAAATTGCTTCGTTGTGAACGCCATTTGAACTGATAAATGCTTTTGTAAACTTTAGTCTTCTTAAATTGTCGTTGGTGATTGGTCCAACAAATGCGCCGGTATTTTTACGGAAATCACCACCAATTAGTAAAATTTCTGGTCCATCTGCTTGCGCAAGAATATCAAAAACCGGGTAATTGTTTGTAATAATCCGAATTTTCTTGTTCAGTAAATGGGTCGCCAAAAGTTCGATTGTTGTACCTGGTCCTAAAAAAATTGTTTCGCCTTCTTGAATTGAGGAGGCTGCTGCGGCAGCAATTTCTTTTTTTTCTTGAATCTGCAGAGTGGCTTTTTCGGTGTGAGAAAGTTCTTGATCTAAAGTGTAGGAAAGACTTTGCGCCCCTCCATGGACACGTAGCAGCTTGCCCGATTTTTCTAATTCATCTAAATCTCTGCGAACGGTCATATCAGAAACATCTAATTGATTGATGATTTCATTAACGGTAAGGATTCCTTTTTTATTGACCATTTCTACGATAGTAAACAATCTTTCTTTTTTCAGCATCGTCTTCACCTCTAATTTAAGGATAATCTACCATATAATCGGATAACAGTCAATCTGTTTCGAACAAAAACAAACAATTATTTGCGTGATACATGTTTATTTCAATGGTTTTTATCATTTTTTTTCGATTTTTGTGATTATTTATGTTTGTTTTTGTTGACAAATGTTTTGGATGCGATTACAATTCAATCAGTTAGAAAGTGTGGAAACTGATTATAGATTTGAGGAGAGATGTACATGCTTAAATTACCAGAAGATTTTATTTTTGGTGGAGCCACAGCAGCCTATCAGGTTGAAGGAGCCACTAAGGAAGGCGGCAAAGGCGCTGTTGCTTGGGATGATTTTTTAGAGGAACAGGGTAGATTCAGTCCCGATCCGGCAAGTGATTTTTATCATCAATATGCAAAGGATATTGAATTGTGTGAACGATTTGGTGTGAATGGGCTAAGATTATCCATTGCATGGAGTCGAATTTTTCCTGATGGTGATGGGGAACCGAACCCAGAAGGAATCGCTTTTTATCATCGTGTGTTCGAAGAATGTGCGAAAAGAAACGTAACGCCGTTTGTGACATTGCATCATTTTGATACCCCTAAACGTTTGTTTGACCAGGGAGATTTTTTGAATCGAGAAACAATAGAAGCATTCGTTTCCTATGCCATTTTTTGTTTTCATGAATTCAAAGAAGTGAAAGTGTGGAGTACCTTTAATGAAATCTATCCTGTTGCGACCAATCAATATTTGTTAGGCGTTTTCCCGCCAGGAATCAAATATGATTTTACAAAAATCATCGCCTGTCTTCATAATATGATGGTTGCCCATGCACGTGTAGTGAACTATTTCAAAGAAAACGAACTTCCAGGCGAAATCGGTGTCGTTCACTCATTGGAGACGAAATATGCGGCAACAGATGCTCCAGAAGATAAGCATGCAGCCTTTTTAGACGATGCATTGTCGATCCGCTTCTTATTAGATGCTACTTATTTAGGCTTCTATTCAACTGAAACCTTGACTGCTCTTGATGAGATATGTGAAGCAAATCAGGCCAGCTATCATTTTCCTGAAGAAGATTTTGTCGAATTGAAAAAAGCCTCCACGCGTAATGACTATTTAGGGATCAATCACTACCAATGCCATTTTGTCAAAGCTTACGATGGAGAAAACGCGATCCATCATAATGGCACGGGTGAAAAAGGGACCTCTGTTTATAAAGTGAAGGGGATCGGAGAACGCATTTATAAAGAAGGAATTCCTCGAACAGATTGGGACTGGCTGATTTATCCAGAAGGGCTTTATGACTTGTTGTTGCGAATTAAAAGCGATTACCCGCATTACAACAAAATCTATATCACTGAAAACGGCATGGGGTATAAAGACCAGTTTGAAGATGGCATCATTATGGATCAGCCGAGAATCGACTATTTGAGAGTCTATTTGGAATCCTTAAGCAAGGCGATAACAGCTGGGGTAAATGTGAAGGGATATTTTTTGTGGTCGCTTATGGATCTTTTCTCATGGACAAATGGGTATAACAAAAGGTATGGCTTGTTTTATGTTGATTTTGAAACCCAGAAGCGTTACCCGAAAGAGTCAGCATACTGGTACAAATTAGTTAGTGAAACCAAAACGATTATTTAATAAGTAATAATGGAGGAAGAAAAGATGAATAAAGAGGAATTACAAATGCTTGGTTTTGAGATCGTTGCTTATTCAGGGGACGCTCGCAGTACATTATTGAAATTATTGAAAGAAGTAAGACAAGGGAACTTTGAGCATGTTGATTCAGCACTGAAAGAAGCCGACGAAAATTTAACCCTTGCACACAATTCGCAAACGAAAATTTTAGCGGAAGAAGCATCGGGAAAAGAGATGGAGATGGGATTCATTTTTATCCATGGACAGGATCATTTAATGACCACTTTGTTGCTGAGAGATCTGATTCAAGACTTTATTGCACTGTACAAGCAGAATCAAGGATAGGAGAAGAACGCTATGGATGGAATCATTAAACAAATCGAAAAAGGGAAACCGTTTTTTGAAAAAATCTCACGCAATAGTTATCTGGGAGCCGTTCGTGACGGATTTTTAACAGCGATGCCGGCTATTTTATTCTCAAGCATATTCATTTTGATTGCTGCGGTTCCTGAGATTTTTGGTTACCAATGGCCTGAAGCTGTCTCCACTTGGTTGTGGAAAGTCTATAATTATTCGATGGGGGTTGTAGGGTTACTTGTTTCAGCAACCACTGCTCGCTGCTTGGCTGATTCGATGAATCGCCGCTTACCGAAAAACAAAGTAATCAACACGACTTCTGTGATGCTGGCTTCTGTGGTAAGTTTCCTGTTGTTAAGCGTCTCTCCAATCGAAGGCGGATTTTCAACGGAATACATGGGGACAAAGGGGCTTTTGGCGTCCTTTGTCGCTGCATTTTTAACAGTTAATTTATATAAGTTTTGTGTGCTGAAAGATATTACCATTAAGATGCCTAAAGAAGTTCCTGGTACGATTTCGCAAACCTTCCGAGATATTTTTCCTTTCTCTTTTTCAGTATTTGCGGCCGTTTTAATTGATTTAGGTATTCGGCAAATTTTCCAAATCTCATTTGCAGAAGCAATCATTACTGTGCTGCAGCCATTATTCACAGCAGCCGACGGTTATTTAGGAATCGCTATTATCTGGGGAGCGATGGCGCTATTTTGGTTTGTCGGTGTTCATGGACCGTCGATCGTGGAACCAGCAATTGCAGCAATTATCTATGCCAATGTGGAAACCAATCTGCAATTGTTCAATTCCGGTGAGCAAGCTTCAAAAGTACTGACAGTCGGTTTAGGAAATTTTGTAGGAACTATGGGAGGAACTGGGGCCACATTGGTCGTTCCTTTTATCTTCTTACTCTTTGCTAAGTCTAAACAATTGAAGGCAGTCGGGAAAGCTTCCTTTATTCCAGTAAGTTTTGCTGTCAATGAACCATTGTTGTTTGCAGCACCCATGATTTTGAATCCTTATTTTTTCATTCCGTTTTTGTTAACACCAGTTGTAAACGTTTGCTTGTTTAAGTTTTTTGTCGATGTGCTAGGCATGAACAGTTTTATGTACGTTTTACCTTGGGCAACTCCGGCACCGATCGGTTTGGTTCTAGGAACAGGCATGGGGGTGTTAGCCTTTGTTTTAGCAGCGGTTCTAATCGTCGTTGACTTCCTGATCTATCTACCATTTTGTAAAGCATACGATGCTGTTTTAGTAGAGCAAGAAGCACAAAAAGCGGAAGTGATCGCAACCGAAGAAGGTGCTTCTGCTGCTATACGTGAGGAAGTACCTGTGGCAGCGAGACAAATTATCAGCGATACAAATAAAGAAATCAATGTGTTGGTGCTTTGTGCTGGAGCAGGGACAAGTGCGATGTTAGCTAATGCTTTAAAAGAAGGTGCATCTGAATCGAAAGCACCGATCAGTGCAATGGCGGGTGCTTATGGTTCTCATTACGAAATGCTGAAGGATTTTGATATGGTGGTCTTAGCACCGCAAGTCAATTCTTACTATGATGATATCAAAGAAGATACCGATCGCTTAGGAATCAAGCTGGTTGCGACAAAAGGAGCAGAATATATCGGATTAACGAGAGATCCTGAAAAAGCCGTTCAATTTATTCTGAGCCAATTTCAATAAAGGAGGAGCAAATGAATGAAAAAGGGAGCTTGGTTGCGTAAAGTCGCTTTATTTGCAGCTGTGATAGGGACTTTGGGGGCTGTTTCAAAAACAGTTGAAGCATCTGCCAGCGAGTTTATTCGCGGAGCAGATATTTCAATCTTGTCAGATATGGAAAAATCTGGTGCAAAATATTATGAAGATGGTATTTCAAAAGATGCCTTAGAGATTCTAAAAAATAATGGTGTCAACTATGTTCGACTGCGTTTGTGGCAGGATCCTTATAATAGTAACGGAGAAAGTTATGGGGCAGGGACAAATGATCTGGAAACGACGATTGCCCTTGCAAAACGAGCAAAAAGTCTTGGACTCAACGTGTTGCTAGATTTCCATTACAGTGATTTTTGGGTTGATCCTGGGAAACAGAATGTTCCTAAAGCGTGGCAAGATCTGACCTTTGAAGAAATGAATACGGCATTGTATGACTATACAAAGAACGTTCTGTCGGAAATGAAGCAGCTAGACGTTTATCCTGATATGGTTCAGATCGGCAATGAACTGAATAGTGGCATGCTCTGGCCTTATGGCAAGTCTTGGGGAGAAGACGGGGGAGAGTTTGATCGATTGGCTACTTTTTTGAAGTCTGGTGTCCAAGCTGTTCGAGACACTCAACCTAAAACAACTCCAGTAATGCTCCACTTAGCTGATGGTGGCGATACAGGAGCATTTACTTGGTGGTTTGATGAAATCACCAGTCGGGGTGTGTCATTTGATTTAATTGGAGTATCGTATTATCCGTATTGGCACGGTTCAATGAATGAACTTCAAACCAATATGAATACGATCAGTCAACGGTATGGCAAAGAAGTGATCGTAGTTGAAACAGCTTATGGGCATACAACAGCGAATGCAGATACTATGCCAAATGCCTTTGGCGAAGCCGAAGCAGCGGCGGGGGGATATGAACCAACGCCGTCAGGACAAGCAGAGTATTTGCTGGATCTAGCCGATCGTATTCAAGCGGTGCCGAATGATCGCGGGGCGGGCTTCTTTTACTGGGAACCTCTTTGGTACAACGGAAACGTGAGTTGGGCAACACAAGCAGGTATGAATTATCTCGGTGTTCAATCCACTATGGGAAACGAATGGGACAACCAGGCGATGTTTGATTTTGCTGGAAACGCCTTGCCAAGCTTGCGTGCGTTTAAACAAGCAGGGACGCAAACAAATCTGGTTAAAAATGCAAGTTTCGAGAGCGATGGACCAACGACCAGTCCTTCCGATTGGCAAACGTGGTTTCAACAAGGAACAGCTGAAGGTACGATCAAAACGGAAGCAGGGACTTTTTTTGGAGACTACAAATTAACTTTTTGGAAGGACCAAGCTTACGAGGCATCAGCTTATCAAAATATTAGTGGCATCAGCGATGGAACTTACACATTGAGTGCCTACGTAATGTCTGGGGGAGAGTTTGATACCAATCAGTTATATATCAAAAATTATGGTGGAGCGGAACTAAATACTGCGGTTGATAAAACCAGTGAATGGACAAAAATTACAATCAAAGACATTCCAATTACAACAGGTGTTTGTGAAATCGGGGTTTATAGCAAGGCTTCAGCAAATGCTTGGACGAACGTTGATTTTGTTTCGTTGGTGAAACAATAGTCTAAGGATTGCTGCGATTGATCCTCAGAGCTCCCTTTCAACCGCATCACTAGCGTAGAAGGCAGGAATCGAACCTGCACCTCGTCTTTGCCAAAAATAACCAGAAATACGTTCCGATCATTTTTACCAAAACGAGTAAAGCGCCAGACTTCATCTACACTTTGTATTATGCCAAAGAGAGTTCAACGATTTCGTAAGAAGCAATGAAAAATTTGCAAAAAGTTGTGCAGAAAACATGAAGGTTGTTTAAGAAAGAATAACCATAGAATTTAGTCGAGAAAAAGAAGGAACCAGCTGTATCAATAAGTAAAGCGGTTTGTCTGGAAACTTCGTTTTTTTCTGAAAAAATCAAATAAAGTTTTCTTGACATTTGCTAGGTGAGAATGTATCATTCTGTTTGGGCACTCTTTACAAGAGTCAGAAAGTGATTTAGAATTTTCGCTCCCTATTCATTTATGGATAGGGAGCTTTTATTATTTTCTAAATGCTTTTCCTGTAAAATAGATTAAAGGAGTTTTTCAGTTTATGACAAAATATATTTTTGTAACCGGCGGTGTGGTTTCTTCTATTGGTAAAGGGATCGTAGCAGCATCATTAGGACGTCTGTTGAAAAATCGCGGCTTGAAAGTAACGATTCAAAAATTCGATCCGTACATCAACGTCGATCCAGGAACGATGAGCCCATACCAACATGGTGAAGTATTCGTAACCGATGATGGAGCAGAGACCGACTTAGACTTAGGTCACTATGAACGCTTTATCGATATCAATTTGAACAAATACTCAAATGTAACAACTGGAAAAATCTATTCAGAAGTTTTGCGGAAAGAGCGTAAAGGAGAATACTTAGGCGCGACTGTTCAAGTGATCCCGCATATCACCAACGAGATCAAAGAAAAAATCATGCGGGCAGCCAAAATGACTGATTCAGATGTGATCATTACAGAAGTCGGCGGTACAGTAGGGGATATTGAATCATTACCATTTCTAGAAGCTTTGCGTCAAATGAAAGCAGACGTAGGTTCAGACAATGTGATGTACATCCATACGACGCTGATTCCTTATTTGAAAGCAGCAGGCGAAATGAAAACCAAACCGACACAACATAGTGTGAAGGAACTGCGCGGCTTAGGGATTCAACCAAATATCTTGGTCGTTCGGACAGAACAACCCGTAGGACAATCAACGAAAAACAAATTGGCACAATTCTGTGACGTGGCACCAGAAGCCGTGATCGAATCTCGTGACGTTGAGACCCTTTATTCGATCCCATTGGCACTGCAAGCGCAAGGCATGGATCAAATCGTGTGTGATCATTTGAAACTGACTGCACCAGCTGCTGACATGACCGAGTGGCAAGCATTGGAAGAAAAGGTACTGAATTTGAAGAAAAAAGTACGCATCGCATTAGTCGGAAAATACGTGGAATTGCCAGATGCTTATCTATCAGTTGTCGAAGCTTTGAAACATTCTGGTTTTGCCTTTGATGCTGACATCGAGATCGATTGGATCAAAGCCCAAGAAATCACACGAGAAAACGTGGATTCTTACTTAGGTGAAGTAGACGGTATTCTCGTTCCTGGTGGATTCGGTGATCGCGGGATTGAAGGAAAAATCGAAGCGATCCGATATGCTCGGGAAAACGATGTGCCATTCTTAGGGATTTGTCTAGGGATGCAAATGGCTTGTGTGGAATATGCCCGCAATGTCGTTGGCTTGGAAAATGCCAATTCCGCAGAAACCGATCCTGAAACAGCCAACAACATCATTGATTTGATGGCTGACCAAGAAAACATCGAAAACTTAGGTGGGACATTGCGCTTAGGCTTGTACCCATGTAAAGTGAAAAAAGGCACCAAAACAGCTGCAGCTTATGACGGAGAAGAAGTTGTTCAAGAACGTCACCGTCATCGTTATGAATTCAACAACAAATACCGTGAAATCTTTGAAGCAAACGGGATGGTTTTCTCAGGTGTATCACCAGACAATCGTTTGGTTGAGATCGTTGAGATCCCAGAAAACAAATTCTTCGTGGGTTGCCAATTCCACCCAGAATTGATTTCTCGTCCAACTCGCCCACAACGCTTGATCAAAGCCTTTGTTGGAGCTTCATTGGATAACCGCCAACCATAATAATCGCTAGCTGCAAACCAAGCAATGAATGTGCGAAACTCCTCATCTCAAGATGGGGAGTTTTTTTGAGTTGCGCCATCCCAGTAGTCCGTAAAAGGTTGAAACTTGCATGAGCGTTGGTAGAAGGTATCCATTTCTGCACACAAAAAACTTCCGTCAAAACGACCGGAAGTTTTTGGCTGATGCATTATTTTTTTCGCTAGCAGTTTGAATGAAATCCGCCAGCGGGAAACCCATGTTGATTTGCTGGTGCCTAGAGAGGATTATTCTTTTAGCTTATACCCTTGATCTAAGAGCATTTCCTCTGTACGTTCCATGCTGATCCCATTTTCGGTGTTTCCTTCGAAACTAACCCCAGGCAATTGTTTCGCTGAATCATAATCCAACTCATCATAATTGATGGTCAATGATTCAGTCGCTTCACTATCTGTATAGTCGAGGGAATAGTCCAACCCTTTGACTTGCTGATACTGTTCTGCAATCGGATCAAGCACGGTTTGTGTTTCTTCTTTAGTCGTTACCCCGATCGCTGAATAAGGCATGACATTGTTCGCAGTCTGAGTTTTTACTTTATCGCCTTCATAAGTGAAGACCAGTTCCATCGAAACCCCATTTTGATCCATTGTGAATGTTTTGGTTTCTTCCTTGGCCCCCGAGCTACAGCTTGCCAAGAAAAGAACTCCGATGACTGCCAAAAATCCAATAAGCGCTTTTTTCATTTTATCCCTCCTTTTTTACATAATAATATGCCCGCTTTCACAAGGCTATTCTTATGCTCAAAAGAGAAGAAGAAAGGATTTGCTGGAAGATTATGATAAAATAACGAAAAAATATGTGAAATTTTTCTCGAATTTTCACATGCCGATTTGTTATCTAACGACCACAGACAGAAGAGCAAAACCTTACAGAATCCTAGACTTTCAGAAAAGATGATGAAAATGCTGGATTTTTATATTTGTGCAATCTTTTTTTGAAAAGAGAAATTCCTCTTTTTAGTAGCAAATACCGCAAATCTTTGCTAAAATAGCATTGTCGGTTAAGCATTGCTTAACAAATAAAGTTTTTCAAAACTTAGGAGGAATTTTTTATGCCAGTAGTATCAGGAGCTGAATTCTTAAAAGCTGCTCGTCAAGGCGGATATGCAGTCGGCGGATTCAACACAAACAACTTAGAATGGACACAAGCGATTTTAAAAGCTGCTGAAGCGAAAAAAGCGCCAGTTCTAATCCAAACTTCAATGGGTGCTGCCAAATATATGGGCGGATACAAAGTTGCTAAAGACATCGTTACAAACTTGGTTGATTCAATGAATATCACTGTTCCAGTTGCAATCCACTTAGACCACGGTGATTATGATGCAGCAATGGAATGTATCGAAGTTGGTTACACTTCTGTTATGTTTGATGGCTCTCACTTACCATTTGAAGAAAACTTGAAATTGGCTAAAGAAGTTGTCGAAAAAGCACACGCAAAAGGCGTTTCTGTTGAGTGTGAAGTTGGTTCAATCGGCGGAGAAGAAGATGGAATCATCGGTTCTGGCGAATTAGCTGACATCGAAGAATGTAAACAAATGGTTGCAACTGGTATTGATTACCTAGCTTGCGGAATTGGTAACATTCACGGTCAATACCCTGAAAACTGGAAAGGCCTTGCTTTTGACCACTTACAAGCAATCGCTGATGCAGTAGGTTCTGATGTACCATTAGTATTACACGGTGGTTCTGGTATTCCTCAAGACCAAATCGAAAAAGCAATCTCAATGGGTGTTTCTAAAGTAAACGTAAATACTGAATTCCAATTATCATTTGCTAAAGCAACTCGTGAATACATCGAAGCTGGCAAAGATAAAGAAGGTAAAGGATTCGACCCTCGTAAATTATTAGCACCAGGTGTTGCTGCAATCGTTAAAGATGCAGAAGAACACATCGACTGGTTCGGTTCAGCTGGTAAAGCTTAATCTTAATCAAAGATCAAAACTCTTAGAATCACCGATTCTAAGAGTTTTTTTGCTTTCCAAGAAAATATTCTTGATGCGGGGATCAAAAATATCCTGCATCTTTTTTCTTTGAGTGATCTGTGCTAAAATTGGAATGATACACATAAATTAAAAAAGAGTATAGGTGGAATTCCATGAAAAAAATTGTCATCAACGGCAATCGTCCCTTAAAAGGTGAAGTCACCATTAGCGGCGCAAAAAACAGTGCAGTCGCATTGATCCCGGCAGCGATCTTAGCTGATTCACCGGTCATTTTAGAAGGAGTGCCTGACATTCAAGATGTGCACTCATTAATTGAGATTATCGAAATCATGGGTGTGAAGACCCATTTTGAAAACAATACGCTAGAAATCGATCCGACAAACATCGTTTCGATCCCGATGCCTAACGGAAAAATCAATAGTCTACGAGCTTCTTACTATTTCATGGGGGCATTGTTGGCGAAGTTTGGTGAAGGCGTCGTTGGGTTGCCTGGCGGCTGCTTCTTAGGTCCGCGACCAATCGATTTGCATATTAAAGGCTTCGAAGCACTTGGCGCAAAAGTCACCAACGAACATGGTGCCATGTATTTGCGTACCGAAGAAGAAGGCTTGACTGGCGAACGTATCTTCCTAGATATGGTCTCCATCGGAGCAACCATCAATGTGATGCTGGCAGCAGTAAAAGCCAAAGGCAAAACGATCATTGAAAATGCCGCACGAGAACCTGAGATCATTGATGTTGCGACCCTTTTAAATAATATGGGAGCGAAAATCAGAGGTGCAGGTACCAATGAAATTCGTATCGAAGGCGTGGAAGAATTGCACGGTTGTCGTCATTCCATCATTCCAGACCGGATCGAAGCAGGAACCTACCTTTCTTTAGCCGCAGCAGCGGGGGAAGGCATTACTGTCAAAAATGTGATTTATGAGCATTTAGAAAGCTACATTGCGAAATTGGAAGAAATCGGCGTGCGAATGGATATCAGCGAAGATGAAATCTATGTGCATCCCTCAAAAGACTTGAAACCAGCGACTGTGAAAACTTATCCTTATCCAGGATTTGCCACAGACCTGCAACAGCCGATCACACCATTATTGCTAAAAGCAAAAGGAACGTCGGAGATCATGGACACGATTTACGCCAAACGGGTCAACCATATTCCTGAATTAGCACGGATGGGCGCACAAGCAACGACAGAAGGCAACATGATTTTTGTTAGCGGACCGAGCCAATTGCACGGAGCAGAAGTTGTCGCTTCTGATTTGCGAGCAGGAGCTTGTCTTGTCATTGCCGGATTGATGGCGACTGGCACGACCAGCGTCTTTAATGTCGAGTATATTTTGCGCGGCTATGATCATATCATCGAAAAACTAACGGCTCTTGGAGCTGATATTCAAATGATAGAGGAGTAATTATGAGCGATTATCTTACGATGGCAGAGTTGGAAAACAAAACCTTAAAAGAGATCTACACCTTTGCCAAAGAGTTTCGAATTCCTTATTACAGCCAGATGAATAAAAAAGAATTGTCATTGGCTGTGATACGGGCGCAGGCGGAAAAACAAGGCTTCTTTTATATGGAAGGAATCTTGGATATCGTAGGCCAAGAAGGCTACGGTTTTTTACGCCCAATCAACTACGGACCGAGTGCAGAAGATATCTATATTTCTTCATCACAGATTCGTCGGTTTAGTTTGCGTAATGGTGATAAAGTCGCCGGTAAGGCGCGCCCGCCCAAGGAATCTGAGCGCTATTATGGATTGATGCACGTTGAGTCTGTTAATGGCAAAGATCCAGAAGATGCCAAAGAGCGTCCGCATTTTCCAGCGCTGACGCCGCTTTATCCGAATCGTCATTTAAAATTAGAAACAACGTCAGGACGCCTTTCTACGCGGATGATCGACATGCTGTCGCCAGTGGGTTTTGGCCAACGGGGACTGATCGTTGCTCCGCCTAAAGCTGGGAAAACCAGCATCTTGAAAGAAATTGCCAATGGGATCACTGACAACTATCCTGAGGTGGAATTGATCGTTCTTTTGATCGACGAGCGCCCAGAAGAAGTGACTGATCTGGAACGCAGTGTCAAAGGCGATGTTGTTTCTTCAACCTTTGACCTGCAGCCTAGCAACCATACCCGTGTTTCTGAATTGGTACTAGAACGGGCGATGCGTTTGGTAGAAGACAAGCGTGATGTCGTGATTCTGATGGATAGTATCACTCGTTTGGCAAGAGCCTACAACTTAGTGGTACCGCCAAGCGGACGTACACTAAGCGGCGGGATCGATCCAGCTGCTTTGTACAAACCAAAGAAATTTTTTGGTGCTGCCCGTAATATTGAAGAAGGCGGCAGTTTGACGATTCTTGCCACCGCACTGGTGGATACCGGCAGCCGCATGGATGATGTCATCTATGAAGAGTTTAAAGGAACCGGCAATATGGAGCTGCAGCTTTCTCGCAGCTTAGCAGAACGTCGGATCTTCCCAGCGATCGACATCAAGAAATCTGGTACCCGTAAAGAGGAATTGCTGATGAGCAGCGAGCAATTGGAAGAAACCTGGCGCTTACGCAACAACATGTTGGGGGATTCCTTGGAGTTCACAGAACAATTCATTCAATTCTTGCGTAAAACGAAGAACAATGAAGAATTTTTAGCGGCTTTTCATGATGTCCATTTCGGAGACAAACGGCAAAAAAGAAATATAAAAAGATAATTGCATCTAAAAACCAAACATGGTAAGATAGTCATGTTGTAAAATCGACAAATCAACTCTGGTGAAGCAAATGAGCCAGGGCAAAGGAGAGAAGAAGAAATGAAACAAGATATCCATCCAGATTATCATCCAGTTGTATTCATGGACTCAACTACTGGTTTCAAATTCTTATCAGGTTCTACAAAGAATTCTCAAGAAACTGTTGAGTGGGAAGACGGCAACACGTATCCATTGATCCGTGTCGAAGTAACTTCTGATTCACATCCATTCTACACTGGACGTCAAAAATTCACACAAGCAGACGGACGTGTGGACCGTTTCAACAAAAAATACGGTCTCAAAGACACAAACGCTGCAGAATAAGACAAATAACTGCAAATGTTGTTTCGGCAACATTTCTGAGGTTTCCCTTTTACGAGGGAAACCTTTTTTTATTTTTATAGGTAATAGACACTCAACTGCTAAAGCGAAAGAAACCATTCAGAATCTGTTACAAGTAAAGTAAGAGGACTCAATAGATCAGTAAGACAAGAATGTGGAAATTAGCACTATAACGAATCCTATCTAAAAATTTTCTTAAATGAAGCAGTGATCAAGAGTGATTTGATTTAACCTTCGATTGTTATTGAATATTCAAGCTTCAATTGACTTTTAGCTTAAATAAAATTATCATTAAATTAATAATATCCCTATATAAGTTTCTTATTTTGACTTATTTCACCGGATTCAAACGATTTTTTGAGAAAAGTAGATTTTTCCTCTCTTAGAACCAGTTTTATTCTACATAATCAAAGACCACTTACTAGCTAAGCTTTAACTAATCACATCCAAAACAATCAAGAAAGGAAGAGGCATGTTTTCATTTAAGAAAAAGAAGGAAGTTATTAATTTACCAGAACTAAGCAACTTTAATGAACGTACATACCCGAAAAAATTGAAAAAGATTGTGGCTCAATTAGAAACCTGTAAATCTGAGGATTTGAATTATATTGCTGAATGTATTTTACAAAAGATGGGATATACCGTCCAAAACATCGATGGTTACAAAGATGGTGGTATTGATGTGTATGCTTTTTCTAATAATAAAAAGGCAATAGCGGTCCAATGTAAAGCTTGGAATCCGCAAAAGACAACGGAGCGGATCAGTAAGCCACTCGTTGCCGCATTTAAAGGGATTTTTCCAGACAAAGGGTTTCCCAATGGGCTTTTCATCACTACACATTTTTTTACAGATCAAGCATTAGAAATAGCCGGTGATAATCTACTGTTGGTTGACAGAAAAAAGCTGATTGAGCTGCTTGCGCATTTTTATCCAGAAATGATCAGTGAGTTATTTTATTATAAAACCTTGACTGAATTAGAAGAATGCAAGAGTTGTAAAAATGGGAAGAAGTTGAAACTTTATAATAAGAAGAAACGCAACTATTACTATATCTGTGAAACATGTGGAGAGTATAGCTCGTTTAATTATTCATCATGAAAAAAAACAAGAGAAAAGCGTAATGAATGAACGGATATAAGTTATTCATTACGCTTTTTTCGCGACTTATGTCACAGTCATTTTTTTCTCAAATTAATTTTAACAAATGTGTCCTATACGTCGGGTGTAATGACTAAAACAGCCTCGTTTGTTTCGGTAGGTTCGTAGCCAGCTTCCCGTGTTTTTGACGACTTAAAGTGTATTTGAATAGAAGAAAACGTAAGAAATGGCAATCAAGCAAACCAACAATAAACCAGAGAGTGACAGAAAAAGCAGCATGATTCGTTTCTTCTTCAATCCAAGTACAAGTATCACTACATTCAATAGAAAGAAAACAAGTAAAATCGCTAAATATTCCATAACTGGTCCTCTTTTACGTTTTTATTTATCTTACCAGAGATTGGCTGCTTTTCCTAGCAGAAATTGGCTGAAAATGGCTTATTCAAGCGTCTTTCAAAATACTGTAAGTTAAATGAATTAAGGAAAACCAAGAGAACTTTTATGGCTCTGAGACGCTTGCGGCTTGTTTTTGCCAAGCATCATATTTTAACAATAAGTACTCGATCACAAAGAAAAGTGTGGCGGTCGTTTGAAAGGGAGCGATCGCATTTTCGGTTGACTGGATCTCTGGATTTAAAAAGAAAATCGTTTCAGAACAGAGTTTAGAAACCGTTGAGTTTCTCAGCTTCGTGATCCCGATCGTGTTGATATTGCGCTGTTTCAGTTGCTTTGCTAGTTTGACAACGGTGGGTGACTCACCGTTTAAAGTAATCAAAATCACTAAATCATCTGGCTCGATGATGCGATAAAATTGTTCATTGACTGAGATCGCACCAAAATCGTAGACAAGTAGTCCATTAGGCAAAAATAAGAGTTTCATATAATTGGAAACAAGGTTTTGAATGTCCCCTGAACCATAGACAAAGATTCGTTTGGCATGAGCCATCATCTTGCACAATGCTGTAAAATCTTTCTTTTTTAAATTTTCAATCGTTTGAATATGATTGTCTAGAATTTCGCCTTCAATCTCAGAGAGTAGGGCATTTTCTTGTTGTACCTCGTTCTTTAAATGGTATTTGAATTCTGAAAAGCCATCAAAGCCGATTTTTTGACAAAAGCGCATAATCGTCGTCCTAGAAACGATGCACTCCTTGGCTAAATCATTGATGGACATTGCCAAGCAGTGCTTTTTGTGAGTGGTGATGTAGGACCAGATCAAAAAGTCATTCTCGGTTAATCTTGACTGGTAGGTAGTGATACGGTCTTGCAGCATAGGCTATCTCCTCATTTTATCTCTCCATTGATTCTGTGTGACAATTCACATTTTATGTGAAAAAAACCTTTCAAATGTGAGAAACTTTTAAACAACGGAAAAGGGTTTCATAGCATCATTTTAATAGTAAAATGAGAATCAGTAAAGCGCTTAACTAAAAAACGTGAAGGACGAAAAACTATGATGAAAAAAATTCAAAGGTTCGGCGGAGCGATGCTGGCACCGGTCATGCTGTTTTCCTTTTTTGGGATCGTTATCGGCTTTTCTCTGCTATTTTCGAATCAGACGATTATGGGGGATATCGCAGCACCAGATACCCTCTGGTTCAAATTTTGGAATGTGATCGCAGCAGGAGGCTGGACGCCCTTCTTCCAATTACCGCTTTTATTTGTAGTAGGGCTGCCGATCAGTCTAGCTAAAAAATACGCCGCTCGCGCTACGATGGAGGCACTCGTTACTTATATCGCTTTTAATTATTTTGTAAATGCAATTTTAACTTTGTGGCCAGAATCATTTGCGGTAGATTTAGCTCAAGGGGCAACTGCTGGTTCTGGGTTGACCTCGATTGCAGGAATCATCACCTTAGATACCGGCATGATGGGCGGCTTGCTGATTTCGGGAATCGTTGTCTATCTCCACAATCGCTTCTATGAAAAAGAATTGCCAGAAATGCTATCGAATTTCAGCGGCTCAGTTTTTGTAACCATGATTTCCTTTTTTGCCATGGTTCCTTTGGCAGTACTCATGTGTTTTGTCTGGCCAGTTATCCAAGAGGGAATGAGAAGCATGCAAGGCTTTTTCATTGAATCAGGAAACTTCGGTGTCTTTATTTATCAGTTCTTGCAAAAAATACTGATTCCAACAGGCTTGCATCACTTTGTTTATGCACCGTTCGCCTATGACAGTGCGGTTGTCGAAGGGGGAATGGCCGTTTATTGGGCCTCCCACATTGGCGAGTTCCAAACTACTGCATTTTCGCTGAAAGAACTCTATCCGTTTGGCGGTTTCTCACTATCAGGAATGTCGAAAGTCTTTGGAACGGCAGGTCTGAGTTTAGCGATGATCCAAGCGGCTCGGCCTGATAAAAAGAAAAAAGTGATCGCATTGATTGCACCGGCAGCATTGACGGCTATTTTGACCGGAATCACTGAACCAATCGAGTTTACTTTCTTGTTTGTTGCACCAGCATTATGGTTCGTTCATGCTTTACTGGATGCTTCGATCGCCACAATCTCCTATGCTTTCGGGGTTGTCGGGGACTTTGGCGGCGGATTGATCAACTGGTTAGGTCTAAATTGGCTGCCCTTGTGGAAATTTCACAGTTCAACTTATATTACCCAAATCATTATCGGGCTGATTTTTACCGCTATCTGGTATTTTGTGTTCTCCTTTATGATCAAGAAGTTCAACTTAAAAACGCCTGGACGTGAGGATGATACTGCAGCAATGCAGTTGTATACAAAAGCAGATTATGACAACAAAAAGCAAGATGAAAAATTACCAAAACATGTGCGGCAAGCACAGGCCTATATGCACTTGGTAGGTGGGAAAGACAATGTCATTGATGTAACGAATTGTGCGACACGGCTGCGTTTGACTGTTAAGGATGCCGACAAAGTTGCAGATAGTACGCAGTTTCAAGAAGCAGGTGCCTCAGGATTGGTCAACCCTGGAAATGGCGGCATTCAAATCATTGTAGGATTAACGGTACCAACGGTTAGAGAATCATTCGAAGAACTAATGGCCGAATAAAACAGAATCACAAGGAGGAACAAGTACCATGAGTAAGAAAAAAAGTTCAATTTTAATTGCAGGTGGCGGAAGTACCTATACACCATCGCTAGTTATGATGTTATTAGAAAGTCAAGAGCGCTTTCCAGTTAGAAAAATCAAATTTTATGACAACGATGAAAAGCGACAAGAAACCGTAGCAAAAGCTTGTGCGATCATTATTGCTGAGCGAGCGCCAGAAGTACAGTTCGAATATTCAACCGATCCAAAGGAAGCTTTTACGGATGTCGATATCGTAATGGCACAGCTTCGTGTCGGCAAATATGCTATGCGGGAACAAGATGAGAAAATTCCTTTCAGGCATAATGTTGTCGGACAAGAGACATGCGGACCTGGTGGTTTAGCTTATGGCCTGCGCTCGATTGGACCGATCTTAGAACTAGTCGACTACATGGAAAAATACTCGCCAGATGCCTGGCTTTTGAACTATTCCAACCCAGCAGCAGTCGTTGCCGAAGCGACCAGAAGATTCCGACCAAATTCAAGAATCATCAATATTTGTGATATGCCAGTTTGTTTGGAAGATATCATGGCGCGAGTGATTGGGTTGAAGGATCGGAAAGAATTTGAGACGAGCTATTTTGGCTTGAATCATTTTGGCTGGTGGACCAGCATCAAAGACCATGACGGCAATGACTTGATGCCTCAAATCAGTGCGCATGTTCAAAAGTACGGCTACACCGAACAAACACAAAAAGGCCAGCATAAAGAAAGCAGTTGGTTGGAAACGATGTGGGCGGCTAAAGATCTGCACGAAATTGAACCAGAATTTTTATCGAATACCTATCTGAAATATTATTTGATGGCTGATGAAACGGTGGCTCATGCGGACAAAGAGTATACCCGTGCCAATGAGATCATTGACGGACGAGAGAAGTATGTGTTTGATGAATGCCGACGAATCGTTGCAAACAACACAGCAGTTGATACAACATTTGCCTCAAACGAACATGCGTCCTTTATTACAGACCTTGCTTGCGCACTAACCTTTAATACGAAAGAACGCATGATTCTTATTGTTGAAAACAACGGCGCAATTGCCAACTTTGCCCATGATGCAATGGTGGAACTGCCTTGTCTAGTTGGAAAAGATGGCTACGAAGTCTTGTCGATCGGTGATATTCCAACATTCCAAAAGGGATTGATGGAGCAGCAGATCGCATCTGAAAAATTGGCAGTTGATGCTTGGGAACAAGAGTCTTACCAAAAATTGTGGCAATCCTTCACTATGAACAAAACTGTACCAAGTGCGAAAGTCGCCAAAGAAATATTAGATGAAATGATTGTGGCGAACGAACCATATTGGCCAGAACTAAAATAGGTCCAGCAGGTAAAAGGAAAGGGATCGGCTGTAGGAATTTCCTTCAGCCGATCATAAACAAAGAATGGAAATCAAACACAAATTTCAAGTAATCTATTTTGTTCAATATGCAACGATGGCGATTTTGATGACACAAATCGTTCCTTTTTTAACTGAGCAAGGCTATGATGCGCTTGAAAGAGGCTGGTTTTTAGCCTCCTACAGCATCACGACAATTCTTTTTCAGTTAGTGATCGGCTATTATTCGGACAAGAGCAAACGATTAAAACGTATTTCGATGCTTCTGATGATCTTTCTGGTTTTCTTCTCCATTAGTTTTTATTGGTTAGGAAAAGACCACTGGCTGATCCATCTTCTGGTATTGGCTATTGCGGGTGGATTAGCCAATACAACAGCAACGGTGCTCGATAACTGGGTATTATCTGAGTCCAGTACTTCAAAAAGAATTGCTTCAATCAAAGCAAACGGCTCTTTAGGGTGGAGTATGATGAGTGTCTGCGTGCCATTCTTTTTATTTTCCAATAATTATCGCTGGTTTAGTTTGCCGCTGCTCCTCTTTTTGCTTATCAATTATACATTTTCACGAACGATCCCAGAGAAAAATGCCTTACCGCAAAAGCAAGGAACAGCAACAAACAGCGGTGTCTCGCTGGCAGACATTCTTCTGTTATGCAAAGACCGACGCTTTTTGGTTTATACGGGACTGTTCTTTCTCTTGTACTTGACGATCGTTGCGAACAATACGGTCGTTATCGACAAGCTGATTACAATGGAAAGAGGCAGTGAATTTGTTGGTCTGAAATGGTCGATCCAATCCTTTTGTGAAATTCCAGCGTACCTTTTGCTGAATCGCATGATTGCTAAATGGAAAAATGAGCGCTTGATTTTGATTGCAGGTATATTTTTAACCTTACAATTTTTTGTCTATTGGCTTGCTAGTAGCCCATTCTTACTTTTGGCAGCCAGTTTTCTGCAGTTTTTCACTGTACCGGCATTTACTATCGGCAGTCGAATGATTATCAGTGCTATTACACCGCCAGCTGTTTTTTCTTCTGGACAATTGATATCGATCAGTGTGTACATTGGTGCGGCATCGTTTCTTTCGCCATTAGCTGGCGGCTTTCTTTCTCAGGTGCTGTCCCTCGATACTGCCATCTTTATCTTTGGTTTATTGCCCTTCGTAGCTTTTCTTATCTATTCTAGCTGTCAGAGAACACTGTCGGCAATCTAAGGAGGAATTACGGATGCTTTTTAAAAGAAAAATAGAAATTTGTGCACCGGCAACAGGCCGACTGCTACCGATCGAAGAAGTACCAGATGAGGTATTTTCGTCTAAAATGATGGGAAATGGATTTGCCGTTTCTCATCATCACGGAAAAATCTATGCACCAGCAGCCGGGACGGTTCGAACGATTTTTCCAACACAGCATGCCTTAGCCGTTGAGTTGGTGGATGGCCGTTCCCTTTTGATCCATATGGGAATTGAAACAGTGGCGTTAGCAGGGGAGCCCTTCACGATCGCGGTCCAAGAAAACCAGTCAGTCACGACAGGTGAGCTGCTGGCAGAAATGGATGTAGCAGCAGTTGAGGAAATGGGCAAAGAGACCATGGTGATCGTTGTCTTCATGGAGGAACAAGGCGGGAAGTGCCTGCGAACTGACGGCGATATTCAGCAAGGAGAGGCTGTTTTTCACTTGAAATAACCGAATAAAAAAGGAGCGCATTCTCTTAGTTTCAAAGAGAGGCGCTCCTTTTTATTTACGAACCCGTAGAAATATAGTTCTTCAAACCTACTCGCCAAAAGAAGAAGGCGGGAAAGGCAAAGAGTAGACAAACCAAGGGTGATAAGATCCACCAAGGATTAGTTACGCGACCAATGACATACAGAAACGGATAATACTGAAACCAAGCCATCGGCACGACGTAGGTCAATAAACGCAAGACGTGTTTTCCGTAGATACTGAAGGGGTAGCGGCCGAACTCGCGGGCACCATCGGTAAAAATATTCATAAATTCAAGTCCTTGGATCGTAAAGAAGGAAATGGCGGCATACACTAAGAACAATAGGGCGAAAAAGAGGGCGCCGCAGACGATCATTAGAAAAAGAGTCAGGACATTTCCAAAATGCCAAGCAATTCCACTATTGGGAATCGCATAAGCAAACAACAGCAAGGCTTGAATAAAACGGCCGAGACGCGAGAATTCCATTTTGGAAGCTAAGACTTGAAAAATCAAGGAGCGAGGGCGCACGAGTACTCGATCGAACTCGCCATTACTGATCATTTGCGGAAAAAGATCGAACCCGCGAAAGAAGCATTCCGCAATCGAAAAGGCAAACAAAACCGTCGCAAAGGAAAGCAGGACTTCCTCAAAGGTGAAGCCATTCACTTGATGAAAACGGGTAAACATAAACCAAATGCCTAAAAAAGCAGTAAAGGAACCTAAAAATTGTCCCAAAGCGGTTAACACAAAGGAAACTTTATACTGCATCTGACTTTTGAGATGAATACAAAAATAATGCCAATAAACCATATTCCTTAACCTCCTTGCACAACGACGCGTTTGAGCGCCTGCTGCAGCCAAATTTTTCCGATCACGATCAAAAGTACGAGCCAAAACGCTTGTAAGAGCAATGCGGAAACAAGCGCAAAGCCAGTCAGATCCCCGTTGTAAATTCGCAGCGGGACGTTTTGCATGGAAGCAAAAGGCAATAGTTCCACGAATTGGCGAAAAGGCTGCGGAAAGAAAGGCAGAGGAATGACCCCGCCAGCTAAAAATTCACCGATGGAGCTGATGACGATCCGCACCCCGATGGAGGATAATGTATAAAAAGTTGAGATGTAGACCAGCTGCGACATAGCGATCACTACACCTAAACTCAGCGCCATAGACAAGAGAAACAAGAACAAGGCAACGATGTTTGCTGGCAGAATTAAACGATAAGGTGCTGGCAGTAAAAAGGCAATCACAAAAATCGGTCCGCAACGCAAGACGGCTTTTGCTAAGCGATTGGCAGCCGATTGGCAAAACCAGCGATTGTATAGATTCATCGGCCGCACAAGTTCATAGGCGATCGACCCTGTGGTGATGGTATTGAAAATTTCTGCCTCAAAGAACCACAACATAAATAAGGATAAGAAGGCTTGCTGGAGCCAAACATAGGAGACGGTTTGTTGAAAGGTCATGGGAAAGGCACTAGGATCTGCTTGGTAAAAGGCGTGGAATGCCAGAATTTCCATCAAGCCCCAAGCTAGTTGCGTAGCCATCCCGGCAATCGCCGCCGAGCGGTATTGCAAGGTATTGATAAAGCGGATGCGGAAAAATGCCTGATACTTCCTCATATTTGATACTCCTGATACAGCTTAGCGACCATTTCTTCGGCGGTGATACTGGCAACGGCCAAATCAGTGATCTCGACTTGATTGCTGAGCAGACTGAGCAGCTGAGCGACCGACACTTCTTTGGGATCAAGCTTCAGAACAAGGCGACCGACGTCTTTTTGAAGCAGCTGGACGTTTTCTGGCAGATGGGGCTCATTCCCTTGATAGTCGACCTCCAGCGTTTTGACATCAGAAAAACGGTGCTTTAGTTCATCGAGGCGACCATCTAGCAAAATTTGCCCTTTGCCGATCAACAGAATTCGTTGTGTCAGCGCCTCTATATCTTGCATATCGTGGGTCGTCAGGATGACTGTGGTACCTTTTTCTTGGTTTCTTTTTTTGATGAACTGACGCACGGCGATTTTTGATACAGCATCTAAACCGATGGTGGGTTCATCAAGAAATAAGATTTTGGGGTCATGGAGTAAGGAGGCTGCGATCTCACAGCGCATACGCTGACCGAGACTCAAGGAACGAGCAGGGGTTTTTAAGATCTCACCTAAATCTAGTAAGGTGACTAATTCTTCTAGGTTGCGTTGATAACTAGCAGCGTCGACTTTGTAGATATCACGAATCAAATCAAAGCTGTCATTGACGGGGACATCCCACCAGAGTTGACTGCGCTGCCCGAAGACGACGCCGATGTCTTTGACATGTTGGATACGTTCTTGCCAAGGCGTACGACCATTGATGTGACAAACGCCTTGATCAGGGGTCAAAATCCCGCACATGATTTTGATGGTGGTACTTTTTCCAGCACCATTAGGGCCGATGTAGCCAACCATTTCGCCTTCATTGATGGTAAAGCTGATGTCTTGCAACGCATGGACGGTGGTGGTTTCACGAGAAAGAAAGGCTTTGGCTGCTTGGCGAAAGCCGCTTTTTCGCTTGGATACTTGGAAGGTCTTGCTGAGGTGTTCTACTTGGATCATTTGGATTCACTCACTTTCTTTTGACAAACGCGACAAAAAGAGCATTCGAAATCGAATACTCGCAACGAGTTGGTCCAAACGAACATGGTTGGGGCAGCGGTTCGTCAGCCAAACAAAAGTAGGAACAGTGTAGCATAAGAGAGCGTTTTTTTCAAACATTACTTATATTTTTTTTGAAAAGAATGGGAATGAAAAAGCGAGGTTTATTCGATAAAATGAGCAAAATAACTATTTTTATTTTTTATTAGTTGTAAATAATGAGGAAACTAAGTATCATTATAAGCAGCCGATAGTGGCTAAGCATTTTCTGGAAACATGGGGAACCAAATGATGGGCTGTGTCATGATCTGTCGTAACCCGATCCTGAAAAATGCAATGAGCAAACAATGGAGGAGAGTATGAAAGCAGTAAAGAATGTCTTTATTTTGATTGGCTTATTCTTACTTAGTCAAGTAGGGATGACCGCATTTAGCGTGGTAAAAATCTATTATTTGGAAGCAGGAGAACCGACGATTCCTGCGATGATCAGCTATGGGTTGATTGCCTTGCTTTTGGCAAACATTGGTCTACTGATGTTTTTGGCTAAAAAGTTAGGACTTGCCACCTTTGACTTTGGCTGGTCAACGAAGAAAAATTGGCTATGGATCGTCGGAGGGTTTGTTTTAGGTCGAGTCGTTGCAGTTGGCGGAACGCTCTATCTGCAGCATATATCCGATCAAGAGGCGACCGCCAATGATGCATTGTTAGGGGAACTGTTTACAGGCGAAAATCCGCTTTTGATCTTTTTATTGATCGCTGTTGCTGCGCCAATTATGGAAGAGATCGTTTTTCGTGGTGGGTTTATTGGCCTTTTATTCGAGAAATACCCAATAGTCGGGATCATTTCAAGTGTAGCGGTTTTTAGTATCATCCATTCCGTCACCAATCTGGTCGAGTTTTTGATTTATGGTGCTATGGGATTGATCATGGCGTTGATTTATGTTAAAACTAAGCGTCTAGAAACAGCCATCGCCATGCATTTTCTCAACAACGCCTTGGCGGCGATCGCAATGATCTTGCTAGGATAAGAAAGTCAGCAAAAACCACCAAATCAAAACGATTCGGTGGTTTTTGTTTACTCTGGCAGCTGTCCTTGTTCAAAGGGCAATTGCGCCAGTTCTTCTGCAGTAAAGAGGAGGTCGCCTTCGTCTTCGATAGAAAATGCGACACCAGCTGCAGATTTTTGATAGACGCGCGCTTTATTCATATTACGAAGATAAAGATCCTTGCCTGCATTTAATTCTGGTGCAGCTAAATTGTCTTCGCGATTGCTGCGAATGACGATTTTGCTTGTTTGCGCGCCAAAATGAAAACCGCGATGACCCAAAGCCGTTAATTGGCTGGCATTTTCGCTGCTGTATTCTTTATAACCCGACAGACGATCCGTTTTTACCAGCGGCCGATCGATCGTATAAGTGATCAAGTATTCCGTATCTTCAGGCAGTTGAATCACTTGTCCGGTTGCCTCATTCGTTATCTCAGTGGCAGGCAAGCGATACTTTTTTATAGAAGTGATCGTTAGGTCTTCTTTTGTAAAAAAGACTGGATCGATCCAAAATGCTGCCAACAAAATCGTACTTAAGCTAATACTGAGAATAGTCAAAAGGGCGATCAATACGAGGCCAATTCGTTTGCGGTGGGTGGTCAAATTAAGTTCTTGGACCATCTGCTGATCTTCTTTTAATAAATAGTCCAAGGTCAATTCAAAATAGTTGCTCAGTTTGACTACTTGGTCTAGATCAGGATAGCTCTTGCCGTTTTCCCATTTTGAAATCAGTTGCCGAGTGACAAAAAATTCCTGTGCCAATTGTTCTTGTGTGAGATTTCGTTTGGTGCGTTCTTCTTTGATAATTTTCCCAATATCCATGTGTCTGTTTTGCCTCCATCATTCTTCTTATATTATAGCAAACTCTTTTCTATGCGAACGAGGATCTATGAAATTAGCGATGCAACAAAGGGTAACATCCTTTATTTATCAATGTTTCTACTTGTTGCGCTGCCTTTCTATCTTGGAAGCTTTCCGTGCTGGTCACAAAAAGAAAGGACCAGTAGAGTGAAGTATGTTTGAGCAAATTTGACGGAGAAAGGAGAAACGATCGAATGAAGACAAAACAACCTATGGTTCCAATTGGCTACATCCAATTCATCGCTTCCTTATTGGTGATTCTCGTTCATTGTGGCCGACTGGCAGAAAACAGTGGCCTTCATTTCCTATTAAAGAGTCTCCTATGTCGTTTGGCGGTTCCTTTTTTTCTGCTGCTGAATGGCTATTTTTTTCAAAAGAGTACCCGTTCATGGCAGCAATGGTGCAAACGACAACTCAAGCTTTATTTGCGTTGGTCGATCGTGTATCTTCCCTTAGGCTGGTTTTATTTAGGGCAGCAAAATCTTGCTGATTCATTACGGGTCATCGGTTTGGCTACTGGCTTTTTTACAGTAGGGGTCTGGTACCATCTTTGGTATTTTCCAGCGTTGCTCTTTGGCATGTGGTTAGTACGAAAAACTCGCTTTCTTGGCTATCGGCGGCAGTTTTTACTGGCGATCAGTTTGTATGTGATTGGCTGTCTTGAAACGTACAGCAGTTATTTAAGTGGACCTTTATTGGTATGCTATCAAAGCTATCGGACACTATTTTTTACAACGAGAAACGGACTCTTTTATGGGTTTTTATTTTTACTGTGTGGGGTTTGTTTAAGAGAACACCAAAAACACCCTTTTTTTACGAAGCATCTTGGTAGAAAACTCGCGGTCTCTCTTTGCTTATTAGGCATTGAAGGTCGACTGGTGTATCTCAATCAGGGGGACGATAAGAATTTCATGCTGTTTTTTGTGCCGACGACTCTTTTTTTCCTTGCTTGGCTGATCAAGCAGCAACCCCCAAAGCGGACTTGGCAAGCAAAACAAGCAGCTGAGGCTAGTCGATTGATCTTTCTGAGTCACCCGCTGTTTCTAGAAACCGGGAAGGTCTTTTTTTCACTCGCAGGGTTTCCGTTGTTCTTTTATACGATAGCTTTAACGGGAGCCTTTCTTGGTTTGAGGAAAGTGGGCAGCCGTTTGAAATCCTATACTGTTGGTTTTGCTAAAAAAACAGTTGATGAAAAGAAAAGCGTCTAAAGTATTGCTGTACCAAGGATAATACCAAATTACGCCTTTTTTAAATAGCACCAGAGTTCTAAGTTTTTCTTCATTTCAGACCCTAGACGTAGGCTTTGCAAGAAAACCTATAGTACAATAACAGCAGTAAGAGGGAAAAATCCCTGAAAAAGAGATCAACACTTGGAGGATATAGTGATGAAAAAACAGACTCGAAAACCAGCGATGATTTTAGCGACTCTCTTGGTATCTAGCCAAGTTTTATTAGCAGCACCACAAGTTTTTGCTGACGAAACCAATTCAACGACCAGCAGTTCCACTGCAACAAGCAGTTCTACCGCAACGACAGCCACTACCGACAGTCAAACAAATACCTCTGACAGCAGTTCAGATCGTTTGCAAGTCAATGCCGTGGCGATCGGAAATGCCTTGACGAAAGCACAAGAAGACTACACACTTGAACGCCTGGGCATTCAAGGCGAAACACCGATTTATACGACAAACGGTACTGACTTGATGAAATACATTCCCGATGGTGGCTTTACCGCAGATTGGGCGGTCTATAGCTCGGTCAGAATGCAGACGCTAGAAAGCGGAGCAGGAATCACTGTCGATATCGCGACACCAGATAACATTACCCGCATCACCGCAGCCCAATATCAAAATGCAGCGCTGACGGCAGGGATCACTGATGCGAAGCTAACGGTCGCTTCTGCTGTACCGATCGACGGTTCCGGTGCTTTAGCTGGGGTATACAAAATCGTTGAAGAATCAGGCGGCGTCATCAATCAGAATCGAGTAGCTGTAGCTCAAGATGAGATGGATGTGCTTTCGACGATCACCGAAGAGAACAAAGACAAAGAAGGCTATTCCGATGAAGCATTGAATGCAGCACAAGAACAAGCGAAAACCGATTTGGCTGCTCAAACCGCAGATGGTACGGAATTAACCCAAGCAGATATTCAAGAGACAGTAGAAAAAGCCTTGAAGGACAATGGACTGGAAGGAATCGTTACGGAAAATCAAATTTCTGAATTGACCTCTTTAATGAGCGACATGCGAGACAACAATATCTTCGATGACTTCATCAAAGAATTGGATCTATCAGAAGCCCGCAAGCAAATCGAAGAAACCTCTAAGGGACTTTGGGAAAATATCAAGAGCTTCTTTAGCGGCATCTGGTCTTCGATCACCGGTGTCTTCGGAAATGACTCAAATGAGTCCAACAATAGCAGCGAATCAACCGTTGATTCTGGGCAATAAGCATTTTACAAAATAACACATTTCGCTTGTATTAAGAAAAAAGAGAAGCGCGCAGGGGAAGGAGCATCAGACGATAGCGCATGTCTGAGTGCTAACGATGTCCTCTGCTTTCTTTGCTAAAACAGGAGCAGTCTTTATTAAAAAAAGAAGGAGGGCAATCAGATGAATTTTTTAGGCAACGTGATTTGGTTTGTCTTTGGCGGCTTGATCGGTGCGATCTCATGGTTTTTGGCTGGGTGTTTATGGTGTATCACCATCATCGGCATTCCCATTGGTTTGCAATGTTTTAAGTTTGCGACGTTGTCACTCGCACCATTTGGGAAAGACATCGCTTACCGTGGCGGTGGCGTGTCCGTGATTCTAAATATTTTATGGTTGATTTTTTCTGGTATACCACTGGCTTTAGGACATTTAGCTAGCGCAGTCATTCTAGCCATCACGATCATCGGCATTCCATTTGCGGCGCAATCATTGAAGATGGCGCGCTTAGCGTTGATGCCCTTTGGAGCAGAGATTGTGTCTAGTCGTTATTGATTTACCTAAAAAAAGATAGTCTTAAAAAACCACATTACAGAGCGGATAGCTTTGTGATGTGGTTTTTTTGCGAACATTAGCAAGAGTAAGGGACAAGATTTTTGGCAGGCTCAGCGCATTTGAGATTCAGAACTGAAAAAGTTGATAAGAAACCAACGAAGAGTACAGAAAAAACGCACAAGTTTTTTTGCATATCAACTGTGATTCACAAAAGAATTAGCGAAACGCAGAAAAATGTAAGTTTTTTCTTCCCTTCTCAGGGTTCTTTGATTTTTGAAATGGAGCGTCGAATTTTGGCAATCGATTGTTGCGCTTTGTCTCGATTAATAAACATTAAGATGACATAGAGGGAATCCATGATGCTCAGTTGAGCGATTCTGGATGCCAATGCCTCTGAGCGAAACTCAGTTTCTTCGGAAATAGAGATGAAAACCACGTCGCCGAGTTTGGCTAAAGGGGAAGCAGCATGGCTAGTAATGACGATAATTTTGGCCCCATTGTTTTTGGCAACTTGAGCTAGTTCAATGGTTTCTCTTGATTTTCCAGTATGAGAGATAAAAATGCCGCAATCATCTGGCGTCAACAATGAAGCCTCCATCAGTTGGATGTGATAATCACTGCTGTGAAAAACAGTGATCGGCGAGCGCAAAAATTTGTGATAGGCATCGGTTGCCACGATCTCTGAACCACCAACGCCGAAGAAAAAAAGTCGTTTAGATTGATTGATCATTGCAGCAGCAAGCTTTAAATCTTCTTCTTTCAAAAGATTTTTGGTATCAGTCAATGTGGTCATATTGGAATCAAATACTTTTTGAGCCATAGTCAATTCATTATCAGACTTCTGGATATTTTCATGGATCGAAATGGCAGAAAAATCATTTTCCTGCATCAGCATTGCCATTTTGAAGTCTTTAAATCCGTTGTAACCGAGTTTTTTTGTGAATTGAAAAAAGGTCGAATCAGCGATGCCTAATTCATTGGATAAATCACTGATTGAACTGTGGCTGACTTTACTAGGATTTTCCAAAATGTAGTCGGCAATCGCTTGTTCTTTGAGACTTAAGTCTTTATAAAGCGTTTTTATTTGCAGGCGAATCGAAACAGTCAAAGACGGTTACCTCCTTTATATGAACATTATTATCTTTGTATTGTTACGTTACCTCTTTTAAAGAAAAAAAGCAAATAAAAATTATTTTTATTTTTTATGTTTACAAAAAAATATTTTTTTGTATAATGAAAGTATGAAATGGAGGCGCTGTCATGGAGATAGGAATTATCGGACTTGGAAAAATGGGATTGAACTTGGCCCTCAATTTAAAAGATCAAGGTTATCAAGTAAAAGGGCTGGATCTTTCGATACATGCGCAGAAAACAGCGCAAGAAGCTGGAATTACACTCTACCAAACGCTAGCTGATTTGACGAATTCTTTTAGCGGCCGACGGGTTTTATGGTTGATGCTTCCTGCGGGAACTGTGACTGAGGGGATTCTTGAAGAACTATGGCCCCTTGTATCAGCGAAAGACATCGTGATTGAAGGCGGAAATTCTAATTACAAAGATTCGATTCGCCGAGCAGCCTGGTTTAAAGAAAAAGAGGTGCATTACTTTGATTGTGGGACTTCTGGTGGGGTTTCCGGAGCTAGAAAAGATGCATGTTTGATGATTGGCGGGAATGAAGTCGCTTTTTCAGAGGTGGAATCTTTGTTTGCAGATGTGGCTGTTTTAGGAGGCTACCTTTATGCAGGGGAATCAGGAAGCGGTCATTTTCTAAAGATGGTCCATAACGGTATCGAATACGGAATGATGCAAGCCATCGGTGAAGGCTTTCAATTGATTGAACAAAGTGCCTATGACTTTGATTTGGCTTCCGTCGCAGAGGTATGGAATCATGGATCGGTTATTCGCAGCTGGCTGATGGAAATCGCAGCGGCCCAATTTAATGAGAGCCCTAAGTTGGAGGAATATCGCGGGGTTGTTGCAGCTTCTGGTGAAGCTAGGTGGACAGTGGAAACGGCTTTGGAGATGAATGTTGCTGTACCGACGATCGCTATGAGTTTGTTTATGAGAAATTTGTCCCAAGAAGAAGACAGTTTCTCAGCAAAAGTCGTCTCTGCGCTAAGGAATGGTTTTGGTGGTCACGAGATTGTTGCAAAAGAGTAAGGAGGAAGAACATGGAACAGTTTAAGATCGCTATAGTGAATTCCAGCAGCTTTGGAAAAATCTTTCCGCAACATATCGAGCGGTTGAAAGCAATCGGAACTGTCAGTCATTTCACGTTCGATAGCGAAATCAATGGGAAAGAATTGGCAGAAAAGCTTAAGGGATACAACATCATTATAGCAAGTGTTACCCCATTTTTTACCAAAGAGTTTTTTGAGTACAAAGATGAATTGCTACTGATCACACGCCACGGGATCGGCTATAACAATATTGATTTAGAAGCAGCGAAGGACCACCAAACGATTGTTTCGATCATTCCAGCTTTGGTCGAGCGAGATGCAGTAGCAGAAAATAATGTGACCAATCTATTGGCGCTTCTGCGCTGTACAGTTGAATCGAATACAAAGGTCCGCGAAGATCAATGGGAAAAACGAGCGGACTTTGTCGGACGCGCATTATTTAACAAGACGGTAGGGGTGATCGGTGTCGGCAATACTGGAAGTTGTGTAGTAGAAATATTGAGAAATGGTTTCCGCTGCGAGGTTTTGGCATACGATCCATATAAGTCCGCTTTGCATATTCAAAGCTATGGCGGAAAAAAAGTCGAGCTAGACGAGCTGCTAGCAAAATCAGATATTATTTGTCTATGTGCTAACTTGACGGAGGAAAATTATCATATGATTTCCTTTGAAGAAATTTCAAAAATGAAAGATCAAGTATATCTCTCCAATAGTGCCCGTGGCGCGCTTTTGAATGAAGAGGCAATTGTAAGCGGATTAAAAAATGGGAAAATCGCTGGTCTTGCCACCGATGTCTTAGAGGAAGAGCCTGGTCATAAAGATCATCCGTATTTAGCTTTTGAAAATATAGTTATGACACCGCATACATCGGCTTATACTATGGAATGCTTAGAAGAGATGGGAAACAAATGTGTAACGGATATTGAACGAATCGTTAAGGGGCTGCTGCCAGACCGTGCTGTTCAAGCGGAAAGTCGGTTTTTGGCTGTATAAAGGAGAGTGAAACTCGTGCTAACGGATTTAAAAGTAAAGGTTGGACCGCAAGTTTATCGTTACCATGAAGGCGCGATCGACTATGTGCCGGAAGTATTAAAAGAGTACAAAGTAAAACGACTGCTGCTCGTACATGGAACGGTTTCATGGGAAAAAGCGAAACCAAAATTACTCTTTTTAGAAGATGCGTATTTGGAAATTTTTTATCATCGCTACACGGGAGAATGCAGCTATTATGGCGCTGGGCTGATTGCTGATCTTGTTGAAGAACTGGCGATCGATTTTATTCTGGGGGTTGGCGGCGGGAAGTTAGCCGACTTAGTGGGATATGCAGCACATGTAGTCAATCGACCCTTTGGACTGATCCCAACATTGGCCAGTAATTGTGCACCATGGACACCCTTGTCTGTCATGTATAAAGAGTCGGGAGAATCTGAAGGAAAGTCGGAACACTATTTAAGACAGGCTGCTTTTTTGATTACCGATCCGACTTTAGTGATCGATGCACCAGTCTCCTACTTCATCGCCGGTTTAGCAGATACGTTGGCAAAGTGGATTGAATCGGAAGCAATCTTAGCCCAACCACATTTGAAAAATGAGCCCTTCTTGCAAATGGCAGGCTATACAGCAAAATTATGCGAAACAGCTATTTTGACACAATCGAAACAAGCGATTGAAGATATGAAGCGGCAGGAAGTGACAGACGCCTTTTGTCACTTGTCGGAGATCGTTATTGCAGTTGCTGGAATGGTAGGCGGGCTAGGCGATAAATATGCCCGCAATGCAGCAGCGCATGCGATGCATGATGCCATCAGTAAATATCTGCCTGAAAGTCATCGTTTTCTTCACGGGGAAAAGGTTGCCTATGGGATGTTTTATCAATTAGCCCTTGAAGAAAAATGGACGGTCATCGATCAGTTGATCCCCTTTTATCAAGAATTGCACTTACCAATGAGTTTACATCAAATGGGTATTTTTCCTGAAGATGCACAAGTCATCGATCAGTTGGTGCAGTTCATAGATTCGAAAGAAAAAGTACACTTGATTCCAGTCTTAATCACCAAAGAACGCTTGAAAGAAGCTGTTCTTGATTTAGAAAACTATTTGAAAGAAGTTTAGGAGGAGGAAAAATGGATACATTAAGTGTTACACAAAGTTTACTGATTGCGCTATGGGTTGCAGCAGTCATGTCTCGTTGGCTCGGCGGAGGCGCCACACTGACTTTACGTTTTTCACCATTGATGACGGGATTAGTTGTCGGACTGGTGATGGGAAATGTGGCTCAAGCCATGATCGTTACTGCCGCTTTACAAATGATTTACATGGGGGTATTTTCTCCTGGCGGATCCATGCCGGCGGAACCTTCGATTGCTGCGGCGATTGCCGTACCGGTAGCTTTGCTAGGAAATCTGCAACCAGAAGCAGCGATTGCTGTTGCCGTTCCTGTTGGGTTGCTAGGGAGTTATTTGTATCAGTTCCGTTTCTTTATCAATACCTTCTTAGGAAAGTATACGGATAAAGCAGTAGAAGATCTTAATGCCAAGGCAATGACGCGTTCAATTATTTTATACCCAACGCTGGCTTCATTTATTTTATTTGTTCCGCTGGTATTTATTGCACTTTATTTAGGCGCTCCACTGATTGCTGATGTCATCAATGCTCTTGAGGGGACAGTCGTTATTCATATTTTAGAAGTAGTCGGAGGAGGATTGGCAGCGATCGGGATTGCAACTACCGTCTATGTGATCGGTCGAAAAGATTATATGGTCTTTTTCTTCTTGGCCTATTTCATGAGTGTAGTTTTCAGTTCGCTGGAAATTACCATGGTCACCTATGCGATTTTTGGCATTTTGATCGCGTTGATTTTTGTTCAGTCACAAAAAGGAAAATTGGTCCCAGCCCCAGAAACGAATACAGCATCACCATCCTTTGATGATGACGATGACTATGATGACGGGTTCTAATCGATAAGGAGGAGCAGTAATGACCGAAATAATTCAAAAAGCGCAAGGCGCACCAGAAGAAATCACGAAGAAAGATGTCACAAAAGCATACCTAAGATGGCATTTCGCCAATGAGATCCCGCATTCATTTGAACGGTATTTATCACCCTCGCTTTTATACGCCATGATGCCGATTTTGCGCAAACTTTACAAAGACGATGAGGCACTGAAAGCTGCCTACAAACGCCAACTGCTGTTTTTCAATACCCAGCTGAGTTGGGGGGGCGGAGTCATCACTGGGCTGATGTCGTCAATGGAACAACAGCGGGCCGAGGAAGAGCATGAGAAAAAAGAGATTTTGATGCAAGATGATCTAATGTACAACACGAAAGCTGGTTTGATGGGTGCTTTAGCAGGAATCGGGGATGCCATCGACTCAGGAACCGTTCAATATATCTTTATTGCGATTGCTGTTCCTTGGGCACAGCAAGGAAGTCCACTAGGTGCGTTGTTCCCATTCATTTGCTTTGCACTGTATCAAGTTTCTCTAGGAATGTTTTTCGCCCGTCAAGCATTTTCGATGGGGCGCAATGCAACTGGTTTGATGCAGAGTACAGGCGTCCAAACCGCCATTGAAACACTGTCGGTTCTCGGTTTGTTTATGATGGGGGTTCTGGCTGGAAACTATGTCAAAGTCAGTTCTTCGCTGCAGTTTGATATCTCTGGACGAGAATTTATTATCCAAGATATCCTTGATCAGATTGTACCAGGGATCTTGCCGTTAGCAGTTGTAATGGGCGTCTACTGGTTCTATACAAAGAAAGGATTAAAAGTCACGCAAGCATTACTATGGCTGACCTTGATTCTGATTATTTTAGCCGGTGTCGGTATTTTATAAGAAAAGGAAGTGGAAAAAATGGGTGTAGTAAATTTAGCACGAGTAGATGAACGATTGATCCATGGGCAGGTCATGATGACCTTGTCACAAAAAAGCGGAGTCAACTCGATTTTTGTAGTGGATGAGGTAGTAGCTAAGGATAAGTTCATGCGGGAATTATACAAAAATGCCGGTAGCCGCACAGGGCAAAAAACGATCGTCGTTACACCAGAAAAAGCCAAATTTTACTGGGATGAATACAACTTCAAAGATTACAACTGTATTTTGATCGCTAAAACTGTTAGTGTGATGTACGACTTAGTCAAACACGGCGTGCCAATGAAAGAATTGAACATAGGCGGTATCGCCCAAAAAGATCCCGAGAAAGATCTCTTAGTAACGAAATCTGTTTATTTAAATCAAGCTGATGCGCAAAAACTCAAAGAAATGAACGAAGCGTACGGTGTGGAATCAATCTATTTTCAAGCAACACCTTCTGCACCGAAATCAACGCTTAAAGATGTGTTGAAGCAGTTCAATTTGTAATCATTGAGCGAGTTCGTCATCTGTTGAAGAGGAAGGCGGAGGATTTTATAAAAATAGAGTTCCTCCTTCCTTGTCAGTAATTTGTGAATAGGAGAATTCGCCATGAATCAAACAGAAACATTTCGTGATTGGCTTTTTCGTTATCGGTATGTCTACCGATCGCGTTCCACGGATAAAAGCAAACAAATATTTTTGAAGGCACTCATCGCGGATATCATTCCATTTCGCAAAGACCTTCAGGTGATCGAGTATGATCACACGAAAAAAAACGCCTCACGCAATTTGTATGTTGGTGATCTGACCAAAGCAAAACGGATCATCTGCACATATTATGATACACCGCCAGAGCATTTCGGCGATTACCATTTTTTTGATCGGCAGGAGCAAGGTCGTAAAACAATCAATTTATTCTGACTGCTTCAGCAGTGATGATTCTTTTAGGGTTGTTGGGGACTTGGCTTTATATCCACTTTGCCTCAGGGAGATTTCCCTTATTGTCTTGGCAAACAGCGCTTTTTGCTTCAGGGGTCGGTATTTATTTTCTGCTATTAAATCGCGTAAGCCGCGGGGCAGGATTTCAGCAAAATCTAACCCGCAATACCTCCTCTATCTTAGCGCTGCTGTCCCTAATCAGTCAAAACAGTCAAACAACGACGGCCTTCGCATTTCTTGATGAAGGAAGTTACGGAGAACGCGGGTTGGAAGTGTTACGTGATTCAGTAGGGCCGAATGCGAAGATTTATTATTTAGATTCTATCGGCGCCGATGCTCCGGTTCGAGCTATCGGCAAGCAATTCAATGAAGGGCAACTGCAGCAGCTGGCGATCGAACACAGTAGTGAAGCGATGGGCAGCATCAACTATCTGTTTTGTGCAGAAAAGCAGCAGGATCAGACGTATGTGTTGCCTAGAAAACAATTAAAGCAAAAAGAGCTGAATAGTAGGAATATGCAAAAAGTCCTTGCGTTATTTGGTTAGGAAGCGAAAAAGGAGGAACAACATTTGTTAGGAATCGTATTGGCAACTCACGGACAGCTGAGTACTGGTTTTAAAGATGCTGCAGAGGTGATCATGGGCAGTGTCGAAAATATTGCGGTCGTTAATTTGAACCACGGAGAGGATATTCAACTTCTGGGAAACAAAATCCATGAAGCGATCCACGAAACAGATCAAGGGGACGGTGTAGTGGTGTTTGCTGATCTATTGAGTGCGAGTCCCTACAATCAGTCGGTTGTAACGATCAATCAATTAGAAGAACCTCTTCAGGAAAAGACGTATGTGATCGGCGGAGTGAATCTGCCGATGGTATTAGAAGCGATCAATCACCAATTTTTGGCAACACCGATTGAACAGGCGGTGGCAGCAGTGATCCAGCAAGGAGAAAATAGTGTAGCGCTTTGGCACAATTCTTCAGCAGGTGATAGTAGCGAAGAAACTGATGAGGACGATGATTTTTAAAAACGAAAGGATGACAGCAAATGCAATGGGGGTTTCGATGGTACGGGGAAGGGGATACGATCCCGTTAACGAATATTCGACAAATTCCAGGAATGCACGGCATTGTAGGAACACTTCTGAATAAAATGCCCGGAGATGTCTGGGAGATTTCCGAAATCAACGCACTAAAAGCATCAATTGAAAAAGAGCATCTTTCGCTATTAGGGATTGAGAGTGTGGCGATCCACGATGCGATCAAAGCTGGAACAGAGGAACGGGATCACTACATCGATCAATATATTCAAACGATTCGGAATTTAGCAGCTTGTGATGTACATATGATCTGCTATAGCTTCAAACCAATCTTCGGCTGGGCCAAAACAAATCTATTTTATCAAAACGAGGATGGCAGCTTCTCCTTGCTCTATGATCAAGCCGTTGTGGATGATATGGAACCTAGTGAGATGTATACGCTGATCCATAGCCAATCAAAAGGCTTTCAATTGCCAGGTTGGGAAGAAGAACGACTGAAAAAGTTCCAGCGTTTGATGGCAACTTATGAAGGGGTCACTCAAGAGATCCTCTTTGATAACTTAAGCTATTTCTTAAAGCGGATCATTCCTGTGTGTGAAGAAGTAGATGTGAAAATGGCGATCCATCCCGACGATCCACCTTGGGAAATTTTTGGCTTGCCACGAATCACCAAAAATTTAGAGGACTTGAAAAAAATCATGGCCATCGTGGATTCGCCATATAATGGGGTAACGTTGTGCACCGGTTCGTTAGGTGCCGATCCAGAAAACGACATGGTGAAGATCGTTCATGCCTTAAAAGGACGCATCAACTTTGTTCATTTCCGCAATGTGTTGTTTATGGGGGAACGTAAATTTAAAGAGTCCGCCCATCTGTCCACCGAAGGATCATTAGATATGTATGCCATCATGAAAGCCTTGGTTGAGGTCGGTTTTGATGGCGTCATCCGTCCAGATCACGGGCGGACGATCTGGGGGGAAGTGGCGATGCCAGGCTATGGTCTATATGATCGCGCGATTGGGATCAGTTATCTTCAAGGGCTTCATGAAGCCGTCTTGAAAGAGCAAATGCAATCGAAGGAAACGAAGGGAGGAAAGAGTGTATGACACTCGATGAACAATTGGCAAAAACAAGGGTATTGCCTCTTTACACTGCAACGGATCTTACCTATTTGCCAGTAGTAGAATCACTGTTGATCGAACATGAACTACCCTTTATTGAAGTGACCTTCCGCAGTGACCTTGCTTTAGCAGCGATTGAAAAACTCTCTCAATCAGGTAAATTGATCGTAGGCGCAGGCACGGTGCGCACCTTAGAACAAGCGAAAGCAGCAGTTGAGAAAGGGGCGCGCTTTATTGTTTCCCCTGCTCTTGTACCAGATGTGGTGGAATTTTGTCTTGCCAAAAACATTCCAGTGTTTCCAGGAACAGCTACCCCAAATGACATTCAACGAGCAGCGGCTTATGGCTTATCAGTTGTGAAATTTTTCCCCGCGGATATCTACGGGGGCTTGCCGGCGATCAAAGCCCTCAGCGGTCCATTTTATGATATTCGATTTGTCCCAACTGGCGGAATCAACCTCGAAAATATGCAAGACTATTTATCTGATCCGCAAGTGCTAGCAGTTGGCGGCTCCTTCATTCTTTCAGAATCATTAGTAAAAGAAGGTCGGGAAAAGGCTGACAGCCATTTGGCGCATGTAAAATCATTGCTAAGTTGAGCAGTCAGCTGTAAATAAACAAGGTGAAGCAATGGGGGCCAAAGGATTTTGGTACCATTGCTTTTTTATTCGCAGAAAAGTAAAGGAGGCTATAGGATGAAAAAGATAAAACTGGTGATTTTTGATATGGACGGTTTGATGTTTGAAACAGGTCGTCTAGCTTACCGCGCTTATTTAAGAGCCGCGGAGGAATATGATTTTGAAGTTTGCCAAGAAGTTTATTATTACCTGACTGGCAGAACGGAAGCAGATATTCGTAAAGGGATGCAGGAACTTTATGGCAGTACGGTACCAACGAATCGGTGGCGAGCAGCGATGAATCGTCAGAAAGAAGTGATTTTAGCTGAAGAAAAACGGGTATTTAAAAAGCCCGGCCTTCTTGAACTGTTGGAAGCATTAAAAAAACAAGATTGCTTGATAGCCGTGGCATCCTCTTCATCGAAAGAAAAAATCAAGGCGTACTTTGAAATGGAACAGATGCCAGATTGGTTTGATACGGTGGTTTCTGGGGATCAAGTGCGAAAGGGCAAACCTGATCCAGAAATCTTTCTAACAGCCTGCCAACAATTAGGCGTAAAGCCTGAAGAAGCCTTGGTATTAGAAGATTCTCTAGCTGGCATAAAAGCCGCAAAACAAGCCGAGATCCCAGCTTTTCTGATTGCGGATGATTTGAGTACTTTGCCAGTCAAGAAAAATGGGAAGTATCCTTTGCTTAAACAGCCAAAACTTGAGCAAGAAGTAGCTGCACAGGTGAAAACATTTTCTGATCTGACGAAAGTCAAAGACTGGCTCGTCGTGAATCATTTTTCTTGGGATTGATCGATATTCCAAGAAGTATCAACAAAGCAAAAGGGTATGAAGCAAGAAAGTACGGTGTTTTAAAACAGGCATAGTTTTGTGGAATCAGTAAAACAACAAAGGTTCATTTTTGCAATTGGTTTTTTCCTGCTCATTTCTCTATGAAGAAGGGGAAGTTAGAGCGTTTTTCACTAGTTTCTAGGAATGAGGCAAAAGGCTGACTAGAAAAACGAGTAAGATTGTAGCAGCTCACTTTACAGCTAAGTGAAGCTGCTTTTTTTACGCTATTCCTTCAGCAACGAAAAATGAGCATTGTGTTTTAAACGGTATTCTTTTGGCGTCAGTGAGGTCAATGCTTTGAAATTTCGATTGAAGGTTCGCACATTTTGAAAGCCTGCTTGTTCTGCTACTTCCGTAATCGGCAAGAGACTATGGGTCAGCAAAAAAGAGGCATGGCGTATTCTTGCTTGATTCAAAAGCCGAGGAAAGGTGCTTTTCAATTTATCGGTGATCATTCTGGAAACGTAGACGCTGCTATAACCGATACTGCTGCTTAGTTTTTCGAGCGTCAGTTCTTCTTTGAAATGGGATTCGATGTAAACAAGTAGCTGGATAAGGATATCCTCTTGATTTTTGGCTGGTAATAAAGTCGTTTGGTGTTCAAAAAGGTAAAGGACTTGATACAGTGCCGATTTTCGTAAATAGAGGGAATCCGTTTCAAATAAAGGATAGTAGAGCTGCTTGGCAACAGATGAATCAATGGTGATCACCGGATCTGACAAAGCGAAATCTTTCGTTTTGGCGTAAAAATCTGGAATATACTCAGGTGAAAACACAAGAATATGCAATTGTGATTCCTTAGGGGTTTCAATGGCATGAGTCTGATAAGGCATGACTAATAACACTTGGCCTGTCGTAAGGACATAGGGACTTTCTTCGATTTTGACAACCGCTTCGCCATCACTACAAAAAAGCAATTCAAAGGAACGATGAAAATGTTCCATGTAATTAAGCGAGTAGGGATGGTAACTGGAAACGCCTAGGTATTCGCCGAAATGGTATTCTTCTAAAATGGTCACGCGATCTATCCTCCATTTTTTGTCTATCGATGTGTGGAAATCGTCCTGTGAATGATAGCGATTTCATTCTATAATTATGACAGTTCAGCTGAAGAAAGTAAATAGAACAATGATTAGTGAATATTTTTAAAATGAGCTGCAGCAGCAAGTTTCTTTTTTTTGTTAGGTATATTAGTAAAGAAAACTTACTAACTGGATGAAGCTCATTCTTACTGACACTCAGTTGAATCACAAAATGCCAAAAAGGGAAAGAGGAGGAAATTTTTTTGATTACCAATCCAATACTAACAGGCTTTCATCCAGACCCGAGTATTTGTCGTGCAGGAGAAGATTATTACATTGCTACGTCGACCTTTGAATGGTTTCCAGGTGTGCGCATCTTCCATTCGAAGGATTTGAAGAACTGGCGCTTGATCAGTACACCAGTCAATCGTGTCAGTCAGTTGAATATGCTAGGAAACCCTGATTCCGGGGGCGTTTGGGCGCCAAACTTAAGTTATAGTGATGGTCGTTTTTGGTTGATTTATTCAGATGTCAAAACACAATCTAATAGTTGGAAAGATGTGAACAATTATTTGATCACCTGTGAAACCATTGATGGGGATTGGTCAGAACCAATTTATATGAATTCTTCTGGTTTCGATCCCTCGTTATTTCATGACGACGACGGCAAAAAATATTTTCTGAACATGGTTTGGGATTATCGCCCGACAAACCATTCCTTTTACGGGATCGCTCTCCAAGAGTTTGATTGGCAAGCCAAGAAATTGGTGGGGCAGCCCAAAATAATCTTCAAAGGAACAGAGCGCAAATTGACGGAAGCACCGGTTATGTATAAAGTGAACGGCTATTATTATTTATTGACGGCAGAAGGCGGCACCAAGTTTGAACATGCAAGTACCATCGCTCGTGGGACACACATCGAAGGGCCTTATGAAGTTCATCCTCAAAACCCTCTGATCAGTTCATGGAGACAGCCAGAGATCCCGCTACAAAAAGCTGGTCATGGTTCATTTGTGAAAACGCAGACTGATGAATGGTATTTTGTTCACTTAACAGGGCGAGCGCTGAAGTATCCAGAAACGCCCCTCTTAGAAAATCGCGGCTATTGCCCGCTCGGACGAGAAACAGCGATCCAGTCTGTTTATTGGGAAAATGATTGGCCGTATATCACAGGCGGAAACTTTCCAAAAGAGGAAGTCCCACAGCCACAGCTGCCCGAACATCCGTGGGAAACAGAATCAGGCTTTGATGATTTTGAAGAGGCGTCGTTGGCACCAGTGTTTCAAACCTTGCGGATTCCTTTTTCTGAGGAAATCGGTAGTTTGACCGCACGACCAGGGTACTTGCGCTTGTATGGGCGAGAGTCGTTCAATTCCTTGTTCCATCAAGCACTGGTGGCAAGAAGATGGAGCGATTTTCGTTTCGAAGCAACGACTGCCGTCGAATTTTCACCGACCTCGTTTCTACAGTTAGCAGGCATGACGAATTACTACAATACACAAAACTGGTCGGCAATCTACATCACTCATGATGAGACGAAAGGCAGAATCATCACTGTATTGACAAGCGAAAAGGGCCAACTGAAGAGTCAAAAAGCACCAGAAGTTGTGATACCAGCCGATGTACAAACAGTCTACTTCAAAACGATCGTTAATTATGCCCACTATCAATACGCGTACTCGTTTGATCAAAAAGAGTGGCAGGTCATCGATCAGCTATTTGACAGCTTGCAATTGTCTGACGACTATGTAGCAGAACATTACGGTGGGTTCTTTACAGGGGCTTTTGTAGGGATGTTTGCGATCGATACGACCGGCAATCGTTTGGCGGCTGATTTTGATTCATTTGACTATCAAAAAATCGAGGAGGAAGAAAGATGAAAAATTGGAAACGGGTCTTACAAACAGTGTCATTGGCGGGCTTAGCAGCTTTTATGCTTAGTGGCTGCGGGAATGGTTCTGGAAACAGCAGCTCAGATAATAGCGCAACGGGAAGTAGTGGCAAGGATGAACTTGTGGTTTGGACCTTTACTTCAGAATTATCAACGATGATCAATGATTACTATTTGCCGGCGCATGACGACTTGGCCTATGACATTCGGATCGTGGAGATTCCTTCTGACCAATTCGAGACCAAGCTCGATCCGATTATCGGTTCCAAAGATGCACCAGATGTGATTGCTTTAGAATCTGCCTTTGTCAAAAAATATGTGGAATCAGGCATGATGGCAGACCTTGGTTCACTGGGGCTTGATGAAGCCGCGGCAGATACGTATCAATATGTCAAAGACGTAGGGACTTCAAAAGACGGGGTTCTTCATGCCTTGGCTTGGCAAGCTGCTCCTGGCGGGTTTTATTACCGAGCATCGATGGCAGAAGAGCTGCTAGGAATCGATGATCCAGCGGCTGCGCAAGCGGCATTGTCAGACTACGACAAGTTCTATGAGCAAGCCAAAGCAGTCAAAGAAAAAAGTGGTGGAACCACCTATATGATCTCTAGTGTCCAAGATTTGGCAAAGCCTTTTTATGGTCAACGCGAACATGGCTGGGTTGAAGACGGCAAATTAGTGATCGACGACAGTTTGTATGACTTGTTGGATGTATCACGAAAATTTGTAGAAGAAGGCCTGACACAAGATACAGAAGGACAATCAGAAGCTTGGTTTGCTGGAATGAATGGCGACAATGTATTCGGTTATAGTTTGCCGACATGGGGACTGCACTATTGGTTAAAACCAAATGCGACAGCTGCCGATAACTCCAGCTCAACAGAAGGCGACTGGCGCATGATCCAAGGACCTTCGTCGTGGTTCTGGGGCGGCACATGGATCGGTGCTACGGCAAATTCTGAGATGCAAGAAGAAGCTGCGCAATTGGTGGCTTACTTGACCACAGATCAAGCATTTTTAAAACAATGGGCCGAAGATACCGGTGATTTTGTATCGAATGAGCGAGTCGTTGAAGAAATTAAAGGCGAATATCAAGAGGAATTTTTAGGCGGTCAAAACCACTATGCAGAATTTGCCGATATGGTTCAAGACATCAACGCGAAAATTCTGACCGAGTATGACCAGACGATTGAAACCCTCTTTACGGATAGTTGTTTGACACCATATTCAAAAGGTGAAGTGGATCAGGAAACGGCGATCCAAAACTTTAAAGATGCGGTCGTCAATGCTTATCCAGATGTTCAAGTAGATTAGGTGTTGTTGAAACCGACACCGAAGACGGGGTCGGTTTCAACCTTTTCTAGGTACTATGCGCTGCTCAAATGGCTTGTCTTTACAGGCAGAAGTTGGCAGTAGAAGAAATAAATATCAGGGGGATTACGATGCAGAATAAGAGAAGATTTGAACAGTATCATCGCTATGGGCTATTATTTATCGCACCATTTTTTCTAGCATTCTTGGTTTTTCAGCTTTATCCAATTCTCTATACGATTTACCTAAGCTTTACGGATCTAAAAGGGTGGAATCCAGCTGCCAATCTTGTCGGACTGGATAACTATTTTGCGATTTTTCGCAACCCGTTATTTTTAAAATCAATCAGCAATACATTTATTTTGTGGGGCGTAAACTTTGTCCCTCAAATTGGCATGGCTCTGTTGCTGGCGGCATGGTTTACCAATATCAAGTTGCGCTTGCGGGGGAAAGGCTTCTTCAAAGTCGTTTTTTACTTACCCAACATCATTACTGCCGCTTCAGTAGCAATCTTATTTTTCGTTTTGTTCAGTTTTCCGTTAGGTCCGATCAACCTAGTCTTGCAGCATTTCGGTGTTTTGGACCAGCCCTATGACTTTTTCCGTAGTGAAACGGGCACTCGGCTGATCGTTTCCTTTATCCAATTTTGGATGTGGTATGGTCAGACAACGATCGTTTTGGTTTCGGGCATTTTGAGCATTGATGATGCTCTTTTTGAATCAGCAATGGTCGATGGAGCCAATGATGGTCAAATTTTCCGCAAGATCACGCTGCCTTTGTTAAAACCAATCTTGCTTTATACATTGGTGACGTCTTTGATTGGCGGCTTGCAAATGTTCGACATTCCTTTTTTGCTGACAAACGGCAATCCCAACAATAGTGTCTTAACGATCACGATGTTTATCTACAACCAAGCCTTTACCGGGAGTCGGAATTTCAACGTTGCCGCAACCGCGTCGGTGCTATTATTGGTACTTTCGATCGTATTAAGCACGTTATTGTTTCAATTTTTCAAAGAAAACAGCAAAGTGGGGCGAAAATAAATGGAAAATAGCTATCGAGCAAAACGATTGTTGATCTATGTCTTTTTGGTGTTGCTGACCATCTTAAGTATTCTGCCGTTTTGGGTCGTCTTAGTCAATGCGACCCGTTCAGCAGAACAGATCCAGCAAGGGCTGTCCTTGTGGCCTGGCGGTAATCTCCAATACAACTGGTCCGTCTTAATGGGCAGAGGCTTCAATGTTTTCAATGGATTTAAAAATAGTTTCTTGATTGCGGCTGGCGCTACCGTTCTCAATGTATATTTTTCGGCATTGACAGCTTATGGCGTGATCGCCTATGAGTTTCGTGGCAAGAAAGTCCTGTTTGCTGTCATTCTTGGGCTGATCATGATTCCTCAGCAAATTAGCATGATCGGTTTTTATCAATTTATGAATCGCTTAGGGCTCTTAAATAATTTTCTGCCATTGATTTTACCAGCGATCGCATCACCTGCTACCGTTTTTTTCTTAAAGCAATACTTAGAAACGATCTATCATCCTGATTTGGCAGATTCTGCTCGTTTGGACGGAGCCGGCGAAATCAAAATTTTCCATCGCATCATGTTGCCCTTGATGAAACCGGGCTTAGCCACCATGGCGATTTTCTCGTTCGTGACCTCGTGGAATAATTTCTTGATGCCCTTGATCTTGATCAACGATACGGAAAAGTATACGTTGCCGATGCTGGTCCAATTGCTGAAAACTGATGTTTACCGTACTGAATTTGGCAGTATGTATCTAGGGATTTCATTAAGTATTATTCCTTTGCTACTGATTTACCTGTTTCTATCGAAATACATCGTGGGCGGTGTGACGGCTGGCGGAATCAAAGGATAGCGATACCCTTTTACCAAAAGAAAACGCTGGACTGAGTTTTCAGTCCAGCGTTCATTTAACGGATCGCACGGGAGAGATCAAGTGCCGCAAAGCGCAAATCGTTGATATTCAAGAAATGTTTCGCGACTAAAACGTTACCGCCAAACAGCGGGGCTTGATCGCCTAATCGGCTGTTTTTGATCTTCGTGTTTTTGGTGAACTGGCTGGTCAATTTTTGTTGCAGCGCCAGTAATAAATCAGGAATTTTGCGATAGACCGAGCTGTTGATATAGACTTCTTCGGGATCAGAAAAAGTGATGACATTGTTTAGCCCAATACTAAGAAACTCAACATTTTGTTGCGCCAATTCGACTGCTGATTTTTCTCCGGCATGATAGGCTTGTGCAAAGGTATCCGAATTAACGAACGCTGTTTTTGTATAGTGACTGTAGGTGTCAAACAAGACTTTGTTCGACGCATATTGCTCTAAGCAGCCTCGATTGCCGCAAGGACACAAGTTGCCGTGAGGAAAGAGCGTAGAATGGCCAACTTCCCCCGCCATGCCGTGAGTACCGGTTTGTAGCTGCCCATCAACGATGATTCCGACACCGATCCCACTATGGACGCTGACGCTCAGTAAATTCGTGGAATCAGAAGAAAAACAGTACTCGCCTAAAGCCGTCAGATTGGCTTCGTTTTCTATATAGACCGCCGTATTGTATTTTTGGCTCAAAGGGGCGATCAAATCAAAGTGTTCCAAGTCGTAGTAGGGGGCAAAGGTGACCGTCTGATTATGAACGATGCCGTGGATCGCCAAACAGATTCCTACTAATCCATGAGTGGTTTGCGGCATTTGCGGCCAAAACTCTATCATCATGGAATCGATCGTCGCTAGTACATTTTCTTTGGTGATCAATTCATGGGAATGGTCGGCAGAGGCGATCATCTCGCCATTGATATAAGAGAGCATCCCTCTAACATAGTTATAGCCGATGTCAAAGGTAACAGCTAAGCTGCTACGGTGATTGAATTGCAATTGAATCGGTTTGCGACCACCGATCGAAGTGGAATCACCAATGCCGACTTCGCGCACGAAGTCCGTGTCGATCAGTTTTTTGGTTATTTGAGAAACAGACGCTTTATTGAGATGGGTCAAATTTGACACTTCCGCTCGTGACACATTTTCATTGTCAATGATCGTCTTCAATACAGCCGCTTCATTTTGTTCGCGTATGCCCATTTTATTGATAATCATGTGTACTCCTCTTCGTAGATGTGATTAGTGTTAGTTTACCGTGCAAATTAATATTGTGCAAGCTGAAGAATAAAGAAAAGACGAAGAATGTAGGAGCAGCAGTTTGAGAAGGAAAAACCATGAAAGATTCGTTGAAAGCGCTTGACAGGAATGCGAGAATCGTTTACTATTCGATTAGTTAGTTTTGAATGCTAATTAACCGTTTGAGAGTCAATGGTTAACTGCTTCAAACAGAGGAAGGAGAGAAGAGATGGCTTATTTTTTAGGGTTGGATCTGGGAACAAGTGCGTTAAAAGGCTTAGTTTTTGATCAAACCGGGGAACTCCAAGGAACAGCAAGTGCTGACTATCCATTGTCATCCCCTAGACCGGGGTTCAGTGAGCAAGAGCCGGTGCATTGGCAAGAGGCGGCAGATAAGGTGATCAAAACCTTGATCCAGCAGCTTCCAACGCTGCAAAAGGAATTGATCGGCGTCAGCTTTTCTGGGCAAATGCATAGTCTTGTTTTATTGGATGAAGAAAACCGAGTCATTCGTCCGGCAATATTATGGAATGACGTTCGGACCACCAAACAATGCCAAGCGATCATGGCATCCTTTGGAGAGGAAATAAAAGCAATCACCAAGAATGTTGCTTTGGAAGGGTTCACTTTACCAAAAATTTTATGGGTCCAAGAACACGAGCCTGAACATTGGCAACAAGTTCGTCACATGATGCTGCCAAAAGACTACTTGGCTTTTTGGCTGACTGGGAACTATTCGATGGATTATTCCGATGCAGCGGGTACGTTACTGCTGGATATCGAAAAGAAGTGCTGGTCTGAAGCCATTCTAGAAAAATTCGCAATCGCATCGGATTTACTGCCGCCGCTTTTTGAATCAGCAGCGCCTGTGGGGCAAATGCGAAAAGAGCTGCAAGAAGCCTTTGGGTTTGAACAAGAGGTGACGATCTATGCAGGTGGCGCAGACAATGCCTGTGCTGCATTAGGTTCAGGGATCATCGCCGAAGGTGTCGGCATGGTGTCGATTGGCACGAGCGGTGTGTTCTTATCCTTTGAAGAAGCGCAAGAGGTTGATTATCAAGGAGATCTACACCTTTTCCGTCATGCGATCAAAGACAAGTTGTATTCAATGGGGGTCACGTTAGCCGCTGGAAATTCCTTAAGCTGGTATCGTGATACGTTTGCCCCCAACCAATCGTTTCAGGAATTGCTTTCAGCGATCAGTGAGGTAAACCCAGGGGCAGAAGGCCTGCTGTTTACGCCTTATATCGTGGGTGAACGCACCCCGCATACCGACAGCCAAATCAGGGGTAGTTTTATCGGCATCGACACACGGCATCGCGAAAAGCATTTCAGTCGTGCGGTCTTAGAAGGGATCACCTTCTCTTTGAAAGATTCCCAAATGATCATGGAAGAACGGGCACAGCGGAAATTCACCCAGATCGTTTCTGTGGGGGGCGGTGCGAAAAATGCCGAATGGCTGCAAATGCAAGCCGATATTTTTAATGCAGAAATGCTGAGTTTGTCTACTGAGCAAGGTCCAGGTATGGGTGCAGCAATGCTAGCAGCAATCGGCAGCGGCATTTATCCAGATGCAACTGCTTGTGTTAACGCCTTTGTCAAATACGGCAAGGCCATTGCACCAATTCCTGAAAATGTCGCCAAATACCAAGAAATTTATGCGATCTACCGGACCGTCTACCAACAAACCGCACCTATCTGCCATGCATTGGCGCAAATCGAGTAGCGTAATGGCAGCAGGCAATCTACCTGATCAAAGCGAGGAATCGTTTTTGGTTCTAAATGATTGGAAACAAGTAAGTTAGTTTATTACACTAAAAAACATAAAATGGAGGCAACAACAATGACTTATTTCCCAGAGATCGAAAAAATCCGCTACGAAGGTCCTAAAACAGACAATATGTTTGCATTTCGCCACTACGATGCCGAAGAAGTTGTTTTAGGCAAGAAAATGAAAGATCATCTACGTTTTGCAATCGCCTATTGGCATACGATGACGCAAGACGGCTCTGATCCTTTCGGCGCACCCGTCAACAAACGGACGTGGATTGGTGACACCGAAATGGAAACGGCGAAAAATCGAGTAGAAGCCTTCTTCGAGATTTGCGAAAAATTAGGGGCAGAGTTCTTCTGTTTCCATGATGTTGACGTGGCACCTGCAGGAGAAACGTTAGAAGAATTTTTCCAAAACTTAGACGAAATCACCGATTTAATCAAAGAAAAAATGGAACAAACGGGAATCAAACTATTATGGAACACAGCAAATATGTTCTCACATCCTCGTTTCAATAACGGCGCTGCTTCCACCAATAATGCGGAAGTTTATGCGTATGCGGCAGCCCAAGTCAAAAAAGGCTTAGACATCTCGAAAAAATTAGGCGGCGAAAACTATGTCTTCTGGGGTGGTCGTGAAGGCTATGAAACCTTGTTGAACACAGACATGAAATTTGAACAAGACAACATCGCCCGTCTATTCAAAATGGCGATCGCTTATGGCGAAAAAATCGGTCATAAACCGCAGTTCTTATTAGAGCCGAAACCAAAAGAACCATCAAAACATCAATATGATTTTGATGCAGCGACAACGATGGCCTTCATTCAGCACTACGGCTTAGAAGGAGATTTCAAATTAAACCTAGAAGCCAATCATGCAACATTAGCTGGCCATACCTTTGAACATGAAATCGCCGTTGCCCGTAGCTATAACGCATTAGGCTCACTGGATGCCAACCAAGGAGATATGCTGTTAGGGTGGGATACGGATGAATTCCCAACCAACGTCTTTGACTCCACACTCGCTTTATACGAAGTCTTAGAAAACGGCGGCATCGCACCGGGAGGAATCAATTTCGATTCTAAAGTCCGTCGTTCGTCATTTGAAATGGAAGATCTGTTGTTAGCCCACATCGCTGGTATGGATACGTATGCCCGAGCGTTGAAAGCAGCAGCGAAACTAAAAGAAGACCGCTTCTTAGACGAGTTGAAGGAAAAACGGTATGCCTCTTTCCAAGAAGGCATCGGAGCGAAGATCGTTGCTGATGAGGAAAACTTAGAAACACTGACAGATTACGCATTGGCGCATGATCAAATCGAATTAGAATCCAGCCACATTGAATATGTGAAATCTCGTTTGAATGATTACCTGTTTTAATAAGAAACGACTGTCGTTCTGAGGAGCGGCAGTTTTTTCACCTAAAAAATATCTTTTGGCAATTGTTACGAATCAACCAAATTATGATACGATAAAATGTAACCGATTTATTTCGGTTTAGGAAATGAAGGAGGCAACTTGATGTTTCACACAAACTTAGATCCTTTCCCAGAAAACTTCTTATGGGGGGCAGCTTCGGCGGCCTATCAAATTGAAGGAGCATGGGCAGAAGACGGCAAAGGTCCGTCGATTTGGGACACCTATGCCCAAATTCCTGGCAATACTTTTGAGGAAACCAACGGCAAAGTGGCGATCGATCACTACCATCGGTACAAAGAAGATGTTGCCTTGATGAAGCAAATGGGCTTGAAAGCCTATCGCTTCAGCGTGGCGTGGTCGCGAATCTTGCCTGATGGCGAAGGCGCGGTCAATGAAGCGGGTGTGGCGTTTTACGAAAAGCTGGTGGATGAATTGCTTCGGCAAGGAGTAGAGCCGATTTTGACGCTGTATCATTGGGACCTTCCCCAGGCTTTGCAAGACAAATACCAAGGATGGGAAGGCCGAGAAACAGCAGAAGCATTTGAACGGTATTGCCGGATCCTTTTTGAACGCCTAGGAAAGAAAGTCACCTATTGGGTCACCATGAATGAACAAAATGTCTTCACTTCTCTTGGGTACCGTTGGGCGGCACATCCGCCGGGCTTGAAGGACTTAAAACGGATGTATGCAGCCAATCATATCATCAACCTTGCTAATGCTAAGGCGATCAATTTGTTCCATGAGCTGGTTCCTCAGGGCAAGATCGGTCCAAGTTTTGGCTATGGACCGATGTATCCGTTTAGCTGTGACCCAGAAGATGTGCTAGCAGCAGAAAATGGCGAAGCCTTCAACAACGCATGGTTTTTAGATGTCTATTGCAAAGGCGAATACCCGAAATTTGTGTACAAGCAATTAGCCAAAGTTGGCTTGGCTCCTGAAGTCACTCCAGAAGATCAAGCACTATTAAAACAGGCAAAACCTGATTTCTTAGGAATCAATTACTATCACGGTGGGACGGCCCAGCAAAACAATTTGCAAAAGCAGTCAGCTGAAAAGAAAGAATTTTCTAAAGTCGATCCGTATTTGATGCAAGCGGCAGCTGGTGAGTTCTCACCCGAAGAAACCATGTTTGCGACAGCAGAAAATCCTCACTTGAAAAAAACAGATTGGGGCTGGGAGATCGATCCCGTTGGTTTCCGTGTAGCCTTGCGGCGCATCCAAGCCAATTATGACTTGCCGATTTTTATTACTGAAAATGGGTTAGGCGCTATCGATCAATTGACAGAAGACAAACAGATCCATGACCCATACCGCATCACCTATTTGCAGGAACATCTGGTGGAACTGCAAAAGGCCATCACGGATGGGGTTGAGCTGATCGGCTATTGTGCTTGGTCCTTTACAGATCTACTGAGTTGGTTGAATGGATACAAAAAACGCTATGGGTTTGTTTATGTCGATCGCGACAATCAAAGCGAACGTCAGTTGGCGCGCATCCCGAAAGATAGTTTTTATTGGTATCAAGAGGTGATTCGCACCAACGGGGCAAGTTTGACAAGTGAAACATGATGTAACGAAGGAGTAGCTGAAAATGGAGGTTGGAAAATGCGTAAAGTGTTGATCGTTGACGATGAAGCATCGATCCGAAATGGACTGCCTCTGATCATCGATTGGGAACGTCTGGGGTATCAAATCGTCGGGTCGGCGGAAAACGGCGAAGCTGGCTTGGCAATGATCCACGAATTGAAGCCAGACGTTGTGATCGCTGATATCCGTATGCCGGGAAAAAATGGTCTTGAGATGGTGCAAGCAGCATCGGAGGAAGGGCTTTTGTTTTTTGCCATTATTTTATCCGGCTACTCAGATTTTGATTATGCCAAACAAGCGTTGCAACTGGGCGCTGTGACCTATTTGCTGAAACCAGTTGACGAAGAAGAGCTGATCGGTATTTTGACGAAAATCGATCAAAAAGCCAAGACCGATCAGCAGAAAAATCAGAAGAGTCAGTTGATGGAGAAATTGTTTGGCGGGGATCAAACGGGAATCAAAGACGCACAAGCCATCAAGCTATTGCGTCTTTCCGAGGAGGCAGATGCCCAAAAGCTGGTTGAGAAATTGCAGGAGCAAGTGGCGCAAGTCGTCACCTTGATCCATCGACATCATCGGTATTTGGTTCTGTTAAACGAGGAGCGCTTTCCCGACGAGGCGATCGATGCGTGGTGCCGTAAAAAAATGGCTCACCAAGAAATCTTGATCTCCCGCTGGTTTGCGGCGCAAGATAACTTGAAGCCATTGATGATCGATATCCAGACATTAAGTAAATTGATTTTCTTATTTCCCAATCAAGTCATTTCTCACCATGTTTTGGATACGACGCAAGAAGCAGAAGAACGAAGTGATTTGCGTGAAGAATTAGTTAAGGCGATTTTGGCAAACGATCCGTTAGAACAGCCGTTATCCCGCTATTATCAAACCTTTTATCATTCATTGGCATTGGAAGAAGAGATCAAATGGCAAATCAATGGTGACATCGAATGGCTGCAGCATCAAATCAGTGAAAAAGTAGCCTTAGCAATCGAATGGTCGACAGACGAAGTGCATCAGCAGATTTTTCTCGCCCAGACGTTTCCAATGCTGCAAGAGGTGATCACCGCAAAACTAACAGACTTGCAAGCAACCGTCGCCAGCAGTTTGAACCAAATCGATATCATTGCAGAATTGATCCAATACACGAAAAAGCATTATCAAGAAGATTTGACCTTGAAAAAAATCGGGGAACGTTTCAATTACAATAGTGCCTATCTAGGCAAGAAGTTTCGCAAAGAAACTGGGAAAAATTATTTGGCGTTCTTGGATGAAGTACGAATGGAAAAAGCGGTGGAAATCTTGCGTCATTCCAATCTAATGGTCTACGAAGTTGCTGAATTGGTGGGCTACAGCAATGTTGATTATTTCTACAAAAAGTTCAAACAATACCATCAGGTTTCACCGAATGAGTTTCGGAAAACATAAGAAAATTCGCTGATACATGAGCAGCTATTTTTCAGGAAAACAGTCCATCGCATAGGCAATGAAAAGAGAAATTTGTGAAAAGAAAAAGCGGCATTACAGGTTCGCATGGCGGCAGCAAGAGACAACACGTCTTTTTTGTCGCCATTTTTTTGAATAATCTCGTCAGAAGCTCATACAAGAAAATGCTTTAAAAAAGCTATTGACGTCGTTTTCATTTTGAAGTATAGTAAGTGCATCGGATCGTTACTGATAATGCAGGCGTGACCACAGGTATGAGATTTTCTCCATTCGTTTATTTTGGAAAAAGATCATAGCTAGTTGGTGACGTTATTTTTTTGTTTTATTTTAGGAGGTGTTGACCATGGAAATCGTCAAAGTATTTAATAATAATGCTTCATTAGTCCTGAACGACAATCACCAAGAAGAAGTTGTGATGGGGAGTGGCATCGGCTTTGGTTTGAAGCCAGGCGACACTGTCGATCAAAAGAAAATAGAAAAGCGATTCATCATTAACGACCAAAAAAGCATTGCAGATTTGGAACAGCTGCTTAAACGGATTGAATATCGTGATCTGCAACTGGCCAGCGATATTTTAAAATTGTTTGAGGAAGCGTTTCAATGCGAAAGCAATCCTGCACTGCTAGTGGCACTTGCAGACCATATCGGTTTTGCTCTGACGAGAGCAAGAGAAGGGATGAAAATTCAAACACCCCTAGAATGGGAATTAAAGCAGGTGTACCCGAAAGAATATGAAATTGGTCTTCAAGCGGTTGAGCTGATGCAAAAGCGAACACATCTGAATATTCCGCAAGATGAGGCTGCTTTTATTACGCAGCATTTCGTGAATTTTTTAGGCGATAACAACGGAATGGAAGAAACAATGCTGATTTCCAAAGTCATGAAAGATATTTTGACGATCATCAATTATCATTATGGCAAAGAATTCAGACAAGACTCTATTTATTTTTCCCGATTCATCACTCACATTCGCTACTTTGTTAAACGACAGATGAGCAATGAGCTACCAGCTCAACCAGCGTCTAGTTTATTAGATGTGATTCAACTGAAATATCCGTTGGATTATGAGTGTGCTATGAAAATCAAGCAATTTCTGGAAAATAGGTATCAGTGGGAAATCACTGAAGATGAAGTGTTGTATTTAACCTTACATTTAAATCGATTGGCATCTTAACGGATCGTTACTGATAAAGCAGGCGTGACCTAGAGTGAGCACTCAAACGAGTCTTTTGTTTGAGGTGTCTTCTAGATCACGCTTTTTATTATACGCAAAAGGAGAATAACTATGAAATTTGAAAACGAAAGTGCCGCGATCATTCGCTTGATCGGTGGTGAAAAAAATATCGACAGCTTGGTTCATTGTGCAACGAGATTGCGTTTTGGCTTGAAGGATGACGCCAAGGCCAATAAAGGGGAACTTCAAAAACTGCCCTATGTGATGTCTGTTGTACAAAGCGGAGGACAATATCAAGTCGTAATCGGCAGCAATGTATCAGATTACTATGCGACGATCTCAGCTATGGCTGGGTTATCAGATCAAGAAACAGGTTCTTCGAAAAAAACAGGTTTTAATTTGAACGCCGTATTTGAAATTATCTCAGGTGCTTTTTCTCCTTTAATTCCTGCTCTAGCAGGTTCGGGGATGCTAAAAGCACTGCTGACGGTTTTGACCCAATTTAATTGGTTATCAGCAGAATCTTCTACTTATGTCATTTTGAGTGCTGCGAGTAATGCAATATTTTATTTTTTACCGATTTTCTTAGGGATCACGTTGTCGAAAAGATTAGGTGCCAACATGTACGTTGGCGGCGTGATTGGTGCAGCATTGTTGGAACCTCAGTTTACTGGGTTGATTGGCGTGGAAAATACAAATTTCTTGGGGATACCAGTTCAAGCCGTGGACTATGCCACAACCCTATTTCCGATTTTTGCGGCTATTTTTATTTATCAATTTGTAGATAAATTTTTGAAAAAGATTATTTATAAAGACATTCAATTGTTTGCCGTACCAATGCTTAGTTTGATGATCATGATTCCATTGACCGTTATCCTTTTTGGTCCATTCGGCACCTTTTTCGGGGATCTTTTATCAGGAAGTGTAATGTGGTTATTTGAAAAAAGCCGGATCCTTTCAGGCATCGTTTTAGGCGGCGGGATGACCTTCATGGTTATGTTTGGTTTGCACTGGGGCTTTACACCTGTAACGTTAGATAATCTGACAAGATTAGGTGGAGACCCTATTGAAGGAATGGCATTGGCCGCTGTTTTTGCTCAAATCGGGATTGCAGTTGGCTTCTTCTTACGAGCGAAAAAACATTCGAAAATGCGGGCTTTGGCAGGCCCAGTTGCCTTGACTGGCTTCTTTGCCGGCGTGACAGAGCCCATCGTCTATGGGATTATTCTTCGTTACAAAAGACTTTTGCCGATCGTAGCTATTTCCGGTGGTTTAGGCGGAGCAGTGTTAGGCGCTTTTGGTGTGACGATGAATGCGTATGTTTTCCATAATATTTTTTCCTTGCCTGTTTACAGTCCTTTGGTGGGTTATCTGATCGGAATCACCGTTTCATTGTTGTCAGGAGCTTTACTGGCTTATTTCTTTGGCGTGAAGGAAAGTGAACTAACAGAATTTGAAGCAGAGCCTGAATCAGAGGTAGAAAGTATCTTAACCAATGCAGCAACTCCGATTTATTCACCGGTAAAAGGACAAGTGATGCCTTTAGCAGAAGTGGAAGACGATGTCTTCGCCAGCGGAATCGCTGGACAAGGAATTGCGGTCATCCCCGATGAAGGAATCATTCGGGCACCTTTTGCAGGTACTGTTGTTGCTGTTTTCCCTTCTAAGCATGCGATTGGTATTAAATCTGATCAAGGGGTTGAATTATTGATCCACGTCGGATTGAATACCGTGAATCTAAATGGTGAGTTTTTTGATGTTAACGTCGAAAATGGTGCGACAATTGCACGAGGAGATCGTTTGTTGACCTTTGACCGGCAGGCGATTCTGGATAAAGGCTATCAATTATCGACACCCGTGATCGTTACAAATTGTGGGCCAGATACAGTAATCGAGTACGAAACAACGGCCGGAACAATTGAAGCAGAAGGGATTCTGTTTACCGTAAACAACGAAGGATAGGAGTTTGAAAATGAAAGAAAACTTTTTATGGGGCGGTGCGATCTCCGCTCATCAAGTGGAAGGTGCTTGGCAAGAAGGCGGGAAAGGGATCAGTATTGCCGATGTGATGACAGCAGGAACGAAAGATCGGCCTCGGAAAATTACCAACACAATCTTGCCTGAGGAATATTACCCGAATCATGAAGGCATTGATTTTTACCATCGTTACCCGGAAGATATCAAACTTTTTGCGGAAATGGGTTTCAAAGCTTTGCGAATCAGTATCGCATGGACACGAATTTTTCCTTTAGGAGATGAACAACTACCGAACGAAGAAGGGCTGTATTTTTACGATCAGGTCTTTGACGAGATGCAAAAATATGGAATAGAACCTGTTGTGACGTTGTCTCATTTCGAGATGCCCTATCATTTAGTTGAAACCTATGGGGCTTGGCGCAACAGAAAGATGATCGGATTTTTTGAACGTTTTGCGCAAACTGTAATGGAACGCTACAAAGAAAAAGTGCGGTATTGGCTAACATTTAACGAGATCAACAATCAGCGGATCATCGATAATCCAATTTACAGTTTTACCAATTCTGGTGTGATCTTTGACGAGGATGAGGAGAAACTAGCAGGCATGTACCAAGCCGCTCACTATCAGTTTGTTGCTTCAGCTCGGGTCGTCACAGCTGCGAAAAAAATCAATCCTGAGTTTCAAATTGGCTGCTGTTTAGCTGCCACACCTAATTACCCGCTGACTTCTGATCCTCGTGATCAATTGTTAGCACAACAAGAAGATAATAATCAACTCTATTTCACAGATGTACATGTCCGTGGACACTACCCAAAAAGAATACTCAATGAATGGCAGAAAAAAGGGTACACGATCGATGTGACAGAAGCCGATCTTGATGATTTGGCAAACGGCACCGTTGATTATATCGGTATTACTTATTATTTAAGCAATACAGTATCTACCCGCTCAGATGCAAACTATCTACATGATCCTTTGTTGGGCAGCAGTGTGCTAACAACGAATCCTTATGCAACGATGACGGAATGGGGCTGGACGATTGACCACATGGGATTGCGCTATATGCTGAATCTCTTGCAGGACCGTTATGAACTGCCGATTTTTATTGTGGAAAATGGCTTTGGTTTTAATGACCAAATGACAGAAACCGGCATTCATGATCCCGAACGGATTGACTATTTAGCTGAACACATCAAACAAATGATGCTTGCCATCGAGGAAGACGGCATTGATGTGATTGGGTATACAGCATGGGGCTGTATTGATCTCATCTCATTTACTACAGGTGAAATGCGAAAAAGATATGGGTTCATCTATGTAGACCGTGACAATGAAGGGAATGGTTCGTTTGATCGAATCAAGAAAGATTCTTTTGATTGGTATAAGGAAGTCATTGCTTCAAATGGAGCAATGCTGAAATAAAAAAGAAGTATCCTATTGCCTATCGGAGACAGAAAAAAGCTAATTTTTATAGTAAGAAAGTCTATTCTAAGAAGTAGGCTTTCTTTTTTTTCTTTTATATAATTTAAATGAAACTGTAAGCGCTTTTCGAACGGAGGAGGAGAAATGACAGATGTACGCCTGTGCTTTGATGTAGGGGGGACCTATATCAAATTCGGGGTTTTTACCGAGAAGAATCAATGGCTGGACCGAGGCAAAATCAAAACCCCGAGTAATACGCGGGATGAATTTTTTGCTGCCTTAGCTGCCAAAATAAAAGAAGTCGAGCAAGTGCATATCATCGAAGGGATCGGGCTGAGTTTTCCTGGTTTCATTGATTCAGTCAATGGCCGAGCGATCATGGCGGGGGCGTTGGCTCCTTTACACGGCTGTGCTGTCGTACAAGAGCTGCAGCAGCGTTTAACCAAGTCTTATCCGATCTGGATCGAAAATGATGCGAAATGTGCTGCTTTAGCAGAACTTTCTACCGGCAATGCTGCTGACGTACAAGATTTTGTCATGATCACATTAGGCACCGGTATTGGTGGCGCGCTCGTTCATCAGCGCCAGTTGATTCACGGCAATGGGTTTCGGGCAGGAGAATTCGGAATGATGATCACTGATTTTCAAGCATCTTCTTTTGCGACCCTCCATGATCTAGCTTCAACGAGAGGACTGATTGCTGCCTATCGGCGGGCAAAAGCGATTCCTGAATCAGAGGAGATTTTAGGTGAAACCATCATGCAGCAGTGGTCGAGTGATCCTGAAACGCAGGAGATCCTGAAACAGTGGGCACGTTATGTCGCACTTGCGATTTACAACCTAGCTGTCACGATGAATCCCGAAAAAATACTGATCGGCGGCGGCATCAGCCAACACCCTGATCTATTAGCTATAATCAAACAAGCAATCAATGAGAACCCCCATTGGCCAGATTTCCAAGTGCCGATCGAGACTTGTCGTTACTATAATGATTCTGGTCTGTTAGGGGCGTTGACATTGATCCAACAAGGAGGAAAAAAATGAAATTTTCAGATGGCGGTTGGTTATTTCGTGAAGGATTTGATGTGAAATTTGCGGTGCATGTCTACGATGCCCGTAAAGAAGAAAACAAATTGGTTTTATATCTGCCTTATAGCTATGTCGGACATAAAGGGGCAACGCTGGATGGCGGATTGTTAACGATGGAAGTCACTACCCCTAGAAGCAATATCATTGGGATCACCCTCTATAACTATAAAGGGGTCCAAGCCAAAGCCCCCGATTTTGAATTGATGACAGAAGAGATCACTCCTGATATTTCAGAAGACGAGCAATCCTATGTTTTTCGCTCCGGAGACTTGCAAGTCGTGATCAGCAAAGAGGAAAATGTGACAGCTTCGTTTTATTACAAAGAACAGCTGATTACCCAAAGCAAGCCTCGCAGCAAAGCCCTAGTGATCGATCCGCAAGCAAATACCCATATTAGCGAACAGTTGACTCTGGATGTGGGAGAAACGATCTATGGTTTAGGGGAACGCTTTACTAGTTTCGTGAAGAATGGTCAAAGTGTTGATATTTGGAATGCCGACGGGGGCACTGGTACAGAGCAAGCTTATAAAAATATTCCTTTTTATGTAAGTAATAAAGGGTATGGCGTCTTTGTCAATTCACCAGATCGGGTGCAATTCGAAGTGGGGAGTGAAAAAGTTTCGCGTGTTCAATTCAGCAATCCAGGACAATCGCTACAATACTTTGTGATTGCTGGTGATGAGCTGAAACAAGTGATCCAGCGCTACACTGATTTGACGGGAAAACCGTCGCTGCCGCCTGCATGGTCCTTTGGGTTATGGCTAAGTACCTCGTTCTTGACGGATTATGATGAACAAACCGTGACGTCTTTTGTAGGCGGTATGGCAGAACGTGATATCCCTCTTGAGGTCTTTCATTTTGACTGCTTATGGATGAAAGAATACGAGTGGTGCAACTTCACATGGGACGAACGAACTTTCCCAGAACCTGAAAAAATGCTGCAGCGCTTGAAAGCCAAAGGATTGAAAATCTGTGTATGGATCAATCCTTACATTGGGCAAAAATCACCCTTGTTTGATGAAGGGATGGCGAATGGCTACTTTTTGAAACGCGCCAATGGAGATGTCTGGCAATGGGACAAATGGCAAGCTGGTTTGGCGGTCGTCGACTTCACCAACCCTGAAGCGATCGCTTGGTACAACAGCAAGCTGCGTGCCTTATTAGACATGGGTGTGGATTGCTTCAAAACGGATTTTGGTGAACGGATTCCCACCGATGCGGTGTACTATGATGGCTCTGATCCAGAAAAAATGCACAATTATTACGCCTATCTATACAATAAGGTCGTCTTTGACTTGCTGAAAGAAGTCAAGGGAGCAGAAGAAGCCATCGTTTTTGCGCGGGCAGCTTCGGTTGGTTCACAACGCTTGCCTGTACACTGGGGCGGCGACAGCACCTCAGATTATCCATCGATGGCAGAGTCGCTGCGGGCAGGTCTGTCCTTTGGGTTAGGCGGCTTTGGGTATTGGAGCCACGATATCTCAGGGTTTGAAGCTGGCTCAACTCCAGACCTCTACAAGCGCTGGACACAATTTGGTCTGCTGTCTTCCCATAGCCGTTACCATGGCAGCTGGGAATACAAAGTGCCATGGGTCTATGACGACGAAGCCGTGGCGGTAGCTAAAGCCTTTACCAAGTTAAAACTGTCCTTGATGCCTTACTTGCAAGCCCAATCGGTGCTAACCGCTCAAACGGGGATTCCGATGATGCGGGCAATGGTCTTAGAGTTTCCTGAAGACGAGATGACCCATCATTTGGATCGCCAATACATGCTGGGGGAACACCTTTTAGTGGCGCCCATTTTTAATGATCAAGGAACAGTCTCCTTTTACGTACCGAAAACGAAGGGGCATTGGATCGACTATTTATCTGGCAAAGCCTACGAGGGCGGACGCTGGTACCAAGAAACCTATGACTATTTCCACTTGCCACTGTTAGTCCGACCAAATCAAGTCATTATCGAAGGCCATGAACAAACCAAAGCAGTCTATGACTATGCCCAACATCCAACGATCCATCTCTTTGATCCGCAAGACAAGACCGCTGCCGCTATCTATGATCACCACGGTGAGTGGCTTGGCGAGGTGGCTGTCGAAAGAGTCGATCAAGAACTGATCGTCAAGCTGACTGGCATCCAGCAAGCATCCTTGCAGATACACACGACTTCTGGAAAAACGAGCCATGAGCTAACGGCTGACCAAACCACGATAAAGGAGTTCTAGATGCCCATGCGAACCATTACGAATCCAATTTTGCCTGGATTTCATCCCGATCCCAGTATTTGCCGTGTCGGTGAAGACTTTTATCTGGTGACGAGTACCTTTGAATATTTTCCTGGATTACCAATCTATCACAGTAAAAACTTGGCAGACTGGCAGCTGATTGGTCATGGACTTTCGCGACCTGAGCAGCTGCAGCTATCGACGAAAAACCCCAATGCTTTTGGTCTATATGCCCCAACCTTGCGTTTTATCAAGGGCCGCTTTTACCTCGTTTGTACCAACGTTGGCGCAAGCGAAGGAGTAGAAGGCAACTTTCTGATCTGGACGGATGACATCACTGGTGAATGGTCTGACCCGATTTGGCTGGACACCCCTGGGATCGACCCGACGATTTTCGCAGATGACGATGGACAGACCTATTACTTAGGCACCCATAAGGAGATCTATCTGCGGACGATCGATTTGGCTTCTGGAGAACTAGGCCCGCGCCAAAACATTTGGACGGGCAGCGGAGCGGCTGATCCAGAAGGCCCCCACTTGTATAAAAAAGACGGTTATTACTACCTGTTGATTTCCGAAGGCGGAACGTCCTATGGGCATATGCTGACCATGGCCCGCAGCCGTTCCTTGACGGGACCCTATGAAGCATATCCCCACAATCCAGTGATGACCAATCGCAGTACGAATCTGCCACTGCAAGCCGCAGGGCATGCGGATCTCGTGCAAGATACTAAAGGCAACTGGTGGGCAGTTTGTCTAGCAGTACGCCCCATCAGCTATCCTTTGAGGCATTTGTTAGGGCGGGAAACATGCCTGCTACCGGTGGACTGGTCAAACCAATGGCCGGTGTTTGGCGAGGAAGGTCACTTGCCAGAAACCATTCAGGTAGACACAGCGGCGACACCAAAGGAAACACAAAAGAAGAGCAGCAAGCCTGATTACGTGACTTTATTCGAATGGGACTCTGCGTTGATTGAAGAAGAGCCACATGGCTTCTTGCTGCATCCTAATCAGACGGGTCTGTCTGATCAAGGCAAACTCGCCGCAGTGTTCCAACGGCAAACCGCCTTTGAGCAACAATTTCAGGCAACCTTTGATTGTCGGCAACTAACGGATGGACAAGCGGGATTGACGGTTTTCTTAAATGCCACCCATCACTATGAGGGCTACTTGGAAAAAACGGCGTCCAGTCAGCAGCTAGTTTTCCGTCGACAAATCGGTTCCCTATGGAAAGTGGAAAAGAAACTGCCTTATGCAGCAGATACAGTCACCTTGCAGCTGAGCGCCGATAAAGAAACTTATCGTTTTTCTGTTGTTGATGAGCAAGGACAAGCACAGCCTTTAGGTAGGGGAGAAACAAAATATCTGACTACTGAAGTTGGCGGTGTCTTTACTGGGATCATGGTAGGCTGCTATGCCAGCGCCTCTTCACCACAACAAACCGTTCATGTGCGGGATTTCTAATCAATGAAAAGCCCCTCTTCGATTTCTGAAACAGGAATCGAAGGGGGGCTTTACTGTTTTAGTGAGGAGAAAATGAATCTTGGCTTAGATCGTGGATCCGCAAGGTGACTTGTGTGCCGCTGCCCAGCACACTCTCGATCGTCAAGCCGTATTCAGGTCCATAAAACATTTTGACCCGATGATTGACGTTGGCTAGTCCAATGTTCTTTTTGGCATGGGTGGAGGGCGTCTTGATTTTTTGCTGCAAGTGTTCGAGTTTTTCTGGCGGTATCCCGCTGCCGTTGTCTTGTACCACGATCACCAGATCATGGCCGTCTTTGGTGATCGTCAAACGGACAAACCCTGGATAGGTGATGCCTTCCAAGCCATGGGAGATGGCATTTTCCACCAATGGTTGAATCAGGAGGGGCAATATTTGGACTTCTTTTTGGTCGATCTCATTGGAGACTGAATAGGAAAAGTTGACTCGATCGCCAAAGCGCATCCGCTGGATCTTGACATACACGTGAACCGCGTCTAAGGACTCTTCTAAACTCGTTCGCTTGGTTCCGTGGGCTTCTAGCGTATAGCGCATCGATTTTGCCAGTAACTTGATGGCATAAACGACGTCAGAATTGCCAGAAGTCATCGCCATCATGCGAATCGTTTCTAACGTATTGAACAAAAAGTGGGGATTGATCTGCCCCGCTAAGATATTAAATTCCATTTGCTGCTGCTGAGTCAATAGCTCTTGCTGTGCCAGACGCGAACGGTAGATCTCTTCTTCTTTTTTCTTGATTCGTTGAATGATCTTATGGAAATCAAGAGAAATCTGTGAAATCTCGTCTTCGCCGCTAATATTTTGAAAGAAATCATAATCCTCGATCGAGGCAAAGTAGACCGCCTGCTGCAGTTGAGAAATTCGTTTGGTAAAGAATCGAGCAAAGAGAAAGACGATGATGAAAGTAGTGATCAAAATCACCAAAACGATCGTGCTCCAACGGATCAGATTGGCGCGTAGATTACGATAGGCATTTGTATCCGCACTATAAATCGTGATGATATCTTCTTTGTTACTCATGGGTAAGGTGCTTTTGGTGAGCATCACCTTGGTACCATCATTTTTTAAAAAGGCAGCACTCGTTTGCGGCTCAGAAAGAGCTGTCAGCTGTCCCGGTTCCCCAACTTGATTGATTTTGTCACTATAAAAGATGACATCATCATTTAACTGTAATTCCAATTCATAGGATGAATTACGAAGTCGGTTACTGAGATAATTGTAATCGACTTGGATCTCCAAAACGGCTGTTTCTTTTGATAAAGGCAAAGGCAACGTCTTATAAAGACTCAAACGATTTGCTTTGTAATCCTCTGGCATCGTCATCAAAAAAGCATCGGGTTGCTTGAGAGCTCGTTGGTACCAGGCGGTCGCTTGAATCGTGTCATCTGCCTGTTGAAAATATTTATAGTTCGGAATGGTTTGATTCGTCGTATAGATAGTTAATTTCGCAATCGAGGTTTGAAGATTTCTGATCTCATCTAGTTGATCATAGCTATTGATGTCCACAATCGCTTCTTGGTCGTCAAGGTAATTGGCAGTTAAAAGTTGACGTAGATGGGTATCGTTTGATAAGGAACTCGCCGTGTTTGTCAGCGTGTTTGTTGTATCAAAAAGAACAGATTTGACACGCTGAGCATTCAACTCTGCCAAGTGTTGGTAATTGCCTGTCAGCTGTTTGGTTGAATCGTAGACCAATAAGAGACCTATAGTCACTGTGGATAAAAAAACAACAGGTAGATAAAGAATGAACAATTGTCGCCGAATGGAAAACTGACTCAGACGACGAAAAAGTGAGAGATGACTGATTCTTTTCATGCTTGTTGATTACGAAAGATAGAAAGCAACAGGAACGAACTACAATAAATAACAAAAGAAAAGCCAAAAATCAACAAGAGAAATTTAAACAACGGAAATAAAATAACAAAACAAAACGCAGCGATAGGAATAAGTGCGAGGGCTAACGAACGGATAGGGTCCGCGATCGGTAACAGAAACGCATTTTTTAGTGTTTGCCTAAAGCTGTTTTCATAACGTCCAATTAAGGCAAGGCAATAGACTAACACAATAAACAGATAAATAGCTGTAACAATTAGAACGAAAGCAAAAATACTGGCAAGAATGGTTTTTGAGGAAAACCAAAACAAGCTACTATACAGTAGTGCTACCATGGGGAGCCCAAGAAGGAGAAAACTACCGGTGGATTTCATAAAGTTTGCACGTAGCGCTCGCACATAGCCTACAATCAATTCACCACGCTCCTCATCCGCATAACGAATCGTCACTTCATAAAGGGCAGCTGTCGCAGCACCAATCGTAATAATTGGCAAACAGCTAATGATATATAGTAAATTTAACAATGTGAATTGTGAAAAAACGGTGGTTATTTTGTACAGTTGACCATCAGGATTGTACTTCATTTATATCCCTCCAAAATTGATATATTCCTATAGTACTCGCAAAAAACAAATTTTGAAAGCCTTGCCATTCGAGCGGTTTCTAGCGAAAACATTGATAGATCAACGTTCTTTATAAATAAAAGAAAAATGAAGTCTAAAATGTACGGATTGACCTCTATTTTTCACAGGTGGCAAATAAGCATTCAGGTGCTAGTATTAAAAATGTAAAAGCGGTTACAAAAAAGGGGGAGGAAAATGGAAAGTAAACTAAGCAGTGTCCCAAGAAAAAATAAGCGGGTGACACGAGAAGGGAAGATTTTGTTTTTATGTATCGTTCCCTTTCTGATTCTCGTGTTTTTGTTCTCTTATTTTCCTTTGCACGGATGGATTTATTCACTTTATGATTACAAACCAGCATTAGGTTTAGCGCGCAGCGAGTTCGTAGGCTTCAAATGGTTTCGACTTCTTGTCTCTAGTCCAACACAAGTGGATCAGATCGTACAAGTAATGAAAAACACCTTTGCCATGAGTTTTTTAGGGATCGCCACTTCGATCCTACCAGTAGGCTTCGCCATTTTACTGAACGAAATCAAGTGCAAATGGTTTAAAAATTTGGTCCAAACGCTGACCACGCTACCGAATTTTATCAGTTGGGTTTTGGTGTATACGATTGCCTTTAGCTTGTTTTCTTCAACAGGGCTGGTAAACACGTTGCTGCAAGAATGGGGCTTCGTTACCGATCCAGTCAAATTTTTGGATAGCGGCAATCATACGTGGCTGATGATGTGTCTTTGGAATATTTGGAAAGGCTTGGGCTGGGGTGCCATCATGTATCTTGCAGGCATTTCAGGAATTGACCCCGAATTGTATGAATCGGCACGAATCGATGGGGCGAATCGTTTCCACCTGATGCGTCATATCACACTACCTGCCTTGATGCCGACGTTCCTTGTGATGTTGATGCTGTCTATCGCCAACTTGCTGAACAACGGAATGGATCAGTACTTTGTCTTCCAAAACGCATTCAATCGAAACACGATCCAAGTCCTCGATTTGTATGTCTACAATTTAGGGATGGGCGGAAATAGTCTATCGCTAGCGACCGCGATCAGTATGCTAAAAAGTGTCATTTCTGTTGCCTTGTTAGCCATCGTCAATATTGCTTCGAAAAAAATTCGGGGGACATCCATTATTTAGAAGAGGAGGATATCAATGGAACTATCGATTAGTGAAAAGAAAAAGGCGAAAAAAGTACGCAAACGTGAAAACCTGACGTTTAGTATCCTCAATTATACCTTTTTCTTTTTGATTACGTTGATTTGCGCGTATCCCTTTTATTACTTGATCATTAATTCAATCAGTAATAATGAGTTGAGTGCGTTAGGCCAAATTCGCTTTTTTCCACAAGAGATCCATTTTGAAAACTATAGTCAAGTGTTACAGCTAAAAGGATTGCCTCTAGCCGCAACGGTTTCGGTGGCTAGAACGGTGATTGGTACCGCCGCGACTGTCTTAGCTTCAGCCTTCTTAGGCTTCATGTTTACCCAAGAAAAAATGTGGAAACGAAAATTTTGGTATCGCTTTGTCGTGATTACAATGTATTTCAATGCAGGGTTGATTCCATTATTCATCACGATGAAGACATTAGGTTTAACGAATAACTTTTGGGTCTATATTTTGCCGGCTGTCGTTCAGCCCTTTAATATCATCTTGGTGAAAACCTATATTGAGTCGATCCCCAAATCATTGCAAGAAGCAGCTGAAATGGATGGAGCTGGCATCATTCAAGTATTCTTTCGGGTAATTTTACCCAACTGTACACCGATTTTAGCAACAGTAGCGATTTTCTCGGCAGTGGGTCAATGGAATTCCTTCCAGGATACACTGATTTACATTACGGATCAAAGTCTCTACTCCTTGCAATACCTTCTTTATACGTATATCAATCAAGCCAATTCGTTGGCACAAATGGTCAAAAATACCTCGGGATCACTTTCCAGCATCGCTTCAGCAGCAACAACGCAGACGCCGACGTCGATCCGCATGACCGTTTCAGTCATTGTTGTTTTACCAATCATGTTCATTTATCCGCTATTCCAGAAGTATTTTGTCAAAGGAATTATGTTGGGTGCGGTGAAAGGTTAATAAAAAGAAAGAGGGAAGAAAATGAAAAAAATGTCGAAATATGTAGCAACAGGTTTGTTAAGCATGACATTGCTAGGTAGTTTAGCCGGCTGTGGAGGAGCAGCTGAATCTGACACAGATGCCGCTTCTAGCGAAAGTGGCTACGATGAAACGATCACGATCGATGTCTATAATGGGCTAGCCAACTATATGGGGATGCAAGAAGGTTGGTTTGCCAAAATCGTGCGGGATAAATTCAATATGGAATTGAACATCATCGCACCAAACGTTGCTGGAAACGGTGATACCCTTTATCAAACGAGAACAGCAGCAGGCGATTTGGGTGATTTGATCATTGTTGATAATGGCCAACAATACAACGAACTGGTTGAAGCTGGTTTGTTGACCGATGCGAGCGAGTATTATGAAACTATGGAAAACGTTCAGCGCTTCGATGCGGCTGTTCAAAATCTAAACAAAGATGCCGATGGTCTATATGGCTTTCCAACTTCCGTTTCTACATTAAAAGCCACCGATCCTTCAGAAGGATTAGATCCTACATTTGGTGCTTACGTGCGTTGGGATCTTTATGGGGAGCAAGGATACCCAGAAATCGGTACATTGGAAGACCTGCTTCCTGTGATTCAAAAAATGCAAGAAGACAATCCAACAACAGATTCTGGGAAAAAAGTTTATGGGTTTTCTCTATTCAGCGATTGGGACGGCAACATGATGAATGCAGGCAAACAGCTGGTCACCTACTATGGGTACGATGAATCAGGATTTGTCTTGGCAAAAGCGGATGGTTCTGATTATCAAAGCATTCTCGATAGTGACTCTGAATATATTCGTGCACTTAAGTTTTACTTCGAAGCCAATCAAATGGGCTTAGTTGACCCAGAATCAACGACGCAAAATTACGATACACTTTTTGCAAAATTCCAAGAAGGACAAGTGTTATTCTCATGGTGGCCTTGGTTAGGTCAAGCGGCCTTTAATACGACCACGAACTTGACTGAAGGAAAAGGCTTTATGTTGGCACCGATCCAAGATCAAAAAATCTTCTCTTATGGTGCGGAAGTATACGGTGGCAAACAATTTATCGGGATCGGTTCTAATGCCGAAGACCCAGAGCGAATCGCAGCCTTCATTGACTGGCTCTACTCATCAGAAGGTGTGTTAGCAAATTCTTCTCAAACAAGCGGCAGTAGTGGTCCAGAAGGGTTGACTTGGGAAATGAAAGACGGCGAGCCTGTCTTAACTGAGTTCGGAAAACAAGCATTGCTAGATGGTGATGGGGATGTGCCAGAAGAATACGGTGGCGGAAGTTACAAAGATGGCGTATCTGCACTCAACGTCAATACGGTATTACCGATCGATATCAATCCTGATACAGGCTTCCCTTATGCTTATACGATGTGGGAAAGCTATCAAAATGAAACAACCGATCCTGTAAAAGAAGATTGGTCAAAAAATATGGGTGGTGCAGAATCCACCATTGGCTATTTAGAGGAGAACGACCAATTGTTAGTTGCCCCTGGTGCCAGCTATGTAGCGCCAGAAGATAGTTCAGAGATCTCTACGTTGCGGAACCAAGCCAAAGCGACAATCATCGAGTACTCTTGGCGAATGGTTTTTGCCAAAGATGAAGCAGAATTTGACCAATTGCTAAAAGAAATGCAAGAAACAGCAGATGGTCTTGGCTATCAAACCGTTTTGGAATTTGACATGAACAATGCAAAAGATCAAAACGAAAAACGGATAGAAGTAGCGAAAGAATTTGGGGACTAATCAAAAACAAACAAAGAATCGCTCGAGTGATTTGCCAACGGTTCCTTGGCAAAAGTGAGTATACAGCCTTTGGATAAGCAATCACTTAAGAAGATTGATCCAGCACCAGCGGATCAGTCTTCTTTCTTTAAGGAGGAAAACAATGATAGTGGATAAAAAAGATCGTTTGCTTTTTATGGGGGATTCGATCACAGATAGCAATCGAAATTATCAAGCGATACCCGCAGGTTGGTCTTCATGGGGGGACGGCTATGTTCATCTGATCAACGCCTATACCACAGCATTACTCCCGCAAATGGAATTAATGATCGTCAACCGGGGTGTCAGTGGGGATACGGTTGTCGATTTGAAGAAGCGCTGGAAGGATGATGTGTTGGCATTTCATCCAGATTGGGTAACGATCATGATCGGTGTGAATGATGTGTGGCGGCATTTTGATGGAACCTTTGCTCAAACGGAACTAGTGGGGATCGAGAGATTTGAATCAGAGCTGCGTGATTTGATCGAGCAGACCTTGCCAAATGTCAAAGGGATGATTCTTTTGAGCCCGTTTATGGTTGAAGCCAACAAAGAAGATCCATTAAGAAAAATGCTTGCCAATTACCAACAAGTGCTTGCCAAAGTAGCGCAAGAGTATGGTATCCTTTTAGGGGATACGCAGGAAAAGTTTGATGATTTTTTGCTTTATCAATCATCCTATGTCTTAAGCAGTGATCGCGTGCACCCCTCGACTGCAGGACATGTGTTGATTGCAAAAACATGGCTGGAAACAGTCGGTATTTTGGAGGAAAAACAATGATCACAGTAGAAACGATCCAGCAAGTCGCACATCAAGGCCCCTTTTTTCCAAATTGGCAGTCATTGGGCGCTTTTGTTCTACCGGAATGGTTCCGCAAAGCAAAATTTGGGGTCTTCATTCATTGGGGACTGTACAGTGTTCCAGCCTTTCACAATGAATGGTATTCAAGAAATATGTACATCAAAGGCCATCCAGAATATGATCACCATATTGAAACCTATGGTCCACAAAAAAACTTTGGCTACAAAGACTTTATTCCGATGTTTACCGCAGATAAATTTGATGCAAATGAATGGATTCGCTTGATCAAACAAGCCGGTGCCAATTATCTTTTTCCCGTTGCAGAACATCATGACGGGTTTCAGATGTATAAAAGCGAACTGTCTGAATGGAATGCGTCAGTTATGGGGCCGAAAAAAGATATTCTTGGGGAACTAAAAGAAGCCGCAGAGGAGCAAGGCCTGCATTTTTGTACCTCATCTCATCGTGCCGAACATTGGTTTTTTATGGGACACGGTAAGGATTTTGACAGTGATATCAAGGAGCCGTTGGCAAAAGGCGACTTTTACTGGCCAGCGATGCCAGAGCCAGACCATGAAAGTCTCTTTAGCGAGCCATACCCGTCAAAAGAATTTTTAGATGATTGGCTGCTTAGAACCTGTGAACTCGTCGACAACTATCAACCAGAGCTGCTGTATTTTGATTGGTGGATCCAACATGAAGCCTTCAAGGAGCATTTGCAACTTTTCGCTGCTTACTATTACAATCGTGGGGCTGAATGGGGCAAACAAGTTGGTATTTGCTACAAGCACGATGCCATGATGTTTGGTAGCGGTATCGTGGAGATTGAACGGGGGAAATTTGCCGAACCACAACCTTTTTACTGGCAAACAGACACAGCAATCGCTCGTAATTCATGGTGCTATACCACGACATTGGATTATAAAACAACACGTGAGATTTTACAGGATTTGATCGAAGTCGTCAGTAAAAACGGCAATCTCCTTTTGAATATCGGGCCGAAAGGGGATGGTTCGATCCCAGAAAAAGATCAAGCGATCTTAAAAGAAATCGGTGCGTGGCTGGATGTAAATGGTGAAGCCATTTATGAAGCGAAACCATGGCGCAAAGCAGGGGAAGGGCCCACGACCGTAGTTTCGGGCCAATTTCAAGAAGCACAGGCGACGACATACACGAGCCAGGATTTCCGCTTTACGGTTCAGGGGGATGCGTTGTATGCGATTGGCATGGCAAGTCCTGAGAATGGACACGCAAGGATCCAAGCACTGGCACAATCCAAAGACCAAAATTTGCCAGAATTTCACGGCATCATCCAAACCGTGACGATTCTAGAACACGAAGAACAGCCTATTGATTGGCAAGTGACCGATGAAGGCTTGCAACTAACTTTTGAACCAATTGAAACCGACCAACCAATCGTCTATAAAATTACAATGAAATGAGGCGCAATCCGTGATACATGAAAAAAGAACCGCACTTTTACCAGAAAGCCAAGCCAGTTTAACCACGTATGTCATGGAAAATTCTCCTGAAATGGAACCAGATCGTGTCCGATCAGCTGTCATCATCTGTCCTGGCGGCGGCTATGAAATGTTGTCGGATCGTGAAGCGGAACCCATCGCCATCAAAATGATGAGCTTTGGTTTCCAAGCCTTTGTGTTGCATTATAGTATCAAACCGGCTGTCTATCCGTTAGCCTTAAAGGAATTGGCGGCTGCCGTTCGTCTTGTGCGCACCAATCATGAGGTCTGGCACGTCGATCCTGAAAAAATCATTGTTGCCGGTTTTTCAGCTGGCGGTCACTTAGCTGCTAATCTGGGTGTGTCTTGGCAGCAACCTTTTCTAGCAGAGGCTTTACAAGGAGCCAATGAAGAATGGCGACCTAACGGGTTACTGTTGAGTTATCCGGTCTTATCTAGTGGTGAACTTGGGCACCAAGATTCCTTCCGTTCATTATTAGCAGATCGTTACGAAACAGAAAAAGCCGCCTTGTCTTTAGAGACTTTAGTCAATGAACAGACACCACCAACGTTTCTTTGGCATACGTTAGAAGATGGATTAGTCTTGGCGGAAAACAGCCTCCTTTTTGCCGAACAGCTGCGCAAATTTAATATACCTTATGAGCTACACATTTTCCCTCGGGGCGGTCACGGGTTAAGTTTAGGAACGCCAGAAACCGCCAACAGCGATCAACATGGGACGGAAGCGTCGGTTGTCCGTTGGCCAGAATTATTTGCTGATTGGGTAAAATGGAATTTTTGAGAAACGTTTAATGATCGAAAGAAATAAGCCATTGTCTGCTGAGTTCAGACAATGGCTTTTCTTTTCGTTGTTATCAGATAGTTTAATCAGCTGAAAAGACAACCGTTCCTTGATAAAAACTTTTGCTGACGAAGCCTTTGCGGGCAACGAATTCTGCCGTACAAGCAGCTGGTGTCAGCAAGAAATCAGCCGAATCACCAACCTTAGGCCATTGCTGCGCACCGTTTTTATCTAAGGGCACTTTGCCATCAGTAACCAGACCTAGGGCTTGCGTCAAGTCTTCCTGACTTTTGACGGCAAAAATCTCTAAATAGCGGGCCAGTTTTTCTTGTAAAGAACCGTCGCCAAGAGAAGACCAAGAATCATAGACATTGTCGCAACCGATATGAACAGCCACGCCATAGCTTTGCAATTCCTTCAGTGGCGGGATCGTTCCTGGGCTGATGGGAATACTTGAAATGATATGGATCTCTAAGTCTGCTAAGGCTTGAAAGACTTCTTTGCGTTCTTCTCCCTCAAAGTCATTTAGACCAAAGGCGTGACTAATCGCTACTTTTCCTTGCATATTGAATTCCTTCGTCAAACGAATCATTTCTTTGACGGTCGCTCTGCCAGCTTCTTGCCGATCATGAAGATGGAGGTCAATACCGACATGCCCTTTTTGAGCAAGTTCAAAAGTTGTCCGTAAGGAAGTTTTATAATCTTGATCGAGTGTATAAGGATCAACACCGCCAATATAAGAAGCTTTGCCCGTTGCTAAGGCTTCTTCAATCAAAGAAGCTGCATTTGAGCGCAATAAGCCATGTTGTGGGAATAAGACCAACTCCGAGCCAAAAGGTTGTTCGGCGACTAATTCAGTGATCGCATCAAAATAACGCAGCTGAGTCATTGGTTCAATATCGATATGTGAGCGGAACATCACCGCACCGTGAGGTAGTTCTAAATCAATCAGCGCTTGTCCGCGTTCTTTGATTGATAACGGTAAGGCATCTAATTGGGGAATCTCAGTTTCAAATCGTTCCACCAAGCTAGCTGCGGGCGTTACTGGACGCCAAGGAGTACCTAATTTACTTTTGTCCAAATGACAATGTTTTTCGATCAATCCTGGCAACAATAACTGATTTTCCCCATCAATGATCGTCGCTTCGCTTGATGCCTGCCATTCGGTCATCGGCACGATCTCCGCTATTTTTTCATCATTGATCCCGATTGCTGTATTTTCTGTTTTGGTTCCATAAGACCAATCGCCTTCTTTTAAATAACTCGTCTCAAGTTGTACATTTGTAAGCCATAAATCCAAGAAATCGCCTTCTTTCGTATTTGCTTCATGGTATCATACATTCGCTGCTCGGCTCTAAAGAGATGCTTGTGGCAAAAAGACGAAGTGCTGAGCCTTGCAATCATTGGCTAGAAGTGTAGGATAGAAACTAAGTGAAGATAACGAGGAATAAACCAAAAGACTTGGAGGATAAAGGATGAAGAAAAACGACTTTCTATTGACAGCTGATGAGCTTTCTCATCAGAAAATGGAGTATCTAGAAACATTGTTCGCTTTAGGAAATGGGCAAATCGGCGTCCGTGCAGGACATCCTTTGAAGGTCAATCAATTGTACCCAGGAAATCCTGGGGCGTTTGTCAACGGCTTTTTTGACAGCGAGCCGATTCAGTATGGCGAATGGGCTTATGGGTATGCAAAAGAACATCAAACGATTTGCAAACTGCCCAACTTGCGTGGAGTTATTTTGAAAATCGGCGAGGAGGATTCTTCGGTTGAGGAATGGCAAGTCGAACGAACCCAAATGAGTCTTAAATTAGCTGATGGGGTTCTAACGGAAAGTTATCAGATCACTACTCCGACTGGAAAGTCTTTTGAGTTGGGGTTAACTTCGTTTGCGTCAATGACGCGCAGTGAACTCTATGTTTGCCGCTATGAAGTGATAACAGCCGATTTTTCAGAACCGATCGAACTATCCCACACATTAAATCAGCAATTCTCTGTCAATAAAACAGATGATCCTCGAGTTGCCAGTAAGAATCATCAATTGGAAAAAGAACAAATGGGCGCATACCAAGTATGGACAGCACCAAATAGTCAAAAGAAAATCGCTATTCAGCTACATCAAGAAAAGCAGCATTTGACTGTTGGAGAACCGTCAACTTCGATTTTTCAGGTCAAATTGTTGCAAAGGATTGGTGAGACACCATTTCAGCAGAGCGTCGATGAGTTTTCTGTCTTATTAAAAGAACAAGCGGATTACTATCAATCTTTCTGGCAAGCCAGCGATATTCAAATCGTGGGGGATGACTATTTGCAAAAAGGGATCCGTTTCAATTTGTTTCATTTGAACCAAGGTGCAGGGCGTGATGGAAAAACGAATTTTGCCGCAAAAGGGCTTACAGGTGAAGGATATGAAGGACATTATTTTTGGGATACAGAAATGTATCTACTGCCTTTCTTCATTTATACGAACCCCGAGATAGCCAAAAGCTTGCTTTCCTATCGTGCAAGTATTTTGCCGCAAGCCAAAAAACGAGCAAAAGAATTGAATCAAGCTGGGGCATTGTTCGCTTGGCGTACGATTGACGGTAATGAAACGAGTGCCTATTATCCAGCAGGTACAGCACAGCTGCATATCAATGCCGATATCGTTTATGGCTTTCAATTATATGAACGTATCACGGGTGATCAACCCTTTATTGAAGAAATTGGTAAAGAAGTCGTTTTTGAAACAGCGAAATTCTGGTTTCATTATGGCACGTTTGCTGTAAAAGAAGGACAAGAGCGGTTTTGTATTCATGGAGTGACAGGACCAGACGAATACAGCGCTTTGGTAAACAACAATTTTTATACAAACAAAATGGTACAAAATAACTTACGCTATGCGGTCGAATTGGCCAAACGATACCATGTCTATCAAGAATTGATTGCCGATTGGGAAAAAGCGGCTGACTTGATGTACTTCGGTTACGATGAAGAGCGGCAGCTAACGAAACAAGATGATTCCTTCTTAGATCAAGCGCTGTGGCCATTTGAGGAAACACCTGCTGAGAATTATCCGCTTCTACTTCACTATCATCCAATGATCATTTATAAGTATCAAGTATGCAAGCAAGCAGATACGGTTTTAGCAGAGATGCTGTTTACCCATGAATTTTCAGCAGATCAATTAACAAGAGACTATGACTATTACGAGCAGGTGACGACCCATGACTCCTCGTTGTCTCGTTCCATCTTTAGTGTGATGGCTAGCCGAATCGGCGACACTGAAAAAGCGTATCGCTACTTCATGGATACCGCACTGATGGATCTCAATGATTTGCAAAAGAATGTTGTAGACGGTGTTCATGCTGCCAATATGGGCGGCAGCTGGTTGAGTTTGATTTATGGTTTTGCTGGTCTGACCTATGATCGCGGACTTCACTTGGCGAATCATTTGCCACAGAAAATCGAATCACTGACCTTTACGATCACTTATCAGCAAGAAGCAATCAGAGTGAAGCTTCAAGGGGGAGAAATCGAATGCCAGTTACAGCCGAATAGTAAATTAAAGGTGGTGGAGGATAGGAATGGCCTTTGGATTAAATAGAGGACTTGCTTATAATGACTACCTACTATCAAGAATAGAAAAAATAATAAGACTACAATCAATAGTAGAGGAATTTAGATGATATACAAAAAATCCCATACCGCACTTTTGATCATCAGCAATACGATCACGATCATCCCGTATCTTTATTTCTTATCTTTGAGCAAAGAGCAGTCGCTAAGTGCAGCATTAGCCTTTGCGCTCTTTTATACCTTTCGCATGACAGGGGTCTTTTTCTTACAGACGCTTACGGCGCTTTTCGCACCATCGCTGTTAGCAGCCAGTGTCTTGATCGGCGGTGCTGGCGCATTGGTGGGTATCTTGAGCACTTGGTGGAGCGTGGCACTCTTGCCAGCTGCTGGTTTGTTGGGGGTCAGTGCTTCTTGGCTGCCGCCAGCTGACCTGATGGTACGCCAAAAAGCCAAGCTCACTGAACAGCCGCTGAAAAATGATTGGAAGGAGGCGCTGTTCTTTCTTTTCGTTTTATTGTTTGCCTTACGGTTGCCTGATGACCTTCAGGGCATTGGTCTATTTGGCAGTTATCTTGCACTCTTTGTGCTGGCGGCTAAGAGTAGTCAAACCTTCAAAAACCTACCGAAAAGACCGCTGATGCAGCGCAACCAGTTATTCAACAAGCAATTTTTGTTGTATTTCTTTTTCTTTCTCTTACTGTTTGGCTTGCGAGCAGCCAGGCTGATCAAGTCGAATGCCCTCTTTGAGTGGGCGATCACTGGTTTCTTGTTTCTCTTTGCTTTGCTGCTGATCACTTTAACGAAACGCAGCCGATCGTGGAAACAGCCACTTCATCTAAATGTGCTCACCTTCATTCGTGGGGTGATCGGAAACTTTCTTTTTCTTTTCGGCTCGGTGTATGTTACCGGTCGATTTGGAGCACAAGCGCTAAGCACGCACGTTTACTTACCATATGCACTGGGCCTTTTTGGTGCCATGTTTCTCGGAGGAAAACTCGCACGCTTGCTAGAAAAACAGTTAGTACCGGCGTATTTGCTTGGATTGATGGTTGGTGTTCTTCTATTTAGCAGCGATCTTTTGATCCCAATAAGTTTATTTGTCATTAGTTTCTTTAATGCGGGATTGAATCAATGGCTCACGAAACAGTATTTGACGGCAAAACCCGAAGCAATCGAGCAGCGGAGTTTAGCCAAGTATGCCACACAAAGCAAAGGGAGTCTGGTACATCAATTTCTTTTGATGACACTCCTATTTGTCATTCTTCGTTTTGAACATCAGCCGCTGGCTTTCTTGTTTCAGCTATCAGGAACGACGGCAACGAATCAGACCTCAAGGATCCAAAGCTTTTTAGAGCCAGCAAAATGGGGCTCGATTGCAGGATTACTGTGTTTGCTAGTAGGTGGATTGGTGGTATTTCGTAGGAATCGTAAAGAAAAATAATGGAGAAATGATTTGGAGTTGATTCGGTTTCATCGACAAAGAGAATGTTAAGTAGTTTTGTATCAACTAGAAAAAAAGATGAAACCAATTATAGGGAATAAAGTCTAAGAAAGAATAATGAACGGTAACTTGAATCGACAAATGATGGCATATATGCTATCATTTGTATATGGACAAACCTAAGTTTGAGTTTTATGAGCGACCAAATGGACACAATGAATTTATTGAGTTTTTTGAACAGTTACCTGAGAAAGACCAGAAAAAAATGTTAGCAGTCATTGCGAATGTGGAAGAACATGGAATACTGATCGCTCAAAAAATGAAATGGGTGAAAAAACTGGGAGATAACCTATTTGAGCTGAGATCAGGAATTGGAGGAAACATTCAAAGAGCTTTATATTTTCATTGGCTAGGTTCTAAATTCATTATTACCCATGGTTTCACCAAGAAAACGCAGAAGACGCCAATTCAAGAAATAGCAAAAGCGATAGAGATCCGAAAAGAATTTGAGGAGGAGATCAAAGATGCCAACAGTTAAATTCAATGATTTTTTAAAAGAAAAAATGAAAGATACTGAATTCAAAGCTGAATATGAAGCTGAAAAAGCGAAACTTGCTAGTGCTGTAGCATTGATGAAAGCGCGAGAAAGTGCAGGACTCACACAAAGAGAACTTGCAGAGCTCGCCGCTGTTCCTCAGTCAACCATTGCACGTATTGAGAGAGGGGATAATACAAGTTTCGAAACATTATCCAAACTTGCTTCCGCCCTCGGAAAAACCCTGACCGTTAGTCTAGTTTAGGTAACGCCTTAGTTATAGATAAACCAAGCGAATATTCTCAAAAAGCAGACACTGTCTTATTTCTAGACGGTGTCTTTTTTTGAAATCGCATAAAAACCGAACGTTCAGCGTTTTATCTTCCTTTATGATAGTGAATTTTATTGCACTATTTTCGAATAGCGTTAAAATAAGAACATCGTGTTAGTGAAAAAGGAACATTAAATGAACGGCTTTTTCCTGACAATGTCTTAGAGAACGGGGGAAATCAAACAAATGGCAACCATTCGCTATTTTAAAGGAGATGTTTTCCATACGCCAAGTGATGGAAAATTGGAGTATATAGAAGAAGCTTTGATTCAAGTCGATGACGCAGGGATCATCACGAAAGTTACTGCCAAAACAGATCAAGGGTATGAGGCAGAGCTGGCAAAAGCATCAGAGAATCTTCAGGCTTTATCTGAAGGCCAGTGCTTTTTACCAGGGTTTGTCGATCTGCATGTCCACGCACCACAATGGCCGCAAGCAGGGATCGCGTTAGATGAACCGTTAAATGTCTGGTTAGATGAATGCACGTTTCCACTGGAGGCAAAATATGCCGATCCAGCATTTGCCAAAGCTGTCTATCAAGATTTGGTGGCGCAGCTATTGGCAAGAGGAACGACAACGGTTCTTTATTTTGCAACGATCCATCTAGAAGCGAGCCTTCAATTGGCGAAGACTTGTGCCGCTCTTGGTCAACGGGGATTAGTCGGAAAAGTCGTTATGGACGATCCCCAAGCCAATCCTGCTTTTTATCGAGACGCGTCAACAGAAGAGGCATTAGCGGATACAGAACGTTTTATTCAAGAAGTACAAGCAATCGCAAAGACCGCCCCACAAGGCGTTTATCCTGTGGTCACTCCGCGATTTGTCCCCAGCTGTACCGATGAAGGCTTGGCAGGGTTAGGCGCATTGGCTGAAAAATATGATGTTCATGTTCAGACCCACTGCAGTGAAGGGCAATGGGAACATGACTTTGTTCAAGAACGATTTGGTAAAACGGATACCGAAGTGCTGCAAGATTTTGGCTTGTTGCGTGAAAAAGCAGTGATGGCTCATGGCAATTTCATCAGCCCAGCTGACGGTGTTCGTTTTGTTGAAACCGGCGCCGCAGTTGCGCACTGTCCCATTTCAAATGCCTACTTTGCCAATGGCGTGATCCCAATCAAGCGCTTGAAAGAACAAGGAGTCACGATTGGTTTAGGAACAGATATCTCCGGCGGTTTTTCACCGAGTTTGTATGACAACATCAAACAAGCTGTGATGTCTTCGAGAATGTTAGAAGATGGCGTGGATGTCACGCTTCCTCAAAACACACGAGGAGTAGCTGATTCTCGTATATCCGTGATCGATGCGTTCTCATTGGCGACAAAAGGCGGCGGTGAGGCACTGAAATTACCAGTAGGTGTCATCAAAGAAGGGTATGCGTTTGATGTGCAAGTGATCGATACGCGACAAAAAGAAAATCCTTTGCCTGACTTCGGTGTGTTCACCTCACCCGAAGCAAGACTACAAAAAATCCTGTACTTAGCAACGATGCAAAATATTCGCCAAGTCTGGGTCCAAGGAAAAAAAGTACACGAAAAATGAGGAGAATGAGACAGTGGAATCAACGAAAAACAAACATTTAACGATCGGAATGAATGAAGACATTCCCTTTGGTCAAGCAGTACTTTTAGGATTACAGCATGTGTTGGCAATGGACGTGTATGTGCCGCCATTTATTATCGCAACCGCGGTGGCGATGTCCTCTTCAGACGCATCAGGTTTGATCCAATCGACCTTTTTAGGAGCAGGGATCGCTTCTTTGATCCAAGTCCTCTTTTTCTTGAAATTACCCGTATGTCAAGGACCATCCTTTGTACCCGTTGGAGCGATCATCGGTATTTATTTTGGTGCCAACGGTATGGACACGGTGTTAGGTGCCAGCATTGTTGGTGCTGCAGCAGTCATTTTACTAGGTTTTACTGGCATCTATAAGTATATCGTTCGTCATTTTATTCCTACGATCGTCAGTGGGACGATCATCATGATCGTTGGTTTGACGCTGCTGCCAACAGCATTTACCAGCAATATCTATCCTGCCACTGAAACACTAAGTGCCAATCAAAACATGTTGTTAGCTGCGATTACTGCGGCGATTTTGATCTTGTTTTCCATGTTAGGCGATTATTTTCCAGGAATGGGGAAATACTTCCGAATCAGTTCGGTCATTATTGCTTTGGTTATCGGTACCGTGATTGCTTCCTTTATGGGAGGCGTTGATTTTCAGTCGGTGGCAGATGCTTCTTTCTTTAGTCTGCCAAAACTGGTATTTCTAAACTATGGCCTGCATTTTGATGTTTCAGCGATCTTAACGATGCTAGTGATCTATATGGTTCTCCTAGCAGAAACAACAGGTACTTGGTATGCGGTCAGTTCTGTGACAGAAGAACCTGTTACGGATGAACAGATCAATAAAGGCGTGATCGGTGAAGGGTTAGGCTGCTTGGTTGCCGCCTTAGTTGGAACGACACCTGTAACTGGTTATTCTACCAATGCAGGGATTATTTCGATTACAGGGGTTGCTAGTAAAAAAGTCTTTGTGATGGCGTCCGTCTGGTTTATCCTATTGTCCTTCATGGGAAAACTTTCAGCCTTGATTCACGCAGTACCTTCTGCTGTCATCGGCGGCGTGTTCGCGGTCGTCTGCGTCATTATTTTGTTGAGCGGCTTTCGGGTCATTAAGAATGAAGAGTTTTCCGAGCGGGAGTTGTATATTATCGGGGTACCGTTGATTATTGCCATCGGCTTGTTGTTTATGCCAGCAGAAATCAAAGAATCTGCGCCTCAATTCTTACAATATTTATTAGATTCACCGATTGCTTTAAGCGCTATTGCGGCGATCATCATGAATAAATTGATCCCAGTGAAGAAAAAATAGAAAGTAAATGAGGAACGAGACCTTGTCTTGTTCCTTCTTTTGTTACAATCCTGTGTAAAAAGAGGGTTTTTTGTAATATAGGAAAGGTTTTCTAAGGTTAACTGGTTTACCTGAAAACAAAATAACTGTAATGTTAAAAATTACAGCATAGTAAAGCTTGATATGATAGGATTCTCAAATTCTTACGAAACGTAAGGCAACTGTCGTTTTCGTAATCATCTGTAATGAATTCTTTACCTATGAAATATTCTTCGATGTTAGACTTGTTTATGCGCTTGAGTCATCTCAAATGACGCAAAATGAGTTTCAAAGAAGGAGATTTAATTATATGAAGTCTTTAAAAACTGTTTTACTTAGTACAGCTGTCCTTGCCGGTTTCGGCCTTTTCTTAGGTGGGAAAGACGCCTTTGCAGACGAACAATACACTGTTCAATCTGGTGATACATTATCAACAATCGCTACTAACTTTTATGGTTATAGCTCTGATGATACGATCAATGCGATCGTTGAAGCAAACGAGATTGCTGATAAAAACTTGATTTTTGTTGGGGAAGCATTGATCATCCCTACAGATGGCACTGCCACTTATACAGAATCTGCAAACACGACTGCTGCAGCAAGTGTACAACAACCAAGTGAACCAGCAGCTTCACAATCAAGCAACACACAATCTGCTGCAAGCACACAAAGCAGCTCAAGCTACAGCTCTTCAGCTAGCGGCTCAGAAGCTTCAGCAAAAGAATGGATCGCAAACAAAGAATCTGGTGGTTCTTACACAGCGACAAACGGACAATACTATGGCCGTTACCAATTAACCAACTCTTACTTAAATGGTGACTATTCAGCTGCTAACCAAGAAAAGGTTGCCGATGAATATGTTGCATCACGTTATGGTTCTTGGTCTGCTGCCAAAGCATTCTGGGAAGCAAATGGTTGGTACTAAGATTCTCAAATGAATCTTGTCCATGACATCTAGTAATCAATTGCCCTTATTGGCGAGTATAACTTACTCGCTGATGAGGGCTTTTTTGTGTCCTCTGAGAAAGGTGAATGAATGTAACGCCGCTTACAGCTGCATGTAACGTCATTATCAGTCGACATGCCACTGATAAAAAATCCCTTTTTCCACGACAACCATGTATAATAGTAGGAAATAGAGCAGCAAGCGATTCAATCTGTCAAAATTGAGGCAGAAAATGGCGATTTTGATAGCAGAAAGTGGGGGACACACAATGAGTACATCGATTGAAGAAAAAATTGCACAAAAAATGCAGCGATTTCAAGCTTTTGGGGAAGGCTTGCCGGGAGCCAAAGTCTATTATCGCAAAGATTGGGATGCAATCTACTTTGATTTAGTAGGAAAGCAGTTTGGGATCATGAGTCCACAACCAGAAGAAACAGCGTTTTTGACTTTGAAAAATCTGCCCGAGGTCAACGAAACGCTGCGAGAGCAATTTCCTGACGTCATCATTCCAGGGTATTATGCCAATAAGACCCATTGGAATACCATCAAGTTGGCATCTGATGCCTTGATGGAAGAAAACATCGAACAAATGATTTTGGTTTCCTACGATTTAGTCAAACAAAAGCTGACAAAAAAACAAAAAAGTGAGCTGGAAAACAGCGAATCGTAAGTCAAAGATTTAGCGACAAAAAATAATCAAACCAGTATCGAGGATCATCATAATCCCTTTACTATTCGTTATTTTCGACAACATTTATGTAATATTTTCAAAGAGCTTTCATGAAAGCTCTTTTTGTTTTATTTGTTCGCTTGTTTCCCGTCGTGATCCATGGTAAATTGTTGTGCAACCGAAATTTTTTGGCAGTCTTTTCTGCTAAACACAAAGGAGTGGTACGTATATGGATCTGGTCTTACGCCATGTCAAAAAGTACAAAGCGGCAACCGGCATTGCCTTATTATCGGTCATTTTAATGGTCGTTGCTGCATTATGGCAGCCGAAGCTCTTGCAGCAAGTGCTAGAATCAATTATTACCGAAAACAATGATGAAATGAAAAAAATTGGTGTGCAGCTGATTGGGCTAGCATTGCTAGGCCTTGTTGCAGGGATTATCAACACGATTTTTTCTGCGAAAGTGGCGCAAGGCGTTAGTGCCGATATTCGGGAAGAGATGTTTCGGAAAATCCAGACATTCTCATTTGGTAATATCGAAACCTTCTCGGCAGGAAACCTAGTGGTGCGCTTGACCAATGACATCACGCAAATTCAAAACTTAGTGATGATCTCGCTGCAATCGTTGTTTCGCATCCCGTTCTTATTTATCGGTGCCTTCATTTTGGCGATGACAACTATGCCGCAACTTTGGTGGATCATCGTCTTACTAATTATCGCTGTCCTAGTGATTACGGCACTCTCCTTTACACGGATGGGCAAACACTTTATGATCATCCAGAACTTGATCGACAAAATCAATGGGATTGCCAAAGAAAATTTGATGGGGATTCGTGTGGTGAAATCTTTTGTTCAAGAAGAAAACCAGCTACAAGGCTTTTCCAAAGTCAGTGAAACGTTAACGAAGCATAATATTATCGTAGGAACCCTGTTCTCTGTAATGATCCCCTCCTTTATGCTGGCAGCCAACTTAGCCGTCGTCGGCGCGATCTTCTTTGTCAGTGATCTAGCGAAAGATGATCCAACCTTGATTGGGGGAATTGCCTCATTCATGAATTATTTGATGCAAATTATGATGGCGATCATTATCGGCGGCATGATGATGATGATGACATCGCGGGCTGCAGTTTCGCTTAAACGGATCAAAGAGATTCTAGATACCGAACCGGATCTGCAATACCAAGATGTCCCAGAACAAGAGTTGTCTGGAAGTGTCGCTTTTGAAAACGTCAGCTTCCGTTACCCTGGGGATGAAAAAAATGCCCTAACGGCTATCAGTTTTACCATCAAACCTGGTGAAATGATTGGGATCGTAGGGGCGACTGGTGCCGGCAAATCAACACTGGCGCAGCTGATTCCTCGTTTGTTTGACCCAACGGAAGGTGTCGTGCGAGTTGGCGGCGTTGACTTGAAAGAAGTCAATGAACAAAGCTTGCGTAAAACGGTCGCTTTTGTCTTGCAAAAAGCGATCCTCTTTTCAGGAACGATTGCCCAAAACTTGCGGCAAGGGAAAAAAGACGCCTCAGAATCTGAGATGTCTCGCGCAACGGAAATCGCCCAAGCCAGTGAATTTATTCAAAAATTGACCGCTGGGTTTGAAGCGCCGGTCTCCGAGCGCAGCAGCAATTTTTCTGGAGGGCAAAAGCAACGCTTATCGATTTCTCGAGGAGTGATCGGTGAACCGAAAATTTTGATTTTGGATGATAGTACGAGTGCATTAGATGCTCGTTCGGAAAAATTGGTTCGCGAAGCGTTTGAAAAACAATTAAAAGACACGACAACGATCATCATCGCGCAAAAGATTGCCTCTGTTGTGAAAGCCGACCGCATCTTCGTTTTAGATAATGGACGTCTGGTTGGTGAAGGAAGCCATGAATTTTTAGCCAATAACAATGCCATCTATCAAGAAATCTTCGCAACACAGAAAGGAGAGGAGTAACCATGACAGATTTGTTCAAAGCGAGTAAATTTTTCTACCATTACTTAAAACAATACAAGTGGTCGTTTCTATTCATTTTTGTGACGGTGATTCTGGCAACGTATCTGCAAGTGCAAGCGCCAGTCTTTGTCGGAGAAGCGTTCCAAGAGTTGGCGAATTATGTTGGTGGTTTGATGCAAGGGGTCGATGATAAATCAGCTTTTCTATCGATCATTTGGAAATTGTTGATTTTTTATGTCTTAGCCAGTGCAGCCAATTTTGTTTATAGTATCTTGTTCACGCAAGTGGTGGGGAAATCAACCAACAGAATGCGGATCGGTTTATTTAATAAACTGGAAAAATTGACGATCAAATTCTTTGATTCTCATCAAGACGGTGATATTTTGAGCCGTTTTACCAGTGACTTGGATAACATCCAAAACAGTCTGAACCAAGCATTGTTGCAAGTGCTGACCAATGTAGTCTTAATGGTGGGAATCTTGATCATGATGTTCCGTCAAAACGTTGAATTGGCATGGGCAACGATTTCTTCTACCCCGATTGCGGTGTTGATTGCGGTGATCGTGATCCAAAAAGCCCGCAAATATGTCGATCTGCAACAAGATGAAGTCGGAAAATTAAACGGCTATATCGATGAAAAAATCAGTGGTCAACGAATCATCATCACCAATGGACTGCAAGAAGAAACCATCGACGGTTTCTTGGTCCACAACCAACAAGTCCGCGAAGCTACCTACAAAGGGCAAGTCTACTCTGGGCTGCTTTTCCCCTTGATGCAAGGGATGTCCTTGTTGAACACGGCAATCGTGATTTTCTTTGGTGGCTGGTTAGCATTAAACGGTGACTTAGAACGTTCCGTTGCTTTAGGATTAGTTGTGACCTTTGTCCAGTATTCGCAGCAGTATTATCAACCATTGATGCAGATCTCTTCTGGTTACAGCATGATTCAATTGGCGATCACCGGTGCGCGCAGAATCAATGAAATGTTTGATGAACCCGATGAGGTCAAACCAAAAGACGGGATCAAAGTGAAGGGCATCAAAGAGGCGGTTGCTTTGAATCATGTGGACTTTGGGTATGACAGTCAAAAATTGGTCCTAAAAGATGTCTCGATCACAGTCAACAAAGGCGAAATGGTCGCATTGGTCGGGCCGACGGGTTCAGGAAAAACGACCATCATGAACCTGTTGAATCGCTTCTATGATGTGAATGGTGGTTCTGTGACCTTTGACGGCATCGATATCCGGGAGCTAGATTTGGATCTGCTGCGTTCTCAAGTGGGAATCGTTTTGCAAGAATCCGTGTTGTTCTCAGGGACGATTCGCGAAAACATTGCTTTTGGGAAACCAGAAGCGACTGAAGCCGAAGTCATTGCAGCAGCGAAACAAGCCAATATCCATGAGTTTGTTATGACGTTGGAAAAAGGCTATGACACGGAGATCACCGAAGAGAACAATCTTTTCAGTACTGGTCAAAAACAATTGATGAGTATTGCCCGAACGATTTTGACCAATCCAGAATTGTTGATTTTGGATGAAGCCACCAGTAACGTTGATACCGTGACCGAAGCGAAAATTCAACGAGCAATGGATGAAGCGATCAAAGGACGAACCAGTTTTGTGATCGCCCATCGCTTGAAGACGATTTTGAATGCCGACCGCATCGTTGTCTTGAAGGACGGCGAAGTCATTGAAGAAGGCAATCACCATCAATTGGTGGCGGCTGACGGCTTTTATGCGGAACTGTATCACAATCAATTCGTTTTTGAATAAGCGCAAACCAACGTAAAATCATCAAGAAGACACTAGCAGGACAGCCCGCAATTTCGTCAACCAATCGACGAAACAGCGGGCTGTTTTTTTAGGTTACAGCAAGCGCTTCTTATGACGACAATGTTTATGAGCAGTTAGTGGTATAAGGGGTCCGTTGTTCTGATAACCAAAAAAGACCAGCCTTAAGCATGGTCTTCTTTGGTTTTTTAGTGATACGCAGCGGTTTGAGCCAACCACTCAATAAAATGGTCTGGCTGTTGCGTATCCTGTGCCACGATATTCCACTGCTGGTTTTTGCAGCGGGTGCATTCATGCAGCAGCTGATAGCCTTTTTTGGAATGTTGGCGATAGTCAATCGGTCGCATCAAGCCATGGCAAGTATTTTGACGATCACCCGGGCGAATATCCACGTGTAACGAGTAGAGACACTGGGGACAATGGTTGCGGTAAGAACCATTGGTCAAGGGTGCCACAGGCGTACTGCAGTTTTTACAAACAAAGGTCGTATTTTCATCTTTTCTCATTTTGCTTTCCTCCAAAAGAATGATTTCTTTTGAGAGAAAAGGGTTCCGTTCGTTCTTCATCAGGCTTCTTTGGCTAGGGACACATTCACCGTCCGTAACGATTACTTCTGCTTCCAGCTTCATGCGATTTCGCAATCCGTACCACGCTTAGTTTTTTCGTTTTGTGCTAAGCACTGTGTTGCGGCAGCCCACAACCCAGCAGTAAGTGTAGTCCAAAGTCACTGTCATTGGCGTCGTCCCCTAGAAAGCAATTGAGGAATGCTTTTTCATCGAGTACCTCCTATGTGTTTATGAGGGTATTATAGCAGAAATAAAGTTGGAATTCTAAGACAGATAAAACCAGATCGTAATTCATCCCTCTTTTTTATCGTTAAAAAAATAAAATGTAGATAATAATGCTATTTTGTGACAAAATATTTACATGTAGGTTTCGCTCGATTTTATTTTGGTCACTGAAGAAGAGACATAGAATCACAAAATGGAGGAAGGATGACCTAACGAAAGGAGAACAAAAATGTTTGGTACGAACAAGAAATCCGAAAATACGAATGGTACACAAGGCAAGAAACGAAAAAAGAGTTTGACTGTAGAAGACCTGATCAACCAATATCTTGAAGAAAAAGAGATCCATGAATTGAGTGATGGTCTGTCTGTTCAGATTTTTAATGACTTAGCTGCTCACCGCGGACTGTTCATGGAGATCCCCAAACTCAGTTACAAAGATCTCGGAGCAGCTATCCAAATCGATCAAAACTGGATTAAAATCAAGCAACAAGATACGATCATCAAACAGCAGGCAGAGATCATTCAGCTTTTGAAAGAAACACGAGAAATAAACTAATAAATGAAGCTTAACAATAGCATTTGTGTAAAAGAGAAGGGACAGGCAGGTGAAAACTCAAAATAATATTTGACTGGTTGGTACATAAATGATATTCTGTTTATGTACTGATCGGTAAAGAAAAGGAGCTGGAAAGATGCGAGGACGTCCTAAAAAACACAATAAGGAAGAAGCAGTGAAGATTGCTATGCATGAATTTTGGTCCCATGGCTATGAAGCCTGTTCAACCGAAAATCTATGTCGCGAAACAGGGTTGGGGAAAGGTAGCTTTTATAACACATTTGGTAGTAAGCACGATTTATACGTAGAAACACTGCGTGTATATCATGAGCGCTGGATTCAAGAGCAAAAGCAATTATTGGATCAGGAAAAAGGGCTTTTAGAAAAATTAACAGCATTATTGAATTGGGCAATTGAAGTAGATTTTCAAGAAGACAGCACTGGCTGTTATTTGATCAATGCAGCGATGGAAAGAGGCAGTATTGATCCAGCCGTGGTGTTATGGTCCGAACAACATGCAAAGGAACTTGAGGCAGAAGTTGAAAAGCATATAGAAAAAAGTCTGCTTAGTGGAGAGATCAAAACGACAAAGACAGCCAAAGAACTGTCCCTTTGTTACCTTAATGCCTATTATGGACTGCGAACCTTGAATGCTTCGATGAGAAACAAGCCGATGGCACAACAAATTGCTGAAATTACGATAAAGAATTTATTGTAGTGGTCCAATTTCTAAGCAACAATCCAGTAATTTCACAAGCTTTGCTAATGACAAAGACACACAAGTACGATGTGAAAATAAAGAATAGGTCGAGAGAAAATGTATCTATTCGAGAAAGAAGGGTATTATGAACGAAACAGTAAGCACGATTCTTAATCATGTATCAGTTCGCAAGTTTAGTGAGCAAAAACTTACACAGGAAGAAATCAAGACACTCGTTGCAGCGGCTCAAGCAGCTTCGACCGCAAGCTATCAACAATCTTATTCAATCATCGGTGTTGAAGATCCACGTCTGATGAAAGAGATTGCTGCAGTCGCTGGAAATCAGCCTTTTATTGCAGAGGGAGGGCACTTTTTTGTTTTTTGTGCTGATTTGTATCGCATAAAAAAGATGGCAGAGGCAAAAGGAATCGATTTGACAGAAACGTTGTCAGGAATTGATGCCTCAATAGTGGGTGCTGTTGATGCTTCTCTGGCAGCCCAAAATTTGGCGATAGCTGCGGAATCAATGGGGTTAGGTATTTGCTATATCGGCGGGGTGCGAGATGCAATCATCGAAATTACTGAGCTACTAGATTTACCTGATTATGTCTATCCTGTATTTGGAATCGCTGTAGGTCACCCTATTGAAACAAATGAAAAAAAACCACGGATACCATTTGAAGGAATTTATCATGAAAATACATATTCTCGTAATAAAGAAGACATCATTCATGCCTATGATGATGAAACAAAGTGCTATTATGCGAAGCGGACAAAAACCAATGCGGACCGCTCCTGGTCTACTACAGCAATAGGCAGCTTTTCCCGCTTGCCTCGACTATTTATGAAAGAGTATTTAAATCAAAGAGGATTGAGCAAACGATAAGGCTTTTTGTGGCTTGTTACACCGCTCTATTTTCGAACTAGGAAAACAGGAAAGTGATGATGCTGAGCGCATGATCACTTTTTTTGCAGCGATTTAAATTGATGTGACTTAATTCATTCGAGGTGAAAATAGGAAATTCATAGTAAAAAATCATGAAGCCGAGAAAGGAAGAAAATAAATGTTTGACAATCCCTGCAAACCATAAACACAGTAAAAAGAGAAAGAAAGCCCACACACAGTTGACAATAAATTGGCTCACGTTGACTCGAAGTAAGGAAGATAGCCACGAATTCTTAGAAGACCGCGAATATTTTTATGGAGGTTGCACATCTTTCTCACCAAAATCTTGTGAGCCCAACTCAAATCGAAATAAACTGAATCCTAATTAAGTAGCAGACACTTTTACTAAGCAATAGGTAGAAGTCATGAATTTTTTTTGAGAGTGTGCTTAGCCATTTTATGTCTACTCAAAACAGCAAGGACGATTATTCGTTGCTAAATGATACCTAAACGTTTTTGAATAATTGAACGTAATAAATCATGTCATTCCAGAAGAATAAAAGACCAGTTGGAAAGTTTCCGAACGGGTCTTTTATTCTTTGTTCTTTATCAATGCAGTTAGGGACAAACAGCGGATTATGTTTTATCCATTCATATAAGCAATCCAATTTCTGCGGATTTAAATGCGTAGAATTAATCAAAGTACTCATGAAACTCACCATAAACAGCTTCATAATTTTCATCAACGAGGTCTAAATGACGAGAAACTAAATTTGCGATAAGGTCTGCATCTTTGGCTTTCAGCGCTTCATAAATATCCCAATGCTGCTGCAGGATGTTCATCCAGTCAAAGTCTTTTACTTTTAAGGTCAAATGGCGGTAGCGATTCAAATGAACATTTAAATCCAGCAACCAAGTATAAACATGTGTTTTATCGGTCACCAGGTAAAAAAATTGGTGAAACTCTTCGTCCAATTCAAAGAATTTTTCCGAGTTGCCGTTTTTTAGGTAAATCTCTTGCATTTCGACGATTTGCCGAAGGGACTCAATTTGTGCATCATCAATAATCCCAATAGCTTCAACAACAATAGCAGATTCTAATTTTTCTCTTACAAATTTTGCTTCCCGAACTTGCTGCATATTGATTTTGGAGATAAATGTTCCGCTTTGAGGTCTTATGACTAACAACCCTTCTCTTTTCAGTTGAAGAATGGCCTCTCTAACGGGAGTATCACCGATATCCAGCATAGACACAAATTGTTTTCTTGAGATTTTTTCCCCAGGCAATAATTCCAATCGAATAATCTTTTCTTTAATGATGTGATAAGCTTCGTCTTTATAGCTTGCTATAGTCATTTGGCGTCTCCTATTTTTATTAATATATTAGTTTGTCTTTTCAGTATAACTAATAAAGATAAAAAAAACTATTGCAACCTTTGAAAGCGCATGCTAATATTCTAATATATTAGTTAACAAGTGCACATTTTAATTAATAGCAAAGGAAGAAGTTTATATTATAGAGAGAAGGAGAAACAGATGGAAAAAATAATGGCTACTTTTGATGGGGTCTTGGCAGGGGTCACGAAATTCAGTAATAATAAGTATATAAAATCGATTTCTGATGCAATGATGGCACTGATCGGTATTATGATTTTTGGTTCATTTGCAGTTATTTTTCGTGCATTCCCAATACCAAGTGTTGCGGAATTTTTTGTCACTATCGGACTTGATGTGTTTTTTGGCGCAATCAACAATTTGACGATTGGGGCAATTTCAATTTATCTTGTCTTTTTGATAGCAAAAAATTTGACGGCCAAATTTAACTTGGGAGAAGATGGTACAACTGTCGGATTGATTGCTATCATGAGCTTCTTGATCTTTACACCATTAGGCAGTTATACCGTCGACGAGGCTAATATCACTACGATTCCACTTACTTGGATTGGAACGAGCGGTATGTTTTCTGCAATAATAATTGGCCTTTTAGTTGGTCGAGGCTATGTATTTATTAAGGAACGGAAGTGGACAATCAAAATGCCTGCGAGTGTCCCACCCATGGTATCGCGTTCATTCGAAGCACTGATCCCAACTATTTTATTGGGTACACTTTCCGGTTTTGTCGCGTACTTGTTTAGTCTTACTTCCTTTGGCAATCTGCATCAGCTGATTTTTACGATCGTTCAAACGCCGTTGCAAGGAGTCGGAAGTTCTATCTGGGCGGTCATACTGATTATTGCTTTTCAACAATTTTTGTGGTTCTTGGGTATTCATGGAACGAATGTTATTGGACCAATCGTCACACCGATCTGGATGGCTTTGAATGTTGAGAATCTGACTGCCTATGAAGCAGGGCAGCCATTGCCGAATATTGTTACTCATGCATTTATCAATATCGTTTGCTGGGGAGGATCGGCATTGGGACTGGTCTTGCTGATGCTGTTTGTAAGCAAAAGCCAACGCTATAAAGAGATGGGAAAAATTTCGATCATCCCTGCATTATTTGGTATCACTGAACCGGTAATTTTTGGAACTCCATTAGTTCTAAACTTTAAAATGGCTGTACCTTTTATTTTCAATAATTCGATTTGTTTAGGAATCGCGTACTTCTTAACCAGTATTGGATTCATCGAACGAACGATTGGTGCACAAGCGATCTTTGGATTGCCAGTAGGGTTTCATGCTAGTATTGGCGGTAGTGTATCGATCATTATTCTGCAGCTTCTTTTGCAGTTGATTTTGTCGCCGATCCTTTGGTATCCATGGTTCAAATTGATCGATAAAGATGCATACTTAGAGGAACAAAAACATGCAGAAAGCAGGTAAATAAAATGTTGTATCCCGTGATGAATGAAACACGTTCGCTGATCGATTTAAGCGGCATCTGGCGTGTTCAAGTTGAAAAACAGAATGAAGCAATTGATCCAGCGAAACCTTTGAAAGATCCTTTCTTGATCGCGGTACCAGGGTCTATTGATGACCAAGTAATTGATGAAACAATTAGGAAACATGTTGGAAACTTCTGGTATGAAACAGAAATGATGATCCCAATTTCTCTAATGGATGAAAGAAAAGTGTTGCGCTTTGCCTCCGTGACTCATGAAGCAGTTGTTTATATCAATGGAATAAAAGCAGCTCACCATATTGGCGGATTTACTCCCTTTGAAATAGACATTGATTCTTTGGTTCATGCTGGGAAAAACGATTTAAAAGTGTGTGTTTCAAATATCTTGGATGAAAGTACACTGCCATGTGGATTTTATCAAGAAAAAAATGGCCGACCATCGGTAACACCTCGTTTTGATTTTTACAATTATTGTGGTATCCATCGTCCTGTGAAACTATACACAACGAAAAAAACATATATTGATGATATCGTGATCCATTATGAGTATCACGGTGGGGTAACAACGGTTCGGCCAGAAGTGTCTATTACTGGGAACTATGATACCATCAAGCTGAAAATTTGGGATGAAGACAATCAGTTGATCGCCCAAAGCAGTGATGTTGAACAACCGTTAGTAATCTCTGAAACTCGACTCTGGCAACCACTGGATGCTTATCTTTATCGATTGGAGGTATCGCTCTTTGATAAAGAACTTTTGATCGATACCTATACTGAAGAATTCGGTGTTCGAACGATTCAAATAAAACAGAATAAAGTCTATATCAATGATAAAGAGTTTTATTTTAAAGGTTTTGGCAAACACGAAGATTTCCCTGTATTAGGTAAGGGGTACAACGGCGCCGTTGCGAATCTGGATAAAAACCTTATGAAATGGCTGGGTGCGAATTCTTTTCGAACATCGCACTATCCTTATTCAGAAGAAGAAATGCGGCTTGCTGATCGTGAAGGAATCGTTGTTATTGACGAGGTTCCTGGTGTGGGACTGTTTACTAATTTTCACGTAGATGTCAATTTGAACAATAACAAGAAAAATACTTGGGAGACGCTGAGAACACATGAGAACCATCACAAGGTGATTCAAGAGTTGATTGAACGTGATAAGAACCATGCATGTGTGGTTGTATGGGCGATCGCGAATGAACCAGCTAGTCATCAAGAAGGTGCCGGAGCATATTTTAAACCGTTGGTTGAATTGGCTAAAGCATTAGACCATCAAAAACGGCCTATTGTGATACCAAACATCGTCAATGCATCGCCAGATTTAGATCAAGCAGCAGAACTCGTTGATATTCTTTGTTTGAATCGCTATTATGGCTGGTATATAGAGCACGGGGATCTTGACTCTGCAATGATAGGGCTTCGACAAGAAATTGAAAAGTGGCACGAAAAGTACCCTGATAAACCGATCATGTTTTCTGAATTCGGAGCGGACACGATTTCAGGCTTGCATTCACTCTATCGGACACCTTATTCAGAAGAATTCCAAATTGATTTTTACAAAGCCAATTTTGAAGTGCTGGATGCTTTAGATTACGTTGTTGGGGAACACTTATGGAATTTTGCTGATTTTGCAACAGCTGCGAATATTCGTCGGATCGATGGCAATAAGAAGGGGATATTTACTCGCGACCGCAGACCAAAATCGATTGCCTTTGAAATCAAAAAACGCTGGGAAGCACGATAAGAAAACATACCTTTACCCAACGGATGACTCAAACAGCAATCTATACAGCAGATAGACTAAACGATGTCCGATTTCTTAAACGTATGGTTGCTGGAGGTTCGAAAAATCAAGCGAAAGAATCAATGAAATTGCTGAAAAAAAGAGAGTGAAGACCCGCAAGGCGGTCTTCACTCTCTTTCGTTTGTTTCGATGGCAGTTTCCAACTGCTGTTGAATCTGACGAAATATAGCTGTACTGATTTAGAATAGAGGATCAACAAGCGTTTGTCTATTACAAAAAGACTTAATAGTACTCCCCGTGGCGATAGTCCCATGAGTTGAAGTGATCAGAAAGGTACATTTGGATTTTTTCAACATCGAGTCCTTTACGGATCAAGACAGGTGCGGGTGTGATGGAGCGTTGGTCTCCTTGCTCAGGAATCAAGTTGCCGTCTTTATCAACGAAAGAAACCATGACTCCTTGCTCATAGCGGGTTTCCAGCGTTTTGTCTGGTTGGATCGATGCAACATAGTCGTTGCCTTCAATGATTAGATCGGCTTCTTGCGCGATTTGTTCGCCGATCCCTTCAACAAGTCCGCGGTTTCCTTTGCCTGAAGGGTTCGCTGAGCTGGCGAAAAGCAATTTCTTTTTCTGATCCCAAAGTTCTTTTGAAATCTGCTCACCAGGGACACCGAATTTGATCACAAAACAGCTGGTTCCCCGAACGTCCGTCATCAATTCTTCTGAACCATCGTTTGGGATATAGGCTTTTCCTGATTCTTTCCAAGGCAAAATCGCACCGAATAACACGTCATTGTTCCAGCAAGTTTCGTAAACGGCGGCGGTTTCCGCATTTAATTCGGCTAATTCATGTAGCTGTTCCAATGAGCTGCAAAGAACGACGCCTGGTTTGTTACGCTTGCGATTCTTTGCTGAAAACTTGCGTTCCAGCCCTTTTTTATCAGAGACGGCAATGATATAGCCGACTTTGGTTGGGCAAACGATCACTTTGCTTTCTTCATTCAAATAGTTGATCGCACGTTGATTTGGTTCTCCTGTCCATGGGACTTGTTTTGTTTCTTTCACTCTCTTCATCCTCCCTGTCTTCCAATGAATCGCCGTCATGAAAAATATAACGGAATATTCTGAAAATTCTGATTGAATATGGTTACCCTTGATGATAAGGGAATCAATCTGTGTAGTCAAGGGGATTTACACCAGAATGTAAAAAGAGAGGAAGAGGAAAACCGTATATACGTCATTAGAGAATAGAGTGAATGATTGACAGCAACACTATTTTTTTCCGCTTTGTATGAAAAAATTGACTGTTTTTCATGTTATTTATATGGGAAGATAGGCTTATAGATAGAAGAACGCAATCAAAAGAATAGTTTTTTTGTGAAAGATGAGGAATATCATGAGTGAAAAGAAAAAAATACGCAAGCTTTTGTTGGCATCGATTGTCGCTGGGAGTATCTATGGTGGCGGTGCCTTGCTTTTTGGGTTGCTGGTCAGTTATAACGTCCTCTTGTTAGATGGGGTCTATACATTGATTGGTGCAGTGATGTCACTGATTGCTTTGTACGTGGCAAAATATATCCAAGCCCAAGATTTTGAACGTTTCCCATTCGGTAAAGAGGCATTGATGCCATTAGTGGTATTTATTCAATATAGTATCATCCTGCTGATCTCGATTTATGGGATCATTGAGTCTGCTTTTAGTTTATTACACGTCAGTGATGGCATGATTGATCCAATCGGTTTGTATTTCTCGCTGGTTGGTACGATCTACTGTTTCACTTTTTACTTGTACTTAAAAAAGAAACCACTGACCCATCCCTTTTATTGGGTGGAACTAGAACAATGGCGTTTCGGCTTTTTCTTTAGTCTGGGTGTCGTCGGTTCATTTCTTGTGTCCTGGCTGATCCAAGCCAGTCCCTATGGGGATTTTGCGATGTATGTCGACCCAATCATCTCCATCGGGATCACCTTGTTCTTTATCCAGCTTTCGATAAAAGAGTTGAAAGCAGCGATTTTAGAATTGACTTCTTCTACTCCAAAAGAAGAACTGCGGGAGACCATCATGACGATCGTTGAAAAAGAATTGCGCGCAGAAGAAGTGGTGGACTTTGTGTTACGTACCGCCAAAGTCGGTAATCAAGTCATTGTGGAATTAGATGTAGTGATTTTACCTGCAACTCCTCTCGATACAGTAGGTCAGCAAGATCCCTTGCGAGAACGATTGAATCAGGCAATCAGCCAACAGATTTCCGATTATTCCCTCTGGCTAAACATAAATTTTGTCGGTGACATCAAATGGGCGTATAGTGAGGAGTAAGAATGGCTGCAAAGCAGCTTGAATAAACCGTGAAAATAACAGGGAAAAGAGGAAACAAATGACAATTCTGAAAACCTATGGAAAAATCACCGCAGCACTTTTCTTGTTAGCGGCAAGCATCAATTTATTTTTGGGCCCGCATCATGTGGCAGCTGGCGGTGTCAGCGGAATCGGTATTTTATTAGAGTCAGCACTCGGTTGGGATCGAGCGGCTGTGATCATGGTCTTGAATATTCTCATGCTTATTCTTGCCTATGCCTTTTTAGGGAAGGGGCCTTTTTTGAAAGTCCTCTATGGTAGTTTTGCTTTTCCAGTAGCAATTGCTTTAGTCCCAGAATATATGGTGGCTGAAGACCGGTTGCTTTCCGTGATTTTTGGCAGTGCGATTTTTGCTTTAGGAGTAGCGATTTTGTACAAAAATCAGTCTTCCAGCGGCGGCACAACGATTCCACCGCTGATTTTCAAGAAATACTTTAATTTGAATCCAGCGATCGGCTTGCTGGCGACCGATGCGATCGTTGTTTCCATGAACTTGTTCGTTTTCGGGTTTGAAGAGTTCTTGTTTGCGATCTTATCGATCGTGATCACCTCTGGTGTGATGACCTACATTGAAACCGGCTTTAACCGAAAGAAATCTATCATGATCTTAAGTGAAAACCACGTGAATGAGATTCGAGAAGCGGTCTTTGATAAAACAGCTCGGGGTGCGACCCTGTTGGCTGCCCAAGGCGGTTACCAGCAAGCCGACAAGCAAGTGCTGCTGATCGTGGCCAGCGACCAAGAGTTTATGCAGATCAGACAAATCATTGAGACCATTGACCCCAAAGCGTTTGTGATCGTCAATAATGTCTCAGAAGTACTGGGGCAAGGTTTTAGTTATCATCCCATTGAGTGATGCGAAACACAGTCAAATTCTGCTATGCCTAATAAAAAACACAGCGAAGTGAACGCCACTTCACTGTGTTTTTTTGTCTTGTTCATTTAACGCAGTAAGGTCAAACCAGAAATGGAACAGTCTAGAGAAAATACTAGCCTTTGTTCGCAGGGAAGAATCATTCTTGCGAACAAAAAAATTGCAGGTTTCTCTCTTGAAAATGCTTGCATTTTTCTTTTGCGTAGATTAGAATGCTAATATATCAGTTTGTGTAATTTAAGGAGGATATTCATGTTTGATCACAATGTCTTGAAAAAGGCGCACGTCATTTTTCCTGCTGAAAAAAAAGCAGCGATTGATGCTCAAACAGCAATACAGCCGAGATGGCTTCATTTTGGCGGAGGAAATTTATACCGAGCGTTTCATGCAGAAATCGCTCAATCCTTGATTGATCAGAACGAATTATCGAGCGGCATCGTTGTCTGCGAAACATTTGATGAACAGATAATCGATCAAGTATATACACCTTATGAGAATGATATTCTAGAAGTGATCATGCATGAGGATGGTCAATTAACGAAAAAACTTTTGCAATCGACAGCTGCCAGTTATTATTGTCATCCATCTTGCACCGATAGTTATCAAAAGGTACGTCAGTTGTTTAGCGATCCTTCTGTGCAGCTGGTCACCGTAACAATCACAGAAAAAGGCTATGGCTTAAAAGACAGTCAGGGGAATTTTTTGCCTGTCGTCCAAGCGGATCTCGCTGCGGGTCCTCATCAGGTCAACCATACAATGAGCATTTTGGCTAGCTTTTTATGGGATCGTTTTCAATCAGGGGCTCTTCCGATTGCTATGGTCTCCACCGATAATTTTTCGCAAAATGGGCTCCGTTTCCAAACGGCGATGGTCACCATCGCAAAAGAGTGGCAAAAGCTGGGGCATGTTTCAGAAGCGTTTGTCCGATACTTAGAAAACAACGCGCAAGTGACGTTTCCGTGGTCAATGATCGATCGGATTACGCCAAATCCTTCAACAGCAGTTGCAGAAGAATTAGCAGCAGCTGGCATTCAGCAGTTGCCAGTCATCCGGACCGATAAAGGAACGACGATCGCTCCGTTTGCTAACACAGAGGCGACTCATTACTTGGTGATTGAAGATGATTTCCCGAACGGTCGCCCGAATTTAGACAAAGCAGGGGTGATCTTGACGAGTCGAGAGATCGTAGACAAAACCGATAGTATGAAAGTCACAACTTGTTTGAATCCACTGCATACGGCAATGAGTTTGTTCGGCTGTTTACTCGGCTATACATCCATTGCTGCGGAAATGACCGATCCAGATATTGTCGCTTTGATCAAAGGAATCGGCTATCGTGAAGGCTTGCCGGTAGTGGAAGATCCTGAGATCATTCAGCCAAAGAAATTTATCGATGAGGTGGTCGGTCTTCGTTTACCGAATCCGCTGATTCCTGACACCCCACAGCGCATCGCCGCAGACACCTCACAGAAAATCGCCATCCGTTTTGGTGAAACCATCAAAAAGTATGTGGAGAAAGAAGGCTCGGCTTCTGAGCTGACTTTTATTCCTTTAGCGATTGCTGGCTGGTTGCGCTATCTCTTAGCGATCGATGATGAAGGCCATCCATTTGTCCCAAGTCCTGATCCCCTCTTAGCAGAATTGCAAGAGATTTTACATGAATGTCAGTTGGGGTCAGCCGCCGATGTTCAAGAGATCATTCGACCAATCTTAGCAAATCCGCAGATTTTCGGGTTGGATCTCTATCAAGCAAGAATCGCTGAAAACGTGGGTCATTTGTTCGCTAAGATGCTAGCAGGAACCGGCGCAGTCCGTAAAACATTACATGAAACAGTAGAAGGGATCGAATAAAAAATGGAAATGACATTTCGTTGGTATGGAAAAGAATACGATAAAATCAAGTTAGCAGATATCCGTCAAATTCCTGGGATGAAAGGCATCGTCGGTACACTCTTTGATTTGCCTGCTGGAGCAGTTTGGCCCAAAGAACGGATCAAGGCGCTCGTGGAAGAAGTCGAAGCAGCTGGACTTTCTCTGAAGGTGATCGAAAGTGTCAATATTCATGATGACATCAAGATTGGCTTGCCTTCGAGAGACCTGTATATCGAAAACTACAAAGAAACGATTCGTAATTTGGCAGCATACGGGATCGAAGTGATCTGCTATAATTTTATGCCGATTTTTGATTGGATCAAAACGGATCTCGATTATCGCTTAGCCGATGGTTCTTCTACGATGGCATTTGAAAAAGCAGGGATCGACAAAGACCCAGAAGAGATCGTCAAAGAAGTTGAGGAGTCAAGCTCTGGCTATACCTTGCCAGGCTGGGAACCAGAACGTTTGGCTCATGTCAAAGAATTGTTTGCTGCGTATAAGGATGTCGATGATGACAAATTAAGAGAAAACTTTGCTTATTTCCTAAAAGCCATCATTCCCACCTGCGAAGAGGTCGGCATCAAGATGGCTGTTCATCCAGATGATCCTCCCTATTCGATTTTTGGTCTGCCGCGTATCGTTAAAAACCGTGATGATCTGGATTGGGTCTGTAACGTGGTCGACAGTCCGTCAAATGGTATCACACTTTGTACTGGCAGTATCGCCGAAGACCCAGCCAATAATGTCTATGAGATTTTGGCTGAGTTTTGTCGCCGGGATCGAATTCCTTTTGCCCATGTTCGTAACATTCAATACTTGGGCAATGACAAAGACTTTTATGAAGCACCGCATCTCTCCTCTGAAGGCTCGTTAGACATGTATCAGATCCTAGAAGCGATGTACAAAAATGGCTTTGACGGCTATATTCGACCAGATCATGGGCGAATGATCTGGGGAGAAACGGGACGTCCAGGCTATGGCTTATATGATCGGGCGATCGGCGCTTCCTACTTATTAGGGTTGTGGGAAGCCATCGACAAGAGCGTGGGGCGTTAAGAAAAGGAGCGAAGAAATGTTTTTAACTGACGATTTTATTTTGAAAAACAGCTTTGCCAAAGAGTTATACCATGGGTATGCAAAAAAGCAGCCGATCATTGATTACCATTGTCATTTAGATCCGAAAGAGATTTTCGAAGACCAAAACTTCACCAATCTGACCCAAGCGTGGCTGGCGGGGGACCATTACAAATGGCGCTTAATGCGAGCCAATGGTGTTGCAGAATCTTTGATCACTGGCGATGCTGATGACTACGAAAAATTCTGTGCTTGGGCGCAGACCTTGGAGGCTTGCATTGGCAATCCATTATATGTCTGGACCAATTTGGAATTGAAGCGAATCTTTGGTATTGATGAGCGGTTGACACTAGCCAATGCAGCAAGCATTTGGGAAAAAGCCAATCAACAGTTGCAGACGAAGGAATTTTCACCACGAGGGCTGATCAAAAAGATGGCCGTTGAGGTGATCTGTACGACGGATGATCCCATTGATTCGTTGACGTATCATCAAAAGCTGGCAGAAGAATCCTTTGCTGTGTATCCTACCTTTCGTCCTGACAAAGCAATCAATCTGCAGAATTCAGAATTTCCAGCATACCTTAAGCAATTGGCTGCAGCTGCGAACAAAGAAATCACTAGCTATCAAACGCTGGTTGAAGCATTGGCCGTACGTATTTTTTACTTCCAGCAACGGGGCTGTCGTTTAGCAGATCACAGTCTATCACGTCTTGGAGAGGAAGCCTACGATACCGCTGCACTTGAAGCGATTTTTCAGAAGCGTTTGACCACTGGGACACTGACTAATGAAGAAATCAGACAGTTTCAAACCGGCTTGCTGATTGACTTGATGCGCGAATACGCGAAGCAAGGATGGACCGCGCAATTGCATCTGATGGCGACTCGCAACAACAGTCAAAAACTTTTCCAACAACTAGGACCTGATAGCGGCGGTGATGCGATGGGGGACGATCGTCTAGCGAGCGGCTTAAGTCGGACATTGGCGCAGCTTCAGGCGGAAAGCTTATTGCCGAAGACGATTTTGTATTCACTGAACCCCAAAGATTATCCAGTGTTGACTGCGCTGATGGGGGCGTTCCAAGAAGAGAGCAAAGGCAAGCTGCAATTAGGCTCTGCTTGGTGGTTCAATGATACGTATTCTGGTATGCGATATCAGTTGACGACCCTAGCAGAAGGCGGGATTCTTGGAAACTTCGTCGGCATGCTGACGGATTCTCGCAGCTTTTTGTCTTATCCACGCCACGAGTATTTCCGGCGGATTTTGTGTCAGGTGATCAGTGAATGGGTAGAAGACGGACAACTGCCAGCAGATGAAATATATTTAGGGCAGATAGTCGCAGATATCTCTTATCACAATGCGAAAACCTACTTTGATTTTCCAAACTAATGACTACTCGATTCGTACTTGGCTTGCTAGAGAAGGAATCGAGTGTTTGTATGGCTATTGCTAAAGTTGCGTCTGTTCATTTACTATTGGCAGGGAATCCAGTACTATGATAGAAAGAATCAAAGAAGGAGCGAACAGTATGAATCCATTCTATGAAGAAGTCTATGCGCTGGCGCGGCAGATCCCTTTTGGTAAAGTCGTCTCCTATAGTCAGATTGCGTGGAAATTGGGACAAATCAACGGCGCGCGAGCAGTCGGTCGAGCGATGCGCTTGAGCCCTCAGGATGTCCCTGCCCATCGAGTCGTGCGGGCAGATGGCGTCTTAGTTGGTCCCACCGCCAATGTGCGAAAAGCAGCACTCGTCGATGAAGGGGTGGTCTTCAAAGCCAGTGGTCGTATCGATATGAAGGCTTGCAGTTGGTCCATGAGCGAGATCGCTCCCGCTCAAATGAAGGAGCCATTATGAAAAAACGTGAATTTATCGTGCAAGATCTGTTGAGTAAAATCTATCAGGAAGAATTTTCTGCCGGCAAATTACCCAACCAAAGAACCCTTGCGCAAACCTATGGCGTTTCTCGGTTTACGATCCAGCAAGCAATCAAAAACCTTGAAGAGATCGGGATCGTCAAAGTAGTACAAGGTTCAGGGATTTTTATCCATGAAAAATGGGTCAAAAACCCAATGATCTTTAATTCCTTGACCCGCACCCCTTATGACCGCATCCATTCCAAAATGATTTCCTTGAATAAGGCGGCAGCAACGTTGGATGAACAGCAGATTTTCCAAATAGGCCCAGACGAGGAAGTCTGGACCTTTAAACGAGTGCGGATCGTCAATTATAAAATCGAACAGCTGGAAACCTCTAAATTGCCCGTCAGCCTATTTCCTGAATTGACACAAGAAATCGTGGAGCACTCGATCCAACGCTATGTCGAAAGCTGCGGATACCGCATTTCCCACTACATCACAAGCTATACCCCCATCACCACATCGACCGCGCAATCGGGTATTTTATTGTGCAAGCGGGGAACACCGGCAATGCAGATCAGCAATCGGGCGATTTTAGAAGACGGCCGCGTGTATGAGTTCAGCAATATCGTTGCCATTGATTATGCCGTGACCTACATCCGTCCCTTTGACCGTGAGATCCATCGCTCACGCATCGATTGATTTTGGGAAAGCAAAGGTGCCAGTTGCGTCGTCTTTACCCAGAGAGAAGAAAGACATCCCCTGTCGATTGGACAGGGGATGTCTTTTGTTGTGTTTAAGGAGTGATCAAAGTGCCGTCTGGTGTACGGCTCTGGGTCCATTCGTGAGGACGGTAAACCACGGGAAATTCCGCAGCTGCTGCTTCATCGAACGTGATTCCGATCCCACTTTTCTCGATGGGATAAAAATAGCCGTTTTCAGGTTGTGGACTACCACCAAAGACCGACTGGGTATTTGCTGGGATCGCAATCGTTTCTTGGATCGCGGCATTGTGGAGATGGATATTTAGATGGGTGTTGACGGCTAAGCCGACAGGGCTGATATCAGACGGCGTATGCCAAGCGATCCGAATGCCCATCGCATCGCAGAAGTGAGCCAATTTCAATGCTGGCGTGATCCCACCGATTTGTGAGACATGGGCACGCATAAAGTCAATCTGTTGATTTTTGACTAGCTCTTGCCATTCCATCGGATTATTGAACAATTCGCCGGTCGCGATCGGGGTCGCCGACTGGCTGCGGAGTTGCTGCAACCACTTGTTTTGATCCGGCGGCAAAATATCTTCTAGGAAAAAGAGATTGAAAGGCTCAGCGGCTTTTGCAAATTGAATCGCTTGGTTTGGATGTAGCCGTTCATGCACGTCATGCAGCATTTGAAATTGATTGCCGTATCGTTCTTGGATCGCAGCAAACATTTTCAGTGTTGTGTCCATGTAGTCTGTTTGATCAAAATAGGAACCAGCGATGGGCTGATCGGGTGTTTGCAGTTGGCTAGGATTTCCACCATAAAAGCCTAATTGGCAACGGATATAGCGATACCCCTCAGCCAAGAAGCGATCGATTTCTTGATAAAGGTCTTCGAGATTATCTGCCACGGCATGGGTATAGGCGGGAATCGCCGTACGCGCTTTTCCACCTAACAGTTGATACAATGGCATATCGGCTAATTGTCCCTTGATGTCCCATAAAGCCATGTCGACTCCTGAGATGGCATTGTTGGTGATCGGACCATTCCGCCAGTAAGAATTGACATTCATCACTTGCCAAAGATCTTCGATTTGATTGGCATCGCGGCCAAGTAAGAGGGGGCGTAAATACTCGTCAACGACGGTTTTTACGGCTAGTGGGCGAAACTGGAAGGTTGCACAACCTAACCCAGATACGCCTTTGTTCGTTTCTACTTTAACGACAACAAGGTTATGACGATCAGGTTTGATCGCAAAGGCTTTGACGTCGGTGATGATTGTTGGTGTCATTTCATTCACTCCAATTTTTGTCTCTAGTTGCTATAGCCATTGAAACATGCTTGGCAACCGCTGTCAATTTGGTCTAATAAAAACTGGATATACACCATAAAACCAGTCCAATTTTCGCCTATTTTATAATAAAACGTTGATATATAGCGTTTTTATTCTGGTTTTATCAAAAAAGGACTGGTTTTACAAGTCTGTGTGAGCATGCTACTATGTGTGTGAAAACGGAAACACCTGAAAGGGCGCCCGTCAAAAGGATCAGGACCGTTAGCAAACAACAGGGGGAAAAAAAGATGACCAAAGAAGACATCGTAAAACAGATCATTAAAGATGTTGGCGGATCAGACAATATCAACAATGCATGGCACTGTATGACTCGCTTGCGTTTTGATTTAAAGGATGAGAAAAAAGTCGACTATGCGGCGTTAGAAAAAACACCCAAAGTCGTAGGAACAAAATATCAAAGCAATCAGCTGCAAGTAGTGATAGGAACGGATGTTGCTGATTATTATGCACCTTTAGCAAAAGAATTAGGACTTGATGAAGCGAACCAAGGGGAAACATCAGAGAAAAAAGGAGCCGTTTCCTTATTTATGGATACCGTTTCTGGCGTTTTTGGTCCGATCGTTCCAGCTATCGCTGGCGCAGGAATGATCAAAGGATTGATGGCTGGATTGGTGGCATTGAATGTCATCTCTAATCAAACAGATACCTATTTAGTGATCGACATGATTGCGAGCGGCGTATTCACATTCTTGCCATTTTTTGTTGCTGCTTCTGCCGCTCGGATTTTTAAAACCAATCAATATTTAGCGATCGCAATCGCGGCAACGCTGCAATTTCCAACGATGACCAATGCGGTAGCCGAAGGGAGCATTTCCGCCTTTCGTTTGTTCGGCGTATTGCCAGTACCCGTCTTTAACTATGCAGGGACAGTGATTCCCATTATCTTTGCCGTGCTGGCGCTCAGTTATATTTACCGTTGGGTCGATAAACTCTTACCACAAGTGCTGCGTACCGTGTTTACACCGACGATTTCGTTGTTTGTCGCTGGTATCTTGACATTAACGGTCATTGGCCCAATCAGTATCCATCTAGGAAACTTATTGGCTGCTGGCGTGGCTGGATTATTCACTATCTCGCCTGTCTTAGCAGGAATCGTGGTAGGGGCGATTCGACCAATCGCAATCTTCACGGGACTGCATCATGCCATGACCCCGATCGCTTTGCAAAACTTTGCCAATCAAGGATATGATATGCTGATGCCAATGATGTTTATGGCAAATATGGCAATCACCGGCGCAACAGCAGCTATTTATTTCAAAGTCAAAACCAAAGAAGAAAAATCGATCATTCTATCGTCGGCGGTTTCAGGCTTGTTAGGGATCACAGAACCTGCGTTATTCGGGATTTTGTCGAAGTATAAAAAAGCCTTTATCGCAGCAACAGTTGGTAGTTCTGTGGCTTCTGCCTTCATCAGTTTCTTCGGTGTTCGTATTTATGGGTACATTCTTTCAAGTATTTTTAGTTTGCCAGCCTATATCGGGGAATACTTTATCTACGCCGTTCTAGGGATCATCTTGGCGATCGGCTTATCTTTTGCCATGAGCTGGTTCTTGGTACCAAATCAAGCAGCAGAAGGCGATCGTTACACCAACGAAGTGGATCTGCATGCCGTGACCCATGGTGAATACGTCCCATTAGAAGATGTACCAGATGAAGTTTTTTCAACGAAAATGATGGGAGAAGGCTATGCCATCGAGTCACAAGATGGCCAAATCTTTGCACCAGTCAGTGGCGAAGTCACCACTGTGTTCCCTTCAAAACATGCCGTCGGGATCAAAACCCAAAACGGCGTTGAAGTTCTTGTGCACATGGGGATCGATACAGTTTCCCTTGGCGGTCAAGGCTTTGAAGTCTTTGTCAAAGCTGGGGAGCAAGTAACTCCGCAAACCAAACTGGCACAAATGGATCTGCCGTTTATCAAGCAGCAAGGCAAAGAAACCATGGTGATCGTTTTGATCACCAACATGGATCGCGTGCAACAATTTTCTGGAAGTACTGATTTAGAAGGCAGACACCAAGCCGGTGCATTACTGGAAAAAGTCGTTTTGAATGCCTAATAAAAGAAAAAAGATGAGCTTCGTTAACGAAGTTCATCTTTTTTTCTTTGCAATTAACTACGCAGCCCGCGGCCTTTTTGGATCAAGTACCAGCATACGCTGTATAAGACGACAATGAACAAGACCAAAATACCGATGGAGAGGAAAATCGGGACATCGATGGTGCCCAAAAATCCGTAACGGAAACCAGAGATCATATACACGATCGGGTTGACTTTGGAGATCGTTTGCCAAATTGGCGGTAGCATGCTGATGGAGTAAAAGACGCCTCCAAGATAGGTCAATGGTTGTAAAACAAAGGTTGGCACGATGGAAACATCGTCAAAGGATTGGGCGAAGATCCCATTTAGCAACCCTGCTAATGAAAATAAGATGGCGGTCATGACAAGGGTTAAGACAACGATGACCCAAGAATAAACATGTAATGGGACGAAGAAAAGGGAAATGATGGTCACCAATGTGCCCACCAAGATACTACGGCCAAGTCCGCCAAAGACAAAGCCCCAAATGATGACGTGGGTAGGGACCGGCGCCACTAAGAGTTCCTCAATGTTTTTTTGAAACTTCTGTGAAAAGAAGGAAGATGACACGTTAGAGTAAGAACTAGTGATCGTCGACATCATGATCAGCCCAGGAACGATAAATTCCATATAAGAAAAGCCGCCCATTTCGCCGATGCGGCTGCCGATCATTTTCCCAAAGATAATAAAGTATAAGGAAGTAGTGATGACGGGTGGGACGAGGGTCTGCACCCAAATCCGTAAATAGCGGTTGGTCTCTTTGACCGCTAAACTTTTTAAGGCTGTAAAATAAAGACTAAACATGGTTTTCCTCCGCTTCGTGTGATTCTTCGGTGATTTTCAAAAATAGTTCTTCCAAGCGATTGGATTTGTTGCGCATGGAGAGGACATTGATCCCTTGCTGACTGAATTGGGCAAAAAGATCGTTGACGCCTTGATCTCGAGCGACTTCAACAGCGATGGTCTGTTCATCTTCCATTTGGATCGGATACCCAGTGATCGTTGGTGCTTGCTTGATCGGTGCGATATCAAAAAGAAAGGTTTCAAATTGCAGTTTTGCCAATAAGGACTTCATGCTGGTGTTTTCGATCAGTTCACCAGATTGGATGATCCCGATGTTGCGGCAAAGCATTTCCGCCTCTTCTAAATAATGGGTCGTCAAAATGATCGTTGTGCCCTTTTGGTTCAATTCCCGCAAAAAGCTCCACATTTCCCGCCGTAATTCGATATCGACACCTGCCGTCGGTTCATCCAAAATCAATAGCCGTGGTTCATGCATCAGGGCACGAGCAATCATCAAACGGCGTTTCATCCCGCCCGACAGCATCCGCGCACGAACATTGCGTTTTTCCCACAAATTCGACTGCTTCAAGTATTTTTCGCTGCGCTTGATGGCTTCGTTGCGAGGGACACCATAATACCCAGCTTGATTGACAACGATCTGCTGGACCGTTTCAAAGGGATTGAAATTGAATTCTTGGGGAACCAGACCAATCTGTTGTTTGACTTGGACCAATTCTTTGTCTAAATCGTAGCCGAAGACTTTGACGCTTCCCGAAGATTTATTGACAAGAGAGGTGATAATGCCGATGGTGGTGGACTTTCCAGCGCCGTTTGGGCCTAACAAGGCATAAAAGTCGCCTTCTTCCACCGTCAAATTTATGCCCCGCAACGCTTCAACGCCGGTAGCATAGACTTTGCGTAAATCGGTTAGTTCTAGTGCATAGGTCATGTTTGTTTGAACTCCTTCTATGTATGATGGTTTATTCTATCATTTTTTTTCAAGAAGAACCGCATGATTTGATTTTTTTCATTTGATTAGATAACAATTGTTGCTAATCGATGAAAAGTGGGAAAGAGGCAAAAGAAAAAACGACCATTTGATCGTTTTTTCGATAAAGTCGATTGTTAGCATAAATACCGTTCTGGTCGTTCTGTCTGTCCTAATAAGTAATCGACAGAAACATTATAGAGGGAAGCTGCGTGTAGCAGCGTCAATACATCGGGTAAGCGATCGCCTGCTTCGTATAAGGTGTAATCGGGGTAAGACACATCGAGATGCTGGCATACTTCTTTTGGGCTCAATCCGCGTTCTTCTCTTAAAAATTTGAAGCGGCAACGCAAGGTGTCTAATAAAAAAGCTTCTTCTAATGTCACTTTGCGGTCCTCCTTAAAAAATAGCGCTTTTTTTCGCACTGTTCTCTTTTTATTGTACCAACAAAAGCAAAATATGCGAAGTGATTCACATGAAGGGCGATCGGTTTTTGTCAAAAAGTGAAACAAATGACTTGCTCTGAAACGCGTTTCATACAGTATGCTTGATTTATAAAAAGGAAGGCGGGATGGAAACATGAATACATACATGAAGAAAAATGGTGCGGAATGTTGTTATGTGACGTTGGCATTTGATGGACAACAACTGGTATTGACGAAGCCAAAAGGGTTCTTTCAAGAACGGTTAGTAGAAATTCCTGTGGATGAGATCAGTCACTTGACGTGTGATGAACACTTCGGGTCTCAGCGTATCGGATTTATCCATCACAACGATTACTATGAATTTTATACATGTGGGTTAAGTGTGATAGACTATATGAAAGAACAATTATTCGTTTAAGGAGCAGTGAGTCATGGCAAACATTCGGGATATTGCACGCTTGACCGGCTATTCGGTCTCAACGGTTTCACGAGTCATTAATAACAATCCTTATGTCAGTGAAGAAAAGCGTCGTAAGATCCTGGCTGTCATGGAAGAGGTCAACTATATTCCGAATTACACGGCGCGGGCATTAAGTGTCGGCAAAACCAAAAACATCGGCGTGATCCTGCCGTTTGTCAATCATCCCTATTTTGATCGATTATTGAGCGGCATCACGACAGCAGCGTTTGCTCGTGGCTATAAGGTGACTCTTTTAGCCACGAACTATGATCCGCAAGTAGAGGAAGCATATTTGCAAGAATTTGCGGCGAAAAGCTTTGATGCTTTGATCATTACCTCGCGGGCGAATCCGATCGAAACCTTATTGCCTTATCGTTCATACGGACGCATCGTCTTTTGTGAAAATATCTCGTATTTGACTGACGGCTGCACTTATATCGATCGAGAGGAATCGATCAAGGAGGTCTTCACGTATTTTAAGGAACAAGGCATCCAGAAAATCGGCGTGACATTGGGACGTAGCCGCAAGCTCAGCAGCAATTCAAAAATCACGGTCCGTTTGGCTCATGACTATTTTTCGACCTTTTCCGAAGACTTGATTTTTTGGGATTGTTTGACGGAAGAAGATGGCAAAGAAGCGGCTGCTTATTTTGCAGATAAAGGGGTCGAAGCGATTTTCACCAATGGGGATCATGTTGCTGCTGGGATCCAGTCGCAGGCGCCGGGAGAATGGCTCGTGATTGGACGGGACAATCTATACATCAGCGAGCTGCTGCAGCTTTCAACGATCGATCATCACTTGCAAGCTTGCGGGGAGACCGCCGTCCAATTGGCGGTAATGGAAAAAAGCGGCAACTATCGCATGCCCTATGAGTTCATCAAACGATAGCTACAGACGAAACGATGCGCAAACAGTGCCCCTGAGCGGGCAGTGCTTGCGCATCGTTTTTTTAATGGGATTTGGTGTAATGGTCAATGATCTGTTTCAACAGCTGCGCGCTGCCGACGCCTGCTTTTTGATCGTAATAGGCGGTAAAACGCTCGTCTTGAACGTACATTTCCCCTAAAGATCGGTGATATTCTGCTGAGTAAAAGGGCGCTGCTTGTTTAAGCCATGCTTGATGCGCAGCAAAAGCCATTTGGGCTTTGTCAGAAGGGATTCGTTTCCCTTCCTTTTCAGTCAATAGCTCTTTTAACAGCTGCAATAAGCGGTTTTCGTTGTCGGTCAGTGCTTGATAATCGACTTGGGTCATCTGCTGCCACTTTTGGTTGCTTTGTTCGATGATTTCCTCACCGTAGGCTTCTCGTAATTCGGCACCGTAGTTCGCTTCGTTTTCACGAATTTTTTGTTCCTTAAAATAACGGAATTTCTCTTGATCGGTCATCGTCTTTTCTCCTTCATAATAATCAATTGTTTGCGCCAAGGTGGTCAAAAGACTGTCCAGGGCTGCTCGCTCTTGTAAAAGCTGTTGGTAATGTTGCAACAAGACCATTTGGATCGATTCTTGTGGCTCATCCAAGATTCCGCGGATTGTTTCTAATGACAGCCCAAAAGACTTAAAATATAAAATCTGCTGTAGGCGATCGACTTCCTGTCTCTCGTAGATACGGTAACCAGCTGAGTTGGTGCGTTGCGGTTGTAACAACTTGATCTGATCATAATACCGCAGGGTACGGCTGCTGACTCCTGACAGTTTAGCTAAGGCACTGATCGTATATTCCATCGGCTTTTCCCTCCTTACACCTGTATCCTAAAGGTTGACGTAACGACAAAGTCAAGAAAATTTTTTTGCGTTTTTTAAAATGTGCTATAATTATAACAAAGAAAGGAAGATAAGATGCAAATAGTTTTTTCTGATATTGATGGGACGTTCCAAGAAATGGGGCACCCGATTCATGAGATCAATAAAGAAGCCATCCGTTGTTTGCAAGCCCAAGGGGATCACTTTGTGTTTGTCACAGGGCGAGGATTTGAGCTTGTTCAAGATATGATGGCGGAAGAAGGCCTTTCCTGCGATGTGATTTTTGGAAACGGCGCTGGTCTGATGGTAAAAGGAGAAGCGCCTGTTTTGACGCATACCTTGCCCTATAAGACATTGGCGCAAGTGATTGGTATCTTAGAAACAGAAGAGGTTTTTTATTTCTTACATACTGACCATGGCATCATTTCCCCACAAGCGTATTTGTATGAAGCGCAGTTTCAAGAAAGCCGCAAGCAGTTACTCGCGGAGTTAGGGGAGCGAGGACAAATCATCGCTGACTACAAATATGAGTTCTTTTACAACGAATGTCTTCATAAAGACGACGTGCTGCAGTTTATGAAGGAACATCCAGAGATAAAGGTCATCAAAATCGAACTGATGGAAGCGTCAGACGAAAAAAGAGAACGGCTGCGGGCGATGATCCAATCAGAAACGGCTGCGATTTTTCAATCCTTTGTCCAAACACTGGAGATCGTTGATCCATTGGCGACCAAAGGTGCCGCGATCCGTTCCTTTTTAGAAGCTTTTCCCGCTGCCAAAAGCTACGGGATCGGTGATGGTGAAAATGACCTTGCGATGTTTGAAGCGGTGGATGTTTCTTTGGCTGTAGCAAATGCCAGCCCAGCGATCAAAGCAGTTTGTGATCGAACCATTGAGCGCGCGGAAGACGGCGGTGTTGGCCGCTTTATTTTAACAGAATTAGTTTCGAGAGAGGATGTTGTGCATGAAGTTGATTGAAACCCCAGTAAACCAAAATCTAAATATGGAAACTTTTTACCCGAACATCTCCAAGTATCTATTCGACAAAATAGCGATCAAATACTATAAATTGTACTCGCTTGATCGGACGCAGATTCTCTATGTGGATAGTTTTGATACGATTTCTTTAGTATTGATCAACAATAAAAAGAAAATCAGTCGGGAAGAAGTCGACACAGCGATTCATCGTTTGCTGAAGGTCGATCGCAAAGACGTGACCGTCAATGTTAATATTCGTAAAGAAATGGAAGCAAGAGGCATCACCTTTTCTAAACCGAGGAAAGATGTCATTCTTGTTCAATTGCCTGTGAAAGAATAGTAGTTGAAAGAAGTTGGGACATGCACGTTGCAAGAGCAATCAAACGTTGAACAAAGGGGCGACCTTATACGCGCGCAGGAATGATGCGCCAATAAGTAGGAGGCTGACCCATGCTTTTGAGCAATTTGTTCTCAGATGGATTGCCTTGTACTAGCAAAAACCCAACTTTTTTTTGAAAAAAACAAGATTTTCTGTCTTTTGTGTTTTTTTTGCTATAATGAGAAGAAGTAAGCTAGAGGGAGTAAGAACATGCAGAAATTATTTAAAGATGACAGCTTGACGCTGCACACCGATCTCTACCAAATCAACATGATGCAAACCTATTGGGAGTTAGGCAGAGCCGATCGTAATGCGGTGTTTGAATGCTATTTCCGTGACATGCCTTTTGAAAACGGCTATGCGATCTTTGCCGGTCTGGAACGATTGATCGACTATTTGAACGATTTATCCTTTTCAGAAACGGATATTGCCTACTTGCGAGAAATCGGCGGCTATCCAGAAGCCTTTTTAGAGTATCTAAAGGAGTTCAAGTTTGCTTGTACCGTTCGTTCTGCGTTAGAAGGCGATTTAGTCTTCAACAATGAACCGATCATTCAAGTAGAAGGGCCGTTGGCACAAGCACAGTTGATCGAAACGGCGTTACTGAATATGGTCAATTTCCAAACACTGATCGCCACGAAAGCGGCCCGCATCAAATCCGTGATCGGCACGGATCCCTTGTTGGAATTTGGTTCACGACGGGCACAAGAATTGGATGCAGCCATTTGGGGGACCCGAGCGGCTTATATTGGCGGAGCAGATGCGACGAGTAATGTGCGGGCAGGGAAGATTTTTGGCATCCCAGCCAGCGGAACCCACGCCCATTCCCTCGTGCAATCCTACGGCAATGACTATGATGCATTTATGGCATATGCCCAAACCCACAAAGATTGCGTATTCTTAGTCGATACCTATGATACATTGCGCTTAGGTGTGCCAAATGCGATTCGTGTGGCCAAAGAGATGGGGGATAAGATCAATTTCTTAGGTGTGCGGATCGACAGCGGCGATATGGCGTATATCTCGAAAAAAGTCCGTGAACAGCTGGATGAAGCGGGATTCACGGAAGCCAAAGTCTATGCTTCCAATGATCTAGACGAAAATACGATTCTAAGCTTGAAAATGCAAAAGGCGAAAATCGATGTGTGGGGTGTCGGCACCAAGCTGATCACCGCTTACGATCAACCGGCATTAGGCGCGGTTTATAAACTGGTGGCCATCGAAAATGAGCAGGGAGAAATGATCGACACCATAAAATTATCCAGCAATGCTGAAAAGGTTTCGACTCCTGGGAAAAAACAAGTTTGGCGGATCACCCGTAAATCTGACGGCAAGTCAGAAGGCGATTATGTCACGCTATGGGAAGAAAATCCACAAGCAGAAGACGAACTGTTCATGTTCCATCCTGTTCATACCTTTATCAACAAAACAGTGACGAACTTTGATGCGCGACCATTATTGCAAGACATCTTTGTGGATGGCCAGCAAGTGTATCAAGTGCCTGACTTAGAACACATCAAAGCCTATGCGACGAATTGCTTGGATTCCCTTTGGGACGAGTACAAACGTGACTTGAATCCACAGAAATACCCAGTCGATCTTTCGCAAGAATGCTGGGATCATAAAATGCGCACGATTGAAAAAGTACGTAAACAAACCAATGGCGCGATTTTGTAATCCGCAACTGCGCTGGTCCTAGGATCAGTCAGCTGCTTCAAAAAATAAGAGGAGGCGTTTCTATGACCATGCAACAAGAAATTATCAAAGAATTAGGAGTCTTACCGACCATCGACCCGAAAGAAGAAGTTCGTAAGAGTATTGATTTTTTAAAGGCGTATCTGCAAAAGAATCCGTTCTTGCATACGTTTGTCTTGGGGATCAGTGGTGGACAAGATTCGACGTTAGCTGGACGGCTTGCGCAATTGACGATGGAGGAAATGCGCAGCGAAACCGGGAATCCCAACTATCAGTTCATAGGGGTACGCTTACCTTATGGGGAACAAGCAGACGAAGAAGATGCCAAAAAAGCACTAGCGTTTATCCAACCAGACATTGAGCTGCGGGTAAACATCAAAGCCGCCGTCGATGCGCAAGTACAAGCGGTGGAAGAAGCAGGGTTAGCGGTTTCCGACTTTAACAAAGGCAATATCAAAGCCCGTCAACGGATGATCACGCAATATGCCATTGCAGGTGAAAAAGCAGGGGCTGTTCTGGGAACAGATCACGCTGCTGAAAATATCACCGGCTTCTTTACGAAATACGGCGATGGCGGTGCCGATATCTTACCACTGTTTCGTTTGAATAAACGCCAAGGACGTCAACTCTTGCAATACTTAGGCGCGCCAGAAGCGTTGTATACAAAAGTCCCAACTGCGGACTTGGAAGATGGCAAACCTTTAGTGGCAGATGAAGCAGCTTTAGGAGTGACCTACAACGACATCGATGACTATTTAGAAGGCAAGGAAATTTCGGCTGAAGCCCAACAAACCATTGAAAACTGGTGGAACAAAACGCGACACAAACGCCACTTGCCCGTCACGATTTTTGATGATTTTTGGAAATAAACGAAACCAGTGATTGAGTTCCATTCGGATAGAAAGAAGAGTCTAGGGGGCAAGAAACCTTAGACTCTTTTTTTATGAGACTTGCTTTCTTTAAAAATAACAAAAGCTTCTTACCTCGGCTTTACTTTCTTGCCTCGAAAGCATAAAATACGAGGGTACCTAGAACGTGTAGAAAAGGAGGAATGTTCCTTCGTGAAAATAAATATCCACCCTTATCTGAAGATCGCATTAAAAGGCATCGCCATCGTCCTGTTGATCATTTTCAGTAATTTATATTTGCAATGGTGTCAAAACAATCTTTCCGTTGAATTAGCTCTGAAATTTGCCTTTTCGTGGCATACAGCAAAGTTTTTCTTGGCTTGTGGGGTGCTACTGCTGGTGTATGGGGTGTTTGCCAGCTTGGCAGGTTCGGTACTGATCGGAGGCGTCTTTTATAGTGTCGTCATCGGAATCTTAGGGTATGCCAACCACACAAAGATGGTCTATCGCCAAGAACCAATCTATCCCGATGATTTAAAGATGGTCACTCAATTCGACCTTCTACGAACCATGATCGGCAATGGCGCCTTTTTCTTAGCCATCCTCTTCGCTCTGGCGGCGATCGGGGCGATCGGCTGGAGTATCTATCGCAGCCGCAAATTAAACCTGCGTTTGCAAGTGATGCGAGGAGCGGTGCTGGTCGTATGCTCGCTGGGCTTAGTCTATGTTTCTCACTTCAATGACAGCAACAACCTTTTACGCAAAGCCTACAATCAGACGGCGCTCTGGATTCCGTATTCACAAAAAATGAACTACTACAATACGGGATTTATTGGTGGGTTTTTGTACAACCTGCGGGTAGATGCCATGACGAAGCCTGAGGGGTATTCAAAAGAAGCGATCCAAGCGATTGCGGACACCTACAATGCACAGGCTGCGGAGATAAATCAAGACCGTGAAAGTGAAGCACCAAATATCGTCTATGTAATGAGCGAGAGCTTTTCCGACCCGAACCATTTAAATGGCTTGTCGATCACCGGCGATCCGTTGAAAGACTATTACCACGTCGCCGATCAAACCATCAGTGGAAAAATGCTTTCGCAAAATTATGGGGGCGGTACGGCAAACATCGAGTTTGAAGCGTTGACTGGTTTTGCCATGGGCCTATTGAATCCACAGATGACAACGCCTTACACGATGCTGGTGCCGAAATTGACGCAACTGCCATCCTTGGTTTCTTTCTTGGAACAGTCCGGGTATACGGCAACGGCGATCCATCCTTACGATACATCGATGTACAAACGCAAGGATGTCTATGGCGTGATGGGGTTTGAACAGTTTATCGATCAAGAGACGATGACCTATACCGACAAAATCGAAAATAATCCTTATATTTCTGATGAGGCGGCCTACAAAGAAGTGCTGGCATTGTTGGAAAACGATCAGCAACCGCAATTTGTCCATTTAGTAACGATGCAGACCCATATGCCGTATGCTGGTAAATACGATACCTTGAATTACCAAGCAAGCGGTCCGGGCAATATGGCTTCTTTGGAAAACTACCTGCAGGATATCTCCTACAGCAGTACAGCATTGAAAAACTTTGTAGCTGAATTAGAGCAGCTGGATCGGCGAACGCTGGTTGTCTTTTGGGGGGATCATTTACCAGGCATTTATGCCGATGAGATCAAGGAGCAAAATGAAACGGCTGCCCTGCATGAAACGGAGTTTTTGATGGTCGATTCGCAAGGAAATTTTGCCCCAGAAGATGTACCAGTAACAAGTCCCTTTTACTTTGCGCCGAACCTATTAGAAGCCAGTGACCAACCAACGAGCGGGTTTTACCAGTTGTTATTGGCCTTGCAAGATGAGCTGCCAGCTTTTGAAATGGGTCAATACTATCAAGGCGGGCAATGGCAGACGACCCTTGCGTTGGATCAAGAAGCCCAAGAAATCTATGATGCCTACAATTTGATCCAATACGATGTGTTACAAGGAGAGCAATACAGTTTAGCGACTGGTTTGTTTGACTAAATGAAACGTAAAATAGCGCCTTATCCCAGTGTTAGTCACAGGATAAGGCGCTTTTGTTTGTATGAAGTTATAAATCCTGCCATTTACGGTTTTGATCAAAATCATTGGCGGCGGCATAGGCGTCTTGAACGATCGTTTCAGGGTAGCCCATGACTTTTAAGAGGGCGATCGCGTTGCGGCTCAAGGCAGGACCGGATTTGACCTTGTAATCAAAGGAGATGCCGTCATCTTCTGTGACTTGTTCAGAAAAATGAATGTTGCGGCAATCATTTTTCAAAATTTCAGTCAGCTCAATATCATGAGTGGCGACAAATGCCAATGATGGGTAGGCTCGCAGCCAATGGATGATGCTGGCAGAAGCAGCGATCCGTTCCACCGTATTGGTTCCTTTTAAAATCTCATCAACAAAACAATAGCAGCGCTGGTTCGTGGCAACGGTGTCTAGCAGGCGTTTGATGGATTTGATTTCCGCGACGAAATAGCTGTCGCCTTCAAACAAGTCATCTTCGACAGCCATCGAGGTAATGACATGACCGGGAACCATCGTAAAGGCTTCGGCAACTGCTGTCTGGATCGTTTGTGCCAAAATGCAATTGATGGCGATGCTTTTGACATACGTCGATTTGCCCGAGGCATTGGAGCCAGTCACGAGGGTATTGTGGGTCCAAGCAACATCATTCATGACTGCTTCACTTAGAAGCGGGTGATACGTACCCGTTGCTTGTACACCTCCGCTTGTTTGGAAGGTCGGTAGGCAAGTGATGGGCATATACGTGCGAAAATTTAAAATGGCGGCTGCGACTTCCAATTTTCCCAGCAAATTCCACAGATCGATGGCTGCTTGTTGGTGCTTTGCCAGGGTAGTAGTGACCGTTTGATAGGAAATAAACGGCAGCATAAAAATGATATTGATGTATTCAAACAACATGTCTCCTTCGCTGCCGTTTTTGGCACGAAACGAAAAGGCGAAACGAGTGATCTTTTTTAATGGTGCCAAGGATTGTTTGATCTCATCTCGGAGGGGCGTGTTGATTTTAGCGATCTGACTGCCACAGGCAATCGTTTGAACCAAATAGCGCATGCTGTTCAGTTCTGTTTCCAGCTTGGCTTTTTTGATGGAGTAATAGATCGTATTGAAAACGACACTAACCAACGTCAACAGGATGCCTTGGACAAACCCCAGCAGGAGCAGCAAGATGCCGACTAACGGCAGCATACCTAAAAAGACAAAGAACGGCAGAGAGCCGATCGATTGCGCAGCTTCATTGGCCAAGTAGGCTTTCGAAAAATTATCATCTTGTTTTCCTAAACGAGCAAACGTATATTGGGATTGTTCGCGTGCGGCACTGTCAGCAGCAAAAAAGTCGATCAATTTGGTCAGCTGTTTGTCCGTCTTGAAGCGAAAATTGCGTAATTGCTGGTACAATGCTTCTGAACCAACACTGGAAAACGTCAGATTAATGGACTCAAACAACGAAAAGCCATCCAAGTCATACCAAGTGATGTCATCGACCTCGCTATCAAAATCGTGAAACTTCTTCTCAGTCAGCCAAGCCTTTTTCAAACTCGCTTCTTTATCAAAGCGGGGCTGACGGGGAAGCTTTCCCCAAGCAAGCCGAACGTAACGGCGTACTTTGTATCGATTCCAGATATCTAATGCGGTCAAGATGAGAATGCTGGCGAGTATGATTAAAATGACCATCGTTTGTGGTTCCATATGCAAAAGTCCTCCTAATGGCTAATGAATGCTGGCTAAAGTTAAGTGTTGCTGTGGGCAGGATCGCTTTCTTTCAAACAAGCATAGATCCGTTCAATATCTTGGGTCGTGCCTCGCAGCTCGAAATCCGCTAAGAACGGGATCGAAAATTGCTCCGCATATTGCTTTGCGGTCAAGCAATATTGATAATTGAAGTTTTTGTTGCCACTGCCGATCACGCCTAAGCAAAGAGCTGCGTTGTTTTCATAGTCAATGTATTCCCGCATGGTTTCTGTGAGAATCTCCTGATCGCCGTTATCGACGCCATTTCCACCTTCTAAATAGGTAGGGACAAAAACCACATAAGGTTCGTCTTCTTGTTCAAAGACACTATTGTCATGAATTTCTTTGGCTTCCCAAGTACTCGGAGTGTCTTGCTGATCCGCATAGGCCAACAAGCGGTTGACGAATGCACGGGTATTTCCAGAGATTGAAATATAAAGTAGTTTCATTTTTTTCATCACCTTCCGCTTTCTAGTATAACAGAAACCATTTATGAAAAGAGGAGAACTTCGGCAGTCTTTTCTAGTAAAATGCAGCCAAAGGCTTTAAACTGAGAGAGGAGTCCAATACAAAGGAGTGGCAATAATGTTTTCAAAAATGCATCATGTGGCGATCATCGCCAGTGATTATCAGCAGACCAAAGAATTTTATGTAGAGAAATTAGGCTTTGAAGTGATTCGTGAACATGCGCGCCCAGAAAAGAAAGATGTAAAAATCGACCTGCGCTTTGGGGAATCAGAAATAGAACTGTTTGTGGTGGAAAACCCACCAGCAAGACCAAGCTTTCCCGAAGCAGCTGGCTTACGGCATTTGGCATTTGCGGTAGAAAATATTGAAGCAGTCGTGGCAAAGTTAGCCGCCAAAGGAATTGCGTGTGAACCGATTCGTTTCGATACCTTTACGAATAAGAAAATGACCTTTTTCCAAGATCCAGACGGCTTGCCGTTGGAATTGCATGAATAAATAAGGAAAACTTTGTGTGGATCCTTTGTCGATTCAACTTGGTTTTTCTTGAAAGAATTGTTATTCTATGTATAGAAGCAAGGAGGAGAAAACGTGATAAGATTTGCAAAAAAAGAAGATCGCTTTGTCATGGCTGAACTTGTTTTAGTCATTTTAAAGGATATGGAATTGCCCTTTGTCAAAGAGATCGGTGAAGCAAAGACCTTAGAGATCTTGGCAGATGCCATGTTAGAACCCGACTATCGTTACGGCTTTCGCCGTGCGTTGGTCAATGAGATTGACGGGGAGGTTGCTGGGGTCGCCTTTGGATACCCAGACAAAGAAGAGGCGACGATCGATCAGCCTCTAGATAAAGTGCTGGAACAGTACGGTTTGAGTAAAGACATGAAGCTGTTTATCGATGAAGAAACCTTACCAAATGAATGGTACTTAGATACCATCTGTGTGGCTGAGAAATTTCGCGGTAAAGGTGTCGGCTCAGCCTTATTAGAAGCGTTGCCGAAAATTGCTTCTAGAGATGGCTATGAGGTGATCGGCTTGAGTGTTGATCGAGCAAATCCCCATGCGAAGCGGCTCTATGAAAAGCATGGCTTTGAAGTCGTGGCCCAAAGAGAGATCAGTGGCCACCTATACGACCATATGCAAAAAAGAACCAGCTGATTTTTCAGCTGGTTCCATTTGTTAGTCGTAGCTCAAGAGGATGGTCTTTCTTGCGGTGCCGATTGTACAGCCAGTAATCCATGACGGCAGCGATACAGATGCAGACTGGTGCATCCCGATCATCAACGACATCCAGTACATAATAATCCCCCGTCAATAAGGTCGCCTTATCCATTTCCATGATCTTTTTATTGAAATGATGGATCCCATAGCGATGATTGTAGATATCGCCGTGGACCGCCCAGTGAAGCTGCTGGATATAGTAGAAATCACCCGGCCAGTTAAAGATTTTCTGCAGTGTACCGACTTTCTCAAAGTCTTTGTAGATCTCAAAGCGCGTACCAAAAGTAAAACTGATTTGTTTGATACTAGCAACCATTTGCCCATTCAAGCGGTAAAGGGAAAGAGCATCACCCTTAGTTCCCCAACGGCCCACCATTAAAAACAGTGATTTGCCTGTTTCATCTTTGACAATGGTGCGTGTGACTCTGCTAAGTTGTCTGTCTTGGATGAAAAATTCTGACATACTTACGCCTCCTCATGTATCCCCAAAAAGCTGCGTGATTTAAAGATTTTCATCAATTGCCCGAACAATCGCTTTGCCGACACCAGACTCAATATTGGTGTCCGTCAAATACTTCGCGGCTTCTTTTACCTCTAACTCGCCATTTCCCATTGCAAAACTAACGCCTGCCAGTTGCAGCATACTTACGTCATTTAAGTTGTCACCGATCGTCATCACTTCCTCCAGTGAGATCATCCGATCTTTAGCGACATGCGCCACTGCGATTCCTTTTTGCGCGTTTCGGTGGTTGATCTCAATATTGTTTTGTCCAGAAGAAGTCACCACTAAATCGCCGTACCCATCGATGATTTTCGTGATAGGACCCAATACCCGCGCACCATCTTGATGGAAGCAGATCACTTTCAAAAATTCTAATTCTTCGATCGAAAACAACTCACTGAAATCATCGACATAATTGATCGGTAAAAATTCTAAACGGGCAGCTGTCATAGCGATCGCCATCTTATGGGTTAAATGGGGCATAGCTTCTGCCGTATGGATCGCAAAATTTTCGATCCGACGTGTCTGACTTTCCGAATAGATCCCATTGCTCGTTGAGATCTCAAAATAGATGTCGTTTTCTTTGAGTAGGTCGATCAACGAACGAGTTTGTTCATGGCTGATCGGCACAGTAAATAATGAATTGCCCGCTTCGTCGTAGACTTGGGCACCATTCAAGGTGATCATTGCACAGTCGATCCCGGCTTCTTGCAGCGGCGGCAAAGCCTCTTTGCGGTTACGGCCAGTTGCGACCATAAATTCGATTCCTTTGGATTGGGCATATTTGATTGCTTGGATATTTTCTTCTGAAATCTGCATACTAGCATTTAAAAGCGTACCATCCATATCAGAAGCAATTAATTTGATCATTGTCAGCGTCCTTTCTTAATCGTTTCTACAAATAGTGTACCATAAATCGCGCATTTTTTTTCTTTCGAAGAGTAATTCTTGTTTCTAAGGGGAGGGATTTGTTATCCTAGAAGAAAACAAAGGAGATTCGCCATGAAACGACTATTGGACAATGATTGGCAAGAGCAATTGCAAGAATCATTTGAGCAACCCTATTACCAACAACTACGGGCTTTCTTGAAACAAGAATATGCCCAGCAAAAGATCCATCCAGCGATGGATCATATTTATGAAGCACTTAAACTGACACCATACCATGACGTAAAAGTTGTCATCTTAGGTCAAGATCCTTATCATGGCCCTCACCAAGCCCACGGACTGTCGTTTTCCGTACAGCCGGGGGTCAAAATACCGCCTTCGTTGCGGAATATTTACAAAGAATTAGCTGATGACTTAGGGATTCCACCTGTGTCCCACGGTTATCTCGTACCTTGGGCGCAACAAGGGGTCTTATTGTTGAATACCGTGTTGACAGTACGTGAAGGGCAAGCCTATTCACATCACGGGCATGGCTGGGAGCAGCTGACTGATACGATCATCGAAAAATTGAATCAACGAGAAGAACCGGTCATTTTTGTGCTTTGGGGCAAACCCGCCCAAAAGAAAGCCGCTTTGCTAGATACTAGCAAACATATTATTATAACAGCGCCTCATCCAAGTCCGTTATCAGCGCATCGAGGATTCTTTGGTTCGAAGCCTTTTTCTAAGATCAATCAAGCATTGCTGGCGTTAGGGGAAGAACCGATTTCCTGGGCGTTGCCAGAAAAAATAACACAGTTGTAAAACTGTGTTATTTAGAATGAGTAAACTTGTGAAAAAGGTAACGATATTTAAAATAATCGACTAATACAGGATTTTTATCTGTTCTTTTTTTCGCAATTATTGTACAATGGAAGGGTATAAAAAAACTGGAGGTCTTTACCCGTGGAATTATTCGAAAGTTTAAAATTTAAAATCGTGCGTCGTCATATCAAAATCGTTTTTCCTGAAGCAACAGATCCTCGTATCCTAGGTGCTGCTAGCCGTTTACGTTCAGAAGAATTAATTGAACCTGTTTTGATCGGTAACCCGGTTGAAATCGAAAAAGCAGCGGAAGCTCGCGGAATCAACGTATCAAACTTTGAAATTTTAGATCCTGAAAATTATGATCGTTGGGATGAAATGGTTGAAGCTTTTGTAGAACGCCGCAACGGCAAAGCAACGAAAGAGCAAGCAGAAGAAATCTTAAAAGATGTCAACTATTTCGGTACAATGTTGACTTACATGGGCATTACTGAAGGAATGGTTTCAGGAGCGATCCATTCTACGGGTGATACAGTAAGACCCGCTTTACAAATCATCAAAACAAAACCAGGTGTGAGCCGTACAAGTGGTGCTTTCTTAATGGTTCGTGGTCGTGACCAAGAAAAATACTTGTTCTCAGACTGTGCCATCAATGTAAACCCAACTGCACAAGAATTGGCAGAAATCGCTGTTGACTCAGCGAAAACCGCTGAATTATTTGAAATCGATCCAAAAGTTGCTATGTTAAGCTTCTCAACGAAAGGGTCTGCGAAAGCACCAGAAGTAGATAAAGTCGTTGAAGCAACAAAAATCGCCAAAGAATTGGCACCAGAATACCAAATCGATGGAGAATTGCAATTCGATGCTGCGTATATCTCAGCAGTTGCGCAATTGAAAGCTCCTGAATCTGAAGTAGCAGGTAAAGCAACCGTCTTTGTTTTCCCAGATTTACAATCAGGAAACATTGGTTACAAGATCGCCCAACGTTTCGGTAACTTTGAAGCGATTGGACCAATCTTACAAGGATTGAACAAACCAATCTCTGATTTGTCTCGTGGTTCAAATGAAGAAGATGTCTACAAATTATCAATCATTACTGCGGCACAAACACTAATGGAAAAATAAGCAGCCAATCGCTACACTGATGAAAAACTGATCCCTTGAGGGTCAGTTTTTTGTTTTGCTCTTGGAAAGTTGAGGGCAGCAAAGCAGGGGGCGTCGGCAAAAAGCAACGATCCAGTGATCGTCGGGGAATTTTCCCAAAGCTCCTTCTTTACAATTCCTTGAAAAACAAGCTATACTAGCAACTAGTAAATTAGATTGATCAAAGGATGGGGACTATGTTTACCATTAACGACTTAGAAGCAACCGCAGCATTTGCAAAAATCATTGGAGAGGCAGCCGAGCCAGGTGATAATCTGGTGTTGACGGGCGATTTAGGTGCTGGCAAAACAACATTGACGAAAGGCATCGCCTTGGGGCTAGGGATCGAGCAACTGATCAAAAGTCCGACCTATACGATCATTCGTGAATATACCAATGGGCGGCTACCGCTGTATCATATGGATGTCTATCGGGTGGAATATGGTGCAGATGATTTAGGACTGGATGATTATTTCGAAGGGGATGGCTTGTGTGTGATCGAATGGGGCAATCTCTTAGAAACCTCCCTGCCAGAGGATTATTTAGAACTGATTTTGGAAAAAGATGATACAGATGAACAGAAACGTCTTGTGAAATGTCATGCATATGGCACCAAAGCAACCGCCTTTTTGCAACGGATCACAACAAAATGGCAGGCAGTCCATGAGTGAGATCCAATTACAGATCAAAGAAGCCACGGGTGCTGATGCCAAAGCTGTGTTAGCAGTCAGTCAGCAGCTAGGAGAAGAAACGGATTTTCTCTTGATGGACGAAAGCGGCTTGGCGTTGCCAGAAGCCTTATTGGCAGAACAGCTGGACGCTATCTATGAACGGGACGACTATTTGCTGTTGTTGGCATTTGATCAAGAACAATTGATCGCCATGGCATCAGTCAAAGGCCATGAAGAGTGGCAATTAGCCCATGTCGGGGAGATCGGTATCTCGATTTTAAAAGACTATTGGGGCTTGGGCTTAGGTTCGCTCCTGATTGAAGAATTACTGGACTGGGTAGTAGAAGTTGGCGAATTGACCCGCATCGAGTTGACCGTCCAAGCGAGAAATCTACGGGCGATCCATCTGTATCAAAAATTTGGTTTTCTAACAGAAGGCTGTATGAAAGAAGCGGTGCAAACCCGCGAGGGGCAAAAAGTTGACGTCTTGATGATGGCACGTCTTTTTGAATCATAAAAAAGGAGTGAAGGAAATGGAGTTTCGGGAACCGACGATCGCAGACTGCGATCAAATCGAAGCGTATCGGCAAGCGTTCGAGAAGAATCAAGAAGTCATCCACGGTGGGGCAGGACTTGTAGAAAGTCCCACAGCCAAAGACTGGCTAGAGGGATTGGTGGATTTTAAAACAGCAGAAACGGTACCAGAAGGATTCGTTCCCGCCCGTACCTATCTGGCTATCCAAGATCAAAAAGTGGTCGGTCTCTTGAATCTGCGTCTGACACTTAATGCGTATTTGCGCCAAATTGGCGGACACATTGGGTATTCAGTGCACCCAGACCATCGAAAGCAAGGCATCGGCTCGGCAATGTTGGCACAGTCATTGGTAAAGGCCAAACAACTTGGCTTGAACAACGTGTTAGTAACCTGTGAAGAAGCCAATCGCGCCTCCGCCAAAGTCATTGAAAACAACGGTGGTAAACTAACTGAAAAAGTCATTGATCCTGAAGATGGCGCTATAATCTGTCATTATTGGATCGATCTGACCTAAAATGAATCCTTTCTTAAATGAAAACGTGCGTCCCAAAGGCTAGCGCAATGCTGACTTTAGGACGCACGTTCTTATTTATTTGACTAAAACCAATTTTTTTAATGGATCGATACCAAATTCTTCTTCTTGACGCAATAAGATTTGGGCACATGCCCGACTATCTTCTAGTGCATCATGGTGGTTTAGTAAAGGAATCTGTAATTGCTCACAAACCGTGTTTAATTTATGATTTGTAAACTCTGGATACAGTTTGCGGCTCGTTCGCACCGTACATAAGGAAAGATAATTTGGTTGTGACAACCCATAATAATCAAGACATCCCGCCAAAACCCCAGTATCAAAACCAGCGTTATGCGCAACGATCAAACTGTTCAATTGATAATATTGTTGGATTTGTTTCCATACGTCAGGAAACTTAGGCGCTTCTTGCACATCTTCTGGACGAATGCCATGAATTTGAATGTTTTTCCAAAAAAATTCCGTTTCCGGTTGGATCAATGTGTAATATTCGCCCACGATTTTGCTATCTTGTACCATGACTAGTGCAAGGGAACAGGCACTATGCTTTTGATAATTTGCTGTTTCAAAGTCCATTGCGATAAAATTCATCAGACTCACCTCATTGCCATTCTAGCACAAAATCAAAGAATGAAAAGCGAACAAACGTTAAGAAAAACTGAAGTTTTCTTACGGTTATTTGAGATCCAGTTCCACCGGGCAATGGTCACTGCCGATGATATCTGTATGGATCTTGGCATCTAGCAAGCGCTCATTTAAGTCATCCGAAACGACAAAGTAATCGATGCGCCAGCCGGCATTGTTTTTGCGAGCGTTGAAACGGTAGCTCCACCAAGAATAAATGCCTTCTGCATCTGGATAGAAATAACGGAACGTATCGGTAAAGCCAGCAGCCAAAAGAGTCGAAAACTTTTCCCGTTCTTCAGGTGTAAACCCAGCATTTTTTTGATTGGTTTTCCAGTTTTTGATATCGATATTCTTATGGGCAACATTCAAATCACCACAGAGAATCACTGGCTTTTGTTGTTTCAATTCAGTCAAGTAAGCCAAAAAGGCATCTTCCCAAGTCATGCGATAATCTAAGCGGCGCAATTCATTTTGAGAATTCGGTGTGTAGCAAGTAATCAAGAAAAATTCAGGATACTCTAGTGTGATGACGCGACCTTCCGTATCATGTTCTTCGATTCCTAATCCATAACGGACGGATAGCGCAGGTTCTTTTGCGAAAATCGCCGTGCCGGAATAGCCTTTCTTCTCCGCATAATTCCAGTATTGATGATAGCCTGGTAAATCCAATTCAATCTGACCTTCTTGCAGCTTTGTTTCTTGTAAACAAAAGAAATCAGCATCGAGGGCTTCAAACACTTCAGAAAAATTTTTTTTAACGATGGCCCGTAAACCATTCACATTCCAAGAAATAAATTTCATTGAGACTCCTCCTTATTTTCCACTACGCCTCCCATTTTACCTAAAAAAGCCAGAAGCGCAAAGCAAGTGAGCGGAATGAGGAAAATAAGGAGGAAGAATGAGGATTAAATTTGGATGCTAGAGAAAATTCGTTTGTGGTACGAAAAAGGATTAATAAATCCTTACTTTTCCTTACATTTTATGTTACAATCGTTTTGAAAAGGGGGCAGTTCACATGACGATCAAAGCGCAAGTTTCAGCGAAAATGACTTCGAAAAATCAAATAACTATTCCAAAAAGTGTGCGGCAAAAGTTAGGCTTAAAAGAGAATCAGCGGGTAATTTTTGAATTTACTCCAGAAGGCGAGATCAAGGTAACAGGCGAAAAAGCAGCACCTTCCTTTGAAGATTTTTGGAAACAAGAATTAGCGATCGTAGAAGAAACGGGGAAATTTGATACAGGTGAGATGTTTTTTGGAGAAGATTTAGGTGAGGAGAATATTGAATGGTAAGACAAGGAGATATTCTTTTTATTGACTTAAATCCCACCAAAGGAAATGAAATGGCAAAAAAAAGACTGTGTGTGGTGGTTAGTAATGATTATTATAACAAGAGTTTCAATACCGTCTTAGTGATGCCACTCAGTAGCTCAAAAAAATATGTAGAAGAAAAATTCGCTCGATCGAATGCGTTTCAAACAGTTACCGAAACACAAAAGAGTAAAGTTCAAGGGACGATTCTTTGTCAGCATATTCGCAGTGTGGACCTCTTGCATCGCAGCAACTTAGAAGTAGTCGATAAAGTCACTACGGAGATGAAAGAACGATTATCTGAAATAACAAAACACTTTTTTTGAAGTTTACTCTTTATTAATCAGGTCATTCGATTATTAAGCTTTTCTTTGATTCACCAGAGGTAGCAACTTTTCCTTGAACATGCTAAAATAAGTGAGATGTTTATTGTGAAAGGAAACCTTCTCGTGAATAAAGACTTGATGATTGCGCAATTCCCTGAAATTGCCTTATTAAAAGATGAACCCTTATTGAACTATACGTATACAAAAACTGGTGGACCGGCAGACATTTTGGCTTTTCCCAAAACAGCAGAAGAGGCTAAACAGCTGCTTGATTATTGCCGAGAACAAGCGATTCCTTGGATCGTCTTAGGAAACGCCAGCAACTTGATCGTCCGTGATGGTGGTATTCGCGGCGTGGTGATCATGCTGTCGGAAATGAACCAAATCGTGGTAGACGGCACTTCTTTGATCGTCGATGCTGGAGCAAAGTTGATCGATACCACCTATGTCGCTTTGCATGAATCCTTGACTGGTTTTGAATTTGCCTGCGGGATTCCCGGCAGTGTCGGCGGTGCCGTCTTTATGAATGCAGGCGCTTATGATGGCGAGATCCAAGATGTCTTTGCGTCCTGCGACGTTTTGCTGGCTAATGGTCAAATCGTGACATATACCAAGGAAGAAATGGAATTTGCTTATCGTCATAGCAAGTTGCAAGAGCAAAAGATGATCATTTTGAGCAGTCGCTTTGATTTAGCAAAAGGCGATCAAGAGCAAATTAAAAAGCGGATGGATGAACTGACAGAATTGCGGCAATTGAAGCAACCGCTAGAATACCCCTCTTGTGGGAGTGTCTTTAAACGTCCAGTCGGTCATTTTACCGGCAAGCTGATCCAAGATGCAGGCTTACAAGGATTGAAATGGGGCGGAGCCCAAATTTCGGAAAAACATGCGGGCTTTATCGTGAATGTCGATCAAGCCACTGCAACGGATTACGTCGAACTGATCGCTCATATCCAACAAGTCATCAAAGAAACCTTTGATGTCACCTTAGAAACAGAAGTCCGAATCATCGGCGAAGAATAGATTAGCGAGAAGATTGTCCCGAGGGGCAGTCTTTTTTTTATGAGAGCTGATAAAAAAGAGCTTAGGTTTGTAAGCTTTCTCAGTCTTCGGTACAATAAACGAAAAGGAGTGAGCAGGATGAAAAAGTGGGGACGCGTCATTTTGTTTGTTGGGTTCGCCTTTCTTTTCGGTGGTTGTACGAAATTACCGCAAGAACAGTTTGCCGAACAGTTGACGAATCAGCAAGCAGCGAATGCTGGTGAATTCCAAGCGACGATCGATACCTTTGAGATGGGCAGCAGCAGCGAATACGGTCAAGAAGCCGATAGGTATGCCTCCATGTTGATGTCACAGTTAGTCGGTTCGTCATTTAAAGGGGACTTCGTCCAGGACAAAGAAACCAAAGCGATTTTACTCAATCTGGCAGTCGCTTTTGGGGGGCAGGAGCTGCCGATCAAGCTGATCGTCGATCCAGAAAAACAAGAAGCGTATGTGTCAGCTGAAATCTATGAAACACTGCAAGGGTATATCAGCGCATTTGGTAGTGACAGTTATGGGCCAAAACCAGACGCTGCGGAATATGAAGGCAAATACCTGCGCATCGATCAAGAAACCTTAGATTCTTACTTTGGCGAAGGAACTTTTGCAGAGGACGGTGAGGGGACAACCGAAGCAGAAAAAGAGCCTGAAAACCTCTTTACCATGAACAGTCTTTTTCATAATGAGACGTTTGCTGACTATTTGAAAACCTTCGAACCGGATGCTTTCAAAAGAGATGGAGATACGATCAGCCATACGTTTACCAAAGAAGAATTGGCAGATTATGCAACCTATGCCCAAGAACACGGCGCCGATCAAAAGCAAGTCGCCGAATTAGAAACGATGTTGGAAGAAGTCGAGCAGTTTGACTTAACCATGACCATCAATACGAAAACAAATCAGCAGAAAATGGCTTTTCACTTCGTGCAAGCGGATGAGCTGCAAACCACTATCGGAGCCACGGTGACTTTTACAGGGAAGAAAAGTGATACTGCCGTTGCGATCCCCACAGCGGAAGAATTGATTGACCCAGAAGAATTGTTTTCTCCCTATGATTATGGCTGGGATGACAGCTATGATGATGGGTATGAGAATGATTATGATGATGAGTACTGGGATAGCTATGATGAAGCCGATGATTGGTCTTCTTATATGCTGACGGATGAGGAGTTTGAAGAACTGCTGCTGCAAATCAAACAAGAGCTGCCTTATTTGACCCAAGCAGATATCGATGATTATCTGACATTTTATGAAGAGTATTTAACCCAAGAGCAGTATCAAGAGCTTGTCGAAGCACTCCAAGTGACACAAAGTTTATAAGACACTCCAAAGGGAAGCGACCGCCTAAGTTAGCCAAAAAGCTAACTTTGGGCGGTCGCTATTTTTTTAGATACGATTTTTTTTGCGGTTCATGACTAAGCGCAAAAGGACGGTTCCAACTGCCATCGTGGCGATTCCCGCTACAATGGCTTCAGGTACACCTTGGGCGAAGATTACACCCAAAATCGCTGCATAGACAGCATTGCCAGCTTTCCCCACAATCTCCGCATATTCTTGCTGGAACAAGAAGTAGATCAAGTTCATTACCAGGATCGTATTCGTCAAGCCTCCAGCAACACCAGCAATCAGTAGCGAAAGACTTTGCTGTTTGTTTTTCCAGATTTTTTGACAGCCTTTGTACACAAAGTAAGGAACGACACCAATCAAAATACGAGGAATCAACGCTACGAGGATCGCTTTCCAGCTTCCTTGATCACTCCCATAAATCGGTACGAAAGGGGAGAAGACAAAAGAAAGCGGGGTGATGATCCAGGTCGAACGCACCATACTGATGATCCCAAAGGCGCCGCCTAAAAAGCCGCCGATCCGAGGTCCCAATACAATAGAAGCGATGATCACAGGAATATGCATCGTTGTCGCATTGATTGGTCCTAAGGGAATAAACCCAAGAAAGGGAACCGATGCTAAAAGAATCAAGATTCCTAAAAAGAAAGCTGTTAAGACAAGTTCAAAAGTTGATATTTTTTTCATTGTTAGACACTCCGTACTTCCAAAGCAGTCAATGCTTTTTCGAGAATCGTTTCTGTTGCTGCTAATGCGCCTCTGCCGAAATCACCGCAAGCCAGTAACGCTTCACGGGGTTCAATCTCTTGGAAGCCGACTTCTTTCAAAATCCCCAAATTTCTTTGAACAATCGGGTTTTCGTACATGACGGTATTCATGGCTGGCGCAATCAAGCGGGGCACGGATAACGGCAACGCTAAGGCAACTGTTGAGATCAAATCATCGGCTATCCCATGCGCCAGCTTGCCAATACTGTTGGCACTGGCTGGGGCGAGCAAGAAAAGATCGGCTTGTTTGGCTAGTTCAATATGATTGATGCGATCTGGTTGACGTTCTTGCATAACATCTACATGGATCGGGCGTTTGGATAATGACTGTAACGTCAAAGGCGTAATAAATTGTGTGCTGTTTTGAGTCATTAAGACATCCACTGCATAGCCCTTTTTGGTTAATTCATTGGTTAGGTCGGCTGCTTTGTATGCAGAGATACTGCCGCTGACGCCAAGCAGAACGTGTTTTTGTTTCATGTTTCTTTCTCCTTTTCTAAAAAACATCTAGCTAAGCACGCAGGTCATTGCGTAATGTGTCAACGATCAAGGTTGCGATCTCAGCTTTTGTGCGGCCAGTCCCGATTTGTCCTTCTTGTGTCAAAAGGTGTCCGACATGCTGGTTTCCAGAAATTTGCGTCAAGTCGTTGGCCAACACATAATCCGCTTGGCTAGCCAGCAGACTTTTTCGTGCGACCGCAAACAACTCGGCTTCCGCTACGTCTACTAATAATTTGAATCCGACTAATAAGGTTGTCGGCTGTAATGCTTTGATGGTTTGGATCACTTTCGGGGTTTTCTTCAACACTAAAAACAAATGATCAGTATTGGAAGAAACTTTGCCTGCCGTTGATTCAGATTGTGAGAGCACGTGTGCCATCAATGCCGGAGTGACCTGGTTGTCATAAGCTGGTAGGGCATCGTTGATTGCTTCATAAAACGCTGCTTCTGAAAAATGAGCAGCAGGGGTGAAATCACTGACTGCCATACTGTGGATCACAGCAGCATACGAATGGGTCGTCAATAAATCGGTCAACTGCGTCAACAAGTCCGTGGTCCCTTCAATGAAATGACAGGTAACGCATGGATCGGTCGGCGGTTGTTTGGCAGTTTTCGTCGTAACGTAATCGATGGCCACCTCAGGGTATTGCAGCCATTCCTTGACAATGGCTTGACCAAGTGAGCCCGTGGAATGATTCGTGATTGCACGGACATCATCGATTTTTTCGGAAGTACCGCCAGCCGTAATCAAAATTCTCATTGCGCTTGTGACACCTCAACGATCGTCCGTCCTTGGTGCGTGCCTGCTAATAAAGCTGCCAACGTTTCTGGCAAGTCTTCCAAAGTGATGGCTTTCGTGTAAAGCTGATCGATCACATTCCACTCACCCGCTAATTTCTCCCATAATGCCGTGCGGATCTCATGGGAAACATTGACCGAATCGATCCCAATTACGCGAATCCCACGCAAAATAAATGGTAAGACAGTCGTTTCGATTTTGATTCCACCAGCATTGCCGCATAAGAAGGCACCGCCCCCATAAGCGATTTGCGGAAGCACTGCCGCAAGCAATGGACCGCCAACTGTATCGATGACCGCTGCAAACGTTTGTTTTGCTAATGGTTTGTCCTTTTCTGGTACCACGTCATCAGGACTGACGATTTTCGCTGCGCCTAGGTCCAACAACCATTGCGCATCGGTTTTCCGAGATAGCGCCACTATATTTGTATAGCCCAGTTTTTTCAATAAAGCAATGCTGACACTGCCGACGCCACCGCTAGCGCCTGTCACCAAAATAGCAGCGTCTTTTGCTAAGTGCAGCTGTTCTAATTCTTGCACCGCTAAAGCTGCTGTGAACCCAGCAGTGCCATAGGTCATACTGTCTTTTGCTGAAAAACCAGCAGAACGTTTCACGAGCCACTCGGCTGGGACCCGTTGAAATTGACTGTAACCGCCTGGGTGAGAAACCCCTAAGCCATAACCTGTCACTAAGACTTGGTCGCCTGGGGCAAAATCAGCAGACTGACTGTCCACGACTTCCCCTGCTAAATCGATTCCCGGCGTCATCGGATACGTGCGGATCACGCCGCCATTTTCTTTTGCTGCCAAGGCATCTTTGTAATTGACATCTGAGTAATCAACACGGACAAGCACATCGCCTGCTGGCAGCTCGTCAAGGGTTGCAGTTGTGAGTGAAGCAGTAAAATTTGGTTCATTCATGACACGAAAGGTAGAGAAATTCGTCATTTCAGACACTCCTTTGATGGTTTGTACTCATAATACCATAAGTTTTATTTTTTTAACCAGTGAAGCAAGAAAAGGCAGGTCTTCTTATCAAAAAATCAGCAAAAACAGATCATTATTAAATCTACCTTTTCTTCGTTAAAATAGAAGTTGTTCTTTTAAACCTTTAAAAAGCGAAAATGCCGGGACCACCAATCGTTTCCTTTATAACACAAGCGTTTAGCGTCACTCCTTTTTTTGATCAGGGAGAAAAGAATTCAAAAAAATGAAGAAAAAAGGCTTGTGTTTTTTGCAATTATTTGTATACTAGAAAAAGTGAAATTAAACATGAAGTTTACTTATAGCAAACTTTTTTATTTGAAGTTGTGTCAATCAAAGGGGGAATGAACATGGAGATTGGCGAGAAGCTGCGCAATTTGCGCGTTCAAAAGAATTTGACCCAAGAAGAATTAGGCGAGCGGACCGATTTGACGAAAGGCTATATCTCACAGTTGGAACGTGATTTGAGTTCGCCTTCTATGGAAACTTTTTTTACGATCTTAGAAGTTTTAGGCGTGACACCAGAGGAATTTTTCCGAGAAGAAAATGCGCAGCATCAAGTGGTTTATCGCGAAGAAGACAGCACGCTTTATTATGATGAAGAAAATGGCTATGAATTGAAGTGGCTGATTCCCGATTCCAATGAAAAAGAAATGGAGCCAGTCTTGCTGACCTTTGATAAAGCGGGCGAATACAAGACCTTTGAACCATCGTTAGCAGAAACATTTATCTATGTCTTAGAGGGCAGTGTGGCCTTGACACTAGGAGAAACGCAGTACAAGGCTCGTAAAGGCCAATCGATTTATTATCAGGCGACTGAGCCGCATCAATTAAAAAATATTGCGGGCAAAAAAAGCCGTGTGCTTGTAGTCGTGACAGATTCTTATTTATAGTACAGGAGGAAAGAGTGTGGGAAAAACAATAATTTCATTCAACAATGTGGTGAAGCGATTTGATGATGATGAAACAGTTTTGAAAAAAGTGAGTTTTGATATTGAAGAAGGTCGCTTTTATACATTGTTAGGTCCTTCAGGTTGTGGAAAAACAACCATCTTACGCATCATTGCGGGTTTTTCGGACGCAACAGAAGGCGACGTTTATTTTGATGGACAAAGAATCAATGACGTTCCTGCCAATCAACGGCAAGTGAATACTGTCTTTCAAGATTACGCCTTATTCCCACATATGAACGTTTTTGAAAATGTGGCATTTGGTCTGCGAATCAAAAAATTACCAAAAGATGAAGTGAATAAAAAAGTCTTAGAAGCGTTGCGGCTAGTACAACTTCCTGGTTATGAGAATCGTGAAATCAGCGAAATGTCAGGAGGCCAACGTCAACGGGTCGCAATCGCACGAGCGATCGTCAATGAGCCCAAAGTATTGCTTCTTGATGAACCATTGTCCGCATTGGACTTGAAATTGCGAACTGACATGCAATACGAGCTGCGGGAATTGCAGCAGCGACTAGGCATCACCTTTATTTTTGTCACCCATGACCAAGAAGAAGCGTTGGCGATGAGTGATGAGATTTTCGTTATGAACAAAGGGAAGATCGTCCAAAGCGGCACACCAGTGGATATTTACGATGAACCAATCAACCATTTCGTGGCGGATTTTGTCGGTGAAAGCAACATCGTCACAGGTACGATGATCGAAGACAACTTAGTGGAGTTTGTCGGCAAGCAATTTGAATGTGTCGATGGCGGGATGCGGCCGAATGAAGCCGTTGAGATCGTGATCCGTCCAGAAGATTTGAATTTGACGACCGTTGAAAAAGGCAAGCTGGTCGTTGAAGTAGACACGCAATTGTTCCGAGGCGTGCATTACGAAATCATTTGTTACGATGAACAAGGCAACGAATGGATGGTTCACTCTACAAGAAAAGCCACTGAAGGAAGCAAGATCGGTCTTTCCTTTGAACCAGAAGATATCCACGTCATGCGTTTCAATGAGTCCGAAGAAGATTTTGATGCTCGTTTAGAGAGCTACGAAGATTAGGAGGGAAAGCTAATGACGAAAATGCGTCGTTTTTATGCGATACCCTATGTCTTTTGGTTATTGCTATTTGTTATTGCACCAGTCCTATTGATCATCTACCAATCCTTTTTTGATATGAACGGCAACTTTTCGCTGGTCAATTATCAAAGCTACTTAGGTTCTGGCAAATATTTGATCATGACCTTAAACTCGGTTTGGTATGCCTTTTTGATCACCGTGATTACCTTAGTGATCAGCTACCCGACAGCCTATTTCTTAACTAAGCTGCGTCACAAAGATTTGTGGCTGCTGTTGATCATCTTACCAACGTGGGTCAACTTATTGTTAAAAGCCTATGCGTTTATTGGGATTTTCGGCATTCATGGCAGTGTCAACAACTTCCTAGAAATCATGGGTGTTGGACCAAAGCAGATTTTGTTTACCGACTTTAGCTTTTTGACGGTTGCCGTCTATATCGAACTGCCCTTTATGATCATGCCGATTTTTAATGCCTTAGAAGAAATGAATCCCTCTTTGATCAGTGCCAGTCGCGATTTAGGGGCAAACAGCTATGATACGTTTCGACGAGTGATTTTCCCTCTGTCGTTAAACGGGGTGAAAAGCGGCGTCCAAGCCGTCTTCATTCCGTCGCTCTCCCTCTTCATGTTGACCCGTTTGATTGGGGGCAATCGCGTGATCACGCTTGGTACGGCGATCGAGCAGCACTTTCTCGTTACCCAAAACTGGGGCATGGGTTCGACCATCGGCGTCATTTTGATCATCGCCATGTTCCTCGTGATGCTGTTTACGGGAGAAAAGAAAAAAGGAGGGCAACGTAAATGAAAAAATTTCGCTGGTCGAATCTTTATCTGATCGTCGTCTTTATTCTTTTGTACGTGCCGATCTTTTATTTGATTTTCTATTCCTTCAATGAAGGAGGCACCATGAATGCTTTTACGGGTTTCACTTTTGAACATTACCAATCCGTCTTTCAAGATACCCGCTTGATGATCATCGTGTTGAACACCTTTATGCTGGCATTTTTATCAGCATTACTGGCAACGATCATCGGCACATTTGGAGCGATGGGCATCTACTATACCCGCAAACGTCGAACGAGAACGGCATTGTTGAGTTTGAATAATATTTTGTTGGTTTCACCAGATGTCATCATTGGTGCCAGCTTCTTGATTTTCTTTACGATGATCGGCAACTTGTTCCGTGGGTTTAGCTTAGGCTTTTTCAGCGTATTGCTTTCGCATATCGCCTTTAGTATCCCGATCGTGGTCTTGATGGTCTTGCCGAAACTGCAAGAGATGAACGATTCAATGATCGATGCTGCCCGTGATTTAGGCGCGAATAATTTTCAAGTCATTAAAAATATCATTTTGCCTTTCTTGACACCGGGCATCATCGCCGGCTATTTCATGGCCTTTACTTATTCACTCGATGATTTTGCCGTGACATTCTTTGTGACAGGCAATGGCTTTAGTACCTTATCGGTAGAGATCTATTCTAGAGCACGTCAAGGAATCAGTTTAGAAATCAATGCATTAAGTACACTTGTCTTCTTATTCTCCATGATCCTGGTGGTAGGCTATTACTTTATCAGTAAAGAAAACGGCGCGAAGAAATTGCGTAAAAACCGCCGTGTGGAGGTGGCAAATCTGCGATGAAACGACTACAATCTCTGATTATCGGTATTGTTGCGATCGTCCTGATCTTGCTCTTTGGTGTCCGTGAATTGGAACGCTCCTCTGGTATAGCAGGCGCTGAGGTCGTCAACATCTACAACTGGGGCGACTACATCGACCCTGATTTGATCAGTAAGTTTGAAGAAGAGACAGGCTACAAAGTCAATTATGAAACCTTTGACTCAAATGAAGCGATGTTCACGAAGATCCAACAAGGCGGTACGTCCTATGACATCGCCATACCGAGTGAATACATGATTGAGAAAATGATGGAACAAAATCTTTTAAAACCATTGGATCACAGTAAAATCAAAGGGTTAGACAATATCGACCCTCGCTTTTTGGACTTGAGTTTTGATCCTGGCAATCAATATTCCATCCCTTATTTCTGGGGAACACTGGGGATCGTCTATAACGATAAATTCTTTGATGAAGGTGAGATCACCCAATGGGACGATCTTTGGAAACCCGAATTAGCAAATAGCATCATGCTGATCGATGGCGCGCGTGAAGTGATGGGATTAGGTTTGGACAGCTTAGGCTATTCTCTAAACAGTAAAGACGACGATCAGCTGCAAGAGGCATTCAATAAGCTACGGACCATGACCCCAAACATCAAAGCCATCGTCGCAGATGAAATCAAGATGTACATGGCAAATGAAGAAGCATCGGTTGCGGTCACATTTTCTGGGGAAGCAGCCGACATGATGTACGAAAACGAGCACATTCATTACGTGATCCCTTCGGAAGGCTCCAACCTGTGGTTTGATAATATGGTCATTCCTAAGACCTCACAAAACGAAGCCGGCGCCTACGCCTTCTTGAACTTTATGCTGGAACCCGAGAACGCTGCACAAAACGCAGAATACATCGGCTATTCCACACCTAACCAAGCAGCCATGGCATTACTGCCTGACGAGATCACCGAAGACGAACAATTCTATCCATCCGATGAATTAATGGAACACCTCGAAGTCTATGAAAACTTAGGTGCTGAGTATCTGGGCATCTATAATGATTTGTTCTTGGAATTGAAGATGTATCGGAAATAAGCAAACTGCCATTAAGCAGGGAATGGATCCTGTTTAATGGCAGTTTTTTTATAATTTACTATGACATATCAAATGAACCTCTAGGAATATGTATTAGAAAAGAAAATTTATAGAGAATAAACCTGCAATTGTTTCAATAATTAGAAAAAATCAACCTCGTTTTATTCAAAATGTTTCAAAAACCACTTGACCTAAAGTCAACTCTAGGTGGTATCTTTTTAGATAGAAGAAATGAGCAGCGATTGTTGAAACTCAGAAAAATTACGATTTCCCTTTAGGATAACTTGCTATTTCACGGTTTGACAGGAATTTAAAAAAGAGCGTCCAGCTCCGATTGCCGCTTTTTTCATTCCAGAAAACGATCCACTCATTTCGACTTCGTGTCTTTTTCCTTGTGAGTAAACACACGAACCATTCAAACATTTTTACAGGAGGTACGTACATGTTATTAGAAAAAATCAAAAGCCCCAAAGCGTTAAAAGAATTGACCAGTGGGCAACTTCAAGAACTGGTAGTAGAAGCACGAACTGCTTTATTGGAAAAAATCAGTCACCATGGGGGGCACAATGGCCCCAATCTGGGGATGGTCGAGATGACGATCGCGTTGCATAAAGTCTTTGATTCCCCCACCGATAAGCTGATTTTTGATGTGTCTCATCAGACCTATATCCACAAAATGCTGACGGGACGCGCCCATGCCTTTCTTGATGCTATGCAGTATGATGCGGTTTCTGGTTACACGAATCCGAAAGAAAGCGAGCACGATCTCTTTACGGTCGGTCATACCTCCACCTCAGTTTCGTTGGCAAATGGTGTGGCGAAAGCCCGTGACCTAAAAAATGAAACGTATAACGTCGTTGCCGTCATTGGCGATGGTTCTCTATCAGGTGGCTTAGCGTTTGAAGGCTTGAACAATATTGTGGAATTAGGCACCAATACTATCGTGATCCTCAACGACAATGACCAATCGATCGCGGAAAACCATGGAGGGATGTATCAGAATTTGCGGGCATTACGGGAAACCAAGGGGCAAGCAGCAGACAATCTGTTCAAAGCGATTGGTTTTGAGTACCACTATTTAGATGAAGGACATGACCTCGCTGCATTGATTGGTTTATTTGAAAAAGTGAAAGACATTGATCATCCTGTTTTATTACACATTCATACGATCAAAGGCAAAGGCTTCAAGTTTGCGGAAGAAAATCGTGAAAAGTTTCATGCAGGCGGTCCCTTTCATTTAGAAACAGGAGAATATATTTCTGCTGGGGGCAATCAAGTAACCTACAACAGCTTAACGACGGATTATTTATTAGAAAAAATGGCGACAGATCCTAAAGTCGTGGCAGTAAACGCTGGTACACCGATGCTGCTTTTTTCTCCAGAACAACGAGAAAAAGCAGGTAAACAATTTGTAGATGTGGGTATTGCAGAAGAACATGCGGTATCGATGGTTGCTGGGTTAGCAAAAAATGGAGCGAAACCTGTCTGGGCCGTTTTTTCTACCTTTATGCAACGTAGTTTTGATCAAATTTCCCATGATTTGGCCTTAAATCATCTGCCTGGAACGATTCTGGTATACGGTGCATCGATTCATGGAATGAATGACGAGAGCCATCTGGGAATTTTTGATATCCCCTTTTTGGCACATATTCCCAACCTTATTTATCTTGCGCCAACCTCTAAAGAAGAATATCTAGCAATGTTGGATTGGTCGTTGGAACAAACCAACGCTCCAGTTGCGATCCGGGTACCGGTTGGACCTGTCAACGAAACGGCAGTGGCAGCCTATACTGACTACAGCGATCAAAAAAATGAGGTGACTCAAGCTGGCACGCAGGTAGCCATCGTCGGTGTCGGAACCTTTTATGCGCTAGCGGAAGAGATCGCAGAACAATTGAAAATGCAACATGGAATTACCCCAACGGTGATCAATCCTAAGTTTATTTCAGGGGTCGACAAAGAGTTGCTGGATGCTGTGGCACGAGCGCATAAACTCGTTGTCACGTTGGAAGACGGCATACGAGAGGGCGGCTATGGACAAATGATTGCCAGCTATCTTGGTGATCGTGAGATTGCCGTCAAAAACTATGGCTTAGAAAAGAAATTTTATGATAACTACCGAGCAGCGGACGTTTTATCCGAACTTGGTATCACTGCTGAGGCAATTACGAAAGATATCATAGAACAGCTGCAGAAATAAGTTCTCTTAGGGTGTCTTGTGTAGCTGATAGGATTGTTAAAAAATGAATGATCGAAGGAAACCTTGCAGAAAAACAGACTGCAAGGTTTTTTCGCAGACAATCGGTGACGGTCTGCAGCAAATGCAGAAGACCAATGCTTTTCAAGCATAAAGCCTCAGCGTAGGAAGCATTGGTCAAATGCTGGCGATCCAGCAAATAATAAAGAGGTAGGGAAAAGATTGCTTTGTTGACTTATTCGGTTGAGCTCAGAGAAACAAAAAAGTATTTTGTAAAAAGAAAAGGGGGAACTATGAAATTTTTTTCAATGAAGTTGCTGGCACTACTGTCGGTGGCAATGGTCGTTTATTCTGCACCAGCGATTTCTGCCAATGTTCCCGCAATTGCGGCAAGCTTTCCAGAAGTAGATGCGGTCTACGTCGGGTTACTGACCACGATTCCGTCATTATTTCTTTTGCTGGGGATTTTTACTACCGGCATGATCGAAAAAAGGATCGGCAAGAAATATACGATGGTCACCGGCTTGGTCATTGTGGCTATTTTTGGCACGCTGCCGGCATGGTATCAAGGGAGCTTTCCCGTCTTGTTTCTTTCGCGCGCGATTCTTGGCTTCGGGATCGGCTTATTCAATCGTTTGGCGATTCAAATGATTAGTTTGTTGTTTCAAAATGAGCTGCAAAAGAAAGCCAAGGCCCTTGGGTTAGAAAGTGCCGTCGGTGGTTTAGGTGGTATCTTTATGACTTTGCTGGTTGGGCAGCTAGTGAAAATCAGTTGGGAAATCTCTTTCTTCGTTTATGGCTTTGCCTTGATCAGTCTCTTTTTTGTTCAGGTATTTATTCCCAACGAAACAAAAACGACCACCGATGCGGCTCTGATAGCGAACGTCACGGTTTCAACAGAACGGAAACAAAAGTCATTTGTTTTGGGTGTGCTCTTGTTTCTAATCGTTGTCTTGTTTATCAACTACAATCTGCAGATCACCCCGTTGTTGTTGGAAAAAGGAATCGGTGATGCGACCGATGGCAGTAACATGATCGCCGCCATTGCGACGGGGGCATTTATCGCCGGCAATGCCTTTGGCTTGATATATAGCCGCCTACATCGCCGGTTGCTGCCCATTGCGGCATTGCTTGCAGGAAGCAGCATCTATTTGACCTATCCCTTGCAGACGGTGGGGCTGCTCTTGGGTTGTTCTTTACTACTAGGCTTTGCCTTTCGCAGCATCATGCCTTTTTTCACCCACTTACTGACGACTGGTGGTGAAGCGGAAGCTAAGTTTGGCACGATCGTCTCGATCGTTGCTTACAATTTAGGGGTCACGTTAGCACCTTATGCATCACGCTTGCTGATACTAGTCAGCGGCAATGAAACAGCAGGAATGCAGATGATCCTATCAGGGGGCTTGTTGTGCTTGATTGGTGTCCTAGCTTTTTTGGGAAATAAATACTTTCTGTATTTTGAACGAGGATAGGCGAAAGCTAGCTTGATCCTCGTTTTCCGTCTTCATTTCATCCTTCTCATCGCTTATAATAAAAAGAAACAATGATGAGTTGAGCGTACTAGACAAACTGCAGGCGTCAATCAGAGGGGAGAACCAGATGTATCTTTTTCAAAAAATTGAAGAAGCAGCGTTTGAACAAAATGATGCGAGACGAACGATCGGTGACTTTTTATTAAGCAATCGAGAAAAAGTTAGTGAGTATAGCATGGAAGAAATCGCAAAACTGACCCATACTTCCAAGCCGACGCTGGTCCGTTTTGCAAAATATTTTGGCTTTTCTGGTTGGAAAGAATTTGTATATACCTTCATGCACGAATTGGCTCATTTTGATGATGGGTCAGCAGCAATCGATGTGAACATTCCTTTTGATGAAGCTGCAGACACATTAGAAATCATTGAAAACTTGGCGAACTTGCGTATGCAAACGATTAAAGAAACAGCGGCACTTATGACCGTAAAAGACCTGAATCAAGCTGCGAGGCTCATCAATGGCGCTCAAACCATCGTCATCTATGGGCGTAGTCCAAATTCTTATTTCGGACAGCTGTTTAAACGCAACTTAAACACGATCCATAAAAAAGCCTTTCTTGCAGATGCGGATGAATCTGGCTTGATTTCTAATACGCTGACCCCACAGGATTGTGCCATTCTGATCTCTTATTCTGGTAATAATTCAGAAACGTATCCTATGAAAAATGTGAAAACATTGTTGAAAAATGGTGTGCCGATTATCAGTATTACGAGTGGTGGAGAGAACTATTTGCGGGACTATTCGACGATCGTCTTGACGATTGCTAGCCGAGAAAAACTGTATTCCAAAATTGGAAATTTTTCCACAGAAGAATCGATTCAGTTCCTTTTGACAGTTTTGTTTGCTAAGATTTTTTCCCTCGATTATCAGGAAAATATCCAGATGAAAATCACCAATGCTCGTTTTTTAGAGACGAGCCGAAAAACGACATTTAAAGAGATGGCAGAAGAATAAAAGGACCGCACCGAATATGGTGTGGTCCTTTTTCCCTATTGTACATTGTTAGGAGTGGTTGATTTCAATTCGATTGGCTCACCGGCAGCGACAAGACGAATCCGCTTTGGATTGACGATCCGATCGTACAAAGCTTCAGGATCCCCATTAAAGGCATCGATATGCGGAGCATCCACTGTTCCCCAATGGGAGAGGATCAATTCAGCATGCGGATAGGTGTTTGCCAGCTTGACGGCATTCTCAAAGCCGATGTGCCACGCGTTGTCGTTAAAGTCAAACAAGATCGCATCTGGCTGAGGCATCTCTAATTGCTCTGGTAAAAGACGAGAATCTCCAGGAATCCACAAGGAGCCATCAGGTGTATCGATCCAAAAGCCACAATAGTCCTCAATTTGGAAGACACGATCAAATTTTGTCGTTTCATTTTGCCAAAGGTGATACGCCTTTGTTAAAGAAATCTCCAAATTTTTAACGGTGAATGAATCATAGATTTCGTGACCTTGGGCAGCAACTTGAAAGTGCTCTTGCATAAGTTCGGCAACATATTTGGGTCCATGGAAGCTATCGGTAACCGGGACTAATTTTTCAATCGTTGGAATGCCGTAGTGATCATTATCTGAATGGGTGATCAATACCGCATCTAAGTGAGGGACTGCCGCCGGTTTGATTGGCAGATCGATCAGTAACGGCAGGTCAAATCCTTCTAAGACCGGATCGACCATGATACATGTATCACGGCTGTTTAGAAGAATACCGGAGTTTCCTAACCAGCGAATGATCGTTTGATCTGTTTTTTGAAAAGCTTCTTCATGAAAGAAAATCGTTTTTGGGGGTATTGCTTGTTTCGCGTTTGTCATGTTTCTTCGTTCCCTTCGCCTGTTTTTTATAAATCCAACGCAGCATCGCCGTTCGTAACAGGCTATGCTGAATCGTTGTTCCATTATGAGGTGCTTCAACGGTTTGGGGGAAAGAAGCTGCAGTTCCAGTAATTTTAAGAGAGTATTGTGCCGCCTTTTTTTACATGATTATTCTATGGCGTGCGCTCATCGATTGTTTTTGATTGCCACAATTCAAAAGTGTCGCATTCATAGAGTAAATTATACCATTGTTTCTCCTGGCTTCGTCAAGGCAATGCGGGGGCTTTTCGTGGAATAAATTTCGAAAAAAGAGCGGTATTTAATGAAAAGGTGAAATCCATTTCGACTTTAGGAAAATGTATTGGAACCGCTCTCTAAAAATGGTACATTGCTGGCAGAAAGAACAGTATGTTTTACCGGTGAGCACATACAACATAGATTTTCTTTGAAATTTATCTAGGGGTGGAATGTATGAGTGAAAATTATCAATCATTAGCAAAAAAAATCGTCCAGTATCTGGGGGGACAAGAAAATATCACGGATGCCTATCATTGTCAAACACGATTACGCTTTAAAGTCAAAGATGAAAAGCGTATAGATGAAGGAGAACTAGAGGCACTCGATGGGGTTGCCAAATACATCAATAATGCAGGGGTACATCAAGTCGTGATTGGAACCCATGTCAAAGATGTCTATGAAGAAGTCACAAAATTGGTTTCGCTTCAATCATCAGGGACGTCAGATCCTGGGGAGAAAAAAGGACCGGCAGCTGCAGTGATCGATTTTGTGGCAGGAACGTTTCAACCAATTATTCCGGCATTGTCCGGTGCTGGAATGGTTAAGGCAGTTTTGGCTTTGTTGATCGTCTTTGATGTGATCACCGCTGATTCGCAAACCTATTACATGCTGAATCTTTTTGCAGATGGTGTTTTCTTCTTCTTACCAATGATCCTGGCCTTCACTGTGGCACAAAAATTGCGATGCAATCCGATTTTAGCGGCTTCAGTGGCTGCTATGATGATGCATCCTAATTGGGGTGCCTTGGTCACAGCAGGCGAACCCGTTCACTTTTTTGGGGTTATTCCTTTTACATTAGCAAACTATACGGGATCAGTTATTCCGATTCTGATCGTGATTTTTTTCCAATCGTATGTCGAAAAGTTTTTGAACAAAGTGATTCCAAAATCAGTAGAACTGGTTTTTGTTCCAATGCTAACATTCTTGATAATGGGTACATTAGCCTTCTCGCTATTTGGACCGATCGGTAGTATCTTGGGGGGCTATTTGGCAACTTTCTTTACCTTCTTAAGTGTCCATGCTAGCTGGGTTCCAGCGGTTTTGATTGGGGGCTTTTTACCAATCATGGTGATGTTTGGTTTGCACAATGGGATTGCTCCTTTAGGGGTGATGCAAATGGCAGAACTTGGGTATGACAGTATTTTTGGTCCAGGGGCATTAGTCTCAAACATTGCTCAAGCAACCGCAGTAGCAGTTGTCGCATTGCGTACGAAAGAGAAAAAGACTAAGCAGTTGGCGGTATCAGGGGCGATCACTGCCTACATGGGGATTACTGAACCTGCTTTATATGGCATCAATTTGCCAAAAAAATATCCGTTAGTTGCGGCAATGATCGGTGGGGCTTCTGGTGGTTTGTATGCTGGCTTGACCAATACGCATCGCTTTGCGACCGGTTCGTCTGGTCTCCCAGCAGTCTTACTATATATCGGTGATGATACGATGCGCTATTTTTGGAACATCATTATCGCATTGGTGATTGCAGCTGTGGTGAGTGCGGTCGTTACCTATGTCTTAAGTTTCAAATATGAAACAAAAGTGACAATTGATGTTCCAGATATGAAAGCAGTAGTCTTAGAAGATACCCTATTGATCAATCCTGTACCAGGAACCGTGATGCCACTGAATCAAGTCAAAGATGACGCATTTGCTTCTGAAGCACTCGGAAAAGGATTTGCGGTCGATGAACCCATCGGTGAAGTCATTGCGCCTTTTGATGGGAAAGTCGCTGCTGTTTTTCCTACCAAACACGCGATTGGCTTGGTTTCAGACACGGGAATTGAATTGTTGATCCATGTCGGTTTAGACACAGTGGAACTAAATGGTCAGTATTTTGATGCGTTAGTAGAAGCAGAGCAAAAAGTTACAAAAGGACAGCGACTGCTGACGTTCGATGTACAGCAGATAAAAGCTGCAGGATATGTCACACAAGTACCGATCATCGTTACCAATACACCACAATATACCGCAGTCGAACTTGTGAAGGAAGGATTGGTAGCTAAAGAAGAGGAAGTACTTGTAGTCAAAGTTTAGGAGGAAATAACATGGGATTATCAGATGATTTTTTATGGGGTGGTGCAACGGCTGCCAATCAAGCAGAAGGAGGCGTATTAGCAGGAGGACGTGGCTTATCAAATGTCGACCTCTTACCAACTGGTCCTGATCGCGCAAAGGTCGCTGCTGGTGAACTGGAAATGTTGGAATGGCAGGAAGATTCTTTTTATCCAGCCCAAACGGCCATTGATATGTACCACCATTATATGGAAGATATTGCCCTTTTTGCCGAAATGGGCTTTAACGTGTATCGGATGTAACTTTCTTGGTCACGGATTTTTCCGAATGGCAATGACGAAGCGCCCAACGAAGAAGGACTGCTTTTTTATGAGAAAATCTTCAAAGAATTGAGAAAACATCAAATCGAGCCATTAGTTACGATTGCCCACTTCGATGTTCCGCTGCGTTTGATCAAGGAATTTGGTGGCTGGAAAAATCGCCGACTCATTGATTTCTATGTGACTTATGCGGAAACCGTCTTCCAACGCTATCGCGGGTTGGTCAAATATTGGCTGACGATCAATGAAATCAATATTTTGCTACATCAGCCCTTTGTAGGTGGCGGGATCGTCTTTAAAGAAGGGGACAATCGTCAAGAAATCAAATACCAAGCAGCGCATCATCAGTTAGTCGCCAGTGCCTTAGCAACCCAAAAGGCTCATGAAATCGATCCGACCAATCAAGTTGGTTGTATGCTGGCTGGTGGCAGTCATTATCCTTATACTTGCCGACCTGAAGATTACCAAGAAGCAATCAATCGTGATCGCGAAGGCTATTTCTTTATCGATGTGCAAGCCCGAGGCAAATACCCCAATTATGCCTTGAAAAAATTTGAGCGAGAAGGCTTAACAATCAAAATAACACCTGAGGACGAGGCGATTTTAGCGGCTTCTCCTGTTGATTTTGTCAGTTTTTCTTATTACTGTTCTCGAACGGTCAGTGCCCACCCAGAAGACTATGCGCAAGCGACAGGGAATCTCTTTCCATCAATTAAAAATGAACATCTATCATCGACTGAGTGGGGGTGGCAGATTGATCCGTTAGGACTGAGAAATTCATTGAATCAATTGTATGATCGCTATCAAAAACCGTTGTTTATCGTAGAAAATGGGTTAGGGGCGATCGATACCCCTGATGAGAATGGGTTTGTCGCAGACGATTATCGGATCGACTATTTAAAAAAACATATTCAAGCCTTCAAAGATGCAGTGATGATCGATGGCGTGGAACTACTTGGTTATACTACTTGGGGTTGTATTGATCTTGTAGCAGCCAGCACCGGTCAAATGAGTAAACGCTACGGCTTTATCTACGTGGATCAAGACGATCAAGGCAACGGCACCTTGAAACGAACCAAGAAAAAATCCTTTGAGTGGTATAAAAAAGTGATCGCTTCAAATGGGGAAGTTTTATAATATACAAAAAGAATGACACGTTTCCTCGTGTCATTCTTTTTGTATTGTGTCATCTAACATCAGCAAAGGGAAGCAGCAACTCTTTTTTCACGAGCCAATGATTGGCGCTTTGCAACGGCTTGCTATTTCTTCCCTGCAAAATGCGTAAAACGGACAAACTGATTTTGGGCTTCTTCTTGTAAAAATTCTTTTGGTGTCAGCTGAAATTCTTGTTTGAAGCAGCGTAAAAAATGGGTATAGGAGTTGAAGCCGCAAGCTTCAAAGGTGGCGGTGGCGCTTCTGGTTTTACGTAAAATTTCTTTGCTCTTTAAGAGTCGTTTCTTGACGACATAGGCATGAAAGGCGACGCCAGTTTCTTTTTTGAAGGTCCTTGAAAGCGAGTATGGGCTCATGAAAAGGGCTCTGGCGACGGTCTCTAAGGAGAGATCAGCGGTCAAATGCTGATTGATATAGGTAATGGCAGCCAAAATGTCTTTATTTTTGTAAAGTGAGTCGGATAAAAACAGCGGTTCTTTTTCCTGATAGGCAATCGTATTGATGGAAATCAAAAACGCGATCAAATGATTTTGATAAAGTAAGTCGGTGCCATAATTGCTATCCGTTTTTTTGCGCAAAGGACGCAACAGCTGGTCTAGTTGGTCGGCATCGATCGATAAAATACGACTGTTGATGCCGCCGTTGCTACGAAAACAGGCAGTGAGATCTGTTTGGGTAGTGGAGAGGGCAGCGAGATAACTAGGATTGATATACAGGTAGGTTCGCTCGAAAAAATCAGAAGTTTGATGGACGATTCGATGCAAGACATTCGGAGGAATCAAGATGATCGTACCAGGTTCTAGAGGGAATTCTCCGCCATCGATAAAGAAGACCGCTGATCCTTTTAAGGTACAGTGAATCTCATAAAAACTATGGTAATGATAAAGGGTATTGTTTTCTTCTACGATGTCTTTGATATGAAAGGCCTCAAAACGATCGTTGATCATCGTGTCCGCACTTTGCTTCTCCATGATTGGCTCCTTTCGTGCTCGTTTGATTTTATCATACAAGAATAGATAGTAAAGTGTCAATAACTGCTATTTTTGTGTAAATGTAAGCGTGTTACGATCAATCTATCAAAGAGAAATGAGAGGATGAACCAATGGTGATTTTAGAACAGTTATTTGTGGAAAAACGTGTCGTGGAAGAAAAAATTGATCGCATGATCGAAAATTTAACGACGATCAAGGATGATAATGGTGAATTTCTATTAGACTTTGACGGCTTGATCGTTGATGATAAAAGCTGGGGGATTTGGAACTGGCCGCAAGGGGTGGGACTATACGGCATTTATAAAAACTACCAAATCACCAAAAATCCCAAAGCGCTCCAAGTTGTGGAAGAATGGTTTGAGCAGCGGATGTTAGAAGGCGCGCCGCCTAAAAATGTCAACACGATGGCGCCGCTTTTGGCAATGGCGTATCTTTATGAAGACACCAAAGATTCTCGTTACTTGCCTTACCTTGAACAATGGGCGGAATGGGTCATACATGATATGCCACGAACCGATGAAAATGGTCTGCAGCATGCGACCTATGGACCAGAAAATCGCAACCAGCTTTGGGACGATACCTTGATGATGACCGCTTTGCCTTTGGCGAAAATTGGCATGTTGCTGAATCGTCCGGCTTATATCGAAGAAGCAAAACAACAATTTATGATCCATATCAAATACTTAGTGGATAAAAAAACTGGGCTTTGGTTCCACGGCTGGACCTTTGAAGAACGCCACAATTATGCGCAAGCGCTTTGGGCTAGAGGCAACTGCTGGATCACCATTGCGATTCCTGAGATCATTGAAATTCTCGACTTGCAAGAAGGAGATGCGTTATGTGGCTTCTTGATCAATACCCTCTTAGACCAACTAACTGCCTTGCAAGAAATGCAAGATGAAAGTGGCCTGTGGCACACCTTGTTAGACGATCCTAGCTCGTATGTGGAGGCTTCCGCGACGGCTGGTTTTGCCTATGGGATTTTAAAAGCCGTTCATAAGCGTTACATTGACAAAGCTTGGGAAGATGTTGCCTATAAAGCTTTAGCCGGTTTGATCGAACAAGTCGCAGAAGATGGAGAAGTCCAAAATGTTTCCATCGGTACTGGAATGGGAGAAGACTTGGCGTACTACAAAAACATTGCGATTACGGCGATGCCTTATGGGCAATCACTGACAGTCTTAGCATTTACTGAACTATTGGTTTCATTTTGTTAAGTTAAACACCTTACGCAATAAAGAGAGGAGCAGACAAAGATGATCAAAAAAGCGATTCGGATGAAGCTACATCCTGGTTATGAAGCAGAATATGAAAAACGGCATCGTGAACTATGGCCAGAACTAAAAGAGCAGCTCATAGCACACGGGGCGAAAAGCTACCAGATTTTCTTAGATCCAGAAACCCTTGCGTTGTTTGGCTACCTTGAGATTGAAGATGAAACCCGCTGGCAGCAGTTAGCGGCAACCGAGATCAACCAAAAATGGTGGCATTACATGGCAGAACTCATGGAAACAAATCCTGATGATTCGCCAGTGACACAGGAGTTAAAGGAAGTCTTTACGCTGTAAGCTAGACAAAAATGTTCATTTCTTAAAACGAACACGGACGCATCAGTTGTTTGAAATCAATCACTCGTTAGTCAAAGAGGTAGTTCGCTCACATTCGTGAGCGGACTACCTCTTTTGTTGAAATAGCAAAACAATGCTTTCGTTATAGAAGAAACGTTAAGAGAGAAGGGCTTTTTCTTGCTGCTTCAAAAATTTCTTTGGTGTCATACCAGTAATCTTTTTGAACGTTTGAACAAAATATTCGGGCGCATTGCTAAAGCCCGTCATCGCTGCCACTTCGTAGACTTTGTAGTTTTTCTTCAGCAGTTCTTGTGCTTTTTGGATGCGGTATTCGGCTAATTTTTGATTGAAGCGAATCCCGGTTTCTTTGTAATAGGTTTTTCCTAAGTATTCAGGATTTAAGTACAAAAGATGGGCTGCGATCCATTTCAATGACAATGCTTCATGGTCATAATATTCTTCGATGATCAGGTTGACTTTTTGGGACAGCTGCATGTTCTCGCTATCATCTAAGCTGCCCCGCATCAAATCGATACAGTGAAGCAGCATAAACTGGAGTTCGTGCCAATTATTCAAGAGCATGATCTTTGGGGAATAGTCATCAAAGTAAATGTCTTTTTTGATGCGATGGTTTTCAAAAATTGCCGATAACAAATCGTTGACCTGCAGCCGCAATAGTTGGACAGGGTAAAGCTCCATGCGACAGGTAGAAAAAAAGTTTTCCGTAAGAACTTGGGCTAAAGTCAGTTCGCCTTTGTCGATCAATGCCAAAAGTTTTTCACGGTATTCCATATAGAGACTATTTTCATAGACATTTTCTTGTGAGATTTGGGCTTCTTGGATGACTTCAAAGGTATCAAAATAAAACTCCTTATCCAAGTTCCGCTTGCCTAAATGATAACTGAGTAAAAATTTTTCGGGAGTTTCGACCCAGCAATTGATGGCGATCCCTTTTCCTAGATGCGCAGCCTGTACCTTCGTTTTAAAAAAGAGATTAAAGGTATTTTCCGTACTGAAGTTCAGGATATAGCCAACTTTGTTTTGATGACCGATCACCAACTCGTGATGGTTCTCATAGCTTTCGATCCGCTTAGCGATGGCGTGATAGAATTTCGAATCAAATAAGTACATACAAAATGGAAAAACGAACGATTCAGGCAGCGGTTCTTCTCCGCAGCTATTGATGTATTGTTCAATTTGTTGTTTTAAATAGAGGGTAGATTCCATTTGGCGACGTTCAGAGCGTTCGATCGTCTCAGCCAACGCTTCTGAAAGCTTGCTCGGAAAAACAGGTTTTTCAAGGAAAAATTTGACCCCTAAAGCCATCGCTTCTTTGGCAAAGGAGAAGCTGCCAAAGCCTGTCAAAATAATGATTTGAATCGCAGGATTGATGGCTTTTAATTTTTTGATCAAGGCAAGTCCATTGACTTTAGGCATATTGATGTCGGTAATCACGATGTCGATGGTGTTTTGCTGACAAAATGCCAAGGCTTCTTCACTGTCTGTGTAAATTCCTTTGACCACTAATGGGAAATCAAAAGAAGCAACGAGGTTAGCGACACCATTTGCTATCAAGGGTTCATCGTCAACAACGAGGATATTTTTCATGTTTCACTCACTCCTTTTAAGGGGATCACAAAGCGCACCGTCGTCTTTTTGAAGGGAATCGAGGAGACGATGGCTAACGACGCTTGATCACCATAATGCAGTTGCAATCGTTTTTGAATATTGGTCAATCCGATGCCGCCTTCTTTTTCAATCGAGAAGTTGGCTTTAAAACCAGGGCCATTGTCAGCGACACTGACTTGGAGAAAGGTTGCTTGTTGTTCAATTGTAAGGACGAGGCGACACGTCTCCTTCATATCATTGACGGCGTATTTAAAGACATTTTCAATCAATGGTTGAATCAGTAACTTAGGAATCTTAAAGGACAAGTCATTCACCAAAATTACTTCGATATACTCGATCCGTTTCCCGAAGCGAACGTTTTGAATATTGATATAAGCATGCACGATATCTAACTCATCTTGCAGCGTCGTGAAGTCAGACTTGGTATCGATTTTTTTACGAAACAAATAGGCAAGGGAGGTGACCATCTCTGAGATCTGCCACTGCTGATTTTCAATGGCGATCCAGTTGATCGAGTCTAACGTGTTGTAGAGAAAATGTGGATCTAATTGTGCTTGCAATCCCTTAAATTCGATTTCTTGGGACAAAATACGCATTTCATAATTGTCCTTGATCAAGGCATTTAATTCATCGATCATCGTATTGTAGCTTTCGTAAAGGACCATGATCTCTTCTTGACTATTTTCTGGGACAGCGAGGGTTTTTAAAGAGGCCAGTTTTTTCGTTTTCCGCAGAACGGCCATTTGCGAAGCCAAGTCAGCTAAAGGACGGGTCAGCTGATTGCTTATTTTCCGAATCACAACAATAATCAAACATAAAAAAGGCAAACTCACAGCGATGGAAAGGCCTTGTAGTTTATAAAGATCCGCTAAGACTTGGTTTTCAGGCAGTAAATAAATGAAGGTCATATTCGGCATCGTCTTCCGATCCATTGCATAGTAGTACTGGCGATTATCAAACGTCATGGAGCCGATCGATCGCTGGAAGGTTCCCATTTTCTGCTGCAAGGTATTTTGATCCGCAGCGAGGGTTTGCTCGTCATTTGCGGTACTATAAAATTGGTTCTGATACGCCATGAAAAATTGGTTTTGTTCAGAGACAATGGGAAGACTTTCGATCTCGTTACGAAAGAAGGACGTATTGACTAGAAATATCACCGTACCAATATAGGTTAAAGAAAGATCGGCTGTTGAATAGATTTTTCGCAGGTAGACACCTTGAGAAAGGTCCTTTGCAAAAAACCAACTCCCTTTGGCAGGCTTATCGGGCAAAGTCTCGATCATATCTTTGATGGTTTGGCCATTAAAGATATGGTCGGTCTCGGCTAGAAAGTTGATCATGTTTTCGTTCGTTGGGGTAAAGAGATAGACGTTTTGAATCGTTGATTCATTGCGTACGAGGGCGTTGATTTCTGCACTTAAGGCATTCTTTTGGTCGATCGCCTCTAAGGATTGCAAGGAATCTTGTGCCAAGATCCTTTGTAGGCCATTTTGGATCGGTGCACTATCGATAATGCGAAAAGAGAGGGTTTCGACGGCAGTTAAACGTTTGGCGATATTTGTTGAAATGATCGAGACATCTTTATACGCGGCTTCTTTCAGCTGCGCCATGTAGACTTGTCGCCAAACTAAGGTCAGGAGAACAGCCAATGAGACGATAATTGCCACCGTCGCAAAAAAGACAAAATGTAACTGTCGCTCAAAAGGCTGCTTTTTAAAGTGATTGATCAGCTTCTGGGACTTCATGGACACTGCCTCGCTTTGCTTGCAATTGTTTGGTTTTTTCAATCATCTGACCATGAAAAAATTCAGCGAAAAACAAGAAAATCACCAGTCCAAAGACGAGTAACAAGGAGGTTTTGGCAGTCAATAAGAGAAACAATAAATACCAGGTAAACAACAAGGCAAGGGCTTGCAGTGGGTAGCGAAAGACTAGAAAGATACTGACGTACAAGGTCTGTTTCCAAGCGTGTTGTTCGGCTTTGGCATAGGTCATAAAGCTGATGAATGCAGTGTAAAGGAGGAGAATCGTTAAAAGTAAATAGACAGGACGCAGCCAAGCCATTTCAGTCGGGAAAAAATGAGTAATCCGTAAGTTAAACAACAACAGAAGTACTGTACTTAATAGTCCAATGCCAAAAAGGGAAAAGGTGCGAAAGGCTTGCTTGTAGGCTTGCCAGAAGGCAACAGCTGAATAGTCATGGCCAGTTTTACGAAAATCATGTAAACATTTGATCGTGACAGCGGTGGCAGGACCGAAGCCAAAAATCCCCAACCCTAAAAGGGTAAAGAAAAGCCATAAAAGGTTTAATTTAGCAAAATAAGCTGTTACCGTAAAAAGACGAAACAGTCCGGTTTGTATTTTTTTCATTGTTTCCACCTACCTTGTTTTTTGAAAAGTAAGCCTTTTCAACACTAGTATAGCATAGTATATTGGAAAAAATAGAGCATGTCTGTTTTTTTACATTTTTCATCTGTTTTTCTATTTTTTTCTAGCTATTGCCGGTGAAGGCTTAGCCTTCAGCAAAAACGGCAGTCTAGTTTTTCACATATTTGCTCTTGTTTTTTCATTTTTATTAACGAGGATTTCCATTACAATCACCTTGTAAGCGCAAACAAAAAGGAGTGTAGAAGAATGAAGAAAACTTTTTTAAAAGCAGCGAGCTTGTTGTTTCTTGGTGCGACCTTAGCAGCTTGTGGCAACAACGGCAATAGTAGCGGAAGCTCAGAAGCTGATGCAGATGGGAAAACGACGATTTCCTTTACCTGGTGGGGCTCAGAAGTCAGACACGAGAAGTATATCGAATCGATCAAAGAATTTGAGAAGCAAAATCCTGACATCAAAGTTGAATATGAGTATGGTTCTTGGGATGACCATTGGAAAAAACTAGCAACAAAAGCGGCTTCTGGAGAATTACCTGATGTGATCCAGATGGATGTGCAGTACATTGCGCAATATGGAACGAAAAATCAATTAGCAGATATGTCGGAATTTATCGGCAATGAGATTCAAACCGATGATATCAAAGAATCAATTTTAGCAACTGGCGAGTTAGATGGAAAAGTTTTTGGCATACCAACTTCTGTCAATACTATGGCGATGCTCTACAATCCATCATTGGTAGAACAAGGGGGCACTGGGATCGACTTTAGCAATTATACCTTCGATGACCTTGTAGAAAGTACGGCAGCGATCGCTGAAGCAACCGGTGATTATGGTTGGAATGATAACAATGACAACAGTACGATTTTGCAATACTTTTTACGTACTAAAGGCGAAGATCTATACCAATACGATGCAGACGGCAAACCAGAGATCGGTTTTTCCAAAGAAAACTGGGTTGAATTTATGGGGGCTATCGCGGACCTTACGGAAGCCAAAGCAATGCCAACCGCAGAAGTGACTAGCAATGCCAACAGTATGGATCAATATCCGTTTTCACAAGGAAAAGCAGCCTATATGATGACTTGGTCCAATCAATACTTGACCTATAAGGCCTCCGCCGCAGAAGATGTCGAAATCAACTTGGCTCGTCCATTCGACTCAGAAAACGGGGCGATGGCGTATCGACCAGGGTTCTTTTATTCGATCGCGAATGCTTCTGAATCAAAAGAAGCAGCTGCGAAGTTTGTTGACTTTTTAGTAAATAGTGAAGAAGCCAATAAGATCATCGGTACTGAGCGGGGGATTCCTTCCAATGATGCCATCAAAGAATTGCTTTATGCCGACATGACACCAGAAGAACAAGAGTCCTCTGATTTCTTAGATGATATTGCAGACATCGTTGGTGATCCATCCCCAATCCCACCAATTGGGTTTGCTGAAATCAACACGTACTTTAAAGAGCTGTACGCAGAGATCACTTATGGCACGATGACACCAGAAGAAACTTATGATGCCTTTACGCAACGCTGCGAAGAAATTTTTGCAGAAAACTATCAATAAGCATAGCTGCGGCGCCTTTACTGACTTTTTCAGTAAAGGCGTTTTTTTAGGAGAAACAATGGAGGCAAAAAATATAGGTCCTCTAGTTTTTCACATTTCTGTGCTTTTTTTTCTATTCATTCTTAAGAAGCACTTCGTTAAAATCAACTTGTAAGCGTAATCAACTATAGGAGGTAGGAAGTGAAAATTATGGAACTACAATCAAAATCACCCACGGCAAAAGAGCCTGGGAAACTCAAAAGCTGGTTTAATCGATTACCAGAATCAAAACAGAATATGGTTACAGGCTACTTATTTATCTCACCCTTCATCATTGGCTTTTTTGCTTTTATTATCGTCCCGATGGGGATTTCTCTTTTTATGTCTTTTCATGACTATGATCTATTGACAGAGGCGCAATTTGTTGGCTGGAATAACTTTAAGACGATTTTTACGAATGATCCCAAGTTTGTTCAGTCACTGACTGTTACGCTGAAATATGTTGTGTTGGCAGTCCCTTTACGGCTGATCGTCGCATTAGCAGTGGCGATGCTGATCAATCGCCCATCGAAATTAAGCGGTGCTTATCGGGTATTATTTTATATCCCTTCGATTTTAGGTGGGAGCGTGGCGGTCTCGATCATGTGGCGGAATCTTTTTGGCGATTCAGGGTTGATCAATGGCGTGCTAGCGGCGATCGGCTTAGACCCGATCTACTTCTTTAAAAGTCCTGGCTTAGCGTTGATGACCTTGATTTTATTAGCAGCGTGGCAATTTGGCTCGTCGATGTTGATTTTCTTATCCGGTTTGAAAAATATTCCGAAAGATTATTACGAAGCTGCGGAAATTGATGGGGCAGGAAAAATCAGACAGTTTTTCAATATCACGGTTCCAGTCCTGACGCCAATCATCTTTTTCAATCTGATCTATCAAACGATCATGGCCTTTTTGACGTTTACACCTGCGTTTATCATTTCGAATGGGACGGGTTCACCTCGTAACGGCACGTTAGTCTATTCCTTGTACATGTATCAACGAGCCTTTACCGATTTCAAAATGGGCTATGCTTCAGCCTTAGCGTGGATTTTACTGGTCATCGTTGGGGTGATTACGATTCTGTTGTTCGCAACATCGAAATTTTGGGTGTTTAAAGAAAACGAGGAGGTTTGATTGATGCGTGAACAAAAACAAAATTATTTTTTTGATGCCGTGATCTTAGTTGCTGCATTACTGATGCTTTATCCGATTTTCTGGCTGCTGTTTAGTGCCTTTAAACCTAGTAGTGACATTTTTCGAACGGCAACGGAGTTGATCCCCCGAAGCTGGACGTTAGAAAATTTTACCAAGGGGTTTGAAGGGATCGCAGGGATTCCCTTCATTCGCTATATTTTCAACTCGTTGCAAATCGCGTTGATTTCAATGGTAGGGGCGGTCTGTTCTTCGGCTGTCATTTCTTATGGATTTGGTCGAATTCCTTTCAAAGGAAAAGGCTTTTGGTTTGCTTGTATCTTGGTCACGATGATGCTGCCGCAAGAGATCATCATGGTGCCTCAGTATCTTTGGTTCAATCAATTAGGCTGGCTTAACTCGATTCGTCCGGTAACCGTTCCTTCATACTTCGGACAAGCTTTCTTTATTTTCATGATGGTTCAATTCGTCTCTGCGATCCCGACAGATTTAGATGAAGCAGCAAAAATGGACGGCTGTGGACGGGTCGGTATTTTCTTCCGTGTGATTCTACCGTTGATGAAGCCTTCCTTGGCAAACGCTGCGATCTTCTCTTTCTATTGGAAATGGGAAGAACTGATCGGGCCAATGCTGTACCTTACACGTCCGCAAAACTACACGGTATCGATTGCCTTAAAGCAGTTCCTAGATGCTAGCAGCACCTCCAATTGGGGAGCGATGTTCGCGATGTCTGTCGTCTCCTTGCTGCCTGTGTTGATCATCTTCTTTATTTTCCAAAAATACATTGTTGAAGGCATCAGCACGACTGGTCTTAAATAAGTGTGGAAAAAGATATTCGCTGTTTTGGAATATCTTTTTTCTATTGAATGAATTCGTTGAAGAAAGGACAAACCGATGCAACCATTTCAAGTAATTGATTTTCATGTCGTACCAAGCACGATCGGCGATCATCAAGCGACCCTTATTTGGGAGAAGCCGCTGCACGCCCAAGCTATTTTGGGTTATCAATTGTTTTTAGACAACGATTTGATCCAAACCAGACCAACAAACAAGACGCATTGGACATTGACAAACTTATCTGCCGATCAAACGTATCAAGTAACGATCATCTGCCTCGATCATCAGGGGTGCCTGCTTACAAATACCGCAGTCACGACGACCTTTCGTACAAAGAAAAAAAGTGTTGTGTTAGATGTTACGCAAGCACCCTACCATGCTGATAGCGCAGGCAAAGAAGATAGTACCGCCATTCTCCAGCAAGCGATCAACGATTGCCCTAGCAATGGCACTGTCTGGATCCCAACAGGGGCGGTGATTCTTTCTGGTGCTTTGGAGCTAAAAAGCAATATGATTTTTCAGGTAGATGGCACATTGCAAGCAAGCCTCGACATAGAAACGTATCGGGTTGCCCCTCACGAGTATTTAGGAAGCGTGAATCAAGAGGGCTTACCATTAAGCCGTTATGAAGGCTGGGAATTGTTTTGCTTCCGTTCATTGATCAACATTGGGTATATCGATCGGGGCGATCGAGGGCGTATCGTTTGTGAAAATGTCCGTCTTTGTGGCAAAGGGACGATCATTGGTGGCGGGAATCCATTAGGACTAGCGATGCGAAACTCTTATGCAGACCGTGAACAGTATCCAGAATATGTTTCTGATGGAAAACCTGGAAGACGAGTAAGGGGACGTTTGATCTGTATGATGCAGGCCAAAAACATCCATTTGACAGAGCTGACGTTGATTGATCCACCATGCTGGACTATCCATATGATTTACTGTGACACCGTTGTGACCCATGGGGTGACTATTCAGTCCAAAGGCATCGACAATGGCGATGGATGGGATCCAGATTCTTCGCAAAACTTGCTGATTTTTGACACCGTTTTTGATACGGGTGATGATTGTATCGCAATCAAATCTGGCAAAAATCCAGAAGGAAATCAGATCAATAGACCAGCGAAAAATATTCGGCTGTTTGATTTGGCTATTCGTGGGGGACATGGCATCGCGATTGGTAGTGAGCAATCTGGTGGTGTCGAAAATATCACTTTTCGAGATTGTCAACTGACCAATACGCTTTATGGGCTAGAATTGAAAGCTCAGAATGATCGTGGTGGCTATATTCGTCAAGTGACGATCATCGATTGCCTGTTGGATCGTTTCATGGCTCATCCTGTTGCTTACAATGCCGATGGTCAGGCAGCCCAACAGTTACCAATCATTTCGGATATTTTGGTCAAGAATACCTGTATCGTAGGGCAGAACCCTTTGGTCGAGCTAAAAGGGTTTGTCGATGAACAAGCACAGCAGGTTTCACCGATCCAACGCGTTACTTTTGAGTCAGTTGCCTTTGAATCAGCTAAAGGGCAAAAGAAAATGATTTTTGAACAGTGTCAGGAGGTCAGTTTTAAAGAAGCAGTGATCATTGATCGAGCGGCCATAAGTGACGCAATAAGTTGCCAAGAAACCGTCGAACTATCCATGGTGGGGCAAAAGAAACTCACGTAGAACAAGCTTTTGAAAATGACATGCGTTGTTTCTCCCAATGAGAAACAGTTAGTTAAGCACCTTATTTCCTCCCTTGACAGGTTGCGCCTTTTTGCTTTTGTAGACAAAAAGGCGCATTTTTCTAACAAGAAAGGACGATGCAAAAAAAGACGATCCCCAGAAAACAAAAAGGACTTTCTTTTCCCGCTAAGGGGACTATAGTAAAGAATGTAGGAAAAAAGGACGCCAGAAAGCACATGGGAAAGGACAACGAGATGTGCCACGAGGATCACTTTACTTGATGGCCAGCGCCAGTAAGCACCACTCAGTTCTATCCAACGAAATGATAGATGAAAAAAAGGTTGGCAATGCGCAAAGTTTAAAAGTCATGGGTATCGACAAACCTATTTGCAGCTTAAAACAAAAACATAGGAGGCAAGCAAGAATGGAAGACATCACGCAATTATTGCAACGAGAAATTGACCAAGCATCAACTGTGCAGGGAACAGTGATTACACCACCCGGCGCCTATCAAATCGGCGCATTGTTTTTAAAAAGCAATGTGCACTTGATTGTCTCAGAGGATACGATTCTGTATGGTAGTCAAGAACTGGCCGATTATCCCGAAGTAGATAATCGGGTCGCAGGGATCAATATGAAGTGGCCTGCAGCGATGATCAATGTTTTTCACGCAGAAAATGTCATGATCTCTGGAAAAGGAAAACTTGATGGTCGTGGAGAAACATGGTGGCAAACGTTTTGGGGAACAGATGAAGCCAGCGGGATGATGGCGGATTATGCAAAGAAAGGCTTACGCTGGGCAGCAGATTATGATTGCAAGCGCCCACGAAATATCCTTGTTTATGAAAGTCAGCAAGTAACCATCAAAGATATTTCGTCTGTACAGTCGGGTTTTTGGAATACCCAAATCACGTATTCTCACCACATATTGATCGACGGCATCACGATAGACAATGGAAAAGGGCCTAGTACTGATGGCATCGATATTGATTCCTGTGAAGAAGTCACGATTCAAAATGCCCACATTTCCTGCAACGATGACAATATCTCGATCAAGGCGGGACGTGGGGCAGAAGCCATAGCCCAGCAAAGAAGCTGTCGGAAAATCACGATCAAAGACTGTCAGTTAGGGTATGGTTCAGGAATTGCTATTGGTAGTGAAACTTCGGGTGGGATCGAAGAGATCAAAATCCAAAAAGTCGTCTTTGAGCAAACTGGCGCAGGGTTTCGGATCAAATCCGCCAACAATCGAGGTGGATTTATACGCAAGGTCACTGCTTCGGATTTAACGATGAAGGATGTTGGCTTTCCTTTTCTCTTACAAACAAATTGGTACCCAGATTATAGTTACCCAGAACTGCCAGCTGATTATGAGGAAGAGATTCCCGACTATTGGCACAAATTGATGGCACAACCAGCTATTCCAGTAGGTCCAGCAAAGGTCTGCGACATTACTATTGAAAATGTGCAAGCCACCAAAACAGGACAACAAAGCGTGCGTGCTTTTTTCATCGAGGCCAGCCCAGCAGAACCGATCCGCAATCTAACATTAAAAAATCTTTCCATCCATGCCGACGAGTTCGGCAAGATTGCAGGGGTTGAGAACTTAAAGATGGTGGAAACGATCGTCACTGCGTTAGCGCCAACATTGGATCAAAATGATGTGTATGAGCGGTAGTACTCTTTCTGTCAAATATGAATGAGTGTTGATCCGCTTAGTACTAAAAAACTGATGAATTATCAAAGAAGACCAATGAGTTGGTCTTTTTTCATGATAAGATGTTCCCAAAGCTCTAACGAATAAGAACTTCAGTACGTAGGCTATGCTTTCTATAACTAGAATTTAAGAATGATAGGAATCAGAAAAACTGCGATAATAAGATTGATTGAGCGAACTAAGAACACGAAGAACTATTTATTCTTTTTCCTATAATTTACGATACCTGCAAATGTAAAGCAAAACTCCCTATCTAGCCATATATCAACGATTAACAAAAAATGTCAATTGCTGGAAATCCTGCTTTTCGTTATGCTTTTGGTATTGAAAGCGGTTTATTTAATCGGGCTCAACAACAAAATCTAAGGAGGAAAAGTAGTGAAAAAATTAAGTACGATTCTTGGTTTGGGGTTACTATCAGTCGCCTTTTTGTCGGCATGCGGGAAGGAGGAAGCAGGCTCCACAACAGATTATGATACGATTTCGATTTTATCGCCGTACATTGAAACTGAACCACCTGCAAGTGACAACGAGATTTTGAAGCAATTAGAAGCTTACACTGGCAAAAACATTGATATTACCTGGGCACCCAATACATCCTACGAGGATAAAATGAATATTACGTTAGCTTCAGATGATATTCCAGAAGTGATGGTCATTCAAGGAAAATCAGGAGGGTTTATCAAGTCAGCAGAAAATGGCGCTTTTTGGGATTTGACCGACTATTTAGCTGATTATCCTAATCTCTCTCAATCTAACGAGGATGTTTTGCGTAATTCTTCTGTGAATGGCAAAGTGTACGGAATTTATCGGAAACGTGATGCGATGCGGACGGCGGTGATCATCCGAAAAGATTGGTTAGAAAACTTAAACTTAGATGTACCAGAAACGATCGATGATCTCTATGAGGTTGCCAAAGCATTTACTGAGAACGATCCCGATGGGAATGGTGAAAATGATACGTTTGGTTTGATTATTCCCCAATGGCCTGGCTCGATCAATTCAAATAGTCCTTACGATGTGTTAGCTACTTGGTTTGGGGCAGGAAATGCTTGGAAAGAAATAGACGGCACTTTAGAGCCATCCTTTATGCAACCAGAATACCTAGAATCAATGCAATTTGTTAAAGATATGGTGGAACAAGGCTATGTCAATCGTGATTTTGCAACCATGGCAGCAGATAAATGGGATGAGCCGTTTATCAATGGACGTGGTGGGATCATTATTGATACGTATTCACGAGCAGCACAAATCAGTAATAAATTATTGCAAGCTGGAGAAGAAGACCTCGTCGTCTTTACAGGGAATTTAAAAGATAATAGCGGTACGATGAATGCGTTACCGACAGATGGCTATTCTGGTTTCTTGGCGATTCCTAAGTCGAGTGTCCAGACAGAGGAACATCTAAAAGAGGTGTTGACGTTCCTTGATAAATTAAATGATAAAGAAGTACAGGTATTGCTGAACAACGGAATCGAAGGAATCAATTTTGAAGTAGTGGATGGAATGTCCGTCGCATTAGAAGGATCAGAAGCTGAAGCGTTAGCCAATGCGGTCAAAGGGTACTCACAAATTGGGATGAATGTAACGGAAGATACCCTGTACTATATTGCTAAGCCTGATACAGAAGCGGCTACTGAAAGCTATGAAAAACGATTGTCATTGATGGAAGCTGATTTAGAGCACGCTGTTTTTAACCCAGCAGCCTCCTATAATACAGATACGTATGTAACAAAAGGGGCACAGCTTGATCAGATCATTAGTGACGCGCGGGTTCAATTTATTGCAGGACAAATCGATGAAGGGGGTTGGGAAGCTGCGATCGAACTTTGGAAGAATCAAGGAGGCACGCAGCTGATGGAAGAAACGAATGCCCTTCATCAAGCACAATAACGACAGTCGAAGAAGGTTGAGTGGATCTTGCTCTCAACCTTTTTCTTTTTCAATGATTTTTTTCAGCTAATAAAATGGAGTACTATTCAGGTGAGACGAGACAGGTAGTAAGAAATCAGAAAAGAAAAAATGGAAAAAGACAAGTGAAAAACCTAATCTAACGCTTGATATCAAGGAATTCAAAAAAAGTCAATTGTTAGAAATGTAGGTCAAGTTTACTATGAAAAGAGAAAAGTAGCTCATATACGCATAAAAGGAGAAGAAGAAATGGTAGCGAAATTGATCTATGAAAATCCGCTGAATCAAGCAGCAGATATTCAACACTTTATTGCTGAAGGAGAGCCCAAAATTACTTTCCAAGACGGGATGATTCTGGCGAATACGTATTCTGAAGAATCAAACAAACAACCACATTTTGTTTTATGGCTGCCTCAACAATTTCCAGCGGACCTACGAATCACCTGGCAGTTTCAACCACTGGCTGAACCAGGCTTATGTATGCTCTTTTTTGCAGCAACCAATCGCAAGGGTGGCTCGATCTTCGATTCTGGAGTACCCAAACGAACCGGAGCATATCCCGAGTATCATTCTGGAGGGATCGATGCTTACCACCTTTCTTATTTTCGAAGAAAGTATGAGGAGGAACGGGCGTTTGAAACGTGTAATTTGCGCAAAAGCCATGGGTTTCATCTGGTCGCCCAAGGCGCAGATCCACTTCCGAGTGTAGCAGATGCCCGAGGGTTTTATCACCTAAGAATCGATAAGGTAGGTGCAACGATTTCCTTTTGGATCAACGACTTATTGGTGTTAAGGTACCTTGATGAGGAACAGTTTGGTCCCGTATTAACCAAAGGAGCGATCGGATTTCGGCAAATGGCGCCACTGAAGGCCCGCTATAAAGACTTAAAGGTATATTCCTTAGAGGAGGAACGGTGATGAATTGGCAGAAAGCATATCAAGCAGCAGATTTTGTCTTTTATTGTTTGCTGATAAATGTAACCGTTATTATAGGTGCACTAGTAGGTGGGATCATCTTTGGACTGGCGCCTAGCGTACAAGCAGGATTCCACGTAGCAAAGAAAACCCTTAAACAGGAATCGCCGCCTTTTTTTCAAACGTTCTTTGGGTATTACCGCAGGAACTTTTGGCGATCGAATCGCTTGGGCTTACCGATCATTCTCTTTTATTTGTGCCCCATGGTGGTGATCCAGCAAGGATTTTTAGCGGCATTGACTCAAACAGGCTTGATCCTATTGATCGTTAGCCAATGCGTCGCGATCGCTGTGATCAATACATTGCATAGCATGTACGAATATTATGTGCTCCCAACGAAGAAGTACCTAGGCGCTTCGCTACGCTTTCTTTTTTTTCAACCTATTGGCACCTTTTTAGGCGTCCTTTGGTTTGGGATTTGTAGTACGATCAGCTTTTTTCTCCCCGGTCTCCTTCCTTTTTTAAGTATTGGGATGTGGATCATTGGCACAATGGGGATTTACTTGAAATTATTTGATGAAAATGAACAAAAGCTAAAGCAACAAAACGATGCAGTTCAACCTGCAGAGAGGGAAGAGGAGGAGATCGAACATGGCATTGAAATGGCTCAAAAATAAACCTAAGGGAAAACGTGGGCTGAGTTTTGGGTATCCATGGGAAAAAGGGGCTTTACAACCTGAGGTTCTAAGGGAGGAACTGTTTTTGCTGGGGGAGGAGCCGCTGCAAACGAAAGTACTGGCTTACTGGCCAGATGGCAGTGTGAAATGGACAGGACACAGTGGTCTGGTGGCAGAAACGACGCAGTTACTTTTTCAAAGAAAACAGCGTGTCCAGAAGAAACAGGCGATTGCTAGGGAAGCTTACAACGGTATTTATTTTGACAACGGTACGATCAAAGGCTTCTTCCCGAAACATGGGGAAGGGAAAAATGTATTGGACTGGGTAGCGGTCAATGGGCAGAAAAAATTGCAAGATCTTCACGCAATCCTGCAATACCAAAACAAAAAGGTGCAGTCCAAAGTAACGGACTTGATGTTGGAAGAAAATGGTTCCGAGAAAGCCGTTATCAAAGTATCGGGCGTCATTGAGATCAATCAAGAAGTGGTGCAAGAGTTTATTTTACGGTTCCGTATCTTTCGCGAAATCAGCAAATTGGAAATCATTCATACGGTCATTATCATCAAACCACTTGTTTATGAAGGCATGGGGATAGCATTTGATTATGCGTTCACAGGTGAAAATTGGAATCGACAAGTCAAATTTATTGCAGATGCTGTGTATCATGAAGCGGCGCAATTGTTACTTTCACGGCGACACTATCAGCAAAACATTCCCTATCAAGAACAAGCCAGTGGCCAGCTCGTTTCATTGACCCCAGCGGACGAGCCGATGCTGTCTCATGCGGTGGAAAATGCTATTTGGGACAATTTTCGGGTCAATCAAATCAATCATCGGTCATTTGAATTAGAAAAACAGACCGAAGCTGGGTACTGTTGGTTGCCCATTGGGGATGGCGAGCATTATTCAGGTACCTTTTACGCTGGGGGAGAAACCGGCGGCGTTGCTTGCAGCATGGAGAAATTTTGGGAAAAAGCACCATCTGCGATCGAGGTGACAGGCATCACCCAAAAAGAAACCCAAATCACGATGTGGCAGTGGTCACCGAATGCCAAGCCAATGGATTTTCAGCACTATTCCAAACGGGATCATATGCTTAGCGGATACGAAGGAATGGAAGAGATTCGTTCGACCGCAGTTGGTGTAGCAAATACGACGCGTTGTTGGTTGGATCTATATGAAGAAGCCCCGTCAGAAGAAGTGTTGCTGGGCTTAGCTCAAGAAAACCAAGAACCTGCCCAGATCGTTTCATTGCCAGAGCGTTATCAAGAGACGAAGGTTTTTGGCAGGATCAGTTTACCAGATGAATCAACGAAAACGAAACAGTTGCTGGAGCAACAATTGGCTGAGATGCGTCAATTCTATTTAGCAGAAGTCCAACAAAGAAGTTGGTATGGCTATTGGAACTATGGTGATGTCATGCATACCTATGATCAGTTTCGACACCAATGGCGCTACGATCTTGGTGGGTACGCTTGGCAAAACACTGAATTGGTCCCTAACATGTGGCTTTGGCTAGATTTCTTACGGACTGGTGATCCAAGCGTCTACTATCTGGCTGAAAGCATGACGAGACATACTTCAGAAGTCGATCAGTATCATGCTGGTGAATACAAAGGATTAGGGTCACGGCATAATGTCGTTCATTGGGGCTGCCAAGCAAAAGAAGTTCGAATTTCAATGGCGGGTCTCCATCGCTACTACTACTATTTGACAGCGGATGAACGCATTGGGGAGATTATGGAACAAGTCAAAGACAATGAAACCTATGCTTTTGATGCGTTACCACCGATGCGCGAGTTTTATGAACGAGAAACGAAGCGGATACCGATTCGCATCGGACCAGATTGGGCTGCGCTAGTCTCGAACTGGTTTACCCAGTGGGAACGGACGAATGATCCTGTTTACCTTGAAAAAATTCGCACGGGCATCACCTGCATCAAAGCCATGCCCCAGCGCCTATTGTCTGGTCCCACAGTGTTATTTGATCCACAAGACAAAACCTTATCTTATATGGGAACTGGGAATTTTGGCGGCTATCACATGGTCATCTCCTTTGGGGCGCCGCAAGTTTGGTTAGAACTTGCTCAAGTGCTGGAAGACCCCGAGTGGACAGAGATGTTAGGGGAGTTTGGCTGGTTTTATAGCTTGAGTCCTGAGAGAAAAGCAGAAGAATCAAACGGGGGACTGACGGAACCTCATTTTGCCTGGCCAATGTTTGCGTCGACGATGATGGCCTTTGCTGGGCGAGTGCGTAACGATCAAGCAATCAGTCAAAGGGCTTGGCAGTTATTGCTTGATAATGACAAATCGGGTGTTCCATTGCCGATCGAAGCGACCATTGAAGCAGCGACAACGTGGAAAAAAATAAAAGAAATGCCGTGGGTATCGACCAATGTGTTGTCACAGTGGGGTCTAAATACGATTTGTTGTTTAGCACTGATCGGAGCGGAGTTAGAGGAGGAGAATGAATGGAAACAACAATAAAAAAAGTGCCGAAAACGAAAGAGCAATGGGGGAGTTTTCTCAACCATTTTAAACAAAATAAATGGCTCTATATTTTGACGATTCCCGGGATCATCTATTTTGCAGTATTTCGTTATGCACCGATGTATGGGTTGATCATTGCTTTCAAAGATTATGTGCCTTTTTTAGGAATCGCAGATAGTCCATGGGTCGGAACACAAAATTTTATGGATTTCTTCAATAATCCTGATTTCTTTCGGATCTTGTGGAACACGTTGATGATTGCCTTTTTAAACATCTTCTTTTCGTTTCCAGCACCCATCTTTTTGGCACTGTTACTGAATGAATTGCGCAACAAGCTGTTTCAGCGGACCATTCAAACCTTCGTCTATGTACCACATTTTCTTTCATGGACGATCGTCGTTAGTCTTTGGCATATCTTATTCAACATCGATCATGGAGCGATCACTCAATTTATCGCTTCGTTGACAGGCGTTGAAATCGACTTTCTCTCAGACCCGCAATGGTTCCGCCCCATGATCGTAATGCAATCGATTTGGAAAGAGATCGGTTGGGGGACCATTATTTATTTAGCTGCCTTATCAGGTGTGGATCAGGAACAATACGAAGCCGCGATCATGGATGGTGCAGGACGTTTTCGTCGTGTGTGGCACATCACTTTGCCTGCGATTCGTTCGACGATCATCATTATGCTGATCATGCGGATCGGGTCGATTTTGTCTACTGGGTTTGATCAGATTTTCTTGATGACCAATCAGTTGAACCGAACAGTAGCAGATGTTTTTGATACGTATGTGTATATGATGGGGATCACCAATGGCGCTTACAGTTACTCAACAGCCGTCGGATTATTTAAATCGATCGTTGGGATCATCCTCGTACTTTGTACCAATAAATTAGCGAAACGCTTTGGCGAAAGCGGCTTATACTAAGGAGGAAAAAGATGGATACTTTACACAATACGAAGGCAGGGAAAATATTTGACATTTTTAATGCGCTATTTTTGGCATTGATTGGGTTATTCATGGTGATTCCTTTTATTTATGTGATCGCCGGTTCATTTGCTACGGAGTTAGAATTGACCACACGTTCGTTTTTCTTATGGCCAAATGAGATCAGTCTCGACTCCTATCGCTTTATTTTTTCAACCAACACCTTTATCCGTAGTTTGCTTGTAACGGTCGGCGTTACCATCGTTGGCACGCTGGTGCAGCTTTTCTGTACCTTCACCTTTGCCTATCCTTTATCACGCAAGCACCTAAAAGGACGGAACACCTTGTTGAATCTCGTGATTTTTGCAATGCTCTTTTCAGGTGGGATGATCCCAACGTTTATCGTGGTGAAAAATTTAGGACTGATCAATTCTTATTGGGCATTGATTTTGCCAATCGCGATCAATCCGTTCAACTTAATGATCATCAAAAACTTTTTCCAAGAAATGCCGATCGAGTTGGAAGAATCCGCCAAGATGGACGGCTGTACGGAACTAGGGATCTTATGGAAAATCATTTTGCCTTTATCAAAACCAGTGATCGCGACCTTCACCCTTTTTTACGCCGTTGGTATCTGGAACGACTTCATGAGTGGATTGCTCTATATCAACGATTCAGCAAAATGGCCGATTCAGTTATTGTTAAGACAGATCACGATGGCCTCCAGTGGTGCCAATGCGTTAGCAAGTATGGACCCAAACTATGTGCCGCCTGAACAAGGAATCAAATTTGCAGTCATCATTGTGGCGACTTTGCCAATTTTGATCTTCTATCCGTTTTTGCAAAAACATTTTGCCAAAGGAATGCTGATTGGATCCGTCAAAGGATGATACACTTCAATAGTTGTGGATAGGTTGTCATGCGTTTTTTCGCATGACAATTTGTTACATAAAATCTATTACAAGGGTGTTTGGGAATGAAGTACTTTAAAACAGGCGGTTTTCATCGAAAACTGCAGCTAGCCAGTCTATGGATCGTCGTGCCGCTATTAGCCGTTGCAATCTTTTTGCATGCCTATTTGATCGGACCATTACAACGATCGTATCAAGAACTAAATAATCGCCAAGTCGAAGGAATCGTTAGTAACATCAACCAACAGTTCTCGCAGCTGGAAGTGACTTTAAGCGTTTGGGGGCAATCGTTTCAAAGGCGCTACCAAGAAGATTTATTGGAAACGACAAATTATCAGACGCTGATCCAGCTGTCGGAAGAATTGTTTTATTTAACAAATAGCTCCAATTATGTCAATCGAATCGGTATTTATTCACTAGGCGAGACGCCTTTTGGGATTGAAAGTGGCGGCACGTATGAATTAACGCTCGAGCAAACCAAAACAGCATTTGAACGCTATCGGATCGATAATGGTAGGCAGTACCAGTGGAAGATCATTGAAGAAGAGGATGAATTGATTTTTGTACAAAACATTGATAGCCAAGGCGAAGATCAGCCTAAAATTTTTTTAGTTGCAACGATCGACGAGCAATCATTATTAAAGTATTTTTATGATACCCAAATTGAAAATGGACTCGCAGCGATTTCCTTTAATCATGAGAGTTTTCGTTTTATTGGCGATCAGAACTTAGCAAATGTTATCCAACCACTGAGTGAAGAGCATCAAGGAACCTGGGTCGAATCGATCAATGGCAATGATTATAGCATGATCGCCGTAAACAGTACGCGGCTCAACCAAATATGGACCTTTTATACCGTTGTTCCCTTAGCATTGATTACCGAGCCAGTCACTCATTTGGCTAGAGTGCTGATCGTCGTAAGTATTCTTTTTATTGCTTGTGTGGCAGTCATGAGTCTCTTTTTAGCCAAAAAACAATACCAACCTTTTGAAAAAACAATGGATCAGCTCTTTGGTAATACCCAATGGAAAAAAGAAAACGATCTGGAGTTTTTGGTGGACCGTTGGCAACAATTAAGTCGTGAAAAAGGATTGTTACAAAATCAGGCGGAACGCTTTCAAGATTCGCTGAAGCGACAAGTGATCCAACATTTGATGGAAGGGTATTATGGCTATTTGTCAGAGGAAGAATCGCAACAATTACTGCAGCAAAAAAACTGGCGCTTAAGTGACCCAGGGTATCGCTTGTTTTATTTCCAACTCAATGATCTATTAAGCAATCAAGCAAATTCCCAAGATGAAACCCATATTTTGTTTGCGCTAGAAAACATTATAACGGATGTCACAGCCATGTTTTTCCCTGAATCAACCATCGTTTCTTCAAATGAAGGACGGATTTTGGTTTTTGTGGTCAATCAAGAGCAACAACTGACAGATTACTTCACGATGGTCACCAAGCAAATCAATTTGATCGTCTGCCGTTATGTCACCATCGTTAGTTCGCAACAAGAAACAGAGATTCGCAAGTTGCCTGAAGTTGCCCAACGTCTCAAAAAGCAAATCCATCTGCAACGGTTGATTTCCGAAAATCAAGTGCTTCAAGGAGAGAAAATGCGCCCACTGCCGAAGTATTCTCTTTCGCAAGAAAATTTGATTTTAACAGCGCTGAAAAGTGGCTATCATGAAGAATTGCAACGAAGTCTCCAGCGGTTTTTAGAACAGGTCGTGGCAGAAAACAATCAACAGGCTGCGGTGATCTATGTGGTCAATCGACTGTACGATCAAGTCGATTACCTTTTAAATGAAAATGGGGTCTCACGAACGGATTATGTATCGAAAACGGTTGTGTTAGAGCGAATCGAACGACTTTTAGCCATCAATCAGATCCAAGCCTTTTTGTACCATCATTTCTTAAAACCCGTCTCCATCCTCTGGCAAGAAAATGTCGCTAATTCTTATAGTGAAATGATCCAAAAAGTAGCGGAGTACATCCATTCTGATTTTCGCAATGAACAAATTTCGTTAGAATACGTTGCGGATCGTTTCGAAGTAGACCCAATCTTTTTGAGTAAGGAGTTCAAGCGTGCCAAGCAGGTCAACTTTATTGATTATTTAACCAATGTTCGCATCGTAGAAGCAAAACGGCAGTTGCTCGAAACTGATCACCAAATCAATGAAATTGCAGAAAACCTTGGGTATAATCCCAGTTACTTCAATCGTTTATTTAAAAAGTGCACGGGAATGACCCCAGGACAATATCGAAAAGGTCAGAGCTGATCACTGTTGGTTGCTGCGGAAAAGCTCGTATTTTCGCAGCTTTTGCTCTGATTTTTCCATGTTTTCGTCAGCAAATGTTTTGTATAATAGAAAAGAAAGCGATTTCCAATGCAGCTTATGTTCAGCAAGAAAACCAGTGGACTTGTCGAAGCTGTTGGAAATCTGATAGTAAATAGATGGAGGAAGAAAAGAAATGAAAATCGTTCTAGGCGGAGATTCAACCGTGGCGGATTATCCCCTTGATCAACAGCCAATGATGGGCTGGGGACAAGCTTTACCAAGCTATCTGTCCCCAGAAGTAGACGTACACAATTTTGCGAAAAACGGCAGTACGACTCGTTCGTTTATCGAAGAAGGGTTGTTTAAGCAGCTCCTGCAAGAAGTCGAACCGAATACAGTCGTCCTACTGCAATTTGGACATAATGACCAAAAAGAGAAAAATCATGTCACGATGGAGGCGTACATTGCTCATTTGACAGACATGATCCGTCAAATCAAAGAAAAAGCAGGAATCCCGATCCTGTGTACACCTGTTGAACGACGTGTAGGGGAAGAGGGACGACTGGCGCATACGTTGTCAGCGTTTTTATCGGTCTTAAGAGAACTTAGTCGAACGGAAGAAGTGGATTTGTTTGATTTAAATCGCTATACCTATCATTATTATGACACATTAGGACTAGAAGCTTCCAAAGCGCTCTTTGTTTGGTTAGCACCGGATGAGCACCCCAATTATCCTGCAGGTCTCGCAGATGATACCCACTTTTCAAAGGTCGGGGCGCATATGATCGCTCGCTATGTAGCGATTCGTTTACAGGCGTTTTTCCATGAGCAACCACTGTTTCCTGATATTTATTACGGCGCCTGCATGTATCCAGAAGTCTGGTCGGAAGAAATCATGCAAAGTGATAGTCAAACGATGAAAACGTTGGGCATGAATTTTGCTAGAATTGGGGAATTCATGTGGCGTGACTTGGAGCCTCAACCTGGAGAATATGATTTTGCGTTGTTGGAACGTGCGCTAGAACAGTACCAAGCAAATGGCATCGATGTTTGCTTATGTATTCCAACGCCAACTCCGCCCCGCTGGTTTACAAAACAGTACCCAGAAGCTTTAATCACTAATCAAGATGGGACGAAGATGCATCATGGCTCAAGACAGCATGTCTGTACCAACAACGAGGACTTTCGCCGCTATGCCTATCGTTTGACGAGAAAAATCGCTGAGATTGCCGAAAAACATGAAAATGTCGTTATGTTGCAATTGGACAATGAGTTTAAATGTCATGTCGATCTATGTTACTGTACGACGTGCCAAACGCGTTGGCATACGTATTTAAAAGACAACTATCAATCCGTGACCAACCTCAACGAGTGTTGGGGCACGAAGGTGTGGAGTGAGTGGTATGACGCATTTGAGGATGTCGTCTTGCCACTAACGACCCCGTTTTTGCATAATTCTTCCCTGATGAATGCCTTTCGCCGCTTTACCACCGATACGTTGAATGAGTTTGCGCATGATCTTTGTCATTTTATCCGAATGGAGACCGCGTTACCCATTACCCATAACTCCGCTTTTGGTTTTAACTTGCAAAATGATGAGCTATTTGCTGATTTAGATATTGCCGGTTTTGATACGTATGCACCGGCAGACAACTACCCAGCGTATACGATGAACTTGGATCGTTGGCGGAATGTCAAACCGCGCAACAAAGAAATGTTATTGTTAGAAACTTGTACTGCCAATGCTGGTCATATTGAAAATTATGCGACTCCTCGTCCTCATGGGTTTGTCACAAGTGAAGCGTTCATTGGCTATGCTGGTCATTTGAAATCCTTCTGCTTTTGGCATTTTCGTGGACATCGCTATGGTGTGGAGCAACCCCATAGTGCCGTGTTAACTGCTTGGGGAGAGCCAGATTGTGGGTATGAAGAGGTAGTTCGGATTGGCGAACTAAGACAACAGATCGCACCACTTTTAGCGGAAACGAAGTATGTATCGGCAAAAATAGCCATTATCTACTCGGATTACTCGAAACGTTTTTACACGATCGATCATGGGGGTGTTTATGATTATCGCAGCCTGTTTACCGAATTTTACGGCAGTCTGATTCGCCAAGGGATTCGTGTAGAAATCATTCAAGAAAATAGTCCGTTAGAAGAGTATGATGTTGTTCTTGCCCCATTTGTTCGTTGGATCAGTCCTACCTTGTTGAAAAAATTTGCCGCCTTTACTGAAGCAGGAGGTAAGCTGATTTTAGGCCCGATGACGGGGGATCGGACCAAAGAGCTGGCGTGGCCAGCGACAAATGGCTTAGATCGTTTAGGAGAATGGCTCGGGTTTGACGAAATCCAGCAATTTACGGTGAAAGGACTGACTTATCAGCTAACCTATGACGGCCTAAAAGAACCTTTGGATCATTTGGTCACAGTTTTTCATTGCCCAGAAGATTGGGAAACGATCGGACGAGGGAATGACCAAACGCTACTAGCTAAGAAACAACTGGCTCAAGGAGAGATCATCTATTTAGGTGCGCTACCTAGCAATTTAACAGACAGTTTGATATGGCAGTCGTTTTGTCACAAAGAACTTTTCCCTTATGAATCAGAGCGCCTGTTGATCAAATGTTCGGAAGGTGTGATGAAGTATCGCCGAGAGTCAGCGACCCATGTCCAACTCTGGATCAGTAACTTAGGGATGACGACAGCTGACTTTACCTTACATCTCCCCGGTTTCGAACGCTTATCAGGTGAAGCGCTGGCGCGGGGTAACCATAGGTTAGAACCTTATGAAAATTTGATTATTGAATGGGAAAAAACAGTAGAAAGCGAGGAGTCAGATGATTCATTTAGCCATCCGAGGGCATGACCTCTCAGGAGAATATACACCCAAGCAGCTAGCACAAGCGGTAGGAGCAAAGAAAATAAGAAACGTTCAGTTTGCCTTGAATGCGTCTTTTCCAGACCTAAGTGCTCCTGAAAAAATGAGTCCAGGTATGGGGACCTTCTTCAAGAATGAATTCCAAGAACAAGGCGTTCAAATCGCTTTGTTAAGTTGTTATAGTAACTTGATTCATCCCGAACCAGAGGAACGAGAGAAAATCTTACAGAAATTTGAGCGCTACTTATTCCATGCCCGTTATTTTGGTGCCAGCATGGTGGCTTCAGAAACAGGCTCAGTCATTGCCGCGCTGGGATATAGCGAAGAGAATTTTTCGGATGAGGTTTTTGAAGACTTGATCCATGTGATCCAGCGACTCGTTCGAGTAGGAGAAAAACATAAAACCATGGTAGGGATCGAAGCAGGAATGAATCATCCGTTGTATTCGAATCAGCGCATCGCCGAGCTGATTGAACGTGTTCCTTCTGATTATCTAGGGATCATTTACGATCCAACGAATTTGATCACCGCAAAAACGGCTGCTGATCAAGTTGCATTGGTAGAAGAAGCGTTTACTCTTTTTGGCGAGAAAATCGTCTGCTTGCACCTAAAGGATTTTCAACTCTCGAGAGAAGAAGTGATCCCTGTCCCGTTAGGTGAAGGACAAATACGGTATCCAGAAATTTTACAGCTTCTGATCAAACACAAGCCATACTGTTACGTGGTGTTAGAAGAAACAAAAGACGCTGGGATCGATCGTGCGGTGGCGTTGATTGAAGGCTTAGATTTAAAAAATTAGCTGGGTGCTTTTGTAAATGATTGTTTAAGAGAACACGGGAGTGATTTTCTTGTTTTCTTCAAAGACGCTGACATTAATGCAAACTTTTATCGAGCATAGAAAAGTTGTTTATGGTGAGATTTCATCTAAACAGCTTTTTTATTTTCATAAAAACAGAAAATATGATGCAAGGTTTGTTATTATAGAATAAAAAGAAAGCATTTTAGAGTGTTGCATTCGGATAATAGATCAAATGGAAAAGGATTTAACAATTACGAGACATGAAAAAGAGAGAAAGGAGGGACCAATGGCAAACATGCAAGATGTGGCAAAACTTGCCAATGTATCCGTGACTACCGTCTCACGAGTGATCAACAATAAAAAATACGTGAATGAAGAAACAAAGCGGGTTGTGCTAGAAGCAATTCAAGCACTTGATTATGTACCAAATGAATTAGCACGATCCTTTTATTACAATTCTTCAAAGATGATCGGCTTGCTGATCTATGATTTGAAAAATGATTTTTATAATCAATTTATTACCCGAATCGAGTCGCAACTGATTGAGAAAGGCTATAGTTTGATGATTGGTACCACACAAGGAAATCCTGAAAGAGAAGCCTATTTTTTGAACTTGTTTCTCGCAAATAATATTGATGGGGTAATTTTATGTACCAACCTTTGTACGCAAGGTCCGTTGTTGCAAAAGGTTCTCAAATTACCTCTAGTGAGTGTGGGTAGAGTCCTTAGCGATGAAGTATCCTCCGTTTCTGCGGATAATACCTCAGGTGGACAGTTGGCAGCACAGATCTTAATCCAAAATCGTTGTCGCGAGATCCTCTTCGTTAATGGACCAAAGACATTACATTCCGTTCAAGAAAAATCAGCTGGTTTTTATCAAGTGATGGACCAATACCCAGAGATCCATGTTCACGAGGTCATACTCGATTTTGTAAATGTCACGCAAACATCCTTTGATCAACTTTTTCGTCAATGGCCTTCTATCGATGGCATTTTTGAGGCAAGCGATTTTTTGGCAGCCTGCGCTTTAAGTTCCCTTCATTCAGTGGATAAAAAGGTTGGTGAAGCGATTCAAGTGATTGGTTATGAAAACACCAATGTTTGTCTTTGTACTAGCCCTTTGCTTTCGTCCATCGCACGACCTTTAGAGGAGATGGTGGATTGGACGACCCAGCTACTTTTTCAAGAGGTACAAGGAGACAAAACCGCACCAAGACACGTCCTCTTGAAAAATTCATTTGTCCCAAGAGAAACGACTCAATGGAAGTGATGGGAAAAGAAGCAACCGTTTGCAGCTTTCTTTTGATTGTCTTGGGATAGCCGCAATTCTATAATGAAATGGACTGGAATAAATCCAGATTGATGAAGTTGCTAAGTGATAGGTGTTGATAGCTAGGAATATTTTTAAAAAAATGGTTCCGCTTACAAAATGTTCTGTAAAATAGCGAACGGCTTGAAGGATAACGCCTCAAGAAGAGCGTACCTAAAATGCGATCACAAGAACAAATTAACCTAAATGTAATATGAAGGAGTGATTAACCATGTGGAAAGCAAACTATCATACCCACACAACTCGATGCAAACATGCACGGGATTCTGATGAAGACTATGTAATCAAAGCCATCCAAGCTGGCTTTAAGGAAATTGGCTTCGCTGATCATTGTCCCTGGCCCTTTGAGGCTGGGTATGTCTCCCTCATGCGGATGGATGTTGCGCAATTGGAAGATTACGTTTCATCGGTGAGAAGCTTACAGGAAAAGTACCAAGGACAAATCGATGTGAAATTAGGATTAGAGTGTGAATATTTTGAAACAATGATCCCTTGGCTAGTTGCAGAGAAAGAAAGGCTGTCGATCGACTATTTGATTTTTGGCAATCACTTTCCTGAAATCGAAAGCAATCACTATTACGACCATACACCCGGGGATTCGGTAAAAGCGATCAAAGATTATCTCCGTGTTTCTTTACAGGGAATTGAATCAGAAATTTTTGCTTATATGGCACACCCAGATGTGTTCATGCGGGGCTATAAAACCTTCGATTCTCATTGTGAAGAAGTTGCCTACCGCCTATGTGAAAAAGCCAAAGAGTATCAGCTGCCGTTGGAGTATAATTTGGCAGGCTATACGAACGGTGGCTATCCGCATCCTGAATTTTGGAAGATCGCCAAGGAAGTCGGCTGCTCTTGTATTATTGGGATCGATGCCCACGAGAGTGCTGCTTTAACGAATACAGAAATTTACGAAAGAGCTCTTTTAGAAATCGATGCCTTGGGGTTAACACGGATCGATCGGCTCTTCTTTGCGTGAAGGAAAGAAAGTTGATCGTTTTGGAAATAAAACATGGACGCCAGTGGGGATCACTAGCGTCCATGTTTATTAGAATTGCCATTCTTGAATTTTTTTCAAGAGTACCGCTTTGTCGGCAGCTTCCGCAAAGGAATGCTGAGCGGCAGTTACGTTTAAGAAGCGCATCTCTGACTCGGTCATGTCGCAATGATGAGCCATTTGCAGGTATTCATTGGTCAATGTCGTATTTGAGACCGTTCGGTTATCGGTGTTCAAACAAAAAGGGACCTTGGCCTCCAGCCATTCTCTTAATGGGTATGCCGAGTATGTGGGAATTGCACGCGTATGAACATTGCTGGTAGGGCAGCCTTCGATACAGCGATTTTGTTCTCGAACAAACGCTTGAGCAGTAGGATCTCCTTTTAAGGCGATGCCGTGGCCAATCCGCTGCGCACCGCTTTCGATAGCTTGATAAATGTTTTGCACACAGCCGCATTCGCCTGCATGTAAGGTCAGCTGGACACTTTGGTTATTGAGGAACACTTGATAGCTGGCAGCTAAATCAGGGACGTACCCGTCTTCTTCTGGACCTGCCAGATCAATGCCGACGACTTTTTCATCGGTAAGAGCGATCGCTTCATCAAAAATCGCCGTAATAGCTGGTAGGTCTTCTTGACGCATCCCAATGATCAAAATATTGCCTTTGATTGGGTAGCGTTCTTCTGCTCGTGCGATGCCTTCGATCACGGCTTGGATGGTCTGGCTGCAAGTGAGTCCTTTGTCCATCGATAAGCTGGGAGCAAAGCGGATCTCAATATAAGCGACCCCATCTTGAGCGGCTTGTTCCATCACATCATAGGCGGCAGCTGCTAACGCTTCTTGTGTTTGCAAATACGGCCGAACGAAATCAAAGCAGCGAAGATAATCCCTCAGGTCATGACAATCTTTGGGGGCTTGCATCTGTGCTTTCACAGCTTCTATGTCTTGCTCGATCGGTAGTTCTTGCTGATTGGCGATGGCGATCAATGTTTCTGGACGAATGGAACCGTCGAGATGGCAGTGAAGTTCTACTTTGGGAAATGCTTGGATTTGTTGTTGAGTAAGCACAGTGTTCCTCCTGTCTAGGTCGAATTTTTTTAAGTATGAATATAGCATACTTCCAAAGCCCATGCTACCCAAAAAAGGAAATTCTCATAGAAAGCAAAACAGCAGCCGCGAATTACTTGTGCGGCTGCTGGTTTTATTGTGGGAGAGTGGCTCAAATCAATTCCGATAGATCGGTAAAAGGCAATGACAGATCGTGAGCGGCTTCTTTTGAAGTAAATGCGCCCTCATAGGCGATGACCCCTTTGGCAAGTGCCTGATTTTCTCGCAACGCTGTTAAAGGATCGTTCGCTAGCTGCTGGGCATACGGTAAGGTGGCAATGCTCAATGCGATGGTTGCCGTTTGCGGCACAGCACCTGGCATATTCGCCACTGCATAGTGAATAACTTCTTCCCGGATATAGGTTGGCTCGTCGTGGGTGGTGACTTTGTCTTCGGTCTCAAAAATTCCGCCTTGGTCAATGGCAATATCGACGATCACGGATTTTTCAGGCATCTGTTTCACCATGTCGCGGGTCACTAAGCACGGAGCTTTTTGTCCTGGCAATAAGACGGCTCCTACCACCAAGTCTGCGGATTGGATCGTTCGTTCGATATTCAAGCGATTGGAATACAAGGTTTGGACTTGACCAGAAAATTGTCGATCCAGCTCTTGTAAGCGTGGGATCGAAACGTCTAAAATCGTCACTTGTGCGCCTAAACCTACGGCGACTCTCGCGGCATTCTCACCGGCAACGCCACCACCAATGATCGTTACCCGACCTTGACGGACGCCGGGAACACCTGAAAGTAGGATCCCTTTTCCACCATAAATTTTTTCGAGAAATTGCGCGCCGATTTGAACAGACATTCTTCCAGCGATCTCACTCATAGGCGATAGCAGAGGCAGGGTGCCGTTCGCCAGCTGGACGTTCTCATAAGCTACAGCGATCACTTTGCTGTCGATCAACGCTTGAGCAAGCTGTTGATTGGCGGCTACGTGGAAATAGGTGAATAAAACCAGTCCCTCATGCAAAAAGGGGTATTCTTCTGGTAAAGGTTCTTTGACTTTCATAACCAATTCAGAGGCCCAAACCTCTTCAACGGTAGTAATCGTAGCACCGACTTCCTGATACGCTTGATCAGAAAAGGTTGATCCTGCACCAGCGCCTTGTTCAACGAAGACTTCGTGTCCGTCTTGGACTAACTCATAGACTCCCGAGGGCGGCAATGCCACACGATTTTCATTGTTCTTGATTTCTTTGGGGATACCGATTTTCATAGACTTCACACCTTTCTTTCTTCCATTATAATAGAAAGCGGATTCCTAAGGGGAGAAAGAATGGTTTTTTTATTAAAAAAGTAAGATCCAGTTGCTGCCTACGCCACGACAAAGAAAAAAGCCCCGAAAGGGGACTTTTTTCGATCAATCAGCTGAAGGTCCAAAAGCGTAAGCTTTGATTAGCGATTTCATCTAGTGTGTAATAGATAGCGTAATGGGATTTTTCTGGATCATCATTGGGATCTAAGACAAACACTTGATCGTCCATCATTCCACCTAAGACCATAATATGGCCGCCATCTGTAAATTCCCCTGGAGTCACAGAAACGATGACGGGATGATTTTGTTGCAAGTAAGCTTCAACGCTGGCTAGATCTGTGCCGAGATCATAGTAGTTGTAGCCGTTTGCATCGGCAAAGTCAGAAAAAATCCGCCAGTCCGTTCCTTGGCCGTCAACGTAATAATGATCTCCTGCCCAGTCGAGGACTTCTAGTGGCGAAATGGGATAGCCTTCAAGATAGGATTGAACCATCGCAAGAGAAGCAATCGCACAGCCGTTTTCTGCTAAGGTTTGGCTGCCGTCATTGCCATAGGATCTATCGGCCCAATCTTCGTTCGTCTGCAAGAAAATCGGTGTTGTGATGTCCATTTCCCATAAATAAGCATTGATGTCATCACTAAAGATAGCCTGAGAATAAACATATTCGTCGTCATAACTCTCATCATAGGCAACGACGGTATGCACGTGTTCGGACAACTCTCCGTACAATACGTGATGAGAGATTCGATTGAACCCTATCCAAATCAACACCAATCCTGCCAAAACAACCATTGGCCGACGCTTTCGATAAACATCTGTCTGTTTTTGCATTTTTCCCTCCTTGTTTTACGAATCGTACGTATTCATCCTGTTCTTTTAAGTAAAACAAAGGAGGGGGCGCTTGTCATCGGCCTACAGACCGATTCCACGATCAACTTTCAAATGCCTCTAGTTCTAAGCTAGTATTTTCCCATGCTTCTAGTAGAGCTTCTTGTTCAGTGCGGGCTTGTTCTAATGCTTGATTCAACGCGGTCAATTTGACATGATCATTCAACGCATCTGGTGCGGTCATGTCTTGTTCCAGTTGTTGGATCGTTTCTTCTATTGCGGCAAGTTCTTCTTCGATTTGGGTGACTTTTCGCTGTAAGGTTCTAACGGCTTTTTGCTGTTCCTTGCTTTGGACAAAGTTTTGCTTGCCCGCTGAGAGGGTGGTTTCGGTTGTTTTTGCTTCCAACATTGCTGCGATCTCAGCTTCTTCTTGTTTCTTTTCTAAATAATAATCGTAATCGCCTAGATAGAGCTTGCTGCCGTTTTCAGACAGTTCCACGACCTTGGTGGCGATTCGATTGATAAAGTAGCGGTCGTGAGATACGAAGAACAAAGTGCCTTCATAATCGATCAGAGCATTTTCTAAGACTTCTTTGCTGTCGATGTCTAAATGGTTGGTTGGCTCATCCAAAATCAAGAAATTGTCATGGTCCATGGCTAATTTTGCCAAAGCGACACGGGCTTTTTCGCCACCGCTTAACAGCGTGATCGGCTTTTCAACATCTTCTCCCGAAAATAAGAAGCTGCCTAATATATTGCGAATCTCGACTTCAGGTGTGGTACTGTGGTCATCCCAAAGCTCATGGAGGATCGTTTTGGTTGAGTGCAGATCGGATTGGGTTTGGTCATAGTACCCGATTGAGACATTGGCGCCAAAATGGACCTTTCCTTGAATAAAGGGGATTTTATGAATCAGCGATTTCAGTAAGGTTGATTTGCCGATCCCATTCGGTCCCACTAAAGCGATCGCATCTTTGCGCCGAACATCTAAGTCGATGGGCGCCGATAAGACTTCTTCTTCAGAATAACCGATAGCGGCATTTTCTACTTGCATCACAACATTTCCTGAAGGCTTTTCAATGGAAAAAAGGAAGTGGGCGGATTTTTCATCTCCTTGCGGGCGATCCAGCCGGTCCATTTTCTCTAATTGCTTACGGCGACTTTGCGCGCGTTTGGTGGTAGACGCACGGACAAGGTTGCGGGCAACAAAGTCTTCCAGTTTATTGATTTCTTCTTGCTGCTTTTCAAAGGCTTTCCATTCACTTTGCAGCTGTTCCGCTTTCAGGGTCAAATAGCGGCTGTAATTGCCTTTGTAGTGGCGCATTTTTTGGCGACTCAGTTCGTAGACTTCGTTGACGACTTTGTCTAAGAAGTAACGGTCATGGGAAACGATCAGCAACGCACCGGCATATCCTTGCAGATAGTTTTCCAACCAAGATAACGTTTCGATGTCTAAATGGTTGGTCGGTTCATCGAGGATCAAGATATCAGGTTTTTGCAGCAGCATTTTTGCTAATGCCAAGCGGGTTTTTTGACCACCAGAAAGGGTATTGATGGCTTGCGTGTAAAAAGAAGGATCAAACTGAAAACCGTGCAAGACGGAGCGAATCTCATTTTCATAGCCATAGCCGTTTTTTTCTGCAAATTCATGCTGCAATTGGTCGTATTCTTTCAGGAGATTGCCAGAGTCAGCAGCAGGATCTGCTTCGGAGATGGCGATCTCTAAGGTACGCATGCGCTGCTCCATCTGCCGAACCGTTGCAAAAGCTCCTAGCATTTCTTCCCAAACGGTGGCCTGACTAGCAAGTCCGGTATCTTGAGCTAAGTAGCCCATCGTAGCGGTCTTGTTTTTAGCGATCGTTCCTTTATCAGGACTTTCGAGTCCAGCAATAATTTTCAGTAGCGTTGATTTACCAGCACCGTTGCGCCCAACAAGCGCGATTCGGGAATTGCTGGCAATCTCTAATTGGATATTTTCAAATAAAACCTCGGCTCCGAAAAGACGGGCGATTTGGTTGGCTTGTAATAAAATCATGTGTATGTCATTCCTATCTTTAAGAAACTTGTCTGTATCAAGGTTGCAATACTACAAGTCTATCATATTTTAAGGGAAACGGCGATTGGGAAAAAGTTTGATTTTACCATTATAAAATTTATATTTCAAATTATGAGCATTCAAATTGATTTTTGAACAATGTATTTGTTATGATAGCTTCATCACAAGTGAATTTTTCACAATGGGGGAGTATTCTTTGAAAGATCATCAAATTCCAAAGGCAACAGCGAAGCGATTGCCTTTATATTATCGTTACTTGCGTATTTTGCACCAAGCTGGCAAATTAAAAGTTTCTTCGACCGAACTAAGTGAAGCTGTTCAAGTTGATAGTGCGACGATCCGCCGCGACTTTTCCTACTTTGGTGAATTAGGAAAACGCGGCTATGGCTATGACGTTGAAAGCTTGATGCAGTTCTTTGCGAAGACATTGAACGAAGACCACATGACGAATGTAGCTTTAGTCGGTGTCGGAAACTTGGGGAGCGCCTTGTTGAAATACAAATTTCACCAAAGCAACAGCATTCGGATCAGTGCCGCATTTGATGTCAACGAAGATCTAGTTGGTCGAATCGTAGATGGTGTGCCGGTCTATCCAATGGATGACATGAAGGAACAAGTGAAGATCCAGCAGATCGATGTGGCTATTTTGACGGTTCCCGCACAACATTCACAAGATTTAGTGAACGAGCTTGTGAAAGCTGGCATTAAAGGAATCTTGAACTTTACACCTGCACGGATCACTGCACCAAAAGGCGTGCTGATTCAAAACGTTGACTTAACCAATGAATTGCAAACATTGATTTATTTCTTGCATTCAGGCAACGTCTTGTCCCATGAAGAACCAGTAGAAGAACCATCACTAAGCGAATAATCGCATCACATAAATAGGAACCAACAAAACAGCTGCCAGATCGTAGTATATACAACGATCTGACAGCTGTTTTTTGCTTTTTCATCACTGATCTTACTCGTCTAACTGGTCAAAAAGTGATTCGTAGGAATCTTGCTCTTCAACGCTTGTGAGCGCTTCTTGATATCGCAAGATTTGTTGAGTCAAACGTGTGAAATCGATGATGCGGGCTTCACGATGCACTTCTTTCCCATTCGCGAACAAGAGGACGACGGGAACCGTCAAGACCGAAAATAAACTGGCTGCTTCTGGCTCTGCCAGCGTGTTGATGGTAAATAGAGGGAGTTGCTGGGTTTGTGCCAGTTTTTGGATGCGTGGTTTGTCCGCAACACAAATACTGCAATTCGGTTGAGAGAGATAGAGTAGTGCCAACGGTTGTTGGGCGAGCTGCTCTTGGATCGGTTGATTTTTTTGCATAAGTCATTCCTCCATGGAAAATGTACGCTGTTCTTGAGGAAAAGTCAAAATATCTGCTAGCAGCTGATCGCTTAGGTGAGTAAGAAGGATTCAAAGATAAGGGAAATCTAAAGCAACGATTAAAAAAATAGGCTGCTTTAAAAAAAACGTTGTATAAAAAAAGGAAAAAACGTATAGTAATTCCAGCGTTTCGAATTTATTGATAAAGAAGGTTAAAGTTATGTTTCAGGCATTACCGAATTCTGTCCTGCAAATGAGTGTTATTTTTTTATCTATCGTCATTGAAGCCTTGCCGTTTGTTCTATTGGGCTGCTTGATCTCAGGTGCCTTACAAGTCTTCTTGACGCCAGAAAGAGTCACGAGGCTCTTACCAAAAAACAAATTGGCATCGATCACAGTTGGTTGTGGTCTGGGGGTCTTTTTTCCTTCCTGCGAATGTGGGATCGTACCGATCGTTAATCAGTTCGTAAAAAAAGAGGTGCCAGTGTATACGGCGTTTGCCTTTATGCTGACTGCACCGATCATCAATCCTATCGTGATTTTTTCTACATTCATTGCCTTTGGAAATTCCGCGAAGTTCGCCTTTTTGCGTGTACTGGGCAGCTTATTGGTCGCAATGGTCGTGGGGATCTGGCTGGCGTATTTTAACAAACAAGAGATCTTAAAAACACGGCTTGCCAATCAATTAAGTGGCGGGAATGAGCAGGCAGCTCACCCACACCATCAGGGGCATGATCACGCCCACCATCAAACGGAAAAGAGCAGTCATCCGCTCCTTCGGAAGATTCGTCATTTGCTGCAGCATAGTTTGGATGAGTTTTTCGATACTGGGCGTTATTTGATCATTGGTGCGTTGATCGCCTCAGCGATGCAGACCTATCTGCCAACTGGCTTGATGCTGACATTAGGCTCCACGAAGCTGTTAGCGGTCTTCGTCATGCTGCTGTTAGCATTAACGTTATCCCTATGTTCCGAAGCAGATGCCTTTATCGGCTCTTCGTTGTTGAGTTTATTCGGCACTGGACCAGTCGTCGGTTTCCTGGTTTTTGGTCCAATGGTAGATATTAAAAACCTGTTGATGATGAAGCGGTACTTTTCGGGGCGTTTTATCGCTTCTTTAGTTGGTTTAGTCGCAATCGTCGTTTCAATTTATGCATGGGTGGTGTAAAGAATGGTTCGTTTTTTGATCTTATCAGGCTATTTTGAATTGATGATGTATTTGCAAGTGACGGGTAAACTCAATCAGTTTATCAACATTCATTATCGCTATCTCGCTATTTTATCCATGATCATTTCTTTATTATTGGCTTTGGTCCAGCTGTATTTTTGGGTCAAACAAGAGCCCGAGCATCATCATGACGATGAGCACCAGCATGGATTAGAGAAAAAACACCAACGAGTGATTGCGTATTTTCTATTAGCCTTACCGATCATCGTGGGTCTCTTTTTCCCCACCGTTAGCTTGGATACGACGATCGTTGAAGCAAAAGGGTTTAATTTCCCCCTAAGTGAAGAATCTGTGGGGGATCCAGAAATGACGACCCAATATCTGAAACCCGATACAAGTCTTTATTTTAACAAAGAAGATTATGACACTCAGATGGATGCAGCGTTGGCACGTTACGCCAAAGATGAGACAATTGCGGTAACGGAAGAAAATTACTTGGAAGTCATGGAGTTGATCTATACGTACCCGAGCGAATTTATTGGCAAGAAAATCACCTATGATGGATTTGTGTACCATGCAGATCAAGATGATGCCAATGAAATCTTTTTGTTTCGTTTTGGCATTATCCATTGTGTGGCTGATTCAGGCGTTTTTGGCTTGCGAGTGGAATTACCGCAACAAACAACGGCAGAAAATAACCAGTGGCTCCACGTGGAAGGGACGATCCAATCGAAGTACTATCAACCCTTCAAACGGGACTTGCCGATGGTGGTTGCAGACCAAGAGAAGACGATTGAAGCACCAGAAAACCAGTATGTCTATCGCGCTTTCTAGCTTTTTTTAAGAAAGTTCATAAAAACATCATAAACCTTTGTTATAATGGAGAAAATCTAAGCATATGTTTGTAGTTTTATCAAACGTTTAGTACAATATAGTAGGAACATATGCTAAAATCTATACAAAAGAGAGGTGTCGTGAAATGGGTTTTACAGATGAAACAGTTCGCTTTGATTTTGATGATAGCCGTAAAAAAGAAGTCAGCGAAACATTAGCTATCGTCTACCGAGCATTAGAGGAAAAAGGATACAATCCGATCAATCAAATCGTCGGTTATCTCCTTTCTGGCGACCCGGCTTACATTCCTCGTTATCGGGATGCCCGGAATTTGATTCGTCGTCACGAACGGGATGAGATCATGGAAGTTCTGATCCGTTATTATTTAGGCAATCACGGGATCAACCTATAATGAGAATCATGGGATTGGATGTTGGTTCGCGGACAGTCGGCGTGGCGGTCAGTGACCCAATGGGCTGGACAGCACAAGGGATCGAGATCATTCGCATCAATGAAGATGAAGGCAATTTCGGTTATGATCGACTTGCTGAATTGGTGAAAGAATATGAAGTCTCACGTTTTGTGGTAGGACTACCTAAAAATATGAATAATACGATCGGACCTAGAGCGGAAGCTTCTATGGCTTACGGCGCAGCGATCGAACAGCAATTCGGTTTGCCGGTCGTTTACCAAGACGAACGTCTGACGACCGTTCAAGCAGAACGAATGCTGGTAGAACAGGCGAATACATCGCGTGCCAAACGAAAAAAAGTGATTGATAAATTAGCAGCAGTCATGATTTTGCAGAATTATTTAGATGGTGCTGGGAAACAGCTGTTTTAATTTACAGAAAAGAGGAAAATAAATGTCAGGACATACACACGATCATAACCACGATCACGATCATGAAGGACATGAACACATTACTTTAATCGATGATCAAGGAAATGAAACCTTATACGAAATTCTATTAACGGTTGACGGTACGGAAGAATTCGGCCGCAACTACGTCTTGCTTTATCCAGCAGGCGTACCAGAAGAAGAAGACGTTGAATTACAAGCGTACGCTTATATTGAAAACGAAGACGGTTCTGAAGGTGAATTAGAACAGATCGAAACAGAAGCAGAATGGGATATGATTGAAGAAGTCTTCAACACATTCATGGCGGAAGAAGAAGAGTAATAAGTTGCAAGTGCTGACCCTTTCCATAAGGGATCAGCACTTTTTTTGATTTAACGACTGTTTATTTTAGAAGCATGTCTGCTTTTTTGAAAGGAATGAGAAAAATGAGTAACGTAACGATATTCGAGCTTGAAAAGATCGCAGAAGAGCAGCTAGTTTTTGCCGTGATCATCAGCAAGTACCAAGAAAAGTTCGTCTATGTCAAACACAAAGAACGAGACACCTTGGAGATTCCTGGAGGCAAGCGAGAACTAGGAGAAAGCATCACAGAGTGTGCTGCCCGTGAATTAAAAGAAGAAACAGGCGCCAAGCACTTTACCCTAGAACCGTTATTTATCTATGGTTTAGAAAAAAACGGGGAGGCCGATTACGGCTTGGTGTTTGAAGCCCAGATCACGGACTTGCAGGATGAATTGACCTCAGAGATCGAAGCAATCTATGTAATGGCAGAGCCGCCTGCCAACTGGACATATCCAACGATTCAGCCGTTGTTATTGGCAGAATATTTCGTACGAACAAAAAAATAATTCAGCCCACTCAAATGGAGGGCTGTCTTGAGTGGGAAAGTAAAAGAAGCCTATTTGACAGGAGTGAGCGAATGAGTTGCGTGATCCTGCAATCAGGGGTAGGATGAAAATGTAAACGTTATCTTATTGGAGAGTAGGGAAAGGCATGGAAAAAATTTATCAAGCAAGTACCGCAGAAGGAGCAATCGATTTTATCAATATGCGCGATTTGGAGATCGCGGCAGAGGAAGTGATTCCTAAAGGTGGGTATGGCTATATCAGCAGTGGTGCGGGGGATATTTTTACCTATCAAGAAAATGAACGCGCCTTCAATCACAAATTGATCATTCCTCATGTCTTAAAGGACATTGAATTACCGGACACAACGTTGTCCTTTGGCGGCGATACGTTGTCAGCGCCAATCATTATGGCGCCTGTTGCCGCCCACGGCTTAGCAAATGTTGCGGCAGAACAAGCGTCAGCCAAAGGTGTTTCACGTTTTGGCACGATCTATACGGCGAGTTCGTATGCCTCTTGTACGTTGGAAGAAATCCGAGCAGCTGGTGGTCAAGAAGCGCCGCAGTGGTTCCAATTTTATATGAGTAAAGACGATGGCATCAATAAAGACATCTTGGCGATGGCAAAACGCAATGGCGCCAAAGCGATCGTTTTGACCGCAGATGCAACTGTTGGGGGCAATCGAGAAACGGATCGCCGCAATGGCTTCACCTTTCCGTTGGCAATGCCGATCGTTCAGGCCTATCAATCAGGGATCGGACAAACGATGGATGCCGTTTACGGCTCCTCAAAACAAAAATTAAGTCCCCAGGATGTCGCTTTTATCGCCAAAGAATCTGACTTGCCAGTTTATGTCAAAGGGGTGCAATCAGAAGAAGATGTGGAACGAGCTTTAGGGGCAGGTGCACAAGGGATTTGGGTCTCAAATCACGGGGGACGCCAATTGGATGGTGGTCCAGCTTCCTTTGATTCCTTACAGATCGTGGCTGAAGCAGTGGCAGGTCGGGCGCCGATCGTCTTTGATAGCGGGGTACGGCGAGGACAGCATGTCTTTAAAGCGATTGCTTGCGGAGCAGATCTAGTGGCGATCGGCCGCCCAGTGATCTATGGGTTGGCTCTAGGTGGTGCTACCGGTGTTCAACAAGTCTTTGATTTCTTCAAAAAAGAATTGGAGATGGTCATGCAGCTTGCGGGGACGCAAACGGTGGCAGATATTAAAAAAGCCGTTTTACGGGACAATCGCTATTTATAAGTAATCCCTCAAAAAGGCGCTAGAATCGCTGA